>NZ_NKEX01000001.1:0-300805 GCF_002223325.1 Burkholderia sp. AU15512
ATCAGCTCGCTTTCATCAAGCGCCCACACTTATCGGCTGTTAATTTTTAAAGAGCATTCTGCGAGGAACTTCGTGTTTCTCAGCAGCGCTGCGTTTTCAGCAGCAGAGAAGCGAGATTATGAACCGTTTTTTTAAATCCGTCAACAACTTTTTTAACTACTTCGTTGCGACGACTGCGGTTTTATTCCATTTGCGCTGGAGTCGTTAAAACCGACATCAACAGCACCGCTTCCCTTCTTTCCCCCGCGCTGCGTTTCCGTTAGCGCGAAAGAGGCGTGATTCTAAGCACCTGCTTCAGTCTCCGCAACCCCTTTTGTGAAATTATTTTGACATGTGGTAGCGGGGGGCTCTGAACCTGTTCTCCGGTCATATATATGCGACACGGCGGGAACAGCCGCGGTCGCCCGTGAACCGCCCCGCCGCATCGAGCGCAATCCTCCGCCGCTCACCGCCCCACCATCGCCCTCACTACGCCGTCCCGTCGAATCAGCCCGTGATACAGCGCCGCGGCAAAGTGCACGAGGAACGTCGCGAAGAACAGATACGCCAGCACCCTGTGCGCGACCCGGAGCCATGCAAACGTCACCGGATCGGCCGACACCAGCGCCGGCAGCTGCACACCACCGCCCAACGTCACCGGGTAGCCGCCGGCCGACAGCATCGCCCAGCCGATCAGGGGCATCGCGAGCATCAGCGCATACAGCACGAGATGCGACCCGTGCGCGGCAACCTTCTGCCACCACGGCAGATCCTCGGGCAATGCCGGCGGCTTCGACAGAACCCGCACCACGATCCGCACGCACACGAGCACCAGCACGGCAATACCCAGCGGCTTGTGGATCGCCACCAGAATCGCGTGCCGCTCAGAGACAGACGCCACCATCCCCACCCCGATGAACAGCATCGCGATGATCATCGCGGCCATCACCCAGTGCAGCACCCGCGCCGGCACGCTAAACGTCGTCGAAGCCTTCATCACCGTCCCTCCCCACTCAATCGCGCCACGCCCGCTACCCCGGCCTCTTCACTCGTCCTGCGCAGATACGAATCCGCGTAAGCCGCCGACCGCGCCGGCAGCAACGGATCCCCCGATACCTGAATCCCCTGCGGCAGCACCGTCGGGTCGTAATTCACGTCGCGGCACGGCCCACTGTCCTGCGCCTCCACACGGTCGAGCACGAGCGTGCCCGCATCGATCGTCGTGCGCTGCGCGGGCCAGACCTTCGTCGCGTCGTCCACCGGGTCGCCGGGCTCCGCCAGCGTGACCAGCAGCTTCCACTTCTGCGGACCGGCCGCGATGCGCTGTGTCACGTCCTGCTGCAACACGTTCGGGTCCGCCGCCGTCGCGACGTCGCCGGCGCCGGCCGTCTGCTCCGGCACGACGCGCCACCGCACCGCCTGACGCTTGCCCGCCGCGTCGATGAAGTAGAACGCGTTCAACCCGTAATAGCTCTCGGTGACGTAACTCGCGCTCGGCTTCGCACCTTTGATCCACTGCAGGAACGCGGCCGTCTCCGGGTGCGCGCCGAAAAACGCCTTCACCTTCGCCGGGTCGGGCTTGCCCGTCTTCGGATCCGGCCGGGTCGCCATCAATTGCGCGTAGAACGCCTGCGGCGTCGCGACCGGAAACACGGGCATCGCGTTCATCCCGGTGCGCCACTGCTCGCCGTCCGGCGCGGTGAGCCTCAGCGCGAGGCTGCGGATCGGCACGCTGCTGTCGGGTGCATACGGATTCCCGCCCGGCAACGCGAACCGCCCGACCACCGGCGTGCGCACCGCCTGGAAGAACGGCGCGACCGAATACGCGCTCGCCGCACCGTTGCCTTCGAAGTAACCGGTCACGCACACGCCCTTCGCGTGATTGCGCCGGAAGCCCGGGTGAATGCCGCCGCCGGCCGTCTGCAACGCGTCGACGATCCGGTGCGGGGTCAGACGCGCCGGCGCGAGCCAGCCGCCGACATACCCGAACGCCACAGCCACGCCGGCCACCGCGCCGCCGATCGCGGCCCAGCGCCACCACCCGCGCCCGGGCTCGCGCCGCGGCGAAGAAGAGGAAGAAGATCGCTCCATATATAGACTCCCGACCATCAGGTCATTGTCGAACCCGCGTAGGACGCCGCCCACGCCGCTTTATTCCACGAAAAGTTTTTTCGTATGCTGGTGGAATAAGCGGCGCCAACCGGCGTCCTACGTGGCATCTCGACCCATTCGGCAACCGGCCCGGCCATGCCCTCCACCGCCCTCGACGACGAAGCACTACGCGAACTCCTCCCCAGGCTGCGACGCTTCGCACTCTGGCTGGCCCGCGACGTCCATGCGGCCGACGATCTCGTCCAGTCGACGCTCGAGCGCGCGCTGTCGCGCTGGACGAGCCGCCGCGACGACGCGTCGCTGCGCAGCTGGCTCTTCACGATCCTGTACCGGCAGTTTCTCGACGGCAAACGCAGCGCGAAGCGCTATGCGTGGCTGCTTGGGCGCATTCGCGACGACGATGAAGCGCACTGGCCGTCCGCCGAACGCGAATTCGCGGCGCGCGCGACGCTCGAAGCATTCGGCCGGCTCTCCGACGAGCAGCGCAGCCTGCTGCTGCTCGTCGCGGTCGAGGGCTTCACCTATCAGGAAGTCGCCGACCTGCTCGACATTCCGATCGGCACCGTGATGTCGCGGCTCTCCCGCGCGCGCCAGGCGCTGCGTCAGCTCAGCGACGGCGAACTTCCCGCTCCTTCTCTCCGGTTGATGAAGAAATGAACACGCCTCCGAACGAACACGACCTCCAGGCCTACGTCGACGGCCAGCTCGACGACGATGCGCGTGCCGCGGTCGAGCGCTATCTCGCGCTGCATCCGGCGCGCGCGGAACAGGTGAAGCACTGGCAGCAGGACGCGCAGCGGTTGCGGGCCGCGCTCGAGAGCGTGCGGATGCCGGCGGACAATCCCGCGCTGGATCCGGCGGCGATTCGCGGACGGCGCATGGAGCGCTCGCGGATGCGGTTCGCGATGGCGGCTTCGCTCGTGTTCTGCGTCGGGCTCGGGACGTTCGGCGGATGGCAGGCGCGCGGGTGGAACGCGCCGCCGCCCATCGCGCCGATGAGCGATGCAGTCAAGGCTTACCAGATGATGGTGGTCGATCGGACGGCCAAGGTCGATTACCGGCCGACCGGTGCGGGCGATTTGCAGGGATGGCTCACCAAAGGCGTGGGCGCATCGGCGAAGCTGCCGGATTTGAGCGCGGCGGGGTTCAGGCCGGTCGGCGGGCGGTTGTTCACGACGGACAGCGGGGCGACTGCCGCGATGGTGCTCTATGAGGACGAGGCCGGACGGACGCTGAGCTTCTATCTCCGGCCGGCGGAATCGAAACATCGGCTGCTCCCGGCCGGGCAACGCGTGGACGGTGCGCTGCTCGCGCGGTATGGATCGGTGAACGGGCTCAACTATGCGGTGGTCGGGCCGACGGGGAGTCTTGGCGATAAGGCAGTCGTGCAGGCGCTCGACCAGCAGACTTGAAGTGGCAGGATGCGCGCCCGGCTGGCGGTTGGTGGTGGCCGCCAGCGCCTTTGGCGGGCCAGCCCGGCGGGCTTGAACGGGCGCCCGCTCACCATTCGCCCGCACAGCGTTTCGACTGACTTTCCCCGGCTGTTATGCACATCGCGCCGCGCCAGCGCCCTCACCTTTGGAATCACAGGGTTTCGAGTCGCCGTGGAACGGGATATCCACATCGATCACGGGTAAGCGATCTGGCTTCCAAGGCGGGCTACGATCCTGTCCGTCCAGGTAGAGTCGTCACCGAGACCTGGCTGCCGGCAAGCATCTTGTTCGTCCGGCGCACGAACACCCAGTGCCAAACCCAGAGGAAAACCGCGACACCGCCCGCGATAGAGCCAATGGCATTGGGTATCAACGAAAGAACCTGGGCGAGACACCACCCGATGCCGCTGGTCCGGCCGAACGAGCGCAATCCCGACAGAGCCGGATTGATACGAGACTCCGCTTCCAGGGACTTCGCCACGTTGGAAATAATGAAGAAGTCCTCGATGAAGTTGTAGGGCAAGAGGAACATCAGCCAGACGCTGTTGGGTTCGGCCGCACGCGATCCTCGGTTGACCGATTTCAGGGTCGTCCGGAGGTCGCTCGCGTAGGCATAGACCAGCGCCAGGAAAACCGCGACGACGACGATGCTTCCGATTGTTCCAAGCACCGCTATTTCGCCGAGAACGCCTCCGTCTTCGGAGGGATGGACAACGGGATAGGCGAGACCAAAGGCAATGGGGATGCTCAGAATGGCTTTGAGAATGGTCCGTGCAGTTGCGCTCATGTGTCTCGGATGGAATCGGTGCGTTGTCACGGGCAGCATAGCGAACGATCATCCTTGCTGTGCGACTTTGTCCTGGCATATGCCGCCTTCTCTCGCGACGCTAGCCGAGTTGGTATCTGAAGCGCACAAGGAATCGTGGAGTCGAGTTGTATGAAAGCGCGATATCCACGCCCCGTCAGGTAACGCGAACATTCTCGCCGAATTCGCGTACCCTCCCTCACCCGTTGAATGCACAGGATTTCGAGTGCGTTGGCGGCTCGATATCCACAAGGCATTCCATCACGACGGATCGCGCGAGCAGGCTCCACATCGCCTGCGCTATTCCGGAAAATCCCTGTCAGACAAGGCGTTCGGGCTGATTCGCATGGTCGAATATAGGGTGCTCACCTGTCCGACGCACAGCGATTCGACTGGTTGGGTGTGTGAGTTGTCCACATACGCGCTGTGGACAAGCGCACAAACACGTTGCACGTTCCGCATGGACCCCGTTCTCGGGGCTTGCTTCTCTCCGTCCAGTTGCGTGCTCGAACATTCTGATCGGCTTGTCGAGGTCAACATTCGCCGAGATCCGCACCCAGCTTGTGATCCGGGCAAACGCTCACCTTGTGTCAGCACAGCGTTTCGCATCGTTTTGTGCCGCAGTTGTCCACACGTGAAGGCTGACGACCTTCACCCCCTCCGAAGTCACTTGGTCAGATAAACCCTGAGAATCTCGCCAGTTTCCGGAGAAACGACGTACTGGATCGACGTCCCGAGCGGACTCGCGTTACCGAGCCCGCGCATGCCCGGCGGCATCTTCGCCGAGAACGTCACGCGGATGACGGCGTCCTCGGGCTTCGGATCGACCTTGGCGGCACTTGCATCCTCGATGCAGATCTCGAAGTTGCGCAGGTCTTGCCCGGTCTTCGCAAATTCCTCATAGGCGGACTTCAGGCCGAGCAACGTCGCGGTATTGAGCCAGACGGAACAACGATCGATCCTGCCGAAATTCAGCTTGCTCATGGTGTTCTCCGGATATTACTGGTTAGGACCGATGTCGTACTGCGCGATCATGCCCATCACGATTGCTCCGTTGCGTTCACGTCCGCGTGTCGTCCTTGCGCAGACCGCTACGTTCCAGCACCTCTCGCAGGCACACCGGACACACGAGCTCACCGGCGTCCCACATCTGCACGAACGTGGCCCGATCATCGATGCGAAACGTCGATTCAACGATGTCGATGTCCGGCCCGAGCACCTTGCGCAAAAACGCTTCGTCAAACCAATGCGTGACGCCATGCTCCACGCTGGCATCGGTCACCCGCACGACGTGACAATCGCGGATCACGTCGATCGACAAGATAGCGTCCTCGATATCCGGTGAGGTCCGTGTCGGCCGGATCAAGCCGTGCAACTCGCAGCGCGCGTCGCCGCGCGACCACTTCGCATTCGCCGCGACGACCGACGTGTCGAACGCTTGCTCTTTCGTCGTCGGTTTATAGGGCACCTCGCCGGAACGCACGAGCAGCTCGTCCAGGCATGCCGAACACAGACGCTCCCGCAAGCGCTCCAGCGCCGCGATCTTCGGAAACGCCGTCACGTGCGCAACGTTGTCGATAAAGGTCGCATCGACCTCGTGCTCGGCAAGTTCAGCACGCAGCATCCACCTTTCCAGGCTGTATTTCCGTCGGTCGAGCGAAACCTTCACGAGCTCGCCGGACATGAACTGCCCGCGCTGCCGGATGCGCGCGGCAATGCCCTTCGATGTCGTGATGCCGTTGTCGTGTCCGTGCCGACCGCAGTGAATGGGGCCCATTACCCGCTCCGGTTGCGGGCAGCGCTCGCGTTGCCCAAGTCTTGCTTCGGTTTCATCGTGTCGGTCGTCATCTTCGATGGCTCAGGGTTCGAACTCGACCGTCGCATGTCGCGACGAGAAATATACGGTGATCGCCCTGCTTCCTTTGCAAGCCCTCCGACGATCTTTGCGGCGTCCTCGCCGGACAGCTTCCCGACACGATCGACGAACACCCGATAGTCGAGATCGAACTTCACGTTGAATCGCTCGCCTTGGTAGCGGCAACACAGGACATCGGCCTCCGGCATCGACACGCGTTGCTCGAGCACGATGTCGCTCGGGTGTTGCTGCAACCGGCATACGTCGGCATCGATATCGAGTGCGTCGAGCCGGGTCGACGAGGAATCGCTCATCTGTCGCGAGCCTGTGCGCCAGGCCTTCGCATCCTGAATGCCGGCGATTCTACAGATACAGCGGCTCGCGCATCGTCCGATGCGTCTCACAGCTTGCGACTTCGTTCATCCGATCACCGCACGCAGTGCATATCCTGCATGGATCACAGTCGACGGACTGTGCTTATCCAAAGGTGTTAACAGAGTTCGTATACATACGTAGTGATAGTTAACAAACCCTGTGCCTCACAGTGGATAACGTCCCTAACCCCATGAATTCTCGACGGGAAGCGGAATGCATAACCCTGGGTGCGCGACGTGAACAGCTCCCGGCAGCACAGAACAACTTTTCGTCGATTCACAGCCGCGGCGACATATCCTCAATCGTTCCACTGTGAATCCAGAGGCTTGCCGGATGGTTATCCAGAGGGCAATGTGGATAACACCACAGCGCATCGACGCGTTTTGCTGTGATGCGAACAGGTGAAGGCAGCGTTCGCGGCATCGCCACGCAACATCGATCGTCGGCCCTCACGCACGCCGATTCAAAAAATTTTCATGAAGGGGCTTGTGCTCCTCAAAAACCCTCTCTATAATTCGCGGCTTCTTAGGCTCGTAGCTCAGTTGGTTAGAGCACCACCTTGACATGGTGGGGGTCGTTGGTTCGAATCCAATCGAGCCTACCAACGAACAAATGAAGGGGTCTGGCAGCACAACTTGCCTACAGGCAATGCGGCTCGCCAACATACAAACGCCACGCGGCAACATCGCGTGGCGTTTTTCTTTTTCCGGCCGAAACAACGCATGTCGCCCCGATGCGTGGCGCGATCCGCGGCATCACATCGTTCCTCACCGACACCTCGATTCGCCATACAACGGCCACTGCGCCGCGCGTAGAATCGTGTGCGCATCGAAGCGGCTGTTCCGACCGTCGCCCGATCTCCCACACATCAAAACAACGACGCGCGATCCGCGCGACTGAGAGCACACGACCATGTCCGACGTCACGACCGCCACGTCATCCGCGAGCAACGACGAAATCGCCGCTTTCGTCGGCAAGAAAGCCGCCTGGTTCGAAAGGAAGTGGGAGATCGCCGCATCGCGAAAGAACCGGCAGTCGTGGAACTGGGCAGCCTGTTTCCTCGGCCCGGTGTGGATGGCGTATCGCTGCATGTACTGGCAGGCGGCGGCCGTCCTTGGCGCGACGCTCGCGATCACGCTGGTCGAGCTGCTGTTCTTCCCGCGTTACTTCGAATCGACCACGTTCGACCCGGTCACCATCGGGATCGCGGTCACGCTCGGCTGGTGCGGGAACAGCCTCTACAGGACGCACGTCGTACGCCAGATCGAAAAATTGCGCCCGAGCGCGACGTCCCGCGAATCGTTGCTCGCGTTGCTGGAAGCGCAGGGCGGCACGAACTGGCTCTCGGCAGCCGGTTTCGCGATCGCGACGCCGTTGCTCGGCGTCTTGATCTACCTCGTGGCCGGAACGTATTGAGCGCAGGAGCCGGCGGCCGGTAAGGCAGGGCGGCAGGACGAAGAAAAGGGCGCATCGCGGCCGCGCATGCGCACGGCACCCGCCGCGTGATCCCGCCACCCTCAATGCAGGTGCTTCAACTTGTCAGGATTCCGCACGACATAGATCGCGACGATTTTCCCGTCCTCGATCTCGAGCGCCGTGGTCTGCAGCTCGCCGTCCGCTTCCTGCGTCACGAAACCCGGCAGCCCGTTGATGAACCCCGCACGCACGAGCTTCGACGCATGCGTGGCGAACAGCCTGGCCAGGTACTCGTGCACCTTCATCACACGCTCGAAGCCGAGCACCGGGATGCCCGCGGCCGGGCGTTTGCCGCCGCCATCCGCGTGCAGGCTCACGTCCTCGGCGAGCATCGCGCCGAGCGCGCGCATGTCGCCGCTGCGTGACGCCGCAAAAAACGCTTCCGCCAATTCGATTCCGCGTTGCTTCTCGACATGGAAGCGCGGCCGCGCCTCGCGCACATGCGTGCGGGCCCGCGCAGCGAGCTGGCGGCACGCGGCCGGGTCGCGCTGGATCGTCGTGGCCACTTCGTCGAACTCGAGGCCGAACACGTCGTGCAGCAGGAACGCCGCGCGTTCGAGCGGGGAGAGCCGTTCGAGCGCGAGCAGCAGCGACAGCGTGACGTCTTCCTGTTCGTCTTCCTCGACGACCGGCTCGGGCAGCCACGGGCCGACATAGGTCTCGCGCTGGTGCCGCGCGGACTTCAGCTGGTCGAGGCACATGCGCATCACCATGCGGCGCAGGAACGCTTCAGGCACGCGCACCTCGGTGCGGTCGACGTCCATCCAGCGGATGAACGCCTCCTGCACCATGTCCTCGGCATCCGCGACGGAACCGAGCATCCGGTATGCGACGCGGATCAGCGTGCGGCGCAGCGGGTCGAAGCTCGCCGCCGCATCGGCCCGTGCATCGACGCTGCCGTTGGCCGGGTCGAGGTTCGGCATCAGGCCACCATCTTCGCGGCGGCGGCCTTTGCTTCGGCCGGTTCGATCCACAGCCCGAAGCCGACCGCGAGCCGGTTCCAGCCGTTGATCACGTTGATCATCAGCGTGAGTTTCACCTGTTCCTCCTGGCTGAAGTGGTCGTTCAGCGCCGCGTAGGCCGCTTCGTGCGCCGCGTGGCTCTCCGACAGCCGCGTGAGCGCGTCGGTCCAGCCGAGCGCCGCGCGTTCGCGGTCGGTGTAGCAGGGCGCTTCGCGCCACGCGGACAGCAGGTAGATGCGCTGCTCGGTCTCGCCTTGCTCGCGGGCTTCGGCCGCGTGCATGTTAATGCAGTTCGCGCATGCGTTGATCTGCGATGCGCGGATCTTGACCAGCTCGACCAGCGTCGGCTCGAGGCTCTGCGCGGCGGCGACCGAGACGGTCATCCAGTGCTTCATCAGCGCGGGTGCGGCGGCAAACGGGTTGAGTTTCGCAGTCATGGTCCTTCTCCTTTGGTGTGGGTTCCGGTGATATGACGAGCGAGCCCCCCGCGTGTGTGACATCGACGCAAAATTTTTTTTGAAGCCGGTGAGCAGGTCGGCGTGGAAGGCCGCGGGGGAAGGGCGGGCAGGGTGCTCGTCGAACGCAAACGCGGCGAGCATGCTTCGCGCGCCCACGCTGGTCAGACGATTTCGCATTTACATCAGGGAAACGATCACGGCCGCGCGAACGTCCGCGGCGTGCGTCGATCACAACGGCCGACGCATGCTCCTCCGCATGCTCCTCGATACGCGCGGATGTCAGCAATTGGCAGGTGATCGGTTGCTTTCATTTACATTTATCTGCTGTTTCATCCGCATCTCGGTCAGCAACATTCACATTTCTGGCCCATACTGTTCTGCACGGGCAGATGAAGTGACGCCGCATCCGCGGCCCGGCGCGCGCGCCGGCTGCCCGACGACGCAGCAGCAGGTCGCACGTCAGCCGCGCGCATCACGCGCAAGGCTTTCCTTTTTCCGGCAACACGCAACGCAGCGAACCGCGACGTGGACGGTAAACCGATGAGCCTCCTTGCCTCACAGCTTCAGCGCCGTTACCAGGACGTGCGCGCCCATAGCGTCGCGTTGACCGCGACGTTGTCCGCCGAGGACCAGGCCGTGCAGTCGATGCCCGACGCCAGTCCGACGAAATGGCACCTCGCGCATACGACCTGGTTCTTCGAAACCGTCGTGCTGATGCGCCGCGTGCCCGGCTACGCGCCGTTCGACGCGGCATTCCAGTTCCTCTTCAATTCCTATTACGAAGCGCTCGGCCCGCGCCATCCGCGGCCGCAACGCGGGCTGCTCTCGCGCCCGTCGCTCGACGAGGTGCATGCGTACCGGCAATACGTCGACGACGCGATGCTGCGCGCGCTGGCCGGCGCCGACGCGGCGTTGCTCGAGACGATCGCGCCCGAGGTCGTGCTTGGCCTGCATCACGAGCAGCAGCATCAGGAGCTGATCGTCACCGACATGCTGCATGCGTTCTCGTGCAACCCGCTGAAGCCGGCGTTCCGGCCGCGCAACGGGACGGACGCTGGCGCGATGGCCGCGGGCGACGCCGGCGCGCAGCGCTGGCTGCATCAGCCGGGCGGGCTCGTCGAGATCGGTCACGACGGCGAGGCGTTCTCGTTCGACAACGAACGGCCGCGTCATACCGCGCTCGTGCGGCCATACGAGATCGCGAACCGCCTGGTGACGAATGCGGAATTCGCGGCGTTCGTCGCGGACGGCGGCTATACGCGCCCCGAGTTCTGGCTGTCGGACGGCTGGGCGACGGTGCAGCGGGAAGGGTGGCAAGGGCCCGCGTACTGGATGCCCGACGACGACGATGCGGCCGCCACGCGCGTGCGGCGCACGTTCGGCCTGCACGGCGTCGAGGCGCTCGCACCCGACGCACCGGTGTGCCACGTGAGCTTCTACGAAGCGGCCGCGTACGCGGAATGGGCCGGCGCGCGCCTGCCGACCGAATTCGAATGGGAAGCCGCGTTCCCCGCCGAAGGCATCCGGCAGATGCTCGGGCACGTGTGGCAATGGACGCGCTCGTCCTACGAGCCGTACCCGGGCTTTCGGCCGCTCGTCGGGGTCGCTGCCGAATACAACGGCAAGTTCATGGTCGGCCAGCAAGTCCTGCGCGGCAGCAGCATCGCGACGCCGCCCGGGCATGAACGGCCGACGTACCGCAATTTCTTTCCGCCGGCCGCGCGCTGGCAATTCACGGGGGTGCGACTTGCGCGAGACGTCTGACCAGACGGCCACGAGCGGTGGCCAGCAACCCGCCCGCGATTCGCGGCCGAGCGCGTTCGAGCGCGACCTGATCGACGGGCTGTCGCGTACGCCGCGCAGCATTCCGCCGAAATACTTCTACGATGCGGCCGGCTCCACGTTGTTCGATCGCATCTGCGAGCTGCCCGAGTATTACCCGACCCGCACCGAACTCGGCATCCTGCGCGATCGCGCGGCCGAGATCGTGCGGCGGGTCGGCCCGCATGCGGAACTCGTCGAATTCGGCGCGGGCTCGCTCGAGAAGATCCGTGTGCTGCTTGACGCGTTCGCGGGCAATTATGCGAACGCGCCGGCGCGCTACGTGCCGGTCGACATCTCGGCCGACTACCTGCACGGCGCCGCCGCGCGGCTGCGTGCCGCGTATCCGTGGCTCGACGTTGCACCGATCGCGGCCGACTACACGAAGGCCGAGCAACTGGCCGAGCTGACCGCGACACCGGCGCGGCGCATCGGCTTCTTTCCCGGTTCGACGATCGGCAACTTCGCGCCGGAAGAAGCCGATGCGTTCCTGCGCGATGCCGCGCGGCTGCTGCGTGGCGGCGGCTTGCTGGTCGGCGCGGATCTCGTGAAGGACGAGCGCACGCTGCACGACGCGTACAACGATGCGCAGGGCGTGACCGCGCAGTTCAACCTGAACCTGCTGGTGCGCGCGAATACCGAGCTTGGTGCGGATTTCAACGTCGACGCGTTCTTGCATTGCGCGTTCTACGACCCCGTGCGACAGCGCATCGAGATGCATCTCGTCAGCGACGTCGCGCAGACGGTGCACGTGCGTGGTCACGCATTCCGCTTCGACGCCGGCGAGCGCATCCACACGGAGAATTCGCACAAGTTCACGATCGACGGCTTCCATGCGATCGCACGCCGCGCCGGATTCGTGCCCGATACCGTGTGGACCGACGCGGACAACCTGTTCAGCGTGCACTGGCTGCGCAGCGTCGACGATATTCGCGCGTGATGCACGTGCTTGCGAACCGCTCGCGGATGGTGCGGGCGGTTCGCTTTCGGCTCTTTCCAGTTCACGCCTGCGCGTGCCGATCACCCGGTTTCGTGCCGACCCCCCCTTTTTTACCGGCCCGATGCATCGCTGCAACGGTGTTTGGAATGCCGCCTCTTCCTTGTCCCGCAAGGCTTGGCGGGCGCCTGTAAACGTCCGTTACCTGTCTCGCATACCCGTTTCACCTGTGTCTGTGTCCGGTGCCTAGACTCCGAACCGTATTCACATGACGCACGACACGTGCAGGGAGTTGCGAGATGAACAAGAAACTCATTCTCGGTGCAGTTCTCGGTGTAGCGGCGCTGGCAGCTTCGGGTGTCGCCTCGGCCCACGTCGACCTGTCGGTCGGCATCGGTGTACCCACCTATGTGGCGCCGGCGCCCGTCTACGTGGCGCCGCCTCCGCCCGTCATGTACGCGCCGGTCGGCTATCGCGACGACGGTTGGCGTGGCGACGGCTGGCGTCAGCGCGAATGGCGCGAACACGAGTGGCGCCGCCGTGAATGGCGCGAGCACGAGTGGCGCGATCGCGGCGGCTGGCGTGGCGGCCGCTGGGATTGAGCGAAGCGGCTCGACTTGATCGCCACATGAGGAGAATGAAAACATGATGCCCATTCGACACATCAGGCTGTATGCCACCGCGGCCGTCGTTGCGCTGGCCACCATCGGCAGCGCGCACGCGGCGGGCTGCATGAAGGGCGCGGTGGTCGGCGGTGTGGCCGGCCACTATGCGGGGCACCATGCGGTCGTCGGCGCGGTGGGCGGTTGTATCGTCGGCCACCACATGGCGAAGAAGCAGGCGCAGGAGCAGGCCGCGCAACACAGGGCCGCCGCGCAGGGCATGCAGCCGGCGCAGTAAGCATCATCGTCACCGGGGCGGCGCTGCGGCGCCGCGCCCACCTGCCTCGTTCCCCGCTCAAGCACGATCCGGATTGATCTGACGAATGCGCGTCGCGCGCCTCGTTACGATCATTTACAACGTCGTGTGGCGCGAATCCGGCGCGTTCATAGAATGCAGTCACACGAACGCGCTCCAGGGAGCACAAGATGAAACAGCAACGATATCTGTCCGTACTGACGGCCGCGCTGCTCGCGCTCGGCACGGTGTCCGCGTATGCCGCAGCCGGCGGCAATGGCGGTGGAAACGGTGGTGGTGGCGGTCATGGTGCAGGTGGCCTGGGCGGGAATGCAGGCGGCATGTCCGCTGGCCACATGAGCGGCCAGGCGCTGAGCAACTCGAACGGCATGCACGCGGGCGACCGCGACAAGGGCCTGTCGCGCGCGGCCGACCGCTCCGACACGATCGCCGATCGCGCCGGCGCGCAGCCGGGCCGCGGTCACACGCACGCCCATGCGCATGGCCACACGACGCACGTGTCGACGTCCACGCATCATTCGCATCGCCACGCATTGGGCCGCACGCTTTAAGCGCGGCGCGCAATCGTGACGGAAGGGCGCTTCGGCGCCCTTTTTTCATGGCGGGAATGCAACGCGGCTGTCGCGCGAAAACATCGTGCCGACCCGATTTGCAACCAGCGGTAACCGCGCCGCGAACGGGCGCGAATACGGATCGCTTACACGCGTGTAACAGACCGGAAATCGGCGCAAGGCGCGCGCATGACGAGCGCGCCAGGCCGCGTCGAGAAAGCCGATAAAAAAGGGCGGCTCATCGCCGCCCTTCGTTTCAGCGCCCGGCGCTCGCCAGGGGCACTGCAGGTTCAAACAACGCGTCCGCCTGCCTGACGCGCACGAAGCGCGCCGCGCCGTCACCGTCCACCAGCGCCCGGAAATGCGCTTCACCGCACGCGAGCTTCGCCCGCTCGTGCTCGCTCGGCACGTGGCCGTCCGCATTCGGCGTATCGACGACGAAGTACAGCCGTTCGCCGCCGTCCTGTTCCGCGAGCACCGCCCAGTCCGGGTGATAGCTGCCGAGCGGCGTCTGCACGCGGAACCACGCAGGCAGCTTCGCGTACAGCTTCACGCCGTCGTGCGCCTCGAGCGCATCGGCGAACGCACGCTCCGCATCCGTCTCGCACACGACCGCCTCGTGGATCGACTTCTGCGCATCGGGCCGCAAGTTGCGCAGGTAGCCGGTCAGCGCCTCGCTCTCGAACGATTCGAGCGCATGCACATGACGCTCGCCGAGCTTGTGGTACGCGATGCCCGCGACGAGCGCGAGCCGCTTGCAGCGGTTGATCGCATCGGCCGCGACCGCGATGAACTGCTGCGGATTCACGCGGAAATCCTCGAGCCGGCCGCTGTCGGCCAGGATCGTCGCGAGCGAACGGCGCGTGAGCTGCGTGCGGTCCTGCAGTTCGGTGAGCAGGTCGGGCAGCGGCAGCTCGCCTTCGTCGAGCAGCACCGTGCCGGCGCCGGCCACCTCGATCGCCTCGATGCCGGCCTTGCCGATGTCGATCTCGGCCTTTCGCCACTGCAGCCGGGCGCGCGCGATGTCCGGCGCGTCGTGCAGCGCGGCCGCGCAGTCGCGCACGAGCTTCGCGTTGTCGAACTCGACGCGGTACACGGTGCGATGGCGGATGCGGTCCCACAACGCGCGGAAATCCTCGCCGAACACGACGGCCTTGCCCGACGCATCGCGCCGCAGCGCGATCGCACGGCGCTCGTCCGCGTTGCGCACCGCAAAGCGGCCCGACAGCTTGCGCAGCGTCGCGACGATCGGCGCGCGCAGCATCTCGAACGCCTCCGGCAGCACCAGCGCGCTCTGGCGCAGCGCATCCTTCAGCCGGTCGAGCACCTTGCCCTGCGCGTCGACGTAGCCTTGCTCGTGCAGGTGGTTCCACAGCACGCGCGACAGCTCGACGCCGAGCGCATGCGCGGGCCCGTCGCCTTCCTGCACGGGCAGCGCCGCGAACTGGTGTTCCTCGACGATCCCGAACCGGATGCCCGTATCGGCCTCGATTTCCTTCTGCAGGTTCTCCGCGAACGACTCGTAGCGCTCGGTCGCGATCACGGTGAGCGTGTTCACGCCCGGATCGCGCACGCGTTCGCCGTCCTGGTCGACGGCGAGGCGCAGCCCGCGGCCGAGCGTCTGGCGGCGCTCGCGTTCGGTCTGGATGTCGCGCAACGTGCAGATCTGGAACACGTTCGGGTTGTCCCAGCCTTCCTTCAGCGCCGAGTGCGAGAAGATGAACTTCAGCGGCGTGTCGAACGACAGCAGCGCTTCCTTCTCGCGCATGATCAGGCCGTACGCACGCTCCGCGTTCTCGCGCGCCGCGGCGCTGCTTTCGCTCGTGTCGGTCCAGCCGCCCTTGCGGTCGATCGAGAAGTAGCCGTTGTGCGCGCGGCCGACTTCGAGCGCCACGTCGACGCCGTCGAACAGTGCGTGATAAGCCGGCACGCGCGCCGCACGCGCATATTCCTCTTCGAAGATCAGCGCGTAGTCGCCCTTCGCGGGCATGCCGTTTTCGTCGTAGCGGCGATAGCGCTCGACCGAATCGACGAAGAACAGCGACAGCACCTTCACGCCGCGTTCGGCCAGGCGCAGCTCCTTGTCGAGATGCTCGCGAATCGTGCGGCGGATCATCTCGCGCTGCACGGCGAGCGTGTCGATGTCGCCGAACGCCTCGCCGAGCGACAGGAACGCCTCGCCTTCCGGATGGCGCAGCTCGACGTATTCGGCGCCCTTCACCGCATGGACTTCGCCGATCCGCAGCCCCGCGTACAGCGCGCGCTTGGTCAGGCGTTCGAGATCGTCGCCGTCGGTGGCCGACACGATCTGGCGCTTCACGCCGGCCGTCGTCGCGACGTCGAGCTCGATGCGCGCGCTGATCGCGCCGCGCCGGTTCGACACCCCGACGAGCCGCACATACGGCTTGTTGTGCGCATCCTCGACGATCGCCGACGCGATCTCGATCTGCTTGACCAGCTTGCGCTCGTACGCGTCGACCGCGTCGAGCCGGTACACCATGTGATGACGGTCGACGTGCGTGGCCGAATAGCGCAGCGTGCAGAGCGGCGCCATCGCGGCGAGCGCTTCGCGGCCGCGGCCTTCGAGCCCGCCGTCGACGCTTTGCGGCTCGTCGACGATCACGATCGGCCGCGTCGCGCGGATCAGGTCGATCGGCTTCTCGCCGCCGGTCTTCTCGCTGTCCTTGTAGAGGTTGTTGATTTCCTTCTTGTTGATCGCCGCGACCGTCATCACCATGATCTGGATCGCCGCGCTCGCCGCGAAGTGGCGCACCTGGCCGAGCTTCGCGGAGTCGTACAGGAAGTAGTCGTAAGGCACGCCGGCGTACAGCGCGCGGAAGTGATCCTCGGTGATCGCGAGCGTCTTGTGCACGCCTTCCTTGATCGCGATCGACGGCACGACGATCACGAACTTCGTGAAGCCGTAGCGGCGGTTCAGCTCGAAGATCGTGCGCAGGTACACGTAGGTCTTGCCGGTGCCGGTTTCCATCTCGACGGTGAAGTCGCGCGAGCCGGGCAGGCCGGACGGCGGCAGCCCGCCGCGCAGCTGCACGTCGGCGAGATTGCGCGCGAGCGCGTCGTCGGTCAGCGACAGCCGGTTGCCGACGCCCTGTTCCGACACCGCGAAGCCGAGCGAGCCTTGCGCGGCGGCCGTCGTGCCGGGCGCGGCGTTCGCGAGCACGCTGAAGTCGCCGCGATACGATTCCTGGCCACGAAACAGGTCGCAGACGGCGTCGATCGCCTCGCGCTGGTAGTCGAGATCCGCTTCGAAATGCAGCCGCATCACAGGCTCCGCACGCGCTTCACGCCGTGCTGTTCGAGCAGCGCGGCGAGATTGAGCTTCGCGACGTCGTCGACGAAGCCGCTGTCGCGGAACAGGCACGTGACGTCGTGCGTCGTGCCGGTCGCATCGAGCAGGTCGACGATGCCGTCGGCCAGCGGCCCCGCGTCGTCGCGCGAAATGCGTGCATCGAAGCACGCGACGATCGAGCGCCCGATGAGGTGCACGGTCTTGCCCGCCACCGGGTGATGCTCGACCGGCGTGCACAGGTCGAGGCCGAGCTTCAGCGTCAGCTCGGCGAGCAGGTCGTCCTCGGTGCGGCCGGTCTTCACGTGCTCGACGGACGCGAAGAGCGCGTGGTCGAAGTCGTCGCGGCGCGGGTCCCACTCGATCACGTTGGTCGTGTCGAGCCGGTACACGCGAAAGCCGAGGTCGCCATAGCTTTCCGGATAGTCGCGCGCGACCTGTTGCGCGGCGCGGCGCAGGCGCTCCTTCGTGATTTCGGCGAGCGTCAGCGGCTTCTTCAGCTTCGCGCAGAAGTCGGCGGCTGCCGTCTGCGTCTTGTCGCGGCGGTCGAGCGCCTCGGGCAGCTGCACGAGGATGTAGCGGCGCGCGCCGCCGTCGGTCGCGTTCACCTGCATCACCGCGTGGCCGGTCGAGCCGGAGCCGGCGAAGCAGTCGAGCACGATGTCGTCGCCGCGCGTGCACCAGCCGATCACGGCCGCGGCGAAATCGACCGGCTTCGGCAGGTCGAACGGGATGCCGAGCGTCTTCAGCAGCGCGTCGTCGGAGCCCGCGAACGGCAGCACCGACGGCACGTTCTCGTACATGTTCTCGTCGAGGTAGTAGATCCGCTGCGGCTGCGTGGTTTCATCCGCGCCGAATTCGATCTGGCCGCGCTCGATCAGCGCCTGCATCGTCGCGGGCGGGTTGCGCCAGCCGCGCGCCGGCATCGCGCACGGCTTGCCGGTGACCGGGTGGATCAGCGGCGTGAAATACTCGTCCGGCGCCTTCTTCTTGTTCGGCCAGGCCATCGACACGAGGCGGTACACGCGGCCTTCCGGCGACAGACGGTCGTACATCACCTCGCCGCCGGACAGGTTGGTCTGCGCCTTCATCCATGCGCGGTACGCCTTCTGCGCGTCCTTCGCGTTGCCGCTGCGGTACACGGCGTCGTGCGCGGCGTCGAGCATGCGCTGCGCATTGCGCTTCGGACGCTTGAGCGGCGCCTGTTCGAGCAGTGTCTCGGCGTTGCGCGCGAACAGCACCAGCGATTCGTGCTGGTACGCGACGCCGCGCGCGTCGCCCTTCGGGTTGCGCTTGTCCCACACGGCCACGCCGAGCTCGTTCTCCTCGCCGAAGATCTCGCGCAGCATCAGCACCAGCGCATGCACTTCATGCTCGTCGATGTGCACGGCGATCAGCCCTTCGTCGGACAGCAGCGCGTGCGCGAGCTTCAGGCGCGGATACATCATGTTCAGCCAGTCGGTGTGGAACCGGCCGTTCGCCTCGGTGTTGGTGCTGCGCTTCACGCCGCCCTGGGTCTGTCCGGTCATCGCCAGGTAGTGGCGGATGCTGTCGCTGAAGTCGTCCGGATAGACGAAATCGCTGCCGGTGTTGTACGGCGGGTCGATGTAGACGAGCTTCACCTTGCCCGCGTAGCTCTTGTGCAGCAGCTTCATCACGTCGAGGTTGTCACCCTCGATCACGAGATGGCGCGTGTCGTCCCACGCGACGCTGTCGTCGGGGCAGGGTCGCAGCGTGCCCGTCGACGGCGTGAGCGCGGCCTGGCGCGCGCTGCGCTTGCCGTGCCAGTGGAAGCCGTAGCGCTCGTCGGCGTCGCCGACCGTGCGGTCGCCGACCAGCGCCTTCAGCACGTCGACGTCGACCGACGCGCCGTCGGGGCCCTCGGTCACGAGTTCGGGGAACAGCGCCTTCAGGCGCGCGACGTTGTCGGCGGTGAAATCCGTCGACATCGCCTGCGGGCTGGCCGCATCGAGTTTCTGCATCGTCTTTTCCATCGGAGCCCGGCCGCGCGCGCCAGGACGTCGGGCGTGCTCACGGCACCGGCGGCAACGGCCGCCCGGGCAAACCCGAAACGCTATCGAGTCACCCGGCCGAGGTCAAGCGCCGATGTGGGGCGATCGTGCGGGCATCGGCCGCGATTGCCCGCCGGACGGGCCGCCAGCGGCTTCGGGCCGGTTGTCGCGTGGCCGGCCGGCAGGTGCCTGGTGGGCGTCGCCGGAGCGCACCGGAAAGGACGAAAAAAAGGGCACGGTCGGCGCCAAGCGCCGGCGTGCCCGCATGGAGAATCCCGGACGGAGGTGCGGCGGGGCCCGTCTGGCCCCGTTTCAGGTCAGAAGCGCGTGCGGATGCCCGACGTCAGTTCGAGCTGGTTCTTCGCGCCGAACGTCGACGACACCGTGTAGCCGCCGTGCAGCTTCATGTAGTCGCCGGCCAGGTACACCTCGGTGCGCTTGCTCAGGTGGTAGAACACCGACCCGTAGATCGTCTCCTTGAAGCCGTTGGCGACGCCGTTGGTCAGGCTGAACGCGCCGAGGTTGGCGTTCGGCGTGAAGCCGTCCGCGTTGTTCGCGGCGTTCTTGATGCGCATCTGCTGGTAGCCGAGCTCGTAGTCGAGCGCGCCCTTCGGCGCGATCTTCATCGACACCGTCCACGAATCGTCGTGACGCTGGCCGAGCGAGCCCTGGTCGCCGTTGTAGCGGAAGTAGCCGGCGTTCAGGCGCACGATGTCGAACGTGTAGTTGCCGCCGACCGAGAACGTCTGGTTCCGGTAGCCGTCGTGGTTCACGTGGTTGTAGAAGCCCGACACGTTGAACGGCCCGCCGTTGTAGCCGAGCGCGACCTGGTACGCGGAGCCGGTCGCGAACGCGGTCGAGTTACTGAACTGGTAGCCGGCGCTCGCGAAAATGCCGTTGCTGAACAGCTTCTTCCACGCGATGCCGTTGTTGTAGCGCGTGCCGGTCGGGCCGGCCGCGTAGAAGATCATCTGCTTGAAGTTATTCGAGTTGGTCCAGCCGCCTTCCTCGGTCGACAGCTTCGAGGAACCGTACGCATCGCCGTAGATCGTGGACGCATCGCGGGCGATCGTGTTCTGGAAGCCGGCCGTCAGCTTGCCGAAGCGCTCGTCCTCGACGCCCACCCACGCGTCGCGGTCGAAGATCTGGCCTTCGTCTTCCATCTGGCCGTTCGCGACCACGAATTCGCTTTCGAGGCGGAAGATGATCTTCGTGCCGCCGCCGATGTCTTCAGCGCCCTTCAGGCCCCAGCGGCTGCCGCTGAACCACGGCTCGCCTGCGTTGCCCATCCCGATCACGTGATTGCCGTTCGCGTCGGCGTGGGTCCGGTAGGTCGGAAAGCTCAGGTCCATCAGGCCGTAGAGCTGCACGCTCGACTGCGCATGCGCCTGGGTGCCGGCGCACAGGCCAGCCGCCGCGATGGAAAGGGCAAGGGTTTTTCGTTTCAAGATCGTCTCCTCCGAGCTGCCGCATTGGAATCTGGTCGTTGGCAGTACGCAATGTATGCCGACTCTTGCCGGCCACAGCGAGAGGGCCGACGCGTAGCATCGTAGAGGGTGCAATCCTTCACGACGCTTTCCCGGCCGCAAGAATCGGATCGGTGAAAACACCGAACGCGCAACCATCGCGGATCGGGCAGGCGGACGGAAGCAGGCAAGCCGGGGGCGCCGGCATGCATCGATGACGTTTCGTGCTACGAATCGGTATTCAGGGCGCGCGAAGCGGCCCGTCAGTCCTGCGTGCTCTTCATGCGCAGGATGTAACCGAGCCCGCGCAGCGTGATGATCTCGGCCGTGCTGCCCGCGAGATGCTTGCGCAGCCGGTGGATGTAGATGTCGATCGCGTCGGCGCTCGGCTCGTCGTCGAGCGCGAACACGCTGTCCATCAGGCGGGCCTTCGACACCGTCTTGTTCTGCTGCAGCATCAGCGTTTCGAGGATCGCGTGCTCGCGGCGGCGCAGCGCGAGCACCGTTTCGCCGCAGCGGAATTCGCGCGTGCCGAATGCGTAGACGAGATCGCCGCACACGAGCTGCGTCGTGCCGACGCCGGCCTGCCGGCGGATCAGCGCGCGAATCCGCGCAACCAGCTCGCGCGATTCGAACGGCTTCACGACGTAGTCGTCGGCGCCCGCGCCGAAGCAGTCGACCTTGTCGTCGACCGAACCGTGCGCGGTCAGCATCAGCACCGGCACGTTGTCGTTGCGGCGCCGCAACCGCGCGAGCACCTCCTTGCCGCTGATGCCGGGCAGGCGCATGTCGAGCAGCACCGCGTCGTAGCGTTCGGTCTTCAGCACCGTGTCGGCGCGCTCGCCGTCGCCGACGGAATCGACCGCGAAATCCTCGCCGCGCAGCAGGTTCACGATCCAGTGCGCGAGTTCGGCGTTGTCTTCGACCAGCAGGAGTTTCATGACGGCGTTCTCTTCAATCGTAGGCGGGCAGCCATACAGTCACGACGATACCGCGATTGCCGGCCCCCGGCGCGAGCGACACGCTCCCGCCGTGCGCCTGCGCGATCTCGCGGACGATCGCGAGCCCGAGGCCCGAGCCTTCGGTGTCGGCCGACACGCGGTAGAACCGCTTGAACACGTGCGGCCGCGCTTCGGCCGGGATGCCGGGGCCGTTGTCGACGACGTCGAGCACGATCGCGTCGCCGTCGCGGCGGCCGCAGACCGTCACGCAGCCGCCGGGCTGCGTATAGCGCACCGCGTTGTCGACGAGGTTCATCACCAGCGCGGTCAGCAGGCTGTCGCTGCCGGAGACGTCGAGCCGTTCGCCGAGATCGGCGCCGAGATCGATATTGCGCTGCTGCGCGAGCACGATCGTTTCCTCCAGCACGCTCGACACCACGGCCGCGAGATCGACGCGATGGGTCAGCAGCGTCGACGGCGTCGCTTCCGCATGCGCGAGCAGCAGCAGCTTGTCGGTCACGTCGGCCATCTTGCGGCTGCTGCGCTGCATGCTGTCGAGCACCGATGCGAGTTCACGATCGTCGTTGCCGCGCTGCTGCGCGTACTGGATCTGCGTATCGAGCACCGCGATCGGCGTGCGCAGCTGATGCGCGGCATCCGCGATGAAGCGGCGCTGCGTGGCCGTGTGCGTGTTGAGCCGCGCGATGCACTGGTTGATCGCGTCGACGATCGGCCGCAACTCGTGCTGCAGCCGCTCGGGGCGGATCGGCTCCAGCTCCATCGGGCCGCGGTCGGCCACGTCGTCCTTCAGCTTCATCAGCGGGCGCAGCTCGAGCGTGAGGCCGAGATAGACGAGCACCACCGCGAGCACCAGCATCAGCGACAGACGCACGAGCTGCGGCCGCCAGATCGTCGCGACCATCGCGCCGTAAGAACGCGTCGTCTTCGCGACGACCACCGTCACCGTCTCGATCTGCCCCTCGTCGTACAGCTGACGGTCATAGGCCACCGCGCGCAGCGGCACGCCGTCGAGCGACGTGTCGTACAGCGTCGGCTCGACGCCGTGCCGTGCCGGCAGGTCGAGCGCAGGATTGCCGGCGAGCAGGCCGTCGTGGCCGTCGATCACCTTGTAGAACACCGAGTCGCGCGACGGCGATTCGAAGATCTCCAGCGCGGCGGGCGGCACGTCGGCCGCCGGCCGCCCGTCGCGCCATTCGATGTCCTCGCCGATCGTGCGCGCCGACGCGACGAGCGCGCTGTCCTGCACGAGCGCGGCCGTGGTCCGCGCGGTGTCGTATGACATCGCGCCGGCGATCAGCACGAACACCGCGAGCGGCAGCAGCAGCCACCACAGCAGCCGTCCGCGCAGGCTGTGCGCCATCCCGTTGCGCTCCTTCTCCGAAATGCCGAACCGCGCCGGGAGCGCCGGCGCGGTCGGGTGTGTCATGTCAGGCGTCCGTCTGCGGCGTTCAGAACGCCGCGGGGCGCCACTTCAGCAGCCGCTTCTCGAGCCACGTCAGCAGGTAGTCGGCGGCCAGCGCAACCACCGCCAGCACGATCATCGCCGCGAACACGCCGCTCGCGTTGAACGCGCCCTGGGCGGTGGAGATTAGCAGGCCGATGCCCTGCTTGGAACCCAGGAATTCGCCGACCACCGCGCCGACCAGCGCGAAGCCGAAGCTCACGTGCAGGCTGGCGAGAATCCAGCTCAGCGCGGACGGGATCACGACCGACGTGGTGATCTGCCGGCGCGACGCGCCGAGGATCTGCGCGTTCGCGATCAGGTAGCGGTCGGCTTCGCGCACGCCCTGGAACGCGTTGCCGAACACGACGAAGAACACCATCACGACGGCCAGCGCGATCTTCGACGCCATCCCGAGGCCCAGCGCGATCACGAAGATCGAGCCGAGCACGACGCGCGGGATCGAGTTCGCGATCTGGATGTACAGGCCGAACACGTCGGCCATCAGCTTGTTGCGGCCGAGCACGATCCCGCAGATCACGCCGGCCACCGAGCCGATCACGAAGCCGATGCCGGTTTCCTCGAGCGTGACCCACACCTGCGTGAGCAGCGGGCCCTGCGACGTGCCGTTCACGAACCAGTCCTGGATCTGCGCGAAGATCAGCGTCGGTTGCGAGAAGAAGAACGGATCGATCCACTTCAGCCGTGCGGCGAGTTCCCACCCGCCCAGCACGATCACGAGTACGGCGATCCGCAGGCCGATGATCAGTTGCCGCCGGCGGCGCAGGCGGGTTTGAGCGGCGCGCGACTCGTCCTCGAGCGACGTTGCCGGAATGGCGGTGGGGGGAAGCGTCATGTCGGTCATGCTCCTGTCCTTGCGGTCCTTGCCTTGAGCGTATGCGTCAGCCGATCTGCACTTCTTCGCGCAGGTCGTGCCAGATGTCCTTGGAAATTTCGATGAAGCGCGTGTCGTAGCGGATCTCCGACGTGACGCGCGGGCGCGGCAGGTCGATCTCGACCACGCGCTTGAGCGTGGCCGGCCGCGCGGTCAGCACGAACACGCGGTCGGCCAGCGCGATCGCCTCCTCGAGATCGTGCGTGACGAACACGACCGATCCCTTGTTCGCGGACCAGAGCTGCAGCAGCTCGTCCTGCATCAGCGTGCGCGTCTGCATGTCGAGCGCGGAGAACGGCTCGTCCATCAGCAGGATTTCCGGCTGGTTGATGAAGGTCTGCGCGAGCGCGACGCGCTTTCTCATCCCGCCGGAGAGCTGGTGCGGGTAGTGCTTCGTGAACTTGTCGAGGCCGACCTTGCGGATCCATTCCTCGGCCTGCGCGTACGCGACGTCCTTCGAGCGGCCGCGAAACAGCGGGCCCGCTGCGACGTTGTCGATCACGTTGCGCCACGGAAATACGGCGTCGGCCTGGAACACGAAGCCGATGCGCGGGTCGATCCCGTCGACCGGCCGGCCCATCACGCGCACTTCGCCCGTTGCGGGCTTGAGCAGCCCGGTGATCAGGTTCAGCGTCGTCGACTTGCCGCAGCCGGTCGGCCCGACGATCGCGATGAACTCGCCGCGCGCGACGCTCATGCTGAAGTCGCGCAGCGCGACGGTAGCCTTGCCTTCCGGCGAAATGAAGCGGCACGACACATTGCGAAACTCGATCGCCGGTGTGCTCGGGGAAACTGCCTGATTCATCGCATTGATCCTGCGGGTGAGGAGAGCGTCGCAGCGTGGCGGCGCCGGGCCGGTCAACCGGGCCGGAACGGGGAGCGCACGGCGGCGGGATCGCCGCCGCCGGCGCGACTGCCGAGTTCGATTACTTCGCGTTCACGAAATCGTTCGTGAAGGTGCGCGCCAGGTCGATGTGCTTGCCCTTCACCGACGGGTTGAACGCCGACAGCACCTTCAGCACGGTGGCCGGGCCGTCGGCCGGCATCTTGCCGTCGGCCGTGTACATCGGCAGCGACGCCTTCAGCGCGCTCACGTACAGCGCCTTGTCCTTCTGGTAGTCGGCCGGCATCTTCGCGGCGATTTCATCGGCGCTGTGCGTGTGGATGAACTGCATCGTCTTCGCGAACGCGTGCGCGAGCTTGGTCGCCTGATCCTTGTGCGAATCGGCCCAGGCCGACTGCACGTACAGGCTCGCGGCCGGATAGGTACCGCCGAGCGCGGCGCGCGTGCCTTCCAGCGTGCGCAGGTCGACCAGCACCTTCGCGTCGCCCATCTTCTCGAGCGCGGACACCGTCGGCTCGGTCGTCATGCCGGCGTCGATACGGCCCTGCTTGATCGCGGCGATGAAGCTCGCGTCGGCGCCGACCGGCAGCATCGTGTACTGGGTCGACTGCACGCCGTGCTGGAGCGCAAGGTATTGGGTGAGGAAGCTCGTCGACGAGCCGAGGCCCGTCACGCCGAGCGTCTTGCCCTTCGAGTCGGCCATCGACTTGAAGGTCGGCGCGGCCTTGGTCGACACCATCTCGACTTCGCCCGGCACCTGGCAGAGCACGGCGATCGCCTTCACGTCCTTGCCCTTGCTCTGCAGGTCGACCGTGTGGTCGTAGAAGCCGACGACGCCCTGCACGGCGCCTGCCAGCAGTTCGTTCTCGGCGTCGACGCCGGCCGGCTGCGACAGCAGCTCGACGTCGAGCCCTTCGGCCTTGAAGTTGCCGAGCTCCTGCGTGAGCCGTGCGGGCAGGTAGATGAGCTTCGCGATCCCGCCGACCATGATCGTGATCTTGCCGCCGTCGTCGGCGAAAGCGGGGTGAGCGGCGAGCGCGCAGCTGAGGCTGGCTGCAACGGCGAGGGTGCGCAGGATGGGTCGCATCGGGATCGTCTCCTTCGTTGTATTCGTATGGCGCGATGCTTGCTGCATCGTCACGACGAGTATAGGGAGGCGAAACCTTCTGCAACCTTTCGCGGGTTGGCGGTTCCTTTAGGGGTTTTCCAGCAACGGAGGGCCGGAACAGGCGGGAAACGGGGCGGCAGGCGCTCAGCGCCAGCCGGTCAGCACGCGCCCCATCGCGTCGAGCCCCATGTCGAACAGGTGCGCCACGAACGGCACGAGGTTCGGGATCATCAGTTGCACGAGCAACAGCCCGACGAGCATCGTGACGGGAAAGCCGACCTGGAACACGCCGATCTGCGGCGCCGCGCGGTTCAGGATGCCGAGCGCGAGGTTCGCGATCAGCAGCGCCGCGACCACCGGCAGCGCGAGCAGCAGCCCCATCTCGAACACCGTCGTGCCGAACCCCGCGAGCGTGCGCCAGCCGGGCGCGTGCAGCAGGTCGGCCGACACCGGCAGCGACTGGAACGACGCGGTGAGCGCGGCGAACACCTGCAGGTGGCCGTCCACCGCGAGGAACGCGAGCATCGCGATCGCGTTCAGGAAGCGGCCCATCGCGGGTGTCGCGCCGCTCGTGTGCGGATCGAAGAAGGTGGCGAAGCCGAGCCCCATCGACAGCCCGATGAAATCGCCGGCCGCCCCGACGGCCGCGAACACGATCTGCATCGTGAAGCCCATCGCGACGCCGATCAGGAACTGCATGACGACGATCCAGATGCCCTGCGCGGAGAACACGGTGACGTCCGGCATCGCGCCGAGCGTGGGGGCGACGACCAGCGCCATGAACGCGGCGAGGCCGATCTTCACGCGGATGGGCACTGCCGCATGGCCGACGACGGGCGCGGTCGCGACGAGCGCGAGCATCCGCACGAACGGCCACAGGAACGCCGTGAGCCAGCCGTTGAGCTGCGCGTAGGTAACCGAGAACATCGCCGCCGGGTGGTGCGCGCGGCTCAGCCGACGCCGAGGGTCGCGACGTGCAGCAGCGTCTGCCGCAGGTAGTCGAGCATCGTCGTCATCATCCACGGGCCGGCGATCACGAGCGTCGCGGCGACCGCGAGCAGCTTCGGGATGAACGACAGCGTCGCCTCGTTGATCTGCGTCGCGGCCTGGAACAGGCTCACGACCAGGCCAACCGCGAGCGCGACCAGCAGCAGCGGGGCGGCCAGCAGCAGGCCGACCATCATCGCGTGGTGCGCGAGCGTCATCACTTGTTCGGGCGTCATCGTGCGTGTTCCTCCGCGGCTTACGTAAAGCTCTGCGCGAGCGAGCCGATCAGCAGCTGCCAGCCGTCGACCAGCACGAACAGCATCAGCTTGAACGGCAGCGACACGGTGGACGGCGACACCATCATCATCCCCATCGACATCAGCACGCTCGCGACGACCATGTCGATGATCAGGAACGGGATGAACACCGTGAAGCCGATCTGGAAGCCGGTCTTCAGCTCGCTCGTGACGAACGCCGGCACCAGCAGCGACAGCGGCACGTCCTCGGGCCCCTGCATCGGCGCGGCCTTCGAGATCTTCGCGAACAGCGCGAGATCGGTCTCGCGGGTCTGCTTCAGCATGAAGGTCTTGAACGGCGCGACGCCGCGCTGCACGGCCTGCTCCATCGGCATCGAGCCGTCGGAGAACGGCTTGTAGCCGTCGTTGTACGCCCGGTCGAGCACCGGCGACATCACGAAGAAGGTGAGGAACATCGCGAGGCCGACGAGCACCTGGTTCGGCGGCGTCGTCGCGGTGCCGAGCGCCTGGCGCAGCAGCGACAGCACGATGATGATGCGCGTGAAGCTCGTCATCATCAGCAGCATCGCCGGCAGGAACGACAGCATCGTGAGCAGCAGCATCGTCTGCACGCTCAGCGAATACGTGGTGCCGCCATGCGGGCCCGGGCTCGCGTTGAACGCGGGCAGGCCGTTCGCCTGCGCATACGCGAGCGCGGGGGCGAGGCAGAG
Organism: Burkholderia sp. AU15512; assembly: GCF_002223325.1. NCBI lineage: Bacteria > Pseudomonadati > Pseudomonadota > Betaproteobacteria > Burkholderiales > Burkholderiaceae > Burkholderia > Burkholderia sp. AU15512. The sequence goes on from NZ_NKEX01000001.1 coordinate 27,672, forward strand.
GATCAGCACGGGCGCGAGGCGCGCCGCGCGATGCAGGAAGGCGTGTTTCATCGGAATGCGGGGTCGGAAAGAGGGCGCGTTGCCATGTCAGCGGTCCGTGCCGCGACCGAGGCGCTTCGCGGCTTCGCCCGCGAGCGCGTCGCGAAACCGCGAGCCGAACGTGCCGGGCAGGCCGCCGTCGGACGGGGCGGCGCCGGCAGGCGCGTCAGCGGAAACCGGGGCCGCCGCCGAGCCGGCCGGCAGCGTGTGCAGCAATCGCACGTTGCCCGGCGCGACGCCGAGCACGAGCCAGGTATCGCCGATCTCGACGATCGTCGCGCTTTCCTTCGCGCCGACCGCGACGCTCGACACGACCTTCAGCGGGCCGCCGCGGCGTGCATGCTGGAAGCCGAAGCGGCGCGCGAGCCAGGCACACGCGAACACGAGACCGATCACGACCGCGAGCCCGACCAGCGTCTGCAGCACCGCGCCGAAGCCGAGCGACGGTGCGGCCGAGCCGACCATCACGCTCGATGCGATCGACCCGGGGTGGTTCACCGCGTTCATGTCGGCGGCGCTTGCCGGCGCGGTGGCGAGCGACGCCGCAATGGCCGCGGCAGCCGCCGTCGCGATCACGCTGCGCGCGCGGCGGCCGGGCATCACTACGTTCACCGGTTCAGCTTCCGGATGCGTTCGGCCGGCGTGATGATGTCGGTCAGGCGGATGCCGAACTTGTCGTTGACCACCACGACCTCGCCCTGCGCGATCAGGCAGCCGTTCACGAGCACGTCCATCGGCTCGCCGGCCATGCCGTCCAGCTCGACGACCGAACCCTGCGCGAGCTGCAGCAGGTTGCGGATCGCGATCTTCGTGCGGCCGAGCTCCACGGTCATCTTGACCGGGATGTCGAGGATCATCTCGATGTCGTTGTGCGTCGTGTTTGCCGCGGCCTTCGACAGCGGCTGGAACACGCCGGCGCCCGTCGCACCGGCCGGCACCGGCTGCTCGTTTTGCTCGGCCAGCGCGGCCGCCCAGTCGTCCATGCCCGGATCTTCTTCCGCCGCGGCCGGTGCCGCCTGCGCGGCGGCGGCCGATGCCGCGAGGGCCGCGTCGGCCATCGCTTGTGCGTCGTCCTCGGGCGTCTGGTTCAGCTCACTCATATCCACCTTCCTTCATCGAATCGCCCGCGCTGATCATCTTCTGCACGCGCAACGCATATTGACCATTGAAAATTCCGTAGCCGCATTCCATCACCGGCACGCCGTCGACCTTCGCGGTGATCGTGTCCTCGATTTCCAGCGGCAGCACGTCGCCCGCGCGCAGGTTCAGGATCTTCTCGAAGTTCGACGAGATCTCGGCGAGGTTCGCGGTCAGCTCGACCTCGGCGGACTGCACCTGCTGCGACAGCACGCGCACCCAGCGGCGGTCGACTTCGAGCGCCTCGCCCTGGATCGGCGACGCGAGCACGTCGCGGATCGGCTCGACCATCGAGTACGGCATGCAGATGTGCAGCGTGCCGCCCGTCGGCCCGAACTCGATCGAGAACTGCGTGACGATGACGATCTCGTTCGGCGTCGCGACGTTCGCGAACTGCGTGTGCATTTCCGAGCGCACGAATTCGAACTGCAGCGGCCGCACGCTCTTCCACGCGGTCGTGTAGTGCTCGAACACGAGGTTCAGCAGCTTGCCGATGATCCGCTGCTCGGTGGCCGTGAAGTCGCGGCCCTCGACGCGCGTGTGAAAGCGCCCGTCGCCGCCGAACAGGTTGTCGACGACGAAGAACACGAGGTTCGGGTCGAACACGAACAGCGACGTGCCGCGCAGCGGCTTCACGTGCACCAGGTTCAGGTTCGTCGGAATCGGCAGGTTGCGGGTGAACTCGCTGTACTTCTGCACCTTCACCTGGCTGACGGAGATTTCCGCCGTGCGCCGCATGAAGTTGAAGATGCCGATCCGCAGCAGGCGCGCGAAGCGGTCGTTGATGATCTCGAGGCCGGGCATCCGGCCGCGGACGATCCGCTCCTGCGTCGCAATGTTGTAGGGGCGGACGCCCGACGTGTCGCGCTGTTCGTCGACTGAATCGGCTTCGCCCGTGACGCCCTTGAGGAGGGCATCGACCTCCTCCTGGGACATGAACTCCTGGTGACCCATACGCGCTCCTTTCTCGGCCGCGTTACTGGACGACGAACTCGGTGAACAGCACGTCGTCGACCTTCGCGCGCTGGTTGCCCGGCTGCGTCGGCTGCTCGATCAGCTCCCGCAGTTCCTTCGCGAGCGAACGTTTGCCGTCCGGCGTCGCGAGTTCCTCGGGATGCTTGTTCGACAGCGCGAGCAGGATCCGGCTGCGGATCTCCGGCATCCGCGCGGTCAGTTGCTCCTGCGCCTTCGAGTCGGTGAGCTTCAGCGACAGGCCGACGCGCAGGTAGTGCTGCGCGCCGTCGTCGGACTGCAGGTTCACGGTCAGCGGGTCGAGCGGGAAGAACACCGGCGCGGCCAGCGGCGCCGGCTCGGCGGGCTTGCTCGCATGGCCGACGCCTTCCTTGCTCAGGAACACGTACATGCCGCCGGCTGCGGCGGCTGCCGCGCCCAGCGCGATGACGGCGATCAGCGCGATGCGCTTGAACTTGCCGGAGGAAGCCGGCTTGTCGGCGGTCGGGTTTGCGGTCGTGGAGGCCATGTGAATGCGTGCGTGATGTCTCGTAGCATGCATTGTTCGGCATCCGGGCCGAGCCCGATGGGCGGAAAAGAGGGGGGATTTGCGGCTATCTCAGCCGATTGTCGGCCGGATGCAGGGTAAGCGGGGGCGGAAAGGGCCGCCGGGGCGGGCGGCTGAAGCGGGTGGGGTGAGGCGTGAGCGCCGTACCCGCCGCGCGGAACTCCCGCGCCGCTGGCGGCAGGGACGATTGCGCCAGGCCGGGCCGGCGCCTGGCGGGCGTCCGCCGCCCGGTCAGATCGGCAGCAGCGTCAGGAGCGGCGCGATCAGCACCATCGCGACGCCCGCGATCATCATCGTCAGGCTCGACACGACGCCTTCCTCGCTGCCGATCTCGCGCGCCTTCGCGGTGCCCACGCCGTGGGCGGCCGCGCCGAACAGCGCGCCGCGCGCGAGCCGCGTGCGCATCGGCACCAGCGCGAGCACCAGCTCGCCGAGCAGCATCCCGCAGATGCCGGTCGCGATCACGAACAGCGCGGTGAGATCCTTCGGCGCGTGGATCTTGTCCGATACGGCGAGCGCGAACGGCGTCGACACCGAGCGCGTCATCAGCGAGCGCTGCAGCTCGGGCGACAGGTGCAGCAGCTTCGCGAGCAGCAGCGACCCGCACACGCCTGCACAGATCCCGACCGCGACGCCGACCGACAGCGACAGCCAGTGGCGGCGGATCAGGTCGCGATAGTCGTAGATCGGCACCGCGAACGCGATCGTCGCCGGGCCGAGCAGCCACATCAGCCAGCGCGTGTCGTGGAAGTAGACCGAATAGGGGATGCCGGTCAGCAGGACGAGCAGCACCAGCACGCCCGGCACGAACACGAGCGGCGAGAACAGCAGCGTCTTCTTGTACGCGTAGAGCCGCTTCGACGCGAAATACAGCACGACCGTCAGCACGAAGCAGCCGAACGAGATCGCGGTGTTCGCCTGGTCGGCGGACAGGTTCGACAATGCGGCAAGCATGGCAGGCTCCGGCTCAGTGGGCGGACGCGGCGGTGAGGCGCGTGCGGCGGCGTTCGGCGAACACGCGCTGCACGGCGAGCCGGCGCTCGAGCTTTGCGGCGAGGTCGACCGCGACGGCCACCGCGACCATCACGAATGCGGTGCCGGCGAGCATCACCAGCGCGATGCGCCAGCCGTCCTCGCGGAACAGCCCGCCGTACTGCACGGCCGCGACGGCGGCCGGCACGAAGAACAGCAGCATGTCGGACAGGAGCCAGTTCGCGCCGTCCTTCACCCAGGCGGGCGCGACGCGGCCCGAGAACAGCAGCACGAGGAGCACCGCAAGGCCGATCACGCCCGACGGAATCGGCAGCCCGATCTTGCGCACGGCCCAGTCGACCGCCATCCACAGCACGCCGAGCGCGGCGGCCTGCAGCGCGATCCGGCCCGTGCGGGCCAGGCTGCCCGAAGCGGCGGGGCGGGCGGCGAGTGCGGCGGTCGGCTTGGTCATGGCGGGCTCCCTACAGATATTCCGTTGATGGTGGGAGTATAGGGTTTCCCCTAACCATAAATAAAATGACTTGTCTCTATCCTTGTCATTCCAATTCGGAATTCGTTTTCTGATCGCCGCACCACTTTGGGGAGTCATCGATGGAATTGCGCGCGTTGCGGTACTTCGTCGAGGTGGTTCGCCAGCAGAGTTTCACGGCGGCCGCCGACAAGCTGTTCGTGACCCAGCCGACCATCAGCAAGATGGTGAAGGCGCTCGAGGACGAGATCGGCTCGCCGCTGCTGCTGCGCGACGGTCGGCAGATGGTGCTGACCGACGCGGGGCGGATCGTGTTCCAGCGCGGCCAGGACGTGCTCGCCGCGCAGGCGCAGCTGCAGTCGGAGCTGAACGATCTCGGCACGCTCGGGCGCGGCGAGCTGACGATCGGCATCCCGCCGCTCGGCGGCTCGCTGTTCACGCCGATCATCGCTGCCTACAAGCAGCGCTATCCGAACATCGAGCTGAAGCTGTTCGAGCAGGGCGCGCGGATGATCGAGGCCGCGCTGACGTCGGGTGAGCTGGAACTCGGCGGGCTGCTGGAGCCGGTCGATCCCGGCACCTTCGAGCGGCTGCCGATGGTGCGCGCGCCGCTGTGGCTCGTCGCGCCGCGCGAATCGCGCTGGGAGGATCACGCGGCCGTGCCGCTCGCGGATCTCGCGCGCGAGTCGTTCGTGTTCTACGCGGAAAGTCTCGCGCTGCACGACGCGGTGCTGGATGCGTGCCGGCAGGCCGGCTTCACGCCGTCGATCGTGAGCCGCAGCGGCCACTGGGATTTCATGGCCGCGCTCGTGCATGCGGGGGTCGGCATTGCGCTGCTGCCCGAGCCGTATTGCCGGCGGCTCGACGCGGGCCAGTTCACGTGCCGGCCGATCGTCGAGCCGGAGATCACGTGGGCGATCGCGCTCGGCTGGCTGAAGAAGGGGTATCTGTCGCACGCGGCGCGCGCGTGGCTCGACGTGGCGCGGGCGACGCTGCCGATCGCGCCGGGTGACGATCTGGCGTTTGGTGGGTTGCGGGCGAGGGAGTGAGGCCCGCCGAAGCGGGTGGTCAAGCGAACGAGGCGGGCGCAACAGCCGCCCGCCGCGCGGTCAATGCCCCATCGCCGGCCCCGCGCCCTTCCTCGGCTTCGTGACCCACACGAGCGCCGCGAGCGCGCCGAACATGAACGCCGACAGCAGGAAGAAGTCGTTGGTCGCCATCATGAAGCCCTGCTGCGTGACGAGCTGGTTGAGCTGCGCATTGGCCGTCTGGCCGACGATGCCGAGCTGCGACAGCGCGCCCTGGTAGTCGGTCGTGTTCTGCGCATACACGCTCACCGATTCCGACAGCCGCGCGTGGTGGTAGATCGCGTCGTTTTCCCAGAACGTCGAGCTCGCCGCGGTGCCGATCGCGCCGGACAGCGTGCGCAGGAAGTTCGACAGCCCCGACGCGCTCGCGAGCCGGTCGTCGGAGATGCTCGACAGCGTGATCGTCGTCATCGGCACGAAGAAGCACGCGACGCCGATCCCCTGCACGAGCCGCGGCAGGATCACGTGGTTGAACGGCACGTCTAGCGTAAACGTCGAGTTCCAGATCGACACGCCGGCGAACACGATGAACGCGAAGCTCGCGACCATCCGCAGGTCGAGCCGGTGCATGTTGCGGCCGATCAGCGGCGACAGCACGAGCGCGAGCAGCCCGACCGGCGCGGTCGCGAGGCCGGCCTTGCCGGCCGTGTAGCCCATCACCGTCTGCAGCCACAGCGGGAAGATCACGACCGAGCCGAAGAACGCCATGAAGCCGAACGAGATGATCATCGCGCCGAGCGCGAAGTTGCGGTCCTTGAAGAGCGACAGGTCGACCACCGGCTCCTTCTCGGTCGCCTCCCACACGAGCATGAACGCGAGCGACACGACCGCGATCAGCGCCAGCGCGACGATGAACGTCGAGTTGAACCAGTCGCGGTCCTTGCCGAGGTCGAGCATCATCTGCAGGCACGACACGCCGATCACGAGCAGTGCAAGGCCGATCGCGTCGATCCGCTGCTTCGACGTCTTCGTCTCGCGCCCGCGCAGCAGGAAATACGCGCAGGTCGCCGAGAAGATGCCGATCGGCAGGTTGATGTAGAAGATCCACGGCCATGTGTAGTTGTCGCTGATCCAGCCGCCCAGCAACGGGCCGAAGATCGGTGCGACGATCACCGTCATCGCCCATAGCCCGAGCGCGAGCCCGCGCTTCGCGGGCGGGTAGCTGCGCATCAGGATCGTCTGCGACAGCGGCACCATCGGCCCCGACACGAGGCCCTGCAGCAGCCGGAACGCGATCAGCGTCTCGAAGTTGGTCGCGAGGCCGCACAGCGCCGATGCGACGGTGAACGCGAGCACCGACAGCGTGAACAGCCGCACCTCGCCGACCCGCCGCGCGAGCCAGCCGGTGAGCGGCACCGCGATCGCGGACGCCACCGAGTACGACGAGATCACCCAGGTGCCTTCGCTCGTCGCGACGCCGAGGCTGCCGGAAATGGTCGGCACCGCGACGTTCGCGATCGACGTGTCGAGCACTTCCATGAAGGTGCCGAGCGCGAGCCCGACGGTGAGCAGCGCGAGCGCACCGCCGGACAACGGCGCGGGTTCGGCGGCGGGGGCGGCGGATGCCGTGGTGGCGGACATCGGAATCTCCTAGACGCGGCGCGCGCGACGCGCCGGCGCAACGCACGGGTGTGCGCCGCAGCGCAACCCGGCCGGGTGGAACGGATAAAGGGAAAAGGGGAGCGCGTGCCTTGTCATCTTCTGCCCAGACAGAGAAATAAGCGAGTGCTTAACCTAGACATGGGACCTCCGCGCGCCTCAGCCGTCCGCTTCTTCGTCGGGGTTCGGGCAACCGGTCGAACCGGGCCCGTTGGCGATGAAGCGCTGCAACAGGCCGGTGAGCGTCACGAGCTCGTCGGCCGAGAAACCGTCGAGTTGCGCGTTCAGCGCGTTCGCGATCAGCGACGGCAGCGCACGCGCGGCGTCGGCGCCGCGTTCGGTCAACGTCAGCTCGATCATCCGGCGATCCTGCTCGCTGCGCGAGCGGGCGACCAGCCCCTTGCGTTCGAGGCGGTCGAGCATCCGCGTCATCGACCCGCTGTCGTACGACATCTTGCGGGACAGCTCGAACGGCGTGCGCGCATAGCCGCGCGACAGCAGCAGGATCACGCCGATCTGCTGCGCGGTGAGGTCGAGCGGCTCGAGCGCACGGTCCATCCGCTCGACGAGCGCCTGCTTCGCCTTCGACAGGTAATAGCCGAGGCTCGTTTCCAGCGCGATGTTCTCGGGATCGTAGAGGCCGCCGGTCATGCGATTGCGCACGCAGCAATAGTGCGTTTCGGATTTAAACGCGCCCAGTATCTTGAAAATTGATTGCATAGTCAATATTATTTGAGGCAATCAGTTACGACGTGCATGTTGCACTGCCGGAGACTATGTTCTGACCGACGCGCCCGCGCTGCGGGCACCCCGAGGATGTTCGCGATGCTGTTCCTGAAAAATGCCGCCGGCGCGCTGCGCCGCAACCTGACCGATACCGCTCATCATGCGTTTTCCGGGCCGCACCGCGGCTGGAAGATCGCGCTGTACGTGACGATGCTGGTGGTCCCGGGCGGCTCGCTCGCGGCGCTCGGGTTCGCATGGTTCGATCATCGCCGGCAGCGCAACGTGAAAGACGGCGCTCGCCGCGCGGGCCAGCCGGCCGCGACGGAGCCGTCGACATGGCGGTCCGCCGCCGAACCGCTCCCGCTGCCCGCGCGCTGCCACTGACCGCTGACCGCGCGCTGCCACTGACCGCTGACCGCGCGCGTCTCCCGCCTTCCTGGCTGCTCCGGCTGAACGCCGGCCGCGCCCCGCACGGCCGGCGTCGCCCCGTCTTCCCGTCAGCTGGCCGTAATGGCCGGTAAACCGGCCGCTCGCGCCGGTAACACATTCCTGTCCCCGCGCACCGTACCCTTGGGGCTGCGCAGCTTTCCCGCCGTCAGTTACCATTTGTCCGCCAGCGGCACGACGACCGCATCGCGCGACGCCGCTCGCCGGCCATCGCGCCCAGACAGGAAAACCACCATGCCGTACGCCTCCCTCCCGCGCGCCCCTCGCCCGCTGAGCGCCGCCGTCGCCGTCGCGACGGCCGTGCTGCTCGCCGGCTGCGCCGTCGGGCCCGACTATCACCGGCCCGACACGTCGATCCCCGCCGCCTACAAGGAAGCGCCGGCCGGATGGAAGGTCGCGCAGCCCGCCGACCGCACCGACCGCGGCGCGTGGTGGACGGTCTACAACGATCCGCAGCTCGATGCGCTGATCGGCAGGCTCAACGCGTCGAACCAGACCATCGCGCAATCGGCGGCCGCGTACCGGCAGGCGCGCGCGCTCGTCACCGAGGCGCGTGCCGCGTATTTCCCGACCGTCGGGCTGACCGCGTCGGGCTCGCGCGCCCGCACGCCGCGCACGTCGGTGTCGTCGGGTTCGTCGTCGAGCTTCGGCAGCGGTTCGTCCGGCTCGATCAACAACAGCTACAGCGTCGGCCTCGACGCGAGCTGGGAACCGGACCTGTGGGGCAAGGTGAGTCGCACCGTCAGCGCGCAGCGCGCCGGCGAAGCGGCCGCCGCGGCCGATCTCGCGAACGCGCGGCTGTCGCAGCAGGCACTGCTCGCGCAAACCTATTTCCAGCTGCGCACGTCCGATGCGCTGCAGAAGCTGCTCGACGACACCGTGAAGTCGTACGAACAGTCGTTGAAGCTCACGCAGAACCAGTACGCGCAGGGCGTTGCCGCACGTGCGGACGTGATCCAGGCGCAAACGCAGCTGCAGAGCGCGCAGGCCGCATCGATCGACAACGGCGTGGCCCGTGCGCAGTACGAGCATGCGATCGCGACGCTGATCGGCGAACCGGCGTCGACTTTCTCGCTGCCGCCGAATCCGCTCACGGCCGAGCCGCCGATCACGCCGGTCGACGTGCCGTCCGCGATCCTCGAGCGCCGGCCCGACATCGCCGCGGCCGAGCGCCGTGCGGCGGCGGCGAACGAACAGATCGGCGTCGCGATCGCCGCGTTCTTCCCGACGCTCACGCTGTCGGCCACCGGCGGCTTCCAGAGTTCGGTGTGGTCGCAGCTGTTCACGCTGCCGGCGCGCTTCTGGACGGTCGGCCCGCAGCTCGCGGCCACGCTGTTCGACGCCGGGCTGCGCGCCGCGCAGACCGACGCCGCGCGCGCGACCTACGACCAGGACGTCGCCGCGTACCGCCTCGCGGTGCTCACCGCGTTCCAGGACGTCGAGGACAACCTCGCGTCGCAGCGCATCCTCGCGCAGGAAATCGACGTGCAGCGGCAGGCGGTCGACAGCGCCGAGCATTCGCTCGCGATCGTCACGAACCAGTACAAGGCCGGCACGGTCGCCTACCTGAACGTGCTGACCGCGCAGACCACCGCGTTCACCGCGCAGCAGAAGCTCGCGACGATCGCCGGGCAGCGGATGACGTCGTCGGTCGGGCTCGTGAAGGCGCTCGGCGGCGGCTGGAACGTCGCGGAGATGGCCCGCGAGAACGGCGACGTGGCGGCGCCTGCACCTTTGCCGGCGTCCGGTGCGGCCGCGCCCGCGGCCACCGCACCGGCGGTCGCCGCGCCGCTCGCGCAGAAGTAGGAAGGAAAGGGCGACGCGCGCGTCAGCGCTGCGCGTCGCCGAAGATCAGCGACACCTCGTTGTTGCCGATCGGGTGGCCGAGCAGGTTCAGCAGCCCCGCGAGGTTCGCCTGCTGCTCGGGCGCCGAGTGCGCGGTGCCGCGGAACGAGCCCTGGCCCGGGCCAAAGGTGCCGTGGCCGTCGAGGAACAGCGGGCCCTGCGTCGTCGACAGGTCGAGATCGGCGCCGGCCCCCTTCGCCTGCAGCACCGCACGGTACGAACCGAGCGGCTTCACGCGCGAGACGCGCGAACTCATCGAGTCGATCGTCACCGTCAGCTGGCCGAACGCGTTGTTGCCGATCAGGCGCCAGTCGCTCCAGCCGAGCCGCACGTCGCCCTGCAGGTCGAGCGTGTTGAACGGCGTGCCGAGCCCCGCGAGCAGCGACGCGGGCACGGCCATCGTACCCGCCGACAGCACCGCGCCGCGCCACGTCGCATCGAGCGTGACCGCGTCGGGCATCGCCTCGGTCTGCCGCATGCGCATCTGCACGCGCCCGGTCAGCAGCGGCCAGAAGCGCGTGGTCCATTCGACCCGGCCGGGCAGCAGCGTCGCCGCGCTCTGGTCGGCCCCCGGCGCGAGCATCAGCGTGCCCGAACCGTGCCACAGCGACCCGTCGGGATCGACGAGATTCACGTGCCCGCCGGTCGCGCGCGCGAACTGCGGCGCGATCCATGCGGCCGGCGCGAGTGCGACGAGCGTCAACGCCGTCGCCAGGCCGCCCGCCAGTACCCACGGCAATACGGTGGCGAGCCGCTTGATCCCCGGCCTCATCGGCCGACCGCCACTTGCGTCGTCCAACTGCGTCATTTCTGCGTAGACGGTTGCATCACGGCCGTCAGGTCGACCTGACCATCGTCTTTCAGCGCGGTGGCATGCGCCTCGCCGACCTGCACCTTGAACTGCCGGCGCGCGTCGTCGAGCCACTGCGTCCACGCCGGGAACGACACGTTCTTCATCTGGATCTGCACGCCGTTGCCGACGATCTGCACCTGCGCGCCCTGCAGCCCGTGATCGGACAGCGACGCGGTCAGCGCGTCCTTCAGCGCGAGGCCGGTCGGTGCCACGCCCTGTGCGGCGGCCGTCAGCGACTTCGCCTCGTTCGCCTTCGCGGTCATCTGCGCCAGCTCGCGGCGCATCGTCGGCAGCTCGCGCTGGATCCGCGCGCGGCCTTCCTGCGCGGGCGACCACAGCACCGAATACGCGATCGCGACCGCCAGCACGGCGCCGCCCCAGCCGAGCAGCATCTTTTCGCGTTGTGAGCGCTCGCCCCAGAACTGGGCCAGCGTCTGGTTCAGTTGTTCCGTCTTCATGAGCGGCTCCGGATCGTCCATTTGCCCGTGTTGCTGTCGACTTCGCCGGACAGTCCGTTACGCGCGAGGCGCTGCGTGAAATCGGGATCGACCTTGACCTCGGGCTTGAAGCCGACGTCGAGCTTCCGGTCGTGATAGTCGAGCGACGCGATGCCGTTCAGCGGCAGCGCGCCCATCGAACGCGACAGCCCGCTCGCCAGCGCGAGGAAATCGTTCGGCGACAGCTCGCCGGCCGCAAGACGCAACTGGTCGAGCTGGCGCTGCATCTGCGCGGGCGGATCGAGCACCGTCGTCGTCTTCGGGAAGGCGGACAGCAGCGTCTCGGTGATCTGCGCGGACAGCGCATCGCGCTCGCGCGACAGCTTCCACCAGTGCAGGTTCATCCCGATCACCGCCACGCCGAGCGTCGCCGCGACGAGCGCGAGCGGCACGCGCAGGCGCTTCACCGTCGCGCGGTCGAAGCGCCACGGCTGCGATTCGAATTCGAACTGGCACAGGTCGAACTTCTCGGTGAGCGCGCGCCGCGCGAACGCGTCGAACGACAGCGGCGCGGCGCCCGGCAGCAGCGTGCCGCCGTCGGTGCGGCCGACCGATGCGAGCCGCGGCTCCGCGCCCGGTTCGCCGAGTTCGTACAGTTCGACGTCGCCGCCGCCCGCAAGCGCGGCCAGCGTGCCGGCCGCACGCGACGCGGGCGCCGCGAAGCCTTCGCCGAGCGCACCGCGCGCGACCGCGAGTTCGAGGCGCGGCGCACCGGCTGCAGCCGGCAGCGCGCCGGCTTCGACGAGTACCGGTTCGACCGATGCCGCGAGGCCGAGCACCGCGGCCACCGTCGCCGGACGAGCGGGCGGCGCCTCGACGGCGTCTGCGGCAACCGCGGCGGCATCGACTTCGCTGTCGGCCGGCGCGGCGGTGACGTGCGGCGCCGGCAGGCAGCGGGTCGCGGGCACCGCGCTCAGGTGTCGATGGCCGGCCGCCGTGAACGCGTCGCAGATCGTGCGGAACCACGCGCGATCGACGACGGCCAGCACGCGGCGCCCATCGGGCAGCGCGTCCGGATCGAGCGCGATATGGCAGCCGAGCGGATCCTGGATCAGCTGATCCTCGACGATGTTGGGCAGCGCCTGGCGCAGCTTCGGTCCCTTCAGCGGCGGCACGGTCGCGGCCAGCAGCAGCACGTCGCGCGCGGCGACGATCAGCACGGTCGCATTCGCGCGCGGCAGCAACGCAAGCGCGGCGCGGCCGGCGCGCTGCACGTGGCCGGCCTTGTCGACGAGCGTGAACGGCAGCTCGGGCCACTGCCATTCCTGCAACGGCACGGCAGGCTCGCGCGGCGGCAAAGAAACAATCAACGTGCTCACAAGAGCTCCTCTCCCGATTGGCGTCGTTATAGCTGGTCGCGGATGCGCACGACCCGTGTCGAGTGCGTGGTCGGATCACGATACACGAGCGAGGTGCGATCAACCTCCGCCCGGTCATGCTGGATCCGGCCATGCACGATGAAATAGCTCGAATTGACGTCGATGACGCTCGAGTCGGGCGTCACGTTCGGCGGCGCACCGGCGCCGCGCAGCGCGAGCTGCACGTCGCCGACGTTGCGGAAAAACACGGTCTCGCGGCGCGACACGAGCGCCTGCGCGGACGACACGCTCATCCCCGGCATCAGCGCCGCGATCACCTCGGCCGGCGCCGTGTTCATGTTCACGGGCGTCGTGGTCGGCAGCACGGTGACGAACGGGCGCAACCGCGCGACCATCTCGGGCGTCACGCCGTCGACGTCGAGCAGGCTGTCGACGCCCGTCATCATCAGCGGAGCGGGCCCGCGATCGCCGCCCGTCATGCCGGGATCGTCGGTGAAGCCGCCGCCGCCTTGCTGATCGGTCGTCACCGGCGCGGTGACCGGCGGCGCCGTGCCGCCGCCCGGCAGCGTCGGCATCTGGAAACGCGTCGCCGAATTCAGCAGGCTCGCGCGCACCTGCAGCGCGATGCGCTTCGCGAACGCGCCGTCGTAGCCGAGCGTCGTCAGCAGGCGCTGGAACGCCTGGACCTGCGTCACGTTCAACTGCAGCACGCCGGGCGCCGGCGATGCCACGAGGTTGCGCAGGTTGAACTTCGCCTGCGCGTCCTCGATCGAGCCGGAGAGATAGGTGTCTTCGCCGCCGGTGTCGTTGGGCGCACCGATCCGGCCGAGGAAGTCCGACAGTTTCGTCTTCGCGATCGGCACGCCCCAGATGCCGCCGAGATACGTGATGCCGGGCGCCGTGTCGCCTTCGGAACGCAGGATCATCCGCGTCCAGTCGAGCGCGCCGCGCGCGACCCACTGCGCCTGCGCGATCACGCGCTGGTTCTCGATCCGGCGGATCTGCACCTGCTGGCGCCACAGCATCCCCGAGACGAGGATCGCCGACAGCGCGACGACCAGCAGCGCGGTGATGATCGCCGCGCCGCGCTGGCGGCCGCGTGTCCGTGCCCGTGCATGACCGGCAGCACGGGTGGCAAGCAATGAGCGGGGAGCGCGCGCGCGCATCGTCATTCCCCGACGAGGAAGATGCGCGTGACCGGCACGCGCAGCGACGTCGCGCCGATGCTGACCTGCAGCCCCGTCACCGCGCGCGCAGGCGGCGCGTTGCCGATCTGCGGCACCTTGAGCGCATCGTTGTTCTGCGCGAGCGCGTCGTTGGCCGTCTGCAGGTTGGTGGTCCAGCCCACGCGCGGCACGTACAGCTTCGCGTCGATCGCGCCGACGCCGCCCATCAGCGCGACCCAGCTCCAGCCTTCGACGCTGCTGTCCTTCAGCATGTTGCGCAGCCGGTTCGCGTCGTCGATCGGCGGCGATGCATAGCGCACGACGCGCCCGCCGGCGATCCGGTAGCGCACCACCTGCAGCCGCGGCGCGACGCCCGGCACCTCGAGTTCGCGGACGATCTGCAGCGTATTGCCGGCCACGCCGATCGCCGGCTGGCCGGCTTCGTCGTCGGTCGCGGCGAGCCGCGCGTCGATGCGCATCTGGTCGAACATCTGCGCGAACACGCGCTCGTCTTCCATCGCGGCCGCGACCTTGTCGCGACCGCGCATGATCTGGTCGAGCCCGCGCCATGCGAGGATCGCGACCACCGCGAGGATCGCGATCGCGATCATCAGCTCGATCAGCGTGAAGCCGCGGGCGGGGCGGGCGAGCGGGCGTCGCATCGGCGCGTCAGAGCGGACGGCTGGTTTCATTTGCGACCACCGTCACCATTTGCGCGAGCACGCCGGTGTGCCCGGGCATGCTCACCGAAATCCGCACGCGCCGGAACACCGGGTTGGGCGTGGTGCTCACGCGCTGCGTGCAGACGAGCTGCACGTTGCCTTGCGAGCAGTCGAAACTCTGTTCGCCGATCTCCGGCCACGCGTGCGTGAGCCGCATCTGCGCGAGCGCGTTGTCGGCGCTCCAGCCGGCGAGCAGGCGGCGATGAAGGTCGGAGGCATTGTTCGCCATCGTGCCGACCGCGCGGATCGACGCGGCGAGTGCGACCGCGATGATCGCGAGTGCGACCAGCACCTCGATCATCGTGAAACCGCGCGATGAAGAAACGGAAGAGGGCAGGCGACGACGCATCGTCATTGCACCTCGTAGCGGCCGTTGCCGGTGCCGACGATCGTCGCGCTGCCGGCGGCCGAATGCAGCGTCACGCGCACGGGCGTGTCGATGCTCTCGGTGCCGAACACGACGCGATTCGCATGCGTGTCGGACCCCGGATAGTCGATGTCGGCGCCCGTGACGCCACCGTCCCAGTCGCGTGGGCGCAGCAGGTCGTCGCGCAGCGTGCGCCAGCCGTCGGGCGAGCTCACGTCGAAACGGAAGCCGTGTGCGGTCGGCTGCCATGCGATCGGCCGGGCACGCACCTGCGCTTCGTCGCCGGCCGTCTCGAACAGCAGCGCGATGCGCTGCGCTTCCTCGCGCAGGTCGGTGCGCGGATTGCGCGTGAGCGACAGCGACGCGAGCGACACGAGCAGCCCCGCGATCACGAGCACGACCAGCATTTCGAGCAGCGTGAAGCCGCGCGCGCGATGACGCCGCGCGCCGTGCTTCGCTTGCCCGCCGTCGGCACGCACCGGCGCGGACGAAGCCGCGCCGCGACGCACACGGCAATCGCGGCCGCAGCGGAAGGTCGTGCGAGTGGCGAGCATGAAGACGGGAACGAAGCGTCGGGCCGGTCAGTGAGCGCTTATTGCCACGAACCGATGTCGGTGTCGTTGCCTTCGCCGCCTTCCTTGCCGTCGGCGCCGTAGCTGAACACGTCGATCTCGCCGTGCACGCCCGGGTTCAGGTACTTGTAGCCGTTACCCCACGGATCGTTCGGCAGGCGCTCGAGATAGCCGCCGTCCTTCCAGTTGTTCGGGATCGGATCGGTGGACGGCTTCTGGATCAGCGCGTTCAGGCCCTGATCCTGGGTCGGGTAGCGGCCGTTGTCGAGACGGTACAGCTTGAGCGCCTGCATGATCGTGCCGATGTCCTGCTTCGCGGCGATGCGGCGTGCCTCGTCCGGGCGGCTCATGATCTTCGGCACGATGAGCGCCGCCAGGATCCCGAGGATCGCGACCACCACCATGATCTCGATCAGCGTGAAACCGCGCTGGCGACGCACGGCCGCGTTGCGGCGAGTGATCCACGTTTGCATGACTGACTACCTCTTTCCAAAAAATGTCGTTGGTCGGGTGACGCACCCGCGCACCGGACGATTGCCTGACGGCAACCTTCCGAACCCGCGGGCGCGGAGCACGCATTGTAAGGCGCGCATTGCCGAGGGCTTTCACCCAACGCAAATTTCATATACATCCGTACAATAGCGCGCATGAACGCGCTCTCGATCCGGATCCTCTCTCTAGCCCTCTTCGCGGGTTTGTGCGCGACGGCCACCTACTGGGTCGTCACGCTGTCCGCCCGCGAAGCGCCGCTGCCCGCCGCCGCCGCGCGGCTGCCGATCCGCACCGAGGACGCCGCGGCGCTCTTCGGCGGTCAGCTCGACAAGAATGCCGTGCAGGACATCCACCTGTTCGGCATCCTCGCGCTCGACCACGGCGGTGCCGCGATCATCGGTGTCGGTGGCGAACCGCCGCGTGCCGTGTCGCTCGGCGCGGACGTCACGTCGGGCGCGAAGCTCGCCGAAGTCCGCCCCCGCTCGATCATCGTCGAGCGCAACGGCGCCCGCACCGAAGTCCAGCTGCCCGCCAACACGCCGTCTCCGGCGATCTACGTGCGCTGAAGCCGAAGGCGACGGCCCGACCCGCGGTCAGGCCGTCATTGCACCATGTTGTTCAGTTCGATGATCGGCAGCATCACGGCCAGCACGATCACGAGCACGATGCCCCCCATCGCCAGGATCAACAGCGGCTCGAGCAGGCTCGTCAGGAACATCGTGCGACGCTCGAGCTCGCGCGCTTCGCCTTCGGCCGCGCGATCCAGCATCGTCGTCACGTCACCCGTCGCTTCACCGGAACGGATCAGGTGCACGAGCACTGGCGGAAACGTCTTCACGTTGTTCAGCGCGCGCGACAGCGCGGAGCCTTCGCGCACGCGCACGATCGCGTCGTCGATGTTCGCGCGCATCGCGCGGTTCGACAGCGTCTCGCCGGCCGCCTGCAACGCGCGCAGGATCGGCACGCCCGCCGCGGTGAGAATGCCGAGCGTGCTCGCGAAGCGCACCGTGTTGTAGCCGCGCACGAGCTTGCCCGCGAGCGGTGCGGTGAGCACCCAGCGGTCGAACGCGAGGCGCGGCCCGTCGCGCGACAGTGTCGACTTCACGAACCACACGATCAGCACGACCGCGATCAGGATCGCCCACCACCAGTGCCGCACGAAATCCGACAGTGCCATCATCACGATCGTCAGCACGGGCAGCTGCTGCTTCGTGCTCGCGAACACGTTGACGACCTGCGGCACGACGTAGCTCAGCAGGAACGTGACGATGCCGAATGCGATCAGCGTGACGATCCCCGGATACGTGAACGCCAGCAGGATCTTCTGCTTCAGCGCGTTGCTCTGCTCGATGTAGTCGGCCAGGCGCGACAGCACGATGCCGAGCTTGCCGGTGTGCTCGCCCGCGGCGACGAGCGCACGATAGATTTCCGGAAAGTCGCGCGGATGCTGGCCCAGCGCATTCGCGAGCGAATGGCCGCCGAGCACTTCGGCGCGGATCGCGGCCATCAGTTCGCGGATGTAGTCGCGCTCGGCCTGCTCGGTCAGCACGCCGAGCGCCTCGTCGAGCGGCAGCCCGGCGATCAGCAGGCTCGCGAGCTGGCGCGTGAGGATCGCCTGTTCGCGCTGCGACAGCTTGCGGCCGAACGCGAGCCGCTGCGACCGCGCCCCGCGCGTCGCGCTGGCGGCCGGCTCGACGACGAGCGGCGTGAGCCCCTGCGTACGCAGCTGCCCGCGCGCGGCGCGTGCGCTGTCGGCATCGATGACGCCTTTCTGCGCGCGTCCCGCCGAATCGATTGCTTCGAAACGGAATGCCGGCATCGCGCTATGCGCCTCCCGTCACGCGCAGCACTTCCTCGAGCGACGTCGCGCCCGACGCGAGCCAGCGCTCGGCGTCGTCGCGCAGCGTGCGCATCCCTTCCGCCCGGCCCGCGGCGAGGATCTCTGCATCGGCCGCGTTGCGGTGGATCAGCGAGCGGATCGACTCGTCGACCAGCAGCAGTTCGTATACCCCGCGCCGGCCCGAATACCCCGAATGCCCGCACTTGTCGCAGCCGACCGGATGCCACACGGTGCGGCCTTCTTCCTGGCGCTCTTCCTTGCAGACGGGGCAGAGCTGCCGCACCAGCCGCTGCGCGAGCACACCGAGCAGCGACGACGCGAGCAGGTAGGGCTCGACGCCCATGTCGGTCAGGCGCGTGACGGCCGAGGCCGCATCGTTCGTGTGCAGCGTCGCGAGCACGAGGTGGCCCGTCAGCGACGCCTGCACCGCGATCTGCGCGGTTTCGAGGTCGCGGATTTCGCCGATCATGATCACGTCCGGATCCTGGCGCAGGATCGAGCGCAGCGCACGGGCAAAGGTCATCCCGATCCGCTCGTTCACCTGCGTCTGGCCGATGCCGCCGAGGTCGTATTCGATCGGGTCCTCGACGGTCATGATGTTCGTCGTCGCGGTTTCGAGCCGCGACATCGACGCATACAGCGTGGTCGTCTTGCCCGAACCCGTCGGGCCCGTGACGAGCACGATGCCGTGCGGGCGCGCGATCAGCTTGTCGAACTGCACGAGCGTGTCGCGGCCCATCCCGAGCGCCTCGAGGTTCAGCCGCTGCGCATCCTTTTCCAGCAGACGCAGCACCGCGCGCTCGCCGTGCCCGGTCGGCAGCGTCGATACCCGCACGTCGACCGGCCGCCCGCCGACGCGCAGCGTGATGCGGCCGTCCTGCGGCAGGCGCTTCTCGGCGATATCGAGCTGCGCCATGATCTTGATCCGCGAGATCAGCGCGCCGTGCAGCGCCTTCTTCGGCCGCACGACGTCGCGCAGCGTGCCGTCGACGCGAAAGCGCACGACCGACGCGTTCTCGAACGGCTCGATGTGGATGTCCGACGCCTGTTCGCGTGCCGCTTGCGTGAGCAGCGCGTTGATCATCCGGATGATCGGCGCGTCGTCTTCCGATTCGAGCAGATCCTCGACTTCGGGGATGTCCTGCATCAGCCGCGACAGGTCGACTTCGCCCTCGACTTCGCCGACCACCTGCGCGGCGCTGCCGTCCTGGCGTGCGTACGCATGGTTGATCGCCTGCGCGAGCTCGTCGGCCGGCACGCGATGCACGGCGATCGAGCCGAAGTTGCGCGCGATTTCCGCGAGCGCGGCGTCACTCGTACGTTCGCTGATCCACACCTCGAGCGTGTCGTCGAGCTGATGCGCGATCAGCACCTGGCCGCTCTTCGCGAAGCCGTACGGCAACAGTCGCGCGGCGAGCGGCGACGGCGGCTGCCGTTCGCCCGGCGCGCCGTCGTGGGTGGAAGAGGCGTGCACGTCGCTCACTGCGACGCTCCCGGCGTGGCCGTCAACGGCTGTTGCGGCACGGCTTGCTGCGGCACGCTCTGCGGCTGCGCGGGCGTCGCTTCCGGCAACGGCTGGGCCGGCACCGGCGCCACCTGGCGCTGCAGCTGCTGGCGACGCATCTTGTCGAGATCGAACAGGTTGCCCGCGGCCGTGCCGCCCTGGCTCGGGCCGATCGGCATCGGCGGGACGACCGGATCGTCCTTGTCGCGGATCACGTTGTTGTCCGACTTGTACGCCCCCGTCACGCCCTGGATGTAGTCGTAGCGGTTGGACGTGACTTCCTGCGCGGTACTGCGATCGGAGATGATCACCGGGCGCAGGAACACCATCAGGTTGGTTTTCGCGCGCACCTTCGATTCGGAACGGAACAGCTGGCCGATCCACGGGATGTCGCCGAGCAGCGGCACCTTGCTGTTCGACACCTGGTAGTTGTCCTGCATCAGGCCGCCGAGCACGATGATCTCGCCGTTGTCCGCCAGGATCGTCGACTGGATCGAGCGCTTCGTGAAGGTCGGGCCGGTCTGCGCGCTCGTGGTCCCCGCGACGACCGCCGAATCCTCGGTGTAGAGCTGCAGCTTGAGGATCCCGCCGTCGGTGATCTGCGGCTTCACGTGCAGCGTCAGGCCGACGTCGCGGCGATCGTAGGTATTGAACGCGTTGTTCGTATTGCCGCTCGTCAGGTTCGAATACGAACCGGTCGCGATCGGCACGTTCTGGCCGACGACGATCTTCGCTTCCTCGTTGTCGAGCGTGATCAGGTTCGGTGTCGACAGCACGTTCGCGTCGCTTACGCCCGCGAAATACTGCAGCAGTGCACCGAGCCCCTGCACGCCGAACATGTTGTGCAGCCAGCCGATGTTGAGCCCCTGGCTCAGCGCCCCGAGATTGTTGGCCAGCCCGCCACCGGTGATGCCGCCGGCGGCGTTGGTCACGCCGCCCGCCGTCAGGTTGATGATGCTGTTGCCCAGGCCCAGCCCGGGGTTCAGGTTCGTGCCGCCGAGAAACTGGCCGCTCGCCACCTGCCACTGGATGCCGAGGTTGCCCTGCGTCGTCGAGTTCAGCTCGACGATCAGCGCCTCGATATAGACCTGCGCGCGCCGCGCGTCGAGCTGGTCGATCACCGAGCGCAGGTTCCGGTAAACCGGATCCGACGCGGTGATGATCAGCGAGTTGGTTGCCGCATCGGCCTGGATCATCCCGCCGGGCTGGTTGTCGTCGCCCTTGTCCTTGTCGCCGCCGAGCAGGCCGCCACTGCCGAGCCCGCCGCTGCTGGACGTGCCGCCGTACGATGACGACGAAGACGAGCCGCCGAGGCCGCCCGACGGCAGCGGCGGGGTGCCGGAGGTACCGGTCGAGAAGTTGCCGCTCGATGACGAGCCGCCGTTCTGGTTGAAGCTGTTCGCATCGTTGGACGACGCCGACGAGCCGCTGTCGCTGCCGCTGCCCTTGCCGAGCATCCCGCGCAGCGTCTTCGCGAGCTTCACCGCATCGGCGTTGCGCAGCGGCACGACGTGCATGTTGCCGGGCACCGCGCTCGGCGCATCGAGCTGCTGCACGAGCCGCTTCGCGGCCGCGAGGCGCGACGCGCTCGACGCGCGCAGCAGCAGCGAGTTGGTGCGCGGGTCGGCCGTGACCGACACCTTCAGCGTCGCGTCGCTGTTGCCGATCGCGCCGGGGTCGAGCATTTTCTGCAACTGCTGGGCGAGGTCGATCGCGTTCGCGTTGCGCAGCGCAACGACCTGCACCTGCGCGCCCGCGGCGCTGTCCACGCCGGCGATGATCTGCGCGATGCGCCGCACGTTGTCCGCGTAGTCGGTCACGACGATCGTGTTGTTCGCCGGGTAGGCGGTGACCGTGTTGTTCGGCGAGATCAGCGGCCGCAGCACGGGCAGCAGGTTGTTCGCCGATTCGTTGTGCAGCTCGAACACCTGCGTGATCACCTGGTCGCCGCGCGCCTGCGGCGCATTGCCGACGTAGGTCGGCACGCCCTGCAGTTTCGCGTCGGCCTCGGGCACGACCTTCAGCACGCCGTGATCCTGCACGAGTGCGAAGCCCTGCATGCGCAGCGCCGACTGCAGCGTCTTCAGCGCCTGGTCTTCCGGCACCGGCCGTTCGGCCACGAGGTTGAGCTGCCCCTTCACACGAGGGTCGACGATGATGGTCTTGCCGGTTGCGGCGCCGATCGCCTTGGCGACCTGGTCGATATCCGCATTCACGAAATTGAGCGTGACCTGAGCGTAGGCGGCCTGGGAGACGATGATGCCGGCGACGAGCAGAGTCGTGGCGACACGCCGCATAACGAAGCGATTTCTTGTCATGGATGAATGGGTCGATGCCGGCTCAGGCCACTTCCGGCGGTAGTGCTGGGATCCAAGTCCGAAAGAGGCGACATTAGCAGTTTTTCATGTCCGAAATATCACATTGATCCGAGGACTGTCTCACATACGACATGTGTCCGGCGAACCGTATGCAATCTGTAAGATTCGGCATTATTCTCGGCATGCGGCCATCGCTTCCGTTTCACGATGAACCGACACGGAAATGCGGTATAACCGGGCGGCCGTATTCCTGACTGTCGCAAGCTGACGGACTGTCGGTATGATACGGGCGGCACGATTCTCGTCGCACGAATAACAGGCACGGGTTTTCCCGACCTTCACGCATTTTCTTGTCGATTTCGCACCATGAACAGACGGTTCGTTTCGATCGTGTTGATCGCCGCCGGCGGATGTTTCGCCAGCGCGAACGCTCGCGCGGACTGTTTCGACGAGGCCGCTAAATATCAGCAGGTCAATCCGCTGATCCTGCGTGCGATCGCGTGGCAGGAGTCGCGCAACCGGCCCGGCGCGCTGAACAAGAACACGAACGGCTCGGTCGACTACGGCCTGATGCAGATCAATTCGATCCACCTGCCGACGCTGTCGCGCTATGGAATCGGCCGCGACACACTGATGGAGCCGTGCAAGAACGTCTACATTGCCGCGTGGCATCTCAAGCAGAAGATGAACCGTTACGGCAACACGTGGCAGGCGGTCGGCGCCTATCATTCGGAAACCCCGTCGCTGCGCGACAAGTATGCACGGCAGATCGCGGGCATCCTGACGCAGTGGAAGCTGCTGCCGCCCGTGCAGTGACGCCGCGCCGCAGCGCGGCCTGACGCCGTACCGGCCGGCGGGCGCGCGTTTGATGCACAATGCGGATCTCACGCCGCAATTTCGCCCGTCCGCGGGCCGATCGCGCCCCGGAAGGGCGTCGCGGCCGCTTTTTCAATTTTTCCGTTGGTGCATATCGCTATGAATCCGGCAATGAACCAGCCGTTGCCCGTCACCGTGCTGTCCGGCTTCCTCGGCGCCGGCAAGACCACGCTGCTCAATCACATCCTCGCGAATCGCGCGGGCCTGAAAGTCGCCGTGATCGTCAACGATCTCGCGGCGGTCAACATCGATGCGTCGCTCGTGCGCGACGCGCAGGCGCTGTCGCACGTCGAGGAACGCCTCGTCGAGATGTCGAACGGGTGCATCTGCTGCACGCTGCGCGACGACCTGCTCGTCGAGATCCGCACGCTTGCGTCCGAAGGGCGCTTCGACGCGATCATGATCGAATCGACCGGCATCGCGGAGCCGATGCCGATCGCCGAAACCTTCACGTTCGTCGACGATGACGGCACGTCGCTGTCGACCATCGCGCGGCTCGACACGCTCGTCACCGTGGTCGACGCGTACAACTTCCTGCGCGACTACGGCTCGGACGATGCGCTCGCGACGCGCGGCATCGCCGCATCGGAAGAGGACGACCGCACGCTCGTCGAGCTGCTGATCGAGCAGATCGAATTCTGCGACGTGCTGGTGATCAACAAGGCCGACCTCGTCGCCGCGGACGACCTTGCCCGCCTGCAGCACATCCTCGCGCGACTCAACCCGCGCGCGCACCAGGTCGTGTCGACGTTCGGCAACGTGCCGCTCGACGAAGTGCTGAACACGGGCCGCTTCGATTTCGACGAGGCCGCGAACGCACCGGGCTGGCTCGCGTCGCTCGATCACGATCACACGCATTGCGACGACCCCGACTGCCATGACGAACATCATGCGCACGTGCACGGCGAAGCCGACGAATTCGGGATCGGCAATTTTGTCTACCGCGCGCGCCGGCCGTTTCATCCGGCGCGACTCTGGGCGCTGCTGCATCAGGAGTGGCCGGGCGTGCTGCGCAGCAAGGGCTTCTTCTGGCTCGCGACGCGCAACGACATCGCGGGTTCGCTGTCGCAGGCGGGCGGCGTATGCCGGCATGGCCCGGCGGGGCTTTGGTGGGCGGCGCAGGATCGCGCGGAATGGCCGGACGACGACGAGCTGCTCGGTGAAATCCGCGCCGAATGGCACGGCGACATCGACGATCGCGCGGTGGGCGATCGCCGGCAGGAACTCGTGCTGATCGGCATCGCGCTCGACGCGGATGCCTGGCGCGCGAAGCTCGATGCGTGCCTGCTGACCGATGCGGAATTCGCGCTCGGCGCTGCCGGATGGCACGCGTTCGACGATCCGTTCCCGGCGTGGGATGTCGATTCGCACGACGACGACGATCACGGCGACACGCAGATCGTGCACGCGTAACGCGTTGTAAAAACAACCGTTAAATCTTGCAAGAGGGGCGCGGACTGTGGCGAAAATGCCGCGCGCGCCCAACAAAAAACCCGCCGAAAGGCGGGTTTTTCTTGGAACAGGCGCTGGTTTAACGCTTGTTGACGGCGTCCTTGAACGCCTTGCCAGCCGTGAACTTGACCGTCTTGGCTGCCGGGATCTTGATGGTTTCGCCGGTCTTCGGGTTGCGGCCCGTACGTGCTGCGCGCTTGCCCGAACCGAAGCTGCCGAAGCCGATCAGCTGAACCGCATCACCCTTCGACACGGCCTTCTTGATGACTTCGAGCAGCGTGTCCAGCGTTTCGCCGGTTTGAGCCTTGCTGGCGCCCGTTTGGGCGGCGACGGCGTCGATCAGTTCCTGTTTGTTCATTAAGGTTCCTTTATCAGGTTAGGTTGACACGAACAGCGCGAACGCGCCGATTATACGTGCGCGAACCGTGCCGTCGAGAGTCAGACTCCGACGACACAGCGCCGAATCCTGGCCCGCGCGACGCGCCCTCCGGTGAGCCGGTGGCCACCCCGCGGTACGGCGTTGCTATGATAGCGCAGCGCAAACCCAATAACGACAAGGGTTTCAAAGATTTTCATCGGTATTTCGCCGAATGAATCATCGACTGCCCGTTTTTTGACCAGCGCCAACCGGACAGGATACGCAGCGCGGTCCGCCCGTGCGCCGCGCCGTTGGCTTTTTCCAACGACCGGTCGGACGGCCCCGCGCAATCCCTTGCCAGGCTTGGCTGCCACGTTTTTTGTTTCGCATGACCGACCGACTTGTTCCCGCCACGCTCGCGCGCCGCGACGACGGCACGCTCGTCTCGCCCGAGTTCGGCGAGCTCCATCGCGGCGCGTCCGGCGCGCTCGCGCATCGCGTGTTCGTCGCGGGCAACGGGCTGCCGGCGCGCTGGCAGGGCCGCCGCACGTTCACGATCGTGGCGACCGGATTCGGCGCGGGCGGCAGCTTTCTCGCGGCCTGGGCCGCCTGGCGCGACGATCCCGCGCGCTGCGAGCGGCTGCATTTCGTCGCAGTCGAACCGCATCCGTTCTCGCGCGACGACCTGCGCCGCGCCGCTTCGCATATCGTTGCGGACACAACCATATCGGCGGATGTCGATGCCCTTGCCGACGCGTGGCCGATGCGCGTGCCGGGCCTTCATCGGCTCGAATTCGACGAAGGGCGCGTGGTGCTCACGCTGGCATTCGGCGATGCGATCGACATGTTGGGGAAGATCGTCGCGCGCGCCGACGCGTTCTGTCTCGACCGCTTCGCATCATCGAACGACGCGGATCTCCCATCGGCCGACGTGGTTCGCGCGCTCTCGAAAATCGCCGGCGAACACGCCACCTTTGCAGCGCATGCGCGTTCGGACGCGTTGAAACACGCGCTCGACAAATCGGGTTTCACGTATCGCGAAGTCGACGATCTGCTCGTCGGCGAATATGCGCCGCGCTGGCGCGCGCGCCGGCACGAGCCGCCGCTCGCACTGCCCGTAGCGACGCGCCACGCGATCGTGATCGGCGCGGGGCTGGCGGGCTGCGCGGTCGTCGAACGCCTGGCCGCGCGCGGCTGGGAAGTCACGCTGATCGAGCGACATGACCGGATCGCGAGCGACGCGTCGGGCAATCCGGCCGGTGTATTCCATCCGCTGATGACACGTGACGACAACGTCGCGAGCCGGCTCACGCGCGGCGGCTTCCTGCACGCGATCGCACGCTGGCAGGCACTCGAACGCGCAGGCCATGCATTCGCGCGCAGCACGCACGGGATGATCCATCTCGCCGAATCGGCCGGCGACTTCGAACGGATGCGCGAGGCATTCGATGCGTTCAGTGCGCCGTCCGACTATGTCTCGCTGCTCGACGTCGAGGCCGCGCGCGCGCATCTGAAGCTGCCGGTCGCGCAGGGCGGCCTGCTGTTCCCGCACGGCGGCGCCGTCTGGCCGGCCGGCCTGTGCGCGGCCCAATATGCGGCGGCCGGCGAGCGCGTGCGCTTGCTCGCGTCCACCCGCGTTGCCAAGCTCGAACGGCGGGGCGACGCATGGCATGCACTCGACGATGCGGGCAACACGCTGGCAGAAGCGCCCGTCGTCGTGCTCGCGAATGCCGGCGATGCCGCGCGTCTCGCCGGGCTGCAGCATGTCGCGCTGCAGCCGGTGCGCGGCCAGCTCACGTTGCTGCCGGCGGGCAGCACGGCACCGCTGCCGTGCCCGACGATCGGCGACGGTTACGCGGTGCCGCTCGACGACGGCACGCTGCTGATCGGCGCCACGTTCGAACCCGACGACGTCGATCCCGCGATGCGCGCGGCCGGCCACCTCGAAAACATCGAGCGCGTACGGCATCTGCTACCGGGCCTGATCGGCGACCTGCCGGATCCCGACACACTGCGCGGCCGCGTTGCGTTCCGCTGGGTCGTCGGCGACCGCCTGCCGCTGCTCGGCCCGCTCGCGGACGAAGCAGGCGCCATCGCCAATGCCCGCGCGCTGAGCGGTGCGCAGGCGCGCGACCTGCCGCGCATGCCCGGACTCTACGGCGCATTCGGCTTCGGCTCGCGCGGCCTCGTATGGGCGGCGCTCGGCGCGGAACTGATCGCCTCGCAACTCGAAGGCGAGCCTTGGCCGCTCGAACGCGAACTTGCCGATGCCGTCGACCCCGCACGCTTCCTGATCCGCGCATTGCGCGCGCGCCGCGTCGGCCAGGCCGGCTGACCGCTCAGCCGAGCCGCTCACAGCTTCCCGATTTTTTCGCGCAAGGTTATCCACTCGACGCTGTGGATAACCGCGCGAAATCCGCGCGCACTTCGTGTGCAATCACAGTGGACGTAAACTGGGCAACTCGGCACAGCTGTGAGGCGGCCCAAAAGTTGCTCAACTCAAACCTCTGTGCACGAACAGCCTGTGCAACGGGTTATGGGCTCTGCAACACCTTGATCTATCGACGTAAATCGAAGTTATCCACAGAACTGCGCGCCCTTTGTTAACTTCTACTACGTATATATACAAGTAAACCTTTGAAACCAAAGACCTGTGGTGCCGCACAGCGCCGCGAGTCGATTCAATGGGTTCCAGACCGAAAAAGCTGTGGCACAATCGGTTTCCTTCGCGTTCATCCGGCCAGGCGCCGGACATGCTTCAATGGAACGGTCGGCACGATTTCGAATCTGAATCTTCGAGACTGCGCAGTCCGTTCACACACCAGGCCGACAATCCAGATCGGCAACCTGAACGACTTTCCGCCCTGTGGTGGAAAAGGCGGATCCCATGTCCCGCCGTCGTCGACACAACAATCACATTCGGGGCGATACCCAGCCGGCGCGCATCCATTTCTGACGCTTGACCCCGCGTCGCTGGCGGTCGCTTCCAAAGGAGAAGTCACCACGATGAAGTCGGCGTTCTCATTCCTGCCCAACTGGCCGCTCACGCCGGATGCCGTGTTCTGGGCCGGGCTCGCGTTGTTCGCGGCCGGCCTGTGTGGCGAGCTTTGCTATCGCGCATGGCGTCTGCCCCGCATCACCGGCTATGCGGTAATCGGTCTCATCGCCGGGTCGTTCGGCTTCGGCGTGATCGATGCAAGCACCGACGAAACCTCGCGGTTGCTGATCGACGTCGCGCTCGGCCTCTTGCTGTTCGAGCTCGGCAGCCGTCTCGACCTGCGCTGGATCCGGCGCAATCCGTGGCTCGTCGCGTCGAGCCTCGCCGAAGCCACGCTGACGTTCGTGCTGGTGCTGTTCGTGATGCTCGCGCTCGGGGTGTCGGGGATGGTCGCGTTGGTGCTGTCGGCGATCGCGATCGCGACGTCGCCATCGATGGTGATCCAGCTGAAGACCGAACTGCGCGCGGAAGGGCAGGTGTCGCAACGCCTCATCACGCTCACCGCGCTCAACAGCGTCTATGCGATCGTGCTGACCAAGCTCGTGACGAGCTGGCTCCACCAGGAAGCGTACGGCAACGTTTTCGCGACGATCCTGCAGCCGCTCTACCTGCTCGCGGGGTCGTTCATCGTCGCGTATGTCGTCGCGCGTTCGTGCAACTACCTGTTCCGCCACATGACCGCGACGATGCGCGACGAGCATTCGTTCGTCGCGCTGTTCGGGCTCGTGATGCTCGCGATCGCCGTCGCCCAGGCGCTGAAGCTGTCGACACTGCTCACGCTGCTGCTCGCGGGCATCATCGTGAAGAACCTCGAGGCGCGCCCGCAACTGTGGCCCGAGCACTTCGGCACGGCCGGCTGGCTGCTGACGGTGACGCTGTTCGTGCTCACGCTCACGTCGTTCACGTGGGGCGACATCGCGCTCGGCGGGCTGCTCGCGATCGTGCTGATCGTCACGCGGCTCGTTGCGAAGCTGGCCGGCGTCGTCGCGTTCGCGAAGCCGAGCGGCATCGGCATGAAGCAGGGCGTCGCGCTCGGCATCGCGCTCACGCCGATGTCCGCGCTGTCGTACCTGCTCGTCGACGACACGTACCAGCTCTATCCGAATTTCGACCCGCACCTGCGCGCGATCGTGATGTGCACGATCGTGATCCTGCAGCTCGTCAGCCCGTTCATCGTGTACCGCTGCCTGTCGGCGGTCGGTGAACGCAGCGACGGCAACTGATTCCGGAACCTGCCATGGCACTCGAAACCTTCGTCAATTCCGAGCCGTTTACGTTCGGCGTCGAACTGGAGATCCAGGTCGTCAACACGCACAACTACGACCTGACCAAAGCGGCCTCCGACCTGATGCGCCTGATCCAGGGCGAGACCTTCCCGGGCAACATCACGCCGGAAATCACCGAGAGCATGATCGAGCTGTCGACCGGCATCTGCCATTCGCACGAGCAGGCGGTGAGCGAGCTGCATGCGATCCGCGACGTGCTCGTGAAGGCGGCCGACCAGCTCAACGTCGGGCTGGCCGGCGGCGGCACGCATGCGTTCCAGCAATGGAGCGACCGGCAGATCTACGATGCGCCGCGCTTCCAGTACATCTCCGAGCTGTACGGCTATCTCGCCAAGCAGTTCACCGTGTTCGGCCAGCACGTGCACATCGGCTGCCCCGATCCGGACAGCGCGCTGTTCCTGCTGCACTCGATGTCGCGCTTCATTCCGCACTTCATCGCGCTGTCCGCGTCGTCGCCGTTCGTGCAGAACGTCGACACCGGCTTCCATTCGGCACGCCTGAATTCGGTGTTCGCGTTCCCGCTGTCGGGCCGCGCGCCGTTCGTGCTGACCTGGGACAGCTTCGAGGAGTACTTCACGAAGATGGTGAACACCGGCGTCGTCAACTCGATGAAGGACTTCTACTGGGACATCCGGCCGAAGCCCGGCTACGGGACGATCGAGGTGCGCGTGATGGACACGCCGCTGTCGGTCGACCGCGCGGCGGCGATCGCCTGCTACATCCAGACGCTCGCGCGCTACCTGCTGACCGACCGGCCGCTGAAGCTGTCCGAGGACGACTACCTCGTGTACACGTTCAACCGTTTCGAGGCGTGCCGCTTCGGGCTCGAGGGCACCTGCGTGAATCCTCAGACGGGTGAGCGCCGCACGATCGCCGAAGACATCCTCGACACGCTCGACCGGATCGCGCCGCATGCGGCCGCGCTCGGTTCGCGCGCGGCGCTCGACGAGATCGGCGCGCTCGCGAAGGCGCGCGTGAACGACGCATCGTGGTTGAGAACCGTTTTCAAACAGGAAAAATCGCTCAATGAGACGGTCCGCCAGCAGTGCTTACGTTGGCGCGAGTGAAAAAATGTTTTGCAGATTACGGGGTCGACCGAGTCGCGATTCACTGAACGGCCGGCGGCCCCGATTGCCGCCGAAATCGTTGCCGGTTGTCCTGAAAATCTGTGGATAACCTGATATTCCGCTGCAAAGTCAACGATCTGTGCACGGGATAACCCGGTGGATCATTGCGGTTGACCCGATGGCCGATCCGAACAGGAAAATGCCCCGGCGCACCGCTTGGCGGTCGTTCGACATTGCTGGCACAACGAAAAATCTTGGTTATCCAGTGATTTTCCACAGAATGAAGGGGATAACTTAGCTGTGCGATTTTCCGCTCTCGCTTAGAATGTCGGCTTTGCGGACACCGGAACGTCGAGTGTCTTACCGGTCGCCGCGAACGCGACCGCCGCGTGTGCCCTCGCGACGGCCGTGCTGACATACTCGCAAGAGCATGTCTGTTTTGAGATAGACATTCGATCTCCACACCACGGCCGCTCGGCAAACCGGGCGGCGGCAAAGCGAAAAGACTATGAGCGAAGGCGTTTACGGGAATCAGGCTTCGGGACGTGTGACCCACAGCCTGCTGCGGTTGAGTACGGCCATGCGAAGCCAGGCATGGGATTGGGCGGAAGGCGCAGGCCTCACGCCGACGCAGGGCGAGATTCTCGTGCTGCTGCTGCAGCGCAAGGGCCCGATGCGGCTCGGCGAGATCGCGCGCGAGACGCAGCTGACCGCGGCGACCACGAGCGATGCGGTGAGCACGCTCGAAACGAAGGGTCTCGTCGAGAAGCGCCGTGCGCTGGACGACGGCCGCGCACTGGCCGTGCGCCTGTCGGCCCGTGGCCGGACGGCCGCGAAGAAGGCGCTGCAATGGCCTGAATTCCTGACGAAAGCGGTCGGCAAGCTCGGCGCGGACGAGCAGGGCGCACTGTATCGCGCGCTGCTGAAGACGCTGCGCGAACTGCAGGTGGCCGGTGCGACGCCGCCGCAGCGCATGTGCCTGACGTGCGCTCACTTCCAGCCGGGCAAGCTGTCGAAGAAGACCGTGCATCACTGCGCGGCGCTCGACATCTCGATGTCCGACAGCGATCTGCGTCTCGACTGCTCGGTGCAGGAAGAGGCCGACGCGGCGACGCAGAAGAAGACCTGGAAGATTTTCGCCGGCTGACGTCCGTCGATCGACCGGGAGGCCGATGATGAACGCTGAAGTCGTGGCGATCCGCCACGTGCATTTCGAGGATCTCGGTAGCTTCGAGCAGGTGCTCGGCGAACGGGGCCGGCGGGTGCGCTACGTCGACGTCGGGTCGTCGCGGGTCGAAGTGCTCGACGTGCTCGAGCCGTCGCTCCTCGTCGTGCTCGGCGGGCCGCTCAGCGTGTACGACGATGCGCAGTATCCGACGATCGCGCCGCTCGCGGCGCTCGTGCGCAAGCGCATCGACGCCGGGTTGCCGATCCTCGGGATCTGTCTCGGTTCGCAGTTCATCGCCCGTGCGCTCGGGGCGCGCGTCTATCCGGCTGCCCAGCACGAACTCGGCTGGACGCCGCTGACGCTCACCGATGCCGGTCGCGCATCGCCGCTGCGTCATCTCGATGGTGCGGCGACGTCGATGCTGCACTGGCATGGCGACACGTTCGACTTGCCGGGCGGGGCGATTCATCTTGCCTCGACCCCGGCCTGCCGTCACCAGGCATTCGCATGGGGCCGGCACGTGCTGGCGCTGCAATGCCATCCGGAAATCCGCGCCGACCGTTTCGAACCGTGGCTGATCGCGAACGCCGGCGAAATCGCGGCGACGCCCGGTATCGACGCGCGCCAGTTGCGCGCCGATACCGCTCAACACGGCCCCGCGCTCGAGGCGGCCGCGCGACGCATGTTCGCGGAGTGGCTCGACAGCGTCGGACTATGACGCCGCCAGCGGCGCCGCCGCTTGCCGCGAAGAGGATGCCCGGCCCGCATGTGTTGCAGGCCGGCGGGTCGCCGTATGCGCCGCCTTTTCTCCATTGCCGGCAACCTGCCGCGCGCCGTACCTGACCATCCGCTTACTTCCGAACGCGCCATCTGCACGCTTGTCGCCTGCGTGCTACGCTCGTTCGCTCTTTCCCTTCCTGGCGAGCGGCTTCCATGACTGCGCTGTTTTCCCCGTTCACGCTGCGCGGCGTGACCCTTCCGAACCGGATCGTGATCTCCCCGATGTGCCAGTATTCGGCCGAACGCGGTGAAGCGACCGACTGGCACATGATTCACCTCGGCCATCTCGCGCTGTCGGGCGCGGGGCTGCTCTGCATCGAGGCGACCGCGGTGGAACCCGACGGGCGCATCACGCATGGCGACCTCGGCCTCTGGGACGACGCGACCGAAGCCGCGTTGAAGCCCGTGCTGGCCGCGATCCGCAAGCATTCGCCGGTCCGTATCGCGATGCAGTTGTCGCATGCGGGGCGCAAGGCGTCGAGCAACGTGCCGTGGCAGGGCGGTCAGCTCGTGTCCGTCGCCGACGGCGGCTGGTTGCCGCATGCGCCGTCTGCCGTGCCGCACAAGGATGGCGAGACGCCGCCGCTCGCACTCGATGCCGCGGGCCTGAACCGGATCCGCGAAGCGTTCGCGGCGTCGGCGAAGCGGGCCGCACGGCTCGGCATCGACGCGATCGAGGTGCACGCGGCCCACGGCTACCTGCTGCACCAGTTCCTGTCGCCGCTCGCGAACCAGCGCACCGACGAATACGGCGGCTCGCTCGAAAACCGCATGCGCTTTCCGCTCGAGATCTTCGAGATCGTGCGCGCGGCGTTTCCGGAAGACCGGCCGGTCGGTGTGCGCGTGTCCGCGACCGACTGGGTCGAAGGCGGCTGGGAGCTCGACGATACGATCGCGTTCGCGCACGAACTGAAGCGCCGCGGCTGCGACTGGATCGACGTGTCGTCCGGCGGCGTGTCGCCGCTGCAGAAGATTCCGCTGTCGCCCGGCTACCAGGTGCCGTTCGCACAGGCGGTGAAGCGCGCGGTCGGCATGCCGACGATCGCCGTCGGCCTGATCAACGAGCCCGCGCATGCGAACCGGCTCATCGAGGCCGGCGATGCCGATTTCGTCGCGATGGCGCGTGCGATGCTGTACGACCCGCGCTGGCCGTGGCATGCGGCGGCCGAGCTCGGCGCGCAGGTGACGGCGCCGCCGCAATACTGGCGCTCGCAGCCGCGCGAGCACAAGGCGTTGTTCGGCGACATCGCATTCGGCCAGCGTTGAGCGCCGCGCGCGCAATATTGCGTGTGATGTTGAACGAAGCAATCGTGAACGTGTAGGATGCGGGTGATTCGCCGCATGCCCCGACGCGGCACCCACCGGTGCCGCGTTTTCGTTTTGCGCGACGCCAGGCCGTGACCACGGCCGTCTTCCATTCAAGTCGTCTTCACAAGGATTCGTTCGATGAGTTCACGCAGGATCGCGGTGCGCCGCTCGGGAGTACACGGCAAGGGCGTGTTCGCCGTGGCGCCGATCAAGGCCGGCGAGCGCGTAGTGGAATACAAGGGCGAGCGAATTTCGTGGAAGGAAGCGCTGCGCCGCCACCCGCACGACCCGAGCGAACCGAACCATACGTTTTACTTCGCACTGGACGAGGGCGGGGTGATCGACGGCAAGATCGACGGCAACAGCGCGCGCTGGATCAACCACTCGTGCGCGCCGAACTGCGAAGCCGAGGAAGTCAAAGGCCGCGTGTACATCCACGCGCTGCGCGACATCGGGCCGGAAGAGGAATTGTTCTACGACTACGGCCTCGTGATCGACGCGAAGCTGACGAAGACGCTCAAGCGCGAGTACGCGTGCCATTGCGGCGCGGCGTCGTGCCGCGGCACGCTGCTCGCGACGTCCGACGAGGGCGGCAAGAAGAAAAAGAAGAAGGACAAGAAGGACGGCAAGTCCGAGTCCCGGTCGAAGGACAAGAAAAGCAAGAAGTGATGCTGGCGGCGGCGCATCGTGCGCTGCCGCTGCCGCTGCCGCTGCCGTTGCCGTTGCAGCAAACGGCTGCCGCATCGTGCAGCCGTGCTTTCCGCCTTCCTCATCCGGCGCGCGGCCCAATCAGCGGCCGCCCGCCGCGAGTCTCTCAGTTCCTCAGTTCCTCAGTGCGTCGACGCGGCGGCCGGTGTTTCGCTGGCCGGCTTCTCGGTGTGCGCAACCAGCGGCACCCTCACTACGAAGCGCGAGCCGCCTTCCGATGCATCCTCGTATGAGACGGTGCCGCCGTGCATCGCGATGATGTCGTGCACGATCGCGAGGCCGAGCCCGGCGCCCGTCTCGACACCGTTGCCGCTTTGCGCGTCGCCGCGGAAGAAGCGCTTGAACAGGTCGGCCTGCTGGTTGGCGGGCACGCCGGGGCCGTTGTCCTCGACGACGATCTCGGCGGCCGGCTGACCGTCCTCGAGTGCGCCACGCGCGACGTTCACCGTGATCCGTGCGCCGTCCGGCCGCGCGAGCGGCACGTACTTCAGCGCATTGTCGAGCAGGTTCGCGATCACCTCGCGCAACAGCACCGGGTTGCCGCGCACGACCAGCTTCTCGTCGTCACCCGGATCGTCGGTGCGCTGGAAGCCGAGGTCGACATGCGACGCAAGCGCGCGCGGCACCCACTCGGCACCCGTCTCGAACGCCATCGCCGCGAGGTCGACGTCGACGAATCGTGCGGCCTGTTCGCCTGGCTCCGCACGGGCGAGCGACAGCAACTGGTTGGACAGCCGCACCGCGCGGTCGGCGGCGGCGCGCAGTTCGCGCACCGCGGCGAAGGTCTGGTGCGGGTCGCGCGCGACGGCTGCCTGCTCCGCGTGCAGCTTCACGGCGGTGAGCGGCGTGCGCAACTGGTGCGCGGCATCGGCGATGAACTTGCGCTGCGCGTCGAGCGCGGTCTTCAGGCGGCCGAGCAGCGCGTTCATCGCGCTCGTCAGCGGCCGGATTTCCAGCGGCACCTCGGTTTCGTCGACCGGTTCCAGCGACGTGTGGGTCTGCCGGTTCAGCGAATCGGCCAGGTGCGTGAGCGGGCCGAGCTGCTGGTTGACGACGCGCCATACGATGCCCCAGCCCGCGAGCAGCAGCAGCAGCAGCGGCATCATGATCGCGACGAGGAATTCGGCCGCGATCCGGTAGCGGTGCCGCACCGGCTGCGCGACCTCGACGACCATCGGCTTGCCGCCTTCGACGTCGTCGACGCGCACCTGCGCCACCCGCACCGCGCGGTTGTCGTATTCGGCCTCGAACACGTACGCGTGGTGCATGCGACGCACGTTGATCCCCTGCAGCGGCAGCTTGGGATCGCCGGCGAGTTCCTGTTCGCCGTCGCTGATCCGGTAGATCAGCGCTTCGGCGGGATCGGAGAACATCGCCTGCGCGAGCGGCGGCACCGTGAATGGCGCGTCGGGGCCGGCGATCTGGATCTGTTTGGAGATGGCGGTCGCGAGATCGGCGAGCGAGCGGTCGATCACGTGCTGCGTGTATTGCCACGCGAGCCAGTAGGCGATCAGGCCGCTCATCAGCGCGAGCATCGACAGCGGGGCGGCGAGGCGCCGTAGCAGCGAGCGGCGCAGGCTGGTGGTCACAGCCGGATCAGGAGACATTTCGACGGGCAAATGGATAAGCGCCGCTCACTAGGAGCGGCGCGGTCGTGCGCCGGGCGGCGACGCGGAGCAGCGCGCACACGCGGGCGGCACGCGGCCGCCCGGCGTGCGGTGCCGCTCAGACGCTCGCCGTCTGGCGGATTTCCTGCAGCAGGTAGCCGAAGCCGCGCACCGTGACGATTTCGACACGGCACTGCTCGAGTTTCTTGCGCACGCGGTGGACGTAGACTTCGATCGCGGTGTCGCCGAGATCGCCGCCGAAGTGCGTGAGGTGATCCTGCAGCTGCGCCTTGCTGACCACGCGGCCGTGACGCAGCAGCAGCATCTCGAGCACCGCGAATTCACGCGGCGACAGTTCGAGCGGCTTGTCGTCGTTGAAGATGCGACGGTCGACACCCGACAGGCGGACGCCACCGAGCGACACTTCCGGACGCGGCATGTCGCTGTGCGGGCCGCTGCGGCGCATCACCGCACGGATGCGCGCTTCGAGCTCGGCCGGTTCGAACGGCTTGAGCATGTAGTCGTCGGCGCCGGAGTTCAGGCCCTGGATCCGGTCGTTCAGCTCGTCGCGTGCGGTCAGCACGATGACGGGCGTGTGGCGGTTGGTCTGGCGAAAGCGCGTGAGCAGCGTCATCCCGTCGATGCCCGGCAGGCCGAGGTCGAGGATCACGAGTTCGTGGCGGTTCTGTGCCAGCGCCTGTTCGGCAAAGATGCCGTCATGCACCATGTCGACGGTGAAGCCAGCCTGCTCGAGGCTGCTCTGGATACCGCGTGCGATGGGGCGGTCGTCTTCGATCAGAAGGAGTCGCATGAAGTTCGCTCAAGTACAATGGGTTGGCGGTTCAGGCACGCGGACAGCACGACGCCGTTTCCACAGGGGCGCCGCAACACCTGACATCAAGCATGGCGGCCAGCGAACGTTTAAATCCAAACATGTCCGATATTTCGATCAACGACCTAGAAGCCGCGATCAATTTCTGGCGCGCCCGCTCGCCGTCGAGCGGCGACGAACTCAAACTCTGCGAAGAGGCCAGCGCGCTTTCCAAGCCGTATGCGCTGCTGATTGTACAGCGCCAAAGCGCGCTACAACTGGAAGGATTGGACCCCAAGGCACGGAATGCGTACGAGACTTACGTGCGCCTTAAGGATGGCTTGGAAAGCTGAAGGCTTTCGCTGACTACATCCTAGAAAACGTTCATCGAAATGAAAAGTTGACGCGCCGCGCATCGAAAGACGCGCGGCGGTAGAGGAAGGCCTCAGGCGGCCGGTTGCGCGTGCGCGCCGGCACGGTCGATGAACAGCGCCAGTTCGATGTCGCGTTCGGTCAGGCCGTCGGCATCGTGGGTCGACAGCGTGATGTCGACGCGGTTGTACACGTTGAACCATTCCGGATGGTGGTTCATTTCCTGCGCCTTGATCGCGACGCGCGTCATGAAGCCGAACGCTTCGTTGAAATCGGCGAAGCGCAGGCTGCGCTGGATCGCATCGCGGCCCGGGACGGCCGTCCAGAGCGGCAGGCCTTCGAGCCGGGTCTTGCGTTCTTCTGATGTGAGCTTGTGGATCATCTTGCACCTCTCGGTCGGTAACGGCGCCCGCGCGCGGCTGCGCCGCGCGGCGCAGCCGGCATCGGTCATTGTTTCATAGTTGTGGGACGGCCATCCGGCGACGGGCATCCGGGGACGGCCATCCGGGGACGGCCATCGGGAGACCGCCAGCGGTGCGTCCCGGCCCCCTCGAGCGTCACGCGTCCGCGTCGTCGGGCCAGCCGTCGCCCGTGCCGCGATGCAGCACGCGATCGGTCGCGAGCACCGCGCCGGCCGCGAACTCCGGCAGCGCCGCCAGCCGGTCGGCCAGCGCACGGCCGTCGACGTCGGCGAGCGTGAACAGCTGCTCGAAATCGTCGATCACGAAGTAGGTCTTCTGGAACGTGTCGATCCGGTACTTCGTGCGCATCACGCGCTCGAGGTCGAAGCCGAGCCGGTTCGGCGCCACGCTTTCGAGGCTGTACAGGCTTTCGCCCTTGCTCGACACGATCCCGGCGCCATAGATCGACAGCCCGTTCGTGCCGCGCGCATCGCGGATCAGCCCGAATTCCACCGTATACCAGTAGAGCCGCGCGAGGCGCGCCAGCGCCGCTTCATCGTCGGCGACCGCGAGCGCGGTGCGGCCGTACGCCTGCATGTAGTCGGCGAACACCGGATCGATCAGCAGCGGCACGTGGCCGAACAGGTCGTGGAAGCAGTCGGGTTCCTGCAGGTAGTCGAGCTGGTCGGGACGGCGCATCCACCAGGTGACGGGGAAGCGCCGGTTCGCGAGATGCTCGAAGAACACGCGGTCGGGCACGAGGCCCGGCACCGCGACGATCTGCCAGCCCGTTGCCGGCTTCAACTGGCGGTTCACGTCGGCGAACGACGGCACGCGATCGGCCGGCAGGTCGATCTTCCCGAGCCCCGCGACGAACGCGTCGCAGGCGCGCCCGCGCAGCAGCGCCGACTGGCGTGCATAGAGCTGCTTCCACACCGCGTGGTCGACCTGGCCGTAACGCGCGAGCGGCTGGTCGATGGTGAAATCGGCGCGGGTTTCGAGGCCCGCATCGAACTGCTCTTGCAGTTTCGCGGTGACGACGGTGGACATGATCTGGCTCTGCACGTGGCGGTTGGGAACCATGCAAGTGTAGAGCGGGCTGCGCGCGGAATGGGCGCATAGTTGGCGTTCATTTGCTCGATGATGCGATAATCGCGCATCGAATCACGAATCAATGCGGAGAATGCTCATGCTGGAACTCGATCACTTCGATCTCGCGCTGCTGGACGTGCTGCAGCGCTTCGGCCGCGCGACGCATCAGCAGCTCGGCGAGGAGGTGCCGCTGTCGCCGTCGCAGATCGGCCGGCGGCTGCAGCGGCTCGAGGCGGCCGGCGTGATCGAAGGCTACCGCGTGATGTTGCGCCCGGAAAAGCTCGGGCTCGGCGTCACCGCGTTCACGAGCCTCAAGCTCAAGCACCACGGCGACTCGATCATCGAGCAGTTCCAGCAGCAGATCGACGTGCTGCCCGAGGTACTCGAATGCCATGCGGTGGTGGGCGATGCCGACTATCTGCTGCGGATCGTCGCGCCCGACCTGAACGCGCTGTCGCAGTTCGTGATGAAGAAGCTGATGCGCGTGCCGGGTGTCGACAGCGTGCGCTCGAACATCGTGCTGACGACCTTCAAGCGCAACGGCGCGCTGCCGCTCGCGCACCTGGCGCCCGGCGCCGCCTGACGCGGCCACCGCGCGGCGGCAAGGGTGAAGGCGGCGCGGGTTGCGTCGCCTCGGGGCAGGGCCGGATCAGGCCGCTTCGTGCGGCGTGTCGGCGTTCAGCAGGTCGACATACGCGACGGCGACGAGGTCATCCTGCGACACGCCGAGCTTCGCGAACACGTCGTGTGCTTCGGCTTCGCCGCCGGCTTCGTCGTCATCGGGGCCGAGCACGACTTCCAGTTCGATGAAATCGCCGAGGCCGTCGACGCGGTCGAGGTGGATGCGCGTGCGGCCCGCGAGGTACACGTGCCGCTCCTTCGTCACGATGCCGCGCGTGGTCAGCGCGGTGGCGAGCAGCGCGTGCATCGCGTCGGGGTTCGTCACCGGGCTGCGCGTGTAGTACGACGCCTTCGGGCCGTCGCGGTCGTCGCGCTGGTAGAAGATCAGTTCGGCCGGCGTGCCATCCTCGAAGCGGCGCAGCTTGAGCCGGCCGCGCGGCACGTCATAGAAGAAATCCTGCTGGCGATAGAACAGCGGCGCTTCGGTCGCGAGCCTGGCCGCCTGTTCGCGCAGCTGGTCGAATTCGCGGGCGCGGGCTTTGATCTCGATGTTGCGGGCCATGCGGGTCTCCTTCAATCGGGGTCTCGCGGTGTGCGAACGCACAATCTAGCAAAAAGCCCGCGAAGGTGGCGTGACGACCGGCGGGACGCGGCGACACGCCGCGGCCGGGAGGTTCGGCTCCCGTGATTTCCCCATTCCCGCGCGCGTGAGGGCCCGCACGGTCGCCGACCGACGACGTGTCAGGCGTTGACGCCCGGTGCGCGGTCAGCCCCAGCGCTATCAGCGGCACTCATATCGCCCACTGCGCTTCGATCAGCCGCAGCGCGGCCGCGATCGCCGGTTCGTCGCGCCGCTCGGCGAGCGTCACGAACGTCAGTTCGGTCGGCACCGTCACGGGCTCGACGATCGTCAGCGCATGCGCGTGCGCTTCGGCCAGCGCGGTCGAGTCGCGCGCGAGCGTCAATCCGATCCCCGATTTGACGAGGTCGAGCATCGACTGCTCCTGGTCGACCTCGGCCACCTTGAGCGGCTGCGCGCCGGCCTCCGCGAAGCGCCGCGACAGCAGCCGGTGGTGCGCGGACGCCGGTGGCGTCCAGATCCACGGCAGCGTGGCAAGCGCGCGCCAGTCGTGTGCGCGCTGCACGCGCTCCTTCCAGCCGGCCGGCGCAAGCACGCGGTACTGGAAATGCGTGAGCGTGACGGTGTGGAACAGTGCGCCGTCGAGCGGATCGTCCTCGCCCGGCCGGCCGATGTAGTAGCCGACGTCGAGCGCCTGCGTGCGCACCTGTTCGATTACCCAGCCCGACATCCCGTGCCGCAGCGCCGTCTCGATCTGCGGATGCGTTTCGACGAGCGCGCGCAGGAAGCCGCCGAGCCGCAGGAAGCCCGGGTCGAGGATCGTGCCGATCCGCAGCCGGCCGCGTACCTCGTGCCGCAGCGCAGCAGCGGCGCGCTGCACGTCGGCGGCCGCGGCGAGCGCGCGTTCCGCATGCGGCAGCAGCGTCTGGCCGTCGCGCGTGAGCGCGAGGCCGCGCGACGTGCGCGTGAACAACGTGACGCCGAGCGTTTCCTGCAGATGCTTGATCTGCAGGCTGACCGCCGGCTGCGTCAGGTGCAGCTGCGCGGCGGCGCGCGTCAGGTTGCCTTCGCGCGCGACCGTCGCGAACGCGCGCAGCAGGGTGAGATCCATCGTCGTGATATGAGCGCGGCTTATAACGCAGTTCAGCATAACTCATTGGATCGGCGGCCGGCGGCCGGAGTACGCTTCATCGGTCGTGGCGCGGGGCCGCAAGCGCGGTTCGCGACGCACTATGCTGAAAACGACGCGCGGCGTTGCCCCGCGTGACAGGAGACAAACCGTGACTACCCAACGCACGCTAGAAGGCGAATTCGATTACGTGATCGTCGGCGCGGGCACCGCGGGCTGCGTGCTCGCGAACCGCCTGACCGAGGATCCCGATATCCACGTGCTGCTGCTCGAAGCGGGCGGCAAGGACGACTATCACTGGATCCACATCCCGGTCGGCTATCTGTATTGCATCGGCAACCCGCGCACCGACTGGCTGTACAAGACGCAACCCGAAGCCGCGCTCAACGGGCGGGCGCTGTCATACCCGCGCGGCCGGGTGCTCGGCGGCTGCTCGTCGATCAACGGGATGATCTACATGCGCGGCCAGCGCGAGGATTACGACAGCTGGGCGCAGGAAACCGGCGACGCCGGCTGGTCGTGGGACAGCGTGCTGCCGATCTTCAAGCGCAGCGAGGATCACCATGCGGGCGCGAGCGACGCGCACGGCGCGGGCGGCTACTGGCGTGTCGAGAAGCAGCGGCTGCGCTGGGAGATCCTCGAATCGTTCGCGCAGGCCGCGCAGCAGACAGGCATCCCGGCAACCGACGATTTCAACCGCGGCGACAATTCCGGGGTCGGCTGTTTCGAGGTGAACCAGAAGCGCGGCGTGCGCTGGAATACGTCGAAGGCGTTCCTGCGGCCCGCGATGGCGCGCCCGAACCTGACCGTGATCACCGGCGCGCAGGCGCAGCGCGTGATCTTCGACGGTCGGCGCGCGGCCGGCGTCGAATACCACGGCGGCGGCACCGATTACGTCGCGCGGGCGCGTTCGGAGGTGCTGCTGACGTCCGGCGCGGTGAATTCGCCGCAGTTGCTCGAACTGTCGGGTGTCGGCGATGGCCGGCGGCTGCAGGCGCTCGGCATCGACGTCGTGCACGATCTGCCGGGCGTCGGCGAAAACCTGCAGGATCACCTGCAATTGCGGATGGCGTTTCGCGTCGAAGGCGTGCGCACGCTCAACACGCTGTCCGCGCACTGGTGGGGCAAGCTGATGATCGGCGCGGAATATGCGTTGCTGCAGCGCGGGCCGATGTCGATGGCGCCGTCGCAGCTCGGCGCGTTCGCAAAATCCGATCCCGACGATCCCGCGCTCACGCGCCCCGATCTCGAATACCACGTGCAGCCGTTGTCGCTCGAGCGCTTCGGCGAGCCGCTGCACAGCTTCAACGCGTTCACGGCGTCCGTGTGCCATCTGCGGCCGACGTCGCGCGGCAGCGTGCATATCGCGAGCGCCGATCCGGGCGCGGCGCCCGCGATCGCACCGAACTATCTGTCGACCGATCACGATCGCCACGTCGCCGCGAACGCGCTGCGGCTCACGCGCCGGATCGCGTCCGCGCCGGCGCTCGCGCGCTATCGGCCCGAGGAAATCCTGCCGGGCCTGCAGTATCGAAGCGAAGCCGAGCTGATCGAGGCGGCCGGCGCCGTCGGCACGACGATCTTCCATCCGGTCGGCACCTGCCGGATGGGGCGTGCCGACGATGAGCGCGCGGTGGTCGATAGCCGGCTGCGCGTACGCGGCATCGCCGGGCTGCGAATCGTCGATGCATCGGTGATGCCGTTCATTACATCGGGCAACACCAATTCGCCGACACTGATGATCGCCGAGCGTGCGAGCGACATGATTCGTGCCGATCGCCGTGCGGCGCGCGAAGCGACACCGGTGCACACGGAGCAGGCGGTGACAGCCGCGTGACGGAACGCTGACACGCACGACAGCGGGCCGTCATGATGACGCCCGCTGATTCGATCTGCGAAACAAGCTGCTGTTGCAGCAGCGGTGCCGATGGTGGCGATAGCAGCGAATCACGCCGGTTCATCCGGCAAGATCCATGCAAGCCGTGCCGTCGCACGGCCTTTTTGTTGCGTGCCTGCCGGGGCCGGGAGGAGGGCAACGGTCGATGATGCACGTGTCAAAAAAACGGCGTGCAAAACCGTGCACAGCCGCGTGCGACAGGGCGTCAGCCCTATAAGTGCAAATCCCGATGATTGCACTGCACCAACGGCGAGACAATGTGGCGCAGTGTGCATACGCGTCGGCGCGGGAGACCACCCTCGAGGCGTAACACGGCGCCCGGGGCAGCCCGCTCATCCGCTGACCTGTTTCGCGGACGCTTCTCGCGAATCTTCCCGGTGCTTCGCCTGACTTCGTACGGAAGGGAACATGATTCTCGGCGACACGATTCTGGAAACACGCGGACTGACCAAGGAATTCAGGGGTTTCACGGCCGTCAACGGCGTGAACCTGCGTGTGCGTCGCGGTGCGATCCATGCGCTGATCGGACCGAACGGCGCGGGCAAGACCACCTGCTTCAACCTCCTCACCAAATTCCTGACGCCGACGGCCGGCCAGATCGTCTTCAATGGCATCGACATCACCGACGAGCGGCCTGCGCAGGTCGCGCGGCGCGGCATCATCCGCTCGTTCCAGATCTCGGCGGTGTTCCCGCACCTGACCGCGCTGCAGAACGTGCGCATTGGCCTGCAGCGCGCGCTCGGCACCGAATTCCATTTCTGGCGCAGCGAACGCACGCTGAAGCGGCTCGACGATCGCGCGATGGACCTGCTCACGCAGGTCGGCCTCACCGATTTCGCGCAGGTGCCGACCGTCGAGCTCGCGTACGGCCGCAAGCGCGCGCTGGAGATCGCGACCACGCTCGCGATGGAGCCCGAACTGATGCTGCTCGACGAGCCCACGCAGGGGATGGGCCACGAGGACGTCGATCGCGTGACCGCGCTGATCAAGAAGGTCGCGAGCGGCCGCACGATCCTGATGGTCGAGCACAACATGAACGTGATCGCGGGCATCTCCGACACGATCACCGTCCTGCAACGCGGCGAGGTGCTGGCCGAAGGCTCGTATGCGGAAGTGTCGAAGAATCCGCTCGTCATCGAGGCCTACATGGGCAGTGCCGACGCGGCGCTCGCGGGGGCGCACGCATGAAGCACAGCGAACGGGAGGAACGCGAATTGAGCGGCGTCGAAAGCGGTACGCCCGCGCTGGAGATCACGGGCCTGGAGGCCTGGTACGGGGAATCCCACATATTGCACGGTGTCGACCTGACGGTGCACCGCGGTGAAGTCGTCACGCTGCTCGGCCGCAACGGCGCGGGCCGCACGACGACGCTGCGCGCGATCATGGGCCTGACGGGCCGCCGCAGCGGGTCGATCAAGGTCGCGGGCAACGAGACGATCGGCCTCCCGACGCACCGCATCGCGCATTACGGCATCGGCTACTGCCCGGAGGAGCGCGGGATCTTCTCGAGCCTGTCGTGCGAGGAGAACCTGATGCTGCCGCCGCTGATCGGGCCGCGCGAGCACGCGATGCCGATCGACGAGATCTACGCGATGTTCCCGAATCTCGCGTCGCGCCGGCAGAGCCAGGGCACGCGGCTGTCGGGCGGCGAGCAGCAGATGCTCGCGGTCGCGCGGATCCTGCGCACCGGCGCGAACCTGCTGCTGCTCGACGAGATCTCCGAAGGCCTGGCACCGGTGATCGTGCAGGCGCTCGCGCGGATGATCGTCGCGCTGAAGGCGCGCGGCTACACGATCGTGATGGTCGAACAGAATTTCCGCTTCGCCGCGCCGCTCGCCGACCGGTTCTACGTGATGGAGCACGGCAGCATCGTCGAGCATTTCCAGGCGGCCGAACTGGAAAGCAAGATGCCGACCCTGCACGACCTGCTGGGGGTGTGACGCCGCCCCGTTTCCCTTGCCGCTAGCCGTGGCGGCCCTCGAACAACCACAACGCATCAGAACAACAGGAGACGTCAATGAAAATGAAGACCCTCGCACAGGCGTGTCTCGCGCTCGCGACTGCCGCGTTCACCGCCGGCGCCGCACACGCGGCGGATACCGTGAAGATCGGCTTCATCACCGACATGTCGGGGCTTTACGCGGATATCGACGGGCAGGGCGGCCTCGAGGCGATCCGCATGGCAGTGGCCGACTTCGGCGGCAAGGTGCTCGGCAAGCCGATCGAGGTCGTCTATGCCGATCACCAGAACAAGGCCGACATCGCCGCGTCGAAGGCGCGCGAATGGATGGACCGCGGCGGGCTCGACCTGCTGGTCGGCGGCACGAACTCCGCCACCGCGCTGTCGATGAACCAGGTCGCGGCCGAGAAGAAGAAGGTCTACATCAACATCGGCGCGGGCGCCGACACGCTGACCAACGAGCAGTGCACGCCGTACACGGTCCACTACGCGTACGACACGATGGCGCTCGCGAAGGGCACCGGTTCGGCGGTGGTGAAGCAGGGCGGCAAGTCGTGGTTCTTCCTGACGGCCGACTATGCGTTCGGCAAGGCGCTCGAGAAGAACACGTCGGATGTCGTGAAGGCGAACGGCGGCCAGGTGCTCGGCGCGGTGCGCCACCCGCTGTCGGCATCGGATTTCTCGTCGTTCCTGCTGCAGGCGCAAGCGTCGAAGGCGCAAATCCTCGGCCTCGCGAACGCGGGCGGCGACACGATCAACTCGATCAAGGCCGCGAAGGAATTCGGCATCACGAAGACGATGAAGCTCGCCGCGCTGCTGATGTTCATCGACGACGTGCACAGCCTCGGCCTCGAGACGACGCAGGGCCTGGTGCTGACCGAC
Organism: Burkholderia sp. AU15512; assembly: GCF_002223325.1. NCBI lineage: Bacteria > Pseudomonadati > Pseudomonadota > Betaproteobacteria > Burkholderiales > Burkholderiaceae > Burkholderia > Burkholderia sp. AU15512. The sequence goes on from NZ_NKEX01000001.1 coordinate 72,537, forward strand.
AGCTGGTACTGGAACCGCGATGCGGCGTCGCGCCAGTGGGCGCAGCGCTACTTCGGCAAGATGAAGAAGATGCCGTCGAGCCTGCAGGCGGCCGACTACTCGTCGGTGACGACCTACCTGAAGGCGGTCCAGGCCGCCGGCACGACCGATTCCGACAAGGTGATGGCCGAGCTGAAGAAGATCAAGATCAACGACTTCTATGCAAAGGGCTATATCCGCACGGACGGCAGCATGATCCACGACATGTACCTGATGGAAGTGAAGAAGCCGGCGGAATCGAAGGAGCCGTGGGATTACTACAAGGTGCTCGCGACGATTCCGGGCGAGCAGGCGTTCGGGACCAAGCAGGAAACGCGCTGCGCGTTGTGGAAGTAGGCAGGGCGTAGCGGCGCGCGCGGGCGCGCCGCTCGGTGGCGGCCGCGGCGATGTGCCCGCTGCGCCGCCCGCGCACGCGCTGCATGAAGGTTGCGCGCGCAACGAAACTCATTCTGACGGCTAAGTCGATGGAAATCTTTGGCATTCCGTTGCCGGCGATGCTGAGCCAGTTGCTGCTCGGGCTCGTCAACGGCTCGTTCTACGCGATCCTGAGCCTTGGGCTCGCGGTGATCTTCGGGCTGCTCAACGTGATCAACTTCGCGCACGGCGCGCTGTTCATGCTGGGCGCGATGCTCGCGTGGATGGGCCTGTCGTATTTCGGGCTGCCGTACTGGGCGATGCTCGTGATCGCGCCCCTCGTCGTCGGCGCGTTCGGAATCCTGATCGAACGCTCGATGCTGCGCTGGCTGTACAAGCTCGATCACCTGTACGGGCTGTTGCTCACGTTCGGGCTCACGCTGGTCGTCGAAGGCGTGTTCCGGTCGATCTACGGCTCGTCCGGCCAGCCGTACGACGTGCCGTCGCAGCTGTCCGGCGCCACCAACGTCGGCTTCATGTTCCTGCCGAACTACCGCGCGTGGGTGGTGGTCGCGTCGCTCGCGGTGTGTCTCGCGACGTGGTTCGTGATCGAGAAGACGCGCTTGGGCGCGTACCTGCGGGCGGGCACCGAGAACCCGAAGCTCGTCGAGGCGTTCGGCGTCAACGTGCCGATGATGATCACGCTCACCTACGGCTTCGGCGTCGCGCTCGCCGCGTTCGCGGGCGTGCTGGCCGCGCCGGTGATCCAGGTGTCGCCGCTGATGGGTCAGCCGATGATCATCACCGTGTTCGCGGTGGTCGTGATCGGCGGGATGGGCTCGATCCTCGGCTCGATCGTCACGGGCCTGCTGCTCGGTGTGATCGAGGGTTTCACGCGCGTGTTCTACCCCGAAGCGTCGGCCACGGTCGTGTTCGTGATCATGGCGATCGTGCTGCTGTTCCGCCCGGCGGGCCTCTTCGGCAAGGAAAAATGATGCAGAGAAAAGTGCTCTACGGCGTGCTGCTCGCCGCACTGCTCGCCGCGCCGTTCATCGGCGCGTATCCGGTGTTCGTGATGAAGGTGCTCACGTTCGCGCTGTTCGCGGCCGCGTTCAACCTGCTGATCGGCTATACCGGGCTGCTGTCCTTCGGCCATGCGATGTTCCTCGCGACCGCCGGCTATGCGACCGGTTATTCGATGCAGACGCTCGGTTTCACGCCGGAGCTCGGCGTGCTGGTCGGCACCGTTGCCGCGACGCTGCTCGGGCTCGTCGTCGGGCTGTTCGCGATCCGGCGGCAGGGCATCTACTTCGCGATGATCACGCTCGCGTTCGCGCAGATGGTCTACTTCATCTACCTGCAGGCGCCGTTCACGCACGGCGAGGACGGGCTGCAGGGCGTGCCGCGTGGCCATCTGTTCGGGCTGCTCGACCTGTCGAACGATGTCGCGCTGTACTACGTCGTGCTGGCCGTGGTGGTCGCCGCGTGCGCGTTCATCGTGCGGGTCGTGCATTCGCCGTTCGGCCAGGTGCTCGTCGCGATCAAGGAGAACGAAGCGCGCGCGGTCTCGCTCGGTTACGACACCGACCGCTTCAAGCTGCTCGCGTTCATCCTGTCGGCGGGCATCGCGGGGCTGGCCGGCTCGCTGAAGGTGCTCGTGCTCGGCTTCGAGACGCTGTCGGACGCTTACTGGACGATGTCGGGCCTCGTCGTGCTGATGACGCTCGTCGGCGGGATGGGCACGTTGTTCGGGCCGCTGCTGGGCGCGGCGCTGATCGTCGCGCTGGAAGACCGGCTCGGCGACATCGGCGAATGGCTCGCGTCGACGACGGGCGTCGCGTGGTTCCATTCGCTCGGCGAATCGGCGACGATCGTCACTGGGCTGATCTTCATCGCATGCGTGCTCGCATTCCGGCGCGGCATCGTCGGTGAAATGGTCGCGCGGATCAAGCCGCTCAGGGCGTCCTGAATGCGGGCGGCGTGCGTTACCGGGCGTTGATGCGAAGCACCATCCGGCATGCTCCGGAAGGGCGTCGCAACGGGCTCGGGCCGGCGCCGCGCGGCAAGCTGGTGCCCCATTTTCGTGCGGCGATGCACCATAGGGGTAAATGCTAAGTTGCCGTGGTGCTTAAGCCTCTTTAAGATTCACTTTAGTTCTGATGCACCGCGAAACGAATTTGCAGGTGGAGAACGAGGAGACAATCGAGGCACAAAGTGCCCGGACCCCAAAGCGCTGTTGGACGGAATCCAACAGCGCTTTTTCATTTGCGTGCACGGATTTCCGCTGTTGGTGCATCGGCCTGCGCGGCGGCCGTATTCCGCGCTTGCGTTCGCACCGCGCTTCTTCCGCGCTTCGCGCGTCCTCCGTTTTCCCGTTTCCGTTTTCCCTCGAGTCGTTCGCAGACGATGCTCAGCCGTGCGCCGGCCGTTCGGGCTAACCCGGTTGGCGTGCGCAAAACGCGTCCGTTACACTCAGCTTTCGCCGACCGCGCGGTCGGGAAAATAGGTCGGCAGTTCTCCTACAAGCAGAATGCAGAAGAGGGAGTACGGTTGGATGAGCAGCGCAGGACGATGGATCGGGGCAGGAAGGGCGGCGGGTGCCGTTCGTTCGTCGTGGGGTTGGGCTGCTGTCGCCGCGGCCTTCCCGAGCCGTTCTGCGGCCTGTAGGCGCGTTCCGGCGTCATTGCCGGTCGTTGCGTGCGCATCCGTGTCGATATTCGCATCCGTATTCGCATGAGCAGCCGGTTTCCCGATCATGCGCCGCGCGCGGACTTGGCCGCATCTGGCCGAATCGACGTGCCTTTCCTTGATCGTTGTGCATGCATCGATTGCGCACACGGTTATGCCTTTCTCCGCTTTCTTCATCCAGACGACACCGCCGCTGCGCATCGTGACGGTCGAACGACCGTTTCGACCGCCGGCCGGTGCGTCCGTGCGTGGTTCCGTCCGGGTGCCGTTGAAGATGAGGTGTTTCACGGGAAAACGAGCGTAGACGCGGTATGGCGAGATAGTTAATTTATTAACTTGTTTGGGGACCGGGAGCCGCCCGAGCGACCCGAGGCTTTTTCGAGCAGCGTTTGGAGACAACGTAAATGAAGATGAATCGATGGATGGAGGCCGTGCTCGCCGCGGGCCTCGTGTGCGCGGCGGCAACGGCGTCGGCGCAGGTGAAGATCGGCGTGACGCTGTCGGCCACCGGGCCGGCCGCGTCGCTCGGGATCCCGGAAAAGAACACGATCGCGCTGCTGCCGAAGGAAATCGCCGGCAAGAGCGTGCAGTACATCGTGCTCGATGACGCCTCCGACACGAGCCGCGCGGTGCAGAACGTGCGCAAGCTGATCGATGAAGATCACGTCGACGCGATCATCGGCTCATCCGTCACGCCGAACTCGCTGGCAATGCTCGACCCCGTGTCGCAGGGCAAGACGCCGACGATCTCGCTCGCGGCGAGTGCCCAGATCATCTCGCCGATGGACGCCAAACGCGCATGGATGTTCAAGGTGCCGCAGAACGACCAGCTGATGGCCGACGCGATCGCCGGCTACATGGCGAAGCACGGCGTGAAGACGGTCGGCTTCATCGGTTTTGCGGACGCGTACGGCGACAGCTGGTACAAGACGTTCGATGCGGCGGCCGCGAAGAACGGGCTGAAGCTGGTGTCGAACGAGCGCTACAACCGCACCGACGCGTCGGTGATGGGGCAGGTGCTGAAGCTGATGGGCTCGAATCCCGATGCGGTGCTGATCGCCGGCTCGGGCACGCCGGCGGCGCTGCCGGCGAAGACGCTGAAGGAGCGTGGCTACAAGGGCAAGGTGTACCAGACGCACGGCGTCGCGAACAACGACTTCCTGCGCGTGTGCGGCAAGGATTGCGAAGGCGAGATCCTGCCCGCCGGCCCGGTGCTCGTGACCGACCAGTTGCCCGATTCGAACCCGGTGAAGAAGCCGGCGCTCGGCTACAAGGCCGCGTACGAGAAGGCGTACGGCGCGGGCTCGCTGGCGACGTTCGGCGGCCATGCGTGGGATGCGGGTCTGCTGCTGCAGCGTGCGATTCCGGAAGCACTCAAGAAGGGCCAGCCGGGCACCGAGGCGTTCCGCGAGGCGCTGCGCGCGTCGATCGAGAACGTGAAGGACCTGCCCGTGTCGCACGGCGTGATCAACATGACGCCGACCGACCACAACGGCTTCGACACGCGTGCGCGCGTGATGGTGCAGATCGTCGACGGCAAGTGGAAGCTGCAGGCCGAGTAAGCATCACGTGAAACCGGCGTGCGCGGCGCGACTGGCGCCGTGCATGCCGTCGGCAGGGCGCCGGGCCCGACGGGCCGCGACCATGCCCATGTCGTGTGGAACCGCAGGGGCTCGCTGCGTGGCGCCCGACGCGCCGATCTTGCGGCCCGTGCGCCCCGGCCGTTCCTGTCTTTCGTTTCTCCGCAGCATTCTCGATACACGAAACGTATGGATCTCTCGATTGCAGCGATCCTCGCGCAAGACGGCATCACGACCGGCGCCATATATGCATTGCTGTCGCTGGCGCTCGTGCTGGTGTTTTCCGTCACGCGGGTGATCTTCATTCCCCAGGGCGAATTCGTCGCCTACGGTGCGCTGACGCTTGCCGCGTTGCAGGCGCAGAAATTTCCCGCCACCTGCTGGCTGCTGTTCGTGATGGGCATCGCGTGCTTCCTGCTCGAAGTCGGCGGCTTGATCCGGCATCGCGAACGGCGCCATCAGCTCGGCCGCACGCTCGCGACACTCGGCAGCCGCTACATCCTGCTGCCGCTCGCGGTGTTCGCGATCACGCGCAGCTTCGCCGTGCAGCCGCTGCCGATGCTCGCGCAGATCGCACTGACGCTCGCGATCGTCGTGCCGATGGGGCCGTTCGTCTACCGGCTCGTGTACCAGCCGATCGCGGAAGGCACGACGCTGCTGCTGCTGATCGTATCGGTCGCCGTCCACTTCGCGATGGTCGGTCTCGGGCTCGTGATGTTCGGCGCGGAAGGCTCGCGTACCAACGGCTTCTCGGATGCGTCGCTGTCGATCGGCAGCATGACGGTATCCGTGCAGAGCATCCTGGTCGTCGTGACGGCGCTCGTGCTGATCGGCGCGCTCTACGTGTACTTCGGCCGCACGATCGCCGGCAAGGCGCTGCGCGCGACGTCGGTGAACCGGCTCGGCGCGCGGCTCGTCGGCATCGGCACGACCGAGGCAGGGCGGCTCGCGTTCACGTTCGCGGCGGGGCTCGGCGTGCTGTCCGGGATCCTCGTCGGCCCGCTGACGACGATCTACTACGACTCGGGCTTCCTGATCGGCCTGAAGGGTTTCGTCGGCGCGATCATCGGCGGGCTCGTCAGCTATCCGCTCGCGGCCGCCGGCTCGCTGCTCGTCGGCGTGCTCGAATCGTATTCGTCGTTCTGGGCGAGTGCGTACAAGGAGGTGATCGTGTTCACGCTGATCATTCCGGTGCTGCTGTGGCGGAGCTTCGCCACGCCGCACGCGGAAGAGGAAGAGGAGTGACACGATGAAGACGATGGTACGCAACAAGACCTTCTGGGTGTTTCTCGTGGTGCTGTTCGCGCTGCCGGTGCTGCCCGGCGCGCTGCAGGTACCCGAATACTGGATCACGCTGCTGAACTACATCGGCCTCTACGCGATCGTCGCGATCGGGCTCGTGCTGCTCACGGGCGTCGGCGGGATGACGAGCTTCGGGCAGGCCGCGTTCGTCGGTATCGGCGCTTATGCGACCGCGCTCCTGACGACGCGCTACGGCGTGTCACCGTGGCTCGCGCTGATCGTCGGTGTCGTGCTGACGGCGCTCGTCGCGCTCGTGCTCGGCGCGGTCACGATGCGGCTGTCCGGCCACTTCCTGCCGCTCGGCACGATCGCGTGGGGCCTCGCGCTGTTCTACCTGTTCGGCAACCTCGAACTGCTCGGCAAGTACGACGGGATCAACGGGATTCCGGCGCTGAACCTGTTCGGCATCACACTCGACAGCGGCCGCAGCCTGTATTTCCTGATCTGGGCCGTCGTGCTGGCCGCGATCGTGTCGGTGCAGAACCTGCTGAACAGCCGCCCGGGCCGGGCGATCCGTGCGCTGCGCGGCGGCGGCGTGATGGCCGAGGCGATGGGCGTGAACACCGCGTGGATGCGCGTCGTGATCTTCGTCTATGCGGCCGTGCTCGCGGCCATCTCGGGCTTCCTGTACGCCCACCTGCAGCGTGCGGTGAACCCGACGCCGTTCGGGCTGAACCACGGGATCGAGTTCCTGTTCATGGCCGTGGTCGGCGGCGTGTCGCACGTGTGGGGCGCCGTGCTCGGCGCGGCGATCCTGACCGTGCTGCAGGACTACCTGCAGACGCTGCTGCCGAAGCTGCTCGGCTCTGAAGGCAACTTCGAGATCATCGTGTTCGGCGTGCTGATGGTGCTGCTGCTACAGTACGCCCGCCAGGGCGTGTGGCCGTTCGTCGCCAGGCTGTTCCCGCGCGGGCCGCGTGCGCATGTACCCGAGCACGCCGACCCGTTGCCGCAACGCGCGAAGCCCGCGGCCGGCGAGCCGCTGCTCGTCGTCGACAACGCGCGCAAGCAGTTCGGCGGCCTCGTGGCCGTCAACGACGTCAGCTTCGACGTGAAAGCGGGGCAGATCATCGGGCTGATCGGCCCGAACGGCGCCGGCAAGTCGACCACGTTCAACCTTGTGACGGGCGTGCTGAAGCCGACGGGCGGCACGATCACGTTCCGTGGCGAGCGCATCGACGGGCTCACATCGCGCCAGATCGTCCGCCGCGGCATCGGCCGGACGTTCCAGCACGTGAAGCTGTTGCCGGCGATGACGGTGCTCGAGAACGTCGCGATCGGCGCGCACCTGCGCGGCCATACGGGCGTGTGGCGCAGCGTCGCGCGGCTCAATGCCCACGAGGAAGCGCAGTTGCTGGCCGAGGCAGCCCAGCAGATCCGCCGCGTCGGGCTCGAAAAGCACATGTACGACGAAGCGGGCAGCCTCGCGCTGGGCCAGCAGCGGATTCTCGAAATCGCACGAGCGCTGTGCTGCGACCCGACACTGCTGCTGCTCGACGAGCCGGCCGCCGGGCTGCGTTACCAGGAGAAGCAGCAACTCGCCGACCTGCTGCGGCGGCTGAAGGCGGAAGGCATGAGCGTGTTGCTTGTGGAACACGACATGGATTTCGTGATGAATCTTACCGACCGGCTGGTGGTGATGGAATTCGGCACGCGGATCGCGGAAGGGCTGCCGCAGGACGTGCAGCAGGATCCGGCGGTGCTCGAAGCGTATCTGGGCGGGGTGGAGTGATGACGGACACGACGATGCCGATTCTCGACGTGCGCGGGCTGGCGGTCCGGTACGGGAAGGTGGAAGCGCTGCACGGCGCGGCGATCAAGGTTGGTGCGGGACAGATCGTCAGCGTGATCGGGCCGAACGGGGCCGGCAAATCGACGCTGCTGAACGCGATCATGGGCGCGCTGCCGGTGACCGGACATGCGTCGGGCGCGGTCGTGTATCGCGGTCACGATGTGGGGGCATTGCCGGTCGAGCAGCGCGTCGCACGCGGGATGTGTCTCGTGCCGGAAAAGCGTGAGCTGTTCAGCACGATGACGGTCGAAGACAACCTCGTGCTGGGCGCGTATCGACGCAAGCTGGCAGGTGAAGCGAACTTCCTCGACCAGCTCGATCATGTGTTCGCGCTGTTTCCGCGGCTGAAGGAGCGGCGCAAGCAGGCGGCCGGCACGCTGTCCGGCGGCGAGCGGCAGATGCTCGCGGTTGGCCGCGCGCTGATGGGCAAGCCCGACCTGCTGATGCTTGACGAGCCGAGCCTTGGGCTGGCGCCGCTGATCGTGAAGGAGATCTTTCATATCATCAGCGCGTTGCGCGGGACGGGCGTGGCGACGCTGCTGATCGAACAGAACGCGCGGGCGGCGCTGCAGATCTCCGACTACGGCTACGTGCTGGAGACGGGCGAGTTTGCGCTGGAAGGGCCGGCGGCGGAACTCGCGCAGAATCCACGTGTGATCGAAACCTACCTCGGGTTGGCGAAGAAAACGGCTTGATCGGAGGCGCGGTGGGTGGAAAACGGACGGCGTGTTTCACGTGAAACACGCCGCTTTTGTTTTTGGGTGAAGGTCTGACTCCCATGCATCCGCGGTTAACAACCAGGGGATAAGTATCGGAGGAACAATCAAAAGCTCTGTGCAGTGGCGGCGGGGAGTATCTCCAGCGCAGATGGCGATCCGGTTTGTCGATCGGAGTTGGGTGCCACTCGTTCCACGGAATGATGATGTGCCGGGTCACAGGGGATAAGTGTCGAGCGTTCCGACGGAAATTCTGTGAGGAAGGGGCACAGGATGTTTCGCCTGGGTGTTGGGCGGGACACAGGCCTCGAACGGGTTATATGTTCCACGTGAAATTTCTCGACACATGGATCCCTGCACAGGCGTAACGATGTGTGCCGGGCGGGCCGGATTATTCGCAGGCATGGGCGCGGAACCACAGATTCATCGGCCCAACGCCGAAAAATCGCCGAAATGCACAGACCCTACCATTCGGACGGCATTCGGGTGAAAAGCGAACCCGCTATAATTCGCCCCATACATTTCTCTGATAGGTTCGTGCGCAGCCCTGCGTGCGAAATCCACCATGCTTTTTCCCACAGAATTTGACGTCATCGTCGTCGGTGGCGGTCATGCCGGCACCGAAGCCGCGCTGGCGTCCGCCCGCATGGGCGCAAAGACACTGCTGCTGACCCACAACATCGAAACGCTTGGGCAGATGAGCTGCAATCCGTCGATCGGCGGCATTGGCAAGGGCCATCTGGTCAAGGAAGTCGATGCGCTGGGCGGCGCAATGGCAGCCGCGACGGACGAGAGCGGTATCCAGTTCCGGATCCTCAATTCGTCGAAGGGTCCGGCTGTGCGCGCGACGCGTGCGCAGGCCGACCGTATCCTGTACAAGGCCGCGATCCGCCACCGGCTCGAGAACCAGCCGAACCTCTGGCTGTTCCAGCAGGCCGTCGACGACCTGATGGTCGAAGGCGACCGTGTGGTGGGCGCCGTCACGCAGATCGGCATTCGCTTCCGCGCCCGCGCGGTCGTGCTGACCGCCGGCACGTTCCTTGACGGCAAGATCCACGTCGGCCTGAACAACTACACGGGCGGCCGCGCGGGCGATCCGGCGGCCGTGTCGCTGTCGTCGCGCCTGAAGGAGCTGAAGCTGCCGCAGGGCCGCCTGAAGACCGGTACGCCGCCGCGTATCGATGGCCGCTCGATCGATTTCTCGCAGCTGACCGAACAACCGGGCGATCTCGATCCGATCCCGGTCTTCTCGTTCCTCGGCCGAGCGGAGCAGCATCCGCAGCAGCTGCCGTGCTGGGTGACGCACACGAACGAGCGCACGCACGACATCATTCGTGGCGGTCTCGACCGTTCGCCTATGTATACAGGCGTGATCGAAGGCGTCGGGCCGCGCTATTGCCCGTCGATCGAGGACAAGATTCACCGGTTCGCGTCGAAGGAATCGCACCAGATCTTCCTGGAGCCAGAAGGGCTGACGACCAACGAGTTCTACCCGAACGGGATCTCGACGAGCCTGCCGTTCGATGTCCAGCTCGAGCTCGTGCATTCGATGCGCGGCCTCGAGAACGCCCATATCCTGCGTCCCGGCTACGCGATCGAGTACGACTACTTCGACCCGCGTGCGTTGAAAGCGTCGCTCGAGACGAAGGCGATCAACGGGCTGTTCTTTGCGGGTCAGATCAACGGGACGACCGGCTATGAAGAAGCGGCCGCGCAGGGTCTGTTGGCCGGCCTCAATGCGGGCCGCTACGTGCAGGAGAAGGACGCCTGGTGCCCGCGCCGTGACCAGGCCTACCTTGGCGTGCTGGTCGACGATCTCGTGACGCGTGGCGTGGCCGAGCCGTACCGGATGTTCACGAGCCGCGCCGAGTATCGCCTCAGCCTGCGTGAAGACAATGCCGACATGCGCCTGACCGAGATCGGCCGCGAACTTGGGCTCGTCGACGATGCGCGCTGGGACGCATTCAGCCGGAAGCGCGACGCTGTTTCACGTGAAACCGAACGCCTGAAGTCGACGTGGGTCACGCCGAAGACGTTGCCGGCGGAAGAGGCGACCGCGCTCCTCGGCAAGGCGATCGACCACGAATACAGCCTCGCCGAGCTGCTGCGCCGCCCGGGTATCAGCTACGACGGCGTGTGTGGGCTGAAGGGCGGCGAATGCGGCCCCGCAGAGCCGCTGGCCGACGATCCGGTGATGCTCGAGCAGATCAAGGAGCAGGTCGAGATCGGCATCAAGTATCAGGGCTATATCGAGCGCCAGGCCTCGGAGATCGAACGCAACGACGCGAACGAGAATACGCGCCTGCCGGACGGTATCGATTACCGCGAAGTCCGCGGCCTGTCGTTCGAGGTGAGCCAGAAGCTCAACGAGTTCCGGCCGGAGACGATCGGGCAGGCATCGCGCATCTCGGGTGTCACGCCGGCAGCGATCTCGCTGCTGATGGTGCACCTGAAGCGCCGCGGCCTCGGGCGCCGTAATGGCACTGCCGCAGAGGCAACGGAGCAGGGGGACGGCGCCGTCCCGACGCAACAATGACGGCGCGTCGCGCGCCGGCGGTTAATCGGGACGTACTGGAGCAGATGCTCGTCGAAGGCACGACGGCGCTCGACCTCACCCTGACGGATGCACAACTCAACCAGCTGCTCGACTACGTCGCGCTGCTCGGCAAGTGGAACGCGGTCTACAACCTGACCGCGATCCGCGACCCGAAGCAGATGCTGATCCAGCACATCCTCGATTCGCTTTCCATCGTCCCGCATCTGCGCGGCCGTGCATCGGCCCGCGTGCTCGACGTCGGTTCGGGCGGCGGGTTGCCCGGTATCGTGCTGGCGATCGTCGAGCCGGATTGGCAGGTCACGCTGAACGATATCGTGCAGAAGAAGTCTGCCTTCCAGACTCAGATGCGTGCGGAGCTGAAGCTCGCGAACCTGTCGGTGGTTACCGGTCGGGTCGAATCGCTGCAGCCGGGTGTCGAAGTACCGGAAAAATTCGACATGATCGTATCTCGCGCTTTCGCGGATCTATCCGACTTCGTTAAACTTGCTCGACATCTGGTCGCGCCGGGCGGATCGATCTGGGCGATGAAGGGCGTCCATCCGGACGACGAGATTGCGCGATTGCCGGAAGGCAGCCGTGTGAAGCAGACGATACGGCTGGCGGTGCCGATGCTCGATGCCGAACGGCATCTGATCGAAGTGGCCGTCGACGAAGCGGATTGAAGGGCAGGCGCGCAGTAGCGCGCCGTTTGTTTGAAGGTAAAGGGAACACACCAACGATGGCAAAGATCTTCTGCGTTGCGAACCAGAAGGGGGGCGTCGGCAAGACGACGACATCGGTCAATCTCGCCGCAAGCCTTGCAGCGCAGGAGCAACGAGTCCTGCTGATCGATCTCGACCCGCAGGGTAATGCGACGATGGGCAGCGGGATCGACAAGGCTGCTTGCGAAGCGACCGTGTACGAGGTGCTGGTCGACGGCGTGTCGGTGACCGACGCGCGCATCCGTCCGGACGGCGTCACCTACGACGTGCTGCCCGCGAATCGCGAGCTGTCCGGCGCCGAGATCGAACTGATCAGCATCGACAACCGCGAGCGCCGGCTGAAGGCTGCGCTCGAGCGCGTGTCCGACGACTACGACTTCGTGCTGATCGATTGTCCGCCGACGCTGTCGCTGCTGACGCTGAACGGGCTGTGCGCGGCGCACGGCGTCGTGATTCCGATGCAGTGCGAGTACTTCGCACTGGAAGGGTTGTCGGACCTCGTCAACACGATCAAGCAGGTTCACGCGAACATGAACCGCGACCTGAAGATCATCGGCTTGCTGCGCGTGATGTTCGATCCGCGCATCACGCTGCAGCAGCAAGTTTCCGATCAACTGAAAGCGCACTTCGGCGACAAGGTGTTCGACGCGGTGATTCCGCGTAACGTGCGCCTGGCGGAAGCGCCGAGTTACGGGCTGCCGGGCGTCGTGTTCGACCGCAGCTCGCGCGGTGCGCAAGCGTATCTCCAGTTCGGAGCCGAGATGATCGACCGCGTTCGCGCGTTCGAGGTGTCGTGATCCGGACATGAGCGAAGCGAGGAAGAAAGACATGAACGCGGTACCAAAGAAGAAGGGCTTGGGACGTGGCCTCGAAGCGCTGCTCGGCGGCAGTGCCGATATCACCGAAGCGGTGAAGATCGAAGGGGCACCGAACACGCTCGCGCTCGGCAAGCTGCAGGCCGGCAAGTACCAGCCGCGTACGCGGATGGACGAAGGCAGCCTGCAGGAGCTCGCGGCAAGCATTCGCGCGCAGGGCGTAATGCAGCCGATCCTGGTACGGCCTATTTCATCAGACAAATACGAGATCATCGCGGGTGAGCGCCGTTTCCGGGCGGCGCGCCTGGCGGGTCTCGATGAAGTGCCGGTGCTCGTGAAGGACGTCTCGGATCAGGCCGCCGCGGCGATGGCGCTGATCGAGAACATCCAGCGCGAGGACCTGAACCCGCTTGAAGAAGCGCACGGCATCCAGCGCCTGCTCGACGAGTTCGGTTTCACGCACGAACAGGCGGCCGAATCGGTCGGCCGTTCGCGCAGCGCGGTATCGAACCTGCTGCGCCTGCTGAACCTGGCTTCGCCGGTGCAGACGATGCTGCTGGCCGGTGATCTCGACATGGGGCATGCGCGCGCGCTGCTCGCCGTCGATGCGGCCACGCAGATCACGCTTGCCCATCAGGTCGTCAACAAGCGCATGTCGGTGCGTGAGACCGAGAAGCTCGTCACGCACACGACGAAGGAAGTGCCGGCCGTGAAGGCGCGCGCGAAGGACGATGGCGGTCGCGATACGCGCCGACTCGAGGAGGAGTTGTCCGACCTGCTCGCGTCGACGGTGAAGATCAAGCTTGGCCGCCGCGGGCGAGGGCAGGTGACGATCGACTTCGGCAACCTCGACGCACTCGAAGGCATTCTCGTGCGACTGCGCGGCAACGTCGCAACCGAAGAGTAAAGGGCGACGCATGGCGGAGACGGACGCACCGGCGCCGCGCCGGTGGTTGGGGTGGCTTGCGCAGGAGCCCGTGCTATCGGTGCTTGTGCTTGGCCTGATTGTGCTGCAATGGGTGCGTCCGCAACCATTTTCCGTATTGGCCGATCGCGTCGACTGGCAGACGGTCGCGACGCTCGCGGGCCTGCTGATGTTGACCAAGGCGCTCGAGTTGTCCGGCTGCCTGATGTGGCTCGCACACCGCATCGTGCATCACGTGCATTCCGAACGCGGGCTCGCGATGCTGCTCGTCGGGTTCGCCGCGTTGCTGTCGATGTGGCTCACCAACGACGTCGCGCTGTTCGTCGTCGTGCCGCTGATGGTGTCGCTGCGTGCGCTGACGCCGCTGCCGTTCCGGCGGCTCGTGATCGTCGTCGCGCTGGCCGTCAACGCGGGGTCCGTCGCGACGCCGCTCGGCAATCCCCAGAATCTTTTCCTGTGGCAGTTGAGCGGCGTGTCGTTCGGCCGCTTCGTGGTCACGCTCGGGCCGCTCGCGATCGCGCTGATGGCGCTGCTGCTCGTGCTGACCGCGTGCGCGTTTCGCGCGAAACCGCTCGATCTGTCCGGCGACGTCGCCACCATTCCCGTACAACGCCTGCACGCGCTGATCGCGGCGGGGCTGTTCGCGGCCTTCGTGCTGCTCGCCGATGCACACCATCCGCTGCCGGGCCTGCTTGCCGTCGCGATCGTGCTGCTCGTCGTCAAACGTGACGCAGTCCTGAAGATCGACTGGCTGCTGATGCTGATCTTCGTACTGATGTTCGTCGTGCTGCGCAGCGCGGCTGCGCTGCCCGTCATTCATGACGCGATTGCGCATGCGAATCTCGATTCACCGCTGCGCATCTTTGCGGCCGGTGCCGTGCTGTCGCAGGGCATCAGCAACGTGCCGGCCGCGATCCTGCTGTCGGAGTTCACGCATGACTGGCGCGCGCTCGCGTTCGGCGTATCGGTCGGCGGCTTTGGTTTCGCGATCGGCTCGCTGGCGAACCTGATCGCGGTGCGTCTCGCGAAGGAGCCGCGCATGTGGTTGCCGTTCCACCTGGTCTCGATTCCGTTCGCGCTCGTGAGCGCGGCACTCGGCGCGTGGCTGCTCGTTCACGGTTGAACGACGTGATGCGTGTGGCACAGGCGTGCCATTTGGGTGGTGGGGGGGCGCACAGCATTCGCGCTGGTGCGGGCTGTTGATAAGTGCCGCAATCCACAGTCGATCGACTGTGGTGGCATGACAACTGATTGGATAATTCGTTGCGTCAGCATCAGTCCGGATTTCGCGTATCCGGCGCGGCCGGGTGACCACAGTGTTTCGTCTGTTCGGGGCTTCGTGCTGAACTCGAGCCCGGAACCGCGTCACAGCGTGGGCGCTGGGTGGTGATCGTGCCGCCCCGACGGCGCCCGCGCCGGGCATCGTTTCCTCGCTATTCCCTCGTCACCGGAATTTTTTCGAGCAAGAAATACCGGTGCAAAAAGGCGACCTTACAACTGTCATCGTACGTCGTCGAATCGCCCGTTTTTTCACATGATGAGGCGTCGTTTTACGCAGGTTTTTGTCGCGTCTAAAGCCTTGAATCACTTGCAACTATCGCTTACAATCGCCCGGATTTGTTAGCTAGGCACCCCTGAAAGCTTTCAGAAAGCTTGGGGCCGGGTTCAAGGATTTTGCGGAAGATTGCGATGGCGGGTCAGGCGCCGGACGACAGGCACGATGATCAGCGCACGCAACGCACCGCTTCAGCGGCCGGCGAGCGGCGCGAATTCGACGATGACTGGGATGCCGAGCAGCAAGATAACAACATCGTTCCGCTCACGCGGGCAGACGCCGAAAAGCTGTTCGGCCCGAACGTGAGCAAGCCCTCGCGCGTGACCCCCTATAAGGTGGTATTCGCGCAAGTGGTTCTGTCCCTGGTTGCAACGCTGGCGTGGTGGCTGTTTTCAAAGTCGCCGGGCGCCGCTGCGCAATCCGCGTTTCTGGGCGGAGCGATTGGCTGGGTGCCCAGTGCGGTATTCGTGGCACGACTGAAGGCAGGTGGCTCGGCCACCGTGATGAGCTGGGTGATGGGCGAAGCCCTGAAGCTCGCTCTGACGATCGGGATGTTCACTGCAGTGGCGTTCGGCTGGTCCGGCGTGCACTGGGTGCCGTTCCTCGTCACGTACCTCGTCGTGCTGAAGACGTACTGGATCGCGCTGGCCTGGCGGTAAGGAACAAGCAGCGTGCGGTTTCGACAACGAACCGCACCAGCCCGTTCCCGCAATAGCGTGTTGCGGAACGGGCAAAACGATTTTCGACAATTTGGGTGGCATTAACGATATGGCAGCTAGCGAAGGCACGCGCGGTCCGGATCCGTCCGAGTACATTGCGCACCACTTGCAGAATTTCTCCACCTCGCATCAGACGTCGATTTTCGACATCCACGTCTGGAATCTCGACACGCTGTTCTGGTCGATCGTTTGCGGCATCGTGACGATCCTCGTGCTGCGTCTGGCCGCCCGCAAGGCGACGTCGGGCGTGCCGGGCCGTTTCCAGTGCGCGATCGAGATGCTCGTCGAGATGGTCGAAGACCAATCGAAGGCCATCGTTCACGGCAATCGTACCTTCATCGCTCCGCTCGCGCTCACGGTGTTCGTGTGGGTCGCGCTGATGAACTCCCTCGACTTCCTCCCGGTCGACCTGCCGGGCCGCGTGATCGGCCTGCTCGGTCTGTCGGACGTGATTTCCCACCATCGCATCGTCCCGACGGCCGACCTGAACGGCACGCTCGGCATCGCGCTCGGCGTGTTCGTCCTGATGATCTACTACAGCATCAAGATCAAGGGCGCGGGCGGCTTTGTGCATGAGCTGCTGTCGGCACCGTTTGGCGCCCACCCGCTGCTGTGGATCCCGAACCTCGCGCTCAACATCGTCGAATATCTCGCGAAGACCGTCTCCCTCGGTATGCGGCTGTTCGGCAACATGTACGCGGGTGAGCTGTTGTTCCTGTTGATCGCCCTGCTCGGCAGCATGTGGAGCTTTGGTGGCGACGCAACGTTCCTCGGCTTCGTTGGTCATGTGATCGCGGGTAGCGTCTGGGCAATCTTCCACATCCTGATTGTTCTGTTGCAGGCATTCATTTTCATGATGCTGACGCTGGTGTATCTCGGCCAGGCGCACGACAAGCACTAAGCGCGGCGTGCAACAAAGAGTTTCCGTTTTAGTTTTTTAAATCTCAGTTCCAAGTCTTTTCACAAAGGAGTGATCATGCAAGCTTACATCGCCAACATCCAGGGTCTGACCGCCATCGGTATCGGCATCATCATCGGCCTGGGTGCAATCGGCGCCTGTATCGGTATCGCGCTGATGGGTGGTAAGTACATCGAAGCCTGCGCACGTCAGCCGGAACTCATCAACCCGCTGCAAACGAAGATGTTCCTGCTGGCTGGTCTGATCGACGCGGCATTCCTGATCGGCGTGGGTGTTGCAATGCTGTTCGCGTTCGCGAACCCGCTCCTGTCGAAGCTCGCAGGCTAAGGTTCCTCGGAAATATGCGTCCGGCGCAAGCCGGCGCAGGGCGGAACGGAGACTTGGGGCGCTGATCGAATGCAACTCGATGAGCGCCTTACCGTTTCATTTTTCCGGAATAGCAGATAAGGAAACACCGTGAATCTCAACGCAACTCTGTTTGCGCAAATGGTCGTGTTCCTGGTCCTCGCGTGGTTCACGATGAAATTCGTGTGGCCGCCGTTGATCAACGCCCTCGACGAACGTTCGAAGAAGATCGCCGACGGCCTCGCCGCCGCCGAGAAGGGCAAGGCAGAACTCGACGCAGCGCACAAGCGCGTGGACCAGGAACTCGCGCAGGCCCGCAATGACGGCCAGCAGCGCATCGCCGACGCTGAAAAGCGTGCCCAGGCGGTCGCCGAGGAAATCAAGGCCAACGCCCAGGCTGAAGCCGCCCGCATCATCGCCCAGGCGAAGGCGGAAGCAGAACAGCAAATCGTGAAGGCGCGCGAAGCGCTGCGTGGTGAAGTCGCTACGCTGGCCGTGAAGGGCGCCGAGCAGATCCTGAAGCGCGAAGTCGATCAAACGGCCCACGCCCAACTGCTGAATCAACTGAAAGCCGAGCTCTGATCATGGCCGAACTTGCAACCATCGCCCGCCCTTACGCAGAAGCGCTGTTCCGCGTGGCCGAGGGCGGTGACATCGCCGCCTGGTCCACGCTCGTGCAAGAGCTGGCCCAGGTTGCGCGTCTGCCGGAAGTCCTGTCGGTCGCGTCGAGCCCGAAGGTGACGCGCACGCAAGTAGCCGAGTTGCTGCTTGCTGCGGTGAAGTCGCCGCTCGGAGCTGGCGCCGAAGCGAAGAACTTCGTGCAGATGCTGGTCGACAATCATCGCATCGCGCTGCTGCCGGAAATCGCCGAGCAGTTCGAGGCGCTCAAGAACGAACGTGAAGGTGCAGCCGACGCCGAGATCGTGAGCGCGTTCCCGCTGAACGGCGCGGATCTCGAGAGTCTCGTCTCGGGCCTCGAACGCAAGTTCAAGCGCAAGCTGAAACCGACGGTCGCAGTCGATTCGTCGCTGATTGGCGGCGTGCGCGTGACGGTCGGCGACGAAGTGCTCGACACCTCGGTTCGCGCGCGCCTCGCATCGATGCAGGCTGCGTTGACCGCCTGAGCGCCACGCCGGCACGCAACAGAATTGACTATCAGGAGCGAATAATGCAACTCAATCCCTCTGAGATCAGCGAGCTGATCAAGAGCCGGATCCAGGGCCTTGAAGCGAGCGCAGACGTTCGCAACCAGGGCACCGTGATCTCCGTGACCGACGGTATCGTGCGTATCCACGGCCTGTCGGACGTGATGCAGGGCGAAATGCTCGAGTTTCCGGGCAACACGTTCGGCCTCGCGCTGAACCTCGAGCGCGACTCGGTCGGCGCGGTGATTCTCGGCGAATACGAACACATCTCGGAAGGCGACATCGTCAAGACGACGGGCCGCATTCTCGAAGTCCCGGTTGGTCCGGAACTCGTCGGCCGCGTGGTCGATGCGCTCGGCAACCCGATCGACGGCAAGGGCCCGGTCAACGCCAAGCTGACCGACGCGATCGAAAAGATCGCCCCGGGCGTGATCTGGCGTAAGTCGGTGTCGCAGCCGGTGCAGACGGGCATCAAGTCGATCGACGCAATGGTGCCGATCGGCCGTGGCCAGCGTGAGCTGATCATCGGCGACCGTCAGTGCGGCAAGACCGCGGTGGCGCTCGACGCGATCATCAACCAGAAGGGCAAGGACCTGATCTGTATCTACGTCGCGATCGGCCAGAAGGCTTCGTCGATCATGAACGTGGTTCGCAAGCTCGAAGAAACGGGCGCGATGGAATACACGATCGTCGTCGCCGCTTCGGCTTCGGATTCGGCAGCGATGCAGTACCTCGCACCGTACGCCGGCTGCACGATGGGCGAATACTTCCGCGATCGTGGCCAAGACGCGCTGATCATCTATGACGACTTGACCAAGCAAGCCTGGGCATACCGTCAGATCTCGCTGCTGCTGCGCCGCCCGCCGGGCCGTGAAGCGTACCCGGGCGATGTGTTCTATCTCCACTCGCGTCTGCTCGAGCGTGCTGCTCGCGTGTCGGAAGAGTACGTCGAGAAGTTCACGAACGGCGAAGTGAAGGGCAAGAGCGGCTCGCTGACGGCACTGCCGGTCATCGAAACGCAGGCTGGCGACGTGACCGCGTTCGTTCCGACGAACGTGATCTCGATTACCGACGGCCAGATCTTCCTGGAAACCGACCTGTTCAACGCAGGCATCCGCCCGGCAATCAACGCCGGCGTGTCGGTGTCGCGAGTCGGTGGCGCCGCTCAGACGAAGGTCGTGAAGAAGCTGTCGGGCGGTATCCGTACCGACCTCGCGCAGTATCGTGAACTGGCGGCATTCGCCCAGTTCGCATCGGACCTCGACGAAGCGACCCGCAAGCAGCTCGAGCGCGGCCGCCGCGTGACGGAACTGCTGAAGCAGCCGCAGTACCAGCCGCTGCAGGTGTGGGAACTGGCCGTGTCGCTGTACGCCGCAAACAACGGCTACCTCGACGACCTCGACGTCAAGCAAGTGCTGTCGTTCGAGAAGGGCCTGCGCGAAAACCTGAAGACCAGCCACGCTGACCTCATCAAGCGCATCGAAGACACCAAGGATCTCTCGAAGGACGACGAAGGCGCACTGCGCTCGGCGATCGAATCCTTCAAGAAGTCCGGTGCCTATTGATCCGCGAGTGACACACTGAGGCCGCGCGGGTGCTGATGCGCCCGCGCCGCTTCGGTCAAGGAGCAAGCTATGGCTGGAATGAAGGAAATTCGCGGCAAGATCAAGAGCGTGCAGAACACGCGCAAGATCACGAAGGCGATGGAAATGGTGGCCGCATCGAAGATGCGCCGCGCGCAGGAACGCATGCGCGCCGCTCGTCCGTATGCGGACAAGGTCCGTGCCATCGCCGCGCACATGAGCCGCGCGAACCCGGAGTACCGCCACCCGTTCATGGTGGCGAACGAAGGCGCGACGACGGCCGGCATCATCCTCGTCACGACGGACAAGGGGCTGTGCGGTGGTCTGAACACCAACGTGCTGCGTGCGACGGTGCAGAAGTTCAAGGAGCTGGAAGAGAAGGGCCAGAAGGTCGAAGCCACCGCGATCGGTAGCAAGGGCCTCGGGTTCCTGAACCGCTTCGGCGCGAAGGTGATGTCGCAGGTCGTGCACCTCGGCGACACCCCGCATCTGGACAAGCTGATCGGCGCCGTGAAGACGCAGCTCGACCTGTACTCGGAAGGCAAGCTGTCGGCGGTTTATATCGCTTACACGCGCTTCGTCAACACGATGAAGCAGGAAGCCGTGATCGAGCAGCTGCTGCCGCTGTCGTCGGAACACTTCGAAGCCGATGATGGTACGCCGGCCACGTCGTGGGACTACATCTACGAGCCGGACGCGCAGGCAGTCGTCGACGAACTGCTCGTGCGTTACGTCGAGGCGCTGGTGTACCAGGCCGTCGCGGAAAACATGGCGTCCGAGCAATCGGCGCGCATGGTCGCGATGAAGGCCGCGTCCGACAACGCGAAGACGGTGATCAGCGAACTGCAGCTCGTATACAACAAGAGCCGTCAGGCCGCGATCACGAAAGAACTGTCGGAGATCGTCGGCGGCGCAGCCGCTGTTTAAGCGCGCGCCCGGGACGACAACTGCGCCTTTGCGCGAGTAAAGAATCAGGTATTTAAAGGAAAAGCGATGAGTACTGCTGCTTTGGTAGAAGGCAAGATCGTACAGTGCATCGGCGCCGTTATCGACGTGGAATTCCCGCGCGACAGCATGCCGAAGATCTACGACGCGCTCATTCTCGATGGCTCGGAACTGACGCTCGAAGTCCAGCAGCAGCTGGGCGACGGCGTTGTCCGTACCATCTGTCTGGGTGCATCCGACGGCCTGCGCCGCGGCCTGACCGTGAAGAACACGGCAAAGCCGATCTCGGTGCCGGTCGGCAAGCCGACCCTCGGCCGAATCATGGACGTGCTTGGCCGTCCGATCGACGAAGCTGGCCCGATCGAAAGCGAAACGACGCGTTCGATCCACCAGAAGGCGCCGGCGTTCGACGAACTGTCGCCGTCGACCGAACTGCTCGAAACGGGTATCAAGGTCATCGACCTGATCTGCCCGTTCGCAAAGGGCGGCAAGGTTGGCCTGTTCGGCGGTGCTGGCGTGGGCAAGACCGTCAACATGATGGAGCTCATCAACAACATCGCGAAGGAACACGGCGGTTACTCCGTGTTCGCGGGCGTGGGCGAGCGTACCCGTGAAGGGAACGACTTCTACCACGAAATGAAGGACTCGAACGTTCTCGACAAGGTCGCTCTGGTGTACGGCCAGATGAACGAGCCGCCGGGCAACCGTCTGCGCGTCGCGCTGACCGGCCTGACGATGGCCGAGCACTTCCGTGACGAAGGCCTCGACGTGCTGTTCTTCGTCGACAACATCTACCGTTTCACGCTGGCCGGTACCGAAGTGTCGGCACTGCTCGGCCGTATGCCGTCGGCAGTGGGCTATCAGCCGACGCTGGCTGAAGAAATGGGCAAGCTGCAAGAGCGCATCACGTCGACCAAGAAGGGCTCGATTACGTCGGTCCAGGCCGTGTACGTCCCTGCGGATGACTTGACCGACCCGTCGCCGGCTACGACCTTCGGCCACCTGGACGCAACCGTCGTTCTGTCGCGTGACATCGCTTCGCTGGGTATCTACCCGGCGGTCGACCCGCTCGACTCGACGTCGCGCCAGATCGACCCGAACGTGATCGGTGAAGAGCACTACTCGATCACCCGTCGCGTTCAGCAGACGCTGCAGCGCTACAAGGAACTGCGCGACATCATCGCGATTCTGGGCATGGACGAACTGTCGCCGGAAGACAAGCTGTCGGTCGCGCGCGCGCGTAAGATCCAGCGTTTCCTGTCGCAGCCGTTCCACGTTGCTGAAGTGTTCACGGGCTCGCCGGGCAAGTACGTGCCGCTGAAGGAAACGATCCGCGGCTTCAAGATGATCGTCGACGGCGAGTGCGACCACCTGCCGGAACAGGCGTTCTACATGGTCGGCACGATCGACGAAGCCTTCGAAAAGGCCAAGAAGATCTCGTAAGGGTCGGGTGTAACGCAGCGGGTGCCGTTGGCCGTTGATTCTCCTATAGCACTGGCGATAGGGGACACGGCACCCACGCACTATGCTCAATCCGCCGTGCATGGGATCGAAGTGGGCGTTTTAGCGCCCGCTCCGATCGACAGGAGTCGATATGGCAACCATCAAAGTAGACGTCGTCAGCGCAGAAGAGCAGATCTTCTCGGGCGAGGCGAAATTCGTCGCGCTGCCGGGCGAAACGGGTGAGCTGGGCATTCTGCCGGGCCACACGCCGCTGATCACGCGGATTCGTCCGGGTGCGGTGCGCATCGAAGTCGAGGGCGGCAACGACGAATTCGTGTTCGTCGCGGGCGGCATTCTCGAAGTGCAGCCGGGCGCCGTGACGGTGCTCGCCGATACCGCGATCCGCGGCAAGGACCTCGACGCGGCGAAAGCCGAGGAAGCACGCAAGCGTGCCGAGGAAACGCTGCAGAACGCGAAGTCGGATCTCGACCTCGCGAAGGCGCAATCCGAGCTCGCGACCGCGATGGCGCAGCTCGAGGCGATCCAGCGTCTGGCGAAGATTCGCAGCCGGCACTGAGCCGCGCCGCGTATCCCGCGAAAGAAAAGCAGCCTTCGGGCTGCTTTTTTTTCGTCCGTCATGTTCGTCTGATTTTTGCGGGCCGGATCATTCCGTCCGGTCGTGCTATTTCATCCGTCCGCCGTGATTTGATGTCAGAGTATCGTCAGCCACGCGCGTCATCATCCGCGTGGAGGCCGTTCGTCGCGAGTGCGCGGCGGAGGCGGGCGCGGAAGGCGCGCGCAGGCCGATCAGACAAAAAGGACGGAGACATTCATGGCAGCAGACCTTGGCGTGGGCGCGCTGATCGCGCCCGAAAACGGCTTGTCGTATGTGCGTGGCACGACCGATGTGCCGCTCTCCGAAGCGACGATCGGACGGTTCCTGCTCGATACGGCCGGGCGCTTTCCCGATCGTCCGGCCGTCGTGTTCCGCGAGCAGCAGGTGCGCTGGACCTGGCGCGAGTTCGCGAACGAGGTCGACGTGCTGGCCGCGGGCCTGGCCGCGCTCGGGATCGTGAAGGGCGATCGCGTCGGCATCTGGTCGCCGAACCGCAGCGAATGGCTGCTTACGCAGTTCGCCACCGCGCGGATTGGCGCGGTACTCGTCAACATCAATCCGGCCTACCGGCTGTCGGAGCTCGAATACGCGCTCAACAAGGTCGGCTGCAAGGCCGTGATCGCCGCCGAGCGCTTCAAGACGTCCGCGTACGTCGAGATGCTGCAGACCATCGCGCCGGAGCTCGCGACCGCGACGCCGGGTGACCTGCATGCGGCGCGGGTGCCGAGCCTGCGCACGGTCGTGTCGATGGGCGACGTCGCGCCGGCCGGCATGTTCCGCTTCGCGGACCTGATGGCGCGCGGCCGCCAGGCCGTCGATCCCGCATTGCTCGATGCGATCGGCGCGACGCTCTCGGCCGGCGAGCCGATCAACATCCAGTTCACCAGCGGCACGACCGGCAGCCCGAAGGGCGCGACGCTCACGCACCGCAACGTCGTCAACAACGGGCGCTCGATCGCGACGGCGATGCGTTTCACCGAGCAGGACACGCTGTGCATCCCGGTGCCGCTGTATCACTGCTTCGGGATGGTGCTCGCGGTGCTCGCGTGCGTGTCGAAGGGCGCGGCGATGGTGTTCCCCGGTGAAGCGTTCGACCCGGTCGCGACGCTCGCGGCGGTGGCCGACGAACGTTGCACCGCGCTGCACGGCGTGCCGACGATGTTCATCGCCGAGCTCGATCACCCCGAGTTCGCGAAATTCGACCTGTCGACGCTGCGCACCGGGATCATGGCCGGCTCGCCGTGCCCGATCGAGACGATGAAGCGCGTCGTGTCGCAGATGCACCTGTCGGAGATCACGATCGCGTACGGAATGACGGAAACGAGCCCCGTGTCGTTCCAGAGCTCGACCGACGATCCGCTCGAGAAGCGCACGACGACGGTCGGACGCATCCAGCCGCACCTGGAAGTGAAGATCGTCGATCCGAGCGGCGCCATCGTGCCGGTCGGCACGACGGGCGAGCTGTGCACGAAGGGCTATTCGGTGATGCTCGGCTACTGGGACGACGACGCGAAGACGCGCGAGGTGCTGGTGGACGGCTGGATGCATACGGGCGACCTCGCGACGCTCGATGCGGATGGCTACTGCAACATCGTCGGCCGGCTGAAGGACATGGTGATTCGCGGCGGCGAGAACGTGTATCCGCGCGAGATCGAGGAATTCCTGTTTCGGCATCCGAAGATTCAGAGCGCGCAGGTATTCGGCGTGCCCGATGCGAAGTACGGTGAGGAGCTGTGCGCGTGGATCGTGCTGCGCGCGGACGAGCAGATGACGGAGGACGACGTGCGTGCGTTCTGCAACGGGCAGATCGCGCACTACAAGATCCCGCGCTACATTCGCTTCGTCGACGAGCTGCCGATGACGGTGACGGGCAAGGTGCAGAAGTTCGTGATGCGCGACCGGATGATCGAGGAACTGAAGCTCGACGTGCAGAAGACCGCGTAGCGCGGCATGAAGGCGGGAAAAACGCGGCGGCCTGCGGGCCGTTGCGTTTTCGATGGACGAAAAAAAGCGGGCTTATTAGCCCGCTAAAAACCACACGCTACGGGGTTAGCGCGAGGAGACCAAAGATGAAACCGAGTCCGGCGGGGGGCCGGAAACGACTCCAACAGGGATGCCCCTCGGAAGGGCTTCGGTACGTGACCGACTGGCTCGCAGCGCTTCGCGTCCGCTCACACTTGGCACACGAGACCGCATCCGTGTTGAAACCGTTGAGGCCATTGTGGGCGAATTAATGACCCGTCGCGGTAACAAAGTGTTTCAGGTTGTAACGCCCGCCGGATAAGGCTTTCCGGGATTTTTTGCTGTTTTTGAGGGCCTGAAAAAGGTCATTTTTACCCATATTTTCCGCAGCGTTTTCAGCACATGCGCACGATGCGTTTTTCACGCGTATCAGGCTCGACGAATTGCCGATTTGCACGCGAGAAAATGCGCCGTGCGGCCGATACCGCGCATGACGATTCATTCGTCAGAAAGATTTTGAAACGTGATCGGCAGGCGCGGAAGTCGGCCGTTCGGCCAATTCGATGGCTGCGGGCCGATTTTCAGGGCGTCGGCACACCGCAGCGAAGTGTAACGGCGGGGATGGGGCCACCGCCGCGCAGCGACTTTTGCGGGCGTCGGAGGCGGGTCGGTGCCCGCTAGCTGCCGCCATGCACGAGCCTGCTTACTTCAGCCATTTGTCCGAAATCGCCTGATATTCGCCGGTCGACAGCGCGAGATGCAGCCACTGGTCGACGTACTGCTGGAACGCGACGTCGCCGCGCGGCACCATGTACGCCTTCTCGCCGAACTGGAACGGCTTGTCCGGATGCACCGAGCACAGGCCCGGATTCAGCTTTTGCTGCAGCAGCGTCTCGGATGCATCCGTCACCATCACGTCCGCCTTGCCGGCGAGGATCTGCTTGAAGATCGTTACGTTGTCCGGATAGACGGTGAGGTTCGCGTGCGTGAAATACTGCTTCGCGAAACGCTCGTTGGTGCCGCCCGGGTTCACGATCACGCGCGTTTCCGGCCGGTCGATCTGCGCGACGGTCTGGTATTTGTCGGCGTCCGCGCAGCGCACGATCGGCGTCTTGCCGTCGACCACGTACGGCTGCGTGAAGAACACGCGCTTCTGGCGCTCGAGCGTCGTCGACACGCCCCCCACCGCGATGTCGCATTTCGCGACGAAGTCGCCGGTCAGGTTCGGCCAGCTCGTCTTCACGTAATCGGTCTTCACGCCGAGCGACTTCGCGAGCGATTCGGCCATGTCGATGTCGATGCCCTCGAAGCGGCCGTCCGCGCGGTAGTACGAATACGGCTTGTAGTCGCCCGTCGTGCACACGCGCAGCGTGCCGCGCGCGAGCACGTCGTCGAGCCGCGAGCCGGTGCCCGGTGCGGCGGCAGCGGCGAGCGCGCCGGTCTGCGCGTGCGCGGCGGAGCAGCAAAGCAGCGCGGCCGAGGCGAGCGTGGCGAATGTCTTCATCGGTCTCCTCCTTCGTTTCGTTCGATATGAGCGTCCGATCATAACGGAGCCATCGCGCGCGTCATATGGCCGCCATCGCGTCGGCATGCGCAGCCTGAGGGCGGCTGTCCGGTAAAATGCCGGTTTGCCCTCGCATCGTCGCTCCTACCGTGGCCCATACCCTGCTCAACGACACCTTCCTGCGTGCGCTTCTGCGCGAGCCGACCGACTACACGCCGATCTGGCTGATGCGCCAGGCCGGCCGCTACCTGCCCGAATACAACGCGACGCGCGCCCGCGCCGGCAGCTTCCTCGGTCTCGCGAAGCATCCCGACTACGCGACCGAAGTGACGCTGCAGCCGCTCGAGCGCTTTCCGCTCGACGCCGCGATCCTGTTCTCGGACATCCTGACGATTCCGGACGCGATGGGGCTCGGCCTCGACTTCCAGGTCGGCGAAGGGCCGAAGTTCGCGCATCCGGTGCGTACCGAGGCCGACGTCGCGAAGCTCGCGGTGCCGGACATCGAGGAAACGCTCGGCTACGTGACGGGCGCCGTGCGCGAAATCCGTCGCGCGCTCACCGACGGCCAGGGCCGCCAGCGCGTGCCGCTGATCGGTTTTTCGGGCAGCCCGTGGACGCTCGCGTGCTACATGGTCGAAGGCGGCGGGTCGGACGATTTCCGCACGGTGAAGTCGATGGCGTATTCGCGCCCCGACCTGATGCACCGGATCCTCGACGTGAACGCGCAGGCGGTGGCCGCGTACCTGAACGCGCAGATCGAAGCCGGCGCGCAGGCCGTGATGATCTTCGATACGTGGGGCGGCGCGCTGGCGGACGGCGCGTACCAGCGCTTCTCGCTGGACTACATCCGCCGCGTGGTCTCGCAGCTCAAGCGCGAGCACGACGGCGAACGCGTGCCGGTGATCACGTTCACGAAGGGCGGCGGGCTGTGGCTCGAGGAGATCGCGGCGACCGGCGTCGACGCGGTGGGGCTCGACTGGACGGTCAATCTCGGCCAGGCGCGCGAGCGCGTCGCGGGCAAGGTCGCGCTGCAGGGCAACCTCGATCCGACGATCCTGTTTGCGCCGCCGGCCGCAGTGCGCGAGCAGGCGCGCGCAGTGCTCGACAGCTATGGCAACCATCCGGGCCACGTATTCAACCTCGGGCACGGCATTTCGCAATTCACGTCGCCCG
The DNA here is from genome assembly GCF_002223325.1 of Burkholderia sp. AU15512. NCBI lineage: Bacteria > Pseudomonadati > Pseudomonadota > Betaproteobacteria > Burkholderiales > Burkholderiaceae > Burkholderia > Burkholderia sp. AU15512. The sequence continues at coordinate 99,915 of NZ_NKEX01000001.1, forward strand.
ATCACGTCGCCGAACTCGTCGACGAAGTGCATCGCCACAGCCGCGCGATCCGTAGCGGAGCCGCCGGCTGAACGCAAGCGCTGTCATGCTGCATTGCGGCGCGACAGCGTTTCGCTATTGTCACTAAACAGGGCGCAACCCCCCACCGGTTGCCGATTCAGTGCTTGTCAAGACTTGACTTATACACATTTTCCACGTTGCAGCGCGGTAGAGCCCTGTATCGGTCAATTTGTCTCGCTATGGTTCGGTAATTTGAATAGCAGCCTTATGGCATAAGGCTCCGCGGGGCACCGCAACACGCGGCGAAAATCAGCGCAAAGCGCGGCCCCGCGCGCGTTGCGGCCATCGAGCGGCGAGTTCTCAACAAAGTTATCCACAGGCTGGGCAGGGTATACGGCGATTCCTAATGCGAATCCAAAACTTAGCGCCGAATCTGAAGTTTTACTTTAAGTTCGCTGCCCCGATGCGGGCGCGGATGTCGGCCGTCCATGCCCATGCGGCGCATCCGGCCGCCGGAGCGCCGGGATGAGCGGCACCTATCTGCGCGTCGCGCTCGACCATCCGCTCGCGACCCTGTTCGATTACCGCTGCGACGCGCAACCGGCGCCCGGGCCCGGCACGCTCGTCCAGGTGCCGTTCGGCAAGCGGCAGGCCGTCGGGCTCGTCTGCGAAGTGACGACTCACACCGACGTGCCGCCGTCGCGGCTGCGCGCGATCGACGCGATCTGCACCGACCTGCCGCCGTTGTCGCCGGACTGGCTCGCGCTCGTGTCGTTCGCCGCGGATTACTACCAGCGCGGACGTGGCGAGGTCGCGCTGCCGGCGCTGCCGCAGGCGCTGCGCGATGCCGGGCGCTGGGGGCGGCTGCTCGCGCCCGAGGTGCGTTACCGGCCGACGGAAGCGGGCCGCGCGGCGCTGCCCGATACATTGCCCGCGCGCGGCGCCGCGCTGCGTCGGCTCGCGCAGGCGCTGGTCGACAGCGGCTCGCTGGCGCTGCCCGACGCGCGCGCGCTGCACCCGAAGGCCGCGGCCACGCTCGACGACTGGGCGGCGCGCGGCTGGGTCGACGTCGAGGAGATCGGCTGGGCCGATGCGCCTGTGCCCAAAGCTGTGGATAACCTGTTGGCAGCCGGTGGAAGAACTGTGCCGCCGGCGCTCACGGACCAGCAGGCCGAGGCGCTCGACGCGATCCGCGCCGCGCAGGGCTTCGCGCCGTTCCTGCTGCACGGCGTGACGGGCAGCGGCAAGACCGAGGTCTATCTGCATGCGCTCGCGTCGCTGCTCGACGCGCGGCCGGATGCGCAGGCGCTCGTGCTCGTTCCCGAAATCAACCTGACGCCGCAGTTCGAGGCCGCGTTTCGCGCGCGCTTCGCGGGGGCGCTCGCCGACGACGCAATCGTCACGCTGCACAGCGGGCTCGCGGAGGGCGAGCGTGCGCGCAACTGGCTCGCCGCGCATACGGGCCGCGCGCGGATCGTGCTCGGCACGCGCCTCGCGGTGCTCGCGTCGATGCCGACGCTCGCGCTGATCGTCGTCGACGAGGAGCACGAGCCCGCGTACAAGCAGCAGGAAGGGTTGCGCTATTCGGCGCGCGATCTCGCCGTGTGGCGCGCGAAGCAGCTCGCCATCACGGTCGTGCTCGGCTCGGCGACGCCGTCGCTCGAAAGCTGGTGGCAGGCCGAGCAGGGCCGCTACACGCGGCTCACGCTGTCGCGCCGCGCGGTGGCCGACGCGACGCTGCCGACCGTGCGGCTGATCGATCTCGAAGAGGAGCGGCGGCGCGGGCGCGCGTCGATGGGCGGGCTGTCGGGGCCGCTCGTCGCGGCGCTGAAGGCGCGGCTCGAGCGCGGCGAACAGAGCCTGGTGTTCCTGAACCGGCGCGGTTATGCGCCGCAGCTCGCGTGCGATGCCTGCGGCTGGGTCGCCGGCTGCCCGCGCTGCAGCGCGTACGTCGTGCTGCACAAGCCCGAGCACGCGTTGCGCTGCCATCACTGCGGCTGGGAAGCGCGGATTCCGCGGTCGTGCCCCGAGTGCGGGAACGTCGACATCGCGCCGCTCGGGCGCGGCACGCAACGCATCGAGGAGGCGCTCGCCGAGGCCGTGCCCGGCGCGCGCGTGCTGCGGATCGACGCGGACAGCACGCGCCGCAAGGGCAGCGCGCAGGCGCTCTTTTCCGATGTGCATGCGGGTGAGGTCGATATCCTCGTCGGCACGCAGATGATCGCGAAGGGGCACGACTTTCAGCGCGTGTCGCTCGTCGGCGTGCTCAATGCCGACACCGCGCTGTTCTCGCATGACTTCCGCGCGAGCGAACGACTGTTCGCGCAGCTGATGCAGGTGAGCGGCCGTGCGGGGCGCGCCGGGCTGCCGGGTGAAGTGCTCGTGCAGACGCGTTACCCGCGTCACGCGCTGTACCACGCGCTCGGGCGGCAAGACTACGTCGGCTTCGCGAATTCGACGCTCGGCGAGCGCCGCGACGCGCACCTGCCGCCGTTCGTCTACCAGGCGTTGTTGCGCGCCGAAGGGCGCACGCTGGACGCCGCGCTCGCGTTCCTGCTGCAAGCGGCGGCCGCGTTGCCGGGGCTGCCGGGCGCCGATCGCGTGACCGTCTACGACGCGGTGCCGATGACGATCGTCAAGGTCGCGAACGTGCATCGCGCGCAGTTGCTGCTCGAAAGCGCATCGCGGGCGGCGCTGCAGCATGCGCTGCGTGCATGGCAGCCGGAGCTGCGCGCGTTGAAAGGCGTGCTGCGGTGGAGCGTCGAGGTCGATCCGCTGGATATCTGAGCTGAGCGGCGGCGCGGCATGCGGCCGTCGTGCTGCGTGCCGCTGCGTTGCACCCCCGGCCACCGGGCCGGGTGCCCCTGAATCGTCACTTGCCGCCCGGCCGCGCCCTGGCGTCTCACACCTTCCGTCGCACCCAGTGCAACCCGTTTTCGTCCGCCGCGACGCGTGCGGACGGTTGCGCACGCCTGTCAAACCGGCCCGCTCAGGGAAAACACCGATCCTCCGACCACGGGCAACTCCTAGGTTGCAACCGCATAAGTGGCTGATTATATTGAGTAACCTATGGGTGCAACCTGTCTCGTAATTTGGTTGCACCTTTTTGTTGCGTGCCGTAGGATTTCGCGCATCCTCTCACACCACATTGCCGGGCTCGCACCGGCGCACGAACCCACCATGGCAAGCACGACTCTCGGCGTCAAAGTCGACGACCTTCTTCGCTCGCGCCTCAAGGACGCCGCCGCGCGTCTCGAGCGCACTCCCCACTGGCTGATCAAGCAGGCGATCTTCGCGTATCTCGAGCGGATCGAGCACGGCCAGTTGCCGCCCGAGCTATCGGGCCACAGCGGCGTGACGGAGCTCGCCGACGGTCAGTCCGCGGACGGCGACGACGACAACTCGCCGCATCCGTTCCTCGAGTTCGCGCAGAACGTGCAACCGCAATCGGTGCTGCGCGCGGCGATCACGGCGGCGTACCGCCGCCCCGAGCCGGAATGCGTGCCGTTCCTGCTCGGCCAGGCGCGCCTGCCCGCGAACCTGCAGGCGGACGTGCAGGCGCTCGCGACGAAGCTCGTCGAGGCGCTGCGCGAGAAGAGCTCGGGCGGCGGCGTCGAAGGGCTGATCCACGAATTCTCGCTGTCGAGCCAGGAAGGCGTCGCGCTGATGTGCCTCGCCGAAGCGCTGCTGCGCATTCCCGATCGCGCAACCCGCGATGCGCTGATCCGCGACAAGATCAGCAAGGGCGACTGGCGCTCGCACGTCGGCCACGCGCCGTCGCTGTTCGTGAACGCGGCCACGTGGGGGCTGATGATCACCGGCAAGCTCGTGACGACCAACAGCGAAGCCGGGCTGTCGTCGGCGCTGACGCGCCTGATCGGCCGCGGCGGCGAGCCGCTGATCCGCAAGGGCGTCGACATGGCGATGCGCCTGATGGGCGAGCAGTTCGTCACCGGCGAGACGATTTCCGAAGCACTGGCGAACAGCCGCAAGTACGAAGCGCGCGGCTTCCGTTACTCGTACGACATGCTCGGCGAAGCGGCGACGACCGAAGAGGACGCGCAGCGCTACTACGCATCGTACGAGCAGGCGATCCATGCGATCGGCAAGGCGGCCGGCGGCCGCGGCATCTACGAAGGCCCGGGCATCTCGATCAAGCTGTCCGCGCTGCACGCACGCTACTCGCGCTCGCAGCAGGACCGCACGATGAGCGAGCTGCTGCCGCGCGTGCGCGCGCTCGCGCTGCTCGCCCGCCGTTACGACATCGGCCTGAACATCGACGCCGAAGAGGCCGACCGCCTCGAACTGTCGCTCGACCTGCTCGAGGCGCTGTGCTTCGATCCGGACCTCGCGGGCTGGAACGGCATCGGCTTCGTCGTGCAGGGCTACCAGAAGCGCTGCCCGTTCGTGATCGACTACCTGATCGATCTCGCGCGCCGCAGCCGCCACCGCCTGATGATTCGCCTCGTGAAGGGCGCGTACTGGGATACCGAGATCAAGCGTGCGCAGGTCGACGGCCTCGAAGGCTATCCGGTCTATACGCGCAAGATCTACACGGACGTGTCGTACCTCGCATGCGCGAAGAAGCTGCTCGCGGCGCCGGACGCCGTGTACCCGCAGTTCGCGACGCACAACGCGTACACGCTGGCCGCGATCTACCAGCTCGCGGGCCAGAACTACTACCCGGGCCAGTACGAATTCCAGTGCCTGCACGGGATGGGCGAGCCGCTGTACGAGGAAGTCACCGGCCGCGACAAGCTGAACCGCCCGTGCCGCGTGTATGCGCCGGTCGGCACGCACGAGACGCTGCTCGCGTACCTGGTGCGCCGCCTGCTCGAGAACGGCGCGAACACGTCGTTCGTGAACCGCATCGCGGATAAGACCGTGTCGGTGAAGGAGCTGGTCGCCGATCCGGTCGACGAGGCATCGAAGGTCGTGCCGCTCGGCGCGCCGCACACGAAGATCCCGCTGCCGCGCAACCTGTACGGCGACGAGCGTCCCAACTCGATGGGCCTCGACCTGTCGAACGAGCACCGCCTCGCGTCGCTGTCGTCCGCGCTGCTCGCGAGTGCGCATTTCCCGTGGCGCGCCGCGCCGATGCTCGCCGACGACACGCTCGCCGACGCGCCGGCCCGCGACGTGCGTAACCCGGCCGACCAGCGCGACCTGGTCGGCACGGTCAGCGAAGCGACGGCCGAACACGTGAGCGCGGCGCTCGCGCACGCGGTGGCCGCCGCGCCGATCTGGCAGGCGACGCCGGTCGATGCGCGTGCCGACTGCCTGGTGCGCGCGGCCGACCTGCTCGAGGCGCAGATGCACACGCTGATGGGCCTGATCGTGCGCGAAGCCGGCAAATCGCTGCCGAACGCGATCGCCGAGATTCGTGAGGCGGTCGACTTCCTGCGCTACTACGCCGCGCAGATCCGCGACGAATTCTCGAACGACACGCACCGCCCGCTGGGCCCCGTGGTCTGTATCAGCCCGTGGAACTTCCCGCTCGCGATCTTCATGGGCCAGGTCGCCGCGGCACTCGCCGCCGGCAACACGGTGCTCGCGAAGCCGGCCGAACAGACGCCGCTGATCGCCGCGCAGGCCGTGCGCCTGCTGCGCGAGGCCGGCGTGCCGGCCGGTGCGGTGCAACTGCTGCCGGGCACGGGCGAGACCGTCGGCGCGGCACTGGTGGCCGACGCGCGTACGCGTGCGGTGATGTTCACCGGCTCGACCGAAGTCGCGCGCCTGATCAACAAGACGCTGTCCGCGCGCCTCGACCCGGACGGCAAGCCGATTCCGCTGATCGCCGAAACGGGCGGCCAGAACGCGATGATCGTCGACTCGTCGGCGCTCGCGGAGCAGGTCGTCGCGGACGTGATGCAGTCGTCGTTCGACTCGGCCGGTCAACGGTGTTCGGCGCTGCGCGTTCTGTGTCTGCAGGACGACGTTGCGGACCGCACGCTGACGATGCTCAAGGGCGCGATGCACGAGCTGGCGCTCGGCAATCCCGACCGGTTGTCGACGGACGTCGGCCCGGTGATCGACGGCGAAGCGAAGCAGACGATCGACGCGCACGTCGCGGCGATGAGGGACAAGGGCCACGCGGTCACGCAACTGCCGATGCCCGACGCATGCGCGCACGGCACGTTCGTGCCGCCGACGCTGATCGAGATCGGCAGCATCGACGAGCTGAAGCGCGAGGTGTTCGGCCCGGTGCTGCACGTGGTGCGTTACCGCCGCAGCCAGCTCGACAAGCTGCTGGAGCAGATCCGCGCGACCGGCTACGGGCTGACGCTCGGCATCCACACGCGCATCGACGAGACGATCGCGCACGTGATCTCGAACGCGCACGTCGGCAACATCTACGTGAACCGCAACGTGATCGGCGCGGTGGTCGGCGTGCAGCCGTTCGGCGGCGAAGGGCTGTCGGGCACGGGCCCGAAGGCCGGCGGCGCGCTGTACCTGCAGCGCCTGCTCGCGACGCGTCCGTCGGGCCTGCCGCGTTCGCTCGCGCAGTCGCTGATCGCGGACGGCGCGGTGGAAGGCGACGCACGCGGCAACCCGGCGGCGGCGCTCACGACGCTGCGCGACTGGCTGATCGAGCAGCGCGAGCCGGCGCTGGCCGCGCGTTGCGACGGCTATCTGGCTCAGGTGCCGGCCGGTGCGACCGCGGTGCTGACCGGTCCGACGGGCGAGCGAAACACGTATACACTCGGCCCGCGCGGCACGGTGTTGTGTGTCGCGGCGACGCCGGGCGGTGCGCGCGCGCAGTTCGCGGCGGTGCTGGCGACCGGTAACCGCGCGCTGTTCGCGGGTGCGGCCGGCGAGGCGCTGGTGGCCGCGCTGCCGGCATCGCTGAAGGCGCATGCGAGCGTGCGCAAGCAGGCCGACGCGCCGTTCGACGCTGTGCTGTTCGAAGGCGACAGCGACGAACTGCAGACGCTCGTGAAGGACGTCGCGCAGCGGCCGGGCCCGATCGTGTCGGTGCAGGGCGTGTCGGTGGGCGCGTTCGAGAACGGCGATGCGGAAGATTACGCGCTGGAACGGCTGCTGACGGAGCGCTCGGTGAGCGTGAACACGGCCGCGGCGGGTGGCAATGCGAATTTGATGACGATCGGCTGACCATCCTTGCCGTTCGGATCAAACATAGGAAGCGGCAAGGCGATCCCGAAGCCGCTCCATTTACCCTGGTACCAAGGAGATGCTATGCAACACACGATGAAAAAGCTGGCAGGCGCGACGTTCGTCGCGGTCATGTCGCTGGCGGGGACGGCCCATGCGGATGACGTGAAGATCGGTTACGCAGGGCCGATGACGGGCGCGCAGGCGCACTACGGCAAGGATATGCAGAACGGGATCGCGCTCGCGATCGAGGATTTCAACGCGACGAGCCCGAAGATCGGCGGCAAGCCGGTGAAGTTCGTGCTCGACACGCAGGACGACCAGGCTGACCCGCGCACCGGCACGACGGTCGCGCAGAAGCTCGTCGACGACGGCATCAAGGGCATGCTCGGCCACTTCAACTCGGGCACGACGATTCCGGCTTCGCGCATCTACGCGAACGCGGGCATTCCGCAGATCGCGATGGCGACCGCACCGGAATACACGCAGCAGGGCTACAAGACGACCTTCCGCATGATGACGTCCGACACGCAGCAGGGCTCGGTGGCCGGCACGTTCGCGTCGAAGGATCTCGGCATGAAGAAGATCGCGATCGTCGACGACCGCACGGCCTACGGCCAGGGTCTCGCCGACCAGTTCGAGAAGGCCGCGAAGGCCGGCGGCGCATCGATCGTCGACCGTGAATTCACGAACGACAAGGCGGTCGACTTCAAGGCGATCCTGACCAAGCTGAAGGCGGCGAAGCCGGATCTCGTCTACTACGGCGGCGCGGATTCGCAGGCGGCACCGATGGTCAAGCAGATGAAGGCGCTCGGCATCACCGCCCCGCTGATGAGCGGCGAAATGGTGAAGACGCCGACGTTCCTGAAGATCGCGGGCAACGCGGCCGACGGCACGATCGCTTCGCTGGCAGGCCTCCCGCTGGAAGAAATGCCGGGCGGCAAGACGTACGCCGACAAGTACAAGAAGCGCTTCGGCGAAGACGTGCAGACGTACTCGCCGTACGCGTACGACGGCGCGATGGCGCTGTTCAACGCGATGAAGAAGGCCGATTCGACCGATCCGGCGAAGTACCTGCCGGTGCTCGCGAAGACCGACATGGCCGGCGTGACGTCGACGCACGTCGCGTATGACGCGAAGGGCGACCTGAAGAACGGCGGCATCACGATGTACAAGGTCGAGAAGGGCGAGTGGAAGCCGCTGAAGAGCATCGGCGGGAAGTAAGCAGCCGGTCTTGATGTTCTGACGCGCGGGGCGGCGGCGCAATGCGTCGTCCCGCGCGTCATGCGAAAGAGCCACTGGGCCCGTTGGGTCTGGTGGCTTTTTCTTTGGCGAGCTACGGCTGGTAGGGCATAGGGATCTTGCAGGCCACGGTGGTGCAGAGGGGGCGCCGCATGCGTACGTCGATACCGCATCGCCGCGGCCGGCGGCAGTATGACGTTACTTGCCGTCGCAGCACTTGTTAGGGCAGTCGGGCAGGAACGAAATTTCCACACGCCGTCCATTGTCCACGTCGCCATGCGAATAAACGCGGGCGCTCTTCTGGATGGTTCCGCGCAAAAAACCTAATTCCTCCAACAGCGCATACGCGGTTTGCAATCTCGATTGCGCAAGGGCCGGTGCTTCCGGTTCACTTTCCTCGGCATGGCCGCTGATCAGCGTCGTTTCTTTGGTTAGGTGATTTGCATAATTGATTTTTTGGTCGGCTACCCATTTTGCGATGCGGACGATCTCGGAATTCGATATGTGTGAGCTATCTCTCGAAAAGTAGATGTCGAAATTCTCGCTGGCGATGCATGCGAATACCGGATTGGAGATGAGAAGGCTTATGCCAAGAATAAACTTAAGCATTGTAAATGACATATCCTGCAATACTGTCGGCATTGTTGATTGCTTGATTCGGATTTTCGGCTCCAAATGTCAAGCATTCCTCCATGAAATATCTGTGATCCTTGGTTGCCATTGTATCGTCGAAATGACTCACCTCATGAATCAGCGTGGAAACTACGGAATCCTTTTCCCATGAAAAATCTCGCATTGTGCAAAAGTCGGGATGTATTGAAATCGTATGAGTTGCAGTATCTGGTGAGCACACTGATGCTGCAACTCCCGATTTGTTCGGATTCGGAACGCATCCAATGTGTTTGAATCGCTCGCTATCCCATCGCGTGAAATTGTAGCCTGTGAGTGACTTTAGTACGCGAGCGATTGCCGCTAGACCTGCTAATAGGGCTATGCGGGTGCTCTCATCGGTTCTACCGAACCACTGTAATACACGTGCCTTATCAGCGTGGGACCAGCGCTGCAAATCCTCGATTCTTTTACCGACAAGAGAAACGGCTCGATCGCGTTTACTCAATACCATTTCCCGGAATTCCTTGTTTGTCATGTTGTGACATATTCTTTCGATATTGATTGTTACCTCCACCATCGACCCAGGATTGGTATTAGTGACTGCGCCTGAATGTACGAGGAACCATTCTCCGCCGTCGTTCACATCAAAATTTTTCATTGCTTCAATGTTCCATCGTATAGATTTTCAGCGTTGCCGAGCCGCGGGTGGCGATCCGATGTGTTTGCCCGGCCGTATCCGTAGTGCCGGTAAAAATCTGCCCGGTGTCGGTAACGATTCGGTAGCGGATGCTCACGAGCGGACGGTGGGAGCCATCCAGCAACGTGAATTGCTCGTCGTGTACGGCATTCGATCGAGCAAATGACCGCTTAGCTGCATCAGGTTGGTGCCCAGTCAGCGTCGCAGTCTCTCCTGCAGTAAAAGTCATCCGCATGCCGCGCTCAGCGTAGAAGATCGGCGGTGGGTTGCATCCGCAGACATTGATATCCCCGCTCAATGCCCACTGTTTGCCGTTCGGGCCGGTACCGGGCCAGCGCGGCCCTTGCGGTGCGATGTATCCTTCGCGCTTGCAGGCCGAGCAGTAGGTCTTCATGTCGAGCGTGGCGATATGAACCGTCGGCGGCGGATTGGAATAGGTCACGGTGTCGAGGCCCTCGACAATCACCGCTTCCCCGGCGCGGTCGCCTTTGGCAAGAAAGTAGCGGATCATGAGCGCTACCTCAGCGGGGCATGGACGAGCGGGTGACGACGCTAAATACAACGGACGACGCCAAGCCTTGTCGCTCGGGACTATCGGTGATCGTGTCGCCGTTATCGAGTTCGCTGCCAACGAAGGCGAGCGGCGCGAAGTCGGCCCGGTCGGCCAAAACCAGACCGGTCGTCACGCGCGCGGTTGAGCCGTCGGGATAGCGGATCAGGTCGCCCACCGTGGCAGCTTTGCCCAAGTGCGGCGCTACTTCCCATGTGCCGGACGGCTCGCGTAATGCACCGCCGCGCGCTGTTGTCGCGCCACGTACCGCCAATCTATAGGCAGGCGGTGCGGGTGGCGGCACATAGGTGGGATCGAACAGGCCCGCAACGCTTTGCCCCTCCCGCACGTGAATGCCCCACGAAGTGCGCAGCGTTTCGGTAATTCGGTCACCGTTGCTCAACCGGCTGCCGACCAGCGCGAACGGCTTGCCTCCGCTATGGTTGTCTCCCGCGCCGTCGATAATCGCGGCCTCGCTACCGTCGTCGTAGGTCACTACATCGCCGACGCAGGCGACTTCCAATCCGGCCAATGTCAGGCCGCCGGTTGCGGTGGTGACACGTCCACCGCGTTCCGTGAGCGCGCCAACGGTGGCGAAAAGATGGGTCGGTGCTTTGAGTTCGTTTTTCATCCGGCTTCCCTGTCTCAGTAAATGGAATGGCTGCCTAGAGACGCTATTCCAGATAAGAAACGTCGATCAATCGGACGAATATGATTCAGAGCTGGTAACTTCTATTACTTGTTCCGTTCTGCCTGTTGCATTGACCGCGCGTGCGCGAATGCGCTAGCTCAATCGCGGATACTCAGTCCCTGCGCACCCGCAGCAGGAACTTCTGCAGCTTGCCCGTCGGCGTGCGCGGCAGCGCCTGCGCGAACGTGAATTCGCGCGGGACCTTGTAAGCGGCCAGCCGCTCGCCGCAGAACGCGCGCAGTGCATCCGCGTCGGGCACGCTGCCCGCGCGCAGCACCACGTGCGCGACGACCGTCTCGCCCCAGTCGGGATGCGGGACGCCGACGACGGCCGCCTCGGCGATGTCCGGGTGCGCGCCGAGCACGTCCTCCACTTCCTTCGAATAGACGTTCTCGCCGCCCGTCACGATCATGTCTTTCAGCCGGTCGACGATGAACAGGTAGCCATCCTGATCGATCCGTGCGATGTCGCCGGTGCGATACCAGCCGTCCGGCGCGAACGCGGCGCGCGTCGCGGCCGCATCGTCGAGATAGCCGAGCATCATGCTGTCGGTCTTCAGCCAGATCTCGCCGGTCTCGCCCGGCTGCGCGTCGAGGCCGTCCGTCCGCATGACGCGCAGGTCGACGCCCGGGCCGCCGGTGCGGCCGATCGACCCGGCCTTCGCGATCTGCTCGTCCGGATACAGCGTCGTGCCGGCCGGCCCTGCTTCGGTCATGCCGTACACCTGGAAGAACGCGTTGCTGCGATACGCACGCGTGAGACGTTCGGCCTGCGCGGGGCCGATCGGGCCGCCGCCGTACAGCCACGCGCGCACGCTCGACAGGTCGAACGCCGCGAACCCGTCGATCGTGTCGAGCGGCAGCAGGTACGACACCGGCGCGCCGAAATACAGCGTCACGCGCTCGCGCTCGATGGCCTGCAGGAAGCGCAGCGGATGGTATTCGCGCAGCAGCACGACGGTGCCGCCCGCGTACAGCGTGCCGCCGAACCAGTTGTTGAGCGGCGACGAATGCCAGATCGGCATCGCCATCAGCGTGCGCTCGTGGCGGCCGATGCCGGTCGCGAGCGCCGCCTGCATCGCCGCGAGCGTCACGGTGCGGTGGCTGTGCACGCAGCCTTTCGGGTGGCCGGTCGTGCCGGACGTATAGAGGATCTGCGCGATGTCGCCCTCGGCCGGCTCGATGCCCGCGAGGCCGTCCATCGTCGCGCACAGCGTGTCGAAGCACGGCACGCCGTCGAGTTCGCCTTCGGTCACGAGCCGCCGCGCGGGATGCACGAGGCGTTCGACCACCGGCGCGAGCGCCACGTCGAACAGCAGCGCCTTGCTGCGGCTGTGTTCGAGCACGTAGTCGACTTCCGGCGCCTGCAGCTTGTGGTTGACCGGCACGAACGTCGCACCGAGCCGCCACGCGCCGAACATCAGGTCGACGAAGGCCGGCGTGTTGAAGCACATCGCGGCGACACGGTCGCCGGCCGCGACGCCGAGCGCGCTCAGCACGGCTGCCGCGCGGTGCGAGCGCTCGCGCGCGGCGGCATAGGTGATCGTCGCGGATTCGCTGACGAGGAACGGCTGGTCGGGCGTCGCACGGGCGGCGCGGTCGAGGGCGGCGACGAGGTTCATCGGGACTCCGGGCGGGCGAACGAAGGCGAACTGGGCCTTACCGAGCTATCCAAAGGGCATCAGGCCGGGTACGCGCGCTGCAGCAGCGCGGCGACGTCGATCGCGTGCGGATCGAAGCCGCCTGCGATGCGGCCCCAGTCGGGCGCGGCGAGCCGCGTCGCGACGAATGCGTCGGCAACGGCCGCCGGCGCATCGCGGCGCAGCAGGCACGCCTGCGCGAGCACCGCGAGCCGCTGCGCGAACACGCGGCCCGACGCCTCGAGCGCGTCGGCCGGCGCCGCGAGCATCGCGCGCAGCGCATCGAGCGCCATGCGGATGCGCGGTTCGCCCGCGCCGAGATCGGCGAGTTCGTCGAACAGCGCAGCGGCCGCGTCGGGCTCGCGCGATATCGCGCGCAGCACGTCGAGGCACATCACGTTGCCCGAGCCTTCCCAGATCGAGTTGACGGGCGCCTCGCGGAACAGCCGCGCGATCGGGCCGTCGTCGACGTAGCCGTTGCCGCCGAACACTTCCATCACCTCGCCGGTCAGCTCGACCGCGCGCTTGCACACCCAGAATTTCGCGGCGGGCGTGACGATGCGCTTCCATGCGCGTTCGCGCGGCGAGTCGTCGCGCTCGAACGCGTCGGCGAGACGCATCGACAACGACAGCGCGGCTTCGCTCTCGAGCGCGAGATCGGCGAGCACGGTGCGCATCAGCGGCTGCTCGGCGAGCGCGCGGCCGAACGCATGGCGCCGGCGCGTGTACGCGATCGCCTGCACGACGCCCTGGCGCAGCATCGCCGCGCTGCCGAGCACGCAGTTCAGCCGCGTGGTGGTGGCCATCTCGATGATGGTCGGGATGCCGCGGCCTTCGTCGCCGAGCATGATGCCCCACGCGTCGTTCAGCTCGATCTCGCTGCTCGAGTTGCTGCGGTTGCCGACCTTGTCCTTCAGCCGCTGGATCTCGATCGCGTTCTTCGTGCCGTCCGGCCGCCAGCGCGGCACGTAGAAGCACGACGGGCTGCCGGCTTCGGTGCGCGCGACGACGAGGTGCGCGTCGCACATCGGCGCCGAGAAAAACCACTTGTGGCCGCGCAGCCGGTATTCGCCGCCGCGGCCGCCCGCGCCGACGGCGGTCGCGAGCGTCGTGTTCGCGCGCACGTCGGAGCCGCCCTGTTTCTCGGTCATGCCCATGCCGAACCAGATCGAGCGCTTGTCGGCGACCGGCACGTCGCGCGGATCGTAGTCGTTGCTGTAGAGCTTGTCGCGCAGCAGGTCCCACAGCACGGGCTCCTTCTGCAGCACGGGAATCGCGGCCTGCGTCATCGTCGCCGGGCACAGCGTGCCGGCCTCGATCTGGCCATGCAGGTAGAAGCCGGCCGCGGTCGCGGCCCAGCGGCCGCGGCGCGTGTCGCGGAACGCGAGCGACACGAAGCCTTCGTGGCGGTACTGGCCGAGCAGCGTGTGCCAGGCCGGGTGGAAGTCGACGCGGTCGATGCGCCGGCCGCGCCGGTCGAAGGTGTGCAGTTCCGGCGTGTGGCGGTTCGCTTCGTCGGCGAGCCGTGCGGTGTCGGCGCTGCCGAGCCGCGCGCCGTAGGCGTCGAGCTGCGGCACGGCCCAGTCGGCGCCCGCGCGGGTGAGCGCATCGCGCAGCGCGATGTCCGTCGCGAAGAGGTTATAGTCGACCAGTTCGTCGAACTGGTTCGTGACGGCGTGAGTCGATTCGGTCATCGAGGTGTCTCCGGTCTCATGCTGCGCGGGCGGCCGGCGTCATGCCGCACGGATGACGCTTCGGCGCCGGCTCCGGCCCCCGGTAAAACGCATGCCCTGCTGATTTCCAGAGTAGCAAATATGCCGCCGCGACATGTTCAGGTTCCGGCGCCGCCCGGCCAGCCGGCGGCGCAACCCGCGCCCGCCTTGCGCCGCCGGCCGCGCCAGTCGCGCGCGCAGGCGAGTTCCGACGCGCTGCAGCAGGCGTTCGTTCAGCTTTTGCTCGAACGCGGCTACGCGAAGGCGACGATCCGCGAGATCGCGGCGGTCGCGGGCGTGAGCATCGGCACCTTCTACGAATACTTCGGCGACAAGCAGAGCCTCGCGGCGCTCTGTATCCACCGGCACGTACAGGCGATGGCCGACCGGCTGCGCGACGCCATTGCGCGACTGCATGGCGCGCCGCGGGCCGAACTGGCCGCCGCGCTCGTCGACCTGCAGGTCGACGCGATCGGCGCCGACGCGGCGCTGTGGGGCGCGCTCTTCGCGCTGGAACGGCAGGTGTCGCCGCTCACCGCCTACCGTCGGCATTACGACGCGTACGTCGCGCTGTGGCGTGACGCGCTCGCGCATGCGGCCGATCCGCCGCCGGCCGCGCGGCTCGACGGGCTCGCGCGGATGGCGCACACGATCTGCTACGGCGGGCTTTCGCAGGCGTTGCTGACGCTCGGGCCCGCGTTCGACATCGCCGCGCTGCGCGACGAACTGCGGGCCGTGCTGCTCGCCTACCTGGCGGCGGCCGGCCGGTAGCATCCCTGGGGCCTGCTCACACTGATAACAGCCTAGGGGAAATGCCTGATTCGCATGTCGCCCCGACAGGCTAGCCTTGCCGCTGCGTACCCCTCCCCACGAGCCATGAGAAAAATGCATGGCCGCCATGACGAACTTTCGATTGTCCACCGATATTGGCTCGGGCTAAATCGTGCGACAGATGCAGGCCGTGCGTGTCGCGCGCGGCCGCCCGAAGGACATCAGAAGGAGGAGTCATGCGAAGCGCGACCGCGCCCCGTTCGAAACTACCCGACGTCGGGACGACGATCTTCACGGTGATCGGCCAACTGGCTGCCCGTCACGATGCGTTGAACCTGTCGCAGGGGGCGCCGAATTTCGCGCCCGATCCGGCGCTCGTCGAAGGCGTCGCGCGCGCGATGCGCGACGGGCACAACCAGTACGCGCCGATGGCCGGCGTCATGGCGCTGCGCGAGCGGCTCGCCGAAAAGACCGAGGCGCTGTACGGCCCACACTACGATCCGGCTACCGAGATCACGGTGATCGCGAGCGCGAGCGAAGGGCTCTACGCGGCGATCAGCGCGCTCGTGCATCGGGGCGACGAGGTGATCTACTTCGAGCCGTCGTTCGACAGCTATGCGCCGATCGTGCGGCTGCAGGGCGCGACGCCGGTGGCGATCAAGCTGTCGCCCGAGCATTTCCGCGTGAACTGGGACGAAGTCGCCGCGGCGATCAACCCGCGCACGCGGATGATCATCGTCAACACGCCGCACAACCCGACCGCGACGGTGTTTTCGGCCGACGATCTCGAACGGCTCGCGCAGCTCACGCGCGATACCGGCATCGTGATCCTGTCCGACGAGGTCTACGAGCACGTCGTGTTCGACGGCGCGCAGCACCAGAGCATGGCGCGCCATCGCGAGCTGGCCGAGCGCAGTGTGATCGTGTCGTCGTTCGGCAAGTCGTTCCACGTGACGGGCTGGCGGGTCGGCTATTGCCTCGCGCCGGCCGAGCTGATGGACGAGATCCGCAAGGTGCACCAGTTCATGGTGTTCGCGGCCGACACGCCGATGCAGGTCGCGTTCGCGGAAATCCTCGCGCGGCCGGACAGCTATCTCGGCCTGTCGGCGTTCTACCAGGCCAAGCGCGACCTGCTCGCGCGCGAGCTGGCCGATTCGCGTTTCGAGCTGCTGCCGAGCGAAGGCTCGTTCTTCATGCTCGCGCGCTTCCGGCAGTTCTCGGACGAAAGCGACAGCGATTTCGTGCTGCGCCTGATCCGCGATGCGCGCGTCGCGACGATTCCGCTGTCGGCGTTCTATACCGACGGCACCGACGCCGGCGTGATCCGGCTCAGTTTTTCGAAGGACGACGCGACGCTGGTCGAAGGCGCGCGGCGGCTGCGTTCGCTGTAAAGCCCGTACGTCAACCGGCGACGGGAGCGTCGCACCGACCAGACACAGGAGATCACGATGAAGCACACGACCACCCTGAAACTCGCGTTCGCACTCGCGTGCGCCATCGGCTCGGGCGCGGCGCTCGCGGATGCGCAGACGCTGCGCTTCGGCCTCGAAGCGCAATACCCGCCGTTCGAATCGAAAGCGCCGAACGGCGACCTGCAGGGCTTCGACATCGACGTCGGCAATGCCGTCTGCCAGACGGCGAAGCTGTCGTGCAAATGGGTCGAGACGTCGTTCGACGGCCTGATTCCCGCGCTGCAGGGCCGCAAGTTCGACGCGATCAACTCGGCGATGAACGCGACCGAGCAGCGGCGCCAGGCGATCGACTTCACGACGATCATCTATCGCGTGCCGACCCAACTGATCGCACGCACCGGCAGCGGCCTGCTGCCGACGCCGGAATCGCTGAAGGGCAAGCGCGTCGGCGTGCTGCAGGCGTCGATCCAGGAAACCTTCGCGAAGGCGCACTGGGAGCCGGCGGGCGTCGCGGTCGTCGCGTACCAGGACCAGAACCAGGCATACGCGGACCTCGTGGCCGGCCGTCTCGACGCGACGCTCGTGCTCGCACCGTCCGGCCAGCGCGGCTTCCTGTCGCGTCCGGACGGCAAGGGCTTCTCGTTCGTCGGCCAGCCCGTGCGCGACGACAAGATCCTCGGCAATGGCATCGCATTCGGGCTGCGTAAAGGCGACAGCGCGCTGAAGGCGAAGCTCGACGCGGCGATCGACAAGCTGAAGGCGGACGGCACGGTGAAGTCGCTCGGCCTGAAGTATTTCGGCGATATCGACATCTCGGCGAAGTAAGCGGAGCCGCGCGCGATGCAGAACCGGAACACGGCCGCCGCGGGTGGCGAACAGGGCGGCGGATCGCTGTCGGGTGATGCGGTCGAAGCCGTGCTCGTCGCCGAACTGGGCGATGCGCTCGTGACGCGCTCGGCGGACATCGATCCGCGTTACTTCACCGCGTACAACGAGCCGGCCGGCGTGCGGCCCCGCGCGCTGGTGCGACCGCGCAGTGTCGACGACGTGTCGCGCACGCTCGCGCTGTGTGCGCGGCTCGGCCAGCCGGTCGTGCCGCAGGGCGGTTTGACGGGACTTGCGCGCGGTGCGGTCGCGCTCGGCGGCGAGGTGGTGCTGTCAATGGAGCGCTTCGCGGGCATCGAGGCGCTCGACGCGGCGGCCGGCACGATGACGGTACGCGCCGGAACGCCGCTGCAGACGGTGCAGGAAGCCGCGGAAGCGGCGGGTTTCACGTTCGGCGTCGATCTCGGCGCACGCGGCTCATGCCAGATCGGCGGCATGCTCGCGACCAATGCGGGCGGCACGCGCGCGATCCGCTACGGGATGATGCGCGAGCAGGTGCTCGGGCTCGAGGCGGTGCTCGCGGACGGCACGGTCGTGTCGTCGATGAACCGGATGCTGAAGAACAATGCGGGCTACGACCTCAAGCAGCTGTTCATCGGCAGCGAAGGGACGCTCGGCGTCGTCACGCGTGCGGTGCTGCGGCTGCATCCGCTGCTGGCCGCGCCGGCCACGGCGCTCTGCCGCGTGCGCGACTACGACGCGGTGGTCGCGCTGTGGAACCGCGTGCGCATGTTGCCGGAGGTCGTCAGTTTCGAGGCGATGTGGCCGGCGTTCTACGACTACGTCGCGCGTCATACGCCGGGTGTTTCGGCGCCGTTCGTCGGCGACGATGGCTTCGCGATCCTGATCGAATGCGCGACGAGTGCGCCGGGCGGCGATGCGCACCAGGCGCTGGAAACCGGTCTCGCGGCGGGGTTCGACGCAGGGCTCGTGGAGGATGCGGTGCTCGCGACGTCGGAGCGGCAGGCGCGCGACTTGTGGACGCTGCGCGAAGGCCTCGCGATCGACGCGCTGCCGCAGCTCGTCAACTTCGACGTGAGCCTGCCGACGGGCGAACTCGGCGCATTCGCCGAGCGCTGCGACGCGGCATTGCGGGCGCGCTGGCCGGACGTCACGTGCCTGTTCTTCGGCCATGTCGGCGACGGCAACGTGCATATCGGCGTGTCGCTGGCCGGGATGACCGACACGGATCTCGATGCGCTCGATCACTGCGTGTACGCGGTGGTGCGCGACATGGGCGGCTCGGTGTCGGCCGAGCACGGGATCGGCGTGCTCAAGCGCCCCTATCTCGCGCATACGCGCAGCGATGCGGAAATCGGATTGATGCGACGCCTGAAGGCCGCGCTGGATCCGCTCGGCATCCTGAACCCCGGCAAGGTGCTTTGATCGGGGTGACGCACGTTGCCGGCGGGAGCCGGCGTGCGTGACGCGTCAGCCGTCCACCCAGCGCAGCGCACCGATCTTCAGGTGCTCGACGACGCTGCGCGCCCAGTCGAGTTCGGCATTGAGCAGGACGAGCGCATGCTCGTTCTGCAGCAGGAACAGGCGCGGCACCTGGTCGGCCTGCGCGGTGGCGCGCAGCGTTTCGAGGCGTTCGCGCTCCGCGTCGAGCCGCGTGATTCGAAGCTCGAGCTGGTGGCGGGCATCTTCGGCGTCGAGCAGCGGCAGGAATGCCAGGCCGGCGCCGAATGCCGGAAATTCACGCGCGGGTTCCGCGAGCAGCGCATGCAGCCACGCCTGCCCGGCCGTGTGGCCGGCCTCGGTCAGCGCATACAGCGTGCGCTCCGGAAACGCGCCGTCGCGCTCGGTGTCGTGCACGGCGATCAGCCCCTCGCGCAGCAGCCGGTCGATCGTCTGGTAGAGGCTGGTGCGCTGGCGCACGTTGACGACTTCGTCATACCCGCGCGCCTTCAGTTGCTGCAGCATCCCGTAGGGATGCATCGGTGTTTCGGTGAGCGTCGCGAGGACGGCCAGCGCGAGCGGGGACGGGCGACTGGTGGACATGAATAGTGATTCAATATCTAGTAAGAATATAACTATTCTTAACTAGACTATCATATTTCACAAGGGTTTCAGCCGAGGTGCGAGCGCTTCGCGGCCGGGGCGACGGTTTCCATCGTCGCGAGACCGTGCACGATGCCGCAATCTTCGACCGAATGCTCGCCGACGCACTGGCGGCGCAATTCGGTGAGCTGGTCGCGCAGGTGCGTGAGTTCCGCGAGGCGCGCATCGACGTGTCCGATGTGCTCGTCGAGCAGCGAATTGATCGAGTCGCAGGGGTCGGCCGGCGTGTCGGTGAGTTGCAGCAGCGCACGGATTTCGTCGTGCGCCATGTCGAGTGCGCGGCAATTGCGGATGAAGCGCAGCCGCTCGACGTGCACGTCGGTGTAGTTGCGGTAGTTCGAGTCAGTGCGCTCCGCATCCGGCATCAGACCCTCTTTCTCGTAGAAACGGATCGTCTCGGGTGTGCAGCGGGCCGCTTTGGCCAGTTCGCCGATCTTCATGACCTTTCTCCCGTGTAAGGGTTGACCTTGTAGTGGCTTCAGGGTGTTAACTCTACACCGTTGCCATTGAGGAGGTTGTCATGACCGACGCCCAGCGTACCCACGACCCACGACACCGTCATGCCGGCGGCGCCGCTCCGTGCTGCGCCGACGCGCACGATACGGATACGGCCACCGTCGCCGACGCGGCGCCGGTGGCCGGCGAGCACGCGCACGGCGAGGTCGCCGCAGCGCGCGGCGCGCAGTCGCGGGCCCACAGCCACGACCACGATCATCAACATGATCACGCGCATGCCGGTCGCGAAGAGGGGCACGCCCACGGCGCCGGTTGCAGCCACGGCAGCGGCAAGGAACACGACCACGATCATGGTCATGACCATGCGCACGAGCATGGCGACGGCCATGTCCATGGCGCCGCCTGTGCACACGGCAGCGCCGCACACGACCATGCCGACCACGACCACGACCACGACCACGACCACGACCACGACCACGACCACGACCACGCGGCCGGCGATTGCTGCGCGCCTGCCGCGCTGACGCTCGCGCCGCTGCCGGTTGCGCAGGCGACCGCGTCGGGTCACGTGCGCTCCGCATTCCGGATCATGCAGATGGACTGCCCGACCGAGGAAACGCTGATCCGCAAGAAGCTCGGCGGGATGAGCGAAGTGTCGGCGCTCGAATTCAACCTGATGCAGCGGATGCTGACGGTCGAGCACGTGCCGGACGCCCAGCCGGCGATCGAAAGCGCGATCCGCTCGCTCGGGATGACGCCCGAGGCGGCAGCGCCCGGCGCACCGGCCGCGCGCGTCGCCGACGCGCCCCCGAAGCCGTGGTGGCCGCTGGCGCTCGCCGGTGTCGCCGCGATCGCGTCCGAAGGCGCGACCTGGGCCGGCCTGCCCGTGTGGCTCGCGGCGGCGCTTGCGCTCGCGGCGGTGCTCGCATGCGGGCTCACCACGTACAAGAAGGGCTGGATCGCGATCCGCAACGGCAACCTGAACATCAACGCGCTGATGAGCATCGCGGTGACGGGCGCGATGGCGATCGGCCAGTGGCCGGAAGCCGCGATGGTGATGGTGCTGTTCACGATCGCCGAGCTGATCGAAGCGAAGTCGCTCGACCGGGCACGCAATGCGATCCAGGGCCTGATGCAGCTCGCGCCGGACACCGCGACCGTGCAGGACCACGACGGGTCGTGGCGCACGATCGAGGCCGCGCAGGTGGCGCTCGGTGCAGTCGTGCGCGTGAAGCCGGGCGAGCGGATCGGGCTGGACGGCGAAGTCGTCGCGGGCCGCTCGACGGTGAACCAAGCGCCGATCACCGGCGAGAGCCTGCCCGTCGAAAAGACGACCGGCGACGCCGTGTACGCGGGCACGATCAACGAATCGGGTTCGTTCGACTATCGCGTGACGGCCGTCGCGGCCAACTCGACGCTCGCGCGGATCATCCACGCGGTTGAAGAAGCCCAGGGCGCGAAGGCGCCGACGCAACGCTTCGTCGACCAGTTCGCACGTGTCTACACGCCGATCGTGTTCGCGGTCGCGCTGCTGGTCGCGGTGGCGCCGCCGCTCGTGATGGGCGGGGCGTGGCACGACTGGATCTACCGCGCGCTGGTGCTGCTCGTGATCGCGTGCCCGTGCGCGCTGGTGATCTCGACGCCGGTGACGATCGTGTCGGGGCTCGCGGCAGCCGCACGACGCGGGATTCTCGTGAAGGGCGGCGTGTACCTGGAAGAAGGGCGCAAGCTCGCGTGGCTCGCGCTCGACAAGACCGGCACGATCACGCACGGCAAGCCGGTGCAGACCGACTTCGACCTGCACGCGACCGACGCCGATGACGCACGTGTGCGGCACCTCGGCGCGAGCCTCGCGGCGCGCTCCGATCACCCGGTGTCGCAGGCGATCGCAGCCGCAGCGCGCGACGCGGGCACGACGGTATTCGCCGATGTGCAGGACTTCGAAGCGATCGTCGGGCGCGGCGTGCGCGGCACGATCGACGGCACGCGCTACTGGCTCGGCAACCACCGGCTCGTCGAGGAACTCGAGCGCTGCTCGACGGCCCTCGAAGCGAAGCTCGATGCGCTCGAGCGGCAGGGCAAGAGCGTCGTGGTGCTGGTCGACGAAGCGCGCGTGCTCGGCATCTTCGCGGTGGCCGACACGATCAAGGACACGAGCCGTGAAGCGATCGCGGATCTGCATGCGCTCGGCATCCGCACCGCGATGCTGACCGGCGACAACCCGCATACCGCGCAGGCGATCGCGCAGCAGGCCGGCATCGACGACGCACGCGGCAACCAGTTGCCGGAAGACAAGCTCGCGGCGGTCGAGGAGCTGTCGGCCGGCGGCGCGGGCGCGGTCGGGATGGTCGGCGACGGGATCAACGACGCACCGGCGCTCGCGCGCGCCGACATCGGCTTCGCGATGGGCGCGATGGGCACCGACACGGCGATCGAGACGGCCGACGTCGCGCTGATGGACGACGACCTGCGCAAGATTCCCGCGTTCGTGCGGCTGTCGCGTGCGACGCATCGCGTCCTGGTGCAGAACATCGGCTTCGCGCTCGGCGTGAAGATCGTGTTCCTCGGCCTCACGGTCGCGGGGCTCGGCACGATGTGGATGGCGGTCTTCGCCGACGCGGGCGCCAGCCTGATCGTCGTGGCCAACGGTTTGCGGCTGCTGTCGTCCTCGGGGGCGTTCGGCGGTGCGCAGGCCAAGCGTTGAGGAGCGGGCGATGAGCTTTCTGAAACGAATCCTGGGCGGCCACGGCGGTGGCCATGGCGGCGGGCACGGCAACAACAGCGGTTACGGTAGCGGGCATCACGGCGGGCAGCGCCGGGACGGGCACGACGGCCACGATGCGCGCGGCCGCGATCGCCACGGCTGGGGCTGGCAGGCGCCGGCCGACAGTCGAAGCGGGCAGGCCGGCGGCAACGTGCCGCTGAGCCAGCTTGCCTGTGCGGGCTGCGGCGCACTCAACGCGGCGGATGCGCGCTTCTGCGCGCAGTGTGGTGCCGCGCAACGCGGCAAGTCCTGCAGCCGGTGCCACTCGGCGCTGGCGGACGACGCGCGGTTCTGCCCCGGGTGCGGGACGCAGGCTGCGTAAGCCGGTTGATCCGCGCATTCGCGCCGGCGGCGTGTGAACGCCAGCCGGCGCGCTTCGTTTCAGGGCCGCCGCGCACGCCTTCCGATCAGCGCAGCGGCAGGTAGATCTCGGTGCGCAGGTCGGCCGGCGCGGCATCCATCGGCGTATTGAGGTACAGCTCGAACGGCGGCGCGTCGGCGGCTTCACGGCCCGAGTGGCGCAGCCAGTCGCCGTAGAGCCACTGGTAGGCCGTCTTCAGGTCTGCATACGGCCCCGTATGCAGCAGCACCGCATATTCGCCGCCTGCGACCGTCGCACGCTCCACCGGCGGCGCGGGTTCGATGTCAGGCGCGCCGTCGGCCGGCATGAAGCACGCTTTCGCGCGCAACTGCGCTTCGGGCGTCGTGTCCGGATCGTCGTAAAAAATCCCGATCATCTTCGCGCCCGGGCCGATCAGCCCGCGCGGACCGGCCCACGCACCGATCCGGGCGAACGCGTCGCCGACCTTCAAGTACGACCCGGTGTGCGCCACGGCATAGCCGTGTAATTCCGGCAGCCGCCGGATCTCGACTTCATGCTTGAACATGTCTTCCTCTCCACGCTGTAACGGATAGATGGGCCGGTGGCTGCCCGTGCGACGGTGCAGCACGGGCGGCACGCCGTATGCGTCGCGAAACGCCCGCGCGAACGCGTGCGTCGAACCGTAGCCCGCGCGCCGCGCGATTTCGTCGATCGGCCGCGCCGTGCACACGAGATCCTCGGATGCGCGCACGATCCGCATCCGCCGCACCGTCAGCACGATCGACTCGCCATACAGCGCGCGATAGACACGCTGCCAGTGATACGGCGACAGGCACGCGACTTCGGCGAGCCGGTTCAGGTCGAGCGGGCCGTCGAGGTGTGCGCGGATGTACTCGTGCACGCGCGCCACGCTCGCTGCGTAGCGAAGCCAGGCGGGCGGGTCGGGGCGCGTTTCGATGGTCATCGGCGTGTCCGGGCAGGAACCGACGTCACGGTAGCACGGCCGGATTTGATAAATCTTGCGGAAATGCGTAGGAAGCCGACGAGTCGCGCCCTTTTTATTTGGACGAAATGGGGTCTTGCCCCTCCCAGATCTATGACTAAAGTTAAAGACGGTGAAATCGGGTGATCGCGTCATTTTTCTCGGGTAAGTTGCTCTGTCGGGGCAGCACGTTTTTCGAAGTACGCAGGTAGTTCGTCGATGTTCAATCGCAACACCACGTTTTCGGGAGAAGAAGAAATGGATGCTTCCAGCTTCATCACGTCGCTGCAGACCACGCTAGGGGGGTATCTGCCAAAGATCGCCGGCGCGATCGGCATCCTGGTGATCGGCTGGCTGATCGCCGTCGTGGTGCGGGCCGGCGCGATGCGCCTGCTGAGCGCGCTGAAGGTCGATCAGCGGATCAACGAAAGCACCGGCCAGGGCGCCTGCGTCGAGCGCATCATCGCGGGCGGCCTGTTCTGGCTCGTGCTGCTCGTCACCGCGGTGGGCATCTTCAACGTGCTCAACCTGTACGCGGTCTCCAACCCGTTCTCGCTGCTCGTCACGCATATCGTCAACTACCTGCCGAACCTGATCGGCGGCGCGGCGCTGACGCTGATCGCGTGGCTCATCGCGTCGCTGCTGCGCAGCCTCGCGAACCGCGCGCTGAAGGCGAGCAAGATCGACGACAAGCTGTCCGAAGGCGCCGGCATGCAGCCGATGACCGGCTATCTCGGCGACGTGCTGTTCTGGCTCGTGATCCTGATGTTCCTGCCGGCGATCCTCGCGTCGTTCGCGCTGTCGGGGCTGCTGTCGCCGGTGCAGGGGATGGTCGACAAGCTGCTCGCGATCGTGCCGAACATTTTCGCGGCCGCGGTGATCGGCATCGTCGGCTGGATCGTCGCGCGCGTGCTGCGCGGCCTCGTGACGAACCTGCTCGTCGCCGCCGGCGCCGACCGCCTCACGCAGCGTCTCGACAGCCCGACGCCGGTGCGCGTGTCGAGCCTGGTCGGCACGATCGTCTATGTGTTCGTGTTCGTGCCGACGCTGATCTCCGCGCTCGACGCGCTGAAGATCGACGCGATCTCGGTGCCGGCCACCAACATGCTGAACCAGTTCCTCGGCGCGGTGCCGGACATCGTCGCGGCGATCGTGATCGTGCTCGTGACGTTCTACTTCGCGCGCTTCGTCGCGTCGCTCGCGCAGAAGCTGCTGGAAGCCGCGGGCGCCGACGGGCTGCCGGCCGTGCTCGGCGTCGAGCGCGTGTTTTCGGGGATCCTGCAGCCGTCGGTGCTGGTCGCGCGGCTGATCGTGTTCTTCGCGATGCTGTTCGCGTCGGTCGAAGCCGCGAACCGGCTCGGCTTCTCGCAGGTGCGCGACGTCGTCACGCTGTTCATCGAATTCGGCGGCCACGTGCTGATGGGCGGCGTGATCCTCGTGATCGGCGTGTGGCTCGCGGGCCTCGCACGCCGCGTGATCGAGCAGGCCGACCGCGAGCACAGCGTGCTGTTCGCGCGCATCGCGCAATTCGCGATCCTGGGCCTCGTGTTCGCGATGGGGCTGCGTGCGATGGGCATCGCGAACGAGATCGTCCAGCTTGCCTTTGGCCTCGTGCTCGGCGCGATCGCGGTGGCGGTGGCGCTGTCGTTCGGCCTCGGCGGCCGCGAAGCGGCCGGCAAGCTGCTCGACCGCTGGTTCAACCAGCGCGGCGGCGGCCAGTAACGCCACCGTCGCGCCTCCGTCCGGCCGCGCTGCATGGCCGGACGGCGTTGCGGCCGCGTATGTATCCGGTCGGGCGGGAACGCCACGCGACAGCGTCCGCTCGGGCGGCGCCGCCAGCGCCCGGCTGTCGGCGTTCGGCGAAGGCTGCCGCTGTGCCGTCTGCGGCGTGTCGGCTTCGTCACGCGTTCCGTGTCGGCATTTCCGCAAGCGAAATGTCAGCCGCGATCTTTGCCGAATTTCGATAACACGTCGTTTAATGACTCTCTAGCATCGTTTCTCAGTCGCGCAGGCCGGCAGGCACGGCGCCTTTGAGGAGAGAGTCCGATGAAAGCAGAGTCGAATGGCCGGCCCGCCGCCGGCGCCAAGTCGTCCGGCCAGCCCGCGCTGCAGCAGACGCTCGGGACCTGGCAACTGTGGGGCATCGCGGTCGGCCTCGTGATTTCCGGCGAGTACTTCGGCTGGAGCTACGGCTGGGCGAGCGCCGGCACGCTGGGCTTCGTCGTCACCGCGTTGTTCGTCGCGGCGATGTACACCACCTTCATTTTCAGTTTCACCGAGCTGACGACGTCGATCCCGCATGCGGGCGGCCCGTTCGCGTATGCGCGCCGGGCGTTCGGCCCGACCGGCGGCTATCTCGCCGGTGCGGCGACACTCGTCGAGTTCGTGTTTGCACCGCCCGCGATCGCACTCGCGATCGGCGCGTACCTGCACGTGCAGTTCCCCGGCCTCGAGCCCAAGCATGCGGCAATGGGCGCGTATCTCGTGTTCATGGCGCTGAACATCGTCGGCGTGCAGATCGCGGCGACCTTCGAGCTGGTCGTCACGCTGCTCGCGATCTTCGAGCTGCTGGTGTTCATGGGCGTCGTGTCGCCGGGCTTCGCGTGGAGCAACTTCATGAAGGGCGGCTGGTCGGGCGCCGATCATTTCAGCGTGGGCGCGTTCCACGGGATGTTCGCCGCGATCCCGTTCGCGATCTGGTTCTTCCTCGCGATCGAGGGCGTCGCGATGGCCGCCGAGGAAGCGAAGAACCCGAAGCGCTCGATCCCGATCGCGTACGTGGCCGGGATCCTGACCCTCGTTGCACTCGCGATCGGCGTGATGGTGTTCGCCGGCGGCGCAGGCGACTGGACCAAGCTCGCGAACATCAACGATCCGCTGCCGCAGGCCATGAAGTACATCGTCGGCGCGAACAGCGGCTGGATGCACATGCTCGTGTGGCTCGGGCTGTTCGGGCTGGTCGCGTCGTTCCACGGGATCATCCTCGGCTATTCGCGGCAGATCTTCGCGCTGGCCCGCGAAGGCTACCTGCCCGAATGGCTCGGGAAGGTGCATCCGCGCTTCAAGACGCCCCATCGCGCGATTCTCGCGGGCGGCGTGGTGGGCATCGCGGCGATCTACAGCGACGAGCTGATCCAGTTCGGCGGGCAGACGCTGACCGCGAATATCGTGACGATGTCGGTATTCGGTGCGATCGTGATGTATATCGTGAGCATGGCGTCGCTGTTCAAGCTGCGCCGCTCGCAGCCGAACATGGCGCGGCCGTTCCGCGCGCCGCTGTACCCGATCTTCCCGGCGTTCGCGATCCTGGCCGCGCTCGTCTGTCTCGGCACGATGATTTACTTCAACGGGCTGGTCGCGCTGGTGTTCCTCGGCTTCCTCGCGTTCGGCTACGCGTACTTCCTCGCGACGCGTTCGCAGCGTGCGAGTGCGCCGGGCGACGTGCTGCTGGAGGAGTGAGCAGGGTGAACGTGAAAGGCCGTTCCTGACGGCATCCGGCGCGCCCCGTCGAACGGGCGCGCCGTCGGCTTTTGGCAAGGAGATTCGCAGATGTCCTATACGGAGACGATCGGTTCGCGCACGTACCGTTTCGCGGACCTGAAGACGCTGCTCGCGAAGGCGAGCCCGCTGCGTTCCGGCGACCAGCTCGCCGGTGTCGCGGCGGCGAGCGAGGAGGAGCGCGTCGCCGCGAAGATCGCGCTCGCGGGCGTGCCGCTGAAGGCGTTCCTGAACGAAGCGGTGATCCCGTATGAAGACGACGAGGTCACGCGCCTCATCGTCGACGATCACGATGCGGCGGCCTTCGCGGAAATCTCGCACCTCACCGTCGGCGAGTTCCGCAACTGGCTGCTGTCGCCGGCGGCCGACGGCGCGGCGCTCGAACGGATCGCGCCGGGGCTCACGCCCGAGATGGTCGCGGCCGTGTCGAAGCTGATGCGCAACCAGGACCTGATCGCGGCGGCGCGGAAGCGCCGCGTCGTCACGCGCTTTCGCAACACGGTCGGGCTGCCGGGCCGGATGTCGGTGCGGCTGCAGCCGAACCACCCGACCGACGACGTGAAGGGCATCGCCGCGTCGATGCTCGACGGGCTGATGTACGGCTGCGGCGACGCGATGATCGGCATCAACCCGGCCACCGACAGCCTCGCGGCGATCGTGAAGCTGCTCGCGATGATCGACGGCTTCCGCGAACGCTACGGCGTGCCGACTCAGTCGTGCGTGCTCACCCACGTGACCAACACGATCGCGGCGGTCGAGAAGGGCGCGCCGGTCGACCTCGTGTTCCAGTCGATCGCGGGCACCGAGAAGGCGAACGCGAGCTTCGGCATCTCGCTCGCGCTGCTCGGCGAGGCGCGCGAGGCCGCGTTGTCGCTCAAGCGCGGCACCGTCGGCAACAACCTGATGTACTTCGAGACGGGGCAAGGCAGTGCGCTGTCGGCGAACGCGCATTTCGGCGTCGACCAGCAGACCTGCGAAGTGCGCGCGTATGCGGTGGCGCGCAAGTTCGACCCGTTCCTCGTGAACACGGTGGTCGGCTTCATCGGGCCGGAATACCTGTACGACGGCAAGCAGATCATCCGTGCGGGGCTCGAGGATCACTTCTGCGGGAAGCTGCTCGGCGTGCCGATGGGCTGCGACATCTGCTACACGAACCACGCGGAAGCCGACTCGGACGACATGGATACGCTGCTGACGCTGCTCGGTGCGGCCGGCATCAACTTCATCATGGGAATTCCGGGCGCGGACGACGTGATGCTGAACTACCAGAGCACGTCGTTCCACGACCAGCTGTACGTGCGCGAGGTGCTGGGCCTGCGCCGCGCACCGGAATTCGAGGAGTGGCTGGAGACGATGGAGATCGCCGACGCGCACGGCGCGTTGCGCGCGGCGACGTCGCGCGTGCCGCTGCTCGCGGGCGCGAACGACTGGATGGGGATTTCGGCATGAGCGACGCCGTCGAAAAGAACCCGTGGGCGCAGCTGAAGTCGTTCACCAACGCGCGGATCGCGCTCGGCCGCGCGGGCAACAGCCTGCCGACCGCGCCGCTGCTCGCGTTCAACCTGTCGCATGCGCAGGCGCGCGACGCGGTGCACCAGCCGCTCGACGTCGACGCGCTGCGGCGCGAGCTCGACGCGGCCGGCTTCGCGACGCTCGGCGTGCAGAGTGCCGCGCCCGATCGCCAGCATTACCTGCGCCGGCCCGACCTCGGCCGCAAGCTGTCGGATGAAGGGCGCGCGCTGCTGGCGGCGCACGGCGACGCGGTGAGCGGCGACGGGCCCGACGTCGTGTTCGTGGTCGGCGACGGGCTGTCGGCGTTCGCCGCCGCGAAGCAGGCGCTGCCGTTGCTGCAGGCGGTGCGGCCGCGGCTCGATGCGGATGGCTGGCGGATCGGCCCGGTGGTGGTCGCGACGCAGGCGCGCGTCGCGCTCGGCGACGAGATCGGCGAATTGCTGCGCGCGAAGGTCGTCGCGATGCTGATCGGCGAACGGCCGGGGCTCAGCTCGCCGGATAGCCTAGGCGTGTACCTGACGTGGGCGCCGAAGGTCGGCTGCCACGATGCATTGCGCAACTGCATCTCGAACGTGCGGCCCGAAGGGCTGCCGTACGCGGGGGCCGCGCACAAGCTGCATTACCTGATGACGCACGCGCGCCGGCTCGGGCTGACGGGCGTCGGGCTGAAGGACGACAGTGATGCGTTGCTGCCGCAGGCTGATGCCGAGCGGATCGGGGCCGCTTGAATAGCCACTCGCATCGAAAGTCCATAAACACCCGCAGCTTCTGCGACAACTACCTGCTCGGCGCAACACGTCGATTGCTTGCCGCACGCGGGACGGGGGGAGCGATGCACGTGCCGCGCATCTTCATTGCTGCGCTCCGTCTCGGTCAGTCCATCGAACAGGTTTTGCACGCCTGGCAAACCACCACCTCGATCGTTGGTACGGCTTCCGGGCTCCTCGGCCCTGAAAGCGCGCGATTACTGGCGCATTTGTCGCCGGTCGGCGCGCTTGAAAATTCGCATTGCGAATTTCGAATTCGTCTGATTGATTCATCTTTCTCATTCGCGCAAATTTCGTGTGGCGCGACCATCACCGATTTGGCGAGAAGGAGACCCGATGAGTGACCAGTCGAACGTACCGCCCCATCTTTCCTTCACCAGCAGCTCACTTGCTGCACGCGTGACCAAGGCCAGCAGCACCATCCGGTTGATGCCAAGGCGAAAGCGACTGTTGGATTGACGCACGATTCAATCGGATGGGTTGATTCGGTTGGCCTCATTTCATTTGTTGCGGATTTTCCGCAATGGTTTGTCCATGGATAGCGGCCGCGTTTCGATGTGATATGGCTGGCGCCCGATATAACGAGGATAAGAATGGCGGAATTCGATCGCGTGACAAATTATTTGACGGGGCGGCAATCCGCGCATCTGACGCTGATGCGGCGCAAGTCGAAGCGCGATCCGGAGACGGGCGAGCTGCCTCCCATGCCCACGGTGTCGGTCGTATCGTGGGTCGTGCGCGAGGCGATCTGCGAGCCGTACAGCGTCAAGGCGGTAGTTGCCGCACCGATTGCGATTTCGAGAAAGACGGTGCTCGGGCAACTCGCGAAATTCTCGGTTCGACCCGAGGACGGACGCGCCAAGCGCGAATTTGCCGGCTTCGTGACGCAGTTCGACTCCGTATCGGAATCTCGTGATGGTTACACCTACCGTATTGTGATGCGCCAGCATCTGGCCGTCATGGATGGCCCGAGCAATTGCGCCACGTACCAGGGAATGGCCTCGTGGGAAATCATCAAGGAGATTTTGGCGCGTTACGACCTCCGCTTCTGGATACAGGTCGAATTCAATCTGCGCCGCGAGCATCCCAGGCACCCATTCCGCTTCCAGTACAACATGGGCGACTGGGACTACATCAAGCTCGAGATGGAGCAAGCGGGCCTGTATTGCTACACAAGGACCGGCGAGCACGGCGACGTGCTGGTGATCGCGGACGACGTTGACGGCTATATGCGCCCCGCAATACCTGTACTGGATCGTCCTACTGCCGGGCTGGCGACCTTCGAGGAATCGATTTTTTCCTTCAAGGTCCGCTCGCGCGTCGTGCCGGAATCCTATGTGGTCGCCGACTACAACCCTGAGCACGCGTGGGAGCGCTTCCGTGCCGAGGACCGCGCCGTATCGGACGACGAAACCATGGTCGGCAAGCCGTACGTCTGGGGCACGCATCACGAGGACGCCAAAGGGGCCAAACGCGAGGCGCAGTTGCGGCATGAAGCGGCACGCGCCAGCCAGATTCGTTACTCGGTGGAGTCGACCGTGCTGGCGATCCGGCCTGGCAGCATCGTGCAGTCTGACCGGGCGCTCGAGGATGCCGGCGCGGCAATGCTCGTGACAGCGGTCGTGCATCGCGGCGCGCGGAACGCGAGCTACGTGAACAGCTTCACGGCGATTCCGGCCGATCGCCCGTACCGGCGGGAAATTGACGAGCGTCGGTGGCCGAAAATTCCCGGCACGCTAGGCGCGACCATTACGTCGCCTGACAAGTACAGATTCGCCTACCTGACCGACAAAGGCGAGTACGTTGCGCGGTTTCACTGCGACTTCGGCAACTGGCCCAAGGGCGGGGAAAGCGTTCCGTTACGGCTCGCCAAGCCGTTCGCCGGCAGGAACCATACGGGCATGCACATGCCCGCGTTGGACGGCGACGAAGCACTGATCGGCTTTCGCGAAGGCAATCCGAACAAGCCCTTTATTGCGGCTTTTATCCACAATAGCGAGCGCCCCGACCTGATTAATTCGTCACGACGGCGCATGTCGCGTAACGAGATCCGAACGCAATCCGGCAACACGTTCTGGATGGACGATTGGGACAATCAGGAAGGCATCGAACTCGGTACGGAGCACTCCGGCCGCTCGCAACTCCATCTCGGCCATATGGTGGACCGCGCACTGAACCAGCGAGGCGCGGGTGCCGAACTGCGGACTTCAGGGCATGCGGTTGCGCGAGGCGGCGCAGGTGTGATGGTGACGGCCTACGACCGGCCGGGCGGCGCGGGCAAGCAGCTTGATATGGCCGAGACGATCGCGCAACTCAAGGAAATGTTGGCGCTAGCCGAATCGCTGGCGAAGTCGGCCGAGGCGTCGAAGGCATCGCCTGCGGATACCCAGGCGCAACAGGCGATCAGCGACGGGCTGAACGAATTGAAAAGGCCGGGTGCGGTCGTGACTGCACCGGGACCGGTTGGCGTGGTCTCGGGCGACGGCGTGCAACTTGCCGCCGCTGGTTCGATCATCGGGACCGCGAAGAAAGGAGTCCACTTCAGCGCGCTCAAGAGGATCACCGCCTCAGCGGGCGGTCTGTTGTCACTGTTCGCGCGGAAGGGCATGAGCCTGGTCGCGTCGGCCGGCGAGGTCATTGTGCAGGCCCAGCGAGGCCGCATGCAGCTTGCGGCGCAGGAAGACATGACGGTCGAAACGGTCAATGGCGTTTTGCACGTGAAGTCGCCGAAGGAAATCCTGCTCAGCGTCGGCGGCTCGTATATCCGCGTGAATCCGGAAGGGATCGAGATGGGCTCGCGCGGCCGTGTGCATTTCAGGACAAGTGGCTTGAAGAAGACCGGGCCGGCTCAACTGGACCTGAGCGGCGCGGCGTTCGCGCCGGCTTTCGTGCCGTTCAAGACGGAGTGTGAGGTCTGGCGTACCAACCCGAATTTTGTACAAGCGCCGGCCTTGGCCGCTGAGCCAGATCCGGCTCAGTGGGAATCGTTGGGTAACACAGGCGCCGTAGCGCAGGCATCTTCGCCAGACAGTGCGGGAAATGTCGCTCCTTCACCGTTTAGTGATTTTCTGTCTAGGATGTTTGATCGTGGTCCCTTGCATGTAAATGACCCGGATAACGCACCCAAAAACCAGACAAATCAAACTCCTGAGTTGATCAAGCTTGAAAGCCCAGCTCCATGTGACTGGAAACTAGCAAGTCTGTTAAGCGAGCGCTCAGATCAAACAGAAACTGGTCAATATTTAGGGGTATTGCAAAATCGCGCACCATGGACGGACGCGAGTGGTAAGCAATATACGGCTGGCGGGGTGCGATCTTCAAAATTCGAATTGAAGTACATAGAGAGCGAAAAGACACTTGTATGTACAGTTCGCGTGAGATTGGTCCCGGTAGACATATATCCCGTCGATTCGTCCGGGAATTTCGATAAAGCTGCCAAAGTAAAGTCAATCCCCTACAGCTACGATCTTCATCGCTCAATGGAGATTGGCGACGTTCTGAACGGTCAAAAGATGGACTACCGAGAAAGAGTGGGGGAAGGATATAGCCTCGAGCACGTTATGCGGAAAATAGAAGCAGTATTCAATCGAGGTGATCATAAGTTGATACTGGATGGATGCGCGAAAGGCGGGGCGTGTGGATGTCGCGTTAAAGTGATATTCAAGACTGATATTCGGATTTCAATAAAAAACAAGCCTATTGTCGATTTTAATGAGCATGTTCTGCTTCATTTATTCCCGTACGTCAGTCGTGCAGACACGTCGGCTTGGGGGGAGCATTTGAGGTACACGACCGAGAGCGGGAAAATGGTAGATGTCCCGGAAAACAACTATGAGGCTCATGAACATGGTCATTACTTTAACTTTCCTGACGAGTATTACGATCAGGGTGGTTTCGTTCATATCTCGTACATCAAGGATAGGGAGATAGACTTTGGAAAATTGGATGCAATGATCGGAAAGATGGTTTGGCAGGGAGATTCAAAGAAGAACCTTATGGGTTTCGGTGCTGTGCAGGCGCATCAGTCCAATTCGATTACTGCATTCAGTGAACCATATTATCTCGAATATGCAAGGCGTCATTTTTCTGATGTGACAGGTAAGGTATGGAGAATCGGCTATGCGGTGTAAATCTATGAGTATTGGTATATGGATGGCTCTGCTTTCGGTAATGCTCGGTGTTTATGTGGGGAAAGTTGCTGCTAATGAATTGGAGGTGAGTGTGATGAGTTTTGGAATTACTACAAATGGAGGTGGTGATTACGGCAACAATGAAATCTCTGTTTCGGAAGATGGGTGGCTGCGTGTCGCGGTAGGCGATACAGTGTCAAACGAGAAAATTTCTGGCATTGGTTTGTATGAGACCAGACTTGATAAGGAGAGTTCTAGTGTGGTTGCTGAAATAAAGCATCTTTTATGTGCGAGTGATGCGTCGACGCCGGATGAGAGATATAATGAGCTATTTAATGCGAAATGTGAAATCGATGGGAAAATCGTTGAGCGAAGCTCAAATCTTGGAGGTCTTGGCAGAGATCGCGCAAAAAAGGTGATGCAAGGTTTTGAGAAATTAAAAAAATTTGGCCTCGATAATGGGCGGGCAATCGTAAAGCTTGATGCATCAGTTCAATCAATTGTTCGTAATGAAAAAGGGATATTGGTCACCGTTAGATTTTCAAATAATGGGCAGTATCCAATTTCCTTTGAAATTCCGGAGAAGTGGGGGAGTGGACGTAATCGAGAAATTCTTGGGGTAAATGGTTCGCTTGTAACATCTGATGATGTCACTATTGGATTTGCGCTTGCGGGACGCTCATTGTTGAATAAGGAAAATTTCCCGAATGAAAGGGTTGCAATTGCTCCGTTTAATTCGGTTGATTTGACGGTGAAGGGCGATAGCGATGATAAGTTCCCTGTGGGCGTCTATGAAGTTAATGCTGTTGTTCACGCAAATATAAAAGTCGATGGAATTAAAAACAATTTGAATTACGTCGATTTTCATTCGGACTACAAAAATCCGGCCCGGGTCACCTTTGACCGTGACTATCCATCGACGCCTCTGGAGCGCGAGCAGTGGGAATCCACGCATCGCGTCAGCATGTCGTACAAGCCGGTGAAGCCGGGTGAAACATTTGTTGAAGATGGTCTGTATCGAGCAGTACGTCTGAATGCCGGTGGCAGTTACCGCAGCTTGCAGGTGATGCCATTCAAGGCCGGCGACATCGCTACGACCGACAGCGTGAAGATGCCGATGGAGTCCGGAGACGGCGTCCATCTCGATGGGCCGGTGCAATGGGTATGGGAAGGCAGCGCCCCGACCCCCACGAAGCCATTCTCGTCCGCCTACGTCGAGGGCACGGAGCAGTTCAGCTTGCCCGGCGCGGCGTGTCCGCGTGGCGGCCGATGGGTGGCGCGCGTGCGCGCGAATGCGGACTACTCGACGCCGGAATATCGCTATGACCTGTCCCGCATCGTGACGATGCGGCGTGGCCAGCCGATGCCGTCGATTTCGAACGATGTCGGCAACGCTCAATGGGAATGGGTGGGTGTCTGAAATGCGAGAACGTGCGCTGATCTATCAGCATGACCGGACGACGGCGGACGGCGTCGTGCTTGACGGCCTCGATGACGTTGAACTCGACGATCGCAAGTTGAGCCACGTGGGCGCGAGGGTCCAATGTCCTGCGTGCAACACCATTGGCCGGATCGAGCCGGTCGGTGAGCGCTCGGACCATGAACTGAGCGACAAACAGCCCGCGCTCGAAGACGACCTTTGCCGGTGCGCGTGTCATCCGTCGCCGCGGCTGATTGCATCGCAGCGCCACTCGCTGATCGAAGCGTGACGCGATATTCTCGGAGACGCGATGAAATTTCGCTGGGATCAACGCGTGCCGCCCGAGTGGCAGCACCCCAAACCGCCGCCCGTATGGGTCTACCTCGTCTTGTTCCTCGTGATCGCGGGCGTGTGCCTGGCCTATACGGTGATCACGTGGCCGGCGGGCAAACCGGTTGGCTCGCCGGAATTCACGCGCTCCGCGCTGGCGGTCCCGTTTACTTTTTGGCTCACGATCTGTGCCGCGCTTTATTCGTCGTTTTACGACGGCTTGGCGTTTGAGGCAGCGGTCAGGAATGCGGCGCGCTGGCATTTGCTGGTCCGATGGCAGCGACTCAGCCGTGCAGGCATGGCCGTGCTCGACAGTGTCATTCTCACGCCCGAAGCCGACCTGGCCGAACGCATGCTGAAACTGGAAGGCAGTCCACCGGAGAATCCGGGGAAGGTCATGTTCCTCGGCGGTCTCGACGCAACCCACGTCGCGTCACGCGTCAGCAGCCTGCTGGAAACCCTTCTGACGCCACTAGCGGCGCGGCTGGCTGAAGCGTCGCGCAGCAACTCATTCGAAATCGTGATGCAGTGCGACCGGCAGGAATGGTCGACGGACGTCAAGGCTGTGTGGGAGCGCCTGAAGTTGCCGGGGCGGCCCCGTGTTCGATGGATCGACAACGACCGCAACGTGAACTTTGCGGAGAACTGGTTCACGGGCAAAAGCGACTCGCCGTTTGCCTCTAGCCACTATGCAGTGGACGGAACTCCGAAGTATCGCCTCGTTGTCGCATGGCATTTGAATGATGACGCCCCCGGCATTGCGCCGGCGACATCGGAAGCCGCGGTTGCGCTTCTGCTCGGATCGCGCGCGCTCGTACAGGAAAAGCCTGAGCTAAAGCGGCAGGCTTGGCTACTTCGTCAGGTCGTCGGGGAAGCCGATCAGGTCGACAGGTCGCTGGCGTTGCTGCTCAACGCGGCGCAGGCGCCACGCGAGCGTATCCGTCACTTCTGGCATAGCCGGCTCAAGGGACTCGCGCAACATGCGACGCTGGGCGCGGTCAGGGATGCCGATCTGAAGATTGAAGCGCATGCGCTTGATCCGGCGATTGGTCCGCAGGCTCCGGTCGCGCGCTGGGTCCTTCAGGCGCTGGCCGGCAAGATGGCGTTATATGGTCAGGGGGCGCAGCTTGTCGCACTGCCTCACGAGGAGGGCGTCGCGCTCAATCTAGTCGTCAAGGAGCTGCCGAGCGTGGACGCGCCGTGGAAGACAGACTACGAGTACAACCTGTTCCCAGCCGTCGAACTCGTCGGGTGTGTGGCGATGTGGGTATTCGGGATGCTGCTGTCCCCCGACAATGCGTGGGGCACGTTCGAAACGGTGTTCACCAGTGTCATGGTTGTCGTCGTGATCTTGTGCGGTGTCTGGCGCATCCTCGCACAGCGGGTCTATGCCGACGACGTGTGGCGCCAATACGGGTAAGCAGTGATGAAGGCATTTCGGCAATTCAGCATTCCCCGGTTCGTGGCGTTGTGGTGGCTTTCGCTGCTGGCGTGTGCCGTCTGGATGACTGTGAGTTACTGGTATGCGTCGGAAGTACTGGGTACGGCCACCCCTTTGCAATACGCGTTGATCTTTCTGGGCTTTACGGTGGGGCTGATCGCAGACGAACTGTGCGTTCGATGGCGATGGCATCTCGCATGCATCCTTCATATAGAGGATGTCGTCGACGGCGTATGTCCTGACCGGGAACACGAGATTGCGCAGGCGGCGGTGTGGCGCTGGTATGAGCATCGAGGCAAGCCGTGGTGGATCAGTTCACATCGGGAACGGCCCCATGTGCGCACAGCGGATGCGTGGCAGCGTTTTGACGCGTATGACCGTGCGATGAAGCGGCAGATACGCGCGGCCCGAAACGACGAGGTATGACGTCGCATCGGCGTTCCTGATTCACTGGCGCCGGACTGAGCGCTACCTGAACAACCGCTCGCACAGAAAATCGACGAACACGCGCAGCTTCGGCGACAGCTGCCGGCTCGACGGCCACACGATCGAGAATTGCCCCGGCGCGATCCGGTAGTCGTCGAGCACGGTGACGAGCGTGCCCTGCTCCAGCGCGTCGCGCGCGAGGAAGTCGGGCATGTAGCCGATGCCGAGCCCCGCGAGCACGGTGCCGCGCAGCGCCTCCATGTTGTTGCAGGTCAGCGCGGTGCGCAGCTTCAGCGGCGTGCCGTCGTCGGCCGCGAGCGCCCAGTCCTGCAGCTTGCCGGTGGTCGGGAAGCAGTAGCGCACGCACTCGTGCGCTTCGAGATCGCGCGGCGTGCGCGGCGTGCCGGCCTGCGCGAGATACGCGGGCGTCGCGCACAGCACGAACGCGAACGGGCCGAGCCGCCGTGACATCAGGCTCGAATCCGACAGCGGGCCGCTGCGGATCACCGCGTCGAAGCCGCCTTCGACGACATCCACCATCCGGTCGTTGAAATCGAGATCGAGTTCGACGTCCGGGTAGCGCTGCCGGAATTCGGGCAGCACCGGCAGCAGGAACCGGTAGCCGATCACCGGCAGACTCACGCGCAGCTTGCCGCGCGGGCGCTGTGCGGAGGCCGTCACGGTCGCTTCCGCGTCGCGAAAATCCTCGAGGATCCGCTGGCAGCGTTCGTAGAAGTGCCGCCCCTCTTCGGTGAGCGTGACGCGCCGCGTGGTGCGGTTGAACAGGCGCACGCCGAGCGACTGCTCGAGTTTCGCGATCGTCTTGCCGACCGCTGACGCCGAGATGCCGAGCGCGCGGCCGGCCGCGACGAAGCTCAATGCTTCCGCGGTGCGGACGAAGGCGACGATGCCGGTCAGGTTGTCCATCGAGTCGAAGATGTGCGTCGACGCACGCGGCCGAGTGAATTGCGGAATTTTAGTCCGTTATATGCGGAGCTTTGCGTGGTTTTTCGTGGATTGAATCGGATTTATCTTCTGTCGCTCTGACGGCGCATCCGCGCCGGCTTTTCGAGGAGCGATGATGGATCACCCTTTTTCAGCCGCTTCGGACCCGTCGGCGCGCCGGCGCGCATGGGTGCTGGCCGCCGTCTGCCTGGCCGCCGTCGCGCTGCCGCTGTCGTTTTCGGGCGGCGCCGTCGCGACGCCCGCGATCGGCCGCGACCTGCACGGCGGCACGGTCGCGATGAACTGGATCACCAACGCGTTCATGCTCGCGTTCGGCAGCTTCCTGATGGCGGCCGGCGCGCTGGCCGACCAGTTCGGCCGCAAGCGCCTGTTCGCGATCGGCGTCGGCGGCTTCACGCTGATGTCGGTCGCGCTCGCGTTCGCGCCGTCGATGCTCGCGGTCGACCTGCTGCGCGCCGCGC
Source organism: Burkholderia sp. AU15512 (assembly GCF_002223325.1). Classification (NCBI taxonomy): domain Bacteria; kingdom Pseudomonadati; phylum Pseudomonadota; class Betaproteobacteria; order Burkholderiales; family Burkholderiaceae; genus Burkholderia; species Burkholderia sp. AU15512. The sequence goes on from NZ_NKEX01000001.1 coordinate 138,778, forward strand.
AAGGGCTCGCGGCGGCCGCGGCGCTCGCGGGCGGCACGGCCGCGCTCGCGCAGGAGTTCGACGGTGCGGCGCGCACGCGCGCATTCAGCCTGCTCGGCACGACCTTCGGCGTCGGGCTCGCGTTCGGGCCGGTGCTGGCCGGCGCGCTGATCGGGCATCACGGCTGGCGCGCGATCTTCGTGACGAGCGCGGTGGCCGGCGGGCTGTCGCTCGTAGTCGGGCTGCCGCGCATGCACGAGTCGCGCGACCCGCACGCGACGGGGCTCGACTGGCCCGGCACGGCCGCGTTCACCACCGCGCTGACGCTGTTCACGTTCGGCGTGATCGAGGCGCCCGCGCGCGGCTGGTCGAGCCCGCTGGTGATCGCGCTGCTGGCAGGCGCGGCGCTTGGCGCGTGGGCGTTCGTCGCGATCGAGACGCGCGTGGCGCGGCCGATGCTCGACCTGTCGCTGTTCCGGATCGCGCGCTTCGTCGGCGTGCAGGTGCTGCCGGTGTCGACCTGCTGCTGCTACATCGTGCTGCTCGTCGTGCTGCCGCTGCGCTTCATCGGCATCGACGGCTTCAGCGAGATCGACGCCGGCTGGCTGATGCTCGCGATTTCCGCGCCAATGCTGGTCGTGCCGTTCATCGCGGCGACGCTCACGCGCTGGCTGTCGGCCGGCGTGATCTCGGGGTTCGGGCTCCTGATCGCGGCAGCCGGGCTCGTGTGGCTGGGCATTGCGCTGCGCGGCGGCGCGGGGGCCGCGGCGATCGCGCCGATGGTGACGATCGGCGTCGGCGCCGGGATGCCGTGGGGGCTGATGGACGGGCTGTCGGTGAGCGTCGTGCCGAAGGAGCGCGCGGGGATGGCGACGGGAATCTTCAGCACGACGCGCGTGGCCGGCGAGGGAATCGCGCTCGCGATCGTGGGTGCGGTGCTGGCTGGGCTGGCGCGGACGGGGCTGACGCAGGCGGCGGGTGCCGCCGGCACACCCGACGAAACGCTGCGTGCGGCCGCGCGGCTCGCGACCGGTGATCTCGCGGGTGCGGCGGCTGCGCTGCCGGGTGTCGGGCACGCAGCGCTGCTCGCGAGTTACACGCATGCGTTCGATCGGTTGTTGATCGGGCTGGCGGTCGTGACGGTGCTGTGTGCGGGGGTGGTGTTTGCGTTTCTGGGTGGGCGACCGGCAACGGCTGAAACGGATGACGACACCGACGAGCACGCGCATGCCGACGTGCCGGCGCGCAGCCGGATCGAACCGGCTTGTGCGGAGACGCGCGCGCGTTGAGCCTCGCGTCGTCGCGCACGGACGCTCCGGCCACGGCGGCCGGATCGTCGTCCTGTTTCATCATCGCCGCATTCGCACGCTGACGATCCGCCTTGCCCCTCAAGCCAGCACCAGCGGCGGCAGCGTCGCATCCGCCCGTGCCTGCGCATGCGCCACTTCAACCACGACATAGCGCCGCGCATCGGGCCACAGATGCGCACGGCTGCCCGCCTCCTCGTCGATCGTCGCGCGGCCCTGCACGAGCCAGGTCGTCTGCCGCACGAAGTCGACGAACAGCAGCGCGATGGCCGGATTCACCAGCAGGTTGCCGATCGTGTTGAACAGGTTGTTGCCCGCGAAGTCGGGCAGCACGAGCGTGCGGCGGTCGGGCAGGTCGACGAGCGGCTCGAACGAGCCGTCCGCGCGTGGCTGGCGGCCGCGGTACGAGCAGTCGCTGTTGCCGGCCGCGTCGGCGGTTGCGACGATCAGGAACGCCTGTTCGCGAATGAACGCGATGGCGTCGTCGGTCAGGGGGCCGCGGTCGTTCATGGTGTCTGTCGGCGCACACGCCGCTTCATGGGAAAGCGAAGGGCGCACGCAAGCGACATGCCACGCGGCACGGCCTGCTTCCGCGCGCAGATGCGCCCGCGCACTGTGGAGATTTCGAACACCGCTCCGGCGCGCTGCGCAACCAGGCTGTTCAGAATCGGCACACCCGCCATGCTGCGTCGGTGAACACGGCACGGTGCGTACGCGGGCCGGCCGTGGTTGCCATGCTTCCGTCCTGTTTGGCACGCATGTTGCGTAAACGAGGGCAGCGCAATTCCAACCGGCGCTGTACTCACACAAGCACGATGAACAGGAGACATGTATGAACCCGTTTGACCTGAAGCAACTGGGCCTCGACGTCGAATACCCGTACCGTCAGCAATACGACAACTACATCGGCGGCAAGTGGGTTCCGCCGGTGAAAGGTGAGTACTTCGAGAACGTGTCGCCGATCAACGGCCAGCCGTTCTGTCGCATCCCGCGCTCGGGCGCCGACGACATCGAGCTCGCGCTCGATGCCGCGCACGCCGCACGCCGCAAGTGGGGCAAGACGTCGGTCGCCGAGCGCGCGAACCTGCTGCTCGCCGCCGCCGACCGGATGGAAAAGAACCTGAAGCTGCTGGCCGTGGCCGAGACGATCGACAACGGCAAGCCGCTGCGCGAGACGATGGCGGCCGACCTGCCGCTCGCGATCGACCACTTCCGCTATTTCGCGGGCTGCATCCGCGCGCAGGAAGGCGGCATCTCCGAAATCGACGACAACACCGTCGCGTACCACTTCCACGAGCCGCTCGGCGTCGTCGGCCAGATCATCCCGTGGAACTTCCCGCTGCTGATGGCCGCGTGGAAGCTCGCGCCGGCGCTCGCGGCCGGCTGCTGCGTGGTGATGAAGCCGGCCGAGCAGACGCCCGCGTCGGTGCTGGTGCTGATGGAGCTGATCGGCGACCTGTTCCCGGCCGGCACCATCAACATCGTGAACGGCTTCGGCAAGGAAGCGGGCGAAGCGCTCGCGACCAGCAAGCGCATCGCGAAGATCGCGTTCACCGGCTCGACGCCGGTCGGCAAGCACATCCTGCGCGCGGCGGCCGACAGCCTGATCCCGTCGACGGTCGAACTGGGCGGCAAGAGCCCGAACATCTTCTTCGCCGACGTGCTCGACCAGGACGACGCGTTCCTCGACAAGGCGCTCGAAGGGCTCGCGATGTTCGCGCTGAACCAGGGCGAAGTGTGCACGTGCCCGTCGCGGATCCTGATCCAGGAATCGATCTACGAGAAGTTCATCGAGAAGGCGGTCGCGCGGGTCGAGCGCATCAAGGCCGGCCACCCGCTCGACCTGCAGACGATGATCGGCGCGCAGGCGTCGCAGCAGCAGCTCGACAAGATCCTGTCGTACATCGACATCGGTCGCGGCGAAGGCGCGCAATGCCTGACCGGCGGCGAGCGCACGGCACCGGCGGCGGAACTCGGCACGGGCTATTACGTGAAGCCGACGATGCTGCTCGGCAACAACAAGATGCGCGTGTTCCAGGAAGAGATCTTCGGGCCGGTCGCGTCGGTGATGACGTTCAAGGACGAGCAGGACGCGATCGAACTCGCGAACGACACGTTCTACGGGCTCGGCGCGGGCGTGTGGACGCGCAACGGCACGCGCGCGTACCGGATGGGCCGCGAGGTCGAAGCCGGCCGCGTGTGGACCAACTGCTACCACCTGTATCCCGCGCATGCGGCGTTCGGTGGCTACAAGCAGTCGGGGATCGGCCGCGAGACGCACAAGATGGCGCTGTCGAACTACCAGCAGACGAAGTGCCTGCTGGTGAGCTACCAGGCCGAGGCGCTCGGGTTCTTCTGATCCGTGTGCGGGCGTCCTGGCCGGCCGGCGGCGCGGTATGCGTCGGCCGGTCGGGGCGCCGTCTCGAGCGGCGAAGCTTTGGATACTGGAGGGTCGTCGAACGCATGTCGCGCCGGGCGAGGGTGGCCGCCTGGCCGACGACCGGTGCGCGGATGCGTGCCGCGCGACCGACCGGCGATCCGGAGATTGACCGTTTTCGCTCATTCGCATTTGCAATCTGGTTCCGGCCGCGGATTGTCGCGGTCTTCGCCGGAAACGATACCGATAGTCGTTTGCTCGCGGCGGCAAGTCGAGCCGGCGCGCCGGACGTAAAACCCCATGTCAGAACCGCCCCGATCCTATCCACGCCATCCCGTGTTCCACGCAGGTGAACTCGACGCGCATCACCGCTTCGGCGTCGCCGACGAGGCCGAGCGGATGAGCGACGTCGTGACGACGCGGCTGAGCATGGGCGTGCGTCAGTTCATCGAGACGCAGCCATTCCTGTTCGTCGGCACGGCGTGCGGCGGGCAGGCGGGCGTGAGCTGCGACATCGTGCAGAGCCGGCGCGACGCGAACGGCGACCTGCTGCCGGTCGTGCGCGTGATCGATACGAAGACGCTGCGCTTCGTGTTGCCGGTGTACGGCGAGAGCGACGGTGGCCGGATTGACGCGGCGCGGTGTAACGGCAGCGGCGTCGGGTTGCTGTTCGTCGACTTCGTGCGCGGTATCCGTTACCGGATCAACGGGCGCGCGACGCTGCGGACGGATCTGTCCGAGGCGGACGCGGCGCCGTGGCCGGCCGGCAGCGCGATCGTCGAGTTGGCGGTCGCGCAGGCGTACGGCAATTGCGGCACGCGGGTCGTGCGGTTGCGGCCCGCGAACGGTGGCTAGCCGGCCGTCGCGCATTGCCGGGCGCGCGGCGCGTACCGGATGCGCCGGCGCGGCGCGTGCCGCACCGACGGGGTGCGTGCGACAAGGCGTTCGGGCATGCCCGCATGGCGCGTCCGTGCCGCGCAGCGTCGAATGACGGACTTTGCGCGGGGCGCGCGCTGTTCGGCACGGGACTTGCGTGGCAGGTGCGGTTCCGGGCAGGTGAGGGAGGACACGATGGACCAATACGTGGCGTGCAGCGAAGAACCGACGGCCGAAGACACGCGGCGCAACGCGCAGGGCGACGACGCGCTGGCCGGGCAGGCGGTCGTCAGCGTCGCGCATGATGCCGACGAGCAGGCGCGCAACCTGATCGGCTGGCGGCAGACCTACGACCAGCTCGCGGCCGGCCGATTCGTCGGCACATTGACCGAGCTGCCGCTCGACACGATGAAGCTGTTTCGCGAATCGACGAGCCACCTGCTGCGCCAGGCGTGTGAGGTGCGCGGCGATGCGTACTGGTTCGGCATTCCGCTCGTGAGCGACGGCACCGCGCGCGTCGATGCGTGCCGCATCGGGCCGGGTGCGCTCGCGTTCCGGCCCGGCAACGTCGAATTCGAACTGGTGACGCCCGCGCAGTTCTCGATCTACGGTGTCGTCGTGCGCGGCGACGTGCTGCGCCGCTATGCGGAAGAGGTCGAGCACTGTGCGCTCGACGAGCGGCTGTTCACGCAGCGCGTGATGCAGGTTGGCGATGCGCGGCTCGCGCGCCTGTGCGCGCTGCTCGGCCGCCGGCTCGACGGCGCGATGGCGATGGCCGGCCCGCTGGCCGATGCGCAGCGCGACGACCTGCAGGGCGAGGTGCTGGCCGCGCTGTTCGACGCGTGCGCGCAGCCGGCCGACGACGATTCAGGCCGTGCGCCGTCGATGCGCCGCTGGATCGTCGAACAGGCGCGCGACTACGTACTCGCGCACCGCACGCGCCCGGTCGGCGTGCCCGAGCTGTGCGAGCAGTTGCACGTGAGCCGGCGCACGCTGCAGTACTGCTTCCAGGACGTGCTCGGCATGGCGCCCGCCACTTACCTGCGCACGCTGCGGCTGAACGGCGCGCGGCGTGACTTGTGCGGCCGCGCGGCTGGCTCGGTGCAGGACGTGGCGGAGGCGTGGGGCTTCTGGCACCTCAGCCAGTTCGCGACGGATTACCGGCGGCTGTTCGGCAAGCGGCCGTCGGAGACGCTGCGCGAGCGCGCGGTGATGGTGGCGGTGGGGTGAGCGCGGGGCGGTAGGCGAAGCGGTTCTGGTTTAGACGCCGCCTTCGACACCGGCTCAGGCTCAGGCTCAGGCTCAGGCTCAGGCTCAGGCTCAGGCTCAGGCTCAGGCTCAGGCTCAGGCTCAGGCTCAGGCTCAGGCGGCGACGCTTTCGGCCTCGCAACCGGCCGCCGCATCCTGTCTCCCTATTCGGCCGTAGCGGTCGTTTCGCGTAGCGCGGGCCACGCCAACGCATCCCAGTCGATCGCCCGGTAAGCGGCCTCGACCGCCGCGAGATCGGCCGGCCGCTCGCTGCGATGCATCCCGTGCAATTCGGCGGGCACGTCGAGCGCGACCGGCACGCAATGCGGGTAGTCGCGCACGCGCAGCGCCGGCCCGATCGTCGTGAAGCACGCGAGCGTCGGCACGTCGAAACCGTCGGCGAGATGCAGCGCGGCGGTGTCGGGCGCGAACAGCAGGCTGGCACCCTTGACCCATGCCATGAACCGGGCCGTATCGTCGGCCGCATCGGCGCTCACGTCGACATAGGCGGGATGGGCGACGGGCCCGAACCCGGCCACCGGCAATCCGTAGCGCTGCGCGAGCTGCTCGACGAACGTTGCCCGCAGCGCGGGCGGCACGCTGCGCAATGCAGTGCTCGCGGTCGGGCAGAACAGCGCGTACCGGCGCCGCCATTCCTCAGGCAGCGCAGGCAGCGGCAGCCGCGCGAGCCAGCGGTTGCGCTTGGCCGACGCCGGCACCGACGCGGGCTCCGCGCCGAGCGCGTCGAGGAAGAAATCGATCATCGGCAGCCGCGCGAACGCGGGCCAGTACAGGTGATTGCCGACGTCGATGCACGGTGCATCCGCCGGCAGCGTGTCGGCGGAGTTCGGCAGTGCGCGCGACGGCGCGACGAGGTCGGCCGCGAGCGCATACAGCGCCTCGACGTAGCGCGGCGCGCGGGCCGGCCGGTACAGCGTGAAGTGCAGGCCCGGGTGCGCCGCACGCAGCGCGGCGAGGGCGGTGAGCCCGATCACCGAATCGCCGAGCGTGACGCCCATCCCGTTGATCACGTGCACGTGCCGTGCGCGGTCGTAGTCGAGCCGGAACGGCCGGTGCGCGGCGTGCAGCAGGCCTCGCGCGGACGCGGCCGGCACGTGGCCCACGGCGCGCGCGCCGCCTTGCTCGAGGTCGTATGGCGCGACGAGCGTGCCGTCCGGCGCGAGCAGCGTGCCGGGGAGCGTGAGCGCGTCGTCGTGCGACAGCGCGACGTCGGGCGGCGCGGCGTGCGTGCCCACCGTCACCCACCGCGTGCGCGGCGGCCCTGTTCGCGGATCTGTTCGAGTGTCGCGGCCGGCGTGCTGGCGTCCTGCGGGATGCGGATCTCGATCAGCGCGGGCAGCCCGCAAGTCAGCGCGCGCTCGAGCGCGGGCGCGAAATCGGCGGTGCGCTCGACGGTCTCGCCATGCGCGCCGAACGCACGTGCATACGCGGCGAAATCGGGATTCGTGAGCCCCGTGCCATGCACGCGCCCCGGGTAGTTGCGCTCCTGATGCATGCGGATCGTGCCGAAATGCCCGTTGTTGACGACGATCACGACGATGTTCAGCCCGTACTGCATCGCGGTCGCGAGCTCGTTGCCGGCCATCATGAAGCAGCCGTCGCCCGCGAGCGCGACGACGGCGCGCGACGGGTACAGCGACTTCGCGGCCAGCGCGGCCGGCACGCCGTAGCCCATCGCGCCGCTGGTCGGCGCGAGCTGCGAGCGGAAGTGCCGGTACGCGAAGTGGCGATGCAGCCAGATCGCATAGTTGCCGGCGCCGTTGGTGAGGATCGCGTCATGCGGCAGGCGCTCGCGCAGCTGCACCATCACGTCGCCGAGCTGGACGTCGCCGGGCATCGGCAACGGCGCATGCCATTCGCGATACGCGCGATGCGCGTCGGTGGCCGTGCCGGCCCAGGTCGGGCGCTCGGGCGGCTCGAGTGCGGCGAGCGGCGCGGCGATTTCGGGCATGCCCGACACGATCGGCAGGTCGGCCGCATACACGCGGCCAAGCTCGTCCGCACCCTGGTGCACGTGGATCAGCGTCTGGCGCGTCTTCGGGATGTCGAGCAGCGTGTAGCCGCCGGTCGTCGCTTCGCCGAGGCGCGGGCCGATCACGAGCAGCAGGTCGGCGTCGCGGATGCGCTTCGCGAGCGCGGGGTTGATCCCGAGCCCGACGTCGCCCGCGTAGTTCGGGTGCGCGTTGTCGATCGTGTCCTGGTAGCGGAACGCACAGGCCACCGGCAGCTGCCAGCGCTCGACGAAGGTGCGCAGGTTCGCGCACGCGTCGGGTGTCCAGCCGCTGCCGCCGACGACCGCGAACGGCCGCTCGGCGCGCGCGAGCCGCTCGCGCAGTTCGTCGAGCTGCGCGGCCGACGGCGCGGCCGCGACGCGTTTCGCGGCCGGCACGACCGGCTGCGGCGCGCATGCTTCGGACAGCACGTCTTCCGGCAGCGCGAGCACGACCGGGCCGGGGCGGCCCGACGTCGCGACGTGGAACGCATGGCTCAGGTATTCGGGGATGCGGCGCGGGTCGTCGATCTGCGCGACCCATTTCGCCATCTGGCCGAACATCCGCCGGTAGTCGATTTCCTGGAAGGCTTCGCGGTCGAGGTGCTCGCGTGCGCACTGGCCGACGAACAGGATCATCGGCGTCGAATCCTGGAACGCGGTGTGCACGCCGATCGACGCGTGGGTCGCGCCGGGGCCGCGTGTGACGAACGCGATGCCGGGGCGGCCGGTGAGCTTGCCGACGGCCTCGGCCATGTTCGCGGCGGCCGCCTCGTGGCGGCAGACGACCGTCTGGATGCGCGCGGTGTCGTCCGCCAGCGCATCGAGTACGGCGAGGAAACTCTCGCCCGGCACGCAGAACACGCGTTCGACGTGATTGGCGAGCAACGCATCGACGAGCAGTCGCGCGCCGGTGGTGGCGGGCTGCTCGAGATCCTTGGAATGCGACATGGGCTGCCGTCTCCCTGGGTAGCGGGACGTACAGCTTACGCCCGTTGGTGGGCCCCTGAATAGTGTCGGAACACGTAGGGATTCGGGGCATGCAATGCGGTTTCGGCCGAACGGCCAGCTTGTGCGTGCATCCCCAACGCGGAAGAATCGAGCGCTATGAATGTCGAGCCGGTCCGCTCGTCGTGGGCGTTACGGAAGGGGCCGCGTCCGCGAAGAAAAGAGCGGCGTGCCGGCGTTCGCGTCCGAATCGATACCGAGGTAAGCGCTGATGTACACACATGGATTTACATCGTCGGCCAAGCGGATATACTGTACATCCACAGTACATCCGGATGTTGGGGGCGACATGCATACGACGAGGGTATTTCGGAACGGCAATTCGCAGGCCGTGCGAATTCCAGCCGACCTTGCCTATGAACGCAGCGATATCGAACTGGAAATCGAGCGCATCGGTGACGAAATCCGCATTCGGCCGGTGCGGCGGCCGTTGACCCGCGTCCTCGAGAAATTCGCGAAATTCGGGCCGGATTTCATGGCCGAAGGGCGTGGCGACCACGAGCAGGCCGAACGCGAGGGTTGGTGATGCCGCGCTACATGCTCGACACCAACATGTGCATCTACCTGATGAAGAATCAGCCGGAGCAGGTTGCGAGGCGGTTTGCGCAGTGCTACACGGGGGACGTCGTGATGTCGGCGATCACGTACGCCGAGCTCGAGTACGGCGTCACGGCGTGCGCGAGCCCGGCGCGGGAGCGCGGCAATCTTGCCGCGCTGATCGACGATATTCCGGTCGCGCCGTTCGACGTCGCGGCCGCGCAAGCGTATGGTCCGGTCCGCGAGGCGACCCGGGAGCGGAAGGAGGATCACCTCGACAAGCTGATCGCCGCGCATGCGGTGTCGCTCGATGTCGTACTCGTGACCAACAACGAGCGGGATTTTGTGAGCTATCCGGGATTGCGGCTGGAGAACTGGCTGAACGATTGATCAGGGCACGCAGGGCGCCCGAGGGTCATGCGAGACGTCGGATTGTCCCGCATGACCCTTGGATCCAGCATCAGCACTCGACGATATTCACCGCCAGCCCGCCGCGCGACGTTTCCTTGTACTTCGTCTTCATGTCGGCGCCCGTCTCGCGCATCGTCTTGATCACGGAGTCGAGCGACACGTAGTGCGAGCCGTCGCCGCGCAGCGCCATGCGCGCCGCGTTGACCGCCTTCACCGACGCCATCGCGTTGCGCTCGATGCACGGGATCTGCACCATCCCGCCGACCGGGTCGCAGGTGAGGCCGAGGTTGTGTTCCATCCCGATCTCGGCCGCGTTCTCGACCTGCTGCGGCGTGCCGCCGAGCACGGCCGCGAGCGCGCCGGCCGCCATCGAGCACGCGACGCCCACTTCACCCTGGCAGCCGACTTCCGCGCCGGAGATCGACGCGTTCAGCTTGTAAAGAATGCCGATCGCGGCGGCCGTCAGCAGGAAGTCGATCACGCCCTGTTCGTTCGCGCCGGGCGTGAAGCGCGTGTAGTAGTGCAGCACGGCCGGGATGATGCCGGCTGCGCCGTTGGTCGGCGCGGTGACGACGCGGCCGCCGGCCGCGTTTTCCTCGTTGACCGCGATCGCGTACAGGTTGATCCAGTCGATCATCGACAGCGGATCCTGCAGCGCGCGCTCCGGGCTGCCCGTCAGCGTGCGGTACAGCTGCGGTGCGCGGCGCTTGACCTGGAACGGGCCGGGCAGGTTGCCGTCGGCTTCCGGGTTGCCGATCCCGCAGCCGCGCGACACGCACGATTGCATCACGGCCCAGATCTTCAGCAGGCCGTCGCGCGTCTCTTCCTCGGTGTGCCATGCGCGCTCGTTTTCCCACATCAGCTGCGCGATCGACTTGCCGGTCGACTCGGTCAGCGCGAGCAGCTCGGCGCCGGTGCGGAACGGGTGGGTCATCTGCTCGGCCGCGCTCAGCACCTTCGTGTTGGGCGCGCCGGCCGTCACGACGAAGCCGCCGCCGACCGACAGGTAGGTGCGCTCGACCAGCACGTTGCCGCTCGCGTCGGACGCGCGCAGTTTCATCCCGTTCGGGTGCTCGGGCAGCGCCTGACGGTAGAACGCGATGTTCTCCTTCAGCACGAACGGCACCGGATGCGTGCCGAGCAGTGCGAGCTGCTTCGATTGTCGGATGTCTTCCAGCCGCGCGTCGATCGTGTCGGGATCGACGGTGTCGGGCGCGTCGCCGAGCAGGCCGAGCATCACGCCGCGATCGGTGCCGTGGCCCTTGCCGGTCGCGCCGAGCGAGCCGTACAGCTCGACCTTCACGTGGGCCGTCGCCGCGAGTTGCCCGTCACGCTCGAGTCCCTGGACGAACATCAGCGCCGCGCGCATTGGCCCGACCGTATGCGAGCTGGACGGGCCGATGCCGATCTTGAAAAGGTCAAAGACGCTGACTGCCATAGTGATTTCTGCCTTGCTTTAAGAATAATGCTAGCGCGCCTGCAATGGCAGGCACGCGGCGAGCCATGCGGGCGGCGTTGGGGAAAGCTGCTGCGCGACGCGGGCGTAGCGCCCGTCGAGCCGCGCGGCCAGATGAAAGAGTTCGGTGGCGTTTTTCGGGTCCCACTGCCCCGTGTAGCCCGGCAGGCCGGCCTCGCGGCGCTTCGCGTCGAACGGCACCGGCGAATTCACGAATTCCTCGTGGGTTTTTTCGCCGAGCGCGTACGGCACGAGCCAGTCGAGCGCGGCAGCGAGCGTCGCGCCGTTCGCGCCCCGTTCGCGCAGCCAGTTGCGGTTGAAGCGGCGCGCGGCGAGCGCGGCCGTCACCAGCGGCTGCAGGTCGTAGACCGCGTAATGCAGCGCATCGCGTTCCTCGAAGTCCCAGGTCTTGCCGTCCGGGCCGATGTTGTCGGCGAGATGCTCGACGAACAGCCGCTGCGCGGCGTTCATCATCTTGCGGTCGCCGAGCGTGAACGCGGACAGCGCGATCAGCTTGATCCGGTGGCTCTGCCAGTTGTTGCGCCAGGTGCCCGTGAGCGGACGCTTCTGCGCGTCGATCTGCGCGACGTAGCCGGCGCCGAGCTTCGCGATGAACGCGGCCGTCGCGTTGCGGGTCTTCACCGGCAGCGCGCTCGCGGTCATGTCGTACGCGACGATCAGGCTTTCAAAGCGCGTCTCGTCGATCGGGTTGAAGCTCGGCTGGTAGGTCGCGACCCACGCGGACAGGAAGCGGTCGACGAGCTGCAGGTAGCGCGGCGCGTTCGTCACGCGCCACGCGAGCGCGGCATCGCGCATCAGGTCGAGATCCTTCAGCGCGGCGGCACTCTGGTCGTAGATGCCTTCATGCGGCAGCGTGCCCTCGGTGTGCACGCGCGCCATCGCCTTCGGCTGCTCGCCGATGCGCGCGTCGACGCTGCGGATCAGCGCCTGAATGCCCGGCTCGGCCTGTGTCGTCTCGCTCGCCTGCAGTGCCGGCGCCGCGCAGAAATTCATCGCCGCGCGCGCGCTGCCGGACGCGCCGAGACCGGCGGCGGCAAACGACAGCGACGCGACGAGCATCGGCACGACGCGGCGCGCGCGCGGCCGCCCTTGCATTGCACCATGGCCCGGAAACATCGGACGCACCATGCGGAACTCCTTCATTGGCTGGATCGCGTGTGATGTTAGCCGGATTGGCGGACGAACGTGAACCGGTTCGAGCGGCGAACAAAAAACCGCACGCAACTCCGGGTTGCGTGCGGTGCGGTCACCATCGGGCGGCTCCTGGGCTGGCGCGCGTTATGCGTATTCCGACATCGGCACGCACGAGCAGAACAGGTTGCGGTCGCCGTAGACGTTGTCCGCGCGGCCGACCGGCGGCCAGTACTTGTTCGTGCCCAGCGACGCCACCGGGTACGCAGCCTGCTCGCGCGAGTACGCGTGCGGCCATTCGTTCGCGGTGACGACGGCCGCCGTGTGCGGTGCGTGACGCAGCGGGTTGTCCTCGCGGTCGGCGCGGCCTTCCTCGACGGCACGGATTTCGTCGCGGATCGCGATCATCGCGGCGATGAAGCGGTCGAGTTCTTCCTGCGATTCCGATTCGGTCGGCTCGACCATCAGTGTGCCCGGCACCGGGAAGCTCATCGTCGGCGCGTGGAAGCCGTAGTCCATCAGGCGCTTCGCGACGTCGTCGACGGTGATGCCGCTCGATTCCTTGATCGGACGCAGGTCGAGAATGCACTCGTGCGCGACCAGCCCGCCCGGGCCCGAATACAGCACCGGGTAGTGCGGCGCGAGGCGCTTCGCGATGTAGTTCGCGTTGAGGATCGCGGTTTCCGTCGCGGCGGTCAGGTTCTTCGCGCCCATCATCGCGATGTACATCCACGAGATCGGCAGGATCGACGCCGAGCCGTACGGCGCGGCCGATACCGCGCCGATGCCGTCTTCCTCACGCGTGTAGCCGGTCGAACGCTGGTTCGGCAGGAACTTCGCGAGGTGCGCGCCGACCGCGACCGGACCGACGCCCGGGCCGCCGCCGCCGTGCGGGATGCAGAAGGTCTTGTGCAGGTTCAGGTGCGACACGTCGCCGCCGAACTGGCCCGGCGCGGTCAGGCCGACCATCGCGTTCATGTTCGCGCCGTCGACGTACACCTGGCCGCCGTGCGCGTGCACGATCTCGCAGATCTCGCGGACGTTCTGCTCGAACACGCCGTGCGTCGACGGATACGTGATCATGATTGCCGCGAGGTCCTTCGCGTGCTGCTCGGCCTTCGCCTTCAGGTCGGCGATGTCGACGTTGCCCTGCGCGTCGCATGCAACGACCACGACCTTCATGCCGGCCATGTGCGCGGACGCCGGGTTCGTGCCGTGAGCCGACGCCGGGATCAGGCACACGTCGCGATGGGCTTCGCCGCGCGATGCGTGGTAGGCGTGGATGATCAGCAGGCCCGCGTACTCGCCCTGCGAGCCCGCGTTCGGCTGCAGCGACACGGCCGCGTAGCCGGTGGCCGCGACGAGCATCTGCTCGAGCTGGTCGATCATCTCGCGGTAGCCGACGGTCTGGTCGGCCGGCGCGAACGGGTGGATGCCGCCGAATTCGGGCCACGTGACGGGCAGCATTTCCGACGTCGCGTTCAGCTTCATCGTGCACGAGCCGAGCGGGATCATCGAGCGGTCGAGCGCGAGATCCTTGTCCGACAGGCTGCGCAGGTAGCGCAGCATTTCGGTTTCGGAATGGTGGCGGTTGAACACGTGGTGCGTCAGGTACGCGCTCGTGCGCTCGAGGCCGGCCGGCAGCGCCGGGACGCCGGCGAGGCCCGCGTCCAGCGCGTCGACGGCAGGCGCGGTGCCGCCCGCGGCCTGCGCGAACACGGCGAGGAGATCGGCGAGGTCGTCGCGCGTCGTCGTTTCGTCGACCGATACGCCGACTTGCGTGTCGCTCACGCGGCGCAGGTTGATGCGCTTCGCCTTCGCGAATTCGTGAACCTGCGCGGTGCGCGCGCCGGTGTCGATCGTCAGCGTGTCGAAGAACGTGTCGTTGACGGTCGCGAAGCCGAGCTGCTTCACGCCGGCGGCGAGCAGCGCCGCGATGCGGTTCACGCGCAGCGCGATCGTCTTCAGGCCGTGCGGGCCGTGGTAGACCGCGTACATGCTGGCCATGATCGCGAGCAGCGCCTGCGCGGTACACACGTTCGACGTCGCCTTCTCGCGGCGGATGTGCTGTTCGCGCGTCTGCAGCGCGAGGCGCAGCGCGGGCTTGCCCTGCGCGTCGACCGTCACGCCGACGAGGCGGCCCGGCATCTGGCGCTTGAATTCGTCACGCACCGCGAGATACGCGGCGTGCGGGCCGCCGAAGCCCATCGGCACGCCGAAGCGCTGCGTGTTGCCGATCGCGACGTCCGCGCCCCAGTCGCCCGGCGGCGTGAGCACGGTCAGCGCGAGCAGGTCGGCCGCGACGACCACGTGGCCGCCGGCCGCGTGGATCGCTTCGGTAAGCGCGCGGTAGTCGCGCACGTCGCCGTTCACGCCCGGGTACTGCAGCAGCACGCCGAATGCATTCGCTTGCGCGGCGTCGGCGGCCGGGCCGGTCTTGACCTCGATGCCGACCGGCAGCGCGCGCGTGCGGATCACTTCGAGCGTTTGCGGCAGCACGTCGTCGGCGACGTAGAACACGTTCGACGTCGGCTTGCCGGTGCGCTGCAGCAGCGTCATCGCTTCGGCGGCGGCGGTGGCTTCGTCGAGCAGCGACGCGTTCGAGATCGCGAGACCGGTGAGGTCGGCGACCATCTGCTGGAAGTTCAGGAGCGCCTCGAGGCGACCCTGGGAAATTTCGGGCTGGTACGGCGTGTAGGCCGTGTACCACGCCGGGTTTTCGAGCACGTTGCGCAGGATCACGGCCGGCGTGTGCGTGTCGTGGTAACCCTGACCGATATACGAGCGGAACACCTGGTTCTTGTCCGCGAGAACCCGCAGCGCGGCGAGGGCTTCGGCTTCGCTCTTCGGCTGCGCGAACGGGCCGAGCGGCAGCGTTTCGGCGCGGCGGATCGAGGCCGGGATCACGGCGTCGATCAGGGCGGCGCGCGTCGGGAAGCCGAGCGTGTCGAGCATGGCCTGCTGGCTGGCGGCGTCGGGGCCGATGTGGCGTTCGGCGAACGCGTCGTGCGTTTCGAGCGCGGCGAGCGAGAGGGGCGTGCGGTTCATCAGGCGGTCCGGGTGTTCGAGCTTCATGGCGTTCCTTGGTCGGCCCAGGCTGGCGCTTCAGCGCCGACTCGGGCCCCATGCTTTGCGGTCGACCCGGGGCGGCGCGTTGACGCCGGGCCCGGGTTCCGCGCGGGGCAGGGCGGCTGACCCGCTCCGCGCGATTCAGGGAGGGTTAGTCGATCAGCTTGCTGTAGGCGGCAGCGTCGAGCAGGCTGTCGGTCGATGCGCCGGCGGCCAGCTTGATCTTGAACAGCCATGCGTCATACGCATCGCCGTTCACGTCTTCCGGGGAGTCGGCCACGTCGGTGTTGATCGCGACCACTTCGCCGGTCACGGGCGAATAGATGTCGGACGCGGCTTTCACCGACTCGACGACGCCGATCGCGTCGCCTGCCTTCACCTGCGTGCCGACTTTCGGCAGCTCGAGGAACACGATGTCGCCAAGCGTGTTCTGCGCGTGATCGGTGATGCCGATCGTCAGCGTGCCGTCCGCCTCGGTGCGGATCCATTCGTGTTCGTCGGTGTATTTCAGCTCGGCCGGGACGTTGCTCATCGGATGCTCCTGGTAAAAGGGTGTGTTCGTTTTGCTGGCGCGCCGCCGGGGCGCGCCGGGTGTGGTGTTGCGCCGGGCGCCATCTCCCGGCTTCCCGGGAGGCGGGCCTCCCGGCCGTTACGCAGCGAGGACCTTGCCGTTGCGCACGAACGGCAGTTTTACCACGCGCGCGGGAAGATTCTTGTCTCGAATTTGCACCTGGACGAGGTCGCCGATCTGGACGGCCGCCGGCACGCGCGCGAACGCGATCGATTCCTGCATCGACGGCGAGAACGTGCCGCTCGTGATCTCGCCTTCGCCGTGCGGCGTGACGACTTTCTGGTGCGCGCGCAGCACGCCGCCTGCCTTGCCGTTTTCCTTCTGCAGGATCAGGCCGACGAACGCGGCGCGGGTGCCGTTGGCTTCCAGTGCGGCGCGGCCGACGAAGTCGCGCGGCGTGGAGAGATCGACCGTCCACGCAAGGCCCGCGTCGAGCGGCGACACGGTGTCGTCCATGTCCTGGCCGTACAGGTTCATGCCGGCCTCGAGGCGCAGCGTGTCGCGCGCGCCGAGCCCGCACGGGCGCACGCCGTTTTGCTGCAGCGCGTTCCACAGCGCTTCGACGTGCGCGGCCGGGACGATCACTTCGAAACCGTCTTCACCGGTGTAGCCGGTGCGCGCGACGGTGAGATCGCCGAACGGCGTGCCGGCGACCTGCGCGGCGTTGAACGGCTTCAGTTCGCTGGTGGCGGCACGCGCGGCGGGCACGGTCGCCCAGGCCTTTTCGCGGGCGTTCGGGCCCTGAACGGCGATGATCGCGAAATCGCGGCGCGGCGCGATCGTGACGCCGAAGCCGCCTTGCTCGTTCAACTGGTTGAACCACGCGATGTCTTTCTCGGCCGTGCCGGCGTTGACGACGACGCGGAAGAATTCTTCGGTGAAGTAGTAGACGATCAGGTCGTCGATGACGCCGCCCTGCGGATTGAGCAGGCACGAGTAGAGGGCCTTGCCGGGCGTCTTGAGCTTGCCGACGTTGTTCGCGATCGCATGCTCGAAGAATGCGCGCACGCGGCTGCCGGTGAAATCGACGACGCACATGTGCGACACGTCGAACATGCCGGCGTCGGTGCGCACGGCTTCATGTTCTTCGATCTGCGAGCCGTAGTTGACGGGCATGTCCCAGCCGCCGAAATCGACCATGCGGGCATTGAGCGCGCGGTGCGCGGCGTTGAGCGGGGTGTGATTCAGTGCAGTCATCGAGGCCTCAGGCAAGGCGCTTGCGCGCGGATCAGAACGGCCATGTGCCGACCACCGCGGCCGATGGCCTGCGAGCGATCCGGTACATGCCCCTCTGTCCTCGATACCTGAGAGATTGCGCTGCCGGCCAGGCCTGGCGAACGCGCGCCCCTTCGGTGGGCAGCTTGCCCGCGCAGCGGATGCGCTGCGGGCTACTGCCGCTCTCCAGAGTGCGGGGAGAGTGTGGCCCGCGCAATGCGCGGACGGGATTCCCCGACGCGGTCGGTCCTTTTGCCTGAGAGTTTGCGGGTGTGCCCCTTCGGCGGCGCAACCGGCTGAAACAGCCCGGTTACACGCTCTCCCGACGCGTGCGGGCGACTGTACGCGAGCGGGTGGGCCTTGTCAATTTGAGCAAAAGAATGTCGCTTCGCGACAAGCGGCGGCAACCGGTGCCGCCGCTTTTTCCGCTCCGGCGGGCGCCGGTGCGTTACTCGCCGATCGCGCGTGCGGCCGTGTCGAGTTCCTGGTTCAGCACGCGCTGCTCGTCGCCGGACAGGCCGCCGCTGTGCTGCGCGGACATGTCGTTCGATTCCTGGCGGATCACGTCGAGGCGATGATGAAGCTGCGCGCCGTACGGCGGCGGGTAGTAACCGCCGTTCACGCGCGCATCGATGCGGCGGTGCAGGTTGTCGATCCGGCCCTGGATCTGCTGCATCCGCTCGTTCGCGACGACCTGCGGATTCGGCCGCGGCGGGGGCGCCGGGCGAACCGGCTGCTGCGGCTGCACGATACAGGCCGCAAGCGAGGAAACCAGGACGCAGCACGCAGCTGCGCGAATCAACCGTTGCATCAACATTCTCCTGACGGATTGGTGTCGGATCGACTTTTTTGAGAAACGCATCAGACTAGTTTGCCGCTGACTTTCGTTCCTCCGGCATTTGTAACCGAATGTTCCGGCTGATCCGGATGCACCGGCGCCGGCCGGCCGCCACCGGCCGGCGCGCGGTGTCAGATCGTGCGGCGCACGAACGGCACCCGGCGGCCGTCGTGCTCGCTCTGCGCGGCGAGCTCGATGATCGTCATCACGTCGACGGCGTCCTGCGCGGCGACGGGGAACGGCGCGCCGTCGCGGATCGATGCGGCGAGCGCGCGGTAGAACTCCGCGTACTGGCCATCGAGCGTCGGCACCGGGCGCTCGACCTCGACTTCGCCGTCGAGCACGCGCAGCAGGCCGGGCGGGTTGCCGCCGCCGAATTCGACGTCGTCGGCGGTGAGGCCGGCCTTGAGCTGGTCTTCCTGCGTGTCGAGCCCGAACTTCTGGTAGCTGCCGCGCGTGCCGTGCAGCGTGAAGCGCGCGGGTTCGATCGCCGATAGCGCGCTCGCATGCAGCGCGACGTCCTTGTCCGGATAGCCGAGCTGCAGGTGCACGAAATCGGGCGCCGTGCCGTTGTCGCGGCGCGTCTTGACGGTCGCGCTCACCGTTTCCGGCAGGCCGAACAGCGCGAGCGCCTGGTCGATCAGGTGCGGGCCGAGGTCGAGCAGCAGGCCGCCGCCGCGAGCCGGCTCCTCGCGCCAGCGCGTGCGCGGGGTCGGGCGGAAGCGGTCGAAGTGCGACTCGAAACAGGTGATGCGGCCGAGCTCGCCCGATTTGACGATGTCGCGCACGGTGAGGAAATCGCCGTCCCAGCGGCGGTTGTGGAACGGCGCGAACAGCCGGCTGCGCGCGTTCGCGAGCCGCGCGAGCGCGAGCGCCTCGTCCGCGGTGAGCGTCACGGGCTTGTCGACGACCACGTGGCGGCCCGCTTCGAGCACCTGGCGCGCGAGCGCGAAGTGCGTGTCGTTCGGCGTGGCGATCACCACGCACTCGATGTCGTCGAGGCCGAGCAGCGTGTCGAGATCGGGGACGACGCGCGCGCCCGGATACGCCGCCTGCGCGCGATCGGGCTGACCCGTCGCGATCGCGGCGACTTCAGTGCGGCCGCTCGTGGCAATCACGGGCGCGTGGAACGTCGCGCCGGCGAAACCGAAACCCATCAAACCAATCCTGAGCAATGACGACATGGCAATTCCTGGCTGCGAAGGAAACTAAAGGATGGCGCGCCGGGACGGCGCGAAGACGACCGGCTATTTTGGCATGGCGCCGCCGCTTGCACCGGCGCGTTCGGGCGAAATGCACGATGCGATGCGGCGCTTGCGCAAGGAAATCCGGCATTTTGCGCAAGCCGGGGGCCGCGCGAGCGGGGTTTGCCTGCCTACACCCGTGCAATGAACGGCTGCCGCGGGGGCGCCGCCCGGCGTCATACGGTTGCCCGCTGCCGCACGGCGGCGGCGACCTGCGCCGCCCACACCGCGCAGGCCGTTGCGCCGGGGTGGAAGCCGTCGGCGGCCATCAGGTGGCGCTCGAGCGGCAGCTCGACGCGCAGGAACGTGCAGTGCGGCTGCGTGGCGGCCCACCCGGCGAGCGCTGTGTTGAGCCGCTTCGCGCGCAGCCCGAGATACCACGCGAGCGGCTGCGGCAGCGCCGGAAAGCGCTCCATCGGCGGCACCGCCGACAGGATCGCGTGGCCGATCTGGAAGCGCGCGGCGAGCAGCCGGACGAGCTCGGCCTGCTGCGCCTGCCAGCGGGCCGGCGGCACGCCGCCCGTCACGTCGTTGACGCCGAGCGACGTGACGGCCACGTCGAACGGCTCGGCCGGCTCGGCGGCGAGCCAGTCGACCAGCTCCCGCGTGGTCAGGCCGGTGCGCGCGAGCAGCTTCCAGCTCACGCGATGGGTGGCCGCGAGCGCGCTCGCCAGTTGCCCGGACAGCGCGTCGCGCTGCGTCGCGACGCCGACGCCCGCCGCGGCCGAATCGCCGACCACCAGCACGCGCATCGGCGGGCCGTCGCCCGCCACGCCGTCGCGCGGGCCGGCGGCCTCGGGCAGCCGCGGCGTGACGCGGCGCACGTAGCGCCCCTGCGCGAACAGCAGCGGGCCGAGGGCAGCGGTGGCGAACGGGTATCCCATGATGTCGATCCGGTGGCGGTACAGGTGACGCAAACGGGCCGGCGCGGGGGCGGCGCCGAAGTGGCCATATTGTGGCCGATCGGTGCGCGAACGGGGCCGGATTGGCCGAACGGGCAGGGGGTGCCCGGCCGGTCGGCCCGTGCAGCCCCGCCCGGCGGCGCTCCCGAAAAGCGCGCCGCCGACGTGTTAACATGCGCGTCCTGCCCGCGTGTCCGCCTGCTTCGCCAGCCCGCCGCGCACGGCATCCTCCCGGCGTTCCGCCGTCAACCGCAACACCATCCGTCATCATGTCCGCAGGCCTGAATCCCGCCCAGAACGAAGCGGTGCGCTACCTCGACGGTCCCTGTCTCGTGCTCGCCGGCGCGGGCAGCGGCAAGACCCGCGTGATCACGCAGAAGATCGCGCACCTGATCGAAGCGAAAGGCTTCGAGCCGCGCCACATCGCCGCCGTCACGTTCACGAACAAGGCGGCCGCCGAAATGCGCGAGCGCGTGTCGAAGCTGCTCGAGGGCAAGACGCTCACCACGCCCGGCAAGGAAGGCCGCAAGGTGCCCGTCAACCAGCTCACCGTCTGCACCTTCCACTCGCTGGGCGTGCAGATCCTGCGCCAGGAGGCCGAGCACGTCGGCCTGAAGCCGCAGTTCTCGATCATGGATTCGGACGACTGCTTCGGGATGATCCAGGAGCAGATCGGCACGACCGACAAGGGCCTGATCCGCAAGATCCAGAGCACCATCTCGCTGTGGAAGAACGGCCTGATCATGCCCGAGGAGGCGATGACGATCGCGGCCAACGAGGACGAGCACCAGGCCGCGCTGGTCTACCGCAACTACGTCGCGACGCTGCATGCGTACCAGGCGGTCGACTTCGACGACCTGATCCGCCTGCCCGCCGAACTGTTCGCGAAGAACGAACAGGTGCGCGACCGCTGGCAGAACAAGCTGCGCTACCTGCTGATCGACGAGTACCAGGACACCAACGCGTGCCAGTACGAGCTGCTGAAGCTGCTCGCCGGCCCGCGCGCGGCGTTCACGGCAGTGGGCGACGACGACCAGGCGATCTACGGCTGGCGCGGCGCGACGCTCGAGAACCTCGCGCAGCTCGGCAAGGATTTCCCGAAGCTGCACCTGGTCAAGCTCGAGCAGAACTACCGGTCGACGGTGCGCATCCTCACCGCCGCGAACAACGTGATCGCGAACAACCCGAAACTGTTCGAGAAGAAGCTGTGGTCCGAGCATGGGATGGGCGATTCGATCACCGTCACGCCGTGCAACGACGAGGAGCATGAAGCCGAATCGGTCGTGTTCCGGCTGTCCGCGCACAAGTTCGAGCGGCGCGCGCAGTTCCGCGACTACGCGATCCTGTATCGCGGCAACTTCCAGGCGCGGATCTTCGAGCAGGTGCTGCGCCGCGAGCGGATTCCGTACGTGCTGTCGGGCGGCCAGTCGTTCTTCGACAAGGCCGAGATCAAGGATCTGTGTGCGTACCTGCGGCTGATCGCGAACGCCGACGACGATCCCGCGTTCATCCGCGCGGTCACGACGCCGCGCCGCGGGATCGGCAACACGACGCTCGAAGCGCTCGGCTCGTTCGCGGGCCAGGCGAAGGTGTCGCTGTTCGAGGCCGTGTACATGGGCGGGATCGAGGCGCGGCTGTCCGCGCGCCAGGTCGAGCCGCTGCGGATGTTCTGCGACTTCATCCAGCGCCTGACCGAGCGTGCGGACAAGGATCCCGCCACCGCCGTGCTCGACGACATGATGGAGGCGATCCACTACGAGGCGTACCTGTACGACGCGTTCGACGAACGGCAGGCGCAGTCGAAGTGGCAGAACGTGCTCGAATTCCTCGAATGGCTGAAGCGCAAGGGCACCAAGCCCGAGACGGAAGCGGTCGATGGCGAGGCGGAGGGTTTCCACAACGCGGACGGGCTCGCCGATACCGGCAAGAACCTGCTCGGCCTGATCCAGACCGTCGCGCTGATGTCGATGCTCGAGGGCAAGGACGAGGATCCGGATGCGGTGCGGTTGTCGACGGTCCACGCGTCGAAGGGGCTCGAGTATCCGCACGTGTTCCTGGTCGGCGTCGAGGAAGGCATCATGCCGCACCGCGGCGGCTCCGAGGACGACGGCCCGATCGACAACGAGCGGATCGAGGAGGAGCGCCGGCTGATGTACGTCGCGATCACGCGCGCGCAGCGCAGCCTGCACCTGAACTGGTGCAAGAAGCGCAAGCGGGCGCGCGAGACGGTCGTGTGCGAACCGTCGCGCTTCATCCCGGAGATGGGGCTCGACGACGCGCCGCCGCCGACGCCGGAAGAGGCGCCGATGTCGCCGAAGGACCGGCTCGCGAGCCTGAAGGCGTTGCTGCAGAAGTGACGCGGTGGCGCCGCCGCCGGGCGCACGGCGCTCCAGAGGTCCGCCCGCAAAACAAAACCCCCGCGACGCGTGTGCATTGCGGGGGTTTTTTACTGACGGCCGGGTGGGGTTACTTCGACGCGTTGACCATGTAGTCGACCGCGGCCTTCACGTCGGCGTCCGACGCGTTCGACCCGCCCTTCGGCGGCATCGCGCCCTTGCCGTGCAGCGCGTAGTTGTAGACCGTATCCATCGAGTCCTTCAGGCGCGGCGCCCAGTCTTCCTTGCTGCCGAACTTCGGCGCGCCGAGCACGCCCGCCGCATGGCAGGCCTGGCAGGTCGACGTGTACAGCGCCTTGCCGGCGTCGGCGCCGGCCGGGGCGGCCGCCGCCGCAGGCGCTTCGCCGGCTTTCGGGATCGCGGCGATCGCAGCCTGGGCCGCGGCGATTTGCGCGCTGGCGGCGTCCGCCGTGCCCGATGCGGCTGCGGTGCCGCTGGCCGGTTGCGCCGCGTTGGCGGCCGGCGCGGCCGGTTCGGGGAAGTTCGCGCCGTCGTTGTTCGCCATGTAGACGATCGCACGGGCGATTTCATAGTCGCTGACGTCGTCGGGGCTCGTGCCGCCGCGCGGCGGCATCGCGCCCTTGCCGGCCAGCGCCGTCTTCAGCAGCGTGTCGAAGCCTTGCGAGATGCGCGGCGCCCAGTCGTCCTTGTTGCCGAACTTCGGCGCGCCGGCGGCGCCCGTGCCGTGGCAGGTCACGCAGACGGCCTTGTAGACTGCCTCGCCGGTCTTGAACGTGCGGGGCGCGTTGGCGTCCTTCACGTCGACCTTCGCGAGCGGGGCGACACGTGCGGCGACCTGCTCGTCGGATAGCGCGTCCGTGCCGGCGCCGGCACGGAACGCATGGTTCGCATAGTTGGCGAACAGGACGATCAGGATGATCGGAATCGCGAACGACGCGATGATGACGGCAATCAGCTGCCCGGGGGTTTTGACGGGAGATTCGTGGGGTGCTTCGCTCATGCTTGCCTCGTCTCCGTGATTAGGAATTGTGAGCGCGGTGCAACGGCAAATGGCAGTCCAATGAAGCCCGGTCGATTATAGACGGAACGTTTACATCACGGCGAGCGGTGCGATGGCGCGTGTTTACCCGCACGCGGCGCGGCCCGGCGGGGATTCGTCGGGCAAGGTGGACGCGTCATGGGAAACCGGGTATCCTTGCCGTCTTGCCAATCGTGGGCGGCCTGTATATTGGGGTCGCTTCACTGTCACAGGCGCCCGTAGCTCAATGGATAGAGTACTGCCCTCCGAAGGCAGGGGTTGCTGGTTCGATCCCAGCCGGGCGCGCCAAGCCTAGTCAGGCTCTCAGCGGTTTTCTCCGTTCGTCGCATTGTCTCGTTGCAGCTGAATTGCAGCCGGCACCGGCACGCGCTCGGCCGTCAGCGGCGTGACCCATTGCGCGAGGTGGTCGGCCGACAGGTGCGCGTACCGCTGCACCATTTCCATCGTCTCCCATCCGCCCAGCTCCTTGAGCACCTGCAGCGGCGTGCCGCGCTGCACGTGCCAGCTCGCCCACGTGTGACGCAGGTCGTGCCAGCGGAAATCGCTCAGGCCGGCACGCTGCAGCGCCTTGGCCCAGGCGGCCGTCGCCGTCTGGTAGACCGGCCGGCCGCGATAGGTGAACACGCTGTCCGCGCACTCCGGCGCCCGCGGGTTCGCATGCTGGCGGCGCAGTACCGCGATCGCGGTTTCCGAAAGCGGCACCGTGATGGCCTTGCGCGCCTTCGCCTGGTCCGGGTGGATCCACGCGACGCGCCGCGCGAGGTCGACTTGCGACCACCGCAGCCCCGTCACGTTGGCGCGGCGCAGGCCGGTCTCCAGACTGAAGCGCGCCATGTCGGCGAGATGCGCGGGCAGTTCGGCGAGCAGCCGCTCCGCTTCGGCCGGGGTCAGCCAGCGGATGCGCTTCGAGACGATCTTCGCGCGTTTCGTGACCGGCGCGCGCTCCAGCCATTCCCATTCGACCGCCGCATTCAACACCGACTTCAGCACGCCGATCACGCGACGCACGGTGCCGTCGCTGACGGCGCGGTCGGTCTCGACGATGCCGTGCCGGGTGCGCACCGTGCGCGGCTCCTGGCGCTTCGCGAGCGCGATCGCGTCGACGCGGTTGCGGTCGATATCGGCGAGCGCGACGCCTGACAGGTGCCGGTCGAGCCAGCGCAGATGAATCTTCGACGTTTCCAGGCTGGCGAGCCCCGCGCGTTCGCCGACGTAGCGCACGACCGCGTCGTTCCACGAATGGCGCGGCTTCGTGCCGAGCCGCGCCTGATTCCACAGGTCGACCTTCAGCCGGTCGTGGAATTCCTGGGCCTGCGCTTTGTCGCGGGTGCCAGTGCTTCCCTGTATCGGCGTTCCGCCGCCAGGGGGGTACAGCTTGTATTGCCAGTTGGGGCTGGTCTTGCGCTTGTAGAGCGACATGGGCGGGTTTCCTCTTGCTGATCGTGATGGGCGACGGGCGGGAGCCATTCGCCGGCGAGGTAGCGCTGCAGGGCGGCGACGGAAAAGATCCAGCGCTTGCCGACCTTGCGGCCGGGCAGCGCGCCGGCCCGGGCCTTCAGGCGCACCGTTTCGGGGTGGGCGCCGAGCAGCGCCGCGGCGCCGGCCAGGTCGACGGTGGCCGGATGCGGGCTGTCGGCAGGCCGCGCGCCGGGCGGGCACGCAGCGCAACTCGTGGAGTGGTGGTTCGCGTGTGAAGGGTGCATAACACGTTGATGTTCAAGCGTTTTGTTGGCCATCGGTTGCCATCATTCAGGCGTGGCGAGCGCGTGGAACCCATGGCGCGAACTCGCTGCCTCGGCGGCGACCGATGGCAATGCGGCGCCGACTCGTGGCGCGCGATGGCGGCTCGTCGCCGTGGTTTCCCGGTTCTCTTTCTTCTTTTTCTTCAATGAGTTGAAGAGAGAGAAAGAAGAAGGAACCGCCGCCGGCGCGCCAGCCGGACTCATGGCAAAAGCGGCATGACACGTGGCGAACCCGACGTGAGGCAGGGCGGCAGTTTCCTCAGGAATCAAGGACTTGCGAGCCGTCACCCGCGACAACCACGACTCGCGTGCGCTGCCTGCCCACTCCCGGCGGGTTCCGCCGTGCGGTGGTTGGCTGGACAGGGCGCGGCTCATGCGCGGCCTCCCTGCAGCGCGTCGGTCGCCAGATCCTCGCGCACCGACACGTGCAGGCCGAATGCGGCCAGGCGCTCGAGCGACACCGGCGTCAGGTACGGCACGCGGCGCATGTAGATGCGGCGCTCGACCTCCTTCTCGCCGACCACGACGCCGGCGTGCTTGAGCTGCGCCTTGAACACGCGGTCGGACTTCACCGGCAGGCCGTTCCACTTGTCGCGCAGCGCGCTCGTGTGCGCGAGGTGATCCATCACGTGCCCGGTGCGCAGCAGCAGGCAGAATTCGCCGTCGACGGTGTCGAACGTGTACGGATGCTTGTAGTTGCCGCCGTCGATTTCCGACAGCACCGTTTCCATGATCCAGACCCACGGCTCGCGGTCGGCGCTGGTTTCGGCGACGTGGCCGTTCATCTCGGCGATCAGGTCGCGCGGGAACTCGCCTTCGCTCGGGTCCATGCCCGCGAATTCGCACAGGTAGCGCCACGCGAGCCCGATCGCCGCGTAGTTGCCGGCCATGCGCCGCGCGCCGTCGTCCTCGCCGCTCGCGCGGCAGCCGGCGAGCGCCTGGTCGCGCAGCGTCGCGTACTGGTCGAGCGCGGTGCGCCGGTCGAGGCCGGTCAGGAACTCGAGCCATTGGCGGACCGGGAAGCGCGGCAGGTCGTCGGGCAGCAGCGGCCCGCGCTTGCCGGTCAGCGTCGTGCGCACGAGCTTGCCGAGCAGGCTGCGCACGGGCACGTCTTCGCCGGCCAGCATCACGGGCGCGCACAACAGGTATTCGGTCATGTCGGTGCCGCGCCGCGTCACCGTGTACTGGTAGTTCTCCTGCAGCAGCCCGACCGCCTTGTCGATCACGTCCTGCCGCCGCGCCGACAGCTCTTCCCAGCCGACCGGGTGGCTCGTGTGACTGATGCTGGTCAGCAGGCGGAATTCGGTCTGCAGCGATTGCCCCGAGAACATCGTGAACGCGAGCGAGCGCTCGAGCCGCTTGATGAGCGTCGACTTGCCCGCGCCCTTGTTCGCCTGGATCGTCAGGTGCGGCCAGAAGCCGAGCAGCGCCTTCAGGTGGCCGCCGAGCGCCCACACGAGCGGGATCGTCGCGGCGTTCTGCCGGAACGTCGTCTGGTAGGCGGCGATCACGCGGCGCGCGTCGCTCACCGGGCCGCCCGGGAACGTGAGGTTGTGATACGGGCACTGCTTGTCCGCTTCGGTGAAGTAGCAGTCGGGGCCTTCGTTGACGATCAGCCGCCCGTCGCGCCACGCGAGCCCGACGAAGTTCGCGGCCCGGCGCGCGCCGAGGTCGGCGCCGCGCTCGAGGATGTTCACCATCCGCTTGAACGGCGCCGGCGCCCAGATCGGGCCGAACTTGCTCCACTGATCGACGTTGTGCAGCTGGTCGTCGAGCATCACGCGGCGGATCAGCTGCGCACCGTGCCGCGGCGCCTGCACCGACACGGCGAAGTAGACGGTGGGCGCCTGGTCGGCGTCGCCCGTCATCGTCGACGTCGCGCTCGCGACGGCCACGCGGCTGATGCCGGCGATGCGGAAGCCGCACAGGTCGGTCATCACGGGCGTCTCGACGCCGGATTCCTCGTTGCGATCCATCTTGGTGATGTAGTTCGTGAAGTCGGGCCGCACGCGAAACCGCCAGTACTGCGCGAAATCGTGCGCCGGCAGGAAGATGCGCGGCCGGCCGCGGCGCGACGCGTCGCCGGGCAGGCCGGCGACGAGCCACGGCTCGAGCTGGTCGAGCGCGCGTGCGAGGTCGGCCGGGCCGCGCAGCTGCAGGTAGTCGTTCACGTCGTTGATCGGCGTGCGCTTGGCGTCGCCGTCCGCCAGATCCGCCAGCCAGTCCGACTGGTCGACCAGCACCGCGCTGATGTCGAGCGCGGTCAGCCGTTCATGGAGCGCCCATGCGGCCTCGGGGCCGGGGCGCTGCCCGGCGCGCGGGTGGCCTTCCGCGAACGGCTCGTCGTTGTCCAGGCAGATCGTGACCTGCTTGCCGCGCAGGAACGCGAAGTCGATACGCTCGACGTTCGCGAGGCCGCGCAGCGCAAGCGCGGCCGTGCCGGGCAGCGCGCAGGTGTCGATCGACAGCGCGTTGATCGCGCTCTCGACGATGACCACGCGTTTCGCGCGGTCGAGCCGGCGTGCATCGGCGGTCCATCCGTAGCCGGCCTTGTCGCCCTGGGTCTGCGTCTTGACGCCGCCGTTGAGCGCGGGGTCGACGTAGCGCATGTCGACCGCGACGACGCGCGCATCGCCCGGCGCGCGCACCACGAACGCGGCGGCGGGGCCGCCGTGGCCGACGTCGCCGGCGGCGATCTTCGGGCTCGTCCACGTATTGAAGCCGAGCGTGCGTGCCGCGAATGCCGCGTCGAGCGCCGCGGCGGAGATGCCGCGGCCGCCGAGATAGTCGCGCACGCGATCGCGTTCGGCCGTGCAGCGGTCGGCGATGTATTCGACGGTGGATTTCTCGCGGCGCTCGGCGGGGGCCGGGCGCTCGGACGGGAGGCCATACGCGTCGTGGAGATAGCGGACGGCGTCGGCCACCGTGCCGCCGCGCGCGTGGATCACGAGGTCGATGCACGAGCCGCCGGCGTCGGCGCTGTGATCGCGCCAGCCGGTGCCGTACTTCGGGTGATTCGCATAGATCGACAGCGACGGGCTCCGGTCCGCGTGCTGCGGCGAGTGATAGAGCGCGCGGTCGCCGCCGCGGCCGCGTTTCAGGCCGAGGCGGCCGGCGAGGTCATGCAGGTCGATGTGTCGTTTCAGTTCGTCGATCGAGGCCATATCTTCGTCATTGCTGCCGTTCGGGTTGCGGTGATGCGGGCGGCGCGGGATGGCCCGTCGTGGCCGGTGAATGGGCGAGCGCGCGCAGCGCGGCGGCGGATTGCGGGAAGCCGAGCGCGAGGCGATCGGCGAGCGCCGACACGAAGCGGCCGAGCGTGCGTTGCCGCTCGGGGCTGTCCGGCGGGGCGTCGAAGCCCAGCGTGTCGGCGGCCGCCGCGATCGCGGCGCGCAGCGCGGCGTCATGCGGCGCGGGTTCGGTGGCGTAGCGGTTCATGGGCGCGCCTCCTGGTCATAGACCCGTACGCATCGCGCGGGGTGGCGGACCGCCGGGCGGGCGGGGCATCGGACGGCGCGGCCCGCTTGGATCGGGATCATGAGGTGTCCTTTTCAATGGCAAAGGCGATCCCTCGCGCCATTCAGGCACGATGCGAGGGAAACGCGGGAACGAAGGGGTTAGGGCGTCAGACCGGCAGCTCGAGTTGCGCGGCCAGGCGTTCGCGGACGTGCGGCGAAAGCGGCAGCTGCAACGCGAGGTTCGGGACGGCGGACGGCGACAGCGTGCGGGCGAATTCCATGTTGACGACGTACGTGTGGCCGCACTCCGGATTCGCGCACTGGAACGTGATTTCGCGGAACGTCAGCGACATTTCGCGGCTGCTGCGCGCAGTGGCGCGGGTGCGGCAGTGCGGGCAACGGTTCAGGATTCGCATGGGGTCGCGCTCCGGGCGAGAGTCTGCGCAGGGCCGGACGGGCAGCGGGCTGCGCGGGCGATCCGGCTGCATCGCTGGCCGATCGGCGGATGGTTGCGGGCGCGCGCGCAGTTCACAATCGACGTTGCGGGCACGGACGGTCGGGCGCGTTCGACGGTGCGGAACATGAGGGCGCCCGGTTCAACGGCCGGCGGTGCGCGAGCGCGGCGCCGCGATCGCGCGCAGGTGGCTCGTGCCGATGCGGATCAGTTCGCGCGCCATGCTGGAGATCGAGCGGTTGCGCTGCGCGGCGAGCTGCTCGAGCTCGCCGCGCTCGACCGGCGTCAGCCCGACGTAGACGGGTTTGTCCGACATCGTGCCGCGCGGCGAACGGCGCGGGCCTTGGGGAGTAGTCATGGTCGGTATACTTTGTCGAGATAGTCTTGCGTTACGGTAAGGCCAGTGTAATGAGCAAAAAACAGCGCGTCAATTGTTAATGGGTAATTTATGACACAAATCGGGAGTCGCTTGCGGGACGAGCGCTTGCGCATCGGGCTCAGCCAGGATGAGTTTGCGACCGTGGGCGGTGTCGCGAGGCGCTCGCAGTCGGCGTACGAGTCGGATGAGCGCTCTCCCGACGCGTCCTATCTGCTGGCCGTTCGCGAGATCGGTGTCGATATCGGCTACGTGCTGACCGGCGAACGGTCCGCCGCAGGCGAACCGGCGTCGGAGGCCGGCGGCCGCGACGCGGACGAAGCCGACGTGCTGGCGATGTACCGGCAGCTCAACGACGCCGGCAAGGCATCGCTGCACGCGTTTCTCGCCAGCTGCATCAGCACGGGCGCGATGGTGCAGTCGGCGCCGGCGCGGCGCGCGAAGCGCCTGCCGGAGAATCGCCGGGCGGCACTCGATCAGCGCACGGCGGAAAACGTCGAGCGCGCGATGGCCGAGGTCGAACGGCTGAAGTCCGAGCGCGCGGCGAAGCAACCGAAGAAATAAGCGGCCGCGCGGCCCGGCGCACGCGCTGCTGCGTATGCCGGCAGCGCGCTGCGCACGGCCACACGCGGCCACACGCTGCCCGATCCGCGCCACGGCGCATGCGGCGGCGCGGGCGGCTCATCCCCTTTCCCTTTCCCCGATACCACGGCGGTGCGCTGAGCGCGCCGCGCAAGCGCATCGGATAAAATCGGACGAATCACTGTATATCCATACAGTATTGGTTTAGCATTCTGAAAGCCGGTGAGCTGGCGGCGGGGCGTTCCGAGGCGACCCGTCGTGTCAGGCGGCCCCCGGTGGATGACTGAGTTTGCGGAGACCGGAAAAATGGACACCAACAGGAAGCACGACATCGGGACGATCGGCGCGTCGGCGCGCGCCGACCATCGCGCGGACCCGCGCGGATCGACGATGGGCCCGCCGCGATATCGTCCGGACCTGACCGACGACGAACGGGCCGACGCGCACGCAAAGATCGACAGCGCGATGCTGTCGGTCGGGCAGGTGCTCGAGGCCGCGCTGCAGGCGATGGCCAATCTGCGCGATGCGCGGGCCACGTTGCAGCAATGCGACGACGCGCGGGACACGCGCATCACGCTCGGCGGGCGCCAGCAATCGAGCTGAAGCGCCGCCACGCCTCCCCGCCGGCCGGCATTCGCTCCGGCCGCTGCATCGAATCCGAGCCGCGCACCCCGCGCATTGCGTCGCCCCGCCCACCGAGATCCTGAGTTCGCCACCGCGATCGCCGGCACGCGATCGCGTGCCGGGCATTGCGGCCCTGGGCGTTACTTCACCCGTCAGCGCTTGCCGGTTCGACCCGACTGCTTCGGCGCATCGCGTACCTCGAGCTCGAGCGCGGTCGTGAACCCGCCGTCGCCGATCGTATGCGTCGCCTTCTTCACGAGCCACGGCGTCTCGTCGATTTCCGGCTTGAACCCCGTCACGGTGACGGGCATTTCGGGAAACAGTTCGGGCCGGCCCAGTGCGAGCGTGTAGCTCAGCGTCGACTGGCCGCGCTGCGTGCGCGCATAGTCGGCTTGCGCGGCCGCCCGGGCCTCGGCTTCCGTCGCGTAATCCTCGGGCAGCACCTTGACGTTCTTGCCTTTTGCGTCGCCGACGACCACCGACAGCCGCCGCGCGCTGCCGTTCGAGTGATAGTGCGCGCGCACCGACGTGTAATCGTCGCGCTGCGCGATGTGGTAGCGATGCTGGTCGCCGCTCGCGCGGGTGATGGCCAGCACGTCGAGCGGCTGGCCGCTGACGGTCTTGCCGCTGCCGATCGGCATGAACAGCAGGCGCTTGTCCTTCACGGTCATCACCGCGTCGTAGCGCCTGGCGAGGCGCGTCAGGAACGACATGTCGGATTCCTGCGTCTGATCGACATGGTCGATCCGCGTCGCGGCGAGCGTGGCGTCGACGGCGGCCGTGAGCCCGTGGCGCGTCGCGATGGTGCGCACGATCGCGCCGATCGTCTGCCGGTGCCAGCTTTTCTCGCGGCGCTCGTGCATGCCCTTCGTCATCGATGCCGAGCGCGCGCGGATCGTGATGACGTCCGGTGCGCCGCCGTGCTCGACTTCGTCGACCGTGAACGCGCCCTTGTCGACGAGCGGCTCGCCGACCCAGCCGATCGACAGCTTGATGCTCGCGCCGCGCTTCGGAATCGCGAACGTGCCGCGCGCGTCGTCGAGCACCAGGTCGAGCATGTCGGCCTCGTCCGCGCGCGATTCCGACAGCGACAGGCTGATGAGGTTGGGCGCGATCAGGCGCGACAGGTCGCGGCCGTCGAGCGTGATCCGATAGTCGGCCTGCGGCTGCACGCGGCCCGCGCGGGCCTGCGCATCGCCCGGCTTGCGTTCCAGCGTGCTCATTGCTCGTCCGCTCCGCTTTCGTCGTCCTGCTGCGGCTCGGCCAGCACGCCGTCGTCCACGCGCTTGAGCGTCAGCGTGAACGCGATCTTGCGCGCGATGCCTTCCTTCGTGTGATACGTGGCCGTCTCGTTGAGGCTGTCGATCACGTACGCGCCGTACACGTTGCCGTTCCCGTCGACGAGCACGTAGGCGTCGCCGGCGTCGCCCATCCGGGCGAGCGCCTCGATCGACGCGATCTCGCCGATGCCGTTGTCGGGGGCGACGATGCCGGACAGGGTGATCGTGTCGTCGCCGGCGCCGGTGAACTGGCTCGCATCGCGCACGCCGATGCGCGAGCTGGTGCGGTGCTTCCAGTTGCGCTGGCGCTGGAGCTCCTGGTACGGCGTGGTCGCCAGGCTGAAAACGAACTGGTCGAGCGACATCATCATGGGCGGGTTTCCTTCAACGAACGATCAATCGGACAGGCGCGAGCCGGCGCGCGACGCTTTCGCGCGTTCGGCGCGTTCGAGCTCGGCGCGCACCATGCGGGCGATCTCGGCCGCGTCGGCGCCGGGCGGCGGTGCGATGTTGATGGTGACGGGGCCGCTCGCGGGCGCGGCGCTGGCGGCAGCGACGGCCGGCGCCGTGAGCGGCGCGCGGTAGTCGAGCGACAGGTTGTAGCGCTCGAGCGGGGCGGCGGCGGCGATCGCGGGGCTCGCGGCGAACGCGGGCGGGCCGACCAGCGCGGCGGTGGTCGTGAGGGCGGCGGCGGTGCGGGCCATGAGCGACGGGGCGCCGGCCGTGGCGTCGTCGGGCGTGGTCGAAGCCTTTATGCCGAGTTTTTCCTTGGCCCAGTCGCGCATCGAACTGCCGAGGCCGCCGACCGTCTCCTTCACCGCGACGAAGCGGCTCTTGATGCCGTCGACGAGCCCCGACACCAGGCTGGCGCCGATTTCCTGGAAGCGCGTGCCGATGTCGCCGAACCAGTCGCCGATGCCGCCGATCGCGGTCTTCACCCACTCGACGGTGGCGTCCCATTTCGCGGTGATCCAGTCGCCGGCCGCGCCGAACGCGCCCTTGATGGTTTCCCACAGCGCGATGAACTTCGGGCCGAGCGTGTCCCAGTTCTGCCAGACGTAGATGGCGGCCGCTGCAATCAGGCTGATCACGGCGATCACCGGATTCGCCAGCGCGAGCCGGCCGAGCACCATGAACGCCTGCCCGACGAGCCTGAAGGCGCTGACCATCGACGTCGCGAAGCGGAGCACGTTCACCGTCCCGAGCACGTTACCGAAGACGCTCGCCAGCGTGCCCACGACCGTGAGTACGCCACCCAGCCCGGCGAAAGTCGTGGCGAGGATGCGGGTGGCCGTGCCGTGTTCGCGCACGAACTTCACGATTTTCCCGAGCACGGTGGCCGTGACGTCCAGCGCCGCGTTGTACATCGGCGTGATCTTCTCGCCGATCTCGAGCTTCAGGTCGCGCAACTGCGCGAGGACGACGAGCTCGCGGCCCGCGGTCGAATCCGCGGCTTTCGCCCGCATGCCGGTGACGCCGTCGGCGGCGGCACTCTGCCGCTCGGTGTCGTGGATCTGCTCGCGCTGGTCGTACATCGTGGTGAGCAGGTTCCCCGCGGCCTTGTCGGGAAACAGTTTCGCCAGTTCGGCCTTGACCTTGTCGGGGCTCGTGATGCCCTTGGCGGCGAGCTTCGGCAGCAGCACCTTTTCGAGCCATTCGAACGGCGACGCCTGCAGCATGTCGCTGCCCGCCAGTGCGCCCGGCTTGAGCCCGGCGATCGCACCGTTCTTCCGGTGCGTGAGCCCTTTCGGATCGACGAGGCCGAGCGCCGCCAGCCGTTGCGCGGCGAGTGCGGACGCCTTGCCCTCGAGCGCGCTGCCGGACAGCGCGGCCAGGCCTGCGCCGGCCGACTTGCCGCCCAGCTTCTCGATGAGCGGCTGCATCTGGTAATAGAACGCGTCGGTGCGCAATTTCTTGGCCGCGTTGCCACCCGATTCGGCGAAGTTGTTCCACTCGTCGCCGCTGACCTTGCCGCCGGTCGCCGTCTGCATCTTCTGCACGAGGTTCGCTTCGGCGCCGAACGCCGCTTCGCTCTTCGTGCCGCCGCGCAGGTCGATCACCTTCAGCATGCTCATGAACTGGTCGACGTTCTTCTTCGCATCTTCCTTGCCGTACAGCGCCTCGTTCGCGAATTTCATCGAGGACAGCAACGGCAGCGCGACCCGCGCATGCTGTTCGTCGCCGCCTAACTCGGTCAGCGATTCGCGCATCAGCGCCAGGTTGTCGATGGTCGACAGCCCCGGCGCCCGCTGCGCGCGCGCGAACTTCACCGCGTCGGCCGACGCACCCGCGGCGCGCATGCGCAGCGTTTCGCTTTCGGCCTGCTTCGCGGCGTCGAGCGGATCGGACAGCATGCCGAGCATGTTCTTGCCGACGCCCTTGACCGTCTCGCCGCGCTTCGCCCACTTCTCGCCGACGCCGCGCAGCGCGTCGATCCTGGCGCGCCGGGCGTCGGCTTGCTGCTGGCGCCGGGTGTCGTACCCGCGCACCCCCGCGTCGATCATCGATGCACGCGACGCCATCGTCGCGCGGAGGTTGCGCTCGTCCCGCGACAGGTTGCGCGTGTCGATGCCCGCGCCGGCGAGCTGGGTACGCATGGCTTGTACGCGACCGGCCTGGTAGTGGTGCGCGGACGCCAGGTTCTCGGCCGCGCGTTGCGCCTTGTTGAAGTCGCTGATCATCTGTTGCGACGGCGAGCGGGTCGCGCGCAGCGACTGGGCGAGCGTGTCGACGCGTGCGCGTGCCGCCGAGAGCTCCGATGCCGTGGTGGCGAGGCCCTTGCGCATCTCGCGAAACTCGCCGATGCGCTTCTGCGTCTTCGCCATGTCATCCAGCTCGCGGCGCGTGTCCTTCAGCGCCGCGGCGAGCCCCCGGTTGCCGGTCAGCATCATTTGCAGGGGCTTCGTCATGTTGTCGACCATGTCGAACATGACGCGCAGTTTCGTGGTGTTGTCCATCGTCGATCGTTTCGCTCATTGGGCGCCGGCGCGTACTCGGGCGCGCTCGCGCCAGTCCATCAGCTCGGCCAGGCTGAAGGCATCCATCACGGGCGGTGTCCAGCCGAACACCGTCGCGATGTCCGCCATCGGGTCTTCTACGCGGTCTGGGAGGCCAGTCGGGATTTCACGGCCTTCGGCATCAAAAAACCGGCGAAGATGCCTCCCAGCTGCACGAGGTCGGCGGGGTCGATGTTGGCGACGTCGGCTTCGGTCAGCATCGGCGAGCTGATGCGCGGCAGCACTTTCGACAGCGCGACGACGTCGAGGCTGACGAGGTCGGACAGCGACACGCCGCGCAGTTCGCCCGATTTCGGCTTGCGCAGCGTGATCGACGTGATCGTCTGGTTGCCGCGCACGAGCGGCGTGTCGAGCGTGTGGGTGGCCGGATCGTCCTGGTCGGGCGCGGCGACGGCGGTGACGGCGGACGCATCGGCCTGCGAGTCGTTCGCGGCCGGGTCGGGTTGCATCGGATTCATGGTGGTCCTGTCGGTGATCAAGCGGGGGGAAGGGCGAGGAAGGGCCCGGCCGGCGTAACCGGCCGGGCGGCGGATTACAGGCCGATCGCGTTGCGCAGCGCCGCGAACAGGTCGTTGCCGTTGACCTTCTCGATCATGTTGACGAAGTCGATCTCGATCACGTCCTGGCCGTTCACGGACAGCTTGTAGTAGCTGGCGACGGTCGTGACCTTGAACACGGTGTCTTCCTTCGACTTCGCGGTGCCCGGGTCGATTTCGCTGTGGCGGCCGCGGATCACGATCTCGATCGCGTCGACGTTGGTCGAATCCTCGGACTGGTAGCCGCCGGCGAAGCGCAGCAGCACGCCGTCGTGCTTCGTGATCGCGTATTGGCCGAGCACGGAGCGCATGAAGCCGCCGCAGGTCCATTCGAGCTGGATCCCTTCCTGCCCGAAGTCGACCTTGATCGGGCCGCTCATGCCGCCGCCCTGGTAGTCCTCCATCTTGCGCGTGAGCTTCGGCAGCGTGACTTCGACAACCTGGCCGACGAAGTTCTCGCCGTTCTGGAACAGGTTGAATCCCTTGAGTTTGCGAGGCATACCCATCGTGTTTGACTCCTGGTGAGGCCGGTCGTTACGCGCTGACGCGCGCGGCGAAATCGGCGAGGTAACGGTCGGTGATGCGCTGGCGCAGCATCAGGTTTTCGAGCGGCGGAACCGGCGTGTATTCGTAGTCGAGATACGCCTTGCCGGACTTCAGCACGTCGGTCGTGTTCGGCTCCGGGTCGTACCAGGCCGAGCCGCCGATCAGGTAGCCCTGCGAGATCCATTCGCGGAACTTGGCGTTGATCGTTTCGATGATGTCGCGCGGCAGCGACGGGTTGAGCGGGCCGTCGATGATGGCCATCTGCGCTTCGGCGATCGAATCGGCGATGACCTGCGCGGTGCGCGTGTAGTTCTCGAACGCGAACAGCGGATCGTCCGAGCACGTGCGCGAACCCCAGAAGCGGAAGCCGTTGCGGTTCACGAGCGTCGTCACGTCCTGCTCGTTGAGGAAGCCCGCGTCCGTCGCCGGATCCTGCAGGTCCCACGACACGTCGGCGCTGATGCCGGTGACGCCGTTCACGCCGACGTTCGACAGCGTCTTGTGCCAGCCCGTGTCGTTGTCGATCTTCGCGCGCAGGCCGGCCGCATACGCGGTGGCCGGCACGACGACCGTCTTGCTGGTCGTGTCGTCCCACGCGAGGAAGTCCGGCCAGACGATCATCAGTTCGCGCTGGCTGAACTGCTTGCGATAGGCGACGGCTTCTTCCTTCGTCTTGCAGCCGTTGGCCGACACGTACGCGAACGCGCGCAGCGACTGCGCGATCGACGCGAGCGCCGCGGCGACGGGTTGCGTGTCGAGGCCCGGCGTCGCGAGGATGCGCGGCTTCACGCCGAAGCGCGCCTGCGCGCCGAGCAGCGCCTTCATGCCGGTGTACTTGCCGTCGGCGGTGACGGTGCCGATCACGTTGGTCGCCGTCTCGGCGGCGTCCTTGCCTTCCGCGACGCGCACGACGATCGTGACGGGCTTGGTCTGCCGGCCGATCGCGTCGAGCGTGCGGCGCAGCGTGCCCTTGGTGCCGGCCTTGCCGAGCGCGGCGACGACGTTGGTCAGCAGGACGGGCGTGTCGAGCGGGAAGGCGGTGGCATCGGCGTCGGACGCGGTGCAGACGATGCCGACGACGGCCGTCGACACGGTGCGGATCGGGCGCGAGCCCTCGTTGATTTCGATGACGCGTACGCCGTGGTGGTAATCCTGCGGCATGGTGTGTGGCTCCTGTGTGTGCAGATCAGATGAAAGAGAACGGGAGAAATCCCGTGCGGATCAGGCCGCGGGGTCCGCGACCGGAGCTGCAGGTGCGCTGGGTTCGTCGGGCTTCGGCTCGGGCTTCGGTTCCGGTTGAGGTTCCGGCTCCGGCTCCGGCTTGGAA
This sequence comes from Burkholderia sp. AU15512, assembly GCF_002223325.1. Taxonomy (NCBI): domain Bacteria; kingdom Pseudomonadati; phylum Pseudomonadota; class Betaproteobacteria; order Burkholderiales; family Burkholderiaceae; genus Burkholderia; species Burkholderia sp. AU15512. The sequence continues at coordinate 176,317 of NZ_NKEX01000001.1, forward strand.
GGCGGCGGCGGTACGTACGGCGCCGGCGTGGTCGGCCACGTCACCGCATCGGGGAACGTGTCGGCCTGGACGACCGAAACGAGTGCCATCTGATAGGCCGACCAGGCCTTGAAGTAATAGACGCCTTCGTCGTCGAGCAGGCCCGCGGCGTAGGCGTCGGCCTTGCCGGCGTTCGCCTTGCGTGCGGCTTCGAGTCGTCGCTCGAACTCGGCCATCGCGGCGTCGCGTTTTTCGCGCTCGAGCAGTGCAGCCGGGATCGCCCACGCGCCGTTGATCCACGCATGGCGCGGCGACGGTTGCGGTTCGGTCGTGAGGCCGAGTTCGTCGGGCGTCTTGCCGGCAGTCGCGATTTCGACCGGTTCGCCCGTGTCGGTGCGATAGCAGAGGCGGCCGCGGAAGTCCGGCAGCAGCGTCCACGCGTTGTCGCGATAGAACGGCCAGGTCGTCGGCGTGCGCGCCGGCGGCTCGTCGAACGTCGCCCATGACGGCACGAGCCAGCGTTCGGGGTTGCGCGGATCGGCGTCGGGCTGGCCGCTGCTCAGGTATTCGCCGGTCGACTGGTGGTAGTGGTGGATCAGCATGTTTCGGGGTCCAGGTTAATAAGCGCGGATCAACGCGAGCAGCGCGACGTTGCGCGAACGCGATTCGTTGGCGCCGTCGAGGTTGACGGTGATGGCGTGGCTGTGACTGCCTGCGGCACCGATACCGACGTTGTGGCCGTGCGTGCCGGCGCCTTCGGTGTTGAATTCATGGTTGTGACCGCCGGCGCCGGACGTGAATGCCCACGGGTTGTCGTTGTCGACGCCGCCGTTCGAGCCCTGGTGAGCGCCGGAATGCGTACCGAACGGAGCGACACCCACTTCCGTGTAGGGTGCGACGTGCTGGTGATCGCCTACGCTGCCGGTCCAGCCGTGGTGGCCGTGCCAGCCCTGTGAGTCGGTCCACGCGGAGTGCGCGTGGTCGCCGACTGCGGCCGCGCTCGCGCCATGGCCGTGCGAGCGGTTCGCGCTGTCCTGCCACGAGCCGAGGATGCGGTTGGTGTCGACACCGCGGGCGTCGTCCCAGCACCGGATGAATTCACCGCGCAGCTCAGGCAGGCGGAACGTCGTCGAGCCGTCGCCCAACGAGAAACAACCCCATCGCTGGTTGTGCCATTCATCGTCCGAGACGAGCGTGCCACTGGCTTGCGCATAGGCCCAAAGAGCGGGGTAGTCGGCACGATTGACGAGCACGCCGTTCGCTTTCAGGAACCCGGCGCGCGGCAGCGTGCGCGGCTCGAATACGATCTGGCCGACCGTCGCCGTCGAGAGGGCGGCCAGCACCCATTCAGTCGTGGCGAGCGCCTTCGAACGATCGCCCGGGGCGGGTGTCGGGCCCTGCACGGGTGTCTGGAAGGTCGTTCCGCCCGGTGTGAACGCAACCTGCGGGATCGAGTTGCACGTCACGCCGAACGAGCCGTCGTTGATGTGGTACAGGCCGGTGTCCGGCGCACCGTCGTTGACGAACGTGAGCGACGGTGCTTGCGCGCTGCCTTCCGCCAGGAAAATCCGCTTGCCCGGATCGAACCAGATGTCGCCCGACATCGTGCCGCCGGTCCTACGGTCGAGCGGGGTAAGGTTCGCGGTGTGCCACACCACGTTGCCGTTGATGCGGAACGTGTGGTCGTCCAGGATGTACTGGAATGAGTCGGCTTTACCCCACCAGCCGACTGAATGAGCATTGGCGTAGAAATGGCCATCGACGGGACCGAGCCGGATGTGTCCTTCATCCGTACTCCTTCCGATTGCGAGATCGCCGCCGATGTTTGTCAAGGCACCGCTGTCACTGATGCGGACGATCCCGTCGGATAGCGACCAGGCAAACGGGCGGAAATCATTCCACTGACCTTCCGCATTGCCCTTGTTCGTCGACAGCAGATACACGTTCGTGCCGTCATTGCGCAGGAAAGCTCCGTAGCCGTTGGAGATCGCGCGGAAATGGGAACCCGTGGCGTCCATTTCACGCGCGGTCAATCCACCCGCGAACGTTGCGCTCCCGCCGACCTGGATCGCGTTACGGCCGTCGTCGCCGATGTCGCCGACGGTCAGGCGCTTCGCGACCGAAAACGTCTGCGTGCCGCGGTCCACACGAAACGCGGAGAACTGCGTAACGCCGTCGTCCGCGAACGCGTTCAATCCGAAGTTGTTGCCGCCGTTGCCCCCCGTTGCCGTGCCGTCGCGCTTGAACAGCGACCAGCGGATCTTGCCGCCGTCGGTAAAGAACAGCGTCGAGAAATTGCCGGCCCCGCCATCGATCGATACGGCCTTCGAATAGCTCGTGCCTTCGGCAACGGCATCACCGCCGACGCGCAGTCGCGAGTTCCCGTCGTCGTTCCTGACGTCGCCGACGAGCACGCGGCCACCGTAGGCGATGCGCAGGGCGCGCGCCTGGTTCGCGTCGGTTTCGTTGTCGTTGACCGCACGGTTGAGCCAGAGGTCGACGTATTCGCGCCCCCAGGCGCCATTGTCGAAACCCGAACGCAACGTTGCGACAATGCGTGATCCGGTGTCGGTGTTGGTACCGCTGAACGTGCCATGCAGACGCACGCGGCTTTCCCGTCCGTTCTTGCCGGTCGGCGGACGCACCGTGACATGCGCCGTATCCGGACCCGCATCGAATTCAGTCACGACCGGCCCGGTGAACTTCGCCCCGGTCAACGCCGCATATCGCGACGCCGCGGTTTTCGGCGTCACGGCGCGCGCATCGTCCGCACCCGCGTTCACTTCCGCCTGCGTCGCCAGCTCGACCACGCCCTGCCGCTCCGTGGTCGCCGGCGGGTTGAGGAACGACGCGTCGCCGAACACGAGTTTCGTCGCGTCGATCGTCGCGAACTGCAGGTCGGACGACAGCAGCAGTATCGCGGCCGGCGACTTCTCCATGATCGGCGTCGCCTGGCCATAGCTGGCCAGCAGCACGCCGTTCTCGAGATAGAGGCCGAACCCGTACAGCGAGTACTGGTCCGCGGTGTCGTCCTTCAGCGTCGTATGAATCGTGTCCGGCGCGACGTTGGCGCCGCCGAAGGACTTGATCCGCTTCAGCTCGTTCGGCAGCTTCGTGAGCCCCTTGTCGGCGACGAACGGCGCGTTCGCCAGGCCGATTTCCACGACCTGGTGGGCGTTCGTGCCGCCGTTGCCGGCGGCGACGAGCGCGGCACGGCCGGCGTCGGTGATGATGATCTGGGTTGCCATGTGCGATCAGTAGTCGGTGAGGTTCAGGCGGCGATAGGCCGCCACGCGCGCGGCGGCGCCGACCGGTTGTCGGCCCCGCATCTCGAAGCCCTGCGTGAACGTGTAGTGCGCCCGTACCGGCTTGGTCCGGTCGATTTCCGCGAGGATGTCGGCGACGTATTCGGCGGTCGGCGGCTGGCCTTCCTGGCCGCTGACCGTCATCACGAGGTCGAACGTGCCGGGTTGGCCCGGCGGGCGCTGCTCGAACCATTCACGCAGGACGATGTTTCCGCCGAAGGCCGCGACGACTTCGCGCACTGCGGCGGCGGTGCCCTTGCGGCGGGCGATCGGAATCGCCTGGCCGACCCGGGCGCGCTTCACGTACTCGGGCCAGTAGTCCTTCCACGCATCGACGCCGAGGTGCCACGCGAGCCACGGCAGCAGGTCGGACCGGATCGCGTCCGGATTCATCAGCGTCGCGAGCGGCGTCGGCACGTCGTCGATGCGTGCGTTCGTCGCGGCGAGCCGGCGTTCGAGCCGCGTCGCGTTCGGCGGGAGGACGTCATTCATTGCTGTACACCCCGCCGTCGATCAGCTCGATTCCGGTGCAATACGGCGCCTGCTGCTTCGTCGCCGGCAGGCCGGTGGACGGGCTTTCGAGGATCACCTTCTGCACGCCGGCCGCGCGGGCGGCCGCGTAGATCCCGTCGAGCGTGACCTCCATCCCGAGGCGGTGCATGGATTCGGTGTATCTCTTCATCGCGCGGTTGGCTTCCGCGAGCGCCACCGCGCGATCCGGGCCGGCGAAGAACACGAGCCGCGCGCGTACCTGGTAGCGCAGGATTTCCGCGCCGCGCACCGTGACCTTGTCGGTCAGCGGCCGCACGTCGTCGGCCTGCAGCGCGGCCGCCACCGCGGCGATCAGCGCCGGGTCCGCCGTGCCGTCGCCATCGCGCGCCAGCACCGAGACGAGGACTTCGCACGGCGCCGGGCTGACGGCCGACGCGTCGAGCACACGGCCGTCCGCGTTGCGTGCGTGCGAAACGTACGCGCCTTCGGGGCCGGCGACGGACAGGCTCTGCGGCGCGAGCTGCGTGCGGGCGCGCAGGTCGGTATCGCTTTCCATGACCGCCGCGACGTTGTGTTCCGGATTGGCGGGCGTGATCGTCAGGCGCCGGATGCCGAACAGCGCGGCGAGATGATCGAGGTCCGTGCCGACCGCGTAGGCGAGCATCACGGCGCGCGCGGCGTCGTTCACGCGCTGCCGCAGCACGATCTCGCGGTACGCGTTCTCCTGCAGCAGCTTCACGACCGGCTCCGATTCGAGCGCGAGCGTCGCGGCGATCTCGGCCTGCTCGTCGGCCGGGTAGAGCGACACGAAGCGTGCCTTGCGCGCGGCAAGCAGGGTTTCGTAGTCGATCGTTTCGACGACGTCGGGTGACGGCAGCTGCGAGAGGTCGATCGGCGTCACGCTCATGCGGGGCTCCCGTTCGTCATCGGCACGCGGGTCGATACGGCCGTGCCGTTCTCGCCGGTCCAGCCTTCGATGTCGAGATAGACCGACCCGGCGGCCGCATTCGCGTCGTCGGAGGCGAGCACGACGCGGGTGAGCGTCAGGCGCGGCTCCCAGCGCATGAGCGCCGTCGCGACGGCCGCGTATAGCCGGGTGCGCACGGTGCCGTTGCCGGGTGCGTCGATCAGGTCGGGCAGCTCGGAGCCGAACGTGCGGCGTTTCACGCACGACGCGAGCGGCGTCGTCACGATCCTGCCGATCGACTGGTAGAAGTGGTCCAGGCCCGAGATCGAGCGGCCGGTGTTCGCGTTCATGCCTTTCATTGCGGTGCGCTCACGAGTTGTCCATCGCCCTGTTCGCGATGCGTGTGATGCGGGAGGCTGATGCCCTGGGATGTCACTTCGCGGGTGAAGGTGGCCGCGCCGTCGATCTGCATCGTGGCGCCGCCGCCGGCGCCGCCGGTGCCGGTCATGCCCGATTCGAATGCGAACGGGCCCTTGACCGTCAGCGCGCCGGTGCAGGTCGTCTGCGGCGCGTCGAACGTGATGCGCTCGGCCTTCACCGTGGCGTCGCGGGTCTGCACGACGACCGAGCCCGGCGCGACGATGCGCACGGTCGCGCCGGCGGGCAGCTCGGCCGTGAGCGCATGCGCGGCGTGGTCGTACGTGATGCTCGCGCCATCGGGGTAGACGCGTGCGTGGGTGTCCGGGCTCGAGGCAGGGGCCGGCGCGGCGTTCGAATAAACGCCGCGCAGCGCGACGCCCTGCGCCGGATCGCCCATCGGGCAGAGCAGCACGACCTGTTCGCCCGGTGTCGGCGGCAGCCAGTCGCGCGTGCCGCCGGCGGTGCCGGCGACCCACGGAATCCAGTTGGTCTGCAGGCCGCTGCCGTCGGAGTCGGCGTCGCCGACCGAGACGCGGCACAACGCGGCCGCATGGTCGACCGCGAGGATCGTTCCCTTGCGCACCGCGTTGCGTGCCTGCCGTTGAATTTCATTTGCGTCCATGCAGCCATGGTGACGGTCGGGCAGCCACGGCGCGAGCGATGGCCTGTGTCGTCGCGACGAGGACAGCCCGCACCGGATGCCGGCACGAACGCGCGCGTCGAGAATCGCATCACCGGTTGAAATGAGGATGGCGTCGTGCGCCCCGGCGATGGAGTGGCGAGGCTGGAGTGCGTGAGCGGGGCGACGTCGCGGTGGCGACTCGGCGGAGGTGCGACGGGTTGCGTGGCGACGAAATGCAGAGGGGTGTTGTGCGGCGGGACACGAGGATGGGGCGCGCATGGAGGGGTTGCCACGGGCGATGACGTCGACGCGGCGCGCGTCGCCGATGCTGGTCGATTCGAGGGCGATGCACGAGCGGGCGATCGGCGTTGCGATCGCGACATGCGAGTTCGCCACGGCGCGCGAAACGAAGAGGGCGAGACGAGATGTCCGGTAGCGACGCGCAGCCGTTGCGGCGGTGAACGCGGCGGAACACTGCGCACGCACGGTGCACGGTGTTCGTTCGATAGCACGCGGCATCGATGCCGCGTGCAGGAAGACGAGCTGCCGGCCGCCGGGCTTACCTGATCTGCGGTAGCGCGACCCAGGTGAGCGTATTGGCCGGATCGACCCGCGTGTCGTCGACGTGGGTGATCACGTGCCGGCCGTCCGGCCCGGTTGCGACGTTGACGCTTTCCGTCAGCGCCAGCCGGATCGACAGGTCCACTGCCGCCGGGTCGCGAACGCCGAGCTCGAAGGTGATGCCGCTCGTGCGCGCGGCGGGATTCGTCACGAGATCCGGCTGGTTCTTGCGGACCCATTCGACGACCGCGACGAACACGGGATCCGTGTCGCCGGAGAAATTCGTCGCGAGCACGTGGGCCGTGTACCGGTATTCGAACGACGGCGTCAGCGTGCCGGTGGTCGCAATCGATCCTTGCTCGACGAGCACGGTCAGCGCGCCCGGTTCGGTTCCGAGTGACGGGATGGCGGCGACGAGCGCCCGCCGCAGGCTGTCTGGCTTAATCATGCGGATGGGCTCCGTGGCGGGTTGCGGGCGTGCCGGCCTGGCAGGCCGCGATCATGTCGACTTGCGCCGCGCAGGTCGCCCAGGCCGCCTTCGCGAGCGTGAGCGCGGCATCGAGCTCACCGTTGGTGCGGGGCGCGAGCATCGGCAGCGTGCAGGGGCTCACCGCCTGGCACGTATTCGACGTAAGCGTCGGCGCCGGTGAGAGCGGGATTGGCTTGCAGGCGGACAACGTCGTCAGGCAGACGAGTGCCAGCCCAGGCGCGAAGCGCGGCGTTTTCATCGGTCAATCTCCGGTTTTCAAGTCGGGTGGCGTCGAGCTTCGATGCGATCGCGGCCTGCGAACGGTCGAGCCGGGCCTGCTGTCGGGCGCGCTCGGCGGTGTCCTGCCGCATGCGCGCGATGACGTCGTCGCGCCCGGCGAGCGCCTGTCGTGTCTCGACGAGTTGCTGCCGTGCGGCGCCCAGGTCGGCGCGCAGCGCATGCACGCCCAGCGCCGCGGCGGCGCACGCGGCAAGCGCGGCGACGCAGGCGGCGAATTTCGCGGCGAGCCCGTTCATGCGGCGGACGGGGTGCCGGCCGATGCGGATCCGCCCGGCGTCGACGCGGCCGGTTGCGACGCATAGCGGTCATAGGCGCGCGCGAGCTTCACGTCGTAGAGGTTCGCCGCGTAGTCGGGGCCGTTGTACGCGCGTGCGAATGCGGCCCACTGGCGGGCGCGGAGCGCGCGGCGCAGTGCGTCGTCGGCCGCGATGTAACGGACGAAGGCGTCGAGATGCCGGGCTTCGCCGCTTTCCATGCACGCGACGAATTCGTCGATGCCGGCATAGCCGAGGCGCGCCCAGTGATAGCCCATCACCTGGAACGCGCCCCAGCTCGCGGATTCCCACGCGGCGCCGGCATCGATCGACTCGGCCGTCGCGAGGCGCGCGTATTCCGCAGCGCCGCCGCGATAGCCGCCGCGCGTGCGCGACACGATGTCCGGCTGGCGCGCCGCGAACGGTGCGGGATCGATGCCGCGTGCCTGCAGCCGCTTCCAGAACACGTGGCGTTCGAACAGGATCACGGGCCGGCCGTCGGGCAGGAACCCGGCGCCGCGCGACTCGACTTCGTTGACCGCGCGAATGCACGCGAGCGGCACGTCGAGCGTGCGTGCGGCGCATTCGAGATCGGCGAGCGCGAGGTGGGTCGGATCGCGCCGGCCGGTGGCCAGCGCGGCGCAGGTCTTCGGGCCGGCGATGCCGTCGTCGACGAGGCCGGTGTTCCGTTGCAGTGCGATCACGGCGGCTTCGGTCGACGCGTCGTAGAGGTGCGTGACCTGCACCGGATAGCCGGCGCGGATCAGCCGGCGTTGCAGCAGGCCGACGTCGTCGCCGTGGTCGCCGAGGCGGCGGGTCTTCATGATTCATTCACTCCTGAGCAGGCGGGCGACGTTGCCGCGCGTGCCGCAGACGGACATCGCCAGCAGGACGGCGGTAGCCGCTTCGAAGAAGCCGACGGAGCCGGCATGCAGCAGCAATTCGATCGATGCGCCGCCGGCGACCGCCACGACGATCCACGCGAACCAGGACGCGCGATGCCGGTGCCGCGCGCCGTTGCGCCGGTAGGTGAGCACGCGCACGAGCACGGCGACGTGGGCGCAGAGCGCGATCAGCACGAGCGGGAGCGGCATGTCATCCCCCCTTGCGGAACAGCGCGAGCAGGTCCAGCGTCTTGACCCGTTCGATGAGTTGCAGCGTGACGGCGATGACGAGCGCGGCCGCGAAGAACGCGGCGACGCCCGTCGAGTGGATCGGCGTGGCGCCGACGATTTCCGGCGCGGCGAGATAGCCCATCACGAGCGAGATCAGCAGGTACGCGGCGCGCCGTGCGACGCCGATTTCCTTCGACGTGACGACCACGAGCGCGGCGCCCGTGAACGCGCCGATCAGCGCGTTGCCGTCGATGCCGGGCGCGAGCCCGGCGACGCCGATCGCGGCGGACAGCATCGCGGCGGTAGTGAGGTTCGGTTCGGCCATGCAGGCGATTCCAGGGTCAGTCAAACAGTTGCAGCAACGGCCGCGCGCGCGTGGCGGTGTCGAGCGGCGGCAGATGGACGGGCGTGCCGGCCGGCAGCACGACGCCGAGCCTGGCGAGCCCGGTGTTGGCTTCGAGCACGGTTTCGACGGTGCCGTCCGTGCGGCCGTAGTGGCGCCAGCACAGCGCGTCGACGGTGTCGCCCTGCAGGGTGCGCACGATCATGGCCGGCGCTCCCGATGCGGGAACGCAACGCAGTCGCCGACCGGCGCGTGGTGGAGGCTTGTCGATGTCGTGCTGCTTGCCATGGCGAGGTCCCGGGCGGTGACGCAGTGGAGAGGGTTCCCATGGTCGAGCTTCGCCGGGCGGCGTTCAACGACACGCATGCGTGGCCTGTACGGAGACGCAGCGCGGCGCGTGTCGCGACGGGCATCGGGCCTTACGCTTTCCGTGCGGGTGCTCGATCGGCGCTTGATGGGCACGTCACGGGCGGGTGCGGCGTGCGCCGTGCAGCCGGATTGCAGCTGGCGTGGGCCGGGGCGGCCTTGATTGACCTTGTGCAGCCTTGGTTTTGCGCGGTGCGACGCGTGGCGGGCCCTTGCCGGGCGAGGGCGGGGGGAGCGTAGGTAAAACTCCGAAGGCAGGGGTTGCTGGTTCGATCCCAGCCGGGCGCGCCGAACCGGGTCAGGCTCTTGGCGGTTTCGTTACTTCATCGTTGCCCCTGACTACGATGAAATTGCGGTTAGCCGGCGCAGGTTGGCCGTGTTTACGCTGTTGCTGGCGCGGCTGCCGGTGGCGCCGATCACCTGCACAACGGGCAGGTGCGTTTTCGACGTTTCCAGGCCCGGCAACGCCTCGCGATTGCCGACATGGCGGATGACCGCAGCGTTCCGGGCGTGGCGCGGGTGTGGGCGAGCCTCGCCTGGTTTCACAGCGCGACCTTCAGTTGGTCGTGGAACGCCAGGGCCTGCACTGGGTTGCTGGTGCTGTCTTCTACGACCGGACCGCTCCCGGTGGGGCGGTCGAGCGGAATGCCGAGGCTGCTGCGGCGCGGCGGCGGATCAGCCGGTGAGCGTTGAACGAAGGTCGATCGGTGCCGGCGTGATTTGATGCATGTCGAAGATCAACACTTCGTTGTACCCGGTTCGCAGCCACGGAGCGGGGCAGAACAGTCGATATTGAGGGCCGACGTTCCAGTAGCGGCCGAGGTTGCGCCCATTGACCCATACGATGCCTTTGATCCAATCACGCATGTCCAGGAACGTATCGCCTACCTGGTTAAGCATGAGAGCAGCCTTGAAGAACAGGCCGGGTCGGGTCGGGTCGGTGCAGCGTTGCCGCAACCCCGTGATGTACTCGGCGTCCATCGGGAGCGCGTACGTTGTCCATTCACGCAACGGCTTCGCACCGACCGTCACGTCCCCGTTGATCCCCTTTCGATCAATCAGGTCGTCACCGTAGTTGACGCGGCCCATGCCTTCGACGAGCACATCGAGCAACTTGCCACCAGTCGGAAGTGTGACGTGCTCGCTGTTTGGTACGACGCGCAGCCCTTCCGCTAGATATCGCGGCATTTTCGCGCGCGTCATGCCGCCGGCATATTCGGTGTCGACGAACACTGTCGCATAGTCGTGAACGTCACCCGCCGATAGCGGGCCACCGGCTCCGCCGATGGCCGCGTGGCGGTATAGGACGAAGCCGGCCTGTTGGCCGTGCATTTCCATCGGCCGCGGCGCGTCGCTTGTCGCGATCGGTGCCGGCAGGTTGTCCCATAGCGAAGCGAAAAGAAACGGCCGCAGAGAATGATCGCCAGTGAGCTCGATCGTAGGCGGTGCAGCCGGGACGGGCGGGAGCGGTTCGGACAGGTGCGCCTGAATCAGGTCGCGGTAGCGCGTGAAGCTGCCCGCTGCACGTCCCTGCTCGTCGATTGGCGCGAAGTAGTCATAGCTCGTGATGTCGGGTTGATAGTCGCCTGTCTTGTGGTCGCGGTTCGCGCCGGCCGTGAAGCCGAAGCTCGTGCCGCCGTGGATCACGTAAATGCTGAACGACAAGCCATAGCGCATGAAATCGGATAGCTCGCGCGAGATATCGGAATCGTCTCCCTGAAATTTCTGGTCGCCCCAATGGGTAAAGAAGCCCGGATAGACTTCGCCACCCATGACGGTAGAACCGGGGAACTCTTCGCGTATCCGATCGATGTCGTGCGCCTTTGGCCCACTGAGGCCGATCGCGCAGCCGTCAAGCGCAGTTCGATTTTCCCGCAATTGCTTGACACCATCGTCGGTAAAGAACGGCCCCGTGATGCCGCCGTCAACCCATGCGCGCCGTATTTCCTCCAGATAGGCGACGTCGTCGCCGTAGGTCGCATACTCGTTTTCGATCTGGATCAGCAGGATCGGGCCGCCGTTTGCCGACATCAACGGGCGTACTCGCGGCACCAGCTCGGCAATGTACTGGCGCGCCGCTTCCATGAAGCGCGGGTCACGGTGCGAGCCCACACGCAACTGGATGTCATCGTGTGCGAGCAGGCGCGAAGGGATGCCACCGAGATCCCACTCGCCGCAGATATACGGGCCGGGCCGTAGCAGCACCCACATGCCTTCGTCCTGGCAAAGCTGCATGAATGTCTCGACGTCGCGCTCGTCCGACTCGAAATCGAATTTGCCCGCGGCCGTCTCGTGGAAATTCCACATGACGTAGACGGCGATGGTGTTCATCCCCATTGCCTTTGCCATCTGGATTCGGTGGCGCCAGTACTCGCGCGGGATGCGTGCCGGATGCATCTCGCCGCTACGAATCTGGAATGGCGCGCCGTCGAGCAGGAAGGTGATGCCGTCGTCGCCGAACGTCAGGACGTGGCTGCCGCCGTTTTTCGGCGTGGGGCCGGTCAGGATTTTCCGTGGCTCGAATGTCACGGACTTCTTGTCACGACTGCATGCCCCGAGAAGCGGCACCAACGCTGCCGCCATCAAAAAGTTTCGCCTGTTCAAACTTATGTTCCGGTTCTTTTTTGGGATTCGCCGAGCCTGGCCCTGGCTCGCCTTTCAGTAGCACAACATTATCTTACGAATCCCATCTTCGGGTCGGATCGGGAGCCGTTACCGGCCGCACCACGGGCGCCGGCCGCAGCCGGCGCGCCGATGTCGGGTTGCCTCGCCGTTGTGCGAGAATCGCCCGCAACGACCACTCCAAGCGACGATCGCGGCGGCCGTCCGCGCATCGCGCCGACTCCCGATGGCTGCCATCCTGTCTACCTCGACCGCAGTCGATGCCCGCGCGCTGACCGATGCGCAGCAGGCACTGCTCGCGCGTCTGCACGCCTATTCCCCCGACGATCCGACCGCGCCGCTGCCGTACAGCCGGCGCCTTGCCGAAGCCGAAGGCTGGTCGCATGCGCATGCGCTGGCCGTGATCGACGAATACAAGCGCTTCGCGTTCCTCGCGCAGGCGGCCGGCCATCCGGTCACGCCGTCGGTCGCGGTCGACGCCGCGTGGCATTTCCACCTGCAGTACACGCTCGAATACTGGGACGTCTTCTGCGCCGGCGTGCTGCGCGCGCGGCTGCATCACATGCCTGGTACGGGCGCGCCGGACGAAGCCGCCGCGTACGCGCAGCGCTACCGCGACACGCTCGACAGCTACCGCAGGCTATTCGGTTGCGAGCCGCCCGAAGCGATCTGGCCGCGCCCCGTGACCGAGCCGGACGTGCCCACCGACGCCCCGGTGCAGCGCGCAGCCCCGCGCGACGGCCCGTCGAGCGAGCCCGCCGCGCGCCCGCGACGCGGGCGGCGCTTCACGAAGTTCGCGTGGCCGACGGCGGCGATCAGCGTCGCGGCGACCTGCGCGAGCGCGAGCGATTTCAATGTGCTGGACTTCTCGGGGCCGGACTTTCTCGGGTTGTTCTACGTGCCGCTCTGCGTCGCCGCGCTGCTGCTGATCGCCGGCCTGCAGTGGATCGAATACCGCCACCGGGTGTGGGGAACGCGCGCCCCCGAATCGTCGCCCGACCTGAGCGCGGAGGAAGCGGCGTATCTCGCGGGCGGCGGTGCGCGGATGGCGCAGGTCGCGATGCTGTCGCTCGCGCATGCCGGGGCGATCGAGCTGCGGATGAGCAAGGGCCACGACGCGCGGGTGCGGATCGACGATCCGCGACACGCAGGCGCGTATGGCGCCGACTGGGAATGGCTGAGGCGGCAGCCCGGCGGCGAGACGAGCTGCCACGCGTTTCGTCAGCGTCTCGCGTGGCGCGAAGCCGACTGCGCCGCCGCGTTGCAGCGCAAAGGCTGGCTCTGGGCGCCGGGCGAGATGCGGGCGACGCGGATGGCCGCGCGCGCGATCCTGCTGCTCGTGTTCGGCGCGGGCGCGGCGAAGCTCGCGGTCGGCCTGAGCCGCGGCCGGCCCGTGCTGCTGCTGATGATTGTCATGGCGGCGTTCATGGTCGCGTACCACTTCATGGTCGAACGCCTGCCCGGCGTCGGGCGCGGCGGCATGACCCGCGGCGGCGAGGCGGCGCTCGACGCGCACCGCGAGCAACGCCGGGGCGACCGCGCGACGCCGGACGGGCTCTTGTGGACGGCCGCGCTGTTCGGCGCCGGCGCGCTCGCCGGCACCGTGTGGGCCGCGCATTCGAACGTGCTGATGGCGCCGCCGCCCGTTGCCGTGCAAACCGGCGGGTCGAGCGGTTCGTTCGACTCGGGCGCCGGAGACAGCAGCAGTTCCAGTTCGTGCAGTTCGTCGAGCTCATGCAGCTCGAGCAGTTGCGGCGGTTGTTCGAGCACCTGAGCACAGCGCGCGCTGCCGGGACAGCGCGCCGGGCCGCCAGCGTCAGGCAGGCGGCACGGCGCGCGCCGACTTACGCGATCGCGGCATCGGCGGGCGTGCGTGCCTGCGCGGCACGCCCGTCGCCCGCCTCGACGATCAGCGTCCAGTCGAACGCCGGCAGTGCGCAGAGCTGCTCGACGGTGGCCGTGTACTCGTGCGCGGGCGCGTGCAGGTAGCGCACCTTGTCGGTCCATTCGGGCAGCGGCGCCTGCGACGTGGTCACCACGACCGCCAGCAGATCGTGCTCCGGCCGCCGCGCGATGTCCTGCAGGCTCAGTCGGACCTGGTCGAGGTCGCCCTCGGCGTCCAGGATCAGCGCGCCGGGGATCGGCGCTTCCGGGCAGCCGGGCGGGCTGCCGATCGCGCCTTTGTCGATGCACTGCTGATACACACGGCGATAGCGCGGCAGCGCCTGCTGCAGCGCGTGATGCTTGCGGACCTTCGCCTGCGCCGTGCGCGCGAGCCCGCGGCGCAGCGCCGGGTGCGCGATCAGCCGCTCGAGCGCGTCGACCCAGGCCTGCGGCGCATCCGGGACCAGCAGGCCGTCGCAGCCGTCGTGCAGCGCGAAGCGATAGGCCGGCCGGTCGCTGGCGATCGAGGCGATGCCGGCCGCCGCGTATTCCTGCCACTGGATCGTGCTCGTGCCGGCGTTGTAGTCGTGGTCGGCGAGCGGCAGCAGCGCGATGTCCCAGCGCCGTTCCGGCAGGCGTCGTGCGTGCGCGTCGTAGTCGTGAAGCTCGGGCTCGCACCCGGCGGCCGGATGGCCGGCCCAGCCCGGCGGGACGTCCGCGCCGACGAAACTCACCCTGACCTTGCCGGGATGGCGCGCGCAGATCGCTTGCAGCGCCGCGTCGACGAGCGCGAAGTTGTCGGCGCGCAGCGACGCGCCGGCGATGCCGATCGTCACGCAGTCGTCGTCGCGCGCCGTCACGGGGCGGTAGAACCGGTCGAAGTCCACGCTGTCGGGCAGCACGTGAACGCGCGGGTGTGACAGCCGGTAGCGGCTGGCGATGAATGGCGTGGATACGATCACGGCGTCCGCGTTGCGCAGCACGAGCTCGATCCCCGCGCGGGCCACCCCGCCTTGAGCGGCGAGCGGATGCGTGGACGGCAGGTCGGTCAGCAGGTCGTCGGTCTCGTAGATCACCGGCCTTTCATGCTTGAAGATCGTGTACAGGTCGTTGCCCGTCAGCGTGCCGGGCGCCAGCCGGTGCAGCAGGATGGCGTCGGCCGTGGCCAGCACGCTGCTGTCGATCTGGCCGTCCCGGAAGCCCGGGACGAGTTCCCATTCATCGTTCAGCAGACCGAACGGCAGCGTGAGGCGAATGCGCGACGACGCGCATGCGTCCGGATCGATCGAATACACGATCAGGCGCTTGCGGTGCGGTGCGGCGTCCGCAGTCGCGGCGACGGGCGCCAGCGTCCGGTTCTCCGCCAGCAGCCGCGCGTACAGCGCACCGTGGCGGGCGGCGTTGCGGCCGATGTCGTGCTGCGCGCGGATCGCATCCTGCGCGGCCGCGGCGAGCTGCGCGCGGGTGTGCGGATGCTCGATCAGGTGCGCGATCGCGTCGACCCACGCGTCGGCGGTGTCGGCGACGAGCCAGCCCGTGCTGCCGTGGACAACCGGGCCGCCTTGCGCCGGCGTGGCGACGAGCACCGTGGCCGCGCCGGCCGCCGAGCATTCGAGCCATGCGCGCGGCGGCGCATCGTCGCGCAACGTGACCGGCGCCGCGACCAGCGCGATGTCGAGGTCCGCGCGCTTCAGCGCGTCGGCGTAGCGGTCGTAAGGGGCAGGCTCCGCGATCAGCGTGACGTCCGGTTCGCGGTCCCAGCCGGCCGGCAGCGCCGCGCCGACGAACGACACCCGGAGCTTCCCCGGAAACCGGCGGCGGAGCTCGGCCAGCGCGTGGCGGACCTGCTCGAGACGCACGCCGTCGAGCCCGGTGCCGGAAACCGCGAGGTTCACGTGGTCGCGCACGCCGGGCGCCGCCCGGTGCAGACGCTCGAGATCGACGCCGGTCGGCAGCGCGTGGACCGAGGCGTTGACATGACGGTACTCCCGCACCAGCGCTTCCGACGGCACGACGAGCGCATGCGCGCGCTGCACGGCGCTGCGGATGCCTGCCTTGCGGCGCGCGTTGTCGGCCGCGCCGGGGACGTCGGCGAGCAGCGTGTCGAGCGGCACGTCGATGTCGAGGACGACCGGCTTGCCGAGCGAGAACAGGTGTTCCAGCGTGGCGGCGGACAGCAGGCCCGGCGTGTCGCCCTGCAGCACGATCAGGTCCGCGCGCTGCAGCGCGTCGGGATCGATGCCGGCTGGCGTGACAGGGAACGTCAGCGCCCATTCGCGGTCCAGCCGCGCGAACGGCTGCGCGAAGCGCAGGCTGGTGCGCGCGTGGTCGGCGGGTTCGGCGGTGACGACCGCGATGCAAGAGCGCGGCGCGGACTGTCCCTGGGCGGCGGCGCCCGTCGCGACGGCCTGCGCATCCAGCTGGTCCGCGTGGGCCTGGGTCCGCTCGACGAAGTTCCGTAACTGCTGCCAGAACGTCTCCTCTTCCTTCAGGTAGACGCTGCGCGCTTCGTGAACGGTGGCCTTCGCGTGGGCGATCGCGTGTTCGTCGAGCCCCCACGCGATGCCCTTGCCGTCCATCACCCACCGGAACGGCTCCGGCAGCGACGCGTCATTCATGATGCACACGACCGGGCAACCGCACAGCAGCGCTTCGAACACGGCGGTGGACCATTCGTACATGTACACGCACTCGACCTGTCGGAACAGCGCCGCGAGTTCGTGCGCCGAACGTTCCGGCACGCGGGTCGAGATTTCGATCGACTCGGCGGTGACCGGATGCAGCGTGCCGCCGCGCCGCAGGTGGCGATTGATGAAGACGGCCGTGCCGTTGCGGCGGGCGTCGTCGACCCCGTCGCTGTTGAAGATGCGCGTGTCGACCAGCGGCATGCGCAGCAGGTCCGCCTTCCATTCCTCAGGCACCAGCGACGGCCCGAACGTGAAGACGAGGTCGTCCGGCTGCAGGGTGATCGGTTCGCCGTTGATGCGGCCGGGCTCGGCCAGCAGATAGCGCACGACGCAGCGCGCGTTGAACGGATTGCCGGTGACGACGTCCGGGTAGACGACGATCGGGCTGCGGTTCGCGCGGGCGTGCGCCTGCGCGATGTCGTTGGTCAGCGGCGGCGTGCGCAGGTCAGGATGCACGACCGCCGTGCAGACGTACGCTTCGTGGCCGAGCAGGTTCAGCGCGTGGCACAGGTAGTGCATCGCGCGGATCCCGCCGGAGGTTTGCCGGAAATTCGGCGCGAGAATGTAGTACGGGTGGTCGAGTCGCGTAAAGATGCGCGAACCGCCGTGCGCCAAGCCGGGTGTGGGAGTCGTCATCGTTATCGGGTGCGGTAGAAATCGAAGACCACGTCGAGGATGCGATCCTGTTCGGCTTCGGTCATGTCGTGGTACAGCGGCAGCCGGACGAGCCGGTCGGCGACGAGGTCCGTCACCGCCATGCCGGACCCGCAGCGCCCGTAGCGCTGGCCGGCCGGCGAACTGTGCAACGGCACGTAGTGGAACACCGCGTTCACGCCCACCGCGCGGATCTGCTGCAGCAGCGCGGTGCGTTCGGCGAGGTCGCGTGCGAGGAAATAGAACATGTGGCCGTTGCCGCGCTCGGCGAGCGAAATCGCGGGCAGCTCGATCAGCCCGTCCGCGTGCAGCGGCTGCAGCGCGTCCTGGTAGCGCTGCACGGTCGCGCGCCGCTGCGCGGTGATCACGTCCGCGTGCTCGAACTGCGCGTACAGGAACGCCGCGATCAGCTCGCCCGGCAGGAACGACGAGCCGACGTCGACCCAGGTGTACTTGTCCACCTGCCCGCGGAAGAACTGACTGCGGTTGGTGCCCTTCTCGCGGATGATCTCCGCGCGCTCGACGAGGCGCGGGTCGTTGACCAGCAGCGCGCCGCCTTCGCCCGAGATCACGTTCTTGGTCTCGTGGAAGCTGAGGCACGCGAGGTGGCCGAGGCTGCCGAGCTGCTTGCCGTTCCACGTCGACTGCAGCGCCTGGGCGGCGTCCTCGATCACCCACAGGTCGTGGTCCGCCGCGAGCTGCCCGATCACGTCCATGTCGCAGGCGACGCCCGCGTAGTGCACCGGCACGATCGCGCGCGTGCGCCGGGTGATCGCGGCGGCGATCTGCGTCTCGTCGAGATTCAGCGTGTCGCGGCGGATGTCGACGAACACCGGCGTCGCGCCGCGCAGCACGAACGCGTTGGCGGTCGACACGAACGTGTAGGACGGCATGATCACTTCGTCGCCGGGCTGCACGTCGGCGAGGATCGCGGCCATCTCGAGCGCGGCCGTGCACGAGTGCGTGAGCAGCGCGCGCTGGCAGCCGATGCGCGCTTCCAGCCAGCGGTGGCAGAGCTTCGTGAACGCCTGGTCGCCGGCGAGGCCGCCCTGCTCGACCGCCTTCGCGATGTAGTAGAGCTCCTTGCCGACCACGAACGGGCGGCCGAACGGAATGCAGTCGAGGTTGGGTGGGCCGAACATGGTCAGGCTCCTCGTAAAGTGACGGGCGATCGGCGGCGCGGGCGCGGCGCCGTTCAGGTGTCCTGCCGGACGGCGCCGCGCGAGCGCGCAGGGCCGTCGTCGTGCAGGCTTGCGTGACGGGATGCGTTCATCGGCACATGTCACGCGCCCCGATAGAGCGCGTACTCGCGAGCGTCGGGGCCGCAGTTGAACAGCACGTCGAGCACGGTGACGCCATGCACGAAGTCGCCCCACTGCTGCGGGTACTCGGGATAGGCCGGGTAGTCGAACCAGCGCACCGCAATGTTCGCGTCCGCGAACAGGTTCTCGTCCAGGTAGCAGCGGGCGGACGGGCCCGACAGGTACTCGGTCGCGCCCGCCTGCATGCACAGGTTCAGCAGCTTCTCGGTGCGGTCGCCGTTCAGCGTGTAGTCCGACGACGACGAGATGCGCGTGTCGATTCCCAGCTGCTGGTTGATCCACATCAGCAGCGTGCGGTTCAGCTCGCTGAGCGTGTCGTAGCGGCGGCCGAGATAGAGCGCTTCGAGCGCGTCCGCATAGCCCGCGAAGTGCGGCGCGCGCGCGTAGTTCTGCTGCAGCCGCTTCCAGTGCTGCGGCGCCCAGTCGTCGCCGTCGATCTCGGTTTCGCGAATCGTCTGGAGATACTTGCCTTTCACCTTCACCGGCACGCTCAGCCATTGCACGCCCTGCGGCGTCTTGATCTGGTTGCGGTTGCGCCAGTCGCGACGGGTGTACTGCGCGTCGTCGTACAGGATGAATTCGTCGCTGGCGGCGATCAGGTCGAAATAGCCCTTCCACGGGATGTAGTTCGACTGGACGATCGCCACCCGCTTCGCAACCGCTTCCATGGGCGTGCCGCTCATGCCGGGATGTGGCCGTACCGGTACATGTCGACCAGCTCGGGCGGAATGCCCCAGTCGGTCGCGCCGATCCGGTCGTGCAGCGCTTCGAGGTCCGTGCGCATCGAGCGCTGCAACTGCTCGACCATGCGGTTCCTCGCCGGCTCGAAGTCGTGCTGGTACGCCGCGTTGAGCTGGTGGCGCACGGTCTTCGCGATCGCGGCCTCGCGCGACATGTTGCGGATCAGCGGCCGCTCGGGCGCAAGCTCCGCGTAACGCGGGTCGATCGGCTCGCCGCGCATCGCGGCGACGAGGTCGCGGCACAGCACCGGCGACAGGTGGAAGCCGTCCCGCTTGGTGCCGCCGAGGATCCACAGGTCCCGCACGCTGGTTTCGCCGAACAGCGGATACAGGTCGGACGTCATGGGCCGCCAGCCGACGTTCACGTTGACGAGGTTCGCGCGGTAGAACTTGCTGTTGATCTGGTCCATTGCCGCTTTCAGCAGCGAGTACGCGCTGCCGACGTGGCCGTGGTCGATCGGCACCGGGCTGATGTAGTTGCTGGCGCCGATCAGCGTGCGGTCCGGCCCGTACGGCGCCGAATAGACGCCGCATGCGAGGCCGCGGTTGGTGGTGCGGATGCAGTGCGTGTGCACGTTTTCCGCGCTCTGCAGCTCGATTGACATGCCGATGCCGTAGAACAGCCGCTGTACCGGCAGCTCGGGCGCGCTCGCGCGCAGCAGCTGGCCGAGGTTCGCGCCGTTGCACAGGACGAAGCGGTCCGCGTCGAGCGTGCTGCCGTCGGAGAGCCGCGCCGCGACGACGCGCCCGCCGGCGATATCGAGCCGCTCGACCTGGGCGTCGACGAGCGTCGTGTTGCCCGTCTGCGCGACGGATGCCGTCAGCGCGTCGAGAAACTGCTTCGGATTGACCCAGCCCTCACGCTTCAGGTAGAGCGCGTTCAACGCGCGATAGCGCGGGTCGGGGTGATAGTTCGGGATGCTTGACGGATCGACCGCCTCGCAGGGTTCCTCGAATTCGCGGCAGAAGCGCTTCACGGCCGCGAAGTTCTCGTCGTCGAGCGCGTCGGTCGCCGCGTTGTTGAGCACGTACGTGCCGAACCCGTGGGCGACCTCGCGCGCCGGCGTGCAGATCTCGGCAAATACGCCCGGCCAGGCCGCGGTCGCCGCGCGGCTCAGCTCGAACTTGAAGCGGTCGAGCGGCGTGCCGAGCGAGTCGCCTTCGAGTTCGGTGAATGAGTTGAGCATCGCCGCCGCCGCGCGCGTCGCCGAGCCCGGGCGCAGTGCCGGGCCGACGATCACGAGTTCGACAGTCGGGTCCGCGCGTTGCCATGCCCGGGCCGTCATCAGCCCGAGAATGCCGTTGCCGAGGATCGCGATCTTCATTAGCGCCCCTGTCCGCCTTCGGGGAACGTCATGTAGCAGAGCGACGGATACGCCTGCGTCCGGTGAATCTGGTGGGGGTACTTGCCGAGCACCTTGTGCAGGTAGTGCATGCCTTCCGCGGGGGCCTGATGGCCGCGCATCAGCTGCCACACCGCGACCACGCCGCCCGGCACCAGGCGCTGGAGCACCGCTTCGAACGCCTGCTCCGTCGGGCCCGGCACGTTCAGGTCGAACCATGCCAGCGCGATCGTCTCGCCCGGGTGCGCTTCGTCGAACGCCGCCAGCGTGTCGCGGCAGTCGCCTTCCCACACGCGGTGCTTGCCGTTCACGTGGCCCATCGCGTTGTTGCGCTCATGCAGCGACAGCAGCTTGCGCAGCAGGTCCGCGTAGCCGCTCGCCACCGAATAGGTGCCGTCGGAGAACAGCTTGCGGTCGCGCGAGTCGTCCTCGGAGAAGCCTGCGTAGCCGGTGAACGTATCGAACGCGTGAATGCGGCGCTGGAAGTTCAGCGGCTCGAGGATCGCGCGGAAGTTCTCGCACAGCACCGCGGTCTGCCCGCGCCATGTGCCGAGATCGAGGATCGAGCCCGGCAGCGGCACGATCTTCTGATACACCTCGAAGGTCGCCAGGAACCGCGCGAGCAGCGAACCGCGCACGAACAGGCCGAGCGAGCGTTCCAGTTCCTCGGGGGTCGCGGGATACGCGTGCAGCAGGTCGAACAGTTCGCGGCGCGCGGCGAGCTGGTCGTCGTTCGAGTTGGTGATGATGGATGACTCGTGCATACAAAAGGCTCCAGGGACTATGAGTGATACCGAACGAAGTGCCGTGGCGGACCGGGGTCGCGTGCGCGGCCGGCATCCGGTGCGGCAACCGGGCCCGCACGCGTCGCGGCTGTCCGCACGGTGCAATCCGGTCATCTTTCGGAATCGAGTCTAGCGAGCGGCGCCAGGATCGAATGTCGGATTAGCGGGTGGTTTCACCCCGCATTTCGATGGATGCGCGGGTGTCCGGCGCGCATTCAGGGCGCCCGCGGGTGCGGCTTGCAGTCGCGGGAATAACGACCAATTCCGGCACCTGCTCGCCCAATTGGAACGCGGCGTGCGCGAGGAGAATTCGGACACGTCGGAGACCGTCGGTGCGTGCGTCCGCGGGCGCAGGCGTGCGCCGGCGCAGGGGTGCCGGCCGCGATTCGAATCCCGTATTGGCTACCAGGACGACTTAAGCATCATGATGCCCACCTCCCCCGCCGCCGCCACGATCGAACAGGCGCTGGCGCACCATCAGGCCGACCGGCTGGAAGCGGCCGAGACGCTGTACCGGCAGATCCTCGACACCGATCCCCGGCACGCGGACGCGCTTCACCTCCTCGGCCTGATCGGTCATCAGTACGGGCGCTATCGGGAGGCATCCGACCTGATCATGGCGGCGATCGAGGTCAGGCCGGACGCGATGTACTACTACAACCTCGGCAACGTGATGCAGGCGGACAACCGTCACGCCGCCGCCGCCGAGTGCTTCCGTCTCGCCATCGAGCTGCGACCCGACTACGTCGATGCGTACAACAACCTCGGCAACGCGCTGCGGCTCGCCGGCGACGCCCGCGCGGCCGTCGATGCGTTCTGCCAGGCCATCGCGCTGAAGCCGGACAACGGCCAGGCCTACAACAACCTTGCAAATGCGCTGTTCGACCTGAACGAGATTCCGGCCGCGCTCGAGGCTTACCGGCACGCGGTCGCGCTGCGCCCCGAACTGCCGGAGCCGCGCAGCAACCTGCTGTTCGCGAGCCACTGCAGCGAAGCGTTCGATCAGGACGCCTATCTCGCCGAGGCCGCGCGCTACGACGAAGTCGTCACGCGCGGCGCGACGCCGTGGACGGACTGGCTCGTCGACCTGACCGCCCGCGCCGGGCGGCCGCTCAAGGTCGGCATCGTCTCGGGCGACCTGAAGGCGCATCCGGTCGGCTATTTCATCGAGAGCATGCTGAAGCATCTCGACCCGAACCGGATCGAGATGCATGCATACCCGACGCGCGACGTCGAGGACGACGTGACCGCCCGCCTCAAGCCGGCCTTCGCGACGTGGACCTGCATTGCCGGCCTGAGCGACGAAGCGGCGGCCGCGCGTGTCCGCGCGGACCGCATCGACGTGCTGCTCGACGCGGCGGGCCACACGGTCTACAACCGCCTGCCGCTGTTCGCGTGGAAGCCGGCGCCGCTGCAGGCGAGCTGGCCCGGTTATTTCGCGAGCACCGGCGTGCGCGCGATCGACTACGTGATCGGCGACCGTCACGTGCTGCCGCCCGCCGAGGCCGCGCATTTCACCGAGCGGCCGTGGCATCTGCCGGACAGCTATCTGTGCTTCACGCCGCCGGCCGAGCCTGTCGACGTCGGCGCGCTGCCGATGCTTGCGAACGGCCATCCGACCTTCGGCTATTTCGGCAAGCTCGCGAAGATCACCGATCGCGTCGTCGCGGTCTGGTCGCGCGTGCTGCAATCGGTCGCGGGCGCGAAGCTGTTCGTGAAGGCGGAGCATCTCGACGATCCGCGCGAGCAGCAGGCGCTTGCCGCGCGCTTCGCGGCGCACGGCATCGACGCGCAGCGTCTGATCCTCGAAGGCCGCTCGCCGCGCGCCGAATACCTGGCCGCGTACCGGCGCGTCGACCTGATGCTGAGCCCGTTCCCGTATCCGGGCGGCACGACGACCGCCGAAGCGCTGTGGATGGGCGTGCCCGTACTGTGCCGGCGCGGCGAGCGCTTCCTGTCGCACATCGCCGAGAGCCTGCTGCATTCGGCGCGGTTGCCCGAGTGGATCGCGGACGACGACGACGCTTATGTCGCGAAGGCCGTCGCGCAGGTCGGCCAGCCCGCCGAGCTGGCGGCGCTGCGCACGACGCTGCGCGCGCAGGTGCTCGCGTCGCCGCTGTGCGACGCGCCCCGCTTCGCGCGCCACTTCGAGGACGCACTGCACGGCATGTGGGCGCAGCACGTCGAAGCCGCGCCGGGCGCGTCCGCGTGAGGCCGCTCGCGACGTGACGGGCGTGGGCATTTCCACGCCGGCGGCACGCGGAACATGGCGCCCCACGCGCAGAACACCGCGCCGGCCGACGTGATCGTCATTCCGGCCGGTGGCGCGTGCGCGACACCGTCGTCGGGATGGCACGCGATGGGATGGCGGCATCGGCCGTGACGATCGGGCACGGCCGCCGGCTGATCGACTTCGGACGTGAACCTCATCCCTATTGAGCAGAGCAGACGAGATGGACGGAACAGGACAGGCATTGCAGGCGGCGCTCGCGCATCATGAGGCGGGGCGTCTTGCCGAAGCGAAGACGCTGTACGACGCGATCCTCACCGCGCAGCCGGGCCAGCCGGACGCGCTGCATTTTCTCGGTCTGCTGGCGTGCCAGCTCAAGCAGTACGACGCGGGCATCGCGCTGATGGAGCAATCGCTCGTCGCGCGGCCGGACGCGTCGTACTTCAACAACCTCGGCAACATGCTGCGCGAAAACGGCCGGCTCGACGACGCGATCGTGCACTATCGGCGCGCGGTGACGCTGCGGCCGGACTATCCCGAGGCGCACAACAACCTCGGCAATGCATTGCGCGACGCGCGCGAGCCGGCGGCTGCGATGCAGAGCTGCGCGCGCGCGATCGAGCTGCGGCCCGATTACGCGCAGGCGTACAACAACCTCGGCAACGCGCTGCAGGATCTGGGCGACCTCGACGGCGCCGCCACGCATTACGGCCGCGCGATCGAGCTGGACCCGTCGATGGCGATGGCCCACGCGAACCTGAGCGCCGTGCGTCACAAGCAGCTGCGCTGCGCGGAAGCGCTCGCGCATGCGCAGGACGCGATCCGGCTCGCGCCGACCCTCGCCGAAGCGCACAACCACGCGGGCAACGCGTATCACGGACTGGACCGGCTCGACGCGGCGCAGGCCAGCCATCGCACGGCCGTCACGCTGAATCCGGCGGACGCCGGCGCGTGCCACAACCTGTCCGTCGTGCTGCTGAAGCTGCAGCGGCTCGACGAGGCGCTCATCTATTGCCGGCAGGCGTTGCAGGCCGGCCCGCCGGCCGTGTTGATGCACGTCAATCTCGGCGACATCCTGCGCGCGCAGGGCAACGTCGATGCCGCGGTCCACGCGTATCGCGACGCGCTTGCGCTGGTGCGCGACGACGCCGACGACGTCGCGGCGACCGTGCTGAACCGGCTGCTGTTCAGCGCGGCGGCGTCCGCCTGCGTGAACCCCGCCGACTACCTGGCCGACGCGCGGCGCTACGGCCGGCACCTGGCCGCGCGTTCGACGCGTTATGCGTACGATCCGCGCGAGCGGGCCGCGCGCGCGCAGGGGCGGCCGCTGCGGGTCGGCTTCGTGTCCGGCGACCTGCGCCTGCATCCGGTCGGCATCTTCCTGGAAAGCGTGCTTGCGCACCTCGGACGCACGCGCATCGACCTGCGCGTGTACGTGACCACGGACGAGGAGGACGCGATCACCGCGAAACTGAAGCCGCACGCGAGCAGCTGGCGCTCGATCGCCGCGCTGGGCCCGGAGGCGGCCGCGCGGATGATTCACGACGACGAAATCGACGTCCTCGTCGACCTCGCGGGCCATACGCAGTCGAGCGGGTTGGCCGTGTTCGGCTGGAAACCCGCGCCGGTACAGGCGAGCTGGCTCGGCTTTTTCGCGTCGACCGGCTGCGACGCGATCGACTACTTCATCGGCGACCGCTACACGCTGCCGGACGCCGAAGCGCATCACTTCGTCGAGCAGCCGTGGCGGCTGCCGGACAGCTTCCTGTGCTTCACGCCGCCGGCCTGCGACGTCGAGGTCGGCCCGCTGCCGATGGCGGCGCGCGGCCATCCGACGTTCGGCTGCTTCGGCCAGCTCGTGAAGATCGGCGACGACGTCGTGCGCGCATGGTCGCGCATCCTGCACACGCTGCCGGACGCGCGGCTGCTGCTCAAGGCGCACGAACTCGGCCGCGAGGGCGTGCGCGACGCGACCGCCGCGCGCTTCGCACGGCATGGCATCGGCGCGGGCCGGCTGATCCTCGAGGGCGGTTCGCCGCGCGCGGAATACTTCGGCGCTTATCACCGCATCGACGTCGCGCTGAGCCCGTTCCCGTACCCGGGCGGCACGACCACCGCGGAAGCGCTGTGGATGGGCGTGCCGGTGCTCGGCATGAAGGGCGGCCGCTTTGTCACGCACATCTGCGAAAGCGTGCTGCACGCGGCGGGCATGGGCGAATGGGTCGCTGACGGCGAGGCTGCCTACGTCGCGAAGGCGATCGAGGCGGTGCGCGACCGCGAGCGGCTCGCGACGCTGCGCGCGGGGCTGCGCGCGCAGCTGCTCGCGTCGCCGCTGTGCGACGCGCGCCGGTTCGCCGCGCATCTCGAAGCGGCGTTCATCGGCATGTGGCAACGCTATACGAACTCGGAACACGAAGCATGAACGATATTCACGACACGCTGCAGTCCGCGCTGGCGCATCACCAGGCGGGGCGTCTCGCCGAAGCGAAGACGCTGTACGACGCGATCCTCACCGCGCAGCCGGGCCAGCCGGATGCGCTGCATTTTCTCGGTCTGCTGGCGTGCCAGCTGAAGCAGTACGACGCGGGCATCGCGTTGATGGAGCAATCGCTCGTCGCGCGGCCGGACGCGTCGTACTTCAACAACCTGGGCAATATGCTGCGCGAAAGCGGCCGGCTCGACGACGCGATCGCGCACTACCGTCGCGCGGTGGGGCTGCGGCCGGACTATCCGGAGGCGCACAACAACCTCGGCAACGCGTTGCGCGACGCGCGCGAGCCGGCGGCTGCGATGCAGAGCTGCGCGCGCGCAATCGAGCTGCGGCCCGGCTATGCGCAGGCGTACAACAACCTCGGCAACGCGCTGCAGGATCTGGGCGAGCACGAGGCGGCGGCGGCGAGCTACGCCAAGGCGGTCGCGCACCAGCCGCAATACGCGGATGCGTACTGCAATCTCGGCAACGCGCTGAAGGCGCAGGAGAAATTCGACGATGCCGCGGAGGCCTATCGTCGCGCCATCGCGCTGCAACCGGGCTTCCGTGTCGCGCACCAGGGGCTGAGCGAGACGCTGCGCGCGGCAGGTGATCTGCGGGGTGCGGTCGACCATGCGCGCGAGGGGCTCGATCCGGGCGACGCGGACGCGCACTGCGTACTGGCCAGGCTGCTGCAGCGCATGAGCGAGTTCGGCAAGGCGGTCGAACTGCTCGAGCGGGCGATCGCGATCGATCCCGCGCATGCGCGGGCGTGGGCCTGGCTCGGCGACCTGCGCAACCAGCAGGGCGAATACGGGCAGGCTGTGCAGGCGTGCCGGCACGCGATCGAGCTCGATCCCGAACTGGCCGAGGCATACAATTTCCTCGGCTACGCGTATCACAACCTCAACCGGTTGGCTGCGGCGGAGTTGAGCTACCGGCACGCGATCGACCTGAACCCCGACGATGCCGACGCCCATCAGAACCTCGCCGCCGCGCTGTTGCGGCTCGAGAAGCTCGACGAGGCGATGAAGCATACGGAGATCGCGCGGGAACTCGGCATCGATCCGCTGAAGCTCCAGATGACGCTCGGCGACATCCTGTGGGCGAAAGGCGATCTCGCTGGCGCGCTGGACGCATTCCGCGCGGCAATCCGGTTCGACCTGCATCGCGCGTACTCGCGGATGCTGTTCAACATGTCGAGTTCGCCCGCGTTCGAGCCGCAGGAGTGGGTCGCTGAAGCGCGCCGCTACGGCGAACATCTCGAGCGCGATGCGCTTCCGTTCGAGCACGACCGCGCGCAGCGCGTCGCGCAGGCACAGGGGCGGCCGCTACGCGTCGGCTTCGTGTCGGGCGACCTGCGCCAGCACCCGGTCGGCATTTTTCTGGAAAGCGTGCTGGCGCGGATCGACCGGTCGCGCATCGAGCCACATGCGTATGTGACGTTCATCGGCGAGGACGACGTGACCGCGCGGCTCAAGCCGAACTTCGCGAGCTGGAAGAAGGTGGTCAGCCTGGGCCGCGAGGAGGCCGCGAAACTGATTCGCGACGACGGCATCGACATCCTGATCGACATGGCAGGCCATACCGACTGGAGCGGTCTGCCGATCTTCGGACACAAGCCCGCGCCGGTGCAGGCGAGCTGGCTCGGTTTCTTCGCGACCACCGGTTGCCGCGCGATCGACTATTTCATCGGCGACGCGCATACGCTTCCGGCCGACGAGGCGCAGCACTTCACCGAGCGGCCGTGGCGGCTGCCGGACAGCTACCTGTGCTTCACGCCGCCGCCGTACGATGTCGCGGTCGGCCCGCTGCCGATGGCGGCGCATGGCGGCGTCACGTTCGGCTGTTTCGGCAAGCTGGTCAAGATCAGCGACGAGGTCGTCGCGCTGTGGTCGCGCATCCTGCACGCGCTGCCGGACGCGCGCCTGCTGCTGAAGGCCCATGAGCTCGGCGCCGGCGACGTGAACCAGGCGACGCTCGACCGCTTCGCGCGGCACGGCATCGGCGCGGATCGGCTGATTCTCGAAGGCGGTTCGCCGCGTGCGGAGTACTTCGCCGCGTATCACCGCATCGACATCGCGCTGAGCCCATTCCCGTACCCGGGCGGCACGACCACGGCCGAAGCGCTGTGGATGGGCGTGCCGGTGCTCGGGATGAAGGGCGGCCGGTTCGTCACGCACATTTGCGAGAGCCTGCTGCACGCGGCGGGAATGGGCGAATGGATCGCGGAAGACGAGGCGGCGTACCTCGCGAAGGCCGTCGCGTTCGCGCGCGACCGTGACGGGCTGGCGACGCTGCGTGCGACGCTGCGCGAGCGCGCGCTCGCGTCGCCGCTGTGCGACGCGTCGCGCTTCGCGCGCAACCTGGAGGACGCGCTGCACGGCATGTGGGCCTGCTACGCGTCCGGCGAGACGGCGACCCCGGACGCATGACGAGCGGGGCGCGCCTCGGCGGGAAGCCGCGCTCGCGCACCGTCGGGCCGGCCGCCCGAGATGATCGGCGCGGCCGTCGAGCGGGCGACGCGGGCATGGCCGGCGCGATCCGGCTCGCTCACCCGCCCGCCGGCGAAAAAAAAGCCGCAGTGAAGCGGCTCGATGGTACGGCGACAACGGTCCGCTCGACTGGCGGCGTCTTTTAATTCGACCTGCGCGGCGGGCGAGACGCCCGGCCGGTCACAGCAAGCCGGCCATCTGGTACTGGCTCGCGGCCTTGATCCGCTCCTGGGACTGCGCAAATTCCGCAGCCAGGCGGTCACGGTCCGTCTGCGCATGCTCGGTGATCGACGCGTCGATCGCCATGATCTGCCGCACCTGGTCCAGCCCGTCCGGGGTCTGCTCGCCGGACAGGTTCATCAGCAGCGGCGAGCGTTCGTCGACGAGGGCCGCGACGCGCACCCAGTCGCGTGCGTCGGCCGCCGACTGCATGGCACGGGTCAGGTCCAAGGCGCGGGACAGGGTGTCGTTCGTCATGGTTCGGCTCCGAAGGGGGGGGCTGCCAAGGCTTACTTGTTGTTGGCCAACGCGCCGGAGCTGTTCTGGCCGCCGAACAGCTGGGTCAGGTAGCGGGTGTTGTTCGCCATCTGCGCCATCAGCGTGTTCAGCGCGGTGAACTGCGCGGTGTATTGCGTGGTCAGCTGGTTCGAGTAGGTCTGCAGTTGCGTGGCCTGACTCTGCACGCTCGTCAGATCGGCATTGATCGCGGTGGTGCGCTGGTCGATCAGGCCGGACGTCTGCGTGTACGAGGTGATGTTCGCATTGAGCGCCTGGGCGATGCCGTTCGTCTGGTTGAAGATCGCCGCCACCGCGGAGCTGTTCGACTTGAGCGCGGTGGTCAGTGCGGCGGTGTCGACCGACATCGCGCCGGTCGAGTCCACGTTGATGCCGATGCTGCCGAGCGCATAGGTCGTGCCGCCCGTCGTGACGCCGCTGCTGAGCGTCGTCGCGAGCGTGTTCCTGATCGTGTTCATCATCGCGTCGCCGAGCAGCGGGCCGGCGGTCTTCGCCGTCGAGTCGTAGCTCGTCAGCGATTTCGCGGTGTTCACGAAGTTGGTATACGCGGTCGCGAAATTGTTGATCGCGGTCGTCGCCGCGGCGGTGTCCTGCGACAGCGTGACGGTTTGCGTCGTGCCGACGGCGGCCTGCGACAGCGCCAGCGTGACGCCCGTCAGCGCGCCCGACACGTTGTTCGACGCGCTCGACACCGGCGTGCCGTCGATCGTCAGCTTCGCGTCGGCGGCCGGCGTGACCGTCGTGTACCCCGACGTCAGTTTCGAGTTGACGCCCGTGCCCGTGATCGAGATCGTGTTGGCCGCGCCGGTGGCGTTCGACTGCATCACGAGATGCTGGCCGTCCGAACCGGTGATGACCGACGCGGTGACGCCGGCATTGCCGGACGCGGAGTTGATCGACGACGCGATGTCGGACAGCGACGCGCCGGCCGCCACGTTGACGTTGAACGCGGGGTTGCTGCCGAACGTGATGCTCAGCGAGCCGGCCGAGATCGTGTCCGCCGACGTCACGCCGGCCGACGACAGCTTGTTGGCGGTCGCGAGCTGCGTGACATTGACTGAATACGAACCGGCCACCGCGCCGCTGCCGCTCTTGATCGTCGTCGCGATGCCCGTGCCGCTCGCCGTCGCGGCCAGGCTGCCGAGCGCGGTGCCGTCCGAGAGGCCGGTGAGCGCGGTCTGCAGCGCGGACAGCGCCCCCTTCAGCTGGCCGATCGCGGACAGCTGCGTATTGTCGTTCGTCTGGCGGGTCTGCAGGGTCTGCAATTGCCCGGCCGTCTTCGCGTTCACCAGCGTCGTGACGAGCGTATTGACGTCGAGCGACGAATTGGTCGCGCCGCTGATGATCGATTGACCTGCATTCGCCAGGATGCTGCTGATGTCCGTGCTGCTGACGGGGGTCGTGGTGGCCATGCCGTTGCTCCGGTCGTCCGCGCAACCAACGTGCGCGATGCGGCGGGGCGCCGCGGTTCAATGCAAAGAGGGAGGCGTGCCTCCCTGGAAAATTCTGATCCGGGCGGTGTCGGCGGCGTCGCGATGCATCGCATGGCGACGCCGCCGGGCCCGGAGGCGGGCGGGCGCGTGGCCCGCCGCGGGTGCTGCTCGATTAGCCGAGGAGCTTCAGGACTTGCTGCGGCAGCGAGTTCGCTTGCGCCAGAACCGAGATACCAGCTTGTTGCAGCACTTGCGCCTTGCTCAGGTTCGCCGTTTCCGTCGCGAAGTCCGCGTCGGTGATCTGCGAGCGAGCGGCGGTCATGTTGGTTGCCTGGGTTTGCGTCGTCGAGATCGCAGCCTGGAACGTGTTCTGTGCTGCGCCCAGCGTTGCCTGGAACGTGTTGACTTGCTTCAGTGCCGCGTCGATCGCCGTGATCGCCGATTGCGCGCCCGACTGCGTGGCGACGCTCAGGGTGTTCACGCTCATGCCCGTGCTGTTCCAGTTCGCCGTGCCGAAGTCGACGGTAACGACCTGGTTCGCTGCTGCGCCGATCTGGAACGTGACGCTGCCGGTGCCGCCCAGGATGGTCTGGCTGTTGAACGTCGTTTGCGATGCGACACGGTCGATTTCGCCGAGACGCGTCGTCACTTCAGCTTGCAGGTTCGCGCGAGCGCTCGAATCCAGCGAGCCGTCGCCAGCTTGTTGCGCCAGCGTACGGATACGCTGCAGGTTGTCGACCGTCGATTGCAGCGCGCCGTTGGCGGTCTGGATCATCGAGATGCCGTTGTTCGCGTTTGCAACACCTTGCGTCAGCGCATTGATTGCCGCCGTTTGCGACGTCGAGATCGCCAGGCCTGCTGCATCGTCGGCAGCGGTGTTGATGCGCTTGCCCGACGACAGGCGGTTGATTGCTTGCGACAGTGCGCTTTGCGAGCCCGACAGATTCGTCTGCGTCGTCAGCGAAAGGATGTTGGTGTTGATGTTCAGCATTTGCTTCCTCGTTTTGGAAAATGGCTGGGATACAGACAGGTTCTGATTTCGGCGTTGCGCTTTATCGCGACTGGCGCTGCCCCGCCTTTCCTGGTTGACGGCGGCACCCGGCGAAAACTTTAGAGGGATGTTTGGGGAAATTCGGGACGGAAGGAGGGTTGTCGGCCGAAAGGCCCGCCCGGCTTGGCCGGCCGGGCCGCCGGCAGGCGCGGCACCCGGCCCCGTTCGACGGGGCGAGCGGCCGCGCCACGCGGAGCGACGAACCGGGGGATGCAAAAGGGTAGTTTTGTCTGTGATTCTCTGCTATGATGGCGGGCTGAATTGAGATTTCTGTCAAGCCTCTGCCGTTTTTCGGCATGTCTGCTGGCAGTCAAACGCGGCGCTGCACGCGGTTGTGAAGCGTACTCGCGGTGCTTTCCGCCTCTCTTTTCCGGCCTCCGAGGCCGTATTTCCGCTCGTTTCGCCTGTTTGTGGGGACGCTCGGATGGCCGGTGCGTGGCGCTTGGCCGCTACGTTTTTGACCGTTTAAGCAATTTAGGAACGACATGACGACGATTCTTCTGAAAGAAAACGAGCCGTTCGAAGTGGCGATTCGCCGCTTTCGCCGTGCTATCGAAAAAAATGGCCTGATCGCTGAACTGCGCGAACGCCAGTCCTACGAAAAGCCGACCGCAGTCCGCAAGCGCAAGAAGGCAGCAGCCGTCAAGCGCCTGCACAAGCGCCTGCGCAGCCAGATGCTGCCGAAGAAGCTCCACTAAGAGCGTCTTACGGTTCGCCGCGAAACGGCGGAGCGTGCTTCGAAAGAAGCCGCTCCGCCGTTTTGCTTTTGGGGGCCGGGAAAATCCCGAGGCCGTGGCGCGGCGGCCGTGCCGGCTAATGGCTGACGGCCGGCGGTTTGCGGCCGCCGGCCCGCCGTTCAGAAGTCGATCTTCGCGCTCAGGCTCACCGTGCGCGGGTCGCCCGGCTTCACGTAGTCCGCGTACTGGTATTCCCAGTAACGGCGGTTCAGCACGTTGTCGATCGACGCGCGCAGCGTCACGTCGTGGCGGCCTACCCGCGTCAGGTAGCGCGCGCCCGCATTGACGACGAGAAAGCCCGGCGCGTCGAGGCCGCCGGCCGCGCGCAGCGGCGTCGCGCCGGTGAATTTCGCGTCGACGCCGAGCGTCAGCCCCGGCACGCCCGGCACCGCGTAGCCGAGGTCGCCGGCGAGCACGAAACGTGGCGCGCCCGCGACACGGTTGCCGTTGTTGCCGATTCCGTTCGCATACCACGCGTCGAGCAGCATCGCGTCGACGCCTGCGTTCCAGCGTGCGCCGAATTTCGCGCGCGCACCGAACTCGATCCCCTGGATGATCGATTCGCCGTCCTGCACGTAGACGTTCGCGGCGTTCGCATATTCGGCGCTGCGCTCGATGCGGAACAGCGCGGCCGTCGCGCTCCAGCGCGCGTGCTCGCTCTTGATCCCCAGCTCGTATTGCTTGCTGCGCAGCGGCTTGAGCACCTGGCCGGCGTTCGCGTAGACGTCGTTCACGCGGCTGCCGGGCTCGAGCGATTCGGCGTAGCTCGCGTAAGCGGTCGTGGTCGGCGCGAGCTTGAACATCACCGCGAACGTCGGCGTGACCACGCCGTTCTGGCGGTAGCCGGGATCCTCGGCGCCGCTCGCCTGGAACGAGCGCTGCTCGTAATTCATGTAGCGCACGCCGGCGAGCACCGACCACCGCTCGGTGAGCTGCACGGTGTCGCTCGCGAACAGCGATTTCTGCACGATCTCGCTCGTGCGGTACTGGATGAAGCCGTGCGGGCTGTCGTAGCGGTATGGGTTCGGCGCATACAGGTTGCCGGCGCCGAGCGGCACGAACACGCTGTTCGCCGAATAGTCGTTCGCCTGCTTCTGCCACGACGCGCCGAGCACGATCTGGTGGCTGAACGGGCCCGTGCGCACCTTGCCCTCGACCATCGCGCGCCACTGGCTGAAGCGGTGATCCTCCATCCCGACGTAGCGGCTGTCGGTGTAGTTGCCGGCCGCGTCCTGCAGGTACAGCGTGCTTTCGTTGCGGCGGCGCGTCGCCTTGCTGTAGCTGTACGCGACGTCGAGCTGCCAGTCGGGCGCGAGCTGGTATTGCAGCCCGGCCGTGTAGAGCTGCAGGTTCGTGTTCAGGTACTGGTCCTTGCCGCCGAGGTTCGTCGTGCCGCCGCTGATCGTCGCGGGCAGCGCGCCGCCCGGGTAGCTGCCGGTGAAGATCGACGGCGTCTGGCCCGTCGTGCGGCGGTCCTGGTACAGCGCGCCGAAGGTCACCGACAGGTCCCGCGTCAGGTTCGCCTGCAGCGCGAGCGAGACGCTGTCGCGGCGGATGTTGCCGTCGTTGTACGTCTTGCCTTCCTCGTGCGTCGCGTTCAGCCGCGCGCCGAATAGGCCGTTCGGCCCGAAGCGCTGGCCGAGATCGACGTGCTCGGTCCACACGTTGGTGCTCCGGTAGCCGACGTCGACGCTGCGTACCGGTTCGACGCCAGGCTGCTTCGTTACGTAGTTGACGACACCGCCGGGCGTCACGAAGCCGTACAGGAACCCGCCGAGCCCTTTCAGCAGCTCGACGCGGTCGAGCTGTTCGTACGGCATCGTGATCCCGTACGTGACGAACGGCAGCCCGTCGATCTTGTAGCCGTTCTGCCAGTCGAGCTGCATGCCGCGCACGGTCATGTAGCTGGCCCATGCGCTGTACGCACCGCTGTTGTCGGACACCGAGGCGTCGTTCGCGAACACGTCGCCGAGCTTGTACGGCTGGCGTGCCTCGAGCTCCTCCGACGTGACGATCGTCGTCGAGAACGGCGTGTCGAGCTGGCGGCGCGTGCCGAGCGCACCGGTGGAGAGCGTGTCGGTCAGGTGCTGCGGCGAGTCATGCGCAGCGGTGACGTTGATGGCCGGCAACGCCGTGGCGCCGCCGGGCGAATCGTCCGCGTGCGCGAGCGACGCGGCAAGGCAGGCAAGGGCGGCGGCCACGCGACGTGGGCGGACGGGAGGACGGGCGAGGCTGACGGTCATGGCGGGTAAGTAAAAATGCAAGTAAGAATCATTCGCATTGCGATAAAATGTTGCGCATCGTATCAAAACCCGTCGAACGCGCAACAATTCCATGCCGCGTGCAAGGGCATCCGGCCTCGCCAGCGGCGGCCGGCCGGCTCGTGCGCGGCGCCTGACCGCAAATGACCTGCATCCCGTTGAACCGGGGCCGCTCGTGCCGGCCCGCTTTCCTTTCCCAGGGCGCGCGATGAACGCGTTTCTGCGGCCGTTTCTCGTCCGCCTGCATCGCTGGTTCGGCCTCGCGATCGCGCTGTTCCTGTTCGTCGCGGGCCTTACCGGCGCGCTGATCGCGTGGGATCACGAACTCGACGCGGCACTGAACCCGGACTTCTACACCGCCCGCAGCGATGCGGCGCCGCTTGATCCGCTCGCGCTCGCGACGCGCATCGAGGCTGCCGACCCGCGCGTGCAGGTGACCTATCTGCCGCTCGCGATCGAGCCGGGCCACACGCTGCAGGCGGGCGTGATGCCGCGCACCGACCCTGCAACGGGCCAGCCGTACGCGCTCGGCTTCAGCCAGATCGCCGTCGATCCCGCGACGGGCGCGGTGCAGGCCCGCCGCGAATGGGGCGCGCTGTCGGTTGCGCGGCTCGGCCTGATGCCGTTCATCTACCGGCTGCACTATTCGCTGTTCCTGCCCATGTACGGCGGGATCAACTTCGGGTTCTGGGTGATGGGCGTCGTCGGCATCGTGTGGGCGATCGACTGCCTGATCGCGCTCGTGCTCGCGTTTCCGAACCCGAAGAGCTGGCGCAAGTCGTTTGCGTTCCGCGTGCGCCGCGGCGGCTATCCGCTGGTGTTCGACTTGCACCGCTCGGGCGGCGTGTGGGTGTGGGGGCTGCTGCTGGTCGTCGCGGTCACGTCGATCTCGATGAATCTCGCCGTGCCCGTCGTGCGGCCGCTGGTATCGCTGGTGTCGCCGCTGGCCGAGACGCCGTACACGAATCCCGAACACTTCCCGCCCGCCGCGCCGGGCAGCACGATCCTGCCGCGCGAGCGGATCGTCGAGATCGCGCGCGCGGCCGGGCGCGACGCGGGTTTCGCCGCGCCGCCCGGCGCGCTGCTGTTCGCGCCGGCGATGAATGCCTATGCGGTCGGGTTCTTCACGCCCGGCAACGATCACGGCGACGTCGGGCTCGGCAATGCGTGGCTCTATTGGGATGCGGTGACCGGCAGGCCCGTCGCCGCCCAGGTGCCGGGCCGCGGTTCGGCCGGCGACCTGTTCATGCAGGCGCAGTTTCCGCTGCACTCGGGGCGGATCGCCGGCGTCGCGGGGCGTGCGGCGGTGAGCGCGCTCGGTATCGTGATCGCGATGCTGAGCGTGACGGGCATCTGCATCTGGGTGAAGAAGCGCAGCGCCCGTGTGCGGGCCGCGCGCAGCATGCGGGCGGTTGCGCCGGCGTCGTCGCGCGCCGCAAGGTGAGGTGTGGCGCGCCGCGCAGCGCCGCGCTTCGTGAGCGGTGAGCGGTGAGCGGGCGGCGTAACCCGCGCTGGGCCGCGGGGGCCGGCGGGCGGCCGGCCGCTGCCCGCGCCGTCGGCCCGCTTCGTGCCGTCAGCCCGCCTTGCGCCGGCGTGCGGGCGATTTGCCGCCGAGCGCCGCGCATTGCGCGTGGCACGGGCAGCCAACTTCGTGATCGTTGACCATGCCGGTGGCCTGCATCAGCGCATAGCAGATCGTCGAGCCGACGAACTTGCAGCCATACGCCTTCAGCGCCTTGCTGAGCGCGTCGGACTGTTCGGTCGACGCGGGCGCGTCGCGGTACGACTGCCACGCGTTCTGGACCGGCGTATCGCCGACGAACGACCACAGGAACGCGGCGAGCGACCCGTGCTCTTCGCGGATGCGCTGCACGGCGCGCGCGTTGGTGACCGCCGATTCGACCTTCGCGCGGTTGCGCACGATGCCGGGATTCTCCAGCAGCTTCTCGATGCGTTTCGGCGTGAAGCGCGCGACGGCATCGACGTCGAAATCCGCAAAGGCTTCGCGATAGCCCGCGCGCTTGTTCAGGATCGTCGACCACGACAGTCCGGCCTGCGCGCCTTCCAGGATCAGCATTTCGAACAGGTGGCGATCGTCGTGCGACGGCACGCCCCACTCGGTATCGTGATAGTGAGCATCCGCTTCCGTCTTCACCCAGTTGCACCGCTGCGACATCGTCTGCCTCGCTTTTCGTATCGATTCGATCGCGTCAGCATAGCGGAAGCCCTTTTCACGGAACAGCCGGCCGAACGGCAGATGGGCGCGCGGCGCCGATCCGGTTAAGCTTGGCGCCTGTTCGAATCAGCGGGATGAAGGCATGGCGGCATTACTTTTTGCGATCGGCATCGACGGCGGCGGCACGGGCACGCGCGCGGTGCTGGCCGACCGGCACGGGCGCGAGCTCGCGCAGGGGCGCGGCGGCCCGTCGGGGCTCGGGCTCGGCATCGAGCGCGCGTGGGCGTCGATCGGCGCAGCCTGCGCGGATGCGTTCACCCAGGCCGGTCATGCATTCGACTGGTCGCAGTGCGCGCTCGGCTGCGGGCTCGCGGGCGTCAACAATGCGGCGTGGCTGGCCGCGTTCCGCGCGCAGGCGCCGCTCGGCGCGCTCGCGGTCGAGAGCGACGCGTATACGACCGTCGTCGGCGCGCACGGCGGCGCGCCGGGGCTGATCGTCGCGCTCGGCACCGGCAGCATCGCCGCCGCGCTCGATGCGGCCGGCGCGTGCCGGATCGCCGGCGGCTTCGGCTTCCCGTCCGGCGACGAGGCGAGCGGCGCATGGCTCGGCGTGCGCGCGCTCGCCTATGCGCAGCAGGCGCTCGACGGCCGCGTGCCGCGCGATGCGTTCGCCAGCGCGCTGCTCGCGGAAACGGGCGCGCAGGATCGCGACGCGCTCGTCCAGTGGTCGTGCGATGCGAACCAGACGATTTACGCGCGGCTTGCGCCGATCGTGTTCGCGCACCGTTCGCATCCGGTCGCCGGCGCGCTGATCGCGCAGGCGGGCGACGAGATCGGCAAGATGATCGACGCGCTCGATCCGCAGCAGGCGCTGCCGGTCGCGCTGTGCGGCGGATTGGCGGACGCCCTCGCACCGGCCGTGCCGGCGCGCCACGCCGGGCGGCTGCGCGCGCCGCTCGACGATTCCGCGCACGGCGCGCTGCGGCTCGCGCTGCAGGCGCTGCGGGCGGCGGAAGGGCGCTGACGGCGTGTCGAGCCGGAGGAAAGCGCACCGCAACCGCGCCGCGGGCGGCAATCGGCCGGGAACCGTCCGGCGGGCAACCGGGCCCGACGTTAGAATGGCCGTTCCGCAGAGCCCTGAGCGCCATTCTTCCGTCCCATGTACAAAGTCATCGCCACCGATCTCGACGGTACCCTGCTGAACAGCGACCACCAGCTCGATCCATACACGATCGACACCGTCCGCCGGCTCGACCGCGACGGCCTGCAGTTCGTGATCGCCACCGGGCGCCATTACGCGGACGTCGCCGGCATTCGCGACGTGCTCGGCATCCGGCCGTACCTGATCACGTCGAACGGCGCGCGCGTGCATGCGCCGGACGACACGACGATCCACGCGCAGGACATCGATCCGGCGATCGTCCGCGGCCTCGTGCAGCCCGAGGTCGTCGGCGCGCACGGCCGCGTGATCGTCAACCTGTTCACCGACCAGGGCTGGCTGATCGACCGCGATGCGCCGCACCTGCTCGAATTCCACCAGGATTCGGGCTTCCGCTACGACGTGATCGACATGCCCGCGCATGACGGCGCGGATATCGCGAAGGTGCTGTACATCGGCGATCCGGCCGATCTGGCGGTCGTCGCCGAGCAGATGCGCGTGCGCTTCGGCGATGCGCTGTACGTCACGTACTCGCTGCCCGACTGCCTCGAGGTGATGACCGCGAACGTGTCGAAGGGCCGCGCGTTGCGCTCGGTGCTCGCACGGCTCGGCGTCGACACCGGCCACTGCATCGCGTTCGGCGACAACATGAACGATATCGACCTGCTCGAAACCGCCGGCCACGCGTTCATGATGAACAACGCGAATCCCGACCTGGTCGCGCGGCTCCCGCACATCCCGCGGATCGGCAACAACTTCGATGCGGGCGTCGCCCGCCACCTGCGCACGCTGTTCTCGCTCGAAGACAACGTCGCCGCCTCCTGAGCGTCCCGCCGGGGGCGGAAATGAAAAACGGGCGCCAGTGGCGCCCGTCGAAATGACTTGCCTCGATCTTCTTCGACAGCGTGAGGCTCGCTGCTCTGCTCGCTTGACCCCGTAGTGTTTTATTCGCTTGTGCGAGCCGATGCCGGCAGCAGGTCGACGGCGTCGTCACGCCCCGCGACCAGCGGATAGATGATCCCGGCGAGTACCGCGCCGATGATCGGTGCCACCCAGAACAGCCAGAGCTGACCGATCGCATCGCCGCCCACGAACAGCGCGGGGCCGGTCGAGCGGGCCGGGTTCACCGACGTGTTGGTGACCGGAATCGAGATCAGGTGGATCAGCGTCAGGCACAGGCCGATCGCGATCGGCGCAAAGCCGGCCGGCACGCCGCGCTTGTCGGTGGCGCCCAGGATCACGAACAGGAAGAAGCCCGTCATCACGACTTCGCAAATGAACGCCGAACTGAGTGCGTAGTGGCCGGGCGAGCGCTCGCCGAAGCCGTTCGTCGCGAAGCCGCTGCCGACGACGTCGAAGCCCGGTTTGCCGGTCGCGATCAGGTACAGCACGAATGCACCAAGCGTCGCGCCGACCACCTGCGCGACGATGTACGGCACGAGATCCCGTGCGGGGAAGCGGCCGGCGACCGTCAGGCCGACGCTCACCGCCGGATTCAGGTGGCAGCCCGAAATGTGGCCAATTGCGAATGCCATCGTCAGCACGGTCAGGCCGAAGGCAAGTGCGACGCCGGCAAAGCCGATGCCGAGGCCCGGAAAGGCGGCGGCCAGCACGGCGCTTCCGCACCCGCCGAGCACCAGCCAGAACGTGCCGAATACCTCTGCAGCGAGACGCTGAGAAAGATTCATGTAAGGACCTCGTTCAAGTGGATTGAAGACAACCGGACGACGCGACGGATTTAAACCGTCACCCGGAATTGGTCTGGATTATAGGAAATGAATCGGGTCGGGGAGGGTCAACGATTGTTAAATTTGAATAGCTGACGAATGCCTTTTATTAGAATAAGTCCGCATTCTCGATATAGCCGAATCGGTTAAAGATGGCAGCATTAATTTCGAAGGGCAGGGCGGCAGTGCGGATGGCGTAACGGATGTTGGTGTCCCGGCCGGATTCGCCGGGGCCGCATCATCGAAAAGGGGAGTCAAAAAATGTCTCAATACGCGAAGCTCAAGGCGCAGATCGCCGATCTGCAGGCCCAGGCGGACGATGTGCGCCGCCAGGAAGTGGCGGCGGTGATTGCGGAAGTCCAGCAAAAGATTGCCGAATATGGGCTGACTGCCCAGGATCTGGGCTTCGCGGAGCGAGCGAAGCGCGGGCGTCCGCCGAAGAAGGCGCCGCTGCCCCCGAAATACCGCGATCCGAAGTCGGGCGCGACCTGGAGCGGGCGCGGCAAGCCGCCGAATTGGATCGTCGGTAAAAACCGCGATCGTTTCCTCATCGAATGACCGAAAGCCCAAACAAAAGAGCCGCATCGAGATGCGGCTCTTTTGTTATCCGCGCCAATTTGGGCGCGGATTGGATTACGGCATATTTCCTTGCGGCATTCAGTGTCAGGCGCCGGCGACCCGGCGCAATGCCGGTTGTCGGGCTCCCGTGCAAAGCGATTCGTAAGTTTCGACATATCGCTGCGCCATGGCCTTCGAGCTGAAGCGCGTATCGAAACGTTCGCGGATGGCGGTGCGCGACAGGCTGTCGATCCGGTGCAGCGCGCCGACCGCGCCCTGCACGTCCTCGACGATGAAGCCGGTCACGCCGTCCTCGATCACTTCGGGCACCGAGCCGCGGTTGAACGCGACGACCGGCGTGCCGCAGGCCATCGCCTCGATCATCACCAGGCCGAACGGCTCCGGCCAGTCGATCGGGAACAGCAGCGCCTTCGCGCCGGACAGGAACGCGGGCTTCTGCGCCTCGTTGATCTCGCCGATGAATTCGACGTGCGCCTGGCCGAGCAGCGGCTCGATCACTTCCTTGAAGTAGTCGGCGTCGGCCTTGTCGACCTTCGCGGCGATCTTGAGCGGCAGCCCGCTTTGCGCGGCGATCCGGATCGCGGTGTCGACGCGCTTTTCCGGGCAGATCCGGCCGAGGAACGCGAGGTATTCGGGCTTCACGCCCGGCTGCGGCGTGAGCAGCGTGTCGGGCAGCCCGTGATACACGGTGCCGGCCCACGCGGCCTGCGGCAGCGGCTTGCGCTGGTTGTTCGAGATCGACACGACCGGCGCGTCCGGGAACGCGTCGAACACGGGCTGCAGTTCCGGCAGGTCGAGGCGGCCGTGCAGCGTCGTCACGTACGGCGTGTCGAGGCGCGACATCAGCGGGAACGGCAGGTAGTCGAGGTGGAAGTGCAGCACGTCGAATTCGTGCGCGACCCGGGCGACCTTTTCGAGGAGCCGCATATGGGGCGCCATCGAATCGCGGATCGACGGGTCGAGCCGCAGTGCGCGCGGCCAGGCCGCCTCGAGTCGGGCCGACGTGACGGAGTCGCCGCTGGCGAACAGGGTCACATCGTGGCCGAGATCGACGAGCGCCTCGGTGAGGTAGGACACGACACGCTCGGTGCCGCCGTAGAGTTTCGGCGGAACGGCTTCGTAAAGCGGCGCGATCTGGGCAATTCGCATGGAGGTTCTCCTGTTTCGACCCGGGGGCGCGGGGCGCCGATGCGGATCCCGTGCAAGGTTGCGGAACTCGCCGGCGTACGCGGTTGGCGGTACGTGGCCGTGCCCTGGGCGGGGTGCGCGGGGCGCCGGACGACGAGCTGCGGGGCGGGCCGGCACGGCTCGCGCCGCCGCCCATTGGAGTCCATTATCGATATCGCCCTGAGGGGTTCGAGTGTTTTTTCAAACACTTAAGGCTTGTTACACGATGAAATACGCGAAAACCCCGATAAAAAGGGTGTGGAAACAGAAACGGAGATAGACGCAACTATTGTTGCGTCTTCGTGAAAAAGCACTATAATTTTTACCGATCCGATTGCCGGCAGCCTTGCCGGCAAGCCTTCCAGGACTGCACGGAGGCCATCGGACACATCACAGCCGAATTCGCGCTGCCAGCCGTTTCCCCGATGGAGCCTTTCAATTCGCTTTGTCGGAAAAATTCCTACACGGTTTACAGACAAATCCTGCGCGGCATACGCCACTTCGCTGATACCGGCGCACATGCCGTTTGGCCAAAATTCGCCCTGTAAGACTATAAACGAGCCGACTGAGCGCCAAGAGCGCCCTGATCGAGCAAACGTTTTCATAACACGAATGGCCAAAGCAAAGCTCTTTAACGGGGGAATCATGAGCGCTACCAGCGAAATGCTCAGTGAGATCAAAGAGGTCAACCTGTCGTACCTCCTCCTCGCGCAACGCCTGCTGCGGGAAGACAAAGCGATGGGCATGTTCCGCATGGGCATTTCCCAGGAACTCGCCGACGTGCTCGCCAACCTCACGCTCGCACAGACCGTGAAGCTGGCCGCGTCGAACCAGATGCTGTGCCGCTTCCGCTTCGATGATCACGCGCTGCTGTCGTCGCTCGCCGACAAGGGCCGCAGCGATGTCGTCGCGCACGCCCACTCGGCCATCCTGATGGCCGGGCAGCAGGTCGAAGGCGTCCGCTGATCCATCCCGCCTTGCGTGTGTCCCGGCGTGCCGCGCCGGTGGGCAGCGTATTGGCCATCCATCCGAATAACGTCAAGCGGACGGTTATCACCATGGCAAGCAAAAGCGTCGTGATCGAGGTGAAGGAAATCACCCTCGCCATCGAACTGATCGAACTGGGCGCCCGGCTGCAGCTGCTGGAAGCGGAGACGAGCCTGTCGCGGGACCGTCTGATCAAGCTGTACAAGGAACTGAAGGGCGTGTCGCCGCCGAAGGGGATGCTGCCGTTCTCGACCGACTGGTTCATGACGTGGCAGCCGAACATCCACTCGTCGCTGTTCTACAACATCTACCGGTTCATGCAGGATCACGGCCGCTGCGAGCCGATCCAGTCGATCGTGAAGGCGTACCGGCTCTATCAGGAGCACGTGAACCTGTCCGGCGACGAGGCCGCGCTGAGCCTCACGCGCGCGTGGACGCTCGTGCGCTTCTTCGATTCGGGGATGCTGCAGATGACCCCGTGCACGCGCTGCGGCGGCCACTTCGTCGCGCATGCGCATGATCCGCATCAAGGTTTCGTCTGCGGCCTCTGCCAGCCGCCGTCGCGCGCGGGCAAGACCCGCAAGGCCGCCGCCGCGCGCGCCGAACTGGCCGCTGCCGCGGCCTGAGCAGCGCCGGGCGGGGCGTTCAGGCCGCGCCGGGTGGCGCGAATCGTCTGCGAATTGCTGGTAAACACCGTCGGGCCGCCGCCTGGCCGCCCGCGAAAGTTTTCCTGCCGACTGCCGTAAACCTGTTTAACGGCGGTCTCCCCGCCGGTCATTCGTGAGGGACAGGCAGTGCTGATTATCGTGGGAACACTCGTGACGCTGTTGTCCGTCTTCGGCGGTTATGCGCTGGCAGGCGGGCATCTGGGCGCCTTGATCCAGCCGGTCGAGATCCTGATGATCGTGGGTGCCGGTGTCGGCGCGTTCATCCTCGGCAACGGCGGCAAGACCATCAAGGCCACGCTGCGCGTGCTGCCGACGCTCTTCAAGGGCTCGAAATACACGAAGGATGTCTACATGGAGCTGATGGCGCTTCTTTACGTGCTGCTCGCGAAGGCACGCAAGGAAGGCACGCTCACGCTCGAGGCCGACATCGACGATCCGGAAAAGAGCCCGATCTTCACGCAATACCCGAAGATCCTCGCCGATCATCACATCGTCGAATTCCTGACCGACTACCTGCGCCTGATGGTGGGCGGCAACATGAACGCGTTCGAGATCGAGAGCCTGATGGACGAGGAGATCGAGACGCACCACGCGGAAGGCGAAGGCCCCGCGCATGCGCTGATGCGTGTCGGCGACGCGATGCCGGCATTCGGTATCGTCGCGGCCGTGATGGGCGTCGTGCACACGATGGCGTCGGCCGACAAGCCGCCCGCGGTGCTCGGCGCGATGATCGCGCAGGCGCTGGTCGGCACGTTCCTCGGGATCCTGCTGTCGTACGGGCTGATCGGGCCGCTCGCGAGCCTCGCGGAGCAGCGCGTCGCCGAGTCGACCAAGATGTTCCAGTGCATCAAGGTGACGATCCTCGCGACGCTGAACGGCTATGCGCCGGCGATCGCGGTCGAGTTCGGCCGCAAGGTGCTGTTCTCGACCGAGCG
Organism: Burkholderia sp. AU15512; assembly: GCF_002223325.1. NCBI lineage: Bacteria > Pseudomonadati > Pseudomonadota > Betaproteobacteria > Burkholderiales > Burkholderiaceae > Burkholderia > Burkholderia sp. AU15512. Next base: position 220,078 of record NZ_NKEX01000001.1, read on the forward strand.
CCCTTCGTTCTCCGAACTCGAAGAACATGTGCGCCGCGTGAAGGCAAAGTGACGCGGAGCGCCCAATGAGCAAGAGCAAGGATCGCGCAATCGTCGTCAAGCGGGTGGCCCCGGCGAAGAAGGGCCACCACGGCGGCGCCTGGAAGCTCGCGTACGCGGACTTCATGACCGCGATGATGGCGTTCTTCCTGCTGATGTGGCTGCTGAGCTCGGTCACGCCGGTGCAGCTGAAGGGGATCGCCGAATACTTCAACACGCCGCTGAAGGCCGCGCTGTTCGGCAGCGGCGACCGCAGCTCGCAGGATTCCAGCATCATCAACGGCGGCGGCCGCGACCTGTCGAGCGTCGACGCCGGCACGCTGCGCCGCACCGACGGCACCACGCAGCTCGCCGAACGTCTCGCGAAGATGGGCGACGAGCATTCCCGCTCGCAGGCGCAGAACGCACAGGCCGCGCAGGACCGCCTCGAGCAGGCGCGCCTGCACGACCTGCAGATCAAGCTGATGGCCGCGATCGAGGCCAACCCGACGCTGCGCCAGTTCAAGCAGCAGATCCGCATCGATTCCACGCTGATGGGGCTGCGCATCGAGATCGTCGATTCGCAGAAGCGGCCGATGTTCGCGATGTCGAGCGACCACGTCGAGCCGTACATGCGCGACATCCTGCGCGAGATCGGCAAGACGCTGAACGACGTGCCGAACCGGATCATCGTCCAGGGCCACACCGACGCCGTGCCGTACGCGGGCGGCGAGGGCGGCTACAGCAACTGGGAGCTGTCGGCCGACCGCGCGAACGCGTCGCGCCGCGAGCTGATCGCCGGCGGCATGGGCGAGGCGAAAGTGCTGCGCGTGCTCGGCCTCGCGTCGACCCAGAACCTGAACAAGGCCGATCCGCTCGATCCGGAAAACCGCCGGATCAGCGTGATCGTGCTGAACCGCAAATCCGAAGAGGCGCTGATGCGCGACGATGCGACGACCACGACGCTGTCGGCCGATGCGGCCGGCTCGCAGCAGCTCGCGCAGCAGCTGGCTCCGGCGCCGGCCGTGCGCCCGGCGCTCGCGGCGTCCGCCGTCGCCGTGCCGAAACCCTGACGTTTACGAGATTCCGAGACAGACATGATCCGAACCATTCTCGCCATCGACGACTCCGCGACCATGCGTGCGCTGCTGCAGGCAACGCTGATGCAGGCCGGCTACGACGTGACGGTGGCGCCGGACGGCGAGGCCGGCTTCGACCTGGCGGCCACCGTGCCGTACGACCTGGTGTTGACCGACCAGAACATGCCGCGCAAGAGCGGGCTGGAAGTGATCGCCGCGCTGCGCAAGCTGACCGCCTATACGGAAACGCCGATCCTCGTGCTGACGACCGAAGGCAGCGACGCGTTCAAGGACGCCGCACGCGACGCGGGCGCGACCGGCTGGATCGAGAAGCCGATCGACCCCGCCGTGCTGGTCGACCTGGTCGCGACGCTGTCCGAGCCGGCCGCCTCCTGATATTCACGCGACGCATTCAACCCGGGACCGGGCATGACTCTCGACATCACTCAGTTCTACCAGACATTTTTCGACGAAGCGGACGAGCTGCTCGCGCAGATGGAGCAGCTGCTGCTGAACCTCGACGTCGGCTCGCCCGACCCCGAGGATCTGGCCGCGATCTTCCGCGCCGCGCATTCGATCAAGGGCGGCGCGGCGACGTTCGGCTTTTCCGCGCTGACCGACACCACGCACATCCTCGAATCGCTGCTCGACCGCGCGCGCAACCATGAGCTGACGCTGACCAAGGAAATGGTCGACGCGTTCCTGGAGACCAAGGACGTGCTGTCCGACCAGCTCGTCGACTACCGCGCGAGCGCCGAACCGGACGCGGCCGCCGCCGCGACGATCTGCGCGAAGCTCGAACGGCTGAAGGCCGAGAGCGGCGCGGTCGCGCCGGCTGCCGCCGCCGCTGCGCCCGTGGCGCCGGTCGCGGCCGTCGCCGCCCCGGCCGCGCCGGCCGTGGAACCGGCCGCCGGCGACGATCGCGCGCCCGACCACGTGATCGAGCAGGCCGTCGCGGCCGCGCATCCTGCGGGCGACGCAGGCGAAGGCGGCCCGCACCTGAAGATCACGCTCGTGGGCGTCGACGCGAAGGATCGCGAACTGCTCACCGAAGAACTCGGCAACCTCGGCCGGATCGTCGGCCGCGAGGAAGCGGGCGCGGACCTGACGCTGTGGGTCGAATCGGACGTGCCGTCCGACGACATCGTCGCCGTGTGCTGCTTCGTGATCGACGAAAGCCAGATCCGCGTCGGGCACGGCACGGCACCGGCCGCCCCGGCTGCCGCGCAGGACGCCGCGGCGCCGGCCGCCGCCGCGCATCCGGCGCGCGCCGAGGTATTCGCGCCGCAGGCCGCGGCACCGCAACCGGCGGCATCGGCACCGGCCGCACCAGATCGGCGCCGCCGCCCGCGCCCGCCGAGCCGGCCGCCGCCGCCGCGCAAGCGCCGCAGCCGGCTCAGCCGGCGGCGCAGGCCGACCACGCGCCGCAACCCGCCGCGCATCACGACGACAAGCGCGCCCGCCCGGCGGCCGCGGCGGCATCGGGCGCCGAAGGCAGCTCGATCCGCGTCGGTGTCGAGAAGGTCGACCAGCTGATCAACCTGGTCGGCGAGCTCGTGATCACGCAGGCGATGCTCGCGGAAACCGCGAGCGCGTTCGATCCGGCGCTGCACGACCGCCTGTTCAACGGGATGGCGCAGCTCGAGCGCAACGCGCGCGACCTGCAGGAAGCGGTGATGTCGATCCGCATGATGCCGATGGACTACGTGTTCAGCCGCTTCCCGCGTCTCGTGCGCGACCTTGCCGGCAAGCTCGGCAAGCAGGTCGAGCTCGTCACGTTCGGCCAGGCGACCGAGCTCGACAAGAGCCTGATCGAACGGATCATCGATCCGCTGACCCACCTCGTGCGCAACAGCCTCGACCACGGGATCGAGACGGTCGACAAGCGCGTGGCCGCCGGCAAGGACGCCGTGGGCCAGCTGGTGCTGTCGGCCGCGCATCACGGCGGCAACATCGTGATCGAGGTGAGCGACGACGGCGCGGGCCTGAACCGCGAGCGGATCCTCGCGAAGGCCGCGAAACAGGGCATGCAGGTGTCCGACAACATCAGTGACGACGAAGTCTGGCAGCTGATCTTCGCGCCGGGCTTCTCGACCGCCGAGACGGTGACCGACGTGTCGGGCCGCGGCGTCGGGATGGACGTCGTGAAGCGCAACATCCAGTCGATGGGCGGCCACGTGGAAATCACGTCGGTGGCCGGCCGCGGCACGACCACGCGGATCGTGCTGCCGCTCACGCTCGCGATCCTCGACGGGATGTCGGTGAAGGTCGGCAACGAGATCTTCATCCTGCCGCTGAACTTCGTGATGGAGTCGCTGCAGCCGTCGAACGACGACATCTACACGGTCGGCAACGGCGAGCGCGTGGTGCGCGTGCGCGGCGAATACCTGCCGCTGGTCGCGCTGCACGAGGTGTTCTCGGTCGACGACGCGCGCACCGACCCGACGCAAGGGATCGTCACGATCATGGAAACCGAGGGGCGCCGCTTCGCGATGCTGATCGACGAGCTGGTCGGCCAGCAGCAGGTGGTCGTGAAGAACCTCGAAACCAATTACCGCAAGGTGCACGGCATCTCGGCGGCGACCATCCTCGGCGACGGCAGCGTCGCGCTGATCGTCGACGTCGCGGCGCTGAACCGCGAAACCCGTGCGATGCACGGCGCCCGTGCCGGCGCCGAGCTCGCGATGTTCTGATGTCACTCGCCATTCAACCGATTGGGGGCAAACGTGTCTGCTGAAGTCCAAATGATCAATCCGGCCGCGGCGAACGCGGCGACGAGCCGCCGCGACGCGGAACAAGGCGACGCGACGGGCCAGGAATTCCTCGTGTTCACGCTCGGCGACGAGGAATACGGGATCGACATCCTGAAGGTGCAGGAAATCCGCGGCTACGACAGCGTCACGCGCATCGCGAACGCGCCGGAGTTCATCAAGGGCGTGATCAACCTGCGCGGGATCATCGTGCCGATCGTCGACATGCGGATCAAGTTCCATCTCGGCCGCGTCGAGTACGACCACCAGACCGTCGTGATCATCCTGAACGTCGCGCATCGCGTGGTCGGGATGGTGGTCGACGGCGTGTCGGACGTGCTGACGCTGCAGACCGACCAGATCATGCCGGCGCCGGAATTCGGCGCGACGCTGACGACCGAGTACCTGACGGGCCTCGGCACGGTCGACGGCCGCATGCTGATCCTGATGGACATCGAGAAGCTGATGTCGAGCCGTGAAATGGCGCTGATCGAGACGCTCGGCGGGTAAGCGCGCCGCGCGCGCAGGAATTTCGGGAGAATCTGCAATGTTGCAAAACTGGTCGATCCGCACGACGCTCACGGCGGTCGGACTCATCCTCGTGGCGCTGGCCGCAGCCGTCGGCGGGCTCGGCCTGGTCGCGCTGAATCACGCAAGCCGCTCGCTCGACGCGATCGCGCACGTCGACCTGCCGGCGATCCACTCGCTCGACGATACGTCGTCGTACCTGCTGCGCGCACGCGTGTCGCTCGACCGCTTCCGCTCGTTGACGGAAGCCGGCAACACGGCCGAAGCGGCCAAGGTGCTCGACCGCGCGCAGGAGCTGTACGCGAAGTCGAACCAGAACTGGCAGGCGTTCCAGGCGACGCCGAAGCTCGGTATCGAGCAGGCGCTCGTCGACGACCTGGCCGCCCGCTACGCAACGATCGTGAAGGAAGGCGTCGAGCCCGAGTTCGCGGCCGCGCGCGCGGGCGACATGGCCGCGTACCACGCGGTCGCCGATACCAAGATCAGCCCGATGTTCGTCGCGTACGACCAGGCCGCGGCGGCCGTGGTCGCGTCGCTGCAGAAGCGCGCGGAAGATCGCCAGGCTACGACGCAATCGCAGATCTCGCTGATGATCGGGTTGATCGCGGCGGGCATCGCGATTGCGTTCGTCGTCGTGATCGCGATCCGCTTCGCGCTGCGCGGGCTGATCGTGCAGCCGCTGGAGGACGCGATCGCGCACTTCGAGCGCATCGCCGGCGGCGACCTCACGCAGCCGGTCAACGTGTTCAGCACCAACGAGATCGGCCGCCTGTTCGGCGGCATCAAGCGGATGCAGGACGCCGTCACGACGATGGTGCAGGCCGTGCATCGCGGTACCGAGTCGATCGACGTCGGCGCGCGCGAGATCTCGACCGGCAACACCGACCTGTCGCAGCGTACCGAGGAGCAGGCCGCATCGCTGCAGGAAACCGCGTCGAGCATGGAGCAGCTGACGGGCACCGTGCGGCAGAACGCGGAAAACGCGCGGCAGGCCAGCCAGCTCGCGGTGAACGCATCGGACATCGCGACGCAGGGCGGCGAGGTGGTCGGCCAGGTCGTGTCGACGATGCAGGACATCGCGGCAAGCTCGGGCAAGGTCGTAGACATCATCGGCACGATCGAAGGCATCGCGTTCCAGACCAACATCCTCGCGCTGAACGCGGCGGTCGAAGCCGCGCGTGCGGGCGAACAGGGCCGCGGCTTCGCGGTGGTCGCGGGCGAGGTGCGCTCGCTCGCGCAGCGCAGCGCGAGCGCGGCGAAGGAAATCAAGCAGCTGATCGGCGATTCGGCCGAGAAGGTCGAAAGCGGGTCGGCGCTCGTGTCGCGCGCGGGCTCGACGATGGACGAGATCGTGCAGGCCGTGCGCCGCGTGACCGACATCATGGGCGAGATCAGCGCCGCGTCGGACGAGCAGTCGACCGGCATCGAGCAGGTCAACCGCGCGGTCGGCCAGATGGATTCGGTCACGCAGCAGAACGCCGCGCTCGTCGAGCAGGCGGCCGCCGCGGCGGCGTCGCTCGAGGAGCAGACGCGCCAGATGAAGGCGATCGTGTCGGGCTGGCGCGTGGCGGGCGGCATCGTGCTCGCGCCGTCGCGCGGTGTCGCGCGGCCGGTCGCACACGAGCCCGCGCCGGCGCTGACGTCGGAGCCGCGTTTCGACGCGGCGCCGGTCGCCGCGCTGCCGGCTCCGCAGGCTGCCGCACAACCGGCACGGCGCGCCGCGCCGGCGCCGCGTGCCGCCGCCGCGGCTGCATCGGGTGCGGGCCATGAAACGAAGCGTGCGGCCGAAACGGGCGCGCACGCGCACAAGGATGCACCGGCTTCCCGCGGCACGGCTGCGGGCGGCTACGGGCCGCGTCTCGCGAAAACCGCCGCACCGGCCGACAAGCCGGCCGCGAAGCCCGCGCTCGTGCGCCCGGCGCTGAACGGCGAGAAGCCGGCGGCGGCCACGGCCGGCACGTCCGACGACGATTGGGAGACCTTCTAAACCATGCCGCACGCGCGCGCGCCGTTTCGACCCGATGTACCGGATGCCTCGCCTCGCGCGGGCGAGCCGGGGCGCGACTTCGCGTTCACCAGCGCGGATTTCGCACGCATTCGCGCGCTGATCCATCAACGCGCGGGAATCTCGCTGTCCGAGCACAAGCGCGACATGGCGTACAGCCGTCTCGCGCGCCGCTTGCGGGCACGCGGCCTCGACACGTTCCGCGACTACCTTGACCTGCTCGAGCAGGAAGACGATCCGCTCGAGTGGGAAGCGTTCACCAATGCGCTGACGACGAACCTGACCGCGTTCTTCCGCGAGGCGCACCATTTCCCGATCCTGTCGGATTTCGTGAAGGGGCGGCCGGCGCCGGTCTCGGTCTGGTGCTCGGCGGCGTCGACCGGCGAAGAGCCTTACTCGATCGCGATCACGCTGATCGAGGCGCTCGGCGAATCGGCCGCGCGCGGCGCGTCGATCCTCGCGACCGACCTCGACACGCAGGTGCTCGCGAAGGCGGAGGCCGGCATCTATACGTACGACCAGGTCAAGCACCTGGCGCCGGAGCGGCTGAAGCGCTTCTTCCTGAAGGGCACGGGTGCGCAGGCCGGCCGCGTGAAGGTGCGCCCCGAGCTGCGCGCGATGATCCGCTTCGAGCAACTGAACCTGACCGATGCGGATTACGGGATCGCGAAGCCGTTCGACGCGATCTTCTGCCGCAACGTGATGATCTATTTCGACAAGCCGACGCAGGGGCAGGTGCTGTCGCGCTTCGAGCCGCTCGTGAAGCCGGGCGGGCTGCTGTTCGCCGGCCATTCGGAGAACTTCACGTATGTCACGCAGGCGTTCCGGCTGCGCGGGCAGACGGTGTACGAGCTGACCCGCGACGCCGCCCAGGGCGCGCGGCCGCGGGGCGCGCAGGCGTCCGCGATGCCGTCTCCCGCGCGCATGCATGCCGCGGGCGCCGCATCCGCTCTGGGAGAGCGCGGATGAGCGCCTTGCCGATCGCCACCAATCGCTACTTCGACAACCACTTCGGCCGTCCCGGCGTGAAGCTGCTGCCGAACGAGTTCTACACGACGTCCGAGGACATGGTGCTGATGACCGTGCTCGGCTCGTGCGTCGCCGCGTGCCTGCACGATCCGTACGCGGGCATCGGCGGGATGAACCACTTCATGCTGCCCGACGACGGCGCCGATCCGGGCGCGGCCGCGTCGGAATCGATGCGCTACGGCGCGTATGCGATGGAAGTGCTGATCAACGAGATGATCAAGGCCGGCGGGCGCCGCGAACGCTTCGAGGCGAAAGTGTTCGGGGGCGCCGCCGTGCTGGCAGGGATGACGACGATCAACATCGGCGACCGCAACGCGGATTTCGTGCGCCGCTACCTCGCGCTCGAACGCATCCGCATCACGGCGGAAGACCTGCAGGGCGTGCACCCGCGCAAGGTCGCGTTCATGGCGGCCACGGGGCGCGCGGCGGTGAAGAAGCTGCGGCTGCAGGTGCCGGGCGTCACCGAGCGCGAAGCCGCACTCGCCCGCGAGGCCGATCGCGCCCGCGCCGCACGGCCGCGTCCGCAGGTCGAGCTGTTCGCGGCGAAGCGTCCGGCCCCGCCGCAGCCGGCGCGCCCGCGCATCGAGCTGTTCGGCGCGCGCAGCGCGGCGCCGGCCGGCGGCGTGCGGGCGGCGAACCTATCAAGAAAGCAGGAGGCATGACCGCAGTGCAGAAGATCAAAGTGTTGTGCGTCGACGATTCGGCGCTGATCCGCAGCCTGATGACCGAGATCATCAACAGCCAGCCCGACATGACGGTGTGCGCGACCGCGCCCGATCCGCTCGTCGCGCGCGAGCTCATCAAGCAGCACAACCCCGACGTGCTCACGCTCGACGTCGAAATGCCGCGCATGGACGGGCTCGACTTCCTCGAGAAGCTGATGCGCCTGCGACCGATGCCGGTCGTGATGGTGTCGTCGCTGACCGAGCGCGGCTCGGAAATCACGCTGCGTGCGCTCGAACTCGGCGCGGTCGATTTCGTCACGAAGCCGCGCGTCGGGATTCGCGACGGGATGCTCGACTACGCGGAAAAGCTCGCCGACAAGATCCGCGCGGCGTCGCGGGCGCGCGTGCGCCAGGCGCCGCAGCCGCAGGCCGCCGCGCGCGCGACGGACAGCCACCCGGCCGCGCCGATGATCAACAACCCGCTCGTCAGTACCGAGAAGCTGATCATCATCGGCGCGTCGACGGGCGGCACCGAGGCGATCCGCGAAGTGCTGACGCCGCTGCCGCCGGATGCGCCGGCCGTGCTGATCGCGCAGCACATGCCGCCGGGTTTCACGAAGTCGTTCGCGCAACGGCTGAACGGCCTGTGCCGGATCGCGGTGAAGGAAGCCGAGCACGGCGAGCGCGTGCTGCCGGGGCACGCGTATATTGCGCCGGGCCACGCGCACCTGTTGCTTGCGAGAAGCGGGGCGAACTATATTGCGCAACTGTCGGACGAGCCGCCGGTGAACCGGCACCGCCCGTCGGTCGACGTGCTGTTCCGCTCGGCGGCGACGCACGCGGGCAAGAACGCGATCGGGGTGATCCTGACCGGGATGGGCCGCGACGGCGCGGCCGGCCTGCTGGAAATGAAACGCGCGGGCGCTCACACGTTCGCGCAGGATGAAGCAAGCTGCATCGTGTTCGGGATGCCGCGCGAGGCGATCGCGCTCGGCGGCGCGGACGAGATCGTGCCGCTCGCCGAGATGAGCCGTCGCGTGATGGCGCGCCTGGCGACGATGGGCGACCGCGTGCAGCGCGTTTGAATGGAATGTCACGGGGCGCGTGCCACGATACGCGTCCCGACGGAAACGAATCTGGAAAGGAACGACGATGGACAAGAGCATGAAAATCCTGGTGGTGGACGATTTCCCGACGATGCGCCGGATCGTCCGCAACCTGCTCAAGGAACTGGGCTATTCGAACGTCGACGAGGCCGAGGACGGCGCGGCCGGCCTCGCGCGGCTGCGCGGCGGCGGTTTCGACTTCGTGATCTCCGACTGGAACATGCCGAACCTCGACGGCCTCGCGATGCTGAAGGAAATCCGCGCGGACGCGACGCTCACGCACCTGCCGGTGCTGATGGTCACGGCCGAGTCGAAGAAGGAGAACATCATCGCGGCCGCGCAGGCCGGCGCGAGCGGCTACGTCGTGAAGCCGTTCACGGCCGCGACGCTCGACGAGAAGCTGAACAAGATCATCGACAAGATGGCGAAGACCGGGAGCTGACGTGAACGAGCCGATCCATGCCGCGCTGACCGGCGCCGGGTTCAGCGCCGACGGCCAGGCCGAAGGCGCCGATTTCGCGAGCGACCGCATCCTCGCGCGCATCGGCCATGTCACGCGCGCGCTGCGCGATTCGATGCGCGAGCTCGGGCTCGACAAGCATGTCGAGCGGGCGGCGGAAGCCGTGCCCGATGCGCGCGACCGGCTGCGCTACGTCGCGACGATGACCGAACAGGCCGCCGTGCGCGTGCTGAACGCGATCGAGGTCGCGAAGCCGATGCAGGAGCGCATCCAGAACGAGGCCGAGGCGCTCGACGCGCGCTGGGCGCAGTGGTACGCGGCACCGATCGAGCACGCGGAAGTGCGCGAGCTGATGGACGATACGCGCACGTTCCTGCGCACGCTGCCCGAGTCGGCTTCGGCCACCCGCGCGCAACTGCTCGAGATCATGCTCGCGCAGGATTTCCAGGACCTGACCGGGCAGGTGATCAAGAAGATCATGGACATGGTCTACCTGATCGAGCAGCAGCTCCTCACGGTGCTCGTCGAGAACATCGCGCCCGAGCGGCGCGAGCAGTTCGCCGCCACCGCGGCTGCGCTCGCGGCCGAGCAGGTCAGCCCGACCGGCAGCCCCGAGTCGCTGCTGAACGGCCCGCAGATCGCGCCGGAAGGCAAGACCGACGTGGTCCAGGACCAGGGGCAGGTGGACGACCTGCTCGCCAGCCTGGGCTTCTGACCTGCCGCAGGCATCGGCGCGCCGCGTATCGCAGCGGCGCCCGATGCCCGCGTCACACGTTCCCCGCACCGCTTTCCCACGCACGTCTCACCTGCGAGGCCCAGGGTCGTCCTGCGTCAAATTGACACTTCGACACACTCAGCAGGCATACTACGCGTCAGCAGCAACGTAGCGTCATTCGTACGATTTCATATGTTGGCAGGTGGCGCGGGCGCGATGGCCGCACCGCCGGCAACAAAGCCAGTCCCTTGGGGGGGAACGTGAAGCTGAAACGCTTGGGCTGGGCCGTCGCGCACGCGACGGCTGCAATGGGTGTGCTGTGGAGCGTCCACGCATACGCGGAACTGGGCGGCGCGCCGATGTCGCCGCCGGCGGACGATCGGGCCGCGACCGTGCGCGCCTTGCAGCGCGCGATGCGTTCGGCAGACGGCATGCAGACGAGCACGGCCGCCTATACCGTCCGCGAGATCACGCTCGGATCGGGCACCGTCATCCACGAATACACGTCGGCCGCCGGCAGCGTGTTCGGCCTCGCATGGCAAGGGCCGACGATGCCGGATCTCGCGTCGCTGCTCGGCAGCTATTTCCCGCAGTACACCGCAGGCGTCCAGGCGGCGCACCAGGCGCGCGGCTGGCGCGCGCCCGTGTCCGTCGACACCAGCGGCCTCGTGATCCGGACCGGCGGCCACATGGGCGCCTTCTCGGGCCAGGCGTGGCTGCCGGCGGCACTGCCAGCCGGCCTGACCGGCACCGACATCCAGTGACAGCGGGAGAGCGATCTTGAGAATTCCTCGTACATTCAAGCGCTGGCTCGGCGTGCTGGGCCTCGCGGCGGCGACGGCCGTCCTCGTGACGGCTTGCGGCGGCGGAGACGGCGGCGGCAGCAGCTCGGGCAGCAACGGCAACGGCGGCAACAACGGTAACGGCGGCTCGGACGGCAATTCCGGGAACACGGCCGTCATCACCGTGAGCGCCGGCGTCGCGAACGTGATCAACATCCCGACCATCAGCCTGAAGGTCTGCGCGCCGGGCACGTCGAACTGCCAGGTGGTCAACAACGTGCTCGTCGATACCGCGTCCTACGGGCTGCGGCTCGTCGGCAGCGCCGTGTCGGGCGTGCTCGGCAGCCTCCCGCAGGTGACGAGCGGCGGCGCGCCGGTCGCCGAGTGCGGCAAGTTCGTGTCGAGCTATACGTGGGGGTCGGTGCGCACGGTCGACCTGTCGATCGGCTCCGAGCAGGCGAGTTCGCTGCCCGTGCAGATCATCGGCGACCTCGGCACGACCAACGTGCCGAGCTCGTGCACGAACGGCGGCGCGTCGGCCAACTCGGCGAGCGCGCTCGGCGCGAACGGGATCCTCGGCATCGGGCCGGCGCCGGTCGACTGCGGCACGACCTGCGCGACGTCGACGTCGACGAACAACAACTATTACGCGTGCCCGAACGGCAACAACGCGAACTGCACGGTCGCACTCGTGCCGGTGGCGCAGCAGGTGGCCAACCCGGTGCATCGCTTCGCCGACAGCAGCGGGGTGAGCGTGAGCATGCCGCAAATTTCGGACAGCGGGCAGGCCAGCGCAACCGGGACGCTGACGTTCGGCCTGCCCGACCTGACCGGGAAGACGGTGATGACGTCGACCACGACGGGCGACGTCAGCGCGACGTTCCAGGGGCGCAACGTGACCGCGTTCTTCGATACGGGTTCGAATGCGTACTTCTTCAACGATACGTCGGGCAAGTTGCCGGCCTGCTCGAAGAACACGCAGTTCTACTGCCCGTCGACGACGATCAGCAATTCGGCGACGCTGACCGGCCAGAACGGCGTGAGCGGCACGGTGACGATGCCCGTCGTGAACGCGGATTCGCTGTTCTCGAACCCGTCGACGTTCGCGTTCGACGACATCGCCGGCCCGTTCGGTTCGTCCAGCTGGCTCGATATCGGCATGCCGCACTTCTACAACCGGACGATCTACTTCGGGATGGACAAGACCGCGAGCGGCGGCGCGGCGCCTTTCGTCGCGTTCTGACGCGGCACGGCGACACGCAGGACCCAGGGGGCGAGCGATCGCCCCCTTTTTTATTCGACGGCCGTGCGCGGCACGACGGGTCCGACCGGTGCGCCGCCGCGCGCGGGCACAGCGCCTACGATGTAATACCGGCACCCATGCCGGCACGACATCGAGGAGGCAGCGCCATGAACCCGCGCATACAACGCATCACGCCGTTCCTGTGGTTCGACCGCGAAGCAGAGGCGGCCGCCGGTTTCTACGTATCGGTGTTCGACAACGCGCGCATCGTGCACGTCGCGCGCTACGGCAAGGCCGGCGCGCATGCGTCCGGCAGCGCGGAGGGCGCGGTGATGACCGTCGCGTTCGAGCTCGACGGGCAAGCCTTCGTCGCGCTGAACGGCGGCCCCGTGTTCCAGATCACGCCGGCCGTGTCGTTCGTCGTCAACTGCCGGGACCAGGACGAAATCGACCGCTACTGGGCGCGCCTGTCGGAAGGCGGCGACGAGCGTGCGCAGCAGTGCGGCTGGCTGCGCGACCGCTTCGGCGTGTCGTGGCAGGTCGTGCCGGCGCAGATGAGCGAGCTGATGACGGGCGATCCGGCGCGCGCGGAGCGCGTGATGGCGCAGGTGATGACGATGAAGAAGCTCGACCTCGACGCGCTGCAGCGGGCGGCGGCGGGCTAGGCGGCGGGAACCCGTTGCAGGCGTGAACCGGCGAACCGGCGCTAGGCCGGCGGCCGGCCGTCGCGCATCAGGCGCGTGTGATCGAGGAAGCGGTGGCCGGGCCCGTACGCGGTGCTTTCGATCCGGACGGCGTCGGCCGGCGCGACCGGGCGCCCGGCGGCATCGACCGGCACCGATTCGATCTCGACGACCGGCACGCACCAGGCCGCGCGGGCGCGTTCCGCCGGCTCGCCGCGCGTGTCGACGCAGCGGAAGGTGAAGCTCGCGGGAAAATCCTGCGCGTGCAGGGTTTGCGTCGATCCGTTCCACGCGTGGCGCAGGGCGATCGTGCCGGGATGCGGCGCGTCAGGCGCCTGCGCGCCGGGCGGGCGGGCCGGCGTGCCCGCGCAGCCGGCGGCCAGCGCGCAGGCAAGCGACAGCAACGGAACGAGCGGATGACGGAGCATGGTGCGGTTCGACCGGAATCGGCGAATCATGGCGAAGCGTAGCGCGCTTTGCACGCCCGCGTAATGCCGGCCGGTTAATCGAATGCGGCACACTCGTTGCCGATTATCGATCGCACTCGATTTCATTCGGACGTAATCAAATGCTGGATTATCCGGGGCTGTCGTTTCTGTCAGGTCTTCAAGATTATTAAAATGACGCGGCATGCAAGCCGATGGCGCCGGATTCCGCTATTGCAGCCATTCCCGCACCGCACGGGCCGGCGAGACGGCCCGTGCGCGCACTACCCGGCATGTGAAAAGAGATGGAGTCCGCCGACATTCAAACATATAATGCCGGCGTTGTTTCCGGGGTCGTCTATATAAAACATGAGGGTAATAAAATGAATTTTTCCGAAGCCGTTCGTGCCGTACTCAATAAATACGCAACATTCGAAGGCCGTGCGCGTCGTGCCGAATACTGGTATTTCGTGCTGCTGACCACGGTGCTGTCGATCGCCGCGCAGATCATCGGCGTGGCCGGCCGCGACGGCGGCCTGATCACGCTGCTGCTGCTCGGCGTGCTCGCCCTGATTTCGCTGGCGCTGATCATTCCGGGCATCGCGGTCAGCGTTCGCCGCCTGCACGATACGGGCCGCTCGGGCTGGTTCCTGCTGCTCGGCCTGATTCCGGTCGTCGGCGGCATCCTGCTGCTGGTATGGACGTGCTCGCGCGGCACCGAAGGTCCGAACCGCTTCGGCGCGGACCCGATCGTGGCGGCCTGACCGACGCCTGCCCCGACGCGCGACGCCGCGTCGGGGCCCGATTTCGCGTCGCCCCCGCTGCACCGCTTTACTGCTTCACCGTTTCCGCGTTTTTCCCCGCTTCACGCCGTCGCCGCTCCGCCCGGAGCCGACACCCGCCATCGCCCCCGCCGGCACGTTTTTCCGCCGCGCCGCACACCGTTCCGTCCCCCGTCCAGCGCCGTTCGCACCGGCTCGCCCGATTCCCCGAAATACCCCCCTTTCCCGGCTTTGCTCGACCGATCGGCGTTTGACGCCTCCATGAATAATCGGTGTCACTGGAAAGCGGCATTCCGCCGTACCCGACTGGAGGCCCCGTGGCAGACGAGAGCGATCTCGACAAGACCGAAGCCGCCACTCCCAGGCGCCGCGAGAAGGCGCGTGAGGAGGGGCAGGTCGCGCGTTCGCGCGAGCTGGCTTCGTTCGCGCTGCTCGCGGCCGGGTTCTATGGCGCGTGGCTGCTCGCGGGCCCGTCGGGCGGGCATCTGCAGGCGATGCTGCGCGGTGCGTTCACGTTCGATCGCGCGACCGCGTTCGACACGAGCCGGATGCTGTCGGCGGCCGGCAGCGCGAGCCTCGAGGGCTTCGCCGCGCTGCTGCCGATCCTCGCGCTCACCGGCGTCGCCGCGCTGCTCGCGCCGATGGCGCTCGGCGGCTGGCTGATCTCGTCGAAGACGTTCGAGCTGAAGTTCGACCGCCTGAACCCGATCTCGGGCCTCGGCCGGATCTTCTCGATCCAGGGGCCGATCCAGCTCGGGATGTCGTTCGCGAAGACGCTGGTCGTCGGCGGCATCGGCGGCATCGCGATCTGGCGCAGCAAGGACGAGCTGCTCGCCCTCGCGACGCAGCCGCTGCGCGTGGCGCTGCCCGATGCGCTGCACCTGATCGCCGTGTGCTGCGGCACGACGGTCGCCGGGATGCTGGTGGTCGCCGCACTCGATGTGCCTTACCAAATCTGGCAGTACAACAAGAAGTTGCGCATGACGAAGGAAGAAGTGAAGCGCGAGCATCGCGAGAACGAAGGCGATCCGCACGTGAAGGGGCGGATCCGCCAGCAGCAGCGTGCGATCGCGCGCCGCCGGATGATGGCGGCCGTGCCGAAGGCCGACGTGGTCGTGACGAACCCGACGCACTTCGCCGTCGCGCTGCAATACACGGACGGCGAGATGCGCGCGCCGAAGGTCGTCGCGAAGGGCGTGAACCTCGTCGCCGCGCGCATCCGCGAACTCGCGGCCGAACACAACGTGCCGCTGCTCGAAGCGCCGCCGCTCGCGCGTGCGCTGTATCACAACGTCGAACTCGAACGCGAGATTCCCGGCTCGCTGTACTCGGCCGTCGCCGAAGTGCTCGCGTGGGTCTACCAGCTCAAGCGCTTCCGTTCGGAAGGCGGCGCGTTCCCGGCGATGCCGGTCGATCTGGAGGTGCCGGCCGACCTCGACAAGGGCGCGTCGGTGTCCGCCGAAGACGAGCGCGAAGAACAGGAAGACACGCTCGGTAACGGAGGCACTGCATGATTAGCCCCCACGCTCACTTTCGTTCGCTGCCCCCCGAGGGGGTGGCTGCCTCCCTTGGGGCGGCCCGGCGGGAGGCAGCATGAGCACCCCGACCGGCCTGTTCGCGAAGCGCCCGAACCCGTTCGCGGGCACGAACCTGCGCGCGCTCGCGGGCCCGATCCTCATCTGCATGATTTTGGGGATGATGATCCTGCCGCTGCCGCCGATGCTGCTGGATCTGCTGTTCACGTTCAACATCGCGCTGTCCGTGATGGTGCTGCTCGTCAGCATGTACACGATGAAGCCGCTCGACTTCGCGGCGTTCCCGAGCGTGCTGCTGTTCTCCACGCTCCTGCGCCTGTCGCTGAACGTCGCGTCGACGCGCGTCGTGCTGCTCGAAGGCCACACGGGCCCGGACGCGGCCGGCCAGGTGATCGAGGCGTTCGGCCACTTCCTGGTCGGCGGCAACTTCGCGGTCGGCATCGTCGTGTTCGTGATCCTGATGATCATCAACTTCATGGTGATCACAAAGGGCGCGGGGCGGATCGCCGAAGTGTCCGCGCGCTTCACGCTCGACGCGATGCCCGGCAAGCAGATGGCGATCGATGCCGACCTGAACGCGGGCCTCATCAACGAAGAGCAGGCGCGCAAGCGCCGCCTGGCCGTGTCGCAGGAAGCCGAGTTCTACGGGTCGATGGACGGCGCGTCGAAGTTCGTGCGCGGCGACGCGATCGCCGGCCTGATCATCATGGCGATCAACGTGATCGGCGGGCTGATCGTCGGGATGGTCCAGCACGACATGACGTTCGCGGCCGCCGGCACGAACTACACGCTGCTGACGATCGGCGACGGCCTCGTCGCGCAGATCCCGTCGCTGGTGATCTCGACCGCGGCCGGCGTGATCGTGTCGCGCGTCGCGACCGACGAGGACATCGGCACGCAGATCACCGGCCAGCTGTTCACGAACCCGCGCGTGCTGAACATCACCGGCGCGATCATCGTGCTGATGGGGCTGATCCCCGGGATGCCGCACTTCGCGTTCCTCGCACTCGGCGGCGGCGCGATCTGGCTGGCCCGCACGCTGACCAAGCGCGCGGCGGCCCGCAAGGCGGCCGGCGACCTGACCGACATCGCGCCGCCCGCGGTGCTGCCGTCGGACAGCCACGAGGCGACCTGGGACGACGTGCAGCTGATCGACCCGCTCGGGCTGGAAGTCGGTTACCGGCTGATCCCGCTCGTCGACAAGAACAGCGACGGCGAACTGCTCAAGCGCATCAAGAGCATCCGCAAGAAATTCGCGCAGGAAATCGGCTTCCTGCCGCCGGTGATCCATATCCGCGACAACCTCGAGCTGCGGCCGAACGCGTACCGGATCGCGCTGAAGGGCGTCGAGATCGGGGTCGGCGAAGTGTTCCCGGGCCAGTGGCTCGCGATCAACCCCGGCCAGGTGACGGCCGCGCTGCCGGGCGCCGTCACGCAGGATCCCGCGTTCGGCCTGCCGGCCGTGTGGATCGACGTCGCGATGCGCGAACAGGCGCAGGTGTACGGCTACACGGTGGTCGACGCGAGCACGGTCGTCGCGACGCACCTGAACCATCTGGTCGTCCAGCACGCGGCCGAGCTGCTCGGCCGCCAGGAAGTGCAGTCGCTCATCGAGCGCACCGGCAAGGATGCGCCGTCGCTCGTCGAGGACCTCGTGCCGAAGACGATCTCGCTGACGACGCTGCAGAAGGTGCTGCAGAACCTGCTCGAGGAAGGCGTGCCGATCCGCGACATGCGCACGATTCTCGAAGCCGTGTCCGAACACGCGGGCCGCGGCGATGCGTTCGAGATCACGGCCGCCGTGCGGCTGTCGCTCGGCCGCGCGATCACGCAGCAGTGGTATCCGGGCGCCGGCGAGATGCAGGTGATGGGCCTCGACTCGAATCTGGAGCGCGTGCTGTCGCAGGCGCTCGCCACCGGCGCGAACCCGGGCCTCGAACCCGGCCTCGCGCACAACCTTCTGACCGGCACGCAACAGGCGATGCTGCGTCAACAGAATCTCGGGCTGCCGCCCGTGCTGCTGGTGCAGCACGCGCTGCGCGCGATGCTCGCGCGTTTCCTGCGCCGCAGCCTGCCGCAATTGAAAGTGCTGTCGTATGCCGAAGTGCCGGACACACGCACGATCAAAGTCGTTAACGTCATCGGGGGTTCCGCTTGAACATTCGCAAATTCACCGGCGCAACGAGCCGCGACGCACTTCGTCTCGTGCGCGAGGCGCTCGGCGCCGACGCGGTCGTGCTGTCGAACCGCACGCTCGATGACGGCAGCGTGGAAATCGTCGCCCTGGCAGATTCGGACCTGGCCGCCGTGGCGCCGCCGGCCGCGGCACGCCCGCGCATCGCCGCGTCGCGCCCGCCGGAATCGGTGCCGGCTGCCGCCGTGCCGGGCATCGTGTCGCGCCCGGGCGCGCCGCTGGCCCGCCCGACGGTCAATCCGTATGCGGCAGGCGAAGGCGGGCTGCCGGACGTGTTCTCGTCGGTGTTCGGTGCAAGCGCCGACGCGGACGAGGCGATGCCGCAACCTTCGGCGCTCGATGACGAAGCGCCGGCCGCGGCAGTGCCGTCTTCCGCCGCCCCCGCGCCGACCGCCGCCGCACCGGCCGCCGCGTCCGAACCCGCGCCGTGGCTCGTCGAGCACGCGAAGCGCCTGACGCAGCAGCGCGACGCGCTGATGGCGCGTGCGCAGGCGGCGCCCGCCGCGCCGCCAGCGAGCGCGCCTGCGCCGCAGGCCGCCGCGAGCGCGACGCCGCCCAACTGGGCGCGCGACATCGTGCGCGACGCCGAACGCCGGATGCCGGCCGCCGCCACCCGCGCGCCCGACGCGAACACGAGCGCGGCGCATGCCGCGAAGGCGGCCGAGCGCACGCGCCTGTCCGCCGACGCAGCCGCCGCGGTGGCCGACGCCGTGAAGTCGCGCATCGAGCGGATCGTCAACGATACGGTGATGCAGGAGCTCGGCGAACTGCGCGGGATGATGGCAGAGCAGTTCGACAGTCTGATGTGGCACGACCGCCAGCGTCGCAGCGCCGTGCATGGCGCGCTGACGAAGCACCTGTTCGCGGCCGGCTTCTCCGCGCAGCTCGTGCGGATGCTGGTCGACAACATGCCGGCCGGCGACGGCGCGCAGACCTTCGAACAGGCCGCCGAATGGGCGCAGTCGGTGCTCGCGTCGAACCTGCCGGTGCTCGACAGCGAAGATGCGCTGATGGAGCGCGGCGGCGTGTTCGCGCTGATGGGGCCGACGGGCGTCGGCAAGACGACCACCACCGCGAAGCTGGCCGCGCGTTGCGTGATGCGCTTCGGCGCGAGCAAGGTCGCGCTGCTGACCACCGACAGCTACCGGATCGGCGGCCACGAGCAGCTGCGCATCTTCGGCAAGATCCTCGGCGTGCCCGTGCACGCGGTGAAGGATGCGGGCGACCTCGCGCTCGCGCTGTCCGAGCTGCGCAACAAGCACATCGTGCTGATCGACACGATCGGCATGAGCCAGCGCGACCGCGCGGTGTCCGACCAGATCGCGATGCTGCACGGGGCGAACGCGCCGGTGCAGCGCCTGCTGCTGCTCAACGCGACCAGCCACGGCGACACGCTCAACGAAGTCGTGCAGGCGTACCGCAGCGCGGGCGAGCATCCGGACCTGGCCGGCTGCATCCTCACGAAGCTCGACGAGGCGACCCACCTCGGCGGCGTGCTCGACACGGTGATCCGCTACAAGCTGCCGATCCATTACGTGTCGACCGGCCAGAAGGTGCCGGAGAACCTGTACGTCGCGTCGACCAAATTCCTGCTGAAGAGCGCGTTCTGTGTACCGCGTGACGGCTCGCCCTTCGTGCCGCAAGACGAGGACATGCCGACGCTGCTTTCCGCACTGACCGCACGTTCCACCGCCGAGCTTCACGAGGTGCGATTTGGATAAACGAATCATCGACCAGGCCGAAGGGCTGCGGCGCCTGCTGGCCGGGCGCGCGTCACGCATCGTCGCGGTGGCGGGCGGGCCGGCGGGGGTCGGCTGCACGTCCACCGTCGTGAACCTGGCGGCGGCGCTCGCGTCGCTCGGCAAGGATGTGCTCGTGGTCGACGAGCGTGCCGACGTGCATTCGGCCAGCGCGACGCTGGCGGGCGCGTGGCTGCGCGACGGCGAGCGCACGCGGGTCGCGGCCGGCTTCGGCCTGTGCGCCGCGGCGCGGCTCGCGCGCACCGGCTACACCGACGCGCAGCTGAGCGATTTCATCGACGGCCCGGCCGACATCGTCCTCGTCGACGCGCAGCTCGGCGCCGACGGCTCGTTCTCGGCGCTCGCCCGCGAAGCGCACGACGTGCTGGTCGTCACGCGGGTCGCCGCGCAGGCGATCACCGAGGCGTATGCGTACATGAAGCGGCTGCATTTCGCGCATGCGTTCGCGCAGTTCCGCGTGCTGACCAATCACGTCGGCAGCCACGCGGACGCGAAGACGGCGTTCGACAACCTCGCGGGCGTCGCGAGCCGCTACCTGACGGTGTCGATCGCCGACGCGGGCTGCGTGAGCGCCGATCCGCTCGTCGAGCATGCGCGCGAGCTGACGCGTGCCGCGGTCGACGCGTTCCCGTCGTCGGCCGCCGCGCGTGACTACCGGCAGATTGCCGCCGACCTGCTGTACTGGCCGATGCGTCCGCGTTCGGGTGCGGGCCGCGCCGTGCACGCGGGCGGCAAGCCGTCGTATGAGGCGGGCGCGGCACACGCCGCGTGAGCGCCACCGGAAGGAGAGAGCCATGATGTACAACGCTCAAGGAAAGATGTCCCAGGCCGACGTGCTCGCGCAATATGCGCCGCTCGTGCGACGCCTCGGGCTGCAGCTCGTCGCGAAGATGCCGGCGAGCGTCGACCTCGACGACCTGATCCAGGCCGGCATGATCGGCCTGATGGACGCGGCCGGCCGCTACAAGGAAGACCAGGGCGCGCAGTTCGAGACCTACGCGACGCAGCGTATCCGCGGTGCGATGCTCGACGAGCTGCGCAGCAACGACTGGCTGCCGCGCAGCCTGCGCAAGACGTCGCGCGAGGTCGAGCACGCGGTGCACCAGGTCGAGCAGCATCTCGGCCGCTCGGCGAGCGAGACCGAGATCGCGCAGCACCTGAACATGCCGCTCGACGAATACCAGGGGATGCTGCAGGATCTGCACGGCAGCCAGCTGATCTACTACGAGGATTTCGACCGTGCAGCCGACGACGAGCCGTTCCTCGACCGCTATCGCGTCGATCACGCCGATCCGCTGTCGGCGCTGCTCGACGAGCACCTGCGCGAAGCGCTCGTCGAGGCGATCGAGCGGCTGCCGGAGCGCGAGAAGCTGCTGATGTCGCTGTACTACGAACGGGGTCTGAATCTGCGCGAGATCGGCGCGGTGCTCGAAGTGAGCGAATCGCGCGTGTGCCAGCTGCACAGCCAGGCCGTCGCGCGCCTGCGTGCCCGGCTGCGCGAACAGGCGTGGGTCGGCGCGGAGTCCTGACCCTTTACTGACGGCCGCGCGCGCCGACGCCGCGCGCGTGTGCCGGGTGCGCATCGTGTGTGCGCATGCTTGCGCATTCTGCGCGCCGATTTGCTACAATCCTCTCCGCTTTCCGAGGAGCGTTGCGACGGACCACCCTGCGTCCGCCAGGCTCGGAAGGCTTCACCAAGCAGTCGTGCGGCACAACCGCGTCGGCCCCGCTTCCTGAACGGCGCTCACGTCACCAATCTAGAAACTTTTTAGAAAGGAGGGCGTGATGAACGCCATTATCGATTCCAAAGCTTCCAACGATTACGTCGTCGCCGACATGGCGCTGGCCGGCTGGGGCCGCAAGGAACTGAACATCGCCGAGACCGAAATGCCGGGCCTCGTGCAGATCCGTGACGAATACAAGGCGCAGCAGCCGCTGAAGGGCGCGCGCATCGCCGGTTCGCTGCACATGACGATTCAGACGGGTGTGCTGATCGAGACGCTGAAGGCGCTCGGCGCGGACGTCCGCTGGGCCTCGTGCAACATTTTCTCGACGCAAGACCACGCCGCGGCCGCGATCGTTGAAGCCGGCACGCCGGTGTTCGCGTTCAAGGGCGAATCGCTCGACGAATACTGGGAGTTCTCGCACCGCATCTTCGAATGGCCGAACGGCGAATTCGCGAACATGATCCTGGACGACGGCGGCGACGCAACGCTGCTGCTGATCCTCGGCGCGAAGGCCGAGAAGGACCGTTCGGTGATCGCGAAGCCGACCAACGAGGAAGAAGTCGCACTGTACAAGTCGATCGCGCAGCACCTCGACGCGGACCCGACCTGGTACTCGACGCGCCTCGCGCACATCAAGGGCGTGACCGAGGAAACCACGACCGGCGTGCACCGCCTGTACCAGATGGAAAAGGACGGCCGCCTGCCGTTCCCGGCGTTCAACGTGAACGATTCGGTCACGAAGTCGAAGTTCGACAACCTGTACGGCTGCCGTGAATCGCTGGTCGACGGCATCAAGCGCGCGACCGACGTGATGATCGCGGGCAAGGTCGCGGTCGTCGCGGGCTACGGCGACGTGGGCAAGGGCTGCGCGCAATCGCTGCGCGGCCTGGGCGCGACCGTGTGGGTCACCGAAATCGACCCGATCTGCGCACTGCAGGCGGCGATGGAAGGCTACCGCGTCGTGACGATGGAATACGCGGCCGACAAGGCCGACATCTTCGTGACGGCCACCGGCAACTACCACGTGATCAACCACGATCACATGAAGGCGATGCGCCACAACGCGATCGTCTGCAACATCGGCCACTTCGACTCGGAAATCGACGTCGCGTCGACCCGCCAGTACCAGTGGGAAAACATCAAGCCGCAGGTCGACCACATCATCTTCCCGGACGGCAAGCGCGTGATCCTGCTGGCGGAAGGCCGCCTCGTGAACCTCGGCTGCGCGACCGGCCACCCGTCGTTCGTGATGTCGAACTCGTTCGCGAACCAGACGCTCGCGCAGATCGAGCTGTTCGTGCGCGGCAACGAGTACGAGAACAAGGTGTACGTGCTGCCGAAGCACCTCGATGAAAAGGTTGCGCGCCTGCACCTGGCGCGCATCGGCGCGAACCTGTCCGTGCTGTCGGACGAGCAGGCTTCGTACATCGGCGTGCAGAAGGACGGCCCGTTCAAGCCGAACCACTACCGCTACTGATCCGATGCGCCGCTGCCGCGGTGCCGGGCGCGCGTCACCCGCGCGCACCCGGTACGGCGGCACGGCGCGGGATCGCCGGCTGCCGCGGCGCGCCTTCGGGCACCCGCGGCAGCCGGCGGCGGCCACTGATCGTACCGATCGACAACCGAACCGGAGCACTCCATGAGCGTCATCCTCACCTGGGTCATCAACGCGCTCGCGCTGCTGATCATCACCTACCTCGTGCCGTCGATCCACATCAAGAGCTTCGGCACGGCGCTGATCATCGCGGTCGTGCTCGGCCTGATCAACACGGTGATCCGTCCGGTGCTGATCCTGCTGACGCTGCCCGTCACGATCGTCACGCTCGGGGTGTTCATCCTCGTCGTGAACGCGTTGTGCTTCTGGTTCGCGTCGTCGCTGCTGAAGGGCTTCGAGGTGTCGGGCTTCTGGTCCGCATTCTTCGGTTCGATCCTGTACAGCATCGTGTCGTGGCTGCTGTCCGCCCTGATCTTCGGTCAGCGCGACATCGGCTGACGCATGGGCCCGCTCCATCAGAATCATGAAAACGATCGAACTCTCGTTTGAATTCTTCCCGCCGAAAACGGCGGAAGGCGTCGAGAAGCTGCGCGCCACGCGTGCGCAGCTGCTGCCGCTGAAGCCGAAATTCGTGTCCTGCACGTTCGGCGCCGGCGGCTCGACGCAGCAGGGCACGCTCGATACGGTGCTCGACATGCAGAAGGACGGCCTCGAGGCCGCGCCGCACCTGTCGTGCATCGGCTCGTCGCGCGACAGCCTGCGCGCGATCCTCGACCAGTACCGCTCGTACGGCATCCGCCACATCGTCGCGCTGCGTGGCGACCTGCCGTCGGGGATGGGCGAAGTCGGCGAGCTGCGCTATGCGTCGGAACTCGTCAGCTTCATCCGTGCCGAGCACGGCGACTGGTTCCACATCGAGGTGGCCGGCTATCCGGAGTACCACCCGCAATCGCGCTCGCCGAAGGCCGATCTCGAGAATTTCGCGCGCAAGGTGAAAGCCGGCGCGAATTCCGCGATCACGCAGTACTTCTTCAACGCCGACGCGTATTTCCGCTTCGTCGACGATGCGCGCAAGCTGGGCGTGGAGGTGCCGATCGTGCCGGGCATCATGCCGATCACGAACTTCTCGCAGCTGATGCGCTTCTCCGAGATGTGCGGCGCGGAAGTGCCGCGCTGGGTCGCGCGCCGGCTCGAGAGCTTCGGCGACGATCGCGAGTCGATCCGCGCGTTCGGCGCGGACGTCGTCACGAGCCTGTGCCAGCGTCTGGTCGACGCGGGCGTGCCCGGGCTGCATTTCTATACGCTGAACACGGCGGCCGCGACGCGGACGATCTGTGAACGGCTCGTCATGTAAGCGCGCTTACGCGATTGCATGCGTCAAAGCCCCGCCGGTTGTGCCGGCGGGGCTTTTTTCGTGGCTTGCGGCGCGCGGCCGCGTGCGTCAGCGCTGCGCCTGCATCAGCGGCGGTCGACGCTCGAACCACGGCCGCGCCTGTTCGAGCTGCCGGGCGAGCCGGAGCAGCAGTCCGTCGTCGGCGTGACGCGCGGCGAACTGCACGCCGATCGGCAGCCCGCGCGCGTTCCAGTAGAGCGGCACCGACATCGCCGGCTGGCCGGTCAGGTTGAACAGTTCGGTGCAGCCGGCCCACGTGAACGCCTTTTCCGACGACTTCGCGAGCATCTCCTTCAGCAGCGGCTTCACCGGCAGCGCGGCGAGCACCTTCATCTGCGCCGCTTCGAACGGCGTCGGCTGCAATTCGCCGATCTTCACCGGCGGGCCCGCGAGCGACGCGCACAGGATCGCGTCGTAGCGCGACACGAGGCCGGCCACCTGCACGGTGAGCTGGCGCTGCCATTCGAGCACGTCCGGCAGGCGCGTGCGCGCAAGGCGCCGGCCGACCACGGCCATCGCCCACGTCGCGGCCTCGAATTCGCCGCGCTTCGGCGAGCGGCCGGTCAGCGCACGCGCGCCGAGCACCATCTCCTCGGCGATCGTCGCCCATAGCGTGAGGAAGGTTTCGGCGGCGCGCGCGTAGTTGACCTGCAGCGTCGCCGGCTCGACATGGTGGCCGAGCGATTCGAGCAGTGCGGCCGCGTCGTCGAGCGCCGCGCGCGTGTCGTCGGCCAGTGCCGGCGCGAGCATCGGGTCGAGCACGAGGCCGATCCGCAGCGGGCCGGGCGGCGTGTCGAGCTCGCCGAGGAACGTGCCGGGCGCGCCCGGTGGCAAGGTCTGGCCGGTCGTCACGTCGAGCAGCAGCGCGCTGTCGCGCACGCTGCGCGTGACCGCATGCTGGACGACCAGCTCGCCGTTCGACGGCAGGTCGACGAGTACCGGGTTGCGGCTCGGCTTCAGGCCGAACAGCCCGCAGCACGACGCCGGAATGCGGATCGAGCCGCCGCCGTCGGACGCATGCGCGAGCGGCACGATGCCGGCCGCGACGGCCGCCGCCGCACCGCCGCTCGAGCCGCCAGGCGTGTGATCGAGATTCCACGGATTGCGGCACGCGCCGAACAGCTCGGGTTCGGTGTACGGCATCTGGCCGATCTCCGACGTGTTGGTCTTGCCGAACACGTTGAGACCGGCCGCGCGGCTGCGCGCGATCACCGGCGAATCGTCGGCGGGCACGAAATACCGGTAGTGCCGGCTGCCCATCGACAGCGGCAGCCCGGCGACCGCCGCGCCGAGATCCTTCACGAGATAGGGAACGCCGGCGAACGGCGCGTCGGCGCCGCCGTCGGGTGGGGCGGCCGCGCGCTGGCGTGCGGCTTCGTAGTCCTGCAGCACGATCGCGTTGATCGCGCCGTTGACCGCTTCGGCCTGGCCGATCGCGGCGTCGAGCAGTTCGCGCGGGCTCGCCTTGCGTTCGCGTACCAGTGTGGCGAGGCCGATCGCGTCATGCGCGAGATAGTCCGAGTGCATCGCTGTCATCCCCGTGGTGGCTCGTGGCGATGACAGCAGCATAACGCGGGCCCGGTGCGCGGGGCCCGCGGCCGGCCGTTTTTAGAGGTGCTCGGCGAGGAAGGTCAGCGTGCGGCCGTGCGCGAGCGCCGACGCGCGCTGGTTGTACGACGCGCGATCCGTGCAGTTGAAGCCGTGCTCCGCGCCCGGATAGTCGTGGAACGACGCGTGGCCGTGGCCGGCGAAGGCGGCCTTCACCTGGTCGACGGCCTCGGGCGGGATCGCGTGGTCGTGTCCCGCGTAGTGGAACAGGATCGGCTGCTTGATCTGGCCGGCCAGATCGAGCGCGTTCTGGATGCCGCCGCCGTAGTAGGCCACGGCCGCGTCGATCTTGCCGGTCGCGGCCGCGCGGTACGCGAGCTGGCCGCCGAAGCAGTAGCCGATCGCGGCGATCTTGCCGGCCACTTCCGGGCGCGCGCGCAACGCATCGGCGGCCGCGCCGATGTCCGCGACCGCGAGGCCCACGTCGGTCTTTTTCATCAGCTCGATGCCCTTGTCGCGATCCGCGCCTTCGTAGGTCAGCTCGACGCGCGGCTGCGTGCGCCAGAACACGTCCGGCGCGAGCGCGACGAAGCCGTCGGACGCGTACTGGTCGGCGACCGCGCGGATGTGCGCGTTCACGCCGAAGATCTCCTGGATGATGATGACGGCAGGGCCTTTGCCGCGCTTGGGCAGCGCGAGATAGCCGCCGAAAGTGTCGTTACCGGCGGGGATGTCGATCCATTGGGCAGTCACGTTCTGAACTCCTGGCGAACGGGGTGCGCGATGCGCGCCCCTAGGGGGAAGAGGGCGGCCTAGTGTGCCATCGATCGTGTGACGCTGCAGCGCACGCGCCCGCTTCTCGCGCAGCGATCGTTTCGATCTCGATAATTCATTTTTCGGCGCTGCGCCGCTTCGATAGAGTCGATGTGCCGGCCTTTACAAAGCGCTTTCGCGCACCGTCATCGAAGGATTCACCATGTCCGCCCGTCTGTTTTCCACGCCCTTTTCCGAACGCTTCGGCCTGCGCCTGCCGCTCGTGCAGGCGCCGATGGTCGGCGCGACCACGACCGCGATGGTCGCCGCCGCGTCGAATGCCGGCGCGCTCGGCAGTCTCGGTGCCGCCGCGTTCGCGCCCGAGCGCCTCGCGACCGAAGTCGACGCCATCCGCGCGGCGACCGATCGCCCGTTCGCGATCAACCTGTTCGTGCTGCCGGACGCGACGCCCGACGCGGCGACCGTCGCCCGCGCGCTCGCCGCGATCGACCCGCTGCATGCAGCGCTCGGGTTGCCGCCGGGCACCGCGCCCGCGCGCTACGCGCCCGACTTCCGCGCGCAGCTCGACGCACTCGTGGCGCTGCGCGTGCCCGTTGCGAGCTTCACGTTCGGCGTGCTCGATGCAGCCGACGTCGCGCGCCTGAAGGCGGCCGGCACCTACGTGATCGGCACGGCGACGCACGTGGCCGAGGGTCTCGCCTGGCAGGCGGCCGGCGCCGACGCGCTGTCCGCGCAGGGCGCCGAGGCGGGCGGCCATCGCGGCACGTTCATCGGTTCCGCCGACGATGCACTGATCGGCACGCTCGCGCTCGTGCCGCAACTGGTCGACGCGACCGGCCTGCCCGTGCTCGCCGCGGGCGGCATCATGGACGGCCGCGGGATCGCGGCCGCGCTTGCGCTCGGCGCGCAGGGCGCACAGCTCGGCACCGCGTTCCTCACCTGCACGGAAAGCGCGATCGCGGCGGACTGGAAGGCGCGCCTGCTCGCGAGCGCCGACACGTCGACGCAGGTCACGCGCGCCATCACCGGCCGCCACGCGCGCGGGCTGCGCAACACGCTGATGGCCCGGCTCGGCGAACGCGTGGCCGACGCCGCGCCGTACCCGGTGCAGAACGCGCTGACGCAGCCGCTGCGCCAGGCCGCCGCGCGCGCGAACGACGGCGACTATCTGTCGCTGTGGGCCGGGCAGGGCGCGCCGCTTGCGCGGCGGCGCGGCGATGCGCCGACGACGTCGCAGCTCGTCGCGGCGCTCGATGCCGAATGGCGTGCGGCGGCCGCCTGAATCGTTCATATCGGACGACGAAACGCGCGTTGTCACGCGCGTTTCATTCAATGATCACGGGCACAAAATACCGAATCGAAATGCCCCCGGAATGTTTTAAAACGACCTTTCATCAAGTCGCCTGGAATTAGCGGAAACCCTTATCCGGCGCGGCTCGCGGCGATATTCGAGGAGTCGTTCCAAAGCGTGCATATCGGTAGTGTTACCACTACCCCAAAAAAGTCCCACAAATTAATTTGATCACCTACACTTGCGCGCAAGTACGGACGGGCGGCTGCTAAAAGCGGCGGTTTTCACGTGCTTGAGGCCAAGTGCATGAACGATGCAACCGGCGAATCGTCCAGTGATTGCAAACACAGGGATGGCAGCGGGGCACCGGGCGATGGCGTTTATTGGGACCGAAACTGGAGACTTACATGAATATCAAGATGCAAAAGCTGTTGCCGATCACCGCGGCCGCGATGCTGTGCGCTGCAGCTGCGGGCAACGCAGCGGCCGATCAAGTCGTCAAGATCGGCCACGTCGCGCCCTTGACGGGCGGCATTGCACACCTGGGCAAGGACAACGAAAACGGCGCACGTCTCGCGGTTGAAGAGATCAACGCCAAGGGTCTCACGGTCGGCGGCCAGAAAATCACGCTGCAACTCGACCCGCAGGATGACGCGGCCGACCCGCGGCAGGCCACGCAGGTTGCGCAGAAGCTCGTCGACGACAAGGTCGTCGCGGTGGTCGGCCACCTGAACTCGGGCACGTCGATCCCGGCCTCGAAGATCTACAGCGATGCGGGCATCGTGCAGATCTCGCCGTCGGCGACCAACCCGGCCTACACGCAGCAGGGCTTCAAGACCACGTACCGCGTGGTGGCCACCGATGCGCAGCAGGGCCCGGCACTCGCGAACTACGCGCACTCGAAGGGCATCAAGAGCGTGGCCGTGGTCGACGATTCGACCGCATACGGCCAGGGTCTCGCGAACGAGTTCGAGAAGAAGGCCAAGGCGCTCGGCCTGAAGGTGGTGTCGCATGACGCGACGAACGACAAGGCGGTCGACTTCCGCGCGATTCTGACCAAGATCAAGGGCGAGAATCCGGACGCGATCATGTACGGCGGCATGGACGCC
The DNA here is from genome assembly GCF_002223325.1 of Burkholderia sp. AU15512. Lineage (NCBI taxonomy): Bacteria > Pseudomonadati > Pseudomonadota > Betaproteobacteria > Burkholderiales > Burkholderiaceae > Burkholderia > Burkholderia sp. AU15512. The sequence continues at coordinate 249,174 of NZ_NKEX01000001.1, forward strand.
ACCGGCGGCCCGTTCGCGAAGCAGGCGAAGCAGCTCGGCCTGCGCGCGAAGATCTTCGCGGGCGACGGCGTGTGCACGGAAAAGCTGGCCGACCTGGCCGGCGACGCGACCGACAACGTGGTGTGCTCGGAAGCCGGTGCTTCGCTCGAGAAGATGTCGGGCGGCGCGGCGTTCAAGGCGAAGTACGAGAAGCGCTTCGGCCAGCCGATCCAGATCTACGCACCGTTCACGTATGACGCCGTGTACATCATCGTCGATGCGATGAAGCGCGCGAACTCGGCGGATCCGGCGAAGATCCTCGCCGCGATGCCGGCGACGAACTACTCGGGCGTGATCGGCACGACGACCTTCGACTCGAAGGGCGACCTGCAGCACGGCGTGATCTCGCTGTACAACTACAAGGGCGGCAAGAAGTCGCTGCTCGACGAAGTGAAGATGTAACGATACAAGCGGTCAACAGAAGGGGTGAAAGCGCGCATGCGGCAACGCATGCGCGCTTTCTTTTTGGGCCGGCGCGCGCCGCGCCCCGTCAGATCTTCAGCCGCGCGAGCACCTTCGGCGCGACGGCCGCGACGAGTGCCGCGCACAGCGCGACGACGGACAGGCCGATCGTCAGGTTCGACGCCTGCGCGACGGCGCCGATCACGACCGGACCGAACAGCATGCCGAAATACGCGAGCCCGGCCACGTGCGCGAGCCCTTCGGCTGCATGGATGCCTTTCACGCGCGCGGCGGCCGCGAACAGCACCGGCATCATGTTCGCGAGGCCGAGGCCCATCAGCGTGAAGCCGGTCAGCACCGTGGCCGAATACGGCAGCAGCAGCGCGCCGATCATCCCCGCGCAGGCGAGCGACGCGCTCGCGAACACGAGTTGCGGCGCGCCGAAGCGGGCGCGCACGGCGTCGCCCGCGAAGCGCGCGATGGCCATCCCGCCCGAGAACGCGGCATAGGCGGCGCTGGCGAGCGCGGGGCTCGCCACGACGACGTCGCGCATGTAGACCGTCGCCCAGTCGTACATCGCGCCTTCGGCGATCAGCGCGACGAGCGCGATGCCGCCGAGCATCCACAACGCCGGCGAGCGCCAGCGGTTGCCGCCGCCGTGCGCGTGTTCGTGATGCGGCACATGCGGGAGCACGGCCGGGCTGGCGACCACGAGCACCGTCGCGCTGGTCGCCGCCGCGAGCGCGAGATGCACGGCCGGCGCCATGCCGGCCGACAGTAGCGCGCCGCCGGCGGCCGCGCCGGCCATCCCGCCGATGCTGAACATGCCGTGCAGCGACGACATGATCGGCCTGCCGATCGCGATTTCGACCGCGCTGGCCTCGGCGTTCATCGCGACGTCGAGTGTCGCCATCGAGAAGCCGAACAGCGCGAGCACCGCCAGCAGCATCGGGTAGTCGGGCACGACGAGGATCAGCGCCGCGCAGGCCGACATCACGAGCCCGCCCGCGAGGCACGCGGTGCGCGAGCCGACGCGCGCGATCCAGCGCGCGATGGTCAGCATCGCGGCGATCGAGCCGACGGCGACCGCGAACAGCGCGATCGACAGCAGCCCGGGGCTCAGCGCGAACTTGTCGCGCACGGTCGGCACGTGCACGCCCCACGACGCGAACATCATGCCGGCGACGAAGAACAGCGCCATCGATGCCGCGCGGGCCCGCTGGCGGGCCGGCAGCGACAGCACGCGATGCGCGTCGGGCGGCGCGGCGAACGGGGACGACGATTCGGGGGAGGAGGATTCGGACACGATGACGCTCATCAAAGGAAATGCACGGACGCGTGCGGCGCCCGTCGGATCCGTCCGATTCTATCGAACCGCTTACGATCGTGCCGGGCGTTGGCCGTTCGGCCGATGATCCGGCGATGTCCCGGTGACCCGCGTTCGGCCGCATCGACTGCCTTGGCCGTTCGACCGGTGCACGGCGCGCCGCGCCCGCGGGTAACATCGGAGCGAATGGCGTGCCCGGCGCGCCACCCTTCGACCGCAGGAGTCCTCTTGAACATCGATCCCGCTCTCGCCGTGCATCTGCTGCACCGCTGCGCGCTCGGCACGCTCGCCACCCATGCGCGCGATCCGCAGGGTTTCCCGTATCCGACGGTCGTCCCGTTTGCACCCGATGCAAGCCATCGTCCCGTGATCCTCGTGAGCGGCCTCGCGGAGCACACGCGCAATCTGGCCGCCGATCCGCGCGCGGGCTTCCTCGTCGTCGATGCGCCCGACGGCGACGTGTTGAACGCCGAGCGCGCGACGCTGCTCGGCCGGTTCGTGCCGCTCGGCGACGATCCGCACGTCACCGCGCGCTACTGTCGTTATGAGCCGGATGCCGCGCGCTATCTCGCGCTGGGCGATTTCACGTTCTGGGCACTCGATGTCGAGCGGCTGCGCTATATCGGCGGGTTCGGGCGCATGGGCTGGGTCGACGGCACGCATCTCGATACGCTGCCGCCGCTCGCGTTCGACGAGGAGCAGGCGTTATGGGACGCGTACGATGCCGGCGCGGCGCGCCGCGACGGGCTCGAATTGCTCGGCGTCGATCGCCACGGCACCGACTGGCGACATGCCGGCCGCCGCGTGCGTACGCCGTTTGATACGCCATTGGCCGATGCGGGCGAATGGCGCGAGCGGCTGATTGCGTGCGCGCGGGATGTGACGTGACGTCGCGGATACCGGCGGGTCCGCGCCGAGCCCGTTTAGCGAGGCGCGCCATCCGATTTTCGTAAAACTGTCGTCCGATGAAAGCTTCTATTTTTCAAATGCAGGGTAATTGCGTATGTTGATAGACCTAATAGCCAATCGCTAATGTCCTAATCTCTGTGTAGGAACGTAAAAATTTGAGAAAAGGCCGCGGCCGGTCAAAATGACACGTGTGAATTCCAATTGATCTCGGGATTTTCATGAATCTCGCTTCTATCAAATCTTTTTTGTGCTAATCTCTGCCTTCGAAAATCCGAGGCACATATATTTCATGAATGGTGAGCTGGCTGCAGACCGGCGCCATTGGTCAGATAGAAAGGGAAACTATGTCTTCTTACAAGGACCTGCTGGCCCAGCGGGAGAAGCTGGAGAAGCAAATCGAAGAAGCAAAGTCGCGTGAATACGCTGAAGTGCTGAATGACGTGAAGCAGAAAATTGCCGACTACGGCTTTTCGCTCGCCGAACTCGGTCTCAGCCGCGCGAAGGCAGGTAAGGTTGGTCGTCCGCGCGCAGGCGTTGCCGCGAAATACCGCGATCCGGAAACGGGCGCGACGTGGTCGGGCCGCGGCAAGCCGCCGCGCTGGATCGCCGGCAAGAACCGCGAACAGTTTGCGATTTAAACGCCCGTTTAAATAGCCTGCTCTTCAAAAGAGCCGCGTGTCCGTTAAGGAGCGCGGCTTTTTTGTTTTCAGCGGTCGCCGCGCACATGGCGTTGTCATGAAAATGTAATGATGGGGCGTGAATGAAAATACGACCCGTTCGCATAAGCGGTTGATTTAAATAAGAAATTTGTGGGTATTGGCGAGGTTCACGGGGCGCCCTTGATAGAATCGGGTATCGCTCACCGATATCTCATATTTCATGTCCACGTTTTCCGGCGACGCGCAGAGCGCAGATAAGCACGCGGTTGCACGCAAGAGCACGTTCGTCAGTATTGTGCTGAATGTCGTGCTTGCGACATTTCAGATCGTCGTCGGCGTGATTGCCCATTCGCAGGCATTGATTGCTGACGGGGTGCATTCGATTTCCGATTTGATCTCGGATTTTGTCGTGCTGGTTGCGAATCGGCATAGCGGCGCATCGCCGGATGCCGACCACAATTACGGCCACAGCCGCTACGAGACCGTCGCCTCGCTGTTTCTCGGCGCGATCCTGATTGCGGTTGGCGTCGGCATGCTGTGGCGGGCCGGCGACCGCCTCGTTAATCTCGAAAACATTCCGGCGGTACATTTTTCCGCGCTGATCGTCGCGCTGACGGTGCTCGTGTCGAAAGAGGCGCTGTTTCGCTACATGCTGCGCGAAGCGCGGCGCGTCCGTTCGGCGATGCTCGTCGCGAACGCATGGCATGCGCGTTCGGATGCCGCGTCGTCGCTCGTCGTCGCGATCGGCATCGTCGGCAGCCTGGCCGGCGTGCGGCTGCTCGACCCGATCGCGGCGGCGATCGTCGGTTTCATGGTGGCGCGCATGGGCTGGACGTTCGGCTATGACGCGTTGCAGGATCTCTCCGACCGCGCGCTCGATACGACCGATACGGCCGAGATCCGCGCGCTGCTCGCGGCGACCCCGGGCGTGCGCGACGTGCACGACCTGCGCACGCGCAAGATGGGCGACGCCGCGCTCGTCGACGCGCACATCCTCGTCGATCCGAAAATCTCCGTCTCCGAAGGGCACTACATCGCCGAGACCGCGCGTGCGCGCGTGCTGAACGACCCTCGCGTGCTCGATGCGCTGATCCACGTCGATCCCGAGAACGACGCGGCGCGCCGTCCGGCGCTCGCGCTGCCGCCGCGCGGCGAGATCGTGGCACGGCTCGAGGCCGCGCTCGCGCAGCGCGGGCTGCATGCGGCGGCCATCAACCTGCATTACCTGAGTACGGGGCTCGAGATCGACGTGACGCTTACCTGCGATCCGCACGAGACGGATGCGGCGCTGGCTGGCCGGCTCGGCGCCGACGCGCTGAAGCGCGAGTTCGGCGCGCGCCGGATCGGCTTCACGCGCACGATGCCCGCGCAGGCGTGACCCGCCGCGGGCGCGCGGGATGGACGGCCGCCAGCGCGTGCCGGCGCGTTACAGCGGCAGTTGCGTGTCGAACTTGATCTCGCGCAGCACGACGCTCGTGCGTACCTGCGACACGGCGGGGATCTTGAAGATGCGTTCGTGCAGGAACACGTCGTAGGCCTTGATGTCCGGCGCGACGATCTTGAGGATGTAATCGGCTTCGCCGGTCGTGCTGTAGCACTCGGTGACTTCCGGGCAGGTCGAGATCTCGCGCTCGAATTGCTCGACGCCGCCTTCGTTGTGGCGGGTCAGGTGCACGTGCGCGAGCGCGCAGACGTGCAGGCCGAGCTTCTCGCGATCGAGCAGCGCCGTGTAGCGCTGGATCACGCCCGACTGTTCCATGTCCTTGATGCGGCGCCAGCACGGCGTGCTCGACAGGCCGACCTGGTCCGAGATTTCCTGGACCGAGCGGCGCGCGTCGAGCTGCAACAGGCGAAGGATTTTTTGCGAAAAGGAATCGAGCGTCACCTGCGCCTCCATGCGGCAACTACAACACGCTGAATGTTAGAGGGCCGGGAAAGGAAAGGCAATCTGGCGTCGCGTTGTTGAGCGAGATTCGCTAATTTGCTCGCGGATCCGTGGGATTTTGTCCCGCGCCTGCGCTTTCCGACCGATCGGTGTCCGACACCGCGAGGCCCGCGAGCGCGGCCTGCTGGCGGCGCAGGTCGGCCAGCATGTTGCAGAACAGCGCGCCTTGCTCGATCGCGTCGTCGAGCGCGACGTGCGTGTGCGGATGGTCGTCGAACCAGTGCTTCGGAAAGCGCGGCTTGATCGCCTTGCGGTACGGCAGGCCCGTCATCGCGAACGCGAGCGTCTTGATGTCGAGCGCCGACCACGAGAACGGGCAGCGGCCCGCGAAGCGCATCATGTACCAGAACATGAACGTGAAATCGAAGCCCGCCGGCATCGCGACGAACACCGGCTTGCCGGGCAACGCCTCGACCCAGTCGACGTACGCGAGCAGCGCCGCTTCGGGCGCCTGCAGGTCCTTTCGGCACGCGGCCCATGCTTCGGGCTCGGTCTTCCACCACGCTTCCTGCACCGGGTGCGCCTGCGCGCCCGGCAGCGTGTCGAGATTGGCCGAGAACGTCGCGATCAGCTGCTTGTCCTCGGTATAGGCGGCAGACGCGAAGCTCAGCATCGAGTGCGGGCCGGGAATCGGGCCGTCGGCCTCGACATCGGTGCTGACGTAGATTTCCGGGATGGCGGTCTGGTTCATCCGAATACCTTGTCGGACACGAACGGGTTGGTGCGGCGCTCGTCGCCGAACGTCGACACCGGGCCGTGGCCCGGCACGAACGTCACGTCGTCGCCGAGCGGCCACAGCTTCTCCTTGATCGACCGGACGAGATCCTCGTGATTGCCGCGCGGGAAATCGGTACGGCCGATCGAGCCCGCGAACAGCACGTCGCCGACGATCGCGACGCGATGCGCGCGGCTGAAGAACACGACGTGGCCGGGCGTGTGGCCCGGGCAGTGATAGACCTCGAGCGTCTCGTCGCCGAACTGCACGGTGTCGCCGTCGTTCAGCCAGTGATCCGGCTCGAAGGTTTCGGCGGCAGGAAAGCCGAAGCGTTCGCTCTGCATCGGCAGCTTCTCGATCCAGAAGCGCTCTTCTTCCTGCGGCCCCTCGATCGGCACGCCGTAATGCGTCGCGAGCGTCTTCGCGCCCGCGCAGTGATCGATGTGCCCGTGCGTGAGCAGCACCTTCTCGACCTGCACGTTCTGCCGCGCGACTTCCTGTTCGATCCGGTCGAGATCGCCGCCCGGATCGACGACGGCGGCGCGGCCCGTTTTTTCGCAGACGAGCAGCGAGCAGTTCTGCTGGAACGGCGTGACCGGAATGAGCGTGACTTTCATGGAGGCACCGGCGGCTAAAAGGAGCGATTGTACCGGTCGCGCGTGCCGCCTGCCGGTCGCGCGATGCGCGTCGCGGTGCACGCCTCCGGGCATTCCCGGAGCATGTCGATTGTTACCGCCATAGTGAGAATCAATGGTCCCCGACGGGCGCTTTCCGAGACAACCTTTTGGTTTATGTATAATGCGCCCCATTGCACGTGAATTTCACGCAATTCGCTGGTGTTTCGGCCCCGTTAAAAAAGGGGCGTCGGAGGCACCGTCAAGCATCAGCCGCCGGGGAGTCCGGCGGTGTATCCAGCACTGAATATTCGGTGCTCACGTCTTGTCCGGCCGGGTGCTGCGCGCCCGCCTGCGGCCCTGCTGCCGCGCCGCCGGATGGGGCCTGTGCCGCCGTTCCTGTGAGTCGGTCGTTTCGACGCGCGCGAACGTGAAGCCATGTTCGATGGCGGCATGTGGGGTCTGGTCAGGCTGTTGGGGACAGGTTGTGCCAGACGTGAAAGCTAATCAGGACGGTTGCGGCCTAGACGAAAGCCGCGCCCATGCTAGCCGCCTGCTCGCATCCGAGCGGGGCGTGCACGCATTTGCCGTCCGGGCCGCATATCTGCGCCGTGAATCGGCGTGATGAAGCAGCGGCCCGAACCAGAAGGCGACACGTCGATGAATTTACGTTTTCCGAGTCGATTCGGGACCATTGCATTGTTTTTTGCGCTGACGGGCTGCGCGGTGCCACCCAGCCAGACCACCAGCAGCGCGAACCAGAAGAAAGCGGTCGACAAGACGGCCGCTGCCGCGAAGGCGGATAGCGACAAGCAGTTGAATTTTGATTCAGCGCTGGCATCGATGCCGGCTGCCGACAGCAAGGACGCGAAGAAGTCGTCGCTGGCGGACGCCGAGCCGATCGACGGCAAGGATGTGTCGGATTTCCGCCAGACGGGCCGCGCATCGTGGTACGGGCGGGATTTCCACGGCCGCCGCACCGCGAACGGCGAGCGCTTCAACATGAACGCACTCACCGCCGCACACCGCACGCTGCCGCTGTCGTCGTACATCAAGGTGACGAATTCGTCGACCGGCAAGTGGGTCGTCGTGAAAGTCAACGATCGCGGGCCGTTCAAGCGCGGCCGCGTGCTCGACCTGTCGTATGCGGCCGCCAAGATGATCGGCCTCGTGCACGCCGGCACGGGCCGCGTGAAGATCGAAGGGCTGTCGCCGCAGGAAGCGCGCGAGGCTCGCGACGAAATGTTCGCGTCGGTCTCGGCGAAGTAACGCAGCGGCTCGACCGCTCATGCAAAAGGGCTGCCCGAGGGCAGCCCTTTGTCTTTCCTGCGCGGCGCGATGCCGGTGCCGGCTTCCCGGTGCCGGCCGCCTCGCGCGTCAGCTTTCGTCCTTCAGCACCAGCGCACGCGCATACAGCGTGTTGCGCGACGCGCCCGTCAGCGCGGCCGCGAGCTTGGCCGCGCTCTTCACCGGCACCTCTTCCAGCAGCAGCTTGAGCAGCGCGTCGTGCGCGGTGTCGTCGGCTTCGCCGCTCTTCGCCGGGGCGCCTTCGACCACCAGCACGAACTCGCCGCGCTGCCGGTTCGCATCGCCGGCGAGCCAGGTCTGTCCTTCGGCCAGGGTGCCCTGGAACAACTGCTCGTGTAGCTTGGTGAGCTCGCGCGCGATCAGCAGCCGGCGCGCGGGGCCGAATGCGTCGGCGAGTGCGGCGACGGTTTCGGCAATCCGGTGCGGGGCTTCGTAGAACACCAGCGCATACGGGTGCGATACCAGCGCCTGCAGCGCGGTCGCGCGCTGCTTCGTCTTAGGCGGCAGGAAGCCCGCGAACGTGAACGCGCCGGCCCAGTCGCCGGCCACGCTCAGCGCGGTCACCGCCGCGCTCGCGCCCGGCAGCGGGATCACCGCGAAGCCGGCGGCGCGCACCGCGTCGACGAGCCGCGCGCCGGGGTCCGAGATGCCGGGCGTGCCGGCGTCCGATACGTAGGCCACGCGCTCGCCGCCGCGCAGCAGTTCGATCACGCGTTGCGCGGCTTCGCGTTCGTTGTGCTCGTGCACGGCGACGAGCGGTTTCGAGATCCCGTAGCGGGCGAGCAGCTGGCCCGTGTTGCGGGTGTCTTCGGCCGCGATGCGGTCGGCGAGGCCGAGCACGTGCAGCGCGCGCAGCGTGATGTCGGCGGTGTTGCCGATCGGCGTGGCGACCACGTAGAGGGCAGCGTCCGGGTAGTGCTGCGTGTGCGCGAGTTCGAGGAGGGCAGTCATGGCAGGCAATGCGCGCAATCGCGGCGCAAGCGGAACAAGGACGGCATTGTGCCACGCGGCGCCGGCCCGGCCGGGCGACGGGTGCGGTTTGGTGCGCGCCGGCGACAACTTTTCGGATGCGGCGCGATCCAAACCGGTCGGCGCGGCGTTCGAGCTGCGCGCGCGGCAGTTTCTCGAACGCCGCGGCCTCGGGTTCGTTGCGGCGAACGTGACGATGCGCGGCGGTGAGCTCGATCTCGTGATGCGCGAGCCCGACGGCATGCTCGTGTTCGTCGAGGTGCGCGCGCGGCGCAGCGCCCGGCACGGCGGCGCGGCCGCGAGCGTCGGCTGGCGCAAGCGGCGTCGCCTGGTGGCGGCCGCGCTCCAGTTCTGGGCGCGGCACGGCGCCGGCGCCGCGTGCCGCTTCGACGTCGTCGCGTTCGAGGCCGGCCGGCTCGCGTGGCTGCGCGACGCATTTCGTGCCGACGATGCGTAGCGGCGAGCTGTGACGAGATGTAAAGAGTTCTTGCCGGACCCCTGGAGAGGGTGCCGGAGTACGGTAAACTCGCCGCACCCACGATGTCGCGCGATGCGTGCCACGCGCCCAGTTCACCAGGAATCGATGTCAGTCGAACGTATTCAGCAACATTTCCGCGACAGCGCCGCGCTTCACGCCGAAGCGGCCGACGCGCTGTCGCTGCCGATCGCAGCCGCGGTCGATGCGATGTTCGCCGCGCTGGCGAACGGCAACAAGATCGTCGCGTGCGGTGACGGCCCGTCGGCCGCCGCCGCGCACTACCTCGCCGTGTCGCTCGTCGGCGGCTTCGAGCGCGAGCGCCCGGGCCTGCCCGCGATCGCGCTGGCCACCGACGCGTCGCAGGGCGGCCTCGCGGGCGCGGTGTCCGCCGATCAGCTGTTCGCTCAGCAGGTGCGCGTGCTCGGCCAGACCGGCGACATCCTGCTGGTGCTCGATCCGGCCGGCGCGTCGCCGCGCGTGCTGGCGGCGATCGACGAAGCGCACGAGCGCGAGATGACCGTCGTCGCGCTGACGGGCGGCGACGGCCATGCGGTTGCCGCCGCGCTGTCCGATACCGATATTCCGATCAGCGTGCCCGCCGTTCGCGCGGCGCGCATCCACGAAGTCCATCTGCTGACCATCCACTGCCTGTGCGACGGCATCGACGCGATGCTGCTGGGTGAGGATTGAACGAAGGAGAGCCGTCGATGAATCAAAGCCGCGTCAAACAGACGCTCGTCAGAACCACGCTGCTCGCTGCGCTGACGGCGGGCCTCGCCGTGTCGCTGCAAGGTTGTGTGCTCGGGGTCGTGGGCGCAGCGGCCGGCGGCGGCGCGCTGATCGCGACCGATCGCCGTACGCTCGGCGCGCAGACGGAAGATCGCGAGATCCAGGTCAAGTCGCTCACGCAGATCAACAACGGGCTGCCCGACCAGTCGCACGTGAACGTGACTGTGTTCAACCGGCGCGTGCTGCTGACGGGCGAAGTGCCGAACGTTGCATCGAAGCAGCGCGCCGAGGAAATCGTGCGCGGTATCAACAACGTGAACGGCATCGTCAACGAGCTGTCGGTCGAGCCGGCGTCGTCGCTGTCGTCGCGCGCGAACGACTCGTACCTCGAAGGGCGCGTGAAGTCCGAGCTGATCGCGACGAAGGGCATCTCGTCGAACTACTACAAGGTCGTCAGCGAACGCGGCAACCTTTACCTGATGGGGCTCGTGACGGTCGACGAGGGCAATCGCGGCGCGGAAGCCGCCAGCCAGGTGCCGGGCGTCGAGAAGGTCGTGAAGGTGTTCCAGTACGTGAAGCCGCAGGACGCGCAGGCGCTGCAGAACGCATCGCCCGCGAGCGGCGCGTCCGGTGCGCAGGCCGCCGCGCCCGCGGATACCGCGACGGTGGGCGCCGTGCCCGACGCGTCGGTGCAGTCCGCGCCGCTGCAGCCGCCCGCACCGATCTCGAATTCGTCGAACGTGCACCCGGGCAACCCGAAGGCGCCGGCGCAATGAAGAACAGGCAGATGAAGCAGATGAAACAATGGATGGTGCAGGGCGCCGCGGCTGCGGCGCTCGTGGTGGGTACGCTGGGCGGCGCGCATGCGGATGTCGGTGACGGCCTGAAGGTCGCGCGCGGCAACGCCTGCATGGGCTGCCACGCGGTGGACCGCAAGCTCGTCGGCCCGTCGTTCAAGGATATCGCCGCCCGCTACAAGTCCGATCCGCAGGCTGTGGCCAAGCTGTCGAAGAAGGTGAAGGAGGGCGGCTCGGGCGTCTGGGGTGCGATTCCGATGCCCGCGCACCCGCGCATGAGCGACGCCGACGTGCGTTCGGTGGTCGAATGGGTGCTGGCTGGCGCGCCGTCAAAGTAAGGTTTCAGGGGCGCTTCATCCCCTATTGCCAAGCGCGGAAATGCGTGTGTATGATGGTTGACTGTTGGGGCGGTAGCTCAGCTGGGAGAGCGTCGCGTTCGCAATGCGAAGGTCGGGAGTTCGATCCTCCTCCGCTCCACCAACGGAATTCGAAGGCCCGATCGCAAGATCGGGCCTTTTTGTTTTTGCGGGTCTGCGATGGCACGCCGGACCCAGGCGCCGCACTCGACGTGGCGGGGTGGGGCGGCCGGTGGCCGGTCAGGTCAGCAGTTCGTGCGCGAGCCTGAACGTCGGCACCGCCAACGCGGCGAGCGCCATCGTGACGACCGCGAGAATCACCGTTCTCTTCCGCAGCAGCGCGAAAACGACGAACGACAGCGCGTAGAACGCGCAGGTCAGCAGGATGAGCCACCACAACGTTGCGTAGCCGGCGCCGCCTTCGAAGTTCGACACGTTCCGCGTGATAAGCGGCGCGACATAGCCAGCGGCGGTCATGCTCGCGGGCAGGCCCAGCACCGAATACAGGATGTAGACGATGAGCTGTCGCGGTGTCGGATTGGAAGACGTCATGACGGGCGGTTCTTATTCGGGTGGACGGGCCGCCGAACCGTTCGCCGTGAAGGCCGATTCAGGCAGCCGGCAGGATGCGGGCGTTTTCCACGTTTGGCAACCAACCCGCCGTCGCCCGCCTTCACCTTCACCCCCGCCCGAAACTAGGCCGCTTCGGATCGTACGTCCATCCCGGCACGAGATAGCGCATCGCGACCGCGTCGTCGCGCGCCGTGCCGCCGACTTGCCGATAAAGCGCATGCGCGGCCTCGACCTGCGCCATGTCGAGCTCGATCCCGAGCCCCGGCCGCTCCGGCACGGCCACTTGGCCGCCGACGATCTTCAGCGGCTCGCATGTAAGCCGTGCATCGCCTTCCTGCCAGATCCAGTGCGTGTCGATCGCGGTGATCGTGCCGGGCGCGGCCGCCGCCGCATGCGTGAACATCGCGAGCGACACGTCGAAGTGGTTGTTCGAATGCGAGCCCCACGTGAGCCCCCAGTCGCGGCACAGCTGCGCGAGCCGCACCGAGCCCTGCATCGTCCAGAAATGCGGGTCGGCGAGCGGGATGTCGACTGCCTGCAGCCGCACCGCATGATCCATCTGCCGCCAGTCGGTCGCGATCATGTTGGTCGCGGTCGGAATGCCCGTCGCGCGGCGGAATTCGGCCATCACCTCGCGGCCCGAATAGCCGCCTTCCGGCCCGCACGGATCTTCCGCATACGCGAGCAGGTGGCCTTGTCCGCGGCATAGCGCGACGGCCTCGTCGAGCGACCACGCGCCGTTCGGGTCAAGCGTCGCGCGGGCGTCGGGGAAGCGCGCCTTGATCGCGGCGATCGCTTCCATCTCGTCGGCGCCGGCCATCACGCCGCCCTTCAGCTTGAAATCGGCGAAGCCGTAGCGCTCGACCGCGGCCTCGGCCTGCCGCGCGATCGCGGCCGGCGTGAGCGCTTCCTCGTTGCGCAGCCGGAACCAGGCGTCCGACGCCTGCGCCTCGTCGCGATACGGCAGGTCGGTGCGGCCGTGATCACCGAGATAGAACAGGTACGCGAGCATCGGCACCGCATCGCGCTGCTGCCCTTCACCGAGCAGTGCGGCGACGGGCACGTCGAGATGCTGGCCGAGCAGGTCGAGCAGCGCGGCCTCGATCGCGGTGATCACGTTGTCGAGCCGCAGGTTGATCTCGTGCGGCTGGCGCAGCACCGCGGCTTCGCCGGCCGACGTCACCTCGTGCCGGATCGTGCGGCCCGCACCCGGGCCCGCGCCGGACAGCGCCGCGCGCACCGCGTTGAGCGTCGCCTGGTAGCGTCCGATCGACTGGCCGACCACGAGATCCGTCATGCGCTCGAGCACGTGGCGGATGCCTTCGCCGCCCGGCACTTCGCCGACGCCCGTGTGTCCGCTGCTGTCGTCGAGGATCACGAGGTTGCGCGTGAAGTACGGCGCGTGCGCGCCGCACAGGTTGAGCAGCATGCTGTCTCGGCCGGCGACGGGAATCACCTGCATGCGCGTGACGTGCGGGGTGCCGGCACGGCGGGATTCGGACATCGGTTCGCTCCTGGTTCCGGTGGGGCACGGGCCGCCGGCTGCGCCGGTGCGGCCCGTGCCGTTCATTGAAGCTCGACGCGGCGGATCTCGCCGACGACGAACAGGTAGCAGATCACGGCGACGAGCGCGTGCGCGACGACATAGACGAGCGCGCCGTTGAACGAGCCGCTGCGGTCGACGATGTAGCCGATCGCGATCGGCGTCGTGATGCTGGAGAGGTTGCCGCACGTGTTGAGCAGCGCGCCGCTCAAGCCCGCGATCTGGCGCGGCGCGGTATCGGCGTTGACGGCCCAGCCGAGCGCGCCGAGCCCCTTGCCGAAGAACGACAGCGCCATGAACAGCACGACGAGCACGTGCGAATCGGTGTAGTTGCAGACGATCATCGACATCGACAGCAACATGCCGACCACGATCGGCACCTTGCGCGCGACCGACAGCGAGCGGCCCTGCTTGAGCAGCCCGTCGGACACGACGCCGCCGAGAATCCCGCCGAGGAACCCGCACACGGCCGGGATCGACGCGACGAGCCCCGCGTTGAGGATCGACATCCCGCGCGCCTGCACGAGGTAGACGGGAAACCAGGTGATGAAGAAATAGGTGAGCGCGTTGATGCAGTACTGCGCGACGTACACGCCGATCAGCATCCGGCTCTTCAGCAGCGCCTTCACGTGGCGCATCGACGGGCCGCCGTCGCGTCCGCCCGTCGCCTGGTCGATGTTGACGAGCGCGCCGCCTTCGGCGAGGTAGTCGAGTTCCGCGCGATTGATGGTCGGGTGGTCCTTCGGGTCGTACATCGTGCGGTTCCACACCAGGACGAACGCGAAGCCGAGCACGCCCATCACCGCGAACACCGACTGCCAGCCGAATGCGTGCACGAGCCAGCCCATCAGCGGCGCGAACACGACGGTCGCCGCGTACTGCGCGGCATTGAAGATCGCCGACGCGGTACCGCGTTCGGCGGCCGGGAACCACGCGGACACGATCCGGCTGTTGGCCGGGAACGACGGCGCCTCGGCCGCGCCGACCAGGAAGCGCAGCCCGAACAGCAGCGCGAACGCGGCCGCGCCGCCGAAGAAGCCGATTCCGCCCTGCAGCAGCGTGAACAGCGACCAGAAGAAGATGCTGAACGCATAGACGATGCGCGACCCGTAGCGGTCGAGCAGCCAGCCGCCAGGCAGTTGCGCGACCACGTACGACCAGCCGAACGCGGAGAAGATGAAGCCCATCTGCACATGGCTCAGGTGCAGCGCGCGGGCGAGGCTCGGGCCGGCGATCGCGATCGCCGCGCGATCCGCGTAGTTGATCGTCGTGACCGCGAACAGGACGGCCAGCACCAGCCAGCGCACGCGCGTGCGCCGGGCCGTTGCCGACGCGGACGCCGGCAGCGCGTGAAGCGGATTCATGACTGTCTCCTCCGAAGGGCGGAAGGTGCCGTCGTGCGGCAGGCGCGTCGGTGCGCGCCATTCGTGTGGGTGCTGGCCGGAGGCCGGACGCCGCTGCCGGTGGGCAGGGCGTCCGGGCCATTCTGTCATGTCGAAATTTGCGCCTTCATGCCAATTGCTGACTTGATCGATTCAGCAATTGAATCGATCGGTCAGCTGGCCCAGGGCCGTGCCAGGGCTGCCGGAATATTTTTACCCGGGTGATATTGACATCTGGTTTATACCCGGATAAAAATAGCGCTATTCCGATTCCAGCCTGCGAGTGACCACGATGAGCACCACCACACTGCTTCCTTCCTACACGGCGTTCGACGGCCACCGGCGGCTCGCGTCGGGCCCGCTCGTGACCGTCGCGCTCGCGGTCCGCCAGGCTGCCGGCGACGCGATGTCCACCACGATCCTGATCTTCGACGATGCGACGGGGCGCTCGATCGACCTCGACTTGCGCGGCACGGCGGACGAGATCCGCGCGCGCTATGCGCCGCCGTCGGGCGATGCATCGGCCGGCTCCGGCGAGCCGGCCGGCGCGGGAGAACAGCGCGGCCGCGGCCGGCCGAAGCTCGGCGTCGTGTCGCGCGAGGTCACGCTGCTGCCGCGTCACTGGGAATGGCTGGCCACGCAGCCCGGCGGCGCGTCGGTCGCGTTGCGCAAGCTTGTCGAGGACGCACGGCGCACGCACGCGGAAGCCGACCGGCGACGCGACGCGCAGGCGCGCGCCTACCACTTCATGTCGGCGATGGCAGGCGACCTGCCCGGTTTCGAGGAGGCCGCGCGCGCGCTGTATGCGAACGACCTGGCGCGGCTCGCCGAGCTGATCGCCGGCTGGCCGGACGACGTGCGCGACCATGCGCTCGCGCTGGCACGCGGCGAACTGCCGCCGTCCACCGAAGACTGCTGACAGGAGCATCGGACGCCATGACCGCATTCGATCTGAATCGCGGCGCGATCGCGCCGGTTGCCGACGAGGTCGATCTCGTCGACCTGCGCGTGACGGGCGCGATCCCGCACGAACTCGCCGGCACGTTGCTGCGCAACGGCCCGAATCCGCCGGGCGGCCGTTTCGAAGGAAACGACGTGCTGTCGTGGTGGCCGGAAGCCGCGATGCTGCACGCGATCGCGTTCGAAGGCGGCCGCGCGACCGGCTACCGGAACCGCTGGGCGCGTACGCAGCGCTGGGCGGCCGTGCATGCGCCTGAAGAAGCATCGCAACTGCCCGACACCAATCCGAACGTGAACGTGCTGCAGCATGCCGGCGAATTGCTCGCGCTGTCAGAGGGCGGCGCGCCGTTCGCTATCACGGCCACGCTCGATTCGCTCGGCGTGCCGGCGCGGCACGCGGGCCTCGGCGGCGGGATGGCCGCGCATCCGAAGGTCGATCCGGTGACCGGCGAGCTGATCGCGTTCCGCGCGGACTGGCGCGCACCGTGGCTGCGCTACGGCGTCGCCGACGCGCAGGGCGTGCAGCGCGTCGATCTCGAGATCGCGCTGCACGCGCCTTCGATGATGCACGACCTCGCGATCACCGAAACCCGCAGCCTGCTGCTCGACCTGAACGTCGGCTACGACTTCTCGCTGCTGAAGCAGGGCCACCGGATGCCGCTGCGCTGGCACGACGACCGGCCCGCGCGCATCGGCGTGCTCCCGCGCCACGGCGGCGCGGTGCGCTGGTTCGACGTCGAGCCATGCTTCATCTTGCACGTCGTGAACGCATACGACTGCGACGCGTCGTGCATCGTGCTCGATGCGGTGCGCTATCCGTCGTACCTGCGGCTCGACGCGGGCACGGGCCGCTTCGCCGACAACCCGGTCGGCGAGCTGTGGCGCTACGTGATCGATACGGCGAACGGGCTGATCGACGAAGGGCCGCTCGCCGACGGCGGCATCGAGATGCCGCGCATCAACGAAAGCCGGACGGGGCGCCGCTACCGCTACCTGTATGCGGTGGAGCAGCCGAACCCGGTGGAAATGCGCGGCGTGATGCGCTTCGACCACGCGAGCGGCACGACGACACACTACGCGGTGCCGCCCGGCGACCAGAACAGCGAGCCGGTGTTCGTGCCGCGCCCGGGCGGCGCGAACGAGGACGACGGCTGGCTGCTGGTGATGGTCTACCGCGCGGCGACCGATACGAGCGACGTCGTGATCCTCGATGCGCGCGCGATCGATGCGGGGCCGGTTGCCGCCGTGCACCTGCCGCGCCGCGTGCCGGCCGGGTTCCACGGTGCGTGGGTACCGCGCGAACGTTGAACGTGAGCGCCGGCGCGCGTCACTGCGCGCGCAGCGCGTCGACGATCTTCAGCCGCGCGGCCCGCATCGCCGGCAGGAACCCGCCGACGAGCCCCATCACGAGCGAGAACAGCAGCGTCTTCACGACGATCGCGGGCGTCAGCACGAAGCGGAACGACAGGTCGGCGAAGGTTTGAAAGTTGGTCGTCGAGAACGACGCGAACTGCATCAGCGACGCGCACGCGAGCCCCGCCACACCGCCGACGAAGCCGAGCAGCAGCGCTTCCAGCAGGAACGCGGCGAGCACGTTGGTGCGCTTGAAGCCGAGCGCGCGCAGCGTGCCGATCTCGGCGACGCGGTTCGCGACCGACGCATACATCGTGATCATCGCGCCGATCATCGCGGCGATCGAGAAGATCGTCGACAGCGTGATGCCGAGGATGTTGATGAACGTCGACAGCGCCTTCGACTGGTCGCCGTAGAAGGTCTGTTCGCGTTTCGCCTCGTCGGTGAGGCGCGGGTCGACGTCGATGTCGGCCTTGAAGCGCGCGAAGCCGTCGGCACTCGGGATGCGCAGCACCATCGACGAATAGCTGGTACGGCGGAACGACTGCATCAGCTGGTCGACGTCGCCCCAGATCTCCGAATCGAAGCCGCTGCCGCCCGCATCGAAGATGCCGACGATGGTCCAGTCGCGCTGCGCGAAATGCAGGCTGTCGCCGAGCTGCGTGCCGCTGAAGCCTTTCGCGATCGCGCTGCCGACGATGATGTCCGACGAGCCGGGCGCGAACATGCGACCGGCGGTGAGCTTCACGTGCGGACGCAGCGCGAGGCCCGTCGGCGACACGCCGCGGATCACGACGTTCGACGGCTTGCCGGTCGAGATCTTCACCAGCGAGATCAGCACGACTGCTTCCTTCGACACGAGCGGCCGGCCGTCGGGGCCGAGCGCGACGGCCGGATGCATCTCTAGCGCATTGGCCTGCTGGTGGTCGATCGAGCTCTGGATCTCGGTTTCGGCGCCCTTGCGGATCACCACCACGTTGTCGGGTTCGCCGGTCGACACGAGCGTCTTCGTGAGCCCCGCGTCGAGCATCTGCACGGTCGCAAACACGAAGATCACGAGCGCCATCCCGCCGGCGGTCAGCGCGGTGGTGAGCCGCCGGGTCCACAGGTTGCGCGCGATGTAGTTGAGCGGGATCGCCATGTGCCCGCCTAACCGATTGCCCTGAGGCCTTCGACGACGCGCACGCGCGCCGCCTGCCACGCCGGCACGATCGCCGCCGCGAAGCCGACCGCGACCGAGCACGCGGCCTGCAGCACGACCGTCTCGGTCGACACCTTGAACACCGGGAAGATGCCGCCGGCCGCCTGCTTGAAGAGACTCGCGGCGGGCGGCGTCGCGAGGATCCCGAGCCCGCCGCCGGCCACCGCGATCACGACCGATTCGCCGAACACGATCAGCGCGAGGAAGCCGGGGCCGAAGCCGAGCGCCTTCAGCGTCGCGTATTCGGCCGTGCGTTCGCGCGCGCTCATCGCCATCGCGTTGGCCATCACGGCCATGATGATCAGGATCACCACGTACGACACAAGGCGGATCGCCGCGATGATCTGGTTCGACATCGCGACGAAGCCGAGCTGGAACGCCTGCTCGGTTTCGGTGAGCGTCTCGGCGAGCGAGTTCTTGAACACCGCGTCGACGTGGCGCGCGATCGACGCGCCGTCGTCGGGATTCGCGACGCCGAGCACGAACACGCCGACCTGATCGGCCTGCTTCGGCGTGCGCTGGCGCACCGTTTCGTTCAGGTATTCCCAGTGGAACACCAGTTGCCGCGTGATCGTCGAGTCGTCACGGCCGTCCAGGATGCCGCGCACGACGAAATCCCACGTGCCCGGGTAGATCGTGCCCTTCAGCGGGATCACGTCGCCGATCTTGAAGCCGAACTGCGTCGCGAGCTGGCGGCCGACAAGACAGCCGCGGCGGTCGCGATCGTAGTCGGCGCGCTGCTGCGCCGGGATGATGAATTCCGGGTACAGGTCGAGATAGTTGTCCGATACCGCGAAGCTCGCGAAGAAGTTCTTCGGGTCACGATAGATGCCGCCGAACCAGTTCGAGCGGACCACGGCCGTCACGCCTTCGACGCCGCGGATCCGGTTCTCGTCGCTCACGGGCAGCGGAAACACGAGCGAGATCGCGTTGCGCGTGACGAGCCGCCCGCTGGAGGCGGCGGCCGCGCCCGCGTACCACGCGTCGACCACGGTGTGCAGCAGCCCGAACGCGAGCACGGCGATGGTGAGCCCGAGCACGGTCAGCAGCGTGCGCAGCCGGTGCCGCATCGCATTGCGCGCGATCAGCTTCAGCACGTACATTGCGCGCGCTCCCGGAGCCGGTCAGCCGGCGTGCCCATCGATCAGCTCCCCTTTTTCCAGATGCACGAGCGAGCGCGCGGCGCCGGCCGCGTGCGCGTCGTGGGTCACCATGATGATCGTCTTGCCGAGCTCGGCGTTCATCCGCTGCAGCATCGCGAGCACGTCGGTGGCCGACGTGCGGTCGAGGTCGCCGGTCGGCTCGTCGGCGACGATCAGCACCGGATCGGTGATCAGCGCGCGCGCGATCGCGACGCGCTGCTGCTGGCCGCCCGACAGCTCGGACGGGTAATGGCTCGTCCGGTCGCCAAGGTTCACCATGTCGAGCACGAGTTCGACGCGCTCGCGCCGCTCGCGGCGCGACAGGTGGGTGAGCATCAGCGGCAGCTCGACGTTCTCGAACGCGGTGAGCACCGGCATCAGGTTGTAGAACTGGAAGATGAAGCCGACGTTCGCCGCGCGCCATTCGGCCAGTTGCGCCTCCGCGAGCAGCGAGATGTCGAGCCCGCCCACGCGCAGCTCGCCGCTGTCGGGCCGGTCGATGCCGGCCACCAGGTTCAGCAGCGTGCTCTTGCCGGAGCCGGACGGCCCCATCAGCGCGACGAAGTCGCCTTCGCGGATATCGAGCGTGATGTCGGTCAGCACGGGCACGATCTGGTTGCCGCGCCGGTACGACTTCGCGACGTGGCTGATCTCGACGAGGGGCGGCGGAGCGTCGTTCACGCGTGCGCTACTTCTTCGCGACGGTCACTTTCGCGCCGTCCTTCAGCTTCGCACCCGGCGCGAGCACGACCGTGTCGCCGGGATTCACGCCGGTGAGCGCGACGAGTTCGCCGATCCGCATGCCCCGCGTCACGGGCACGGCGCGCACCACATCGTCCTTCACGACGAACACGACCGGCCGCCCGTCGCGCTCGACAACCGCGCTGGCCTGCACGGCCGTCACGGGCCGCCGGTCCTGCGCCGACACGGGCTTCGACAGGAACGCGATCTTCGCGCTCATGTCGGGCAGTACGCGGTCGTCGCGGTCGACGAAGCGCACCTTCACGAGCACGGTGGCCTTCGAACGGTCGACGGTCGGCACGATGCGCGACACGCGGCCCGCGAAGCGCATGTCGGGCAGCGCGTCGAGCTGGATCTCGCACGGCTGCTCGGCGCGGATCTTCGCGATGTTCGATTCGGCGACGTCGGCCTCGACCTCGAGCGTGTCCATGTCGGCGATCGTCACGACCGCGCCCTTGCTGTCCGATGCGGACGAGAACGGCGTGATGTTGTCGCCGACGTTCGCGTGCTTCGCGAGCACGATGCCGTCGAACGGCGCGCGGATCACCGTCTGGTCGACCGCGACCTGCGCGGCCTGCGCGTTGGCCTCGGCGGACGCGATCGCGGCCTGGTCGCTGTTGAGCGTCGCGCGCGCCTTGTTCACGCGGGCCGTGTCGGTGTCGAGCTGCGCGGCCGGCACGGCGCCGCGCGGCGCGAGCGCCGACGTGCGGCGCAACGCGATCTCCGCATCCTTCAGTTCCGCCTGCGCGACGCCGAGGTTCGCGCGGGACACCTGCACCTGCGCGCGCGCCTGCGCGAGCGATGCCCGCACGTCGTTGCTTTCGAGCCGCGCGATGATCTCGTCCTGCTTCACACGCGTGCCTTCGAGCACGCCGAGCCATTCGACGCGCCCCTGGCCCTTCGACGCGACCGCGGCCTTGCGCTGCGGCACGACGTAGCCGGTCGCATTGAGCTGCGTGTCGTTCTGGTACGGGTAGGCGGACGTGACGGCGGTGGTTTCGACAGCCGGCCGGCCGGTGAGTGCGAGGCCGGCGGCAAGCGCGCCGATGACGAGCGCGGCGGCCACCGCATAGCGGAGCCACCGGCGACGGCGTGGCGCCGGTGCGGGCGGACGCCGGTCGATCTTCAGTTTGTCCAGGTTGTGATCGGGCAATTTGAGCGCCTCGAGACGGCGGCGGTCTGGCGACCGGCCGCGATCCGGTTTCCGGGGAAAGGGACGGATGGACGCCAGTATAAGCGTCGCCCCGACGGTGCGCGAGCCGGTTTGCAGCGCCGCCGCGGCGGCCGCCGGACGGGGCGCCGGCCCGGGATACGCGTGCTCCCCCGGGGAAACCCGAGGGGCGCAAGCAACGTGTCAACTTGCCGCGAACACGGTGCGTTATGGAACCAGTGCGTCAGGTTTTGTCCCGACGGCACGGCGCAAGCCGGCCTCGCGGCCTGGGGCTCCGATGCGAATGCCTCGCATCTTTACTGACCGGTACGTTTGATTTTTTCTCCGCTAAAGGAAGAACAATGAAGAAGACGCTCGCTTCGATCATCGCCGCAGCATTCGCACTCGCATCGGTTTCGGCATTCGCACAGGCGTCCGCGCCGGCAGCCGACACGTCGGCAGCCGCTCCGGCACCGGCCAAGAAGGATCACAGCAAGCCGAAGCACCAGCTGAAGCGCCACGGTTCGGCCAAGGGCAAGGCGAAGGCCGAAGCCGCATCGGCCGCCGGCACGAACGACGCAGGCGCGCAGAACTAAGAAGCGCGTTGCGCGGCGGCCGGCACCGCCGGCCGCCAGTCGCGAGACCCCGCATGTTCACGCATGCGGGGTTTTGTTTTTTTCAGGCCTCGTGTTCATCGGCGGGCGGCGGTGGCGGCGCGCGCATCGCGTCGACCACCGTGCGCATGCGCCGCCAGTGCGAGCCTTCCCAGAACACGCGCCGGCACACGTCGCACGCGGCGAAGCGCCGGTGCCGCTGCCGGACGCCGGCCGGCACGCGCGGCGCGGCAGCGGCCGCGTCGAGCGGATGCAGCGGCGCATTGCAGCGCAGGCACAGCCGGAACGGCCGCATGTGCGGCGCGAGATCGAGCCGCGCGAACAGTTCGCGCAACTGGTCGGCCGGCTGCAGCGCGTGCAGGTAGCAGCCGCGCTCGACCGCGCGCCGCTTGAGCAGCTCGCGGTCGCGGGTCAGCACGATCCGGCCCTCTCGTGCGGCGAGCGCCGCCAGCGCGTCGTCGCGGTAGTGGTTGTCATAGCAGGTGTCGAAGCCCGCGAGGCGCAGCAGTTGCGCGAGGCCGCCGAGATGCGCGTCGGCGACGAAGCGCCATTGCGCTGGTGGCGGCGCGGCGGCCCCGTTCACGGCAGCCGTCCGTGCGCGCTCCGGAAAGGCTTCGACCCGGTCGCCGTCGTCGAGCGGCCGGTCGAGCGCGGCCGGCGCATCGTTCACGCACAGCCGGCCGATTTCGGTGTGCGGGACGCCGAGCGCCTCGATCGCGTGCTTCACCGTCGCGTCGCGCGCGCATGCGTGCCCGAACGCGCGGTCGCGCTGGGCGCGCGGGAGAAAGGCGTTCAGTTCGTCGTGGAAGCGGAAGGTCGCGGTCACCATGCGGGCAGTATGGCACCGCGCTCGGCCGGCCGTGTGCCCTGCAGCCGCCACGCATCTGTGTTTAACTCCCCGCTTCACGGAGCGAAGGAGCGGGAAATGGATCTCGGATTTATCGGGCTGGGTGAAATGGGGCAGGCAATTGCGACGAACCTGCTGAAGGCCGGGCACACGGTGCGGGTCTGGAACCGGTCGCGCGAGCGCGCCGAGCCGCTCGCGGCCGTCGGCGCGCAGATCGTCGACACGCCGGCCGACGCGTTTCGCGGCGACGCGGTGTTCTCGATGCTGGCCGACGACGCCGCGGCGCGCGCGATCTTCGACGACGCGCTGCTCGCCCAGGCGCCGCGCGGCCTGATCCACGTGAACATGGCGACGGTGTCGGTCGCGCTGGCCGAATCGCTCGCGCACGCGCATGCGTCGCGCGGCATCCATTACGTCGCCGCGCCGGTGATGGGGCGGCCCGACGTCGCGGCCGCCGCGCGCCTGACGATCATGGCGGGCGGCCCGGCCGAGGCGATCGACCGCGTGCAGCCGCTGTTCGACGCAATCGGCCAGAAGACCTGGCGGTTCGGGTCGCTGCCGCAGCATGCGAACGTTGCGAAGATCGCCGCGAACTTCACGCTCGCGTCGGCGATCGAGACGCTCGGCGAAGCCTCTGCCTTGCTCGGCGCGCACGGCGTCGCAATGCGCGACTTCCTCGACGTGATCACCGGCAGCGTGTTTCCGGGCCCCGTCTACGAAGGCTACGGCTCGATGATCGCCGAGCGGCGCTACGAGCCCGCGCGCTTCAAGGCGCGCCTCGGGCTGAAGGACGTTCGCCTCGCGCTGGAAGCGGGCGACGCCGTGTCGGTGCCGCTGCCGGTCGCGAGCGTCGTGCGCGACAACCTGCTCGACGCGCTCGCGCACGGCGGCGGCGAGCAGGATTTCGCGGTGCTCGGCGAAGTCGCGCTGCGCCGCGCGGGCCGCTGAGCCGTCGCGCGACAGAAGTCCGGCGCACCGGCATAATCGACGTTTCGTTTTCCCTTACATCGATGCAGAGGCGGGCATGAACTTGCATACGTGGTGGCTTTTCGTGGCGACGGTGTTCGTCGTGTCGGCGATTCCGGGCCCGAACATGCTGCTGGTGATGACGCATGGCGCGCGGCACGGGCTGCGGCGTTCGACGTGGACGATGGCCGGCTGCCTCAGCGCGCTGGTGCTGATGCTGTCGGTGTCGGCGGCGGGCCTCGGCGCGGTGCTCGAAGCGTGGCCGGCGATGTTCAACACGTTGCGCTTCGCGGGCGCGGCCTACCTGATCTACCTCGGCGTGAAGGCGTGGCGCGCACGCGTCGACGACGAGCAGCCGGCCGCCGACGTCGACACCGTGCCGCGCCAGGCCGCGCCGGCATCGCGCGGGACGCTGTTCCGCAACGGCTTTCTGGTCGCGGGCAGCAACCCGAAGGCGATCCTGTTCGCGGCTGCGCTGCTGCCGCAGTTCATCAACGCGGCCGAGCCGACCCTGCCGCAGTTCGGCATTCTCGTCGTCACGTTCGCGGTGATCGAGGTGAGCTGGTATCTCGTCTACGCGTCGTTCGGCACGCGCATCGGCGCGACGCTGAAGAGCCAGAGCGTGGCGAAGATCTTCAACCGGCTGACGGGCGGGCTGTTCGTCGGCTTCGGCGCGATGATGGCGCTGGTTCGTCACTGATTTCGCACTGACACCGGCGTACCGAACGCCCCGTCCCTCTCAAGAGGGCGGGGCGTTCTGCTTTTCGGGCCTCCGTCACGCGCTTGCTTAAGCACGCGGGCGCGTCCATGCGGCCGCGCCGGCCCCGCGTCCGGCCGTGAGCCCGAAGACGGCGGCCGCGCCGGCGAACGCAAACCCCACGCCGCACACCGCGCTCCACCCGCCCCAGGCCCACGCGGTGCCAGCGAGCACCGCGCCGAGCGCGCCGCCGATGAAGAACAGCCCGACGAACAGACCGTTCAGGCGGCCGCGCGCGGCCGGGTTCAGCAGGTTGATCTCGCGGCGGCCGATCGTCTGGTCGACGATGACACCCGCATCGAGCAGCGCCGCGCCGCCGGCCAGCAGTGCGAGCGCGAGGCCGCGATGCAGGTGTGCGTCGAAGCCGAACCAGCCGGCACCCGCGATCCCGAGCACGACGAGCGCCACGAGCATCGTGCCGTGCGCGATCCGCTGCGCGGCCGGGCCATGGCCGTGGTCGCCGGCACGGCCCGCGAGCGGCGTGACGATCGCGCCGCTCGCGCCGGCGAATGCGAACAGCGCAATGCCGTGCAGGTCGAGGCCGAACGGCGGCTGCGCGAGCCGCAGCCCGACCGCGGTCCAGAATGCGCTGAACGCGGCCATCGCGAGCGCGGCCGACAGCGCATGCCGGCGCAGTACCGGCTCGTCGGCCAGCAGGCGCCCCATCGACGCAAGCAGCGCGCGGTAGCCGGCCGAGATCGACGGCGTGCGCGACGGCAGGCGCAGCGCGAGCACGATGGCGATCGCGGCATTCGCGAGCGCGGCCAGCACGTAGAACCCGCGCCAGCCGGCCGAGCCCGCGATCAGGCTTGCGAGCGGCCGCGACAGCAGGATGCCGAGCATCAGCCCGCTCATCACGTTGCCGACCGCGCGACCGCGCTGCGCCTCGGGCGCCATCGACGCGGCCATCGGCACGAGCATCTGGATCACGCTCGACGCGGCGCCGGCCACGAGCGTCGCCAGCAGGAATACGGTGCCCGACCGCGTGAACGCCGGCAGCGCGAGCGCGGCCGCGCACGCGGCCAGCGTCGTGACGATCAGGCGGCGGTTCTCGAGCAGGTCGACGAGCGGGACGAGCAGCACGAGCCCGGCCGCGTAGCCGAGCTGCGGCAGCATCGCGACGAGGCCGGACAAGCCGGGTGGCAGGTGCAGGTCGGCGCTGATCGGGCCCGTCAGCGGCTGCGCGGCGAACAGGTCCATCACGATCACGCCGACCGTCGCGGCGAAGAACAGCGTCATGCCGGCGCTCAGCGCGGGCGGCGTGCCGGCCGGCGCGCTGACGGGCGGGCGCGCGGCGGCGTGGCAAGGATTGGCAGGGCAGTTCATCGGAAGCCTGGCGAATGGGTCGAAGGAGTCCCCATCGTAGGTGTCCGATGTTTATGCGACAATTGAAATATCTCGAATATGATTATGCGAGTTTGTTTTGAATACGCGTGATCTCCAGGCATTCGTCGCGGTGGTCGACAGCGGGTCGATGGTCGCCGCGGCCGCGAAGCTCCACCTGACGCAGCCGGGCCTGACACGGCGCGTGCAGAACCTCGAAACGCTGCTCGGCATGCCGCTGCTGGAGCGGCAAAGCAAGCCGCTGAAGCCGACCGCCGCCGGGCGCGACGTCTACGCGCTCGCGCGCAACGTGCTGGGCGCGGTCGACGAGCTGATGGCGGCGGGCGCGCCGGACAGCGAGCCGTCGGGCGAGCTGCGCATCGGCGTGCCGCCGTTCCTGTCCGAGCTGGCGCTCGAGCAGCCGATCGACCGGCTGCGTGACGCGTTTCCGCGCCTCACGCTGCGGGTGACGGCCGGCTGGTCGCCGGCGCTGATGCAAGGCGTCGAGCGGGGCACGCTCGACGTCGCGGCCGTGATGGTGCCGGCCAGTTCGGCACTGCCCGACACGTTCACGTCGACGCTGATCGGCACGCAGCCGACGGTGCTCGTCGCCGCGCGCGACTATCCGCTGCCGGACGGTCCGCTGTCGATCGACACGCTGTCGGGTTTTCCGTGGGTGCTGAGCCAGGACGGCTGCGGGATGCGTTCGGCGCTGAGCCGCATGCTCGGCGCGGCCGGGTTGCCGTTCGACGTCGCGGTCGAGGCGTTCGGCTCGGAGCTGCAGTTGTCGCTCGTCGCGCGCGGCGCGGGCATCGGCATCGCGGCGCCGAACGCGCTGGCGCGCAGCGCGCATCGCGATGCGCTGAGGGTGGTGGAAACCGTGGGGCTGGAGACGCGGATCAACGTGTGGATCGTGCACGGCGCGCTGCCGGGCCGGCTGGTGCGGCCCGTCGCGCTGCTGCGCGATGCGCTGGGCGAAGTGCTCGACCGGGTAAACAGGGTGGGATCAGGTGCGGTAAAGGCGGTCTAGAGGCGACGTTCGAGGGAAAATCCTTATTTTCTCTACGGAAATGTTGCATTGCGGAAACTGTTTCGCTATAGTTGCACCTGTCTCCTCCATGTCTCCTCTGATATGGATTCAGCCCGCCTCTTAGGCGGGCTTTTTTTTGCCTGCGATTTTGTCGCGGCCTTCCATTCGTCGTCGGTCGCTGCGCTCAGAACTTGTACGTCATCCCGACGTAGCTGATGATCGGATCGGCCTTCAGGTCCGATTTCGACTCCGAGAGCACCGTGCCGTCGGCCGCCTTGATCGTCACCGTCGACGTCGTCTTCAGCGGGATGTACGTAACCGACGCGATCAGCCCGAAATGCTCCGTCATGTTGTACTGCAGGCCCGCGTTGAACACCGGCTGCCATGACGACGACGCCTTCGCCTCCACCGATGTCGTACCCGGCTTGCCCGCGCCCGCCGCGAGAACCGCGCCGAGGTTGTCCTGCGTCTGCTTGATGAAGTTCGTGTTGAGCTGCAGGTCGCTGAACCAGTTGTACGACACGCCGAGGCCGAGGAACGGCCGGAACTTCGCGTTCGCCGCGCCGAAGTAGTACTGCAGGATCGCCGCCGGGCTCCACTGCCGCACGCTCTTCACGATCGGATTGACCGAGGCCAGCCCGATGTTCTGCGTGCCGAGCGCGCCGGCCGGGCCCGGCGGCTTGATCGTGCCCTGGCCCGACACCTTGAACACCGGCGGCACGCCGGCCACCGACGTGACCGCGATATGGTCGGTCAGGAAGTGGCTGACCGTCAGGCCCACGGTGTCGGCGCCGCTCGTGTGCAGCCCGGTGCCCGGCGACGTGAACGACGGCGGCAGCCGCAGCGGCGTGTTGATCGGCGTCGGCGCGACGTTGGTCGTCATCGGCGTGCTGCTCTGCTGCGGCATGATATGGAACCAGCCCAGCGTCACGACGTTGCTGCCGGCGCTCTGCGCATGCGCCGCGAGCGGCGCCACGGCGGCGGCGCTCGCCGCCGCGCAGAGAAGGGTCTTCTTCATCACGGCTCTTCCCTCCGCTTACTGGACGAATGCGCCGATCGTGAAATACGGCGTCGATCCCGCGTTGTCGAGGAAACCGAACACGCCACCCGTGAAGATGAACTTGCCGGTCGGCGACGTGCTGCCCGAGCCCGTGTGAATCGTCGTGACCGTGCCAGGCACCTTCTGCGTGTAGTCGAGATCGAGCGCGGTCGCGAGCGAGGCCTGCGACGCGTTGAACGGATCGAGCAGCGTGGCCTGCTTGTCGATCAGCGCGGTGGTCCGGTAGTCGAACTGGCTGTCGACGCCGATGTACTCGCCGTTCTGCGAGCCGAGCGCGATCGCCGTCTGCGGCGCGAGGATCGAGATGCTCGATTCGTCGTCGGCGGTGAGGCCCGGCACGCCGTTGCTGTCGGGCGTCGGGTTCGGGTTCGCGACACCCGTGCGCACGAGGATCGGCACGAGCTGGTTGCGCAGCTTGCCGACGATCATGAAGCCCTTGCCCTGCGGCGTCGCCGACAGCGTCGGCTTCAGCTGGCTCGCGTAGTTGTTCGACTGGAACGCGCCGCTGCCGTCGGCCGACTGCACGAAGTTCGTGCCCTGCTGCGCACACGCGCCGCCGGCGAACTGGCCGGTCGTGTCGCACTTGGTCCACGTGCCGTCCGCATTGATCGTCACCTTCGCGTCGATCGACGCCGGCGCGAACTTCTGCGACGGCACTTCGCCGAAGCCGACGTGGCTGTACGTGCCCGCGACCTTCGTGATGTCGGTTTCGATCGACGAGAAGCCGATGAACGGGTAGTACGGGAACTTCGTATCGGGCACCGCGGCCTGGCCGAGCACGCCGTCGAACTGGATTTCCTTGCCGGGGATCGTGCCGCCCGCGACGCCGAAGCCGACGAAGATGCGTGCCGGACGCGACGCATCGAGGCTCGCGCCGTTCAGCCGGAACGCGCACTGGTTCAGCTTGTTGGTCGGCAGCAGCGTTTCCTGCGTGAGCGTGCCGCTGTCGACGGTGCCGGCGCGGGTCGGCGTGACGGTGCCGGTCTTTTGCGGGACCGCCGATTCGACGTAGGTGACCTGCCAGGTCATCTTGGTCGTGTCGAGCTGGACTTTCGCGAGCTCGCCGCTGCCCGCGCCGCCCGTGAACACGGTGTTGTAGTCGAGCGTGGCGGGGCAAAGCCGGTCTTCGACGAGCGGGGGCGGGTTGTCGCCGCCGCTGCCGCTGCCGCCGCAAGCGGAAAGAAGGGGGGCGGCAAAGGCCGCCGCCAGAATGAGGTTGCGCTTCATGTTGCTCCTCCAGATTTGTCTTGTGCGGCGGCCAGCTCCCTGTCGGCCGCTTCTGTTGGTCGTGCTCGTCCTGCTTGCGCCGTGCCGAGCGCCTTCGTGCCTTCCCAGCGTCACGCGACGGCGGTCAGCCCGCCGCCGCGCCCTCGTTCGCTACTTGCTGATCTGCGCGCCCACGCCGAAGTACGGTGTCGACGACGTCGTCGAATTCGCCGACGTCGGCGTGACGCCGCCGTTCACCGTGCCCTGGATCAGCGCCGCATACAGGCCGCCCGTCGCGATCACCACGCCGGAAGCGGCCGAGCCGCTCTTCGGAATCGTCGTCGCGTTCAGCAGGCCGGGCGTCGCCTGGCCGTAGTCGAGCGTGAAGCCGTCTTCCTCGGCCTGCGTGCTCGGGTTGATGAACGACGCGTTGCTGCCGCGGATCAGGGCCGCCGTGTACTTGAAGTTCGAGTCCGCGCCCGCGTAACCGCCGTCGATCGCGCCCGACGTGATCGCCGTCGCCGCGCCGAGCACCGCGATGCCCGATTCGTCGTCGACCTGCGCATCGAGGTGCAGCGGCGGCGTGCCGAGGTTCACGTTGCCCGTGCGTACGATCACCGGCACCGTCGCGCCATTGAGCTGGCCGATCACCATGTGCGCGGTCGCCGACTTGCCGGTCGCGCCGGTCGGCAGTTGCGTCTGTGGCAGTATCTGCGGGGCCTTCGTGCTGTCGAAGTAGCCGCCGTTCGCGCTCGCCTTCCACGGGTCGCCGGTCGTCTGGCAGCCGCCTGAGCCGCTCGACGTGCACGCGCCGTTCGCGTCGAACGTCTCGCTCGAGTTCGAACCCTTCGTCGCGTAGTTGCTCGACGGCACGAGGTGATAGATCAGCGCGTTGTACGTGCCCGGCAGCTTCGTGAGGTCGGTCGTCGTGTTCGCGAAGCCGAGGAACGGATAGAAGTCGAAGTGTCGGTTCGGCACCTGGCCGATGTTCTGGAGCACGCCCGGGATGATCGTCAGCCCGTCGTACTGGATCGTCGCGCCCGGAATGCCGCCGCCCGCGACGCCCATGCCGACCAGCAGCATCGGCGGGTTCGCCTGGTTGAAGTCGGCGGCCGTCGAATAGGTCGCGCCGTTCGGCGCCTTGCCCGAGCCCGGCGTGAGGATGAACGCGCAGCGCGTCTGCTCGGCGGTCGGCAGCACGCCGGTCGGCGGGTGCATGACCGCCCCGGTGATCGTCGTGCCGACGCGGCTCGGCGTGACCGTGCCGGTCGCGAGCGGAATCGGCGATTCGAGCCACTTGAGCGTGTAGGTCATCGCCACCGCGTCGATGTTGACGCTGACGATCTCGCCGCTACCGGCGCCGCCGAGGTACGTGCTCTTCACGATGTCGGCGTTGGCCGGGCACAGCGCACCGTTGATGGGCTGTGACGGCGGCGGCCCTTGCGTGCCGCAGCTGGATCCGGAACATTGGGGCGCATTGATCGGCGCGGGTGCGCCGCCGTCCCCCCCACCACATGCAACCAGGAAAGGGGCAATGGCAAAGGCCGTTGCCACCCCCTTCGATAAGGTGTGCGACATGCCGCTGTCTCCAATCGTTTAATTGTGCGAGCTAATGTCGCCGCCTTGATTTTTGCTGTCAATTGATGAACCCGTCTAAAAAAGGCGATTGAAACGGGCATCGTGCATTGAATCCTTGTCCGACACGGCATTCGGTAAGAATTAAAACGCGAGACGGGCTGCCGAAAGCGGCCGGAGTGGGGGATGTGCGACGCCGGACAGGCCGGCGCAGCGCCTTCCTGCGTATAACGGCAGCGTTTAAAGCGGCGGTATCCGGTTTATCCCTATTCGGGATTGACTGGATAAAGAAGGGGCGGGATTAATTCACTGGTAATCGCGCAATTGAAAGCTTGTAAATATTTGTAAATGCGCGATCCGGAATTTTTTATATATTGCCTGACAGGGATAAATAAAAAGCCGGCCAGTGGCCGGCTTTGCATTGCATGCGATGCTGAATCAGCGTTTGAGACCTGCGTCCTCGGCCGCGCCGATGCTCAGGTTCATGCACTGGATCGCGGCGCCCGATGCGCCCTTGCCGAGGTTGTCGAGGCGCGCGACCGTGACGAAGCGCTCCGCGTTGCCGAACACGAACAGGTCGACCCGGTTCGTGTCGTTGTTCGCCTGCACGTCGAAGAAGCCGCCGTCGAGGTTCGCGTCCGCATCGAACGGGGCGACGCGCACGAATGCTTCGTCCGCGTAGTACTCGGCGAACACGCGCTGCACGTCCTGCGGCGTCGTGCGTTTCGCGAGCTGCTCGGGCGTGAAGTAGGTCGTCACCGCGAGACCCTTCAGGAACGGCCCGACGATCGGCGTGAAGATCGGCGGGTTCGCGAGGCCCGTGTGCGCGGCCATTTCCGGCAGGTGCTTGTGCGTGAGGCCGAGCGCGTACGGGCGCGGGCTCGCGAGCTTGCCGCCCGGCGTGGCGTTTTCATAGTCGGCGATCATCGCCTTGCCGCCGCCGCTGTAGCCGGTGATCGAGTAGCTGTGCGCGGCGAACGTCGGTGCGACGATGCCCGCATCGACGAGCGGACGCATCGCGAGCACGAAGGCCGACGCGTGGCAGCCCGGCACGGCGATGCGCTTCGACGTGCGAATCTTCTCGCGCTGCGCGCGGGTCAGTTCCGGCAGGCCGTACGCCCAGTCGGCGCTGGTGCGGAACGCGGTGCTCGCGTCGATCAGCGTCGTGTTCGGGTTCTCGACGAGCGACGCCGATTCGCGCGATGCAACGTCCGGCAGGCACAGGAACGTGACGTCCGACGCGTTGATCAGGCGGCGGCGCTCTTCGACGTCCTTGCGCTTCGCTTCATCGATGCGCAGGATCTCGATGTCGCTGCGTGCCGACAGGTATTCGAAGATCTTGAGGCCGGTCGTGCCTTCCTGGCCGTCGACAAAAACTTTGGTGCTCATTTCGCTCTCACTGAATGAAACGGGGGCCCGCGCCCTGAATCCGCCATTTTAAGACGTCATCCGGCGTGCCTGCACCGCGCGGGGCGAAAAAAAGACGGCCGGCGGGCCGTCTTGTGTCCCTATGTCGCCCGCCGGAGCGGGCGCCGGGGCAGGCTCAGCCGCGGCCGGCGACCCACCGGGCGGTCGCTTCGGCAACCCGCCGGCCGAATGCCTTGCCGGTCTCGAGGTCGCCCGGCAGCGGGCCTTCGTCGGGCGTCGAATCCGCCGGCGACTGCGCGAGCAGGCCCGTCGAGCCGCCCAGGTAGTTGATGTCGTTGCGCGTGGCCGCCTTCGAGTTGGCCGGCATCAGGCTCGTGCCGACCCACACCATCCCATGCTGCATCGACAGCGTGACGAAATATTGAATCGTCGAGAACTTGTCGCCGTTCATCGTCGCGGAGTTCGTGAAGCCCGCGGCGATCTTGTCCTTCCATTTCTGCGTGAACCACGCTTTCGACGTCGCGTCGGCAAACTGCTTGAACTGCGCCGACGGGCCGCCCATGTAGGTCGGCGCGCCGAAGACGATCGCGTCGGCCGCGTCGAGCGCGGCCCAGCCCGCGTCGTCGACGTCGCCGACGGCGAGCAGGCGCACGGTCGCGCCGGCGTCCTGCGCGCCCGCGTGCACGGCCTCGGCCAGTTTCTGCGTGTGACCGTAGCCGCTGTGATAGACGATGACGATGTTCGACATGAAGCGTTCTCCGGAAAGGAACGGGAACGGCGGACCGCAGGCTCGCCGCGTCACGCGTCGCCGGTGGGCGGCGCGACGGATCCGCGGCATGGCGCCGCGACCGGTGACGACGAGTCTAGCAAGCCGAAATGACGGGAGAACGCGTGAGCGCGGAGAACACCATTTCGCGGCGGCCGGCAATCGCGGTGGCGTGCGATGCCTGGCGCCCCATGCGCGTTACTGCCCGTAGTTGACCGTGAGTTGCGCGGTACCGATCGCCAGCGTGCCGATCTCGTGTTCGAACATCGGCGCGGGGCGGCCCTGCGCGACGCGCAGGTCGTCGCCCTTGAGCGCATAGACGGTGATCACGTAGCGGTGCGGCTTGCCCGGCGGCGGGCACGGGCCGCCGTAGCCGTCGATCCCGAAGTCGTTGCGCGCCTCGCTCGCGCCGATGCGCCGCAGGAACCCGGACGCGCTCGCGTCGGCGGGCAGGCTCGTGACCGTCGCCGGAATGCCCGCCACCGCCCAGTGCCACCAGCCGTGCCCCGGCGCATCGGGATCGAAGACCGTGACCGCATAGCCGCGCGTGCCGGCCGGCGGGTTGTGCCAGGCGAGCTGCGGCGAGTGGTTGCCGCCCTTGCAGTCGCCGCGGTCGAACACGTTCGCGGCGCGGACGCGCCCGCCCGGCGTCAGGTCGTCGCTCGTCACGGTGAACGGGCCTTCCGCATGCGCGGGCAGGGCGGAGAGGGCGGCGGCGTAAAGGAGGGCGGCGAGGAACGGCGACGGGCGACCCGATGGCGCAGGCGGAGTGATCCGGCGATCCACACGCATATGGCGCTTCTCCCGTCACGTGGGCCGGACCGATGCGTCCGGCATTGTTGGCGTAGTGCGTTGCCTGCGCAGCTGATGGCAGCGATGGATCAAGTCTAGCATTAGGGTTCGATGAGCGATGCACGCCGCGACGCGAGGTCGCGATCGTTTCCCGCACGAATCGGCGGACGCAAATTCGACGGACGAAAAAAAGCCGCCCGCGATGAAGCGGGCGGCTCGTTCAGCCAGGACGCCGGCCGGCGGGCCGGCGCGGCGTCAGTCCTTCGGGGACGTTGCGCCGCCGTGCGCAGCCGACCACTCGGCCGGTGCGTGCAGGAATTTCTCGACTTCGTCGAGCGTCTTCGTCTCGAAGTAGCCCGAGGCCTTCGCGACGCGCAGCACGTCCCACCACGTGGCGAGCGCGTGCAGGTCGACGTCGATGTCCTTCAGGACCGACACGCTTTCCTTGAAGATGTTGTAGTGGAACAGCACGAAGCAGTGGTTCACCGTCGCGCCGGCGGTGCGCAGCGCGTTGACGAAGTTGATCTTGCTGCGGCTGTCGGTCGTCAGGTCTTCCACCAGCAGCACGCGCGAGCCCTCTTCCAGATGGCCTTCGATCTGCGCGTTGCGGCCGAAACCCTTCGGCTTTTTGCGCACGTACTGCATCGGCACCATCATCCGGTCGGCGATCCAGGCCGCGAACGGGATGCCGGCCGTTTCGCCGCCCGCCACCGCGTCGATCTGCTCGAAGCCGATATCGCGCGTGATCGTCGTTTCAGCCATTTCCATCAGCGCGCGGCGCACGCGCGGATACGAAATCAGCTTGCGGCAGTCGATATAGACGGGGCTTGCCCAGCCGGACGTGAAGATGAACGGTTTTTCTGCGTTGAAGTGCACTGCCTGTACTTCGAGCAGGATTTTGGCGGTCGTATCCGAGATCGACTGACGATCGTAGCCTGTCATGGGCATTCCTTGGGTGATGAGCGAAGAGCGGGCGCGGGCCCGGTGGCGCAGCAAGGGGAACCTGCCCAGGGGGCCGGGGCGCGATCGGAGGGCCAATCGCATCGCTGCGCGCGTAGCCCGCTATTTTACCCGATTCAGGCGGGTTTTCGGCGGAATTCGCGCGGGTTCGCCGCGCGGCTCACCACCGGCGAAACAAGCGGGGCCGGATCGCTCGCACGCTGATGCGGAGGATGCGGCGCTGCACCAACATGCGTCATTTAGGGGGTGTACACTAGGCGGCCCTTAGAAATCGTTCAGTACTTTGTACTTTCCTCTTGCCACCCGCCAAGGTTCGATGGCGTGCCGACCCGGCGCGTCGCGTGCCGTCTCGCAGTCGACCACCCCCTCGATTCAAGCAGACGCGGCCGAAGGTGCTGCGTACTGAACCGTCAATATTTCGCATGTCTCTCGCAGGTCAATCATGGACGAACAACTGAAGCAGGCCGCACTCGCTTATCACCTGAACCCGAAACCCGGCAAGATTTCGGTCACCCCGACCAAGCCGCTGTCGAACCAGCTCGATCTGTCGCTCGCGTATTCGCCGGGCGTCGCCGCAGCGTGCGAAGCGATCCACGCCGATCCGCTCGACGCGCAGAAGTACACGTCGCGCGGCAACCTCGTCGGCGTGATCACGAACGGCACCGCCGTGCTCGGCCTCGGCAACATCGGCCCGCTCGCCGCGAAGCCGGTGATGGAAGGCAAGGGCTGCCTCTTCAAGAAATTCGCGGGCATCGACGTGTTCGACATCGAACTGTCGGAGTCCGACCCCGACAAGCTCGTCGAGGCGATCGCGATGCTCGAGCCGACGCTCGGCGGCATCAACCTCGAGGACATCAAGGCGCCGGAATGCTTCTACATCGAGCAGAAGCTGCGCGAGCGCATGAAGATCCCCGTCTTCCACGATGACCAGCACGGCACCGCGATCATCGCGTCGGCCGCGATCCTGAACGGCCTGAAGGTCGTCGGCAAGAAGCTGTCCGAAGTGAAGCTCGTGTGCTCGGGCGCGGGCGCGGCAGCGATCGCGTGTCTGGACCTGCTGGTGAACCTCGGCCTGACGAAGTCGAACATCCTCGTCGCCGATTCGAAGGGCGTGATCTACGAAGGGCGCGGCAACCTCGATCCGTCGAAGCAGCGCTATGCGGCGACCACCGACGCACGCACGCTCGCCGACGCGATCGTCGGCGCGGACGTGTTCCTCGGCTGCTCGAGCGCGGGCGTGCTGAAGCAGGACATGGTCAAGACGATGGGCGACCGCCCGCTGATCCTGGCGCTCGCGAACCCGGAACCGGAAATCCGTCCGGAAGACGCGAAGGCCGTGCGTCCGGACGCGATCGTCGCGACGGGCCGTTCGGACTACCCGAACCAGGTCAACAACGTGCTGTGCTTCCCGTTCATCTTCCGCGGCGCGCTCGACGTCGGCGCGACGACGATCACGGAAGAAATGAAGCTCGCGTGCGTGCGCGCGATCGCCGAGCTGGCGCAGGAAACCGACCAGAGCGAGGAAGTCGCGAAGGCGTATGAAGGCCACTCGCTCGAATTCGGGCCGGACTACCTGATTCCGAAGCCGTTCGACCCGCGCCTGATCATCAAGATCGCGCCGGCCGTCGCGCAAGCCGCGATGGATTCGGGCGTCGCCACCCGCCCGATCCAGGACATGGACGCGTACCGCGAGCAGCTCGGCGCGACCGTCTACCGCACCGGCATGGTGATGCGTCCGGTGTTCGCCACCGCGAAGCAGAAGCAGGCCCGCATCGTGTTCGCCGAGGGCGAAGACGAGCGCGTGCTGCGTGCCGCGCAGTTCGTGCTGCAGGAAAAGATCGCGAAGCCGATCCTCGTCGGCCGTCCGTCGGTCATCGACATGCGCCTCGCGAAGATCGGCTCGAAGCTGAAGGCCGGCACCGATTTCGAGATCGTCGATCCGGAAGACGATGCGCGCTACCACCGCTACTGGCAGGCGTATCAGGAGATCGGCGCGCGCGACGGCGTGACGCCGGAAGTCGCGAAGGCCGCGATGCGCAAGTTCAACACGCTGATCGGCGCGATGCTCGTGCATCTGGGCGACGCGGACGGGATGATCTGCGGGATGATCGACACGTTCCACAGCCACCTGAAGTTCATCGAGCAGGTGCTGGGCCGTGCGAAGGGCGCCGAGCACTTCGCGGCGATGAACCTGCTGATGCTGCCGGGCCGCAACCTGTTCGTGTGCGATACGTACGTGAACGAGCTGCCGAGCGCCGAACAGCTCGCCGACATGACGATCCAGGCCGCGGCCGAGATCGAGCGCTTCGGCATTGTGCCGAAGGCTGCGCTGCTGTCGAACTCGAACTTCGGCAGCGCGCCGTCGGCGTCGTCGCGCCGGATGGGCGAAGCCCGCAAGCTGATCGTCGAACGTGCGCCGAACCTGGAAGTCGACGGCGAAATGCACGGCGACGCGGCGCTGTCGGAACTGATCCGCAAGCAGGCCTTCCCCGGCACGACGCTGTCGGGCGAGGCGAACCTGCTGATCATGCCGAACGTCGAAGCGGCGAACATCGCGTACAACCTGCTGAAGATGGTCGGCGGCGAAGGCGTGACGGTCGGCCCGTTCCTGCTCGGCGCGGCGAAGCCGGCTCACATCCTGACGCCGGCCGCGACCGTGCGCCGGATCATCAACATGACGGCCGTTGCCGCCGCGAACGTGAACACGAAGTAAAGTCACGCCCGCGTGTGCCGCGCTTCACGCGCGGCGCAATGAAAAACGCCACGGAACCTGCGTTCCGTGGCGTTTTTTTTCGTGAAGCGACGTGAGCGGATAGCCGCTCACCAGCGGGCATCCGGCCGCGAATGCCCGCCGCGTGCCGTTACGCGACCTGCTGGTGCGACTGGCCGCCGGCCGGTGAGCGCCATTTCGCGAGCAGCGTGTCCCATTTCACCCGTACCGCGCGCAGGTTGTTCTCCTTCACGTGGCCATAGCCGCGAATGCCGTCCGGCAGCGCCGCGAGCTCGAGGGCGAGCGGGCGGTTGGCCGCGTTCAGCTTGGCGAGCACCTCGCCGATCAGCGCTTCGTACTCGCCGATCAGCGCGCGCTCGGTGCGACGCTCGTCGGTACGGCCGAACGGGTCGAGCCCAGTGCCGCGCAGGAACTTCGCCTTCGCGAGCAGCCGGAACGCCGACATCATCCACGGGCCGTACGCCTTCTTCACGAGATGGCCGTGGGCGTCCGTCTTCGCGAACAGCGGCGGCGCGAGGTGGAATTTCAGCTTCCAGTCGCCTTCGAACTGCGCGGTCAGGCGCGCGAGGAACGCCGGATCGGACTGCAGCCGCGCGACCTCGTATTCGTCCTTGTACGCCATCAGCTTGAACAGGTTGCGCGCGACCGCTTCGGTCAGCTGCTCCTGCACCGTGTCGCCGTCCGCCAGCGCACGCTCGGCCGCGCGCACCTTGTCGACGAACGCCGCATAGCGTGCTGCGTACGCGGCATTCTGGTACGCGGTGAGGAATTCCACGCGCTTCGCGATCAGCGCGTCGACCGCCTTCTTCGTGTGCAGCGAAATCACCGTGGCGCCTTGCACGGGGCGCGCGTCGCCGGCCGCGGCCTGCTTCACGCTCGCCAGGTCGTACGCGGCGCGGCGGCCCCAGTCGAAGGCCGCACGGTTCTTCTCGACCGATACCGCATTCAGCTCGATCGCGCGCACCAGCGACGCGAGCGTGAGCGGCAGCCAGCCCTTTTGCCACGCGTAGCCGAGCACGAACGGGTTCGTGTAGATCGCGTCGCCGAGCAGCGCGACCGCGAAGCGGTTCGCGTCGATGAAATCGACGGCTTCGCCCGCCGCCGCGCGGATGTCGTTTTCCGCGGACAGGCCGGGGAACGACCAGTTCGGGTTCTTGATGAACTCGGCGGTCGGCGTCTGCGCGCTGTTGACGACCACGCGCGTCGTGTCGTGCCGCATCCGCGACGTGCATTCGTCGCCGGCCGTGACGATCGCGTCGCAGCCGATCACGAGGTCGGCTTCGCCCATCGCGATCCGCGTTGCGTGGATGTCGGTCGGCGCGTGCGAGATCTGCACGTGGCTCATCACGGCGCCGCCCTTCTGCGCGAGGCCGGTGACGTCGAGCACGGTCACGCCCTTGTTTTCCAGGTGCGCGGCCATCCCGAGCAGTGCGCCGATCGTGACGACGCCCGTGCCGCCGACGCCCGTGACGAGCACGCCGTAGGCGCGGTCGATGTCCGGCAGCGTCGGTTCGGGGATCGGCGGCAGTGCGTTGCCGTCGACCGACACGGCCTTCGGCTTCTTCATCTGGCCGCCCTCGACGGTGACGAAGCTCGGGCAGAAGCCCTTCACGCACGAGAAGTCCTTGTTGCAGCTCGACTGATTGATCTGGCGCTTCGTGCCGAATTCGGTTTCCAGCGGCTCGACCGACAGGCAGTTCGACTGCACCGAGCAGTCGCCGCAGCCTTCGCACACCGCGTCGTTGATCACGACGCGCTTGGCCGGGTCCGGGTACGTGCCGCGTTTGCGGCGGCGGCGTTTCTCGGTCGCGCAGGTCTGGTCGTAGATCAGGATCGTCGTGCCTTCGATCTCGCGCAGCTCGCGCTGCACGTCGTCGAGCTGGTCGCGGTGATGGATCGTCACGCCCGGCGCGAGCAGCGCCTTCTGGCTGTCGTACTTCTCCGGCTCGTCGGTGACGATCACGATCTTCTTCGCGCCTTCGGACGCGAGCTGGTGCGTGATCTGCGGCACCGTCAGCACGCCGTCGACCGGCTGGCCGCCCGTCATCGCGACCGCGTCGTTGTAGAGGATCTTGTAGGTGATGTTCGCTTTCGACGAGATCGCCGCGCGCACGGCCAGCAGGCCCGAGTGGAAATAGGTGCCGTCGCCGAGGTTCGCGAACACGTGCTTCTCGTCCGTGAACGGCGCCTGGCCGATCCACGGCACACCTTCGCCGCCCATCTGGCTGAAGGTGCTCGTGCTGCGGTCCATCCACACGGTCATGTAGTGGCAGCCGATGCCGGCGATCGCGCGCGAGCCTTCCGGCACGTTGGTCGACGTGTTGTGCGGGCAGCCCGAGCAGAACCACGGCTTGCGCTCGGTCTGCACGTGCGGCTTCGCGAGCGCCATTTCCTTCGCGTTGATCACGGCGAGGCGCGCGGCGATGCGTGCCCGCACGTCGGACGGCAGCTCGAACTTCTCGAGGCGCGTCGCGATCGCCTTCGCGATGATCGCCGGCGACAGCTCGTAGTGCGCGGGCAGCAGCCAGTTGCCCATCGGCACCGACCATTCGCCGCCGGCGCCGTCCTTCTCGTCGAACTTGCCGAACACGCGCGGACGTTGCCCGTCGGGCCAGTTGTACAGCTCTTCCTTGATCGCGTATTCGAGGATCTGGCGCTTTTCCTCGACGACGAGGATTTCGTCGAGCCCGCGCGCGAACGCCTGCGCGCCCTGCGCTTCGAGCGGCCACACGCAGCCGACCTTGTAGAGCCGGATGCCGATCCGCGCGCAGGTTTCGTCGTCGAGGCCGAGGTCGGTCAGGGCCTGACGTACGTCGAGGTACGCCTTGCCGCCGGTCATGATCCCGAAGCGCGCGCTCGGAGAATCGATCTCGATGCGATCGAGCTTGTTCGCACGCACGTAGGCGAGCGCCGCATACCACTTGTAGTCGAGCAGCCGTGCTTCCTGCACGAGCGGCGGGTCGGGCCAGCGGATGTTCAGCCCGCCTTCCGGCAGGATGAAGTCGGTCGGCAGCACGATCTCGGTGCGATGCGGGTCGATGTCGACCGATGCCGACGATTCGACTACGTCCGTCACGCACTTGAGCGCGACCCACAGGCCCGAGTAGCGGCTCATCGCCCAGCCGTGCAGGCCGAAATCGAGATATTCCTGCACGTTGGACGGGAACAGCACCGGCAGCCCGCAGGCCTTGAAGATGTGTTCGGACTGGTGCGCGAGCGTTGACGATTTCGCCGCGTGGTCGTCGCCGGCGAGCACCAGCACGCCGCCGTGCTGCGACGAGCCGGCCGAGTTTGCGTGCTTGAACACGTCGCCCGTGCGGTCGACGCCCGGGCCCTTGCCGTACCACATGCCGAACACGCCGTCGTGCTTCGCGCCGGGGTACAGGTTCACCTGCTGCGAGCCCCACACGGCGGTGGCGGCGAGATCTTCGTTGAGGCCGGGCTGGAAGACGATCTGGTGGGCGGCCAGGTGCTGCTTGGCTTTCCAGAGCGACAGATCGAGACCGCCGAGCGGCGAACCCCGATAGCCGGAGATGAAGCCGGCGGTATTGAGACCGGCGGCGCGATCGCGTTCCTGCTGGAGCATCGGCAGGCGCA
This sequence comes from Burkholderia sp. AU15512, assembly GCF_002223325.1. NCBI lineage: Bacteria > Pseudomonadati > Pseudomonadota > Betaproteobacteria > Burkholderiales > Burkholderiaceae > Burkholderia > Burkholderia sp. AU15512. The sequence continues at coordinate 290,058 of NZ_NKEX01000001.1, forward strand.
CGAGGGCCTGGATGCCGCTCATGTACGCGCGGCCGCGTTCCAGTGTGTATTTGTCGTCAAGCGTGACGGACTTCAGCGCGGCTTCTAGCGATGCGCGTTGGCCTGCGTCTAGCGGGGCATTCATTAACTGTCTCCTCCACCCAGTTTGGGATCACCAAAACTCGACTGCTTCAGGCGTCTTGTGGACGCGTCTGCAGTGGCCGGCATATTGGCCGGTTTTAAGCGATGGTAGCACTGGGGCAAACCCGCCGCCCATCGGGTTGGAATGCGGGGGAATTGCGGCGGCGCATCAGAAAAACAGGGCGGAACCATGCGTTACATCATGTAAAAGCATGTAAAGCCGGCCCCATCTTCGTGCAAACGCCGTTAATCTTGTCGGCCTGCCGGAGGTGCCCGGTCGCGTTGGCTTGTTTCGACGCAATCGGGGAGGCGCCGGCAGTTTTACAGGAGGTGCAATGAACACACGTCATATCCAGAGTTTCCTGATCGTGTCCGCCGCGTTTTTCTCGATGACCGGCCCGGTGCACGCGCGAGGCGCGAGCGCACTGGCGGCCGCCGGCGCGCAGATGCAGCAGATCGTGCCGGCCCAGGACGCCGTCGCGCAGCCGTCGGCCGAGCGCGCCGTCGAGTCGAAGGCGAACGCGCGTTGATCCGCTCGCGCGGCCTGCGGGCCGCGCCGGAATGCAAAAAGGGCGGGAATCCGAGGATTCCCGCCCTTTTTCTTTGCGCCGCCGGATCGTGCGGGCTGCCGGGTTGCCCCGGGCAGCCGCCCGCCGGATGCGTCAGGCCTTGTCCTGTACGACGCCGCGGCGGATCTGGTCGAGTTCGATCGATTCGAACAGTGCCTTGAAGTTGCCTTCGCCGAAGCCCTGGTTGCCCTTGCGCTGGATGATCTCGAAGAAGATCGGCCCGATCTGGTTTTCGGTGAAGATCTGCAGCAGCAGGTCGTCGCGTGCGCCGTCGATCAGGATCTTGCGCTTTTTCAGTTCGTCCAGCGATTCGCCGTGGTTCGGCACGCGGCGGTCGACCAGTTCGTAATACGTGTCGATCGTGTCGAGCAGCTTCACTTCCTTGCTGCGCAGGCCATCGACCGCCTGGTAGATGTCGGCGGCGCCGAGCGCGATGTGCTGGATGCCTTCGCCGTGGTACGCGTCGAGGTATTCCTGGATCTGGCCGGCCGTATCCGAGCCTTCCTCGTTGATCGGGATGCGGATCTTGCCGCACGGCGACGTCATCGCCTTCGACTTCACGCCCGTCACCTTGCCTTCGATGTCGAAGTAACGCACTTCGCGGAAGTTGAACAGGCGTTCGTAGAACTCGGCCCATTCCTGCATGCGGCCGCGATGCACGTTGTGCGTCAGATGGTCGATGTAGGTGAGGCCGTGGCCGACCGGGTTCGGGTTCGCGCCGACGATCGGCTCGAAGTCGACGTCATAGATGCTGATGTCGCCGATGGCGCCCGGTTGCGCGCCGTTCTTGCCGCGCCAGCGGTCGACGAAATAGATCAGCGAATCGCCGATGCCCTTGATCGCCGGGATGTTCAGCTCCATCGGGCCGGTCTTGTTGTCGAAGCCCCATGCGCCGAGTTCCAGCGCGTGCTGGTACGCCTTCGCGGCGTCCTGCACGCGGAACGCGATCGCGCAGATCGACGGGCCGTGCAGGCGCGCGAAGCGTTGTGCGAACGAATCGGGTTCGGCGTTGATGATGAAGTTGATGTCGCCCTGGCGGTACACCGTCACGTCCTTGTGGCGGTGGCGCGCGATCGCGGTGAAACCCATCCGTTCGAACAGTTGTCCGAGCGCTTTCGGGTCCGGTGCCGTGTATTCGATGAATTCGAAGCCGTCGGTGCCGACGGGGTTGTCCCAGTTCGGGATCTGCATGGCGTGTCTCCTGTGGGGGCGATCGGCCGGGGCGATGTGCGCAGGCCCGGCCTGGTTCGATGTCGAACGTCGCGCACGCGGTGGCGTGCGCGACGCATCGGTACGTGCGACAAAGTGTAGCGGGCAGCCGCGAGTGTAAACTTGCGAACTTAATTGCCCGAACCTACGATGGCGCAATTTCCCGTCTCAAATCATTCATTGGAGGGCAGAAGATGGCGCAAGCCGAATTGGATGCCATCGACCGGCGGATTCTCGCGATTCTTCAGGAGAACGGGCGCCTGTCGAACCAGGAGATCGCCGAGCGCGTGAACCTGTCGCCGAGCCCGTGCCTGCGGCGGATCCGGCGGCTCGAGGAAATCGGCGTGATCACCGGTTATGTCGCGCTGCTGGATCCGCAGAAGCTCGGGCTCGACCTGCTCGCGTACGTGAGCGTGCGGCTCGAGAAGCGTGGCGGCCTGGCGCCGGCGCGGGCCGACGAAACGTCGGCGCGCGCAGGCGCGACCCATGCGGAGCTGTTTCGCGCGGCCGTGCAGACCTGGCCGGAAGTGGTCGCGTGCCACGCGATGACGGGGGACATGGATTACCTGCTGCGCGTGCAGGTCGAGGACATGGCGCATTTCTCCCGCTTCGTGCAGGAGCATCTGCTGCATCACCCGTCGGTGATCGACGTGAAGACGAGCTTTTCGCTCGAATGCTTCAAGGAGACGACGGCGTTGCCGATTCGTTCGGTGCGCTAGTGCGCGGCGGGGAAGGGAGGGGCCGGGCGCGCGGCAGGCGCGGCCCGGCTGGCTGAAGTTACGCCGTCAGCGCGGCGGGCATCAGCGATTCGATGAACTTCGTGGTGCGGCGCGCCTGGCGCTTCATCGCGTAGTCGAACACCGCGGCCTGCTCCTGCAGCATCTCGGCGATGATCGTCGAGTGGTCGGCCGGCGGCAGCGACAGGTACGCATCGGCTTCGCCGTACGCGTACTCGATCCGCATCCCGGATTTCTTCGCGATGTGCATCATCGTCGCGTTACGCGACAGGCAGTGCATGTACAGCATCGTCACGTGCGTGTTGCGGCTGCGGATCGCCGCGCGCTCGAACAGCTTCGAGCCGACGCCGCGGCCGCGTGCGCTTTCGAGCACCGACACGCCGAATTCGGCCGTGCGCTTGTCGCCCTCGGCCGGCAGGTAGGCCAGGTGGCCGACGCCGATCAGTTCGAGGTCGTGGTCGAACACGCCGAACACGGTGTCGCGGCCGAAGTCGATCGTGCGGACATAATTCTCGATCACGTGGTCGGGCACCATCTGGCCGAAGCGCAGCAGGCGGTCCTCTTCGTCGAGCGAGAGAAAGTGGGTGAGCATCTGCTCACGGTCTTTGGAAGCCAGTTCCCTGACGAGAACCGGCGCACTGCCGACCGTGCCGACAACTTCGGCAGGGCCGTTGAATTGCGTGTTCATCGTGGGTTCCTCAGTGTGGGTGCACAAGCGGGTTGTGCAATGCAACAGCATTTTACCCGAGCGAGGTTGGGGAAAACCCGTATTTGACGTTATTTGTGCCGAGGGGAAATTCTAAAACCGCTTAGTTCATTCTGTAAGTTATTGATTTTAAGCGAATTTAAAATTCATCATATGAAATGCGCGGCGGGCAGCCGCAGTGTGCCCGTCACGCAACGCTTGCTGCTGCGCGTCATTCAGGCGGCCGTCGACAGCCCGCGCTCGATCAGGTCGATCACCTGCTCGGCGAAGTCGCGGTAGCCGAGGCGGCCGCCGGGCTTCAGCCATGTGAACGTCCAGTTGATCATCCCGAACACCATCATCGTCACGGACGTCTGGTTTTCCTTCGAGATGCGGTCCGGATACGCGCGTGCGAGCTGCCGCGTGAACGCCGCGACGATGTCGCGCTGGCGGTCGAGCACGATTTCGCGCTGCGCGTCCTCGAGATACTTCACGTCGTTGAGCAGCGCGACGTGCCGGCTGTGCGACGTCTCGTATTCGGCGAGGAACGCACGCACCAGCTCGGCGAACGCGTCGCGCTCGCTGAGGCCGCGTCGCTGGCTCGCCCCTTCGACCTCGGCGATGATCAGCATCAGCCGTTTCGTGTAGCGGTCGAGCAGGTCGAACAGGATCGCTTCCTTGCTCTCGTAATAGTGATAGAGGCGCGCCTTCGACGTGCCGCTCGCGGTCGCGAGATCGGACATCGACGTGCTCGGGTAGCTCGTCTGCGCGAATTTCTCGGCGGCCAGATCGAGGATCTGCTCGCGCTGGGATTCGTGGTCGGGCGCTCGGGTACGGGCCATGGTCGAATGGGGAAGATTAGCGGTGCGGGGTGGCCGTGCGGGCCGCGCGCACCTGCGTGGAAGAGAGGGCGTCGGGCGCGTCGTCCTGCAGCTCGAGCCGGCCGGTCGCCGCGAGTTCGCGGCAGCGCCACCAGGCGATCGAGTCGCTGACGAACAGCCCGCCGCGGTCGGCGTCGGCCATGATGCTGCCGACGAGGCGCGCCGCGGGCCGCCAGGCGGTTTCCGCGCGCGCGACGATCAGCGCGTCGAGGTCCTCATAGTAGCCGCTCTTGATGGTGTTGCTGACCCAGTAGCGCAGCTCGGCGTTCAGGTGCTTCGCCTCCTGCCATTCGAGCGCGAGGCGGCCGATGCGCAGCACCGAGATTGGCGCGGCCACCGGGCGCTTGCGCGCCAGCTCGGCCGGCGAGAACATGCCGGTCGCGCACGCCTGGTCGGTGCGCGATAGCGCCGCGCGCTGCGCCGAGTCGAGATCGGCGGCCGACAGACGCACTTCGTTCAGGCGTTGCGGGACGTTGCGCAGGTGATAGGCGACGCGGCGCAGCAGCAGCTTGTCGCCGACGCTCGGCGCATGCCATACGACCACCTGGCCGGTATCCGTCGCGAGCTGGTCGAGGCGCGCGAACTCGCCTTCGATCTCCGCGTTCCAGTCGGGAATCTGGTCGCCGAGCACGCGCTGCCAGAAGGCGGCGCGCGTGTCGGGCGTCTCGTCGGCGCCCTTGAGCGGCCCGACGCCGAGATCGTCGAGCAATCCGACGACGCGCTCGTCGCGTCCGGCTTGCGCGAGTGCCTCGTGCAGCGACGCGGCGGCGGTGCCGCCCTGAATCAAATGAATGGTACTCATCGGCCTGTCGTCAACAAAAGAAAACCGCCGGCCGGGCGGACGTTGCGATGTCCAGCCGGCCGGCGGCCCCTAGTGTAAGCGAGATGTGTGACGGCGAGAAACCGCCCGGCGCCGCGACGCGACGTCGCTCAACGCTCGTCGTAGCTCACGACGACCTTGTCGCTGACCGGGTGGCACTGGCACGTGAGCACGAAGCCGTCCTTCACTTCATGCTCTTCGAGCGTGTAGTTCTTCTCCATCCGCACTTCGCCCTCGAGCACCTTCGCGCGGCACGTACAGCACACACCGCCCTTGCACGCGTACGGCAGCGCGAGGCCCGCGCGCAGGCCGACATCGAGCAGGCTCACGCCTTCGTACGGCAGGCGCAGCTTGCGCTTCTTGCCGTCGAGCACGATTTCGAGGTCGGCGGCCGGGGTCTGGTCGGTGATTTCGACGATCGGCGCGCCGGCCTGCGGCAACGGTGTGCCGAAGCGCTCGACGTGCACCTTCGCCTGCGGCACGCCGGCCGCCTTCAGCGCGGCCTCGGCTGCATCCATCATCGGCGCGGGGCCGCAGATGAATGCCTCGTCGATCGCGTCGGCCGGCATCAGCGTGTCGAGGAATTCCGCGCATTTCGCCTGGTCGAGCACGCCGTTGAACAGCGCGACGTCCTGCTGGTCGTCCGACAGCACGTGATAGAGGACGAAGCGGTTCATGTAGCGGTTCTTCAGGTCCTCGAGCTCCTCCGCGAACATGATCGCGTCGACGCTGCGGTTGCCGTAGATCAGCGTGAACGTGCTGCGCGGCTCGAGTTCGAGCGTCGTCTTCACGATCGCGAGCACCGGCGTGATGCCGGAGCCGCCTGAAAACGCGACGTACTGCTTGCCGTGATCGGCGTTCAGGTGCGTGAAGAACCGGCCGTCCGGCGTCATCACGTCGATCGTGTGCCCCGGCTTGAGCGAGTCGAACGCGAAGTTCGAGAAGCGGCCGCCGCGCACCCGCTTGATGCCGATGCGCAGTTCGCCGTCACGATCGTAGTCCGTCGTCCCGACGCAGATCGAATACGAGCGGCGCGTTTCCTCGCCGTCGATGTGGGTCTTCAGCGTGACGAACTGGCCCTGCGTGAAGCGGTACGCATCGCGCAGCTCGGGCGGCACGTCGAAGGAGACGGTGACGGCGTCGGCGGTCTCGGGCCGCACGTCGCGGATACGCAGCGGATGAAATTGCGGGGTCGCCATATCGATTAATAAGGTTTGAAGTAGTCGAAGGGTTCGCGGCAGTCGACGCAGCGATACAGCGCCTTGCAGGCCGTGGACGCGAATTGCGCGAGACGCTCGGTACGGGCGGAGCCGCAGCGCGGGCACGCGGGTGCCGCGACCGGTCGCGGCACGAAGCGCACGACGTTTTCCCGCGGCGCGGCGGTGCCGCACTGGCCGACCGGCGGCGCGATGCCGTACGCGCGCAGCTTGTCGCGTGCTTCTTGCGTGATCCAGTCGGTCGTCCACGCGGGCGCGAGTACTGTCTCGATCCGGTGCGGCGGAAGGTCCGCGGCCTGCAGCGCGGCGGCGATGTCCTCCGCGATCTGCGACATGGCCGGGCAGCCCGAGTAGGTCGGCGTGATGACGACCTCGAGCTGGCCGTCGTCTCCGAGGCGGACGTCGCGCAGGATGCCGAGCTCGCGGATCGACACGACCGGGATCTCGGGGTCGGGCACGGCTTCGAGCACGTCCCAGGCACGGGCGAGCAGCGGGTCGGCGTGGCGCGCGACGGGCACGGCGTTGGCGGGGGCGGTCTGGACGGACATCGTCGGGCTCCGTTGGGCGGGGGGCGGCCGGTTACCAGCTCGCGCCGGGATGCTGGCGTGCGAGGCTCTGCAGTTCCGCGAGCAGGTAGCCCATGTGCTCCGAGTGCTCGCCCTGCTTGCCGGTCGTCACATGCTGCACGGGGGCCGGCAGCGTGAGCGTCGCTTCCGCGAGCGCGTCGTCCACGTCCGCGCGCCATGCTGCTTCGAGCGTGGCCGGTGCGGGGGCGATGCCCGCGGCGGCGACCGCGTCGTCGATTGCATCGGCAGCGAAGAATTCGCGCGTGTACGGCGTCAGGTAGTCGAGCGCGTTCTGCGCGCGGCGGTGCGATTCGTCGGTGCCGTCGCCGAGGCGAACCAGCCACTCGCGTGCGTGCTGAAAGTGATAGCGGGTTTCCTTCACCGATTTCGCGGCGATCGCGGCGAGCTGCGTGTCGGTCGACGTTTCGAGTGCGGTCCACACGTGCAGCATCAGCGCCGAGTACAGGAAGTTGCGCACGATCGTGACCGCGTAGTCGTTGTCGGCGTGCGCGGTGCCGGCGATCGGGCCGTAGTGCGGCAGCTCGGCGAGCGTGAAGTTCGCGAACTCGCGCTCCGTGCGGAAGTACGCGTAGTCGTCCTCGGTCTTCGTCGCGCCGGTGAGCTGGCGCTCGAGTTCGGCCGCGTGCGTGTACAGCATGCGCGCCTGGCCGATGAGGTCGAGGCTCATGTTGGTGAGCGCGATGTCTTCCTCGAGAATCGGGCCGTGGCCGCACCATTCGGCGTTGCGCTGACCGAGGATCAGCGTGGTGTCCGCGAGGCGCAGCACGTAGGAGAGGTGTTCGGGCGTGATCGTCATGGCGCGGGCGTTACATGTGGTTGACTTCGTCGGGCAACGTGTAGAACGTCGGGTGACGGTAGATCTTGTCGCCCGCCGGTTCGAACAGCTCCGCCTTCTCGTTCGGATCCGACGCGGTAATGGCCGACGACGGCACCACCCAGATGCTCACGCCTTCCTGGCGGCGCGTGTAGACGTCGCGCGCCATGCGCAGCGCCATCGATGCGTCGGCGGCGTGTAGGCTGCCGCAATGCTTGTGGTCGAGCCCCTGCTTGCTGCGCACGAACACTTCCCAGATCGGCCATTCCTTGTTCATCACTTTCTCCTCAATCCTGAATTCGATGGTGTGCCGCCGCTCAGGCGGCGTGCTGTTCGGCGCGGGCGCGGCGCTTGGCTTCGTGGGCGAGTGCGGCTTCGCGCACCCATGCGCCGTTCTCGTGCGCTTTCACGCGGGTCGCGAGGCGTTCCTTGTTGCACGGGCCGTCGCCGTTGACCACGCGCCAGAATTCGTCCCAGTCGATCGTGCCGTAGTCGTGATGGCCGCGCGCCTCGTTCCACTTCAGGTCGGGGTCGGGCAGCGTCACGCCGAGCACCTTCGCCTGGTCGACCGTCGCGTCGACGAACTTCTGCCGCAGATCGTCGTTCGAGATCCGCTTGATGCCCCATTTCGCGGACTGGTTGCTGTGGACCGAATCGGCGTCGCTCGGGCCGAACATCATCAGCACCGGCCACCACCAGCGGTTCACGGCCTGCTGGACCATTGCGCGTTGCGCGTCGGTGCCCTTCATCATCGACAGCAGTGCGTCGAAACCCTGGCGCTGGTGGAACGATTCTTCCTTGCACACGCGGATCATGGCGCGCGCGTACGGGCCGTACGTGCAGCGGCACAGCGGAATCTGGTTCATGATCGCGGCGCCGTCGACGAGCCAGCCGATCACGCCGACGTCGGCCCAGGTGGGCGTCGGGTAATTGAAGATGCTCGAGTATTTCGCCTTGCCGGCGAGCAGTGCGTCGATCAGCGAATCGCGCGATACGCCGAGCGTTTCGGCCGCGCTATAAAGATAGAGGCCGTGACCGGCTTCGTCCTGGACCTTCGCGAGCAGGATCGCCTTGCGCTTCAGGCTCGGTGCGCGTGAGATCCAGTTGCCTTCGGGCAGCATGCCCACGACTTCCGAGTGCGCGTGCTGCGAGATCTGGCGAACCAGCGTCTTGCGATAGGCATCGGGCATCCAGTCCTGCGGTTCGATCTTACCGTCGGCGGCCATGGCCGCATCGAACCGCGCCTGCTCGGGCGACTCGGCTGCGGCGTCGAGCGGCGCGACGTTGCCTGGGATGTCGAGGGATTGCGTGTACATGGCGAAGCTCTCGTCCGGTTGAATGTGTGCGAAGTATAAACCAACCGACCGGTCGGTTAATATATTTCTTGCGGATTTGCGGCGAGACTCGGGTAAACGAGAGACGTCGGGGCGCGATCGGGCGGCGTGACGGCGATCCGGCGCGTGGGGTTCGCGTCTTCTGCGGCACAATGCCCGCTTTCGACGAGGATTTTGCCGATGTCATTTCGAAGCAGTATCGCCGCGGCAGTGCTGGGTGCCGCCGTCTTTGTCTCGCCGCTCGTGGCCTCGGCCTCGGCCGCTCCGGCTGGATGGGTGGCGGCGTGGGCGACCGCGCTGCAGCCGATCCCCGACCTTGCCGCACCGCCGCCGCTTTATCGTGCGCCCGACGTGTCCGGGCGGGCCGTGCGCCAGATCGTCTATCCGACGGTGTCGGGGCGTGCCGCGCGGATCCGCGTCAGCAATGCCTACGGCCGTGCGCCGCTGGTCGTCGAGGCGGCGAGTCTCGCGCGCGCAGGCGACGGGGCGGCGCTTGCTGGTGCGGTGGCGCCGATTCGGTTCGGCGGCAAGGCGTCGGTGACGCTTGCGCCGGGCCAGGAACTCGAAAGCGATCCGGTGACGATCGATGTGGCGGCCGGGCGGCCGTATGCGATCAGCCTCCAGATCGGGGCGAATCAGCGGATGACGGTCTGGCACCGCGTGTCGAACCAGTTCAATTACGTGTCTGCACCGGGTGATCACGTGAGTGATCCGGGCGCCGCCGCGTTCCGCACCCGTTTTACCCAATACGCATGGGTGAGCGAGTTCGCGGTCGAGGCTGGTTCGGCGCGCGCCAGCGTAGCGGCGATCGGCGATTCGATCACCGACGGACTGCGCTCGAGCGTGAACCGGAATCGCCGCTGGCCGGACGCACTAGCGCGTCGGCTGACCGCTTCTGGCGTGGAGTCGATCGGCGTCGCGAACCTTGGTATCAGCGGAAACCGGCTGCTCAGCGATTCGGCGTGCTACGGCACGTCGCTGGCGTCGCGGTTCGAGCGTGATGCACTGTCGCGCGCGGGGGTGAAGGCGGCGATCGTGCTGATCGGGATCAACGACATCAACTTCGCCGCGATGCCGCCGCGCGCGGGGCTCGATTGCGACCACCCGCATACGCAGGTCACGGCTGCATCTTTGATCGACGGCTACCGCCGGCTGATTGAAGCGGCGCACCGCCAGGGCGTGAAGGTCTTCGGCGCGACGCTGACGCCAGCCGGGCTGCCGGAGGGGCGCGAGGCGATCCGGCTCGAGGTGAACCGGTGGATCCGGAGTGGTGGCGGGTTCGATGGCGTGGTCGACTTCGATGCTGTGCTGCGCGATCCGGCGCGCCCGAGCGTGCTGCAGCGTCGATACGATAGTGGGGACGGCATTCATCCGAGCGACGCCGGCTACGCCGCGATGGCCGACGCGGTGCCGGTCGAGCAACTACAGGCTGCGGTGATCGGCAAGTGACGCGCTTCTATATATAGAGGGAAGTGGTTGCCGGCAACGCGTAGGTCAGTGGCACCACTTGGCCCGTCGAGCCCCAAGCCCCCGTGCGCGCCAGCGCACGGGGGCTTTTTCAAAATATTTTCACAAAGGGCTTGCGGAGACGGGGGCGGGTGCTTAGAATCACGCCTCTTTCGCGCTAACGGAAACGCAGCGCGGGAGAAGGGAAGCAGGGTTGGCGGTGTGCTGGAGTCTGGAGCGCGCAACTGGCCTGGAAGTTGAGCCCCGCAGTCGCAACGATGTAGTGTAAAAAGTTGTTGACGAATTGCGAAACACGGTTCATAATCTCG
>NZ_NKEX01000004.1:0-1038043 GCF_002223325.1 Burkholderia sp. AU15512
ATCAGCTCGCTTTCATCAAGCGCCCACACTTATCGGCTGTTAATTTTTAAAGAGCATTCTGCGAGGAACTTCGTGTTTCTCAGCAGCGCTGCGTTTTCAGCAGCAGAGAAGCGAGATTATGAACCGTGTTTCGCAGCTCGTCAACAACTTTTTACACTGCATCGTTGCGACTGCGGGGCTCAACTTCCAGGCCAGCTGCGCGCTCCAGACTCCAGCACACCGCCAACCCTGCTTCCCTTCTCCCGCGCCGCGTTTCCGTTAGCGCGAAAGAGGCGTGATTGTAGGTAGCTCGCGACATTCGCGCAAGGGGTTTGAAGCAACTTTTTTACAAACGCTGCGATTTGGCCAGCCGGCCATGTGTCGGCACGAGACCGCTTATGGTGCAAAGAACGGACTAGAATGTGAGGCTCTTCGCCTCTTTCTATATACGTCTTTAATATGCGCCAGCGAATCGCCAAACGCCTCCCCCCCGATGCCGACAAACTGGTCGGCCTGTCGCTTGCGCTCTTCGCCTCGGGCAGCCGCATCGAGGACCGCTTCTGGGAAGCGAAGCTCGATGCGCTGCTCTCCAAGATTGTCCGCAACGGCAACCAGACCACGCTCGACGCAGCGCTCGACCATCTGCAGCAGAATCATCCCGACGCCTACGGCGCGCTCGCCGACATGGCCGAGACGCACAGCGAGTCGATGGTGATCGAGCACGACGGCCAACCGTTCGATGCGCTGCTGGTCGCCGTCCCGGTTCTCGCATGGACGCGCTACATGATTCCATCGGGCCCGCTCAAGGGCGACGTTGCCGACGCACTTCGAACGCACCTGCAGGCGCACGTCCTTGCGAACGGTACCCTCGTCGGGCTTGCCCCGTTCCTCTACAGTATCGACCAGTTGCCGCGGCACCACGTCGAGACCTACCGGCTCGCCCAGCAGCTCGCACATGGGGCGATCAGCCAGCACACGCCCAAGCTCAGCTTCGGCGACCTGCCGGAAACCTCGCCGATCCTGGCCGACCCGCGCTTCCTGCTCGCCGTCGTCGCGGCCCCCGCCGGCGCACCGCTGTTCCGCTGGCAGGAAGAAGAAAACGGCAGCCGGATCGAACGCGGCCAGTGCCTCGAGCAATGGACGGCCCAAGGCGGCCCGAACCTGTCGATCGCGCTGCCCGGCTGCGAATTCGAATGCCTACTTCCGGACGCGTACTATTCGGCCTGCCGGGATGCGGACGAACGTATCCGTCCACATACGGTCCGAACGGCCATTCGTTATCTATTCGACACACTTGGTGCGGCACCGCAAGAGCTGCGCGCGGTGGTCGCCGGCTTCGGCGAACGCCGTATCGACGAGTACCGTGTCGGCTTCACGCGGCGTGCGAACAACGACGTAATCTACGGCGTCGTATGGCCGCTCTACGGCCGTGAAAACGGCGATATGTCGATCGACAGTGCGACGCTCGAAGGCGAAGCGCCGATCGAAGGCCCGGTCGAGGAAATCGTAAGTCTGCTGAAGGAATGCGGCGTAACCGACGTCCGGCGGCACGCGGGCCGCTTCGAACCCGAATATTGCGATGACTGCGGCGTGCCGCTCTACGCAGATCCGCTCGGTGAAATCGTCCACGCCGAAATGCCGGAAGACGCGTCCCCCGCCCAGCCGCACTTCCACTAATCCGCAGCACAACAGGCCCAACGGCCTGCCCACCTGAAGCCGCTCACGGTTCCCGCCGGAGCGGCTTTTTACTTGTCTGTCCTCCCGCCGCCCGAAATTTCATACTTTTCCTAAGCCTTTCAGCCAAGCAGACATCGTGTAAGGTCTTTGTCATCATCAGACCCAAGGCATGCCAGACGGCAGATCAATGGCTCACATTACGGAGGTTGAATATGCGGTTCCTGATGCTCAATTCAGACGCCGAGCGGCGTGACGGACTGAAGGCCCTGTTGCGACAGATCGACCGTCACGCCGGCATCAACGATGTGCCCGACAGTTTTCAGGCGCGCAGGCTGCTGCGCAACCAGCGTTTCGACCTGGTCGCGATCGACTGGCTCGACGTCGGCCGGCTCAGCGAGCTTCAGGCGCTCTGCAGCGCGTGCTCGCCGACACCTGTCGCCGTCCTCGTCGACGAAACATCGCCGGAGGCCATCCAGCGCTTCTTCAACTACGGTGTCGCCGGCGTGATCCCACATTCCACGCGGCCACACCTGATCGTGCGTGCGCTCGAGATCGTGCTGCTGGGCGGACACTACATTCCGCCGATCGCGCTCCGCCTGCTGCCTTCCACTGCTGCGGCGCGCTACGATGCCCATTTCCAGACGCTCGCCGGGTCGCTTCCCCGGCGGCCGCCGAGCGGCCTCCTGTCGCCGCGGCAAGCGCAGATCATGCGCTTCGTCCACATGGGCAGCACCAACAAGATGATCGCTCGCACACTCGGCATCAGCGAAGGCACCGTCAAGATCCACCTCGCCAGCATCTTCCAGCAGCTTGGTGCCGCCAACCGGGCCGCCGCGGTCGCAATCTACAACGGGTGGCTGTCGCCCCACCTCGAGGTGCTGTTGGCGAACCGCAGTCGTGCGCGCAAGCCGCCCATCGGCGAACAGGGCCCAGTTCCGCTGCGTACGCAACGGAGTGAACGCCCGTACCCGTTGCCGGCCTCGATCGATAGCGCGCAGGACCTGCCGATCGCCGCCGAGCCGCCGGCGCGGTTCCGGCGCGAACGCTAGCCAAACAGTCTCGATATTGCGACGGTCGGTGTGTGCGGATTCCCACCTTTGATGCTCAACGAGTAATATGGACGCATGGGTTTTCTTTTCACACCGCTTCCGCTCTGGGTTGGCGTCGGTGGCTGGATCGCCGCCGCGGCTCTGCTCGCGCTCGCGATCTGGAATCGTCCCTTCGTGCGCCTGCAGGACGCCACGCTCCAGCACGTATGGCTCGCGCTCGTCACCGCCATTGCGGTCCTCTGGGCCTCGAATGCGTGGCTCGACGATGGCATCGTCATGCATCTGCTTGGCGCGACGCTGCTCGTCACGCTGTTCGACTGGACACTCGCACTGATCGCGATGGGCGCCGTCACGGCGGTCGCCGCGATCATCTTCGATGCGCCCTGGCAGGGCATTGGCCTGACCTATCTGATCTACGGCGCGCTGCCGGTCGCCGTGTCGGCATTGCTGCAGCGCGCCGCACTCGCATGGTTGCCGCACAATCTCGCGTCGTTCATTACCGGCCAGGGATTCCTGTCGCCCGCCATCGCGATCATCGCGGTCGCCGCTGCCGCTGCCGGGGTTCAGCTCGCGCTCGCGGATGGCGTTCCCGTCGTGATTCCTGCCGGCTATCTGCTGAACACCGCGCTGCTCGCACTCGGCGAAGCGTGGTTCACCGGCATGGCGACCGCACTCATCGCTGTCTATCGTCCCACGTGGGTCACGACCTTCGACGTCCGGCGCTATCGTCTCGGCGGCCCGCGCGCCTGAATTGTCCTCCGGCGGCGGCGCCGTCATCACGCGCCGGCACTCCCTCGCTCAGTACGGCAGAATGCGACATCTACTGCCGCACAACTTTTTTACGCTAAGATTGAACTCCGGTTCTTCATCGGGCATCTATACGTGCCCGATGTCTCATTCGCTCCTCACCAATAACCAGATGGACAGCTCTCCTGCGTCGCTCCGGATTTTCCGGGCGCTCGGCAAGCTGGCAGCCTGCATTGCGGGCCTGTCGCTTGCGCTTCCGACACCGGCATTCGCCGATCTGCTCGACCAGCGCTCCGAACTGATCAACAAATTCGTCAACGAAATGCATGCCGATCCGCTCGCCGCCGATTGTGCAGCGCACGGCAGCTTCATCGCCAGCACGTCGTCGGCCTTCGACCGCGTGGACTTCGCGCCGAACGCATTCGACAGCGGCAACGCGACGATCACGCCATGGAACGACTCGTTCGACCAGGGCAAGCAGCGCGTGAAGGTCGACAATATCGTCACGGTCGACGGCCTCGGCATCCACAGCGACGGCAGCGACCCGACGCCGCTGAAATTCCGATGCGGCTATGTCGGTCAGCAAATGCTCGCGTTCAGCTGGAACGACCCGGTTCCGCCGCTTAAGCCGCGCGTCGAGCGCTCCTCATCCTCGACGAAGAAATTCAAGGGCAAGTCGCACCGAGGCAAGGGCAAGGCAAAGGCATCAGGCCGTACCGGCAGCAAGAAGGCCGTCGCAACGAAAAAGTCGAGCGGCCAGAAAAAAGTCGTGAAGAAGACCGCGAAGAAGTCCTGATCCGCCGAAACGACATCCACAGAAGTAAAAAAGCCGGGGCACCCTGAGATGCCCCGGCTTTTTCATACGGCGACGCTACGCTTACGCGAACGTGTCGACGTGCACCAGGATCGCCGCCAGCATCGCCGCGCCGAGCGCCGCGCTTCGCTCGCCGTTCCAGCCGACGCGTTCGTCGGGCAGGTTCGCGTTGTCCTTGAACGGCATCTCGAGCGTCAGCGACAGACAGCCGAACTGATGGCCGATGTACTTCGATGCGAGCTTGAGCGCGTCCTCCTTGTACTTGCTCGCGGCATAGCCGTGTTCAGTCTGGAAGTCCGGGCTCGCGACCTTGAACGCTTCGATGAACGCGGTCTGCTCCTTGCCCTGCTGCTCGGTAAAGCTCGGCAGCATCTCGGACCCGGCAACGAACACATACGGCAGATCCTCGTCGCCGTGGATGTCGAAGAACATGTCGCAGCCAATCGCATGGATTGCATCGCGCACAGCCAGCACCTCGGGACTGCGCTCGGCATCGGGCGCCATCCACTCGCGGTTCAGGTTCGCGCCTGCGGCATTGGTGCGCAGGTTGCCATGCACGCTGCCGTCCGGGTTCATGTTCGGGACGATATAGAACGTCGCACGATCGTACAGCTTGCGCGCGACCGGATCGCCGGCCCAGTCGCCCCATCCGGCCAGCCGCTTGACGAGACCTTCGACGAACCATTCGGCCATCGACTCGCCGGGATGCTGGCGCGCGATGATCCATACCTTCTTCTTCGGGGCGCCGCCGGATTCCGGCGTACCGAGCGTCAGCAGCGACATCGGGCGACCTTCAACCGTGCGGCCGAGTTCGACGACGCTCGCCTGCGGCAACTGCTGGACCGCGCCGAGAAACGCCGCGTGACGCTCTTCCGAGTATGGCTCGAAATACGCGTAGTAGATGCTGTCGAATTCCGGCGTATGGTCGATGGTCATCGTCTTGCCGTCGAACGTCGTCGGCACGCGGAACCAGTCGACCCGGTCATAGCTCGCCACCGCGCTGTAATTGCGCCAGCCCGACGGATACGCGCATTCGGCAGCATTCTCGAACGTCATCACGCAGCGCTCGCCGCGCGCGCCCGTCAAGCGGTAGTAAAACCATTGCGCGAATTCCGAGCGGGTGTCGCCGCGCACGCGCAGCCGAATCGCATCGGGACTGTCGCACGACACGACGTCGATTGCGCCTGCGTCGAAATTGCTGGTGATCGAAAGGGCCATCTGTCTCTCCTGGGGCGACCGGAACAGGCGGTGTAGCGCTTGCCCGGCCTCATGCATGCGCCGGCCGTCTCGTGAACGGCCGGCAGGGTCACTCGCCGACTCGCCGGCGATATACGTAAGTCGAATCGTTCGACGCGGCCGCATCGAACGCATAGCCTTCCGTCGCGAAATCCTTCAACGCCTTCGGGTCGGTGATACGGTTCTCGACGATAAAACGCGCCATCAGGCCGCGCGCACGCTTCGCATGGAAGCTGATGATCTTGTAGCGGCCGCCCTTCCAGTCCTCGAACACCGGCGTGATGACCGGTGCGGCCAGCAGTTTCGGCTTGACCGACTTGAAGTATTCGGTCGACGCGCAGTTGACCAGCACGCGCGCCGTGCCGCTGCGCGTTTCGAGCTGTTCGTTCAGCGCCCGCGTGATGCGGTCGCCCCAGAACGCGTACAGATCCTTGCCGCGCGCGTTCGCGAAGCGCGTGCCCATCTCGAGCCGGTATGGCTGCAGCAGGTCGAGCGGACGGAGCAGCCCGTACAGGCCCGACAGCACGCGCACGTGCTGCTGCGCATAGTCGAGATCGGCGGACGACAGCGATTTCGCGTCGAAACCTTCATAGACGTCGCCGTTGAACGCGAGCACGGCCTGCTTCGCGTTGGCCGGCGTAAAGGTCGACGACCAGTCGGCATAGCGCTGGAAATTCAGGCGCGCGAGCGGATCGGAGATATCCATCAGCGTTGCGATGTCCTGCGGCGACAGCTTGCGCAGGCCGTCGATCAGCTCGGACGCGTCGTCGACGAATGCAGGCTTCGTGTAAGACTGGACGTGCGCGGGCGTATCGTAGTCGAGGGATTTGGCTGGAGAGAGAACGATTATCATAGAGGCTCGCTGGCACGCCGTGCCTTGCGGTCAGACGAAAACCACCGATTGTAACGAATGACCCGCTCTCTCGCCCCGCACGCCGCGCATCGCGTCGTGCTCGACTCGAACGTCTGGATCGACATCCTCGTATTCGACGACCCCGCTACGCGCCCGATCCGGGCCGCGCTGGAACGCGGCGCGCTTGCCGCCGTGATCGACGGCCGCTGCCTGACCGAGCTCGAATACGTGCTCGACTATCCGCAGTTTCGGTCTCGCGCCATCGACAAGGCGGCCGCACTCGCGACCGTCGCACGGCTCGCGAGCCTCGTCGAGCCGCCGCCCGTCGACGCCGACGCGCCGCCGCTGCCGAAGTGCAAGGACCGCGATGACCAGAAGTTTCTCGAACTCGCCCGCGCCGCCCAGGCCGAGTGGCTCGTGTCGAAAGACCGCGCGCTGCTGAAGCTCGCGAAGCGCACCGCACGCGACTTCGGCTTCCGGATCGCGCAGCCCGCGCCATTTACCGAGGCCTGCTCGCTCGACGCCGCGCCGGACACGACGACCACGCCGGCCTGACCTACGCCGCACCACCCGATTTCGACCGTATCGATGAACGCTCCTTCAGACATGCCAACGACTCCCGTTTTCCCCTCGCGCCTGCCGAACGTCGGCACGACGATCTTCACGGTCATGAGCGCGCTTGCCGCAGAAAAAGGCGCGGTGAACCTCGGCCAGGGCTTTCCGGATTTCGACTGCGATCCGCGCATCGTCGATGCGGTTGCCGCCGCGATGCGCAACGGGCACAACCAGTATCCGCCGATGGCCGGTGTCGCGCCGCTACGCGACGCGATCGCGGACAAGATCGCACAGGTCTACGGCCGGCGTTACGATCCGGCGACCGAAATCACCGTGACGGCCGGCGCGACGCAGGCGTTGCTGACCGCGATCATGTGCACGGTGCATCCGGGTGATGAAGTGATCGTCGTCGAACCGACCTACGACAGCTACCTGCCGTCGATCGAACTCGCGGGCGGCAAGCCCGTGTTCGTCACGCTGGAGGCGCCCGACTACACGATCCCGTTCGACCGTCTGGCGGCCGCGATCACGCCGAAAACGCGCATGATCCTGATCAACACGCCACATAACCCGACGGGTACCGTGTGGCGCGAGTCGGACATGCGCAAGCTCGAGGAGATCGTGCGCGGCACCAACGTGCTGATCCTGTCCGACGAGGTCTACGAGCACATGGTCTACGACGGCGCGCGCCACGAGAGCGTCGCGCGCTATCCGGAACTCGCCGCGCGCAGCTTCATCGTGTCGAGCTTCGGCAAGACCTATCACGTGACGGGCTGGAAGGTCGGCTATGTCGCGGCGCCTGCCGCGCTGACCGCGGAATTCCGCAAGGTCCACCAGTTCAACGTGTTCACGGTGAACACGCCGATGCAGATCGGGCTCGCCGACTACCTGCGCGACCCGGCGCCGTACCTGACGCTTGCCGACTTCTACCAGAAGAAGCGCGACTTCTTCCGGGCCGGCCTCGAGCGCACCCGCTTCAAGTTGCTGCCCTGCACGGGCACGTACTTCCAGTGCGTCGATTATTCGGCGATCAGCGACCTGCCGGAAGCGGAATTCTCGAAGTGGCTCACGTCGGAGATCGGCGTGGCCGCCATTCCGGTGTCGGCGTTCTATCACGAGTCGCACGAATCGGGCGTCGTCCGATTCTGCTTCGCGAAGCAGGAAAGCACGCTCGCGTCCGCGCTCGAACGGCTCGCCCGCCTGTAAGGCCCGCACGGGCGGTCGCACGCCGCCCTGCGGGAACCGCGCTTACGAACGCGCGGCGCTCGTCGCGTCGATATACGCCTTGCGCTCGGCCGCCACGCGCTGCGCGGCAGGGCGCTCGCCCACCTTCTTAGCATGCGCCTTCCAGTCGATGCCCGCATCGAGCAGGAAATCGCGCCCGAATACGGCTTTCGTCGCCATGCCGATGACCGGCAGATGGACCCACGCGGCGATGTCCGCGAGGCCGAACGACTCGCCGAGCACATACGGCGAAAACCGCGTCATCTGCTTGAATGCATCAATCGCGCGCGGCAGGCGCTTCTCGACGTGTGCCTTCATCCCGTCGCTAACCTTGCCGCCGAAAAACGCTTCGGTGTAGACCTCGCGCGCCATCCATTCGAGATACAGTTCGAGCGTCTCGATGAGTTCGCGCAGCTTCGCGGCCGCGAACGGGCTCGCCGGGAAAATGCCTTTTTCGGGATAGCGCGCCGCCAGGTACTCGATGATCACCTGCGACTCGAACAGCGCGCCTTCTTCGGTCTTCAGAAAGGGAATCTTGCCGAGCGGCGAATCGGCGAGCTGTGCCGGATCGCTGACCGGCAATCCGCAAACCGACTCCTCGAACGGAATGTCGTGCTCGAGCAGGACGAACTTCACCTTGTTGTAATAGTTGGACAACGGAATACCGCACAGCTGTAGCATCGGAGTCTCCTTCCTTGCTGAAGCGCGGCCGCATCGGTGTCGGCCGCATCGGGATTCATCGTGCTGAAAAGCACGTTCGTGCTAGTCTAAAGCAAGTTTCGCGTCCGTCACGACAACAATACCTCTGCTGCGACATCGCCCGCATCAGCACGCGCTATGTGTCCGCTGCCGCAGCCCTGCCATCCGATGGAGACACGCTCGCATGAGTGCTGAACTGCTGGCCTCGCGTCCGCCCGAGAGCGAATCGACGCTCGTCCTCACGCTATCCAACCCCGGCGCGCGCAATGCGCTGCATCCCGACATGTACGCGGCCGGCATCGAAGCGCTCGCCACCGCCGAACGGGATCCCGGGATTCGCGCGGTCGTGCTCACCGGCGCCGATCGCTTCTTCTGCGCGGGCGGCAATCTGAACCGGCTGCTCGACAACCGCTCGAAGGATCCGTCCTACCAGGCCGACAGCATCGATCAGCTCGCCGCATGGGTAACGGCGATCCACGCTTCGACGAAGCCGGTGATCGCAGCGGTGGAAGGCGCCGCGGCCGGCGCGGGCTTCTCGCTCGCGCTCGCGTGCGACCTGGTCGTCGCCGCGCACGATGCGAAGTTCGTGATGTCGTACGCGCGCGTCGGCCTGACGCCCGATGGAGGCGGTTCGTGGTTCATCGCCCGCGCGCTGCCGCGTGCGATCGCGGCCGAGATCCTGTTCGAAGGCAAGCCTGTTGCGGCCGAACGTCTGCACGCGCTCGGCGTCGTCAACCGGCTCGCCGTGCCCGGCGCGGCACTGACCGATGCCGTGGCATGGGCCGACGCGCTCGCCGGCATCTCGCCGAACGCACTCACGCGCATCAAGTCGCTGCTCGACGACGCGACGGCGCAACCGCTCGACGCGCATCTCGCCACGGAGCGCGATCATTTCGTCGCATCGCTGCATCATGCGGACGGGCTCGAAGGCATCACCGCATTTCTCGAGAAACGGCCGCCCCGCTACAAGCGCTGAGCGGTCGCGCCCGCTTTCGAACTGACCTGTCGCCACCGCATCGACCCGATGCGGCACGGCGACGCCGCCATCTCGACGACTCGGGACGATACGCAATCGCCCCGGCGCCATGTAGTGCAACACGCAAGCACACGCATCGGCACGCACGTTCCCGTCGCCAGCAGCCCGCATCGATCCATGCTCTAATGACCGCCTGTCGCGGCGCTGCCGGCGCCGTTTTCGCGCATGCAACATAGGAGTTCACGATGATCGACGTCTATAGCTGGGCGACCCCGAACGGCCACAAGGTGCACATCATGCTCGAGGAAACGGGCCTCGCTTATCGTGCCCATCCGGTCGATATCGGCGCGGGCGACCAGTTCAAGCCGGAGTTTCTGAAGATCAGCCCGAACAACAAGATCCCCGCGATCGTCGATCCGGACGGCCCCGGCGGCCAGCCGATCTCGCTGTTCGAATCGGGTGCGATCCTGATCTACCTCGCGGAGAAGACCGGCAAGTTCCTGCCGACCGATCCGGCCGCACGCTACGCGACGCTCGAATGGCTGATGTTCCAGATGGGCGGCGTCGGCCCGATGCTCGGACAGGCGCACCACTTCCGCCTGTATGCGCCGGAGAAGATCGAGTATGCGGTCAACCGCTACACGAACGAGGCAAAGCGCCTGTACAACGTGATGGACAAGCGCCTCGGCGAATCCGAATATCTCGCGGGCGACGCGTATACGATCGCAGACATTGCGACGTTCCCGTGGACGCGCTCGTGGCAGAACCAGGGCATCGTGCTCGACGAATTGCCGAACGTGAAACGCTGGCACGACGCGATCGCCGCGCGACCGGCCGTGCAACGCGGTGTCGAAGTGCTCGCGTCGATGCGCAAGGCGCTGCAGGACGACAAGGCACGCGAGGTGCTGTTCGGTGCGACGCAATACGCGAAGCACTGACACGCATGTGACGGGCGGAGCGGCATCCGTGCATGCCGCTCACCGCTTCAGAAGTAATGCAGCGTGATGAATTCCGCCGCGCAGACGGGCAGCGGCACATCGGGACGCTCGACCTGCATCGTCACCGACCACGTCACCTGCACACCGTCCCGCGCAGCCTCGGCGGTTTCCTTTACCGCAAACAGCGCACGCACACGCGCACCGACCGGCACCGGCTTCAGGAACCGCACGCGGTTCAGTCCGTAGTTCACCCCCATCTTCTGCTCGAAACGCATCGCATCGGCCATCAACGCCGGAATCAGCGACAGCGTCAGGAACCCGTGCGCGATCGGGCCGCCGAATGGCGACTCGCGCCGCGCGCGTTCGGGATCGACGTGAATCCATTGATGATCGCCGGTCGCATCGGCAAAGCCATCGACACGACGCTGGTCGATCGCGATCCAGCCGCTCGCGAGCGGCTCCGCGCCGACTCGCGCCTGCAGCGCCTGCGCCGATGCGATCAGCGGCAAGGTCACGTCGGTCATGCCTGCGTGCCTCCCGGATGGCGCAGCCCGAAGATCACCTTGGTATGCACGGTGATCACCGTCTCGCCGGCGCCGTTCACGCCGACCCATTCCGTCGACACGATGCCGCGATCGGGCTTGCTCTCCGACACGCGTTTGTCGTGGACCTTCTGATACATCGTGATCGTGTCGCCGGCGCGCACCGGCTTGAGCCAGCGGATCGAATCGATGCCCGGCGAGCCCATGCTCGTCGAGTCCGACCCGAGCTTCTTGATGAGCAGGCTCATGAACACCGAACACGTATGCCAGCCGCTCGCGACGAGCCCGCCGAAATGCGATGCTTTTCCGGCTTCTTCGTCGAGGTGGAACGGCTGCGGGTCATAGCGTTGTGCGAACGCCTTGATGTCGTCCGCTTCGAACGTGTAACGGCCCACTTCGGTGGTACTGCCGACCACCAGGTCTTCATAACTGATGCCCACTCGGTGTCTCCTTGTCTGGTGCGCTCGCGCGTCGCCGTCATGCTGCGTCGGTCTGCGCGAAATCGGGCAGCGCCGCGATGCGGGCAAGATGATGATCGGTGTCGCCGAGCGTCGTCTCGATGATCGTCAGCCGCTTGAACAAGTGCGCGGCGGCGACCTCGTTGGTCACGCCCATGCCGCCGTGCAGCTGGATGGCCTGCTGGCCGACGAAGCGCGCGGCGGCGCCGACACGCGCTTTCGCGGCCGACACGGCCTTGCGCCGCGCATCGGCATCGCCGCTCGCGTAGCGTACGGCTGCCAGGTAGGTCAGCGAACGCGCCTGCTCGGCATGGATCAGCATGTCGACCATCCGGTGCTGCAACGCCTGGAAACGCGCGATCGGCACGCCGAACTGTTCGCGCGTCTTCGTGTATTCGACCGTCGCGCGATTCAGTTCGTCGAGCACGCCGACCGCTTCCGCGCACAGCAGGAACGTCGCGTAATCGGCCACCTGCTCGAGGGCCGCCGCGTCGCGCGCACCGCCCGTCAGCAGTCGCGCCGGCGTTTCATTGAACCCGATCGTCGCGGCACGCTGGCCGTCGATCGTCCGGTAGTCGACCACCTTCGCGTTCGCGGCATCCCGTTCGACGACGAAGAGGCCGACGCCGCCACCGTCGACGCGTGCGGGCACGATCCACGCATCCGCCTGTGCGCCATGCTGAACGACCGACTTCGTGCCGGTCAGCCGGTACGTGCCGCCCTGCTCGCGCGCATGCGTGTCGAGTTCGAACAGGTCGTAGCGCGCATGCGGTTCGTGGAACGCGACTGCCACACGCTTCTGCCCCTGCGCGACGGCTTCCAGCAGCGCCGCATCCTCACCCGCGCCGGAGCCGGCAATGCGCAAGGCCTCGATGCCCACCGCCGTTGCCCAGTACGGCTCGATCACGAGCGCACGGCCGAGTTCCTGCATCACGACCAGCATGTCGACCGGGCCGCCGCCGAAGCCACCCTGCGCGTCCGGCACGGGCAGCGCGGTCAACCCCAGTTCGGCGAACGCGCTCCATTGCGCGTCCGACACACCCGCATCGCTGCGCACGATTGCCTGGCGCGCTTCGAAGCCGTATTGCTCGCCGAGATAACGGCGCAGCGCGTCGGCGAACTGCTGCTGCTCATCGGTAAAGCTGAAATCCATGGTTGTCTCCGTTCCCTGATCACAGCCCCAGAATCATCTGCGCGATGATGTTCTTCTGGATCTCGTTCGAGCCGCCGTAGATCGACGTCTTCCGATAATTGAAGTAGTACGCGGCAAGCGGTGCCGCATCGTCGTCGCCCGCGATGCTGTGCTCGCGCTGGCCGTCGAGGAACGGTACGTCGAACGGCGCGGCGAGCGGGCCGATCGCGTCGACCATCAGCTCGGTGAGCGCCTGCTGCACTTCCGTGCCCTTGATTTTCAGCATCGACGCCTCGGGGCCGGGCCCCTTGCCGCTCGTCTCGCGGCTGACGACGCGCAGCACCGTCACCTCCAGCGCCATCAGCTCGACCTCGAGCGCCGCGACCTTCGCGGCGAACACGGGATCGGCGAGCAACGGCTTGCCGTTCTTGCGCTGGTTCGACGCCACACGCTTCAGGAACGCGAGCTCGCGCTTCGACCCGCCGACGCGCGCGATGCCGGTGCGCTCATGGCCAAGCAGGTATTTCGCGTAGGTCCAGCCGCGGTTCTCGTCGCCGACGAGATTCTCGACCGGTACCTTCACGTCCTCGAAGAACACCTCGTTGACCTCGTGGTCCTCGTCGAGCATGACGATTGGGCGCACCGTGATGCCGGGCGTCTTCATGTCGATCAGCAGGAACGAGATGCCCTCCTGTTTCTTCGCGGCCGGATCGGTGCGCACGAGGCAGAACATCATGTCGGCGTACTGGCCGAGCGTCGTCCAGGTCTTCTGTCCATTGACGACGTAGTGGTCGCCCTGGCGCTCCGCGCGCGTGCGCAACGAGGCGAGATCGGACCCCGAACCCGGCTCCGAGTAGCCCTGGCACCACCAGTCGGTGCCATCGAGAATGCGCGGCAGATAATGACGCTTCTGCGCTTCGCTGCCGTATTTCATCAGCACCGGCGCGACCATCGATACGCCGAACGGCAGCACGGTCGGCGCACCGATCCGCGCGCACTCCTCTTCCCAGATGTGTCGTTGCGTCGCGTTCCAGCCCGGGCCGCCATATTCGACCGGCCACGCGGGCGCAGACCAGCCTCGCTGACCGAGAATCCGGTGCCAGCTCGCGAAATCCTCGCGATCGAGTCGTTTGTGATCGAGTACTTTGGCGCGCAGTGCGTGAGGCAGGTTGGCCTCGAGCCAGGCGCGAACGTCGACGCGGAACGCGTCGTCCGAGGGGGAATAATCCAGATCCATGCGCAGTGTCTCCTGTCGACCGGAGTTAGCGCTTCAGCGGTTAGTCCGGTCCCATGCAAGGCTGTCCGCAGCCGTCCGGCCCGGCAAGGACTCACTGCAATGTCATTGCAGCGGTTCTTTGAGCGCGGCAGGAATCGGCAGCGGCATCACGTCGATGCCTTCTTCGGCCAAGGATTGCGCATCTTCAGGCGTCGTGACGCCACGAATGCTGCGTGCCGGCGCCTCGTTGTAATGGATGCGCCGCGCTTCCTCGGCGAAGCGCTCGCCCACATTCTCGGTTTTCTCCAGCACCTCGCGCAGCGCACGCATTACCTGCGCCTGCAGTGCACGCGAATCGACCGGCTGGGCCTGCGTCGCGCCCGACAGGTTCAGGCGCGGCGCCGACGGCAGACGGTTGACCTCGGTCGTTCCGCACACCGGACATTCGACCAGCTTGCGGGACAACTGCGCTTCGAATTCATCGGCGGAAGCGAACCAGCCTTCGAACCGATGACCGTGCGGGCACTGTAAATCGAGGACCTTCATGCTGAATCAGGGCGTGTGGCGAGTGTAGCGCAAAAAGCGGTTTTGTGAACGGTCGTGCTAAATATCGATCGCGCGACGGCGTGGCGCCGCGTCACCGGATTGTAACGCGGCGCCCCACCCGCCGCTGACGCTGCGCTCAGGGCGTCAGGACCGGCCCGAGCGGCCACGTCCCGGACAGCACCTTGTCGAGCCACATCGTGCCGATGATCGTCTTCACGTCGGAGATCTGGCCCGTGCGCACCCATTCCTGAAGGTCGGCCTGCGTCGCAATGAAGGTCTCGAGGAATTCGCCTTCATCGAGCTTGCGTTCGCCGGCCGTCAGCCCGCGCGCCAGGTACAGGTCGATGAATTCGGTCGAATAGGAAATGATCGGATGAATCCGGGCCAGGAATACGTACTCGCGTGCCGTGTAGCCGGTTTCCTCGCGCAGTTCGCGCACCGCGCATGCGAGCGCGCCTTCGTTCGGATCGAGCTTGCCGGCCGGGAATTCGGCCATCACCTTGCCGATCGGGTAGCGATACTGGCTTTCCATCAGCACGCGGCCGTCGTCGAACAGCGGGATCACCATCACCGCGCCCGGATGCTGGACGTATTCGCGCGTGGCTTTCTTGCCATCCGGCAGACGGACGGTATCGCGCTTGAGCTTGAGGAACGCGCCGTCGAAGATCGCCTCGCTTTCGAGGCAGGTTTCGGTCAGTGCGGCGTCGTGATTGGGTAGTTCGGCCATCGGCGGCTCCAAAATTGAGCGCGACGGACGGCCGGAGCCGTCAGCGTCGTTTGACGAGATACTGGAACGTGAAGCCGGGAAACGCGAACACGATGAAGAGACTGAACGTGATCGCGTAGAACTGCCAGCCCTGTTCGAAGCGGTTGCCGGCGCGCGACTCGAGCCAGAAGCCGAGCGCGCCAACGATGAAGTACAGCACGATCAGCTCGCCGATCCGCACCCACCCGCTCTTCTTCGCCGTGCCGAACGGCACGACGGCGAAGAGGCGTTGGTTCAGGAACGGCAGGTTGGCGCAGACGAGCGCCAACAGCACGATAAACCAGCCGGCTGCCGACATTACAGCGGCAGCGTGTGACGAATTGCCTGCAGGCAGGCCGTCAGCAGCGGGCTCGGGATCAGGCCGAGCGCGACGACCGCGAGGCCGTTCAGCACGAGGATCGTGCGCTTGCAGAAATCGCCCGAAATCGGCGTCGTATCCTGCGGTGCATCGAAGTACATCAGCTTCACGATGCGCAGGTAGTAGAACGCGCCGAACAGCGACGTGATCACGGCCAGCACGGCCAGCCACGTGAGGCCCGCGTTGACGGTCGCCTCGAGCACGGCGAGCTTCGCGTAGAAGCCGACGGTCGGCGGAATACCGGCCAGCGAGAACATCATGACCATCATCACGAACGCGAACACCGGGCTGCGCTTGTTGAGGCCCTTGAAGTCGTCGATCGTTTCGGCTTCGAAATCGCGGCGTGCGAGCAGCATCACCACGCCGAACGAGCCGAGCGTCGTGATCAGGTAGACGATCGCGTAGAACATCGCCGAGCTGTATGCATTCGCCGGTGCCGTCGCGTCGCCCTTCACGATGCCCGCGAGCAGGCCGAGCAGCACGAAGCCCATGTTCGAGATCGCCGAGTACGCAAGCATCCGCTTGATGTTGCGCTGGACGATACCCGTGATGTTGCCGACGATCAGCGACAACGCGGCCAGGATCACGAGCGCGGTCTGCCAGTTCTGTGCGAGCGGCAGCAGACCCATCACCAGGAAGCGCAGGCCCCACGCGAACGCGGCAACCTTCGGGCCGCCGCCGACGAACAGCGTCATCGCGGTCGGCGCACCCTGGTAGACGTCCGGCACCCACATGTGGAACGGCACGGCGCCGAGCTTGAACGCGATACCGGCGACGATGAAGACCACGCCGAACATCAGCACGGCTGCGTCGGTGTTGCCGCCGACCGCCTTGTACACCTCGCCCAGCTCGAGCGAGCCGGTCGCGCCGTACAGCATCGAGATGCCGTACAGCACGAAGCCCGATGCGAGCGCGCCCAGCACGTAGTACTTCATCGCGGCTTCGCTCGACTGCGCGGCATCGCGGCGCAACGCGATGACGGCGTAAAGCGACAGCGACATCAGTTCGAGACCGAGGTACAGCGTCAGGAAGTTGTTGCCCGACACCATGACCAGCTGACCGAGCAGCGAGAACATGCCGAGCAGGAACACGTCGCCGCGGAACATGTCGCGATCTTCGAGGTACTTGCGCGAATAGACGAGCGAGACCGCGAAACCGAACGACACGACAGCCTTCATCATGCTCGCGAACGAGTCGACGACGACCATCTTCGAAAAGAAGTAGTACTGCTGCGGGTCGAGTGCCTGCACCGCGAACCACACGCCGGCGACGACCGACGAGACGACCGCGATCAGATAAGTCAGGCGGCGGCCGGAGGCGCCGGTAAAGGTGTCGTTCAGCCATGCGACGACGATGGCGGCCAGCACCAGCGCGTCAGGCAACAGGACATTCATAGGGGCGTTTTGCATGATCTTGAGTTCCTCCGCTCGCGATTACTGGGCCAGCGGCAGCTTCGACTGCGCGACGTGGGAGAGGAGGTTTTCCACGGAAACGTGCATCACGTCGGTGAAAGGCTTCGGATACAGGCCCATCAGCAGCGTGAACGCGGCAAGCACGGCCAGCATCAGGAATTCGCGACGGCCGATGTCCTTCAGCTTGGCAACGTGATCGTTCGCCACCGCGCCGAAGTACACGCGCTTGTACATCCACAGCGTGTAGGCAGCACCGAGGATCAGCGTGAATGCCGCGCCGAATGCGATCCAGAAGTTGTACTGGACGGCCGCGAGAATCACCATGAACTCGCCGACGAAACCCGACGTACCCGGCAGGCCGCAGTTGGCCATCGAGAACAGCATCGCGAAGGCCGCGAACTTCGGCATCACGTTGACGACGCCACCGTAGTCGGCGATCTGGCGCGAGTGCACGCGGTCGTACAGCACGCCGATGCAGAGGAACATCGCGCCCGACACGAAGCCGTGCGAGATCATCTGGATGATCGCGCCTTCGACGCCGAGCTGGTTGAAGATGAAGAAGCCGAGCGTGACGAAGCCCATGTGTGCGATCGACGAATACGCGACCAGCTTCTTCATGTCGGCCTGCACCATCGCGACGAGGCCGATGTAGATCACCGCGATCAGCGACAGCGTGATCACGACGGGTGCCAGGAAATGGCTCGCGTCAGGCGTGATCGGCAGCGAGAAACGCAGGAAACCGTATGCGCCGAGCTTCAGCATGATCGCAGCCAGCACGACCGAGCCGCCCGTCGGCGCTTCCACGTGCGCGTCCGGCAGCCAGGTGTGGACCGGCCACATCGGCACCTTCACCGCGAACGCGAGGAAGAACGCAATGAACAACAGTATCTGCGGCGTCATCGCGATCTTGGCGTTCTGCCACGTCGCGAGGTCGAACGAATGCGTTTCCGTGTACAGGTAGATCAGCGCGACCAGCATCAGCAGCGAGCCGGCCAGCGTGTACAGGAAGAACTTGAATGCCGCATACACGCGGTTCGGGCCACCCCACACGCCGATGATGATGTACATCGGGATCAGGGTCGCTTCGAAGAACACGTAGAACAGCAGGCCATCGGCCGCCGAGAAGACGCCGATCATGATCCCGGACAGGATCAGGAACGCCGCGAGATACTGCGCGACGTTCTCGGTGATCACTTCCCATGCGGCGATCACGACGATCACCGTGATCAGCGCGGTCAGCACGACGAACCACATCGAGATGCCGTCGACGCCGAGGTGATACGCGATGTCGAAGCGTTCGATCCAGGTCGACTTCTCGACGAACTGCAGCGCAGCCGTGCTCGAGTCGAAGCCCGTGATCAGCGGGATCGTGACCGCCAGGCCGAGCAGCGAACCGATCAGCGCGATCCAGCGGGCCGTCCCCGGATTTTTGTCGTTACCCACCGCAAGCACGAGGAGGCCGAAAACGATCGGCAGCCAGATCGCGGTACTGAGAATCGGAAAAGCGTGCATTAAGTTGTCCCCCGCCTTATTTGCCGCCGAGCGTTACAAACAGGGTCAGGAGCCCCAGCATGCCGATGATCATGGCGAACGCGTAGTGATAGATGTAACCGGATTGGAGGAAGCGGATCACGCCGGCGAACCAGCCGATGAACCGGGCGCTGCCGTTGACGAGGCCGTCGATCACCACGACGTCACCTTCCTTCCACAGGCCGCGGCCGATCGCCACCGAACCACGGGCGAACACCACTTCGTTGATCTTGTCCATGTAGTACTTGTTGTCCAGCAGCGTGTAGATCGGGCCGAACGCGCGGCGGATCGACGCCGGCAGTTCCGGACGCTTCAGGTACAGGAACCACGCGACAACGACACCGGCGAGCGCGAGCCAGACCGGCAGGCCCGACACCGAGTGCAGGCCCATGCCCACCCAGCCGTGGAACTCCTCGGCCATCTCGGCCAGGGCCGGATGGTTTTCGCCGATGAAGATCACCTTGTCGAATGCAACGCCGTGCTGGAAGAAGTCGCCGAACAGCATCGGGCTGATCGCGAACGCGCCGATGATGACCGACGGGATCGCCAGCAGGACCAGCGGCACCCACACGACCCACGGGGTCTCGTGCGGTTCGTGCGCGTGGTCGTCATGACCGTGGCCATGGCCGTGGTCGTCGTGGCCGTGCGCAGCCGCCATGCCCATCGGCGATTCCGGATGCTTCGGCTTGCGGAAGCGCTCTTCGCCGTGGAACACCAGGAAGTACATGCGGAACGAGTACAGCGCCGTGACGAACACGCTCGCGACGACCGCGAAGTACGCGAAGCCCGAACCCGGCAGGTGCGACAGCTTCACCGCGTCGATGATCGAGTCCTTCGAGTAGAAGCCCGAGAAGAACGGCGTGCCGATCAGCGCGAGCGAACCGACGAGCGACGTGATCCACGTGATCGGCATGTACTTGCGCAGGCCACCCATGTTGCGCATGTCCTGGTCGTGGTGCATGCCCATGATGACCGAGCCTGCGCCGAGGAACAGCAGCGCCTTGAAGAACGCGTGCGTCATCAGGTGGAACACGGCGACCGGGTAAGCGGACACGCCGAGCGCGACGGTCATGTAGCCGAGCTGCGACAGCGTCGAGTACGCGACCACGCGCTTGATGTCGTTCTGGACGATGCCGAGGAAGCCCATGAAGAGCGCCGTGATCGCGCCGATCACCGTGATGAACGACAGCGCGGTATCCGACAGCTCGAACAGCGGCGACATGCGCGACACCATGAAGATGCCGGCGGTCACCATCGTCGCCGCGTGAATCAGCGCGGAGATCGGCGTCGGGCCTTCCATCGAGTCCGGCAGCCACACGTGCAGCGGGAACTGTGCCGACTTGCCCATCGCGCCGATGAACAGGCAGATACAGGCTACGGTCAGCAGACCCCAGTCGGTGCCCGGGAAGTGCAGGCTCGCGAGTTCCGCGCGCTTCGCGAACACTTCGCCGTAGTTCATCGAGCCGGCGAATGCGAGCAGCAGGCCGATGCCGAGCAGGAAGCCGAAGTCGCCCACGCGGTTCACGAGGAACGCCTTCATGTTCGCGTAGATCGCGCTCTCACGCGTGAAGTAGAAGCCGATCAGCAGGTACGACACCAGACCCACCGCTTCCCAGCCGAAGAACAGCTGCAGGAAGTTGTTGCTCATCACGAGCATCAGCATCGAGAACGTGAACAGCGAGATGTACGAGAAGAAGCGCTGGTAGCCGTCTTCTTCCGCCATGTAGCCGATCGTGTACACGTGCACCATCAGCGAGACGAAGGTCACGACGACCATCATCATCGCGGTCAGCGAATCGACGAGGAAGCCGACTTCGAGCTTCAGCGAGCCGACGTTCATCCATTCGTAGACGGTCGCGTTGAAGCTTGCGCCGCCCATCACGTCGAAGAAGACTTTCGCCGACAGGAGGAACGCGATCATTACGCCGAGGATCGTGATCCGGTGTGCGCCCTTGCGCCCGACTGCGTTCCCGAACAGCCCCGCAATCAGCGAGCCGGCCAGCGGAGCGAGCGGAATCGCCAGCAGCAGGTTTTCATTGAGTGTCGTTGACATAACAGCGTTGCCTGAAATTAACCTTTGAGCTGATCGAGATCCTCGACATTGATCGTGTCGAGCTTACGGAACAGGGTCACCAGAATCGCGAGGCCGATCGCGGCTTCCGCTGCGGCGACGGTCAGCACGAAGAACACGAAGATCTGGCCGTGCACGTCGCCGAGGTAATGCGAAAACGCGACGAAGTTGGTGTTCACCGCCAGCAGCATCAGTTCGATCGACATCAGGATGATGATGACGTTGCGGCGGTTCAGGAAAATCCCGACGATCGCGATCGCAAAGAGGATCGCGCCGAGCACGAGGTAATGAGCAAGAGTCAGCATGTTTTCTTTTCCTCCGCTTAGCCGTTGGTGCCCGAACCGGCTTCGCTCTGCGCCGTTTCCG
This sequence comes from Burkholderia sp. AU15512, assembly GCF_002223325.1. NCBI lineage: Bacteria > Pseudomonadati > Pseudomonadota > Betaproteobacteria > Burkholderiales > Burkholderiaceae > Burkholderia > Burkholderia sp. AU15512. The sequence goes on from NZ_NKEX01000004.1 coordinate 21,145, forward strand.
GCTGCGGCTTTTCCGCGTCCATCTTCACGAGGCGCACGCGATCGTTGCGGCGTACCTTGACCTGATCCGACACGCGCTGGCGCTTGCTGTCCTTGCCCTTGCGCTCGGTCAGCCCGATCGCGGCAATGATCGCGACCAGCAGCACCAGGCCGGCGATTTCAAACGCGAAGATGTAGTCGGTGTAGATCACCTTGCCGATCAGGCGCGTGTTCGACCAGTTGGCCATCTCGCCCGTCGCCATCGCATGCACCGTCTGCGTGTCGCCGTAGCCGCGCCACAGGATCAGTGCGGTTTCGATCACGATGATCGCGCCGACCACGGTCGCCATCGGGACGAAGCGCTTGAAGTCGCGGCGCAGGTAGTCGATGTTGATGTCCAGCATCATCACGACGAACAGGAACAGCACCATCACCGCGCCCACGTAGACCAGCACCAGCAGGATCGCGAGGAACTCCGCTTCCAGCAGCATCCAGATCGCGGCGGCGTTGAAGAACGCCAGCACAAGGAAAAGCGCAGACGCCACCGGGTTGCGCGAAGTGATCACCTTCAGCCCTGATACCACCAGGAGCAGCGCGAAGATGTAGAACAGTACGGTCGTGAATTCCATGATTACCGGTTCATCGTTAGGCCATAGTCAGGCGCGGCTTGCGGGACGCTCTCGCGTGCCGCACCCGTCGCGGCGGCTCGGCCCTGGCTTCGGGCCGGCACTGCAAACACAATCAACGATACGGCGCGTCGGCAGCCTTCGCCGCGGCGATGTCCTTCTCGTAGCGATCGCCCACCGCGAGCAGCATTTCCTTCGTGAAATACAGGTCGCCGCGCTTTTCGCCGTGGTACTCGAGAATCTGCGTCTCGACGATCGAATCGACCGGGCAGCTCTCTTCGCAGAAACCGCAGAAGATGCACTTCGTCAGGTCGATGTCGTAGCGCGTCGTGCGGCGCGTGTTGTCCGCGCGCGTTTCCGATTCGATCGTGATCGCCATCGCGGGGCACACGGCCTCGCACAGCTTGCACGCGATGCAGCGCTCTTCGCCGTTTTCGTAGCGGCGCAGTGCGTGCAGTCCGCGGAAACGCGGCGAAATCGGCGTCTTTTCTTCCGGGAACTGCACGGTGACCTTGCGCTTGAACGTGTAACGGCCGGTCAGCGCGAGCCCCTGCAGCAGCTCGGTCAGGAAGAAGGTCTTAAAGAAGTGTTGGATTGCGCTCATGATTTCGTCCGATTACTTCACCCAGATGTTGAGCGGCGACATCATCCAGAAGCCGACCACGACCACCCAGACCACCGTGACGGGCAGGAACACCTTCCAGCCCAAGCGCATGATCTGGTCGTAACGGAAACGCGGGAACGTCGCGCGAACCCAGATGAACACCGACAGCAGCGCGAATATCTTCAGCACCAGCCAGAAGATGCCCGGAATGAACGACAGGAATTCGAACGGTGCATCCCAGCCGCCGAGGAACAGCGTCGCGGTCAGCGCCGAGATCACGATCATGTTGATGTACTCGGCGAGGAAGAACAGCGCGAACGCCATGCCCGAGTAATCGATCATGTGACCGGCAACGATTTCCGACTCCCCTTCCACCACGTCGAACGGGTGGCGGTTCGTTTCGGCGATGCCCGAGATGAAGTACACGACGAACGCCGGCAGCAGCGGCAGCCAGTTCCACGACAGGAAGTTCACGCCGTGGCCCGCGAAGAAGCCGTGCTGCTGCGAACCGACGATTTCCGACAGGTTCAGGCTGCCGGCCGTCATCAGCACCAGCACCAGCGCGAAGCCCATCGAGATTTCGTACGACACCATCTGTGCCGCGGCGCGCATCGCGCCGAGGAACGCGTACTTCGAGTTCGATGCCCAGCCGGCGAGAATCACCGCGTACACGCCGATCGACGAGATCGCCATCGCGTACAGCAGGCCCGCGTTCACGTTCGCGAGGACCGCTTCGGCCTGGAACGGGATCACGGCCCACACGGCGAACGCCGGCACGACGGTCATCACCGGCGCGATCAGGTACAGCCAGCGGCTGGCGGCGCTCGGCTGAATGACTTCCTTCAGCAGCAGCTTCAGCACGTCGGCGATCGGCTGCAGCAAGCCGCCGGGGCCGACGCGGTTCGGGCCGAGACGCACGTGCATCCAGCCGATCAGCTTGCGTTCCCACAGAATCAGGTACGCGACGCACAGCAGGATGACGACGGAGACGACGAGGATGCGCACGATTGCCCACACCGTCGGCCATGCGAAGCCGAGAAGCTGGGACCCGCCCGCGTTGATCGTATCGAACAAGCTCATTTACGCCTTCTCCACCACCAGTTCACCGGACAGGCTGCCGAGCGCTGCGCCGGCAGGCGTCGCCGCCGACACGCGAACGACGGTCTCCGCAAGATTCGCGTCGCGCACGGCCGGCAACTGCACCGCACGCTCGCCCTGGCGCACGCGCACCGCGTCGCCTTCCTTCAAGCCCAGCTTGTCGAACAGCGCGGCCGGCAGCGCTGCGGCATTCGCCGCCTTCGCGGCGGCCGTCAGGTGCAGTGCCCCTGCGCGGCGCACGAGTGCGTCGGCGTGATAGATCGGCACATCGGCCAGGCGCTCGAAGCCGCCGTTCGCGGCATTCGCCGCGACGCGCACCGGCGCGACCGACGTCTGGTTCGACAGGCGGCTCGCGACGCCGGCGTCGCCGAGCGCGGCGAGACGCACTTCTTCCGCGGTCTCGTATTCGAAGTTCGGCAGGCCGAGCAGGCTGCCGAGCACGCGCAGCACCTTCCAGCCCGGACGCGTGTCGCCGAGCGGGCGCACGACGCCGTTGAAACTCTGCACGGTGCCTTCCGCATTCACGTATGTACCGGCCGTTTCCGTGAACGGCGCAACCGGCAGCAGCACGTCGGCGTAGTCGAGGCCGTGCTTGAACGGCGACATCACGACGACCATCTCGGCCTGGTTCAGCGCGGCAAGCGCCTGCGCCGGATCGGCGGTGTCGAATTCCGGCTCGACGTTCAGCAGCACGTACCCCTTGCGCGGCTGCTCGAACGCTTCGCGCGCGTTCAGGCCGCCTTCGCCCGGCAGTGCGCCGACGACGTGCGCGCCGACCGTGTTCGCCGCTTCCGTCAGGAAGCCGAACGTGGCGCCGGTGTTGTCGGCGATCCACTTGGCAACGGCGTGCAGCTTCGCGAATTCCGGATGGCGGACCGCGACGTTGCCGAACAGCACCGCGCGGCGTTCGCCGTTCGCGAGCGACTGGGCGACAGCCTGCGCGGCCGGCGATGCCGTGACGCCCGCGAGCGTGTCGGGCAGTGCGACGCCGCGCAGTTGCGCGACGGCCGCTGCGATGCCGGCCAGCTGGTCGAGCCATGCCGACGGTGCGGCAACGATGCGCTGCGCGGTCGGGATCAGGGCGTCGTCACCGGTTGCGTGCAGGAAATGCAGCTTCGCGCCGTTCTTCGCGGCCTGACGCAGGCGGGCGGCGAACAGCGGGTGGTCGCGGCGCAGGAACGAACCGACGACGAACGCGGCGTCCACGTTCGACAGGTCGGCGATCGGCATCCCGAGCCACGGTGCGCCCTGAACCGGCGCCGAGAAATCCTGCTGACGCAGACGGAAGTCGACGTTCGGCGTCTTCAGTTCGTTGGCGAGCTGCTTCACGAGGAACAGCTCTTCGGCCGTGCTGTGCGCGCTCGCGAGCATCGCCAGCGCGTTCGCGCCGTGATCCGCGGCGATGCCCTTCAGGCCCTTCGCGACGTATTCGAGTGCGGTCTGCCAGTCGGTCTCGATCCACTGGCCGCCCTGCTTCAGCATCGGCTTCGTCAGGCGCTCTTCGCTGTTGAGGCCTTCATACGAGAAGCGATCCTTGTCCGAGATCCAGCATTCGTTGATGGCTTCGTTCTCGAACGGCAGCACGCGCATCACGCGATTGTTCTTCACTTGAACGACGAGGTTCGCGCCGACGGAATCGTGCGGGCTCACCGACTTGCGGCGCGACAGTTCCCACGTACGGGCGCTGTAGCGGAACGGCTTGCTGGTCAGCGCGCCGACCGGGCACAGGTCGATCATGTTGCCCGACATTTCGGAATCGACCGTCTTGCCGACGAACGTCGTGATTTCCGAGTGCTCGCCGCGGCCCAGCATGCCGAACTCCATCACGCCGGCGATTTCCTGGCCGAAGCGGACGCAGCGCGTGCAGTGGATGCAGCGCGACATTTCTTCCATCGAGATCAGCGGGCCCACGTTCTTGTGGAACACCACGCGCTTCTCTTCCGCGTAACGCGACGACGACTTGCCGTAACCGACCGCCAGATCCTGCAGCTGGCATTCGCCGCCCTGATCGCAGATCGGGCAGTCGAGCGGGTGGTTGATGAGGAGGAATTCCATCACCGACTGCTGCGCCTTCACGGCCTTGTCGGATTGCGTATGGACGATCATGCCGGCCGACACGGGGGTCGCGCAGGCAGGCACGGCCTTCGGCATCTTCTCGACTTCGACGAGACACATCCGGCAGTTGGCCGCAACCGACAGTTTCTTGTGATAGCAGAAGTGAGGAATGTACTTGTCCGCCTTGTGCGCAGCCTGGATCACCATGCTGCCTTCGGGCACCTCGACCTTCTTGCCGTCTATTTCAAGTTCAACCATGATGGTGAATGGTCCTTAACCTATTTCCGCCCGTTCGCGCCTTCGCCCGACCGTGCGCTCAAATTCCGCAACCGGGTTCGCTTCAGGCTGCCGCCGCGTGCGCGTGGCCGCCGACCATGCAGTGCTTGTGCTCGACGTGGTACGCGAATTCGTCCCAGTAGTGCTTGAGCATCCCGCGTACCGGCATCGCCGCCGCATCGCCGAGCGCACAGATCGTGCGGCCCATGATGTTCTCGGCCACCGAGTTCAGCAGGTCCAGATCTTCCTGGCGGCCTTCGCCGTGCTCGATACGGTTCACGACGCGATACAGCCAGCCGGTGCCTTCACGGCACGGCGTGCACTGGCCGCACGATTCCTCGTAGTAGAAGTACGACAGGCGCAGCAGCGAGCGCACCATGCAGCGCGTCTCGTCCATCACGATCACCGCGCCGGACCCGAGCATCGAGCCCGCCTTCGCGATCGAATCGTAGTCGAGATCCGTCTGCATCATGATGTCGCCCGGGATCACCGGCGCCGACGAACCGCCTGGAATCACGGCCTTGATCTTCTTGCCGCCGCGCATCCCGCCGGCGAGCTCCATCAGCGTCGCGAACGGCGTGCCGAGCGGCACTTCATAGTTGCCAGGACGCTCGACGTCGCCCGACACCGAGAAAATCTTCGTGCCGCCGTTGTTCGGCTTGCCGATCTCGAGGTAATTCTGCGGCCCGATGGACAGCAGGAACGGCACCGCGGCGAACGTCTCGGTGTTGTTGATCGTGGTGGGCTTGCCGTACACGCCGAAGCTCGCCGGGAACGGCGGCTTGAAGCGCGGCTGGCCCTTCTTGCCTTCGAGCGACTCGAGCAGCGCCGTTTCCTCGCCGCAGATGTACGCGCCGTAACCGTGGTGCGCGTGCAGCTGGAATGAGAATTCCGAGCCCATGATGTTGTCGCCGAGGAACCCCGCGGCGCGCGCTTCATCGAGCGCGGCTTCGAAGCGTCGATACACTTCGAAGATTTCGCCGTGGATGTAGTTGTACCCGACGGTGATGCCCATCGCGTACGCGCCGATGGCCATGCCTTCGATCAGCGCGTGCGGGTTCCAGCGCAGGATGTCGCGATCCTTGAACGTGCCCGGCTCGCCTTCGTCCGAGTTGCAGACGAGGTACTTCTGCCCCGGGAACTGGCGCGGCATGAAGCTCCACTTCAGGCCGGTCGGGAAGCCCGCACCGCCACGGCCGCGCAGGCCCGACGCCTTGACGTCGGCGATCACCTGCTCGGGCGGAATCTTTTCTTCGAGAATGCGGCGCAGCTGCTTGTAGCCGCCGCGCGCGACGTAATCTTCGAGATGCCAGTTCTCGCCGTTCAGACCAGCGAGGATCAGCGGTTTGATGTGACGGTCGTGGAGGGACGTCATTTCGAGAGCTCCTCAAGCAGCTGGTCGATCTTCTCGCGGCTCATGAAGCTGCACATTCTGTGATTGTTCACCAGCAGCACCGGCGCATCGCCGCACGAGCCCATGCATTCGCCTTCCTTCAGCGTGAACTTGCCGTCGGGCGTGGTCTCGCCGAAGCCGATGCCCAGCTTCTGTTTCAGGTAGTCGGCAGTCGCTTCCGCGCCACCGTCCGGGCCGAGCTGGCACGGCAGGTTCGTGCAGAGCGTGATCTTGTGCTTGCCGACCGGGTTGAGCTCGTACATCGTGTAGAACGTCGCGACTTCCTGCACGGCAACGGCCGGCATGCCGAGATAGTCCGCGACGAACTGCATCAGTTCGGGCGACAGCCAGCCGTGCTCTTCCTGAGCAACGGCCAATGCCGACATCACGGCGGACTGTTTCTGATCGGCGGGATACTTCGTCAACGCTCGATCGATTTCCTTCAGGCCTTCAGCTGAGATCATTTTCAGACACGACTCTTTCAATTCCTACCGAACGAACAACCTGCCGCACACTGGGGTGCATGGACGGCAGACCTGGCGCTCACTCTGTTGACAGCTTGCGAAGCCGCGCCGGTTCAGCGCGCATCGCGTGTGACTTGCTGCTCGCCGCCCGCTCTCGCGGGCGGCGCTAACCATTAGCGATCGATTTCGCCGAACACGATGTCCTGCGTACCGATGATCGTGACGGCGTCGGCGATCATGTGACCGCGCGCCATTTCGTCGAGCGACGCCAGGTGCGCGAAACCCGGTGCGCGAATCTTGAGGCGATACGGCTTGTTGGCACCATCCGACACGAGGTAGATGCCGAACTCACCCTTCGGATGCTCGACCGCCGCGTACGCTTCGCCTTCCGGCACATGGAAACCTTCGGTGAAGAGCTTGAAGTGGTGAATCAAGTCTTCCATGTTGGTCTTCATGCCGACGCGCGACGGCGGTGCAACCTTGTGATTGTCCGTCATCACGGGGCCCGGATTCTTGCGGAGCCACTCAATACACTGTTTCGCGATGCGGATCGACTGGCGCATTTCTTCGACGCGCACCAGATAGCGGTCGTAGCAATCGCCGTTTACGCCGACCGGCACGTCGAAATCCATGCGATCGTACACTTCGTACGGCTGCTTCTTGCGCAGGTCCCAGGCGATACCCGAGCCGCGCAGCATCGGGCCCGTCAGGCCCATCTGCAGCGCACGTTCCGGGCTGACCACGCCGATCCCGACCAGACGCTGTTTCCAGATCCGGTTGTCGGTGAGCAGCGTTTCGTATTCGTCGACGCACTTCGGGAAGCGCGTGAAGAAGTCGTCGATGAAGTCGAGCACCGAGCCGCTGCGCGCTTCGTTCATCTTCGCGAGCGCCTTCTCGTTGCGAATCTTCGACGCCTTGTATTGCGGCATTGCGTCAGGCAGATCGCGATAGACGCCGCCCGGACGATAGTACGCCGCGTGCATCCGGGCGCCGGACACCGCTTCGTACACGTCCATCAGGTCTTCACGCTCGCGGAACGCGTACAGGAACACGGCCATCGCGCCAACGTCGAGCGCGTGCGCGCCGATCCACATCAGGTGGTTGAGCACGCGCGTGATTTCGTCGAACAGCACGCGAATGTACTGCGCGCGCTCCGGCACTTCGATGCCGAGCAGCTTTTCGATCGCGAGCACGTAGCCGTGCTCATTGACCATCATCGACACATAGTCGAGACGGTCCATGTACGGCACGGACTGGATGAACGTTTTGGATTCCGCGAGCTTTTCCGTCGCGCGGTGCAGCAGGCCGATGTGCGGATCGGCACGCTGGATGACTTCGCCGTCGAGCTCGAGCACGAGGCGCAGCACGCCGTGCGCTGCCGGGTGCTGCGGGCCGAAGTTGAGCGTGTAGTTCTTGATTTCTGCCATGACGCCCCCTTAATGTTTCAGACCGCCATAGCGATCCTCGCGGATCACGCGCGGCGTGATTTCGCGCGGCTCGATCGTCACCGGCTGGTACACGACCCGCTTCTCTTCCGGGTCGTAACGCATTTCGACATAGCCCGACACCGGGAAGTCCTTGCGGAACGGGTGGCCGATGAAGCCGTAGTCGGTGAGGATGCGGCGCAGGTCGGGGTGGCCTTCGAACACGATGCCGTACAGGTCGAACGCTTCGCGCTCGTACCAGTTCGCGGAGGTCCAGATGTCGACCAGCGATGCCACGATCGGCAGGTCGTCGTCCGGCGCGAATGCACGCAGGCGCAGGCGCCAGTTGTTCGTGACCGACAGCAGGTGCGACACGGCCGCGAAACGCGGGCCGTCGTAGGCGCCGTCGCCGAAGGTCTGGTAGTCGACGCCGCACAGGTCGATCAGTTGCTCGAAACGGAGCTTCGGATCGTCGCGCAGCATCTTTGCGACTTCGAGGTAATCGCTCGCCTTCACGACGAGCGTCAGTTCACCGATCGCTTCGGTGAGGCTCACCACGCGCGCGCCGAGCGCGGCTTCGAGGTTTGCCTTGAGGGTCTCGATTTTGCTTGCCATATTGAGGGGACGCTCGGGGCTTTATTGACGGGCGATGGTATTGGTGCGGCGGATCTTCGCCTGAAGCTGGATCACGCCGTAGACCAGCGCCTCGGCCGTGGGCGGACAGCCCGGCACGTAGACGTCGACCGGCACGATCCGGTCGCAGCCGCGGACCACCGAGTACGAGTAGTGGTAGTAGCCACCGCCGTTCGCGCACGACCCCATCGAGATCACCCAGCGCGGCTCGGCCATCTGGTCGTACACGCGGCGCAGCGCGGGCGCCATCTTGTTGCAGAGCGTGCCGGCGACGATCATCACGTCCGACTGGCGCGGGCTCGGGCGGAACACGACGCCGAACCGGTCCAGGTCGTAACGGGCCGCGCCCGCATGCATCATTTCGACGGCGCAACACGCGAGCCCGAACGTCATCGGCCACAGCGAGCCGGTACGCGTCCAGTTGATCAGCTTGTCAGCCGTCGTGGTGACAAACCCTTCCTTCAAGACCCCTTCGATACTCATTTGCTTTCCACTCCAGACGAGCGACCGAGCGTGGCCGCCCATGCAAACCGGCGATTAACCCATCACTCCCAGTCGAGGCCGCCTTTCTTCCAGATATAGGCAAAGCCCAGCAGGAATTCGAGCAGAAAAATCATCATTGCGATGAAACCCGGCCAGCCGATATCCCGGAGCGCGACGCCCCACGGAAACAGGAATGCGGTTTCGAGATCGAAGATGATGAACAGGATGGCGACGAGGTAGTACCGGACGTCGAATTTCATCCGGGCGTCTTCAAAGGCTTCGAAGCCGCACTCGTACGGTGCGTTCTTCTCGACGTCCGGCTTGTTGGGACCAAGGAGCTTGCCGATGCTGACCAGCGCTATACCTAAACCAGTGCCCACGAGGAGGAACAACAAGACGGGGTAATAGGCTGCGAGGTTCAAGGCAATCCTCTATCGGTTGGTTCTGAGCGTCCGGAGAATACCACTTCCGGCGGAAGGAATCATTTCGGAGTGCAGGCGATCGCAAGACAACCGCAAGCACACCCCAGAAATGAAAAATGCCAGCCACTAGAAGCGGCTGGCATTGAGTAACTTTGGTGCCGACGGCGAGACTCGAACTCGCACAGCTTTCGCCACTACCCCCTCAAGATAGCGTGTCTACCAATTTCACCACGTCGGCACTGCATGCAACCGGGGTTGTAACTACTTGTTTCCCGCGAATCGCTTCAAGAATTAAATTCTAACCCGACTTCGAGATTTGTTCAACGCACAATCGCAAAAAATTTAACTTTTTATTTCGGGACGTCCTGGCCCGGCGCGCTTGCAGCCGAACCTGCGGCAGCGGATGCCGCGACGGCCGGCGCCGATGCCGCAGGCGCCGATGCCGGTGCGGTCGCGACCCCACCCAGCACGCCCGCCGACGGCGTCGACTTGTACGAACCGAGGTACGTCAGCGCGAGCGTCGCGACGAAGAAGATCGTCGCGAGAATGCCCGTCGTACGCGACAGGAAGTTCGCCGAGCCCGTTGCACCAAACAGGCTGCCCGACGCGCCGCTGCCGAATGCAGCGCCCATGTCGGCACCCTTGCCGTGCTGCAACAGCACGAGACCAATCACACCCAGTGCAGACAGCACCTGCACCACAATAATCAGCGTCTTGAATAACAGCATCACACCCACCCGAATGGATCAGGCGACCGGACCGACCGGCCGCCGTCATGGTTCAATTCGATCTCGGACCGCTCAGCGCGCGGCCCGGCAGATCGCCAGGAAATCTTCCGCCTTCAGCGACGCGCCGCCGATCAGGCCACCGTCGATGTCCGGTTGCGCAAACAGCTCTTCCGCGTTGTCCGGCTTCACGCTGCCGCCGTACAGCACGGACACGTCCGCCGCACCCTTTGCCGCGAGACGCGCACGCAGGAACGCGTGCACGTCCTGCGCCTGCGCCGACGTCGCGCTCTTGCCCGTGCCGATCGCCCAGACCGGCTCGTACGCGACGACGATGCGCGCAGCCTCGTCGGCCGTCAGCACGGCCAGCACTGCGTCGAGCTGCGCGCCGACCACCTGCTCGGTCGCGCCCGACTCACGCTCGTCGAGCGTCTCGCCGACGCACACGACCGGCGTGAGCCCCGCCGCGAGCGCGCGCTGCGTCTTCGCCGCGACCGTCTCGTTGCGTTCGCCGTGATACGCGCGGCGCTCCGAGTGACCGACGATCGCATAGCGTGCGCCGAACTCCGCGACCATCGCAGCCGCGACTTCACCGGTGAACGCGCCCTGCTCGTGCGCCGACACGTCCTGCGCGCCCCAGGCAACACGGCCGCCGTCGAGCTGCGCCTGAACCTGCGCGAGATACGGGAACGGCACGCACACGCCGACCGACGTTTCGGCCGCCACCGCGCCCGCGCCCTGCACCACTTCGTTCAGCAACCCCTGGTTGCCGGCCAGCCGGCCGTGCATCTTCCAGTTGCCGATCACACGCTTAGTTCTCTGTTTCGACATCGTGTCTGTCTCGTCACCGCTTGGTCATTAACGCGCCGGAAACCGGCCGTCAGGTTTGATCTGGCGAAGCAAACCGGCGATTTTACTGCGCGCGGCTTGAACCGGTCAAACCGCGCATGTCAAGCCCGGCCGCATGGGCCGTCAGGCGTTCGTACCCCAATCGAGCACGATCTTGCCGGTGTGCTCGCTGCTTTCCATCAGCGCATGCGCCTGCGCGGCATCCGCCGCCGGCAATACGCGATAGATCACCGGCTTGATGCGGCCGTCGGCGAGCAGCGGCCACACGCGCGCCTTCAATTGCGCAGCGATCTGCGCCTTGAATTCGACCGGACGCGGGCGCAGCGTCGAACCCGTGATGGTCAGCCGGCGACGCAGGATCTCGCCCAGGTTGACGTCGGCCTTCGCGCCGCCGAGCAGCGCGATCAGCACGAGGCGCCCCCCATCCGCGAGCGCGGACAGTTCGCGCGGCACGTACGAGCCCGCCACCATGTCGAGGATCACGTCGACGCCGCGATCGTGCGTCAGCGACTTCACGACCTCGACGAAGTCTTCCGTCTTGTAGTTGATCGCACGCTCCGCGCCGAGCGCCTCGCACGCGCGGCACTTGTCGGCAGTACCGGCCGTCGCAAACACGCGAAAGCCGAGCGCATGCGCGATCTGGATCGCCGTCACGCCGATGCCGCTCGAGCCGCCCTGCACGAGCAGCGTTTCCTGCTCGCCGCCCTCGCCCGCGCCGAGCTGCGCGCGGTCGAATACGTTGCTCCACACCGTGAAAAACGTTTCGGGCAGCGACGCGGCCTCGATATCGGTGAGCCCGTCGGGCACCGGCAGGCATTGCGGCAGCGGCGCGACCGCATATTCCGCATAGCCGCCGCCCGCGAGCAGCGCACACACGCGATCGCCGAGCTTCAGGCCGAACGGGTTCTGAGCGGCGTCGGACAGGTCGCCGCCGACGATCTCGCCCGCGACCTCGAGGCCCGGCAGATCCGACGCACCCGGCGGCGGCGCATAGGCGCCCTTGCGCTGGAACACGTCGGGCCGGTTCACGCCGGAAGCCGCCACCTTGATCAGCACTTCGCCGCGCTTCGGTTCGGGGCGCGGACGCTCCGCAAGCTTCAGCACGTCGGGGGCGCCGAACTCGGTGATTTCGATGGCTTTCATGGTGAGGGTCGCTCCAGGATCAGGATCGGAATCGGATGGCGCGCCCGCACGCGGCACGGGCGCCTTGCGGCGCTGCTGCGCCGCACAACGATGCTACAGAAAAAACGGCCGGCACGCTTTCGCACTGCCGGCCGTTGATCCGCCTATCCGCTTACTGCTGCGGCGGCGTGTCCGACTGCGACGCTGCCGCCGCTTCGTTCAGCAGCGCCTTCGCCGACAAACGCACGCGACCCTTTTCGTCCGTCTGGATGACCTTGACCTTCACTTGCTGACCTTCCTTCAGGTAGTCGTTGATGTCCTTCACACGCTCGTTGACGATTTCCGAGATGTGCAGCAGGCCATCCTTGCCCGGCAGCAGGTTCACGATCGCGCCGAAATCGAGCAGCTTCAGAACCGTGCCTTCGTACACCTGACCGACTTCGATCTCGGCCGTGATCTGCTCGATGCGCTTCTTCGCTTCGGCCATGCCGTCGCTGTTCGTGCTCGCGATCGTCACGACGCCGTCGTCGGAGATGTCGATGGTCGTGCCGGTTTCTTCCGTCAGCGCGCGGATCACCGAACCGCCCTTGCCGATCACGTCGCGGATCTTTTCCGGGTTGATCTTGATCGTGATCATGCGCGGCGCGAATTCCGACAATTGCGTGTTCGCACCCGAAACCGCCGACGTCATCTTGCCGAGGATGTGCATGCGGCCTTCCTTCGCCTGCGCGAGCGCGACCTGCATGATTTCCTTCGTGATGCCCTGGATCTTGATGTCCATCTGCAGTGCCGTCACGCCTTGTTCCGTGCCGGCCACCTTGAAGTCCATGTCGCCGAGGTGATCTTCGTCGCCGAGGATGTCGGTCAGCACCGCGAACTTGTTGCCTTCGAGGATCAGGCCCATCGCGATACCCGCGACGTGCGCCTTCATCGGCACGCCGGCGTCCATCAGCGCGAGGCAGCCGCCGCACACCGATGCCATCGACGACGAACCGTTCGATTCGGTGATTTCCGACACGACGCGGATCGAGTAGCCGAATTCGTCGGCGCTCGGCAGGCACTTGACCAGTGCGCGCTTCGCGAGGCGGCCGTGGCCGATTTCGCGGCGCTTCGGCGAGCCGACGCGGCCCGTTTCGCCGGTCGCGAACGGGGGCATGTTGTAGTGGAGCATGAAGCGCTCGCGGTACTCGCCTTCGAGCGCGTCGATGATCTGCTCGTCACCCTTCGTGCCGAGCGTCGCGACGACCAGCGCCTGCGTCTCGCCGCGCGTGAACAGCGCCGAGCCGTGGGTACGCGGCAGCACGCCGGTGCGGATTTCGATCGGGCGCACGGTGCGCGTGTCGCGGCCGTCGATGCGCGGCTCGCCATTCAGGATCTGCGAACGGACGATCTTGGCTTCGATGTCGAACAGCACATTGCCGACCGTTGCCTTGTCGGCTGCGACCGTACCGGCTGCCTGCGCATCTTCCTCGAGCTTCGCCGAGGTTGCCGCGTAGACTTCCTTCAGCTTGGTCGAGCGTGCCTGCTTGTCGCGGAGCTGGTAAGCAGCGAGCAGGTCGTTCTGTGCCAGCTCGGTCACGCGTGCGATCAGCGCTTCGTTCTTCGGCGCCGGCTGCCAGTCCCATTCGGGCTTGCCGCCTTCGCGGACCAGTTCGTGGATCGCGTCGATCGCGACCTGCATTTGCTCGTGGCCGAACACCACGGCGCCCAGCATCACTTCTTCCGACAGCTGATCGGCTTCCGATTCGACCATCAGCACGGCACGCTCCGTACCTGCGACGACGAGGTCGAGGCTCGACGCCTTGATCTGGTCACGCGTCGGGTTCAGCACGTATGCGTTGTCGATGTAGGCCACGCGTGCGGCGCCGACCGGGCCGTTGAACGGCAGGCCCGACACGGCGAGCGCAGCCGATGCGCCGATCAGCGCGGGGATGTCCGCCGGGATTTCCGGGTTCACGGACAGCACGTGGATCACGACCTGGACTTCGTTGTAGAAGCCTTCCGGGAACAGCGGGCGCAGCGGACGGTCGATCAGGCGCGACGTCAGCGTCTCGTGCTCCGACGGACGGCCTTCGCGACGGAAGAAGCCGCCCGGGATCTTGCCGGCCGAGTAGGTCTTCTCGAGGTAGTCGACGGTCAGCGGGAAGAAATCCTGACCCGGCTTCGCCGACTTCGCGCCGACGACGGTTGCCAGCACGACGGTGTCTTCGACGTCGACGATCACGGCGCCGCTTGCCTGGCGAGCGACTTCACCGGTTTCGAGGCGCACCTTGTGCTGGCCCCACTGGAATTCCTTCACGACCTTGTTGAACATGGACATGGTTGCTCCTTTGAATTCATGCATTTCATTCGCCGCGCCGGCCATCCCGCGCGGCGGCGTCCCGACCGAATCACCCGGAGCAAGGTGTGTTTTTTATGCCATTCCAGCGCGGCGCTCATGCAGCGACGCGCTGGAATGACACAAATCCTGCCCCGGTATCAGTCGTTGCGGCAGCCCGGCACAACCGTGCCGGACAGCCTGCGGTGCGTGTGACGCTACGCACCGCGCAAAAACAAAATGCCTGTATCAGCGGACTGACACAGGCATCTTGCTGGCGGCAATCGCCTCGATTACTTACGCAGACCCAGCTTCTCGATCAGTGCGCGGTAACGGTCGGCATCCTTGCCCTTGAGGTAGTCGAGCAGCTTGCGGCGGCGGCTCACCATGCGCAGCAGACCGCGGCGGCTGTGGTGATCCTTCGCGTGGGTCTTGAAGTGACCCGTCAGTTCGACGATACGCGCGGTCAGCAGTGCGACCTGGACTTCGGGGCTGCCCGTGTCGTTGGTACCGCGGGCGAACTGAGCAACAACTTCCGACTTCTTGATATCTGCAACAGACATGTGATTTCCTTTCTAACTGAACAGGCGGACACGGAAGAATGGCCGTGCCGTGACTTACAACCGGCGCGCATTGTAGCACAACTCCGCGCCGTTCTTACCGCCTCCTGTCACGGGCGCGTCATCGAACAGGCGGACGGCATCTCCGTGCGCGGCGCCGGCACCGCGAGCACCGTCCGGAAACCGTAGCCCGAGCCCTCGTTGTCGAAGCGCACGCCCGGCGTGCCGACCTTATCCATCTCCATCACGTAAAGGGGCTGGATCAGCTGGTGATCCTGCGCGCGCATCTTCGATGCGTGGAAGCCGTCGTCGAACGACAGGCCCTCGAGCGCGCGTGCGACCGCGACGGGGTCGGCCGACCCCGCGCGATTCATCGCGGCGGCCAGCATCTCGATCATCAGGCTCATCCGTCGCACCGGATAGTCGTCCTGGGCGGCCGGAAAACGGCTCCGGAACGCGCGGTAGAACGCATCCGATTTCGCGCCGCCCGCGTTCGGGTGCCAGTCCGCCACGGCCACGACTCGTCCGACACCGGCATCGCCGAGCGCCGCCGGCGCGCCGAGGCTGTTGCCGTAGAAGGTATAGAACTTCGCATTCAACCCCTGCTCGCGTGCCGCCTTCACGAGCAGCGTGAGGTCGTTGCCCCAGTTGCCGGTCACGACGGCGTCGGCGCCGCTCGCGCGGATCTTCGCGATGTACGGCGAGAAATCCTTGATCCGGCCGATCGGGTGGAATTCGTCGCCGGCGATCGTCACCTCCGGACGCCGCGTGGCCAGCGCCTGTCGGGCGAGCGCGCTGACGTCGCGGCCGAAGCTGTAGTCCTGGTTGAGCAGGTAGACTTTGCGGAGCGCGCGGTCGCGCGCCATCACGTCCGCGAGCGCGGCCATCCGCATGCCCGCGTGCGCATCGAAACGGAAATGCCAGAAACTGCAGCGCGCACCGGTCAGCGCCGGATCGTCGGCCGAATAGTTGAGGAACAGCATCCGGTTGTCCGGATCGCGCGCGTTCAGCTTGTCGAGCGCCGCGACGAGCGCGGCGGCGACGGCCGAACTGTTGCCCTGCGTGACGAACCCGATATGGCGGTCCGCGGCCGCGCGCAACTGCACGAGCGCCTCCTCGGGGCTCCCTTTGCTGTCGAGCACCACCAGTTCGAGCGGATGCGCACCGTCGCGCAGCTTCACGCCGCCCGCCGCGTTGACCTGCTCGACGCCGAAGCGCAGGTTGCGTTCGACCGCCGCACCCGCATTCGCGAACGGGCCCGACATCCCTTCGATCAGCGCGATCCGCACCGGCTCGCCGCCGGCAAACGCCGACGACACCAGCATCCATCCCGCGCTCAACGCGAGCGCACAACGCTTCCACCCCTGCATCGGCCACCTGCCCTTCAATCTGCCCGAGAAGCGCGGATCATAGGCCGGCGCCCACGCCGCCCGCAAGCGCGACGCGCCCGGCGATCCGCACCGATTTTTTCCGCGCGATGCGCCGTCGCACGCCGTCCGTGATAAAACGGGACTTGTTTCCGTGTTCTGGAGAATCCCCATGCGCATTCGCATTTCCGCGCGCCTGCCGGTGCTGGTCGCCAGCGCCGCCGCGCTGCTGGCCGGTTGCGCGCAACCGTGGCAGCAATACCAGGCCGGCCAGGACGAGTCGGCGATCGTCGCACGCATGGGCCCGCCGCGCGAAATCTACGACCTGCCCGGCGGCGGCAAGCGCCTGATGTGGCCGACCCAGCCGATGGGCGAAATCACCATCGCGGCCGACGTCGACGCGGCCCACAAGATCGTCAACGTGCGCCAGGTCCTGCAGCCGAACGAGTTTTATCGCGCGGAGATCGGCAAGTGGACGAAGACCGACGTCCTCGTGAACTTCGGACGCCCCGTCGAGACGTCCTACTTCCCGCTGATGAAGCGCGAGGTGTGGACTTACCGGTATCTCGAGGACAACGTCTGGTACATGATGTACAGCTTCTACTTCGATCCGCAGGGCATCCTGCGCATCACGCAGAAAACGCCCGACCCGCTGCACGACCCCGACCGCCGCAACCTGTTCTGACCGATTACGCATTTACGCGCAATTTTCAGCATGGCCATTCACGAATCATTGCGTGAATGGCCATTTCCTTTTTTCCGCTTCCCGATTAATTCGGAAAATGCGACGGAAATCTTTTCCGATCGATGACATTCCGATGGCACCTCGCTGACATCCCCGTCATGCGGGCCTTTGCGCGGAAACAGGCATGCGCAGCGCATGTCATGCGGCGAATTGGTGCACGCCATGCACTACGCCAAATCAATTTGAAACAAATTGTTTCAGCACCCCCGAAGTGCTAGGGCATACCCCTAATATCAGTCGAAAACCAACCTTTCAATTTAGAAAGAATGCCATTGCGACATTTTTGCCGATATTCGTTTGCCTTTATCACAAAGGAGTCCTCATGAATCGCCCCAAGAGCATGCTGGTTGCCAACATCGCCTGGGCCCGCGAAACGCGTGAATACACGCCCGGCTTCTTCGACGCACTCGCGCGCGGCCAAAATCCGCGCGTGCTGTGGATCGGCTGCGCCGACAGCCGCGTGCCGGCCGAGACCATCACGCACTGCGCGCCCGGCGAGCTGTTCGTCCATCGCAACATCGCGAACCTGTTCCATCCCGACGACGACAATTCCGCCAGCGTCCTCGAGTACGCGGTGCGCGTGCTGCAGGTCGACCACGTGATCGTGTGCGGGCACTACGGATGCGGCGGCGTCCGCGCGTCGCTGCTGCCGCCGCCGTCCGACCTGCCGCACGTCGCGCGCCGCATCGCGCCGCTCTGCGCGCTCGCGCGGCGCAATCGCGACACACTGGACGGGCTCGACGACGCGGCCGCCGCCGACCGCCTCGCCGAACTCAACGTGCTCGAACAGGTGAGGCTGCTGCGCGCGTCCCCGATCGTGCAGGGCCGCGAGCGGCCGCCGCTCGTGCACGGCTGGATCTTTTCGCTCGCCGACGGCCGCCTGCAGGAACTCGATTCCGGCTACACCACGCCGCCCGCCGACGTCGAACCCGTGCAGGCCGCGACGGCCGGCGCGCTCGGCTGACCTACCCCGCCCCCAAGCCAATGAAATCGCCCCAACCATGAAACTGAACGAGCGCCTGTCCACCCTGCCGCGCGACATCGTCGCCGGCGTCGTCGTGTTCCTCGTCGCGCTGCCGCTGTGTCTCGGCATCGCCAATGCATCCGGCGTCGAACCGTTCGCCGGGCTCGTGTCCGGGATCGTCGGCGGCATCGTCGTCGCGCTGCTGAGCGGCTCGTCGCTGTCCGTCAGCGGGCCGGCCGCCGGCCTCGTCGTGATCGTCGTCGAAGGCATCGCGCAACTCGGCAGCTTCTCCGCGTTCCTGCTCGCGGTGCTGCTGTCCGGCGTGCTGCAATTCGGGTTCGGCATGCTGCGCGCCGGCCGCTTCGCCGCCTATGTGCCGTCGCCCGTCATCAAGGGCATGCTCGCCGCGATCGGCCTGCTGCTGATCGTGAAGCAGATTCCGTTCGCCTTCGGTATCGGCGGCTCGGCGGCGCAATCGTTTGCGAACTGGCCGGGCCTGCCGGTCGCGTGGGCCGCGACGGCCACCGCGCTCGCCTCGCTCGCGCTGCTGGTCGCGTGGGACACGCCCGCGCTGCGCCGCTTCGCGCTGGTGCGCGCGGTGCCGGCCCCGCTTGCGGTGGTCGTGCTGGGGATCGGCGCCACGCTCGTGTTGAGCGTCGTCGCGCCGTCCGTTGCGCCGGGCGCCGCCCATCGCGTGACGCTGCCCGAACTCGGATCGTTCGCGGCCTTTGCGGCGTCGCTCAAGCATGCGGAACTCGGCCCGAACTTCGCGCAGCTCGTCAATCCTGACGTGTGGCGGGTTGCGATCACGCTCGCGGTCGTCGCAAGCCTCGAGACGCTGCTGAGCCTCGAAGCGGTCGAGCAGATCGACCCGAAGCGCCGGCCGACCCAGCCTGACCGCGAACTCAAGGCCCAGGGCGTCGGCAATCTCGTCGCGGGCGCGGTCGGCGGATTGCCGATCACGTCGGTGATCGTGCGCAGCTCGGTGAACGTCAATGCGGGCGCGCAAAGCCGGATGTCGGCGATCGTGCACGGGATGCTGCTGCTCGCGAGCGTGTTCGCGCTCACCGGCCTGATCAACCTGATCCCGCTCGCGAGCCTGGCCGCGATCCTGATCCACACCGGCTTCAAGCTCGCGAAACCGGCGCTGTTCCGCTCGGTGATGAAACAGGGGCCGGCCGCATTCGTGCCGTTCGCCGCGACGATCGCCGGCGTGCTCGCGGTCGACCTGCTGTTCGGCATCGCGCTCGGCCTCGCCTGCAGCGTGCTGGCGGTCGCCGTCGCGAACCTGAAGAGCCCCGTCACGCTCGCGCAGCACGACGACCACTTCCTGCTGTCGTTCCGCAAGGACGTGTCGTTTCTCGGCAAGGTGCAGGTCAAGCATCACCTGCGGCACATTCCCGACCGGGCCGCGGTGATCATCGACGCGACGCGTGCCGACTATATCGATCACGACGTGCTCGAACTGCTCGACGCGTTCGTCGCCGATGCACCGCGACGCGGCATCGCGGTCGAGTTCCGGCGGCGCAGCCCGGCGCCGCGCACGGCCGCGCGCCGCTGGCTGTTCCGCGCGCCGGCCGCCGAATGAGCAGTGGATGAGTGGGTAAATGAAAAAACGCCCCGGCGGCGCAGGGCCGCACGGGGCGTTTCGGTGACGCGCAGCGCGCTGCGCTTATGAGCGCTGCGGATTGACCTTGTCGTCCTTCGAATGCAGCTTGTTCAGTGCGGAGATGTACGCCTTCGCGGATGCGGCGACGATGTCCGGATCGGTGCCGACGCCGTTGACGATCCGCCCGCTCTTCGACAGCCGGACGGTCACTTCGCCCTGCGCCTGCGTGCCGGTCGTGATCGCGTTCACCGAATACAGCAGCAGCTCGGACCCGCTGCCGACTTCGCTCTCGATCGCATTGAACGTCGCGTCGACCGGGCCATTGCCGCGCGCTTCACCGGTCACTTCCTTGCCCTCGACCGCGAACACGATTTTCGCCTGCGGTTGCTCGCCCGTCTCCGAACGCTGCGACAGCGACACGAACTTGAAGTGCTCCTGCTCGTGCGCGAGCGCCGACTCCTCGGACACGATCGCGATGATGTCTTCGTCGAAGATCTCGGCCTTGCGATCGGCCAGATCCTTGAAGCGCATGAACGCGGCATTGAGTTCGCTCTCGCTGTCGAGCGCCACACCGAGCTCCTGCAGGCGCTGCTTGAACGCGTTGCGGCCCGACAGCTTGCCGAGCACGATCTTGTTCGCGGTCCAGCCCACGTCTTCCGCGCGCATGATCTCGTAGGTGTCGCGCGCCTTCAGCACGCCGTCCTGGTGAATGCCCGACGCATGCGCGAACGCGTTCGCGCCGACCACCGCCTTGTTCGGCTGCACGACGAAGCCGGTGATCTGCGACACGAGCTTCGACGTCGGTACGATCTGCGTCGTGTCGATGCCGACGTCGAGGCCGAAGTAGTCCTTGCGGGTCTTCACGGCCATCACGATTTCTTCGAGCGAAGTGTTGCCCGCGCGCTCGCCGAGGCCGTTGATCGTGCACTCGATCTGGCGCGCACCGCCGATCTTCACGCCGGCGAGCGAGTTCGCCACCGCCATCCCGAGATCGTTGTGGCAATGCACCGAGAAGATCGCCTTGTCCGAGTTCGGAATGCGCTCCCGCAGCGTCTTCACGAGGTTGCCGTACAGCTCCGGCACGCCGTAGCCGACCGTGTCCGCAATGTTGATCGTCGTCGCGCCTTCCGCGATCACGGCTTCCAGCACGCGGCACAGGAAGTCGAGATCCGAGCGGCTGCCGTCTTCCGGCGAGAATTCGACGTTGTCGGTGAACTTGCGCGCGAAACGCACCGCGAGACGCGCCTGCTCGAACACCTGGTCGGGCGTCATCCGCAGCTTCTTCTCCATGTGCAGCGGCGACGTCGCGATGAACGTGTGGATCCGCGCGCTGTTGGCCGGCTTCAGCGCATCAGCGGCGCGCTGGATGTCCTTGTCGTTGGCGCGCGCCAGCGAGCAGATCGTGCTGTCCTTCACGAGACCGGCGATCGTGTGGATCGCGTCGAAATCGCCGTTCGAGCTGGCCGCGAAGCCGGCCTCGATCACGTCGACCTTCATCCTCTCGAGGTGCTTCGCGATGCGGATTTTCTCTTCCTTCGTCATCGACGCACCGGGCGATTGTTCGCCGTCACGCAACGTCGTATCGAAAATGATCAGCTTGTCTGTCATGGGGGGCTCCAGGGCTCTTTATACGGAAGTCAAACGTAACGAGATCGCGCCACCGCTGGCGACGCTCGACAACAGACGAAGCTTGACGGGGGGCGAGAACGGTCAGCGCGGCAGGCGCGCCGAAGCTAGCGCGCGTAGCGGCGCACCGGCTAGAAGGAGGGAGAGGCGGGAAAATGCAGTCATGCCAAAGACTATAGCGGCATTCCGTTGGGTGCGCAATCGGACGGCACCCGGGGTTTCCGGCCGCACGGGCCGAACCAGGGACAAATGAAAACGGCGACCCTGGGGCCGCCGTTTCCGGGCAAAGCATGCGCGTGCGTCAGTGATCGCGCTGCGACGAGCGCGCCGGATTCGCGCGCCCGCGGATGGCCATGTAGCCCCAGAACACGTAGCCGGACAGCCCGTACAGCACGAACAGGCAGAACAGCATCAGCGGCGGATCGGACGACACGAGCACGAACGCGACGACGACCAGCAGGATCGCCGCGAACGGCACGCGGTGCCGCACGTCGAGCGCCTTGCCGCTGTAGAACGGCGCGTTCGACACCATCGTCACGCCCGCGTAGATCGTCAGCACGAACGCGACCCACGGCAGCCAGCCGAGCTTCATCGGCACGCGGTTGTCGGTGGCAAGCCACACGAAGCCCGCGATCAGCGCGGCCGCGGCCGGGCTCGGCAGCCCCTGGAAGAAACGCTTGTCGACGACGCCGATGTTCGTATTGAAGCGCGCGAGGCGCAGCGCGGCGCCCGAGCAGTACACGAACGCGGCGAGCCAGCCCCAGCGGCCGAGATCCTTCAGCACCCACTCGTACATCACGAGCGCGGGCGCGACGCCGAACGACACCATGTCCGACAGGCTGTCGAACTGCTCGCCGAACGCGCTCTGCGTATGCGTCATGCGCGCCACGCGTCCGTCCATTCCGTCGAGCACCATCGCGACGAAAATCGCGATCGCGGCGATCTCGAAGCGCACGTTCATCGCCTGCACGACCGCGAAGAAGCCGCAGAACAGCGCGGCGGTCGTGAACGCGTTCGGCAGCAGGTAGATGCCGCGCGTCTTCAGGAACCGCTGGCGCGCGGCGCGGCGGCTCTCGATGGGCACCGGATCCTGTGCCATCACCTTGTTGCGCCGGAACGGGCGTGGCGTCTGGCCGGCGCCGTTGCGCGGCCGACGCGGTTTGAATGCGGCCATCGTGCGCCTCGCCGCTTACTGTTCGAGTTCGGCGAGGATTGTCGACGACGCGTAGACCTTCTCGCCGATCGACACCTTCGCGCGGCTGCCGAGCGGCAGGTACACGTCGACGCGCGAACCGAAGCGGATGAAACCGTAGCGCTGGCCGCGCGACAGCGGTTCGCCCGCGCGCACGTAGCAGAGGATCCGGCGCGCAACGAGGCCGGCGATCTGCACCGCGGTCACGGTCTTGCCGCTCGCCGTCTGGATCACGACCGCATTACGCTCGTTCTCGGTCGACGCCTTGTCGATCGCCGCGTTCAGGAACGCGCCCGGGAAGTATTCGACCTTGGAGATCGCGCCATCGACCGGCGAACGCTGCGAATGGACGTTGAAGACATTCATGAACACGCTGATCTTCAGCGCTTCGCGGTTCGCGTACGGGTCCTGCGTGGTCTCGACCGCGACGATGCGGCCGTCCGCCGGGCACAGCACCGCGTTCGGCTGCGCCGGGATCGGACGCTGCGGGTCGCGGAAGAACTGGACGACGAAGACGAGCAGCAGCCAGAACGGCCACGCGAAGCCGAAGCCCCCGACAGCATGGATCAACAGCGCGATGACGGCTGCAATCGCGATGAACGGCCAGCCTTCGCGCGCGATGATCGGATGAGGATAGTTCATGGATTCGTTCTGTGTTCGGTGAATTGCAAAGCCCGTAGGATAGCAAAAGCCGCCCGGGGCACTGCTGCCTTCGGGCGGCTTTTTGGTACCGGCCCTCTATTCGAGGGGCCGGAACAGCACGCGGTGCTTAGTTCTTCGACTGGTCGACGAGCTTGTTCTTCGCGATCCACGGCATCATCGCGCGCAGCTTCGAGCCGACTTGCTCGATCTGGTGCTCGGCCGTCAGGCGGCGGCGCGACTGCAGCGTCGGTGCGCCTGCCTTGTTCTCGAGAATGAAGCTCTTCGCGTACTCGCCCGTCTGGATGTCGGTCAGGCACTGCTTCATCGCCTTCTTCGTCTCTTCCGTGACGATGCGCGGGCCCGTCACGTACTCGCCGTACTCGGCGTTGTTCGAGATCGAGTAGTTCATGTTCGCGATGCCGCCTTCGTAGATCAGGTCGACGATCAGCTTCAGTTCGTGCAGGCACTCGAAGTACGCCATTTCCGGCGCGTAGCCTGCTTCGACCAGCGTCTCGAAGCCGGCCTTGATCAGCTCGACGGTACCGCCGCACAGCACGGCCTGCTCGCCGAACAGGTCGGTTTCGGTTTCTTCACGGAAGTTGGTTTCGATGATGCCCGCACGGCCGCCGCCGTTCGCTGCCGCGTACGACAGCGCGATGTCGCGTGCCGCGCCCGACTTGTTCTGCGCAACCGCGATCAGGTGCGGCACGCCGCCACCTTGCGAGTACGTGCCGCGAACCGTGTGGCCCGGTGCCTTCGGCGCGATCATGATCACGTCGAGGTCGGCGCGCGGGATCACCGCGCCGTAGTGGACGTTGAAGCCGTGCGCGAATGCCAGCGCCGCGCCCTGCTTGATGTTCGCGTGGACTTCCTTCGCGTACACGTCGGCGATCTGCTCGTCCGGCAGCAGCATCATCACGACGTCGGCGCTCTTCACCGCTTCCGCGACTTCCTTGACCGACAGGCCTGCGTTTTCGGCCTTGCTCCACGACGCGCCGCCCTTGCGCAGGCCGACCGTCACGTTCACGCCGCTGTCCTTCAGGTTCAGCGCGTGTGCATGGCCTTGCGAGCCGTAGCCGATGATCGTGACTTGCTTGCCCTTGATGAGGGAGAGGTCAGCGTCTTTGTCGTAGAAAACGTTCATGATGGTTCCTTCGCTAATTCAAAAATTCAACAATTCGTTCGGATGGAGTACTGCGGGCCGGGACATGACGGCGCACCCGGCGTGCCTGTCTGGCATCACACCTTCAGGATGCGCTCGCCGCGTCCGATGCCGGAGCTGCCGGTGCGCACGGTCTCTAGGATCGCGCCCGCGTCCAGCCCCTGGATGAATGCGTCGAGCTTGTCGCTCGCGCCCGTCAATTCGATCGTGTAGGTCTTTTCGGTCACGTCGATGATGCGGCCGCGGAAAATGTCCGCCATCCGCTTCATTTCTTCGCGCTCCTTGCCCACTGCACGTACCTTGATCAGCATCAGCTCGCGTTCGATGTGTGCACCGTCGGTCAGGTCCACCACTTTCACCACCTCGATCAGGCGGTTCAGATGCTTCGTGATCTGTTCGATCACGTCGTCGGAGCCAATGGAAACGATGGTGAGCCGCGACAGCGATTGGTCTTCGGTCGGCGCCACCGTCAAGGTTTCGATGTTGTAGCCGCGTGCGGAAAACAGACCGACCACGCGCGACAGCGCGCCCGGTTCGTTCTCCAGCAGGACGGAAATGATGTGTCTCATGTTCGCTTCTTCCAGAATGTGTCCGTGTCGATTCTCTCGCGCCGCGCGCTGCCGCGTGCCGCGCCGCCCTTCGTGAAGGCGGCCGCATCGGGCTCAGGCGCGCGTCGCGCCGTTACAGATCTTCCGATCCGAGCAGCATCTCGGTGATGCCCTTGCCGGCCTGTACCATCGGCCAGACGTTTTCGGTCGGATCGGTCTGGAAGTCGAGAAACACGGTGCGGTCCTTCAGGCGCAACGCTTCCTTCAGCGCCGGCTCCACATCCGAGGTCTTTTCGATCCGCAAGCCGACATGGCCGTACGCTTCGGCGAGCTTCACGAAATCAGGCAGCGCATCCATGTACGAATGCGAATAGCGCTTGCTGTATTCGATCTGCTGCCACTGGCGAACCATGCCGAGATAGCGGTTGTTCAGCGAAATGATCTTCACGGGCGTGTCGTACTGCAGGCAGGTCGACAGTTCCTGGATGCACATCTGGATCGAGCCTTCGCCCGTGATGCACAGCACGTCGTCGTCCGGGTGCGCCATCTTGACGCCCATCGCTGCCGGCAGGCCGAAGCCCATCGTGCCGAGGCCGCCGGAGTTGATCCAGCGACGCGGCTTGTTGAAACGGTAGAACTGCGCCGCCCACATCTGGTGCTGGCCGACGTCCGAGCACACGAACGCATTGCCGTCCGTCAGCTCCCACGCCTTCTCGACCACGTACTGCGGCTTGATGATCTCGCTCTCGCGGTCATACTTCAGGCAATCCTTCGAGCGCCAGCCTTCGATGTCCTTCCACCATTGCGCGAGCGCCTCGGTGTCGGGGCCATGCTCGGCCGTCTGCAGCTGCTCGATCAGCTCCTTCAGCACCTCCTTCACGTCGCCGACGATCGGGATGTCGACCTTCACACGCTTCGAGATCGACGACGGGTCGATGTCGATGTGGATGATCTTGCGCGGACGCGACGCGAAGTGCGCCGGGTCGCCGATCACGCGGTCGTCGAAGCGGGCACCGATCGCGATCAGCACGTCGCAGTGCTGCATCGCCATGTTCGCTTCGTAGGTGCCGTGCATGCCGAGCATGCCGAGGAATTTCTTGTCCGACGCGCGATAGCCGCCCAGGCCCATCAGCGTGTTCGTGACCGGGTAACCGAGGAGATCCGCGAACTGGTTCAGTTCGCGCGACGCGTCGGCGAGGATGATGCCGCCACCCGTGTAGATGTACGGACGCTTCGCCGTCAGCAGCAGCGACACGGCCTTGCGGATCTGGCCCGAATGGCCCTTCGTGACCGGGTTGTACGAACGCAGCGACACGCTCTTGACGGGCTCGTATTCGCACGGCGTCTTCGAGATGTCCTTCGGGATGTCGATCAGCACCGGGCCCGGACGGCCGGTGCGGGCGATATAGAACGCCCTCTTGACGGTTTCCGCGAGGTCGCGCACGTCCTTCACGAGGAAGTTGTGCTTCACGCACGGACGCGTGATGCCGACGGTGTCGCACTCCTGGAAGGCATCCTGGCCGATCGCGGCCGTGGGCACCTGGCCGCTGATCACGACCATCGGGATCGAATCCATGTACGCCGTGGCGATGCCGGTCACCGCGTTGGTGACACCGGGGCCCGACGTCACGAGGCAGACGCCGACATTGCCGGTGGAACGCGCATACGCATCGGCTGCGTGCACGGCCGCCTGTTCGTGGCGCACCAGCACGTGCTGAATCTTGTCCTGCTTGTAAAGCTCGTCGTAGATGTAAAGTACCGAGCCGCCGGGGTAGCCCCAGATGAATTCGACGTTTTCATCGGCCAGTGCCTTCATGAGCACGGTACCGCCGATGGAGTCGCTATCGGGAGGGGAAAGGGGTTCCGACGTGGAGAATTCCGCGCTGGGCATGTTCATTTTGACCTTTCGAATTTTCGGCAAAAAATTGATCGGGTGCTCTCTGCCGGGCTTGTGGCTCGGGTTCAAGCGGCGCGTCCAGTTTGAAGGGCAGGCTTCTTGGGCCAGCCTCAAATGAGACCATCACTTCATGTTGCGAATCATTGACGATAGCGGGTCGCGAGGGGGTCGTCAAGCAAAATATCCCGCAGCGCATCATGGGCGCCGCCCGGCACCCGCCGCCGCGGCTCGCGCGCAACGTGCGGCGGCCAACCCGGTGCCAAGCGGCGCGAAAATTTGATAGCATCCGCGGGTTTTACGAAATTTTTCGCCCTTTTACACCACGCAGCGGCCCGCAGCGCATACCTTCACGGAATGGCATCAGACAAGGAACTCGCCGACTTTCTGGCGGGCGTCGAAAGGCGCGCGTTCAAGCAGGCTGCGTACGCCGTGCGTGACGACGATGCGTCGCTCGACATCGTGCAGGACGCGATGATCAAGCTTGCGGAGAAGTACGGCGACCGGCCGGCGGCCGAGTTGCCGCTGCTTTTTCAGCGGATCCTGCAGAACGCGATCCACGACTGGTTCCGTCGGCAGAAAGTCCGCAACACGTGGGTCACGCTCTTCTCGTCGCTGAACAGCGGCGACGACGACGACTTCGACCCGCTCGAAACACTCGAATCCGCGGACGACAACGCGGGCGTCGAAAGCAGCGAGCACCGCCTCGAACGAGAGCAGGTTCTGGCCCTGATCGACGAAGAAATCCAGAAGCTTCCGGCGCGTCAACGGGAAGCGTTCCTGATGCGTTATTGGGAAGATATGGATGTCGCCGAGACTGCCGCCGCGATGGGGTGCTCCGAGGGCAGCGTGAAGACGCACTGCTCACGGGCCACCCACACGCTGGCGCATGCGCTCAAGGCCAAAGGAATCACGCTATGAGCTCCGCTCCCGCAAATCGAGAACACGAATTCGCGTTGAAGGTGCGCCGCGCGCTGGACGAGTGCGCGGCCGACCTGCCTGCCGCGACCACCGACCGTCTGGCCGTCGCCCGCCGGGCCGCGCTCGCGCGCAAGAAGCCCGAAGCCGCGACCGTGCCGGTGTTCGTGCCGGCCTTCGCCGGCGCGGCCGGTGCGTACGGCACGGCGCCCGCGAGCCGCCCGCAGGCGTCGCTCGCGCGCCGCCTGCTGCGCGCGTGGCCGCTGGCGCTGCTGCTCGCGGGGCTCGTCGGCATCGCCTACTGGGAAGACATGCAGCGCACCGCCGAACTCGCCGACATCGACGCGGCGATGCTCAGCGACGACCTGCCGCTCAATGCGTATCTCGATCACGGGTTCAACGCGTATCTGTCGCGCGCTCACTAACAGACAATAACGAGGGGATCGCACGGGTGAGTCAGAAGCGCGGCCTGGCCGTATTTTTCGGATGCGTAATCGCGATCGCCGTTTCCTACGTCGCCACTTACCCACGATTCCACCCGGCCCCCGCGACGACCGCCGCCGCGGTCAGCAGCCCTGCCGCGCCAGCATCGGCCGCGACCGGGCTGAGCACCGAACTCCCCCCGCTGCCCCTACCCCTGCCGCTGCCGGCCGCTACCGGCCCGTTGTCTTGGGCGCGCCTCACGCCGGCGCAGCACGCGGCGCTCGCGCCGTTCGCCGACCAGTGGGACGGCTTCAGCGATGCCCGCAAGCGTAAATGGCTGAAGATCGCATCGCGTTTCGCGAAGTTGACGCCCGATGACCAGAAGCGCCTGCAGGACCGGATGACCGAATGGGCCAAGATGACGCCCGAGCAGCGCCGCGTCGCGCGCGAGAACTACCAGAGTGCGAAGGAGCTTTCCGCACAGGCGCGCGAGCGGGCGTGGAAGGCATACCAGCAACTCCCGGAAGAGCAGAAGGAACGGCTCGCGGCCGCCGAGCGCCGCCGCCGGCCGAGCGTCGTCAGTGCGCCGCCGACCGTCGCCGACCGGGACGTGCGCCGCCTCGTCAATTCGCACGAACACCCAGCAAGCGGCCCGGCCACCGTACCGGCGCCCGTCTCGGCTGCCGTCGCGCCGCCGGTACCCGCATCGTCGACGGCCGGCACCGCATCCGCGCCGGCTGCCGTGGCGCCGGTGTCGCCCGCCGACGCGCCCTCGCTGTTCAAGGGCTCCTGAGCGCCCGTGGCGAACGCCCACGCACCTGAAACTCCGACCGCCGCGCCGTCCGTGCGACGGCGTCTCGCCGCGCTGCTCTACGAAGGTGTGCTGCTGTTCGGCGTGGTGTTCTTCGCCGGGCTCGCGTTCAGCCTCGCGACGCAGCAACGCAACGGCCTCGTCCATCACAATCTGCTCGCCGCCTGGATCGCGCTCGTGGTCGGCGCGTACTTCGTCTGGTTCTGGACCCACGGCGGCCAAACGCTGCCGATGAAGACCTGGCGGCTGCGGCTCGAATCGTCGAGCGGCCGGCCGCTGAGCGCGGGCCACGCGCTCGTCCGCTATGTGCTCGGCTGGCTGTGGTTCCTGCCGCCGCTCGCGCTGCATCCACTCCTCGGCCTGTCGGTACCCGTCACGCTCGCGCTCACCGCCGCATGGATCGCCGTATGGGCAGGCGCCGCGCGACTGCATGCCGAGCGCCAGTTTCCGCACGACCGGATCGCCCGCACGCGCGTCGTCGCGATACCGCGCTGATGCACGGCATTCGCCTGATGAAAACACCTCGCCGAGGCGACTTCCGCCCGGCCCGGCAGCCTTGCCCGACAATGGCGAGCCGTTCCGTACGGCACATTACGCAACGCCCGGTCATTCACTGCTAAACACCCTGCAGCGGTCGTAATAAGAACGTCTCGTGACTGTCATGGCACAGTCACGCCCGCATGGCGGAATGCCGGTAATGTCAACCGGCGCGAGTCATGCATGGGCCAGAAAACGTCCGCGACCTCCCTGTTCCGTCACCCCATCGGCGCCCGCGCCGCCACAGCATTCCTGTCCGGTTCTGCCGCAACCGATGGGCTAGTATCGCAAGACCCGCCTGCCGGGCACGCCGCGCAGCATGACGACCCCGACTCGTCGGCCCACCGCTACCGCACCATCTGGCTGTCCGACATCCACCTCGGCTCGAGCGGCTGCCAGGCGCCGTACCTGCTCGACTTCCTGCGCCACAACGATTCGGAGTACCTGTACCTCGTCGGCGACATCATCGACGGCTGGCAGCTGAAAAAGGGCTGGTACTGGCCGCAGGCGCACAACGACGTCGTGCAGAAGATCCTGCGCAAGGCACGCAAGGGGACGCAGGTCGTCTACATCCCCGGCAACCACGACGAAGGCGCGCGGCAGTTCTGCGATCTCGCATTCGGCGACATCCAGGTGCGCGGCGAGGCGTTCCACACGACGCTCGCGGGCAAACGTTTGTGGATCGTGCACGGCGACCTGTTCGACGGCGTGATCCAGCACGCGAAATGGCTCGCGTACCTCGGCGACACGCTCTACACGCTGATCCTCGTGCTGAACCGCTGGTTCAACCGGATCCGCAGCCGGCTCGGCTTCCAGTACTGGTCGCTGTCGCAGTACCTGAAGCACCAGGTCAAGAACGCCGTCAACTTCATCTCCCAGTTCGAGACCGTGATGACCGACGAGGCGCGCCGTCGCGGCTGCGACGGCGTCGTGTGCGGCCACATCCACAAGGCGGAGATCCGCGACATCGACGGCGTGCTGTACTGCAACGACGGCGACTGGGTCGAAAGCCTGTCCGCACTCGTCGAAACGATGGAAGGCGAACTGAAGATCGTCTACTGGACGGTGATGCGCACCGCACCGACGGAGACCACGTCGCGCAAGGCCAAGGCCACTGCCTGACACCCCCCTACTTACAGGACAAAGCCGCGATGAAGATCATGATCGTCACCGACGCGTGGGAACCGCAGGTCAACGGCGTCGTGCGCACGCTGAAGAGCACGTCGCGCGAACTCACCGCGCTCGGCCACCGCGTCGAACTGCTGACGCCGCTGGAATTCCGTACGGTGCCCTGCCCGACCTACCCGGAGATCCGCCTGTCGATCCTGCCGTACCGCAAGCTGCGCGCGCGAATCGATGCGTTCGCCCCCGACGCGCTGCACATCGCGACCGAAGGCCCGCTCGGCCTCGCCGCGCGACGCTACGCGCGATCGCGCAAGCTGCCGTACACGACCGCGTACCACACGCGCTTTCCGGAATACGTGCAGGCGCGCTTCGGCATCCCGCTCGCCGCGACCTACCGCTTCCTGCACTGGTTCCACGGCCCGTCGCTCGCGGTGATGGCGCCGACGCCGGTCGTCAAGCAGGACCTCGAGAAATTCGGCTTCACGAACGTCGTGCTGTGGACGCGCGGCGTCGATCTCGACGTGTTCCGGCCGATGGAATCGAAGGTGCTCAACACCGCGCGGCCGATCTTCCTGTACGTGGGCCGCGTCGCGATCGAGAAGAACGTCGAGGCATTCCTGCGCCTCGACCTGCCCGGCTCGAAATGGGTCGCGGGCGAAGGCCCCGCGCTCGCTGAGCTGAAGTCGCGCTATCCGGAAGCAAACTATCTCGGCGTGCTGTCACAGGCCGAGCTCGCCAAGGTGTATGCTGCGGCCGACGTGTTCGTGTTCCCGAGTCGCACCGACACGTTCGGCCTCGTGCTGCTCGAGGCGCTCGCCTGCGGCACGCCGGTAGCCGCGTATCCCGTGACGGGCCCGATCGACGTGCTCGGCGAAGGCGACGCCGGCGCGATGCACGAAGACCTGCAGGAAGCCTGCCTCGAGGCGCTTAAGATCGAACGCACCACTGCGCGCGCGTGGGCCGAACGCTTCTCGTGGCGCGCGGCATCCGAGCAGTTCGCGTCGCATCTGAAGCCGCTGCCGAAGACCGCGTACTCGCCAGCAGAAGGTGCCGCCGTTTGAAACGAGACCTGAACGACAAAATCCCGCCCCCCGACGCAACGCCGCAACGGCACCGCCCGTTCGACGAGGAAGAGCCGCACGCCGACGCGGACGTGCACGCGCACGAGCCGCTCGGCCCCGACGATCGGCTCGCGCCGCTGCCGCCGAACCCGTACAAGCGCCATCGCGGCATCACGCGCGCCTGGTACGCCCTCAAGCATTCGCTGAACGGCTTTCGCGTGGCGATTCGCGAGGAGAGCGCGTTTCGCCAGGAGCTCACGCTCGCCGCGCTGATGCTCCCGGTCGGCGCATTCGCACCGGTGCCGGCGGCATCGCGTGCGCTGCTCATTGCGTCGGTGCTGCTCGTGCTGATCGTCGAGCTGCTGAACTCGAGCGTCGAGGCCGCGATCGACCGCATCTCGCTCGAGCGTCACGAACTCTCGAAGCGCGCGAAGGATCTCGGCAGCGCAGCCGTGACCGTCGCGCTGTTCGCGTGCGTGACGACGTGGGGCTTCGTGCTCGGCCCAGTCGTCGCACGCTGGCTCGGCTTCTAGAGAGCTGCCCTGCGGGTACCTGGCGCACCGCCCGCGTGCGGCGCTGCACCATGCGCTGCGCGGGGCGGCGATCACGAAATGCCCCGATGTGGCGAAACCCCGGTTTATAATCGTCCGCTAGACATAGAACAGCAACCCGCGCCGGACGAATCACGCAGCATCGATTGCAGCGCCCGCCAGTCCGGCACACACAGGGCCGGACGACATGGAAGCGAAACCTCCCCGCCGCACCCGCGAACGGATTCTCGAGTTGTCGTTGAAACTCTTCAACGAGATCGGCGAGCCGAACGTCACGACCACGACGATCGCCGAGGAAATGGAAATCAGTCCAGGCAACCTGTACTACCATTTCCGCAACAAGGACGACATCATCAACAGCATCTTCGCGCAGTTCGAGCAGCAGATCGAACGGCGGCTGCGCTTTCCCGAAGATCACCGTCCGACGATCGACGAAACCTGGTCGTACCTGCAGTACATGGCCGATTTCATGTGGACCTACCGGTTCCTGTATCGCGACCTCAACGACCTGCTCGCCCGCAACCGCACGCTCGAGACGCACTTCAAGCAGATCATCAGCCACAAGGTGCGCTTCGCGCGCGACATGTGCGAGCTGCTCGTGTCCGACGCCGAGATGGTCGCGACGCCCGCCGAGATCGAGGTCATCGCCACCAACATGGCCGTCATTTCGACGTACTGGCTGTCGTATCAGTACGTGATGCATCCGCGCAAATACAACGACCAGGACGCGATCCGCGAGGAACTGCACCAGGTCAGCATGCACGTGATCTCCGTGATGGCGCCGTACCTGCGCGGCCGTTCGCGCCAGCTGTTCGACGACCTGGTCTCCGGCAAGCTGCCGAAGCGCCAGTTCACCGACTACCTGCCGCCGCGCGACGGCTCGCCGCGCCCCGCCGACAGCCCCGTCGTCACCGGGCAGGCACCCGCCAAGGATGCCAAGCAATGAAGGCTGTTTGTGTTTACTGCGGCTCGTCGTCCGGCGTGCGGCCCGTCTATACCGACGCCGCGCGCGCATTCGGCCGCGCGCTCGTCGACGCAGGCCTCACGCTCGTCTACGGCGGCGGCCGGGTCGGCCTGATGGGCGTGATCGCCGACGAAGTGATGGCGGCCGGCGGCCGTGCGGTCGGCGTGATCCCCGAACTGCTCGTCGACAAGGAAGTCGGCCATACGGGGCTGTCGGAACTGCACGTCGTGCCCGACATGCACCACCGCAAGAAAATGATGGCCGACCTGTCCGATGCGTTCGTCGCGATGCCCGGCGGCGCCGGCACGCTCGAGGAGCTCTTCGAGGTTTACACGTGGGCGCAGCTCGGCTATCACCGCAAGCCCGTCGCGCTCTACAACATCGATTCGTTCTACGATCCGCTGATCGCGCTGCTGCGCCATACGGTCGACGAGGGCTTCATGCGTCCGGCCTATTTCGACGCACTGTGCGTCGAATCGGAACCCGTCGAGCTGATCGAGCGACTGCGCCGCTACCAGCCGCCCGCCCGCGACAAGTGGGCGCCCGACGCGGCCAAGTAACCGTCACCGGAACCCGCACGCGATGACCGCTCCGTCCGAGCGCAAGGCCGTCCTCATCACCGGCGCGAGCCGCGGCATCGGCCGCGCGACCGCCGTGCTCGCGGCCGAGCGCGGCTGGGACGTCGGCATCAACTACGCGCGCGACGCGGCGGCGGCCGAACTCACCGCGCAGGCCGTCCGCGACGCGGGCGGCCGGGCGTGCGTCGTCGCGGGCGACGTCGCGAACGAAGCCGATGTCGTCGCGATGTTCGACACCGTCACGGCCGCATTCGGCCGCGTCGACGCGCTCGTCAACAACGCGGGCATCGTCGCGCCGTCGATGCCGCTCGCCGACATGCCGGCCGACCGGCTGCGGCGGATGTTCGACACCAACGTGCTCGGCGCGTATCTGTGTGCGCGCGAAGCCGCGCGCCGGCTCTCCACCGACCGCGGCGGCCGCGGCGGCGCGATCGTCAACGTCTCGTCGATCGCCTCCCGGCTCGGCTCGCCGAACGAATACGTCGACTATGCCGGGTCGAAAGGCGCGGTCGACTCGCTGACGATCGGTCTCGCGAAGGAACTCGGCCCGCACGGCGTACGCGTCAACGCGGTCCGACCCGGCCTGATCGAGACCGACATTCACGCGAGCGGCGGCCAGCCGGGCCGTGCGGCCCGCCTCGGCGCCACGACACCGCTCGGCCGCGCGGGCGAAGCGCGGGAGATCGCCGAAGCGATCGTCTGGCTACTGGGCGACGCGGCGTCCTACACGACGGGCGCCCTGCTCGACGTCGGCGGCGGCCGGTAATTCCGCACTGCGGCGCATCCAAAACCGCCGTCCGAAGCGATCCGTCGTCACGACACCACAAATCTCCACAATTTCGTGACACGAACGGTAATCCACCGTAACAATTCCGTGGTCTACTAGCGGACATTCAGACAGGTGTCATAAACACCCGTCCGTTGGCCTTTGATATGGCCCCAATCGGTCCTGCCCACGTCGCCGGATCCGCTCGACTCGACCCGAGATTCCTTCCATGCCTGGAACCGCAGCGCCCAGCCGGCGACGCACGTCTGTGCCCGCTCCGGCCCAGTACACCCATTCGACCGCCGACGCCGATCTCACCGCAACGCTCGACGCCGCCGGCACGCCCGTCGCCGCCTCGACCGCCGTCACCAGCACGACGCGCGAACGCTCGCGCCTGCTCGGCTGGCGCGCGTGGCTGTTCGTCGCCGCGCTGATCTGCGCGTATACGCTGCCGGGCGTGCTCGGCCACGACCCGTGGAAGCAGGACGAAACCTACACGTTCGGCATCATCCAGCACATGCTCGAGACCGGCGACTTCGTCGTGCCGACCAATGCCGGCCTGCCGTTCATGGAAAAGCCGCCGCTCTACGCGTGGGTCGCGACCAGCCTCGCCTGGCTGCTGCAGCGCGTGATGCCGCTGCACGACGCGGCCCGGCTCGCGAGCGCGCTGTTCGCCGCACTGGCATTCGGCTTCATCGCGCGCGCGGCGCGCGTCGCCAGCCGCGCGGACGCCTGGTTCGACCTGCGCGTGATCGGTCCCGTCGTGCTGAGCGCCGGCACGCTCGTGGTCATCAAGCACGTGCACGACATGATGACCGACGTCGCGCTGTTCGCCGGCACGGCAATCGCGTTCTGCGGACTGCTCGAACTCGTGATGCAGCACGTCGCGCGTGCGCAGCAGATGCGGCACGGGCTACCGGTCCGGCCGTCGGGCCGCTGGGCCGCGCCGATCTTCGGCGCGGGCGTCGGCATCGCACTGATGACGAAGGGGCTGTTCGTGCCGCTCGTGTTTGCCGCCACGCTCGTCGGCGCGATGGTGCTCTATCCGGCCTGCCGCACCCGCGCGTTCGCGCGCTCGCTCGGCGTCGCCGCACTGGTGTTCGCGCCGTTCGCGCTCGTCTGGCCGACCGCACTGTTCCTGCGCTCCGAGACGCTGTTCATGACGTGGTTCTGGGACAACAACGTCGGCCGCTTCTTCGGTTTCTCCGTCCCCGAACTGGGCGCGGAAAACGACAAGCCGTTCTTCATCCTGCGTGCGTTCCTGCTCGTCGGCTTCCCGGTCGCGCCGCTCGCGATCGTCGCGCTCGCGCGCGGTGCGTGGCGCGACTGGCGCACGCCGCGCATCGCGCTGCCGGTGATGTTCACGCTCGTCGGGCTCGTCGTGCTGCAAGTGTCCGCGACGTCGCGCCAGCTCTACATCCTGCCGTTCTTCGCCCCGCTCGCGCTGGTCGCCGCACAGGCCATCGACCGCCTGCCGCGCCAGCTGCATCTCGCGTGGGACTACCTGAGCCGCATCCTGTTCGGCACGGCCGCCGCGCTCGCCTGGGCCATCTGGGCGGTGATGGCCGATCCGGCGGCGTCGCGCAAGGATCTGACGCTGCTCGGCCGCTGGCTGCCGCTCGACTGGACGATGCCGATCGAACCCGCGCTCGTGATCGGTGCGCTCGTGCTGACGGTCGGCTGGCTGACGCTGCTGCCGAAGCTGCGCGCGACGGGCGTCTGGCGCGGCGCGCTGTCGTGGGGCGCCGGCGCACTCGTCGCATGGGGGCTCATTTACACGCTGCTGCTGCCATGGCTCGACGTCGCGAAAAGCTACCGCTCGGTGTTCGACGACCTGAACGCGCATCTCGCACTCGAATGGAACGACGGCGACTGCATGGCGAGCCTGCACGGGCTCGGCGAATCGGAAGCGCCGATGCTGTACTACTTCTCCGGCATCCAGCACACGCCGATCGACGACGCGAAGACGACACGCTGCACCTGGATGATCGTTCAGGGCGTGCGGGCCGTCGATCCGGCACCCGGCGACGAATGGAAACTGTTCTGGACGGGCTCCCGCCCGGGCGACAACGAGGAACTGCTGCGCGTGTACGTGCGCACGCCCGAACAGCACGTTGAGTAAGGCGGGGGAGCGACGGCGGACGCGCCGCCGTGCTTGCCCTCGTACCGGGCGTGGCGTGGTGAGCACCACCGCCCGAGCAGCGAACAGCCATCGGGAAATGCGCGCCGCCGCCCGGCGTGCCCTGCCGCCACCGTGCCCGCGTGACTCCGCGGGCCTTCCCTCTTCCCGCGTCACGCCGCTGCCCGAATCGTCAGAACGACGAACCAGGCTCGCGAAGAAACGCCGTCTCCTCGTCGCTCGATACCCGACCGAGAATCGCGTTCCGGTGCGGAAAGCGGCCGAAGCGCTCGACGACGGCCGCATGCAGCAACGCGAAGCGGTGATAGCTCTCGCACCCTGCTTCGTCGCGAATGCCTGCGCACAGGCGCACGGCCTCACGCTGGCTCTCGACCGACTCGTCGTGCTCGAACGGCAGATACGCAAACGCGCGGTGATGTCCGCTCGGCAACTGCGCGTCCCAGTCGGCCGCGACGACGCGGCGCGCAAGCGCGAGCGCTTTCGGATCGGCGGCAAACGCGCGCGGCGTGCCGCGATGGATGTTGCGCGAGAACTGGTCGAGCACGACGATCAACGCCAGTGCCCCCGACGGCGAGCTTGCCCAGTGATCGCAAGCGCCGTCGCACGCGGCGTCGAGCAACGCGCCGTAGCGCGTGCGCAGCACGTCGTCGAATGCCGCGCCGCCGTTGAACCAGACCTTGCGGTTCTGCCCGAATTCGGCCGAGCCCGGCTCGCCGAACCAGAAATCGAGAATCTCCCGCGCTTGCGGATCGAGCGCCGCCGCGCCCGCGTGGGGGGTGTCAATCGTCATGCAAACTCCAGTACGAGGCGCCGGGTGCGCGCGCTCTTCTTTTCCAGTTTCGCGACCCGCAGCTCGCCGATTTCGGACGTATTGCGCACATGCGTGCCGCCGCACGGCTGCAGGTCGACCTGCTCGATGCGCAGCAGCCGCACGCGGCCGAGGCCCATCGGCGGCTTCACGCTCATCGTGCGCACGAGGTCCGGCCGCGCGGCCATCTCGTCGTCGGTGATCCATTCGGTCGTGACCGGATGCGCGCCGCCCACCAGGCCGGCGAGGCGCCGCTCGACGTCATCGCGGTCGATCGCGTCGGACGTCGCGAAATCCAGCCGCACGTAGTCGGCCGTCACGCTGCAGCCGTCGACCGCGTACGGCAGCACCGCGCACATCAGGTGCGCCGCGGTATGCAGCCGCATGTGGCGATAGCGGCGCAGCCAGTCGATCTCCGCGACCACGCGCGTGCCGGGCTCGAGCGCCGCGACACTCGCCTCCTGCCCCGGTGCGGGCACGTGCACGGCGTCGTCGGGCGTCGCGCCGTCGAACTTGGCCTTGCGCGTATCGGCAATCGCGATCGTGCTGCCGTCGGGGAGCGTCAGCGTGCCTGTGTCGCCGGCCTGGCCGCCGCCGAGCGGATAGAACACGGTGCGGTCGAGCCGGATACCGTCGTCGCCGACGGCCAGCACGACCGCGTCGCATTGCGTGAGGTACGCGTTTTCGCGAAACAGCGCTTGTGTCGTCATCGGGCAAACCTCGTATCGATGGGGGGAAGCGGCCAGTGTCGCGCCGCGCGGCGCGCGCGCCCAGACGCAGATCGTCCCGCGCGCGGGCGGCGGCGTACCGGTCGATCAGCCGGGCCGGTTGCGCATCCAGTCGGCCGTGTCGTAGAACGAATGCATGAGCCGCTCGCGCAGCGGCTCGGGCAGCCCGATGTCCTCCATCGCCCACGCCATGCAGCGCAACCACTGGTCGCGCTCGACCGACGCGATCGGGAACGGCAGGTGCCGCGCGCGCAGCCGCGGATGGCCGAACCGCCTGATGTAGTGGTCGGGGCCGCCGAGCCACCCGCACAGGAACCAGAAAAACTTGTCGCGCGAACCGTCGAGCGAATCCGGGTGCAGCGCGCGAATCTGCGCGAACTCGGGCTCGAGATCCATCAGGTCGTAAAAGCGGTCCACCATTTCGCGCACGCGGGCTTCACCGCCCACGAGCTCGAACGCCGTCGGTTGCGACGGCGCATCGTCATTCACATCGGTCATACGGATAGTCGGAAAAAACGGGATCTTCGGGGCCGCCGGCGACGCTCATGCGTCGCGCAGCGACTGCAGCGCGGGGCGCCGCAGCACATTATGCAGGCTCAGCCAGCCGGCCGCACCGGCGCACGCGACGCCGGCCGCGATGCCGGCCGGCACGAGCCACGGATCGACGGCGAGCTGGAAATCGAACACGCGCGACGCGAGCACCCAGCCGACCGCGATCGCGCCCGCCGACGCCAGCGCACCGGCCAGTGCGCCAACCACGACGAACTCCGCGCGCTGCACCGCGTTGACCTGCGCGCGCGACGCGCCGAGCGCGCGCAGCAGCGCTGCCTCGCGCACCCGCTCGTCGCGCGTGCCGGCGAGCGCCGTGTACAGCACGAGGACGCCGGCCGCGAGCGTGAACATGAACAGGAACTGCACCGCGCCGACCACCTGCAGCATCATCCGTTGCAATTGCGCGAGGATCGGCGCGACGTCGATCGCGGTCAGGTTCGGATAGCGCGCGATCAGCGGATCGAGCAGCGCGGCATTCGATGCCGGCAAATGGAAGCTCGTCAGGTACACGGCCGGGAAATCCTTCAGCACCGGCGGCGGCATCAGCACGAAGAAATTGACGCGGAACGAACCCCAGTCGAGCTTGCGCACGCTCGTGATCGGCGCGTCGACCGTCAGCCCCGTCACGTCGAAGCGCAGCACGTCGCCCGGCTTCACGTTCAGCGTCTTCGCGAGGCCGGCCTCGATCGAGATCTGCGGCGTCGCCGCGGTGCCGAACCAGTCGCCTTCGACGATCCGGTTGTCGGACGGCAACTGGGTCGTATAGGACAGGTTGAACTCGCGGTCGACGAGCCGGCGCGCCTCCTCGGACGGGTAGGCGTCCGGATTCACCGGCTTGCCGTTGATCGCGACGAGGCGGCCGCGCACCATCGGCTCGGGCACCGCGTCGCGCACGCCGTGCGCGGCCAGATAAGCCGCGACGTCGGCGCGCTGGTCGGGCTGGATGTCGATCAGGAACTGGTTCGGCGCATCGGGCGGCGTCGACTGCTGCCAGCCCGCGACGAGGTCGTTGCGCGTGATCGCGATCAGCAGCAGGCACATCAGGCCGAGCGCGAGCGCGGTGATCTGCAGCGCGCTCGCCGTGCCGCGCCGGTGCAGCGACGCCAGCGCGTAACGCCAGCCCACGCCCGCGGCCACGCGCGCGTTGCGCACCGCGCGCGCGGCGGCGAACAGCACGAGCCGCGCGATCAGCGCGAAACCGACCAGCGCGCCGGCGAACCCGCCCGCGACGATCAGCCCGAGTTTCAGGTTGCCGGCGGCCACGATCAGCAGCCCCGCGAACAGCACGACGCCGACCGCATACGCGGCCCACGCCGTGCGCGACGCGTCGCCCCACTCGCGCCGCAGCACGCGTACCGGCGGCACGCGCGTGAGCGGCACGAGCGGCGGCAGCGCGAAACCGAGCAGCAACACGAGCGCCGCGCCCATGCCGATCAGCGCCGGCCACAGCGTGGGAGGCGGCAGCACCACGTCGATCAGGCCGCCGAGCGCGGCCAGCAACGCCCAGTGGCCGCCATAGCCGAGCACCGCGCCTGCGGCGCCGGACACGATCCCGATGCCAACGAATTCGAGTGCGAACAGCGCGCCGAGCGTGCGGCGGCTCACGCCGAGGCAGCGCATCGTCGCGCAGCCGTCGAGGTGGCGCCGCATGTAGCGCTGCGCGGCCATCGCGATCGCGACCGCCGCGAGCAGCGCGGTGAGCAGCGCGACGAGCGTCAGGAAGTGGCGCGCGCGATCCAGCGTCTGCCGCACCTGCGGCTGGCCTTCCTGCAACGACTCGAGACCGACGCCGCGCAGCTTCCCGCCGTCGACACGTGCGTGCGCATACACCTCGAAACGCGCGACGGACTGCTGGTCGCCGGCAACCAGCAGCCGGTACGTGACACGGCTGCCATAGCCCGTGAGCCCCGTCGCGGCCAGCTCGTCCGCGCGCATCATCAGCCGCGGCGAGAAATTGACGAAGGAAAACCCGCGATCCAGCTCGCGGGAGATCGACGCGGCGACCTTGAAGGTGCGCAGGCCGACGCGCACCGTATCGCCCGCCTTCAGGTGCAGCGCATCGAGCAGCGCCGGATCGGCCCATACGGTGCCGGGCGCGGGAATCGCGACCGCCTTCTGCGCGGTGGCCGCGCCGGCCGGCAGGATCTCGACCGCGCCGCGCAACGGATAGCCGGGCGACACGGCCTTCACGGCCGCGAGGCGCGACGGCGCCGCGTCGGTCGCCTGCCCGCCCGTGGCGGACGCGATCATGCTCGGGAAGATGGCGGTCGTCGCAGTACGCAGGCCGAGCGCGCGGGCCTGCTGGTCGAACGACGGATCGACGGGGCGATCGGCCCGCACGACGAAATCGGCGCCGAGCATCTGGCGCGCGTCGCGCTCGAGCCCCTGGCGCAGCCGGTCGGCGAGGAAGCCGACGCTCGTCAGCGCCGCGACCGCGAGCACCAGTGCCAGGACGAGCAGCGTCAACTCGCCCGCGCGCCAGTCGCGCGCGGTCATGCGGGCGGCCTGGCGGATCAGGTCGCGCAGGCCGAAGCGGCCGGCATGCGCGTTCACCTCATGGCCGGATTGCCCGGCCGGCGGCTGCGCCGCGGGTTGCCGCCCCTTCAATCGCGCTTCCCCCCGATCGAGTTGAGCCGCGACACCATGTGGTTCGCCATCCCGCGAAAGCCGCCGGAGACACCGCGCCACAGGCGCGGGAGCGCCCACGCGGACGCCGCGATGAAGGCGGCAAGCAGCACGAGGAACGCGAGCGGAACGAAGAACGCGAGCACGAGCCCGCCGACCACGAGGCCGTCCTCGGTCGACGACGCGATCCAGTTCGAAATCGGTTCGGGTGACAGGTTGATCATCGCGCGCGTGCCGGCCTTCGCCACGTGCGCGGCACCGGCCAGCGAGCCGCCGGCGAGCCCCGCGACCGCGAGCACGGTCGGATCGGCATGGCCGAGCGCGCCGGCGGCGAGCACGGCGCCGGCGGGAATGCGGATGAAGGTGTGCACGGCATCCCACAGCGAGTCGAACGCGGGGATCTTGTCGGCAAGGAATTCGGTGACGGCGAGCACGGCCGCGGCGCCGATGACCCACGGCGACATCAGGACGGCCAGCGTGTCGGGCAGGTGGAGCCAGCCGAACCGCGCCAGCACGCCGGCGATCAGCACGGTCAGGTATAGGCGCAGGCCGCTCGCCCACGCGAGCCCCGCGCCGAGCGAAATGGCTTCGATCATGGCCCTCTCCTTGCACTTTCCGTGCGCTTTGCCGATTGATCGGATCGGGTCGGACAGACCGGCCGCGCGGCGCGTGGCGACCGGCACCGCGTGCCGCGAGAAGCACGACGGTATTCAGGCCCGAATGCGTTCCATTATAGACAGGCCAGGCGCGCGGCCGGCGCAATTCCGCGGTGCGGCAACCGGGTGCGCGCGCCCGAGTGCCGCCGTCACGCAGCCGACGACAGCTTCAGGCCGATCAGCCCCGCGACGATCAGCACGGCGCTCGCGACGCGCGCGACGGTCAGCGCCTCGCCCATCATCACGATGCCGAACACGAACGCACCGACCGCGCCGATGCCGGTCCATACCGCGTACGCGGTGCCGAGCGGCAACTGGCGCATCGCAACCGCGAGCAGCCCGAAGCTGGCCAGCGCCGTCACGATCGTAAACACCGACGGACCGAGCTTCGTGAAGCCGTCCGACGATTTCATGCCGGCCGCCCAGGCCACTTCCAGCAAACCGGCAATGAACAACAATACCCACGCCATCTCGACGTACTCCGTATCGGATGGGGCCGTCCCCGTTGAAGCGAATGACCCGGGGTCGTCCCCGGGCGGCGCCGAGTATAACAAGATGCTTACGGACACGGCGCGTGGCCGCGGCCGATCAGGGGCGCGATCGCGCCGCGCCGGTCAGTTCGACACGCGCTTCGGCGTGACGGCGGCGACGCAGCGGTCGTCGCGGTACAGCGCCCACTCCTCGCACACGCGGCCATCCTTGAACACGCACATGCCGACCTGCCCGCTCGACAGGTTGCGGGTCGTGTGGCGGCCGCCGAGCTTGGCGCAATTGACCGACGCGGGATTGGCCATCGCCTGCTGCTGCGACGACGGTTGCTGCCCGGGCGGCAGCGGTTGGGCGAACGCGCCAGACGCGGCAAGCGCCAGCGCACAGATGACGACCAGACGGACGGACATTGCACGCTCCTCGTTTTCGTTCGCGGAACGGTCAGGATAACGGGGAATGAGCGCCGGGTGTGCAACGCGCGCGCCGGCCGCGAGACTGTCGCGCCGACGCAACCCTGCCGGCACGCGACGTCACGCGCACGGGCGCCGCCCCGGCTACGTGCGTCATGCGGCGCCGACCAGCCGGTAGCCGACGCCCGTCTCCGTCACGATGTACTCGGGTTGCGCCGGGTCGCGCTCGAGCTTCTGGCGCAGGTGCGCCATGTAGATGCGCAAATAGTGGTGGCTTTCGACGTGCGACGGCCCCCACACGTCGCGCAGCAGCTGGCGGTGCGTGAGCACGCGTCCCGCGTGCCGCACGAGCGTCGCGAGCAGCCGGTATTCGAGCGGCGTCAGATGCACGATCTCGTTGTCGCGCCACACCTGGCGCAGCGCGAGATCGACGGTCACGGTGCCGAAGGTCACCTTCGGCGACTCGTTCGCGCCGCCCTGGTTGCGCCGGCGCAGTTGCGCGCGAATCCGCGCGCGCAGTTCGGACACGCCGAACGGCTTGGTCAGGTAATCGTCGGCGCCCGCATCGAGCGCCGCGACCTTCTCTTCTTCCTGCGTGCGCGCGGACAGCACGATCACCGGCACCTCGGACCAGCCGCGCAATTCCCGGATCACGTCGAGGCCGTCGGTATCGGGCAGGCCGAGGTCGACGATCACGAGATCGGGCTTGCGCGTCGCCGCGTCGATCAGCCCCTGCTTGCCCGTCTCGGCCTCGAACACCGCGATGTCCTCCTCCTCGAGCGCGGCGCGCACGAAACGGCGGATCTGCTTTTCGTCCTCGATCAGGACGACGGTCAGGCTGGGTTCACTCATGATCTGGCAATGATTCGGATGGGGACGACGCACCCGGCACTTCGGGTTCGTCGTCGGGTACGGCAGGCGCGGCCGGCGGTGTCTCGACCG
The DNA here is from genome assembly GCF_002223325.1 of Burkholderia sp. AU15512. Lineage (NCBI taxonomy): Bacteria > Pseudomonadati > Pseudomonadota > Betaproteobacteria > Burkholderiales > Burkholderiaceae > Burkholderia > Burkholderia sp. AU15512. The sequence goes on from NZ_NKEX01000004.1 coordinate 65,007, forward strand.
GCAGCGTGAACCAGAAACGCGCGCCCGTCACGTGGCCGTCGGGTGCCGTACGGTTGAACGCGCCGATTTTACCGCCGTGCGCTTCGACGATCGCGCGGCAGATCGCGAGGCCGAGGCCGATGCCCGGCGTCGCCGATTCCTTCTCGCCGCGCGTGAACTTGTCGAAAATCCGCGTTTCCATCCCGGCCGGCAGGCCGGGACCGTAATCGTCGACGAGCACGCGCACGAACGGCAGCCCGTCGTCGCTCACGCGCTCGGCGCCGATGTCGAGCGGCGTATCGGCCGGCGTGTACTTCGCCGCATTCTCGAACAGGTTGGTGAACAGGCGCTCCATCAGCACCGCGTCCATCTGCAGGAGCGGCAGGTCGGCCGGCAGCACGACGCGCGCCGGATGGCGCGCAAGCACGCGCTTGCAGGCGGCGAGCGCGGCGCCGACGGTTTCCTCGAGCAGCGACCACTGGCGCTTCAACTGCAGGCTGCCGGCCTGCAGCCGCGCCATGTCGAGCAGGTTCGTGACGATGCCCGTCATCCGCAGCGCCTCGTCGTGGATCGCGTCGACGAGTTCGCCCTCGCGCTGCGCAAAGCGTTCGGCCGCCGCGGCGTCGCCCCCCTGCGCGGCCGCGCGCCCGTTCGCGAGCATCGACGAGAAGCCGACGATCGTCGTGAGCGGCGTGCGCAGGTCGTGCGAGATCGCCGACAGCAGCGAGTTGCGTAGCCGCTCGGATTCCATGTTGACGAGCGCGTCGCGCGCGATCTCGACGTAGTGCACGCGTTCGAGCGCGAGCGCGATCTGCGCGGCGAACGCGTCGAGCATCCGCTGCTGCTCCGGCACCTCGAGTTCGCGCGGCTCGCGCGACGCGACCGCGAGCACGCCGCGCGTACGCATCGGCGCCTTCAGCGGCAGGTACAGCGCGGCCGTCGCGGGCAACGTATCGGTGCCGCGGCCGGCCGGCTTCTGCTGGTCGTATACCCACTGGCCGACGTCGCTGTCGAGATCGGCGCCCGTCAGCGTGACGGCCGCATCGGGCTCCTCGATCTTCTGCCGCACCTTGTCCGCACTGTCGGGCAACAGGAACGCGACGCGCGCGCGGAACACCTCGCCCACGTGACGGCTGCCGATCTCGACGATCTGCTCGGTCGTCAGCGCCGCGCCCAGCTCGCGCGCCATCGCATAGATCGCGCCGGTGCGGCGCTCGCGGCGCTGCGCGACGCTCGCCTGGCGCGTCAGCGTCGACGTCAGGTGGCTGATCACGAGCGACGTCAGCAGCATCCCGAAGAAGGTCAGCAGGTATTGCGTGTCGCTGACCGAGAACGACATGCGCGGCGGCACGAAGAAGTAATCGAACGCGGCCACCGACAGGAACGACTGCAGCACGCCCGGGCCGCGCCCGAGCCGCACGGCCGAGAACACGACGCCGAGCAGGTACAGCATCACGAGGTTCGTGAGGTCGAGCCGCTCGGACACGAGGCTCGCGACGACCGTGATCGCCGCGCAGATCGCGGCCGCATACACGTAGTGCCGCGGCGGCGAACGGTGCGTGCCGAACTGCGCGAACGCGTCACGCCAGTCGCGCGCACGTGCGTCCAGCGGTGCCGCGCGCGCCTCGTCGCTCGCGGACGCACGGATCAGCATCAAGTCGACGTCGCCCGCGCGTTCGGCAAGCTTCTCGCCGAACGGCCGCACGAAGCGGCGCACGAGCCCGACCTTCGGCGAGCCGCCCGCGACAATCTTCGACACGTTGCGCACCTTCGCATAGCCGATCAGCGCGGCAACCGCGTCGGCGCCGGCGAGCGTGGCCGTCTCCGCGCCGAGCTCGGCCGCGAGCTTCAGCGCATCGAGCGTGCGCTGCCGTCGCGCATCGGGCAGCCGCTGCAGGCGCGGCGTCTCCACATAGACGGCGATCCAGTCGGCCTTCAGGCTCGCGGCGAGCCGTGCGGCCGCCCGCACGAGCGTCGGCGCCTCGGGGCCGGGACCGACGCACACGAGCAGCCGCTCGCGGGCCTGCCAGATGCGCTGGATCGAACGATCGGCGCGATACTCGCGCATCTGCGCGTCGACGCGATCGGCCGTGCGCCGCAGCGCCAGTTCGCGCAGCGCGATCAGGTTGCCCTTGCGGAAGAAGTTACGCACCGCGCGCTCGGCCTGCTGCGCGAGATAGACCTTGCCGTCGCGCATCCGCTCGAGCAGCTCCTCGGCCGGCAGGTCGACGAGCGTGACTTCGTCGGCCGCGTCGAACACGCGGTCGGGCACCGTCTCCCACACGCGGATGCCGGTGATCGCGCCGACCACGTCGTTCAGGCTTTCGAGGTGCTGGACGTTGACGGTCGTGTAGACGTCGATGCCCGCGTCGAGCAGCTCGTACACATCCTGCCAGCGCTTCAGGTGCCGCGCGCCCTGCACGTTCGAATGCGCGAGCTCGTCGACGAGGATCAGTTGCGGCTCACGCGCGAGCGCGCCGTCGAGATCGAATTCGGCGAGCGTGCGGCCGCGATAGTCGATGCGCGCGAGCGGCAGCACGTCGAGGCCGTCGAGCAGCGCGGCGGTTTCGCTGCGCCCGTGGGTCTCGACGATGCCGACGACGACGTCGACGCCTTCCTGCAGGCGCTGGCGCGCGGCCTGCAGCATCGCGTAGGTCTTGCCGACACCGGCCGATGCGCCGAAGAAGATCTTGAGCTGGCCGCGCCGCTGTTTTTCTTCGTCACGCTGCAGCTTGTCGAGGAGTTGGTCTGGATCGGGACGATTCATGCGTCAGAAAGGCGGAGCGCCCGGATGCGCGCGAGTACGAGCATTGTTGTTCCAAATCGCCGCAAAAGGCAAAGACGGCGCATGCGCCGTCGGGAAAAGACGCGTCCGGCGCGGATCGGGCCGCGCCGGACGCCGGTTGCCGCCGGAAACCCGGATGCGCGGTCAGTGCGCAGCCTGCGCCGCGTCGAGCGCGAGGTTCAGCTGCAGCACGTTCACGCGCGGTTCGCCGAACACGCCGAACTGGCGGCCCTTCGTGTTCGCGGCGACGAGCTGCGCGACCGCGTCGGGCGCCAGGTTGCGCGCCTTCGCGACGCGCTCGACCTGGTACGCGGCGGCGGCCGGCGTGATTTCCGGATCGAGGCCGCTGGCCGACGCCGTCACGAGGTCGACCGGCACCGGCTTCGACATGTCGGTGCCCGCGTCGCGCAGCGCGGCGATGCGCCCCTTCACCTGGTCGGCGAGCGACGGGTTCAGCGGGCCCAGGTTCGAGCCGCCGGAGCCGGTCGCGTTGTACGGCATCGGCGTCGTGGCCGACAGGCGGCCCCAGAAGTACTTCGGCGCATCGAACGGCTGGCCGATCAGTGCGGAGCCGACCGCCTTGCCGTCCTTCTCGATCAGGCTGCCGTTCGCCTGCGACGGGAACACGGCCTGGCCGAACACGGTCATCACGGCCGGGTAGGCGAGCCCCGTCACGGCAGTCAGGACGACAAAGAGCACGACGAGCGGACGAATCAACGTTTTCATGATGTTTCCTTCAAATACGGCCGGCTCAGGCCCAGCCGAGTGCAGCGAGCGTCATGTCGATCAGCTTGATGAACGGGAACGGCAGCAGTACGCCGCCGAGGCCGTACACCAGCAGGTTGCGGCGCAGGAGCGACGCCGCGCCGAGCGGCCGGTACGTGACGCCCTTCAGCGCCAGCGGAATCAGCGCGACGATGATCAGCGCATTGAAGATCACCGCCGACAGGATCGCCGACGCCGGCGACGTCAGGTGCATGATGTCGAGCACGCGCAGCTGCGGGTAGGTCGTCACGAACGCGGCCGGGATGATCGCGAAGTACTTCGCGATATCGTTCGCGATCGAGAACGTCGTCAACGAACCGCGCGTCATCAGCATCTGCTTGCCGATCTCGACGATCTCGATCAGCTTCGTCGGGTTCGAGTCGAGGTCGACCATGTTGCCGGCTTCCTTCGCCGCCTGCGTGCCGGTGTTCATCGCCACGGCCACGTCGGCCTGCGCGAGCGCCGGCGCGTCGTTGGTGCCGTCGCCGGTCATTGCAACCAGACGGCCCGCCGCCTGATGCTCTCGGATCGTCGCGAGCTTGGTTTCCGGCGTCGCTTCCGCGAGGAAGTCGTCGACGCCCGCTTCCGCCGCGATCGCCGCGGCCGTCAGCCGGTTGTCGCCCGTCACCATCACGGTCTTGATGCCCATCTTGCGCAGTTCCGCGAAGCGCTCCTTGATGCCGCCCTTCACGATGTCCTTCAGCTCGATCACGCCGAGCACGCGCGCCGCGCCTTCATGCAGGTCGGCGACGACGAGCGGCGTGCTGCCGCGGCGCGCGACCTCATCGACCGCGCGGCGCACTTCTTCCGGGAAGCGGCTGCCATGCGTCTCGACGTAGTTGCGGATCGCGTCGGCCGCACCCTTGCGGATCTCGCGGCCGGGCAGATCGACGCCGCTCATCCGCGTCTGCGCGGAAAAGCCGATGAACGTCGCGTGCAGTTGCCCCATGTCGCGCTGGCGAATGTTGAAGCGCTCCTTCGCGAGCACGACGATGCTGCGGCCTTCCGGCGTTTCGTCGGCGAGCGACGACAGTTGCGCGGCATCGGCCAGCGCCTCCTCGGTCACGCCCGGCGCCGGCACGAACGTCGATGCCTGGCGGTTGCCGAGCGTGATCGTGCCGGTCTTGTCGAGCAGCAGCACGTCGACGTCGCCGGCGGCTTCCACCGCGCGGCCCGACGTCGCGATCACGTTGGCCTGCATCATCCGGCTCATCCCGGCCACGCCGATCGCGGACAACAGGCCGCCGATCGTCGTCGGGATCAGGCACACGAGCAGCGCGACGAGCGCGGTGATCGTCACCACGTGGCCGGCCTTCATCGCTTCGACCGAGAACATCGAGAACGGCAGCAGCGTCGCGGTCGCGAGCAGCATCACGATCGTCAGCGCGACGAGCAGGATCGTCAGCGCGATCTCGTTCGGCGTCTTCTTGCGCTTCGCGCCCTCGACCATCGCGATCATCCGGTCGAGGAACGCCTCGCCCGGGTTCGCGGTGACCTTGACGACGATCCAGTCCGACAGCACGCGCGTGCCGCCCGTCACCGACGAGAAGTCGCCGCCCGATTCGCGGATCACCGGCGCGGATTCGCCGGTGATCGCCGATTCGTCGACCGACGCGACGCCGTCGACCACCTCGCCGTCGGCGGGGATCACATCGCCCGCTTCGACCAGCACGACGTCGCCACGGCGCAGCTCGCTCGCGGTCGTGATGCGGATCGGCGACTTCGGATGCGGCTCGTTGAGCTTCTTCGCCATCACGTCCTTCTTCGCGCTGCGCAGCGACGCGGCCTGCGCCTTCGAGCGCCCTTCGGCGAGCGCTTCGGCGAAGTTCGCGAACAGCACGGTGAACCACAGCCACAGCGCGATCGCGAGGATGAAGCCCGCGGGCGCCTCGGCCTGGCCGGCGAGCGCCGCGATCCACAGGATCGTGGTCAGGATGCTGCCGACGTACACGCAGAACATCACCGGATTGCGGAACTGCGTGCGCGGCGTGAGTTTCTTGAACGAGTCCACGATCGCCGGGCGCAGCAGCGCCGGATCGAACATGGACCGTGTTGCGGAATGTTGAGTCATTGCGATCTCTTCAATCTCTTCAGTCTTTTCAAGGTGTCGCCATGCGGGCGCGTATCACGCGCCCAGCCACATCATCAGGTGCTCGACGCCCGGGCCGAGCGCGAGCGCCGGCACGTAGGTCAGCGCGCCCACCAGCAGCACGGTGCCGAGCAGCAGCACGACGAACAGCGGACCGTGCGTCGGCAGCGTGCCGCTCGTCGCCGCGATGCGCTTCTTCGCGGCGAGCGAGCCGGCGATCGCCAGCACCGGCACGATCGTGCCGAAGCGGCCGAACCACATCGCGATCGCGGTCGTCCAGTTGTAGAACGGCGTGCCGACCGTCAGGCCCGCGAACGCGCTGCCGTTGTTGTTGGCGGCCGAGCTGAACGCGTACAGGATTTCCGAGAAGCCGTGCGGCCCCGGGTTCGCGATGCCGGCCTTGCCCGCATCGGCGAGCACGGCGATCGACGTGCCGACCAGCACCAGCAGCGGCGTGAGCAGCACGACGATCGACACCATCTTCATCTCGTACGACTCGATCTTCTTGCCGACGTATTCCGGCGTGCGGCCGATCATCAGGCCGGCGACGAACACCGCGAGCAGCGCGAACACGAGCATCCCGTAGAGACCCGAGCCGACCCCGCCGTAGATCACTTCGCCCAGCTGCATCAGCAGCATCGGCACGAGGCCGCCGAGCGGCGTCAGCGAATCGTGCATCGTGTCGACGGCGCCGCACGACGCGGCCGTGGTCGCGACCGTGAAGATGCCGGTCTGCGCGATGCCGAAGCGCGTTTCCTTGCCCTCCATGTTGCCGCCCGGCTGCAGCGCGCTCGCCGACTGGTCGACGTGCAGCGCGGCGAGCGTCGGGTTGCCGGCCTGCTCGGCGCTCACCTCGAAGCCGATCGCGAGCACGAACGCGACCGTCATCGCCGCGAGCACGGCGATGCCCTGCCGGCGGTCGCCGATCATGCGGCCGAACACGAGACACAGCGCGGCCGGGATGATCAGGATCGCGAAGATCTGCAGGAAGTTCGCGAACGGCGTCGGGTTCTCGTACGGGTGCGCGGAGTTCGCGTTGAAGAAGCCGCCACCGTTGGTGCCGAGCATCTTGATCGCTTCCTGCGACGCAACCGGGCCCATCGCGAGCGTCTGCTTCGTGAGCGGGGTCGGCACCGTGACCGGGTTGCCCTTGTCGTCCTTCACCGGATTGCCCTGTGCGTCGAGCTTCGGCGCGGCGTAGGTGCTCGCCTGCAGCACCGGCACGTCCTGGTACGACTTCATGTTCTGGATCACGCCCTGGCTCATCAGCAGCGCGGCGATGATCATCGACATCGGCACGAGCACGTACATCGTCACGCGCGTGAGGTCGACCCAGAAGTTGCCGATGGTCTGCGCGGTATGACGCGCGAAGCCGCGGATCAGCGCGATCACGACGACGATCCCGGTTGCCGCCGACAGGAAGTTCTGCACGGTCAGGCCGAGCATCTGCGTCAGGTAGCTGACGGTCTGCTCGGGCGTGTAGTCCTGCCAGTTCGTGTTGGTGACGAAGCTGACGGCCGTGTTGAACGCGCCGTCGACCGTCATCGCACCGAACTGCTGCGGGTTGCCGGGCAGGAAGCCCTGCAGGCGCAGCAGGCCGTAGAGGAACAGCGCGCCGAGCGCGTTGAACGCGATCGTCGCGATCGCGTACTGCTTCCAGTTCATCTCGCTGCCGGCGTCGACGCCGGCGATGCGGTACAGCGCGCGCTCGAGCGGCCCGAACACGCGCACGACGCGCGCGCTGCCGTCCATCACCGCGGACAGATAGCGCGCGACAGGCACGGCCGCCGCCAGCAGCACGACAATGAAGAGCAGCGTCTGAAAGAGATTGTTCGCGTTCATTCGATGTCCTCCGCGCGCAGCAGCGCAAAGACGAGATACGCGAACAGCAGGGCCGTCGAGGCGCCCGCCAGCCAAAGCATCCAGGTCATGCTCGCCCCCCGCGACCGTATTGCACGAGCTTGTCGCAACCGGCAATCAAACCGAGGATCAGCGCGGTGAAGAGCACCAGTGCGCCGATAAATACCCCATCCATTTTTCTGTTCTCCATCGTCGAAATCAGACGACTAGAACCTTATGGGAACGCACGTAAAGGACGGGTCAAAGGTATCGGGGCGCGTATAAAAAACGCGTAAACGCGGAATTCGGGGGAGGACGACGGGAACCGGGAGGCGGGAGGCGGGACGGACGGCGCCGTGGCGCCGCCCGGACCCGCCCGGACCCGCCCGGGCCGGCATGGCGCCGGCACGGGGAGGCAGGTCAGGGAACGAGGATCGTCGAGCCGGTGGTCTTGCGCGCTTCGAGATCTTCATGCGCGCGGCCGACTTCAGCGAGCGGGTAGCGCTGGTTGATGCTCGTCTTCACCTTGCCCGACAGCAGCACGTCGAACAGTTCGGCGGCAGCGGATTCGAGATCGGCGCGCTTCGCGATGTACGAGAACAGCGTAGGCCGCGTAAAGAACAGCGACCCGCGCGACGAGAATTCCTTCGAGTCGATCGGCGGCAGCGGGCCCGACGCGTTGCCGAAGCTGACGAAATAGCCGAGCGGCGCAAGGCTATCGAGCGAGCCGATGTAGGTGTCCTTGCCGATCGAGTCGTAGACGACCGGCACGCCGGCGCCGTTCGTGATCTCCTTCACGCGCTGCGTGAAGTTCTCGCGCGTGTAGACGATCGGATGGTCGCAGCCGTGCGCCTTCGCGAGTGTGGCCTTCTCGTCGGAGCCGACCGTCCCGATCACGGTCGCGCCGAGCGCCTTCGCCCACTGGCACACCAGAAGGCCGACACCGCCGGCCGCCGCGTGGATCAGGATCGTGTCGCCGGCCTTCACCGGATACGTGCGGCGCAGCAGGTAGTGCGCGGTCAGGCCCTGCAGCATCACCGACGCCGCGTCGTCGTAGCTGATGCCGTCCGGCAGCTTCACGAGCCGCTCGGCCGGCATCACGCGTTCCTGCGCGTAGGCGCCCGGCGGCTGCCCGACGTACGCGACGCGGTCGCCCGCCTTGAACGTGGTCACGCCTTCGCCGACGGCCGTCACCTCGCCTGCCGCCTCCATCCCGAGACCGCCGGGCAGCGCTTGCGGGTAAAGGCCGGTACGGAAATAAACGTCGATGTAGTTGAGGCCGACCGCGTGCTGCCGGATGCGGACTTCACCTGCCTTCGGTTCGCCGACCTCGACATCGACCCACTTCATCACGTCCGGGCCGCCCGGCTGGTCGTATCGGATTGCTTTCGGCATCGTTTCGCTCCTCGTTTCTGATTCGGTCAGGGAAAAATCCGGGTCGCCGATCCGCGGAGCCGGCCTCATCTGGGTACCGGGCGGCAGGCGCGCGTCGCGACGCACGATTCTCGCGCGCCGCGGCCATCCGTGCATGGCCCTGCCGCCAGCAGGGGCAATCGGGCGCGGGCCGCCCTCAGCAGACGTCCTGCATGTTGCGCGCCAGATCGTCGAGCAGCATCCGCGCGGTGGCGACGTTGGTCGCGACCGGCACGTCGTGCACGTCGCAGGCGCGCACGAGCGCGGTGATGTCGGGGTCGTGCGGCTGCGCGGTCATCGGATCGCGCAGGAACACGACGATGTCGATGCGGCCGTCGGCCAGTTCCGCACCGATCTGCAGGTCGCCGCCGAGCGGCCCCGACAGCTTGCGCTCGACCTCGAGCCCGTGCGCGTCCGCGATGCGGCCGCCCGTCGTGCCGGTCGCCACCAGCCGGCATTGCGCGAGCGTCGTGCGGAATTCGCCCGCGAGCGCGACGATCTCGTCCTTCTTCGCGTCGTGCGCAATCAATGCGATGCGGGGTTTGCTCATCTCCAGATCCTTCGTTTCAGGTGGTTGTCGTGAAAGGCGGCGCGTGCGTCAGAACGTGCCGGGATACGAGCCGCCGTCGAGCAGCCAGTTCTGCCCGGTGATGTAGCCGGCGTGCACGCTGCACAGGAACGCGCACGCCGCGCCGAATTCCGCACGCGTGCCGAGACGGCCGGCCGGGATGTCCTTCGTGCGCCGCGCGCGCATCTCGTCGACGCTCACGCCCTGCGCCTTCGCCGACGCGGCGAGCGTGGTCGCGATCCGGTCGGTGTCGAACAGGCCCGGCAACAGGTTGTTGATCGTCACGCCCTGCCCCGCGACCTTGCGCGACAGCCCCGCGACGAAGCCGGTCAGCCCCGAGCGCGCGCCATTCGACAGCGCGAGCACGTCGATCGGCGCCTTCACGGCCGAGCTCGTGATGTTGACGATCCGGCCGAAGCCGCGCGCGATCATCCCGTCGACGGTCGCGCGGATCAGCTCGATCGGCGTCAGCATGTTCGATTCGAGCGCGCGGATCCAGTCGTCGTGCGAGAAGTCGCGGAAGTCGCCGGGCGGCGGGCCGCCGGCATTCGTCACGAGAATGTCCGGCTGCGGGCACGCGGCGAGCGCGGCCGCGCGCCCGTCCGGCGTCGTGATGTCGCAGGCGACCGCGGTCACCGACACGTTCGCGCCGGCGCGGATCTCCTCCGCGGTTTCCTCCAGCGTGGCGCGCGTGCGCGCAACGATCACGAGGTTCACGCCCTCGGCGGCCAGCGCTTCCGCGCAGCCGCGACCGAGACCCTTGCTGGCCGCGCACACCAGCGCGGTCTTTCCTTCGATGCCGAGATCCATCGTCGATTCCTTGGTGGCGACACGCGCCGGCTCGGCCCGATCACGCCGGCGCACGGACCCCGGACGGGTCAGGCGGGCAATCGGGCGGGCGCGGGCGCGCGGATTGTCGTGAGACGTCGATATTATCCGGATCATGCGGCGCGCCTTGGTAAAATTGCGGACATAAGCGCGCGGCCGGCTTGCGCCCGCCGCCGCCCCCGATCCTCTTTTGCCGCCAAGGCGCCTCCGTCATGAAACAGGACAGCCGTTTCCCGAATCTCTTCATCACCGATCACCCGCTGATCCAGCACAAGCTCACGCACATGCGCGACAAGGACACGTCCACGCGCACGTTCCGCGAGCTGCTGCGCGAAATCACGCTGCTGATGGGTTACGAGATCACCCGCAACCTGCCGATCACGACCAAGCGGGTCGAAACCCCGCTCGTCGAGGTCGACGCGCCGGTGATCGCGGGCAAGAAGCTGGCGATCGTGCCCGTGCTGCGCGCGGGCATCGGGATGTCGGACGGCCTGCTCGACCTGGTTCCGTCCGCCCGCGTCGGCCACATCGGCGTGTATCGCGCCGACGACCATCGCCCGGTCGAATACCTGGTGCGCCTGCCGGATCTGGAAGACCGCATCTTCATCCTGTGCGACCCGATGGTCGCGACCGGCTACTCGGCCGTGCACGCGGTCGACGTGCTGAAGCGCCGCAACGTGCCGGCCGCGAACATCATGTTCGTCGCGCTGGTCGCGGCGCCCGAAGGCGTGCAGGTGTTCCAGGACGCGCACCCGGACGTGAAGCTGTTCGTCGCGTCGCTCGATTCGCACCTGAACGAGCATGCGTACATCGTGCCGGGCCTCGGCGACGCGGGCGACCGCCTGTTCGGCACCAAGAACTGAGCGCCTGTACGGCCGCGCGGCGCGCGGCCCGGCTCGCGACGGCCCGCCTGGCCGTCCGGCCATGCGCGGCGGCCCCGATCCGGCGGTCGCCGCGTGATAAAATCTCGATCCACTCGACACGCGCGGCCCCGCGGCTTCATGCCCGCCGAAACGGCCGCCGATTCAACGACACATTGAAACAATCGCCCGCGCTGTGCGCCCGGGCACGGAGAAAGGTATGGCTGGTCATTCGAAATGGGCCAACATCAAGCATAAGAAGGCAGCGGCCGACGCGAAGCGCGGCAAGATCTGGACCCGCCTGATCAAGGAAATCCAGGTCGCGGCGCGCCTCGGCGGCGGTGACGTCAACTCGAACCCGCGCCTGCGTCTGGCGGTCGACAAGGCGGCCGACGCGAACATGCCGAAGGACAACGTCAAGCGCGCGATCGATCGCGGCGTCGGCGGCGCGGATGGCGCGAACTACGAGGAAATCCGCTACGAAGGCTACGGCATCAGCGGCGCGGCGATCATCGTCGACACGCTGACCGACAACCGCACCCGCACGGTCGCGGAAGTCCGCCATGCGTTCTCGAAGTTCGGCGGCAACATGGGCACCGACGGCTCGGTCGCGTTCATGTTCGATCACGTCGGCCAGTTCCTGTTCGCACCGGGCACGTCGGAAGACGCGCTGATGGAAGCCGCGCTCGAAGCCGGCGCGAACGACGTGAACACGAACGACGACGGTTCGATCGAAGTGCTGTGCGACTGGCAGGCATTCTCGGCGGTGAAGGACGCGCTCGAAGCCGGCGGCTTCAAGGCCGAGCTCGCCGAAGTGACGATGAAGCCGCAGAACGAAGTCGAATTCACCGGCGACGACGCGGCGAAGATGCAGAAGCTCCTCGACGCGCTCGAGAACCTCGACGACGTGCAGGACGTGTATACGAACGCCGTCATCGTCGAGGAATGAGGTGCCGGCCGCCGTGTTCCTGTCGCGGCGGCGGCCCGACCGAATCCGCGGCCGGCGCGCCTGAGCGTGCCGGCCGCCCTGTTTTCTAGTCTGCGGGGAATCCCATGAAACTACTCGTCGTCGGTTCCGGCGGCCGCGAACATGCGCTGGCGTGGAAGCTCGCGCAGTCGCCGCGCGTCCAGATGGTCTACGTCGCGCCCGGCAATGGCGGCACGGCGCAGGACGAGCGCCTGAAGAACGTCGACATCACGGCGCTCGACGAACTCGCCGATTTCGCGGAACGCGAAGGCGTCGCGTTCACGCTCGTCGGGCCGGAAGCGCCGCTCGCGGCCGGCATCGTCAACCTGTTCCGCGCGCGCGGCCTGAAGGTCTTCGGCCCGACCCGCGAAGCCGCGCAGCTCGAGAGCTCGAAGGATTTCGCGAAGGCGTTCATGAAGCGCCACGGCATCCCGACCGCCGAGTACGAAACGTTCTCCGACGTGGCCGCCGCGCACGCGTACATCGACGCGAAGGGTGCGCCGATCGTCGTGAAGGCCGACGGCCTCGCGGCCGGCAAGGGTGTCGTCGTCGCGATGACGCTCGAAGAAGCGCACGAAGCGGTCGACATGATGCTGTCGGGCAACAAGCTCGGCGACGCCGGCGCGCGTGTCGTGATCGAGGAATTCCTCGACGGCGAGGAAGCGAGCTTCATCGTGATGGTCGACGGCAAGCACGCGCTGGCGCTGGCGTCCAGCCAGGACCACAAGCGCCTGCTGGATGAAGACCGCGGCCCGAACACCGGCGGCATGGGTGCATATTCGCCCGCGCCGATCGTCACGCCGCAGATGCACGCACGCGTGATGCGCGAGATCATCATGCCGACCGTACGCGGGATGGAGAAGGACGGCATCCGCTTCACGGGCTTCCTGTATGCGGGCCTGATGATCGACAAGGAAGGCAATCCGCGCACGCTCGAGTTCAACTGCCGGATGGGCGACCCGGAAACGCAGCCGATCATGGCGCGCCTGAAGAGCGATTTCTCGAAGGTCGTCGAGCAGGCGATCGCGGGCACGCTCGACACGGTCGAGCTCGACTGGGACCGCCGCACCGCGCTGGGCGTCGTGCTGGCCGCGCACGGTTATCCGGACGCGCCGCGCAAGGGCGACCGCATCAACGGAATCCCGGCCGAGACCGAACAGGCCGTCACGTTCCATGCAGGCACGACGCTCGACGGCGACAAGCTGACGACGTCCGGCGGCCGCGTGCTGTGCGTGGTCGGCCTCGCCGATTCGGTACGCGAAGCGCAGCAGCATGCGTACGAGACGATCAACCAGATCAATTTCGAAGGCATGCAGTACCGCCGCGACATCGGCTTCCGCGCGCTCAACCGCAAGAGCGCCTGACGTTGCAATTGCCGCCCCGCCCGCGCGCGGCGGCGGCCCCCCTCTGCCGGGGTTCGTTAGAATGCCCGGCAGAAGCCTTTTTTACGGCCCCCGCTTCGGGCGGGGGCACCCAGCCCAGACATGACCGATTCGACCTACGACGTAGCGCGCGTGCGCACGTACCTCCAGGGCCTGCAGACACGCATCGCCGACGCGCTCGGCGCGCTCGACGGTACGCCGCTCGCGACCGACGCATGGCAACGCGGGCCGGCCGAACGCCTGCGCGGCGGCGGCTGCACGCGGATTCTCGAAGGCGGCCGCGTGTTCGAACGCGCGGGGATCGGCTTTTCCGACGTCGCGGGCGATGCGCTGCCGCCGTCGGCGAGCGCGGCGCGCCCGCAGCTCGCGGGCCGCGGCTTCGAGGCACTCGGCGTGTCGCTGGTGCTGCACCCGCGCAATCCGTATTGCCCGACCGTACACATGAACGTGCGAATGCTGATCGCGACGAAACCGGGCGAAGAGCCCGTGTTCTGGTTCGGCGGCGGCATGGATCTGACACCGGTGTACGGTTTCGAGGACGACGCCCGGCATTTCCACCAGACCTGCAAGGACGCGCTCGACCCGTTCGGCGTCGAGCTCTACCCGCGCTTCAAGAAATGGTGCGACGAGTATTTCTTCCTGAAGCACCGCAACGAGATGCGCGGCATCGGCGGGATCTTCTTCGACGATTTCTCGGAGCCCGGTTTCGAACGCTCGTTTGACATGATGCAAAGCGTCGGCGACGCGTTCCTGCAGGCCTACCTGCCGATCGTCGAGCGCCGCGCCGAGCTGCCGTACGGCGAGCGCGAGCGAGACTTCCAGGCGTACCGCCGCGGCCGCTACGTCGAATTCAACCTCGTGTTCGATCGCGGCACGTTGTTCGGCCTGCAAAGCGGCGGCCGGACCGAGTCGATCCTGATGTCGATGCCGCCGGTCGCGAACTGGCGCTACAACTGGCAGCCCGAGCCGGGTTCGCCGGAAGCGCGCCTGTACAGCGACTTCATCGTGCCGCGCGACTGGGTCTGACCCCTGCCTCAAGCAAAGGACGCGTTTCTGGACACCACCGCCCGCCCCGCCCCGCTGCCGCGTCGTATCGGCTTGCTGGGCGGCACTTTCGACCCGATCCACGACGGCCATCTCGCCCTCGCGCGTCGGTTCGCCGAACTGCTCGGCCTGACCGAACTCGTGCTGCTGCCCGCCGGGCAGCCGTACCAGAAGCGTGACGTGTCGGCCGCCGAGCATCGGCTCGCGATGACGCGCGCGGCCGCCGGCTCGCTGTCCGTGCCGGGCGTGACCGTGACCGTCGCCACCGACGAGATCGAGCACGCCGGCCCGACCTACACGGTCGAGACGCTCGCGCGCTGGCGCGAGCGGATCGGCCCAGGCGCATCGCTGTCGCTGCTGATCGGCGCCGACCAGCTCGTGCGCCTCGACACGTGGCGCGACTGGCGCAAGCTGTTCGACTACGCGCACATCTGCGTGTCGACGCGCCCGGGGTTCGACCTCGGCGCGGCGCCGCCGGACGTCGCGCAGGAAATCACCGCGCGGCAAGCCGGCGCCGGCGTGCTCAAGGCCACGCCGGCAGGCCACCTGCTGATCGATACGACCCTTTCGTTCGACATTGCCGCGACCGACATCCGCGCCCACCTGCGCGAATGCATCGCGCGCCATGCGCAAATGCCCGACGCATCGGCCGAGCATGTGCCGGCCGCCGTATGGGCCTATATTCTTCAACATCGCCTCTACCATTCCTGAATCCATGGATATTCGCAAACTGCAGCGCGTGATCGTCGACGCCCTCGAAGACGTCAAGGCGCAAGACATCAAGGTGTTCAACACCAGCCACCTGACCGAACTGTTCGACCGCGTGGTCGTCGCTTCGGGCACCTCCAACCGCCAGACCAAGGCGCTCGCGTCGAGCGTGCGTGACAAGGTCAAGGAAGCCGGCGGCGACATCGTCAGCTCCGAAGGCGAAGACACCGGCGAATGGGTGCTCGTCGACTGCGGCGACGCGGTCGTGCACATCCTGCAACCGGCCCTGCGCCAGTACTACAACCTCGAGGAAATCTGGGGCGACAAGCCCGTGCGGATGAAGCTCGGCGGCGGCAAGGGGAACGGCTTCGCCACGGCCAGCGAAGGCGACGACGAAGAAGAGGAGGAAGCCGCGCCCGCACGCCCGGCGCGCAAGACGGCCGCTCGCCGCCGTTGAGCCCCCAGTCGTCAAGCGTCTTCCGATGAAGCTTTTCATCCTTGCGGTCGGCCACAAGATGCCGGGCTGGATCGCATCCGGCTTCGACGAATACACGAAGCGGATGCCGCCCGAGCTGCGCATCGAGTTGCGCGAGATCAAGCCCGAACTGCGTTCGGGCGGCCGCAGCGCCGAGAGCGTGATGGCGGCCGAGCGGCAGAAGATCGAGGCCGCGCTGCCGAAGGGCGCGCGCCTCGTCGCGCTCGACGAGCGCGGCCGCGACTGGACCACGATGCAGCTCGCGCATGCGCTACCCGGCTGGCAGCAGGACGGCCGCGACGTCGCGTTCGTGATCGGCGGCGCCGACGGGCTCGACCCCGAACTGAAAGCGCGTGCCGACACGCTGCTGCGCATCTCGAGCATGACGCTGCCGCACGGGATGGTGCGCGTGCTGCTCGCCGAACAGCTTTACCGGGCGTGGAGCATCACGCAGAATCACCCCTACCACCGCGCATGACGTGTCGTCCTCGAGACGCGCGCCACGCGCGCACACCGAGATAACGACACCATGCCGTCCAGCACGCCCCCCGCGCTTTTCCCGACCCTTTACCTCGCTTCGCAAAGCCCGCGCCGCCAGGAGCTGCTGCAGCAGATCGGCGTACGCTTCGAGTTGCTACTGCCGCGTCCCGACGAGGATGCCGAGGCGCTCGAGGCCGAACTGCCCGGCGAAGCCGCCGATGCGTACGTGCGGCGCGTGACCATCGCCAAGGCCGAGGCTGCGCGTGCGCGCCTCGTCGCAAGCGGCAAGCCGGCCTCGCCGGTGCTGGTCGCCGATACGACCGTCACGATCGACGGCGCGATCCTCGGCAAGCCGGCCGACGCCGACGACGCGCTCGCGATGCTCACGCGCCTCGCCGGCCGCGAGCACGCGGTGCTGACCGCCGTCGCCGTGATCGATGCCGACGGCGAACTGCTGCCGCCCGCGCTGTCGCGCTCGTCGGTGCGTTTCGCGGCCGCGTCGCGCGACGCGTACGCGCGCTACGTCGCATCGGGCGAGCCGTTCGGCAAGGCCGGCGCGTATGCGATCCAGGGGCGCGCCGCCGAGTTCATCGAGCGAATCGACGGTTCCCATTCAGGTATCATGGGTCTGCCCCTTTTTGAGACTGCCGCGCTGCTCCGCACCGCGCGCGTCGCCTTCTGAACCCACCATGAACGAAGAAATCCTGATCAACCTCACGCCGCAGGAAACGCGGGTCGCACTCGTCCAGCAAGGCGCGGTGCAGGAGCTTCACGTCGAGCGCACGCTGTCGCGCGGGCGGGTCGGCAACATCTATCTCGGCAAGGTCGTGCGCGTGCTGCCCGGCATGCAGTCGGCGTTCATCGACATCGGCCTCGAACGCGCGGCGTTCCTGCATGTCGCCGACATCTGGCATCCGCGCCTCGCGGGCGAGCCGCAGTCGGGCACGCCGCACCAGCCGATCGAGAAAATCGTGTTCGAAGGCCAGACGCTGATGGTCCAGGTGATCAAGGACCCGATCGGCACGAAGGGCGCGCGGCTGTCGACGCAGGTCAGCATCGCGGGCCGCACGCTCGTCTACCTGCCTCAGGAACCGCATATCGGCATCTCGCAGAAGATCGAGAGCGAGGCCGAACGCGAGGCCGTGCGCGCGCGCCTGACGGCCGTGATCCCGCCGGACGAGAAGGGCGGCTACATCGTGCGCACGATCGCCGAGGATGCCACCTCCGACGAGCTCGCCGGCGACGTCACGTACCTGCGCAAGACGTGGGCGACGATCGTCGCCCAGGCACAGCGGCTGCCGGCGACGAGCCTGCTGTACCAGGATCTCGATCTCGCGCAGCGCGTGCTGCGCGATTTCGCGAACGACGACACGACGCGCATCCAGGTCGATTCGCGCGAGACGTACCAGCGCCTGTCGGAATTCGCGGGCGAATTCACGCCGGCCGTGAGCCCGAAGCTGCACCACTACACGGGCGAGCGTCCGCTGTTCGACCTGTACAACATCGAGACGGAGATCCAGCGCGCGCTGTCGCGCCGCGTCGACCTGAAGTCGGGCGGTTACCTGATGATCGACCAGACCGAGGCGATGACGACGATCGACGTGAACACGGGCGGCTACGTCGGCGCACGCAACTTCGACGACACGATCTTCAAGACCAACCTCGAGGCCGCGCATACGATCGCGCGGCAATTGCGGCTGCGCAACCTCGGCGGGATCATCATCATCGACTTCATCGACATGGAGAACGCCGAGCATCGCGACGCGGTGCTGTCCGAGTTGAAGAAGGCGCTGTCGCGCGACCGCACGCGCGTGACGGTCAACGGGTTCTCGCAGCTCGGGCTCGTCGAGATGACGCGCAAGCGCACGCGCGAATCGCTCGCGCACGTGCTGTGCGAGCCGTGCCCGACCTGCCAGGGCAAGGGCCAGGTGAAGACGTCGCGCACCGTGTGCTACGACATCCTGCGCGAGATCCTGCGCGAGTCGCGGCAGTTCAACCCGCGCGAATTCCGCGTGATCGCCGCGCAGCAGGTGATCGACCTGTTCCTCGACGAGGAGTCGCAGCATCTCGCGATGCTGATCGACTTCATCGGCAAGCCGGTGTCGCTGCAGGTCGAATCGAACCTGAGCCAGGAGCAGTACGATATCGTGCTGATGTAACGTTCCGTCCATCCGCCGCCGGCATCGCCGCGCGGCGCTTCGATGCGGCGCCCGGGCCGCCCGCGCATGTCGCGCCGGCACCCGCCGCCGCCCTTTCACCCTACCCTTTTCGCATTCACCACACACCATGAGCCAAGGCCACAACCGCCGCCAGCGCAAGAAACTCCACATCGGCGAATTCCAGGAACTCGCGTTCAACGCCACCGCGCATTACCGCAACGAAATGACCGATCTCGAGCGCGGCGAACTGATCGACGCGTTCATCGACTTCGTCGAAGCGAACGGGCTGCTGACCGTCGCGTCGGCGGACGAAGGCATCGGCGCTTACGTGATTTCCGGCGCGCCGCGCGGCACGACGACCGACGCCGACCGCGAGCTCGTGCGCGGCTGGCTGGCCGCACGGCCGGAACTGTCCGACGTCAAGGTCAGCGAATTCACCGACGCGTGGTACCCGGAAGCCTGAGTTTCCGGCTTCACGCCCCTCGCGCAGCGCCCGCGCCTGCCCGCCGCCACGGCGGGTGAGGCCGGCGCCGCCCCGCTCCCTCCGCCTCGCCTCCGCCTCCCCTTCCGCCATCGCGCGATACCCGCGCCACCGGCACCGACTCACACGATTTCCGCCGCGTCGACGGTGATTACCCCGATTTCGGCAGTGAATCGGACGCTTACTTCAATTTAACGTTGCTTAAAAGACGGCTCGCGCCGGCAGACCTACTCTGATCGCCAGGAATCCGATGTTTTCCGGTGCGATCGGCAGGCAAGACGAAAGAATGCAAACCGCTCGCCCGACCGATGTTCCGGATTCCGGTACGGGCGAAAAAGCGACACGGCGACAGGTCAATCAGGGAGACAACCAACGATGCGCCAGCCGCTTCCCCATCGCAGCGACACATTGACGCACGCGAAGGCCGCCTGACCCCACTCTCCAACGAATACGAGGACGACATGGATACGCCGACCAACCATCAGGCAGGACTCCGAATGATCATGATCGCGGCTGGCGTCGCAGCGCTGGTGTCGCTGTCCGCGTGCGGCGGCTCCGGCTCGCTGAGCCAGGGCACCGGCGGCACCGGATCGGGTTCGGGCGACACGACGGCCACGACCGGCGGCACGAGCAACGGCTCGGGCAGCGGTTCCGGCAGCGGCTCGACCGTCGGCAGCACGGGCAGCGGCAGCGGCTCGGGCACCGGCTCGGCGGGCAGCGGTGCATCCGCCAATGCGCTCGGCCAGACGATCGACTCGTCGAGCAACATCGTGACGGCCGCGGGCGGCGCGGTATCGAGCGTCGGCACGACGATCGCGGGCCAGTCGGTGCCCGGCGCCAATGCGTCGACCACGCAAGGTCTCGGCACGGTCGTGCAGGATGCCGGCGCGGCCGTCACGACGCTCGGCACCGGCCTCGGCTCGGGGCTCGGCCAGCTCGGCGCATCGTCGAACCCGGTCGGCACGACGGTCGCGAGCACCGGCGGCGTGGTCACGAACCTCGGCGACGCGGTCGCCGCGACCGGCGGCGTCGTGTCGAGCCTCGGCGCCAGCGGTTCGGCGCTGGCACCGCTCGCGCCCGTCACGTCGCCGGTCGGCGGCGCGGTCACGATGCTCGGCAATACGATCGCCGGCGGCGGCGCGACGCTCGGCACGCAGTTGTCGACCGGCCCCGTCGCGCAGGTCACGGGCGCCGCCAGCTCGGCGATCACGCCGATCACGACGCAGGTCGGGTCGGTCACGCAGACGGTCGCGTCGAGCACGCCGCTCGGCGCACCGCTCACGAACCTCGTGACGACGGTCGGCAACGGCGTCGCGAACGCCGGCACGACGATCGCGAAAACCGGCGGGAATCCGGTAACGACCGGCGTCGGCAACGTCGTCACCGCGACCGGCAACACGGTGGCCACCGCCGGCACGGCGCTGCTGGGCGGTGGCGGCGCCGCGACGAGCCCGCTCGCGCCGGTCACGGGGCTCTTGTCGACGGGCGCACTCGGCGGCGCGACGGGTGGCAGTAACCCGGCAGGTGCGCTCACGTCGGCGGTCGGCACCGTGACGGGAGCGGTGTCGGGCGCAGCCGGCGGCTCGCCCGTCGCGGGGCTGACGGGCGGCAGCGGCACCGGTGCGCTCTCGAAAACGGGCGGCGGCGTGCTCGCCCCCGTGACGACGACGCTCGGCGCGCTGGTCAAGTAAGCGGCAGGCCGGCACGGCGCCCGCATCGTCGCAGACGATCGGGCGCCTTAGCCTTAGCCTTAGCCTTAGCCTTAGCCTTAGCCTTAGCCTTAGCCTTAGCCTTAGCCTTAGCCTTAGCCTTGGCCGGCATTCAACCCCCTTCCCCACCCCGCGATCCCTTCCTTTTCCCGACAGTCCGCCTCCAGCCAGCCATCGACATCGGACCTGAAAGCAAGACACGTTAAAATCTCACCTCGCGTGGTGCGCCGCCCGCACCCGCCATCCATCGCCAGCCGCGCGCCCTCGGGCCGCCCCCGAACCATGGAGTGAGTGTCAATGAGCGGCGGACTTCCGTTTCCCGCATCCCGCAGCAAGTCGTTGCCGTCCTCGACGGTTTTCCTGATCCTCGCCGCCGCCACGCTGCTGTCCGGCTGCGGGCTGCTGCCGGTGCAGAATCCGCCCGCGCCGATCAGCGAGGCGCTCGTCGAGCCCGTCGAGGAAACCGCCGGCGAACCGCTGACGATGCCGCCCGTGCCCGCGCCGACGCACCCGGAGGAGCCGGAAGCGCCGAAGAAGCCGCACCGCGAAGTCGCGCGGCCGAAGCCCGTGCAGCGCCCCGAATCGCCGACACCGCCGCCGCCTCCACCGCCGCCGATCGTCGCGACGCGCCCGCTCGACCGCACCCAGATCCATGCGCTGCTCGACAGCGAAGTCGCGCGCCGCAACGGCAAGGTGATCGGCCGCGCGGTCGACATGGTGACCGACGCGAGCGGCAAGCCGCGCGAGATGATCGTGAACCTGCAGGGCTTCATGGGCGTGGGCGACCGCAAGGTCATCTTCCCGTGGAACGTGTTCCGCTTCACGCCGGGCGGCAAACAGGAGCCGATCGTGCTCGACGTGCCGTCGGGCGACCTGCCGCCGGCCGCCCGGCCCAAGGCCGTGCCGCTGTCCGGGTCGGCCGCCGCCTCGCCCGCGACGCGGCTGCCGATGCTCGACAGCGACGTCGAGCGTCCGAACGGCACGAAGATCGGCCGGATCGTCGACGTACTGATCGACCGCGCATCGCAGCCGCAGGCGGTCGTGCTCGACCTCGGCGGCCTCGTCAATACCGACCGCCGTTCGATCGCCGCGAGCTGGGGCGCGCTGCGCTTCGTCACGCGCGACAAGGCGCTCCATCCGCAGCTCGACCTGAACGACGCACAGATCAAGGCGTCGCCGCCCTACGCGGCCGACAAGCCGATCGTCGCGGTTTTCCCCCCGCCCGTTGCCCCGGCACCGGCTTCGTCTGCGAGCGCGACCCGATGACGATCAAGCATTCCGTCAGCGCACGCAGTCTCCGGTCCCTCGACTGGCTCAACTTCTTCGTTGCAAACGTTCAAACAGGGTTCGGTCCGTTCATCGCGTCCTACCTCGCGTCGCACAAGTGGACGCAGGGCGAGATCGGCATGGTGCTGTCGATCGGCACGATCAGCGCGATGGTCAGCCAGGTGCCGGGCGGCGCGGCCGTCGATGCGCTGAAGAACAAGAAAGGCGCGGCCGCGTGGGCGATCGCGGCCATCATCCTGTCCGCGGTGCTGCTCGCGTCGAGCCCGACGATCGTGCCGGTGATCGCCGCCGAGGTGTTCCACGGCTTCGCGAGCTGCATGCTCGTGCCGGCCATGGCCGCGATCTCGTTCTCGCTCGTCGGCCGCGCCGACCTCGGCGACCGGCTCGGCCGCAACGCGCGCTGGGCGTCGATCGGCAGCGCGGTCGCGGCGGGCCTGATGGGGCTCACCGGCGAATATTTCTCCGCCCGCGCGGTGTTCTGGCTGACCGCCGTGCTCGCGCTGCCCGCGCTGTTCGCGCTCGCGATGATCCAGCCGACCCACGAGGTGATCCCGCAATCGTCGAAGCCCGACGATCGCGACGAAGCCGGCGAACGCGAAACGCTGCTCGAACTGCTGCGCGACCGCCGGATGCTGATCTTCGCGGCGTGCGTCGTGCTGTTCCACCTGTCGAACGCGGCGATGCTGAACCTCGCGGCCGGCGAAGTCACGGCCGGGATGGGCGAGAACGTGCAGCTCGTGATCGCCGCGTGCATCATCGTGCCGCAGGCGATCGTCGCGATGCTGTCGCCGTGGGTCGGCCGCTCCGCGCAACGCTGGGGGCGCCGGCCGATCCTGCTGCTCGGTTTCTCGGCGCTGCCGGTGCGCGCGCTGCTGTTCGCCGGCGTGAGCAGCCCGTACCTGCTGGTGCCGGTGCAGATGCTCGACGGCATCAGCGCGGCCGTGTTCGGCGTGATGCTGCCGCTGATCGCGGCCGACGTCGCGGGCGGCAAGGGCCGCTACAACCTGTGCATCGGGCTCTTCGGGCTCGCGGCCGGGATCGGCGCGACGCTCAGCACGGCCGCGGCCGGCTACGTCGCCGATCACTTCGGCAACGCCGTGAGCTTCTTCGGGCTCGCGGGCGCCGGTGCGCTCGCGGTGCTGCTGGTCTGGCTCGTGATGCCCGAAACGCGCGTCGCGAACGGTGATGCGGCCGCCGACGAACCGGCCACCGCATCGCCGGAACAGGCGCGCTGACACCGGCGCGCCGCCGTTACCCGCTTCTTGGCCAACGCATGATGGATACGATCAGGACACTCAACGAAGCCCGCCAGCAGATCCAGCAGTCGATCTTCGACCTGTTCAAGGGGCTGTCATTCAGCGAGCGGCTCGCCCAGGGCGGGCTGATGGCGCTGCAGGCCGTGTGCGGCGCCTGCCTCGCGTACGTGATCGGCCGCGCGCTGCACACCGAGCAGGCCGTGTGGGCGGCGATCACCGCGATCGCCGTGACGCAGCACAACTACTCGGACACGATGTCGCTGTCGCGCGACCAGTTCGTCGGCGCGATGGTCGGCGGCGTGCTCGGCTTCGCCGGCGCGGCGCTCGGCGGCGACCGCCTCGTCGCGTATGCGATGACCGTCGCGGTCGTGATCGTCTGCTGCTGGTGCCTGAACGTCGGCAGCGCCGCACGGCTCGGCGGCGTGACCGCGACGATCGTGCTGCTGTTTCCGGGCAACGGCCCGCTGTGGGACATTCCGCTGATGCGGCTCGGCGAGGTGACGCTCGGTACCGTATGTGCGCTGGGCGTGTGCTGGGTGATGTCGAAAATCGAGCGCCGCTGGTTCCGCCACGCGGCGGCGAAGTGACGCGTTGATCCGGTTGCCCGGCGCGCATCGCGGCATCGCGCGATCCGTGCCGGGCCGTCGGCCAGGTCAGTTACCGATCCGCAGCACGATGCCGGAACCGATCTGCACCAGCAGGTGATCCCCGCCGACGCCGACCCATTGATAGCCGCGCGGCGGCGGGCTCAGGCGATAGCCGCGCCAGTCGTCGATCACGTACTGGCGATCGCGGAACTCGGGCGGAAGCCGGTCGCCCTTGTGCCATTCGCGGCGCGGCTGGTCGGCCCAGCGCGGCGGCACGTCGTCCTCATGGCGCATCTGGCCGGGCGGCATGTGTTTCGGGCCGTGGCCGCGCTGCATGCCATGGCCGCCCTGGTCGTCGTGGTGGTCGTGGTCCTGCGCCATCGCGGCCGGCGCGGCGAAACCCGCCGCGATCAGCGCGGCCAGCATCATCCCGTGCATCTTCTTCATCGTGCCTTCCCTCCGTGTTGTCACGTCGAACGAAACCACTCGGACTGCCCGATGAAGACTAGCACACGGTATCGCGGGGCCACATGACCGCGCATATGACCGCGCGTTACGCAGCCTGCTGCTGGTACTGGATCCGGTGCAGGTGCGCGTAGAGGCCGCCGTGGCGCAGCAATTCATCATGGCTGCCCTCCTCCACGATCTTGCCTGCCTCGAGCACGAGGATGCGGTCCGCGCGCTCGATCGTCGACAGCCGGTGCGCGATCACGAGCGTCGTGCGGCCTTCCATCAGCCGTTCGAGCGCGGCCTGCACGTGGCGCTCCGATTCCGAGTCGAGCGCCGACGTCGCTTCGTCGAGGATCAGGATCGGCGCGTCCTTGTAGATCGCGCGCGCGATCGCGAGCCGCTGGCGCTGGCCGCCGGACAACCGCATCCCGTTGCCGCCGACGAGCGTGTCGAGCCCGTCGGGCATCGCGGCGACCGCATCGGCGAGGTTCGCGGCCTCGAGCGCGGCCTGCACGCGCGCGCGGTCGGGCGTCTGCCCGTACGCGACGTTCGCGGCGATCGTGTCGTTGAACAGCACGACGTCCTGGCTGACCATCGCCATCTGGCCGCGCAACGCGTGGAGGTCGTAGTCGGCCACCGGCACGCCGTCGACCAGGATCGCCCCGTCGGTCGGGTCGAAGAAGCGCGGCAGCAGGTTCACGAGCGTCGTCTTGCCGCTGCCCGACGGGCCCGCGAGCGCGATCATTTCACCGGGCGCGACCTTGAACGAGATGCGGTCGAGCGTCGGCCGCTCGGCCGCGCCGTAGTCGAACGTCACGTTGCGGAACTCGATGTCGCCACGCGCCTGGGCGAGCGGCCGGCCGCCGCCCTGCGGCTCGGCCGGTTCGTCGATCAGCCCGAAGATCAGTTCGGCGGCCGTCATCCCGCGCTGCAGCGGCTGGTTGACGTCGATCAGGTGCTTGAGCGGCGAGATCACCAGCAGCATCGACGTGACGAACGCGACGAAACCGCCGACCGTCGTCTGGTCGTTCGACGACTGCACGACCGCGATCGTGATCACGACCGCGAGCGCGATCGACGCGAGGAACTGCGTGAGCGGCTGCGCGAGGCCGCCGGAGATCGTCATGCGCATCGCATAGCCGCGCAGGCGCTTGCTCATCTGCGTGAAGCGGTCCATCTCGTACGCTTCGCCGTTGTGCACCTTGACGACCTTGTAGCCGCCGACCGTCTCCTCGACGATGTACGACAGCTCGTTGGTCAGCGTCTGGTGCTCGCGGTTCAGGCGGCGCAGGCGGCGGTTGATCTTGCTGACGAGCCAGCCGATGCCCGGCAGGATCACCGCGACGATCAGCGTGAGCCGCCAGTTCAGGTAGAACAGGTAGCCGAGCAGGAAGATCACCGTCAGCGAATCGCGCACGAGCGTGACCATCACGCCGGTCAGCACCGACAGGATCTGGTTGACCTCGAACACGATCGCGTTGATCACCGTGCTCGCCGTCTCGCGCTGGAAGAACGACGCGCCCGTGTGCAGCATCCGCTGGAACATCTCGAGCCGCAGTTGCAGCAGGATGCGGTTCGACACGTAGTTGAGCAGGTAATTCGACGCGTACTGCGACACGCCGCGCACGAGCGCGAGCCCGATCACGGCCATCGGCACGTACCATTTCGCGCGGTCGCTGCCGTGCGAGCCGAAGCCGTGATCGAGCAGCGGCTTGAGCAGCGCCGGGATCCCGGCCTCGGTGGCCGCGACGACGCCCATCGTCATCACGGCGAGCACCACGATGCCGATCAGCGGCCGGATGTACGGCCACAGGCGCTTGAGGACCGTCACGGGCGAGGTGCCCGTGCCGTCCATCGGTTTGCGAAGAGTGTTCTGGGTTTCCAAGGCAATCCTTCTTGAGCCGCGATGCGGCGCCCGGACGTGGCCGCCCGGGGTGTCGCCCTGTCGGGCGGGTGCCGAAAAGGGCTCAACATTATAGCCGCACCGCCCCGGCCGGCACGGTCCTGGCCGATGCGGGCGGCGGCCGGGCCGCGGGTATACTGCCGCTCACCGTTTTCTCCGCCTTTTCCGACGATTTCATGGCTGAACCCTCCCTCGGCGTCGCCCTCATCGCCCTCAACGCGTCCGCGCGGCTCGCGCAGTGCCTGGCCGCGCTGTCGTTCGCCGACGACGTCGTCGTCATCGACGGCGGCAGCACCGACGATACCGTCGCGATCGCGCAGGCGCACGGCGCGCGCGTG
Organism: Burkholderia sp. AU15512; assembly: GCF_002223325.1. Classification (NCBI taxonomy): domain Bacteria; kingdom Pseudomonadati; phylum Pseudomonadota; class Betaproteobacteria; order Burkholderiales; family Burkholderiaceae; genus Burkholderia; species Burkholderia sp. AU15512. Next base: position 91,359 of record NZ_NKEX01000004.1, read on the forward strand.
ATCGTCGAGCGCGACTGGCCGGGCTTCGGCCCGCAGAAGAACCGCGCGCTCGACGCGCTCGACACCGACTGGATCCTGTCCCTCGATACCGACGAAGTCGTCACCCCGGAACTCGCGCAGTCGATCCGCGACACGCTCCGCGCGCCGGCCGCGCAGGTCTATGCGGTCGACCGCCTGTCAAGCTTCTGCGGCCAGTGGATCCATCACAGCGGCTGGTATCCGGACTGGATCCCGCGCCTGTTCCGACGCGGCGCCGCGCGCTTCTCGGACGATCTCGTGCACGAGCGCCTCGTGTTCGACGGCGCCGCGCAGCGGCTGTCCGGCAAGCTGATGCACTACTCGTACGAGGATTTCGAAACCGTGGTGCGCAAGCTCGACGCGTATTCGACGGCCGGCGCGCGCCAGCGCCGCGCGGCCGGCCAGCGCGGCGGCTTCGGCAAGGCGCTCGCGCGCGGCGCCTGGGCGTTCGTGCGCACCTACGTGCTGCGCCGCGGCTTCCTCGATGGCCGCGCCGGCTTCATGATCGCCGTGTTCAACGCGGAAACCGTGTACTACCGCTTCCTGAAACTCGGCCACGAACGGGCCAGCTGAGCGCCCGCCCGGCATGGAACCGGCCCGGCGTTACAATGCCGGGCCGCCCGCGCCGCGCGCGCCCGCCCGACCGGCGGCGCCACGCGCCGCCCGCCACGACGACTACCGAATCCGACCGCCATGTTCTCCATCATCATTCCGACCTGGAACAACCTGCCGTACCTCAAGCTCGTCGTCGACAGCCTGCGCCGCCACTCGGCGTACGACCACCAGATCATCGTGCACGTCAACGACGGCTCGGACGGCACGCTCGACTGGGTGCGCGGCGAAGGGATCGAGCACACCGCATCGCCGACCAACATCGGCATCTGCCACGCGGTGAACTGGGCCGCCGCGCACGCCACGCGCGACTACGTCGTCTACATGAACGACGACATGTTCTGCTGCCCCGGCTGGGACACGGCGCTCGTGCGCCGCATCGAACAGATGCCGACCGACCTCTTCATGCTGTCGGGCACGATGGTCGAGCCGGTCGACACGCGCAACCCGTGCGTCGTGGTCAGCAATTTCGGCCGCGATGCCGAACATTTCGACGCGGCAGGCCTCGTCGCGGCGGCGCCGAAGCTCGTGCGCGCCGACTGGCTGGGCTCGACCTGGCCGCCGACGCTCGTGCACCGCGACTGGTGGAACCGCATCGGCGGCTACAGCAGCGAGCTGTCGCCCGGCATGAGCAGCGACAACGACTTCTCGATGAAATTCTGGGATGCCGGCTGCCGGATCTTCATCGGGGTCGGCGACAGCCTCGTCTACCACTTCCAGCAAAAGAGCACGGGCAAGATCGTCAAGAACGATGGTCGGCGCCAGTTTCTGAACAAATGGGGCATGACCCAGGCGACGTTCGATCGCCACTACCTGCACCGCGGCGAGCCGGCCGGCACGCGCGTCGCGCTCGATACGCCGGCCGTGGAAGGCCGCCTGAAGCGCGCACTGCTGCGCTCGCGGATCAAGCGCGCGTTCAGCTGATCGCGCCCCGAAAACGACACGGAAACGCGCGCTGCTTCGCGTATACTCTGCGCCGTTCGTCCCGGATCTCCCACCGGGGCGCGCGGCGCGCAGCACGACGTACGCAAGCCGCATTCGTCCATTCGACAGGTTCCGATGCTTTCGTTTTCCGCTCCCGCCTCGCGGCGCCTGACCGCCGCCCGCGCATTCGCCGTCGCCGCGCTCTGCATGGTGCCCGTCTCGACCGCGCTGACCAACGTGTTCTGCGGACTGTTCGCCGCCGCGCTCGTGATTTCCCCCGAATTCTGGCGTGACCTGCGCTCGTTCGTCACCGACCCGGCCTCGCTCGCGGCGCTGCTGATCCTGGCCGCGCTGGCCGCCAGCGTCACCTATACGGTCGCGCCGCACAACAAGGCGTGGAACTGGGTCGCCAAGTACGACAAGCTGCTGCTGCTGCCGTTCGCCGTGCTCGCCTTCCGCCATTCGAACTGGGCGCCGATCGTGCGGCGTTGCTGGTTCGGCACGCTGTGCGTGATCCTGCTGCTGTCGACCACCAACTATCTCGGCCTGACCGCGATCGGGCCCGCGCACGCGACCGAACTGCCGCTGTCACGCGCCTGGGTGTTCAAGAACCACATCGCCGCCGGCATGTTCGGCGCGCTGCTGTTCTACCAGGCGGCCGATCTCGCGCTGGCGGCCCGCACGGCGCTGTCGCGCGCCGCGTATGCGGGCGTTGCCGCGTGGTCGCTCGTCAACGTGTTCGTGATGCTGCAGGGTCGCACCGGGCAGGTCATCGCGCTGCTGCTGATCCTCGTCGTCGCCGTGCGTTTCGTGTTGTTGCTGCGCCGGCAATCGGCGCTGCGCGCGGGGCTCGCCGCCGGCGTGTTCGTGCTGGCCGGCATCGCGCTCGTGATCGCCGCGTGCACGGTTCACAACGGCCGGCTGACGAAGGTCGTGACGGAAGTGCAGCAATACCGGCAGAGCGATGCGGCCACGTCGACCGGGCTGCGCCTCGAGTGGTACAAGAAGGGGCTCGAACTGTATCGCCAGCGCCCGGTGATCGGCTATGGCGCGGGCGGCCTCGAATCCGAATTCGAGCGGCTCACGGCCGGCAAGACGGCGGCCGAAGGCCAGCTCACGTCGAACCCGCACAACGAATACCTGCTGATGGCCGTGCAGCTCGGCACGCTCGGCCTGGTGCTGTTCGTCAACCTGATCGTGCAGATCGCGCGCGGCAGCCGCACGCTCGATCCGCGCTCGCGGCACCTGCTGCTCGGCTGGCTCGCGATCTTCGCGATCGGCAGTCTCGCGAATTCGCTGCTGCTCGATTTCGCCGAAGGACACCTGATCGTGCTGCTGGCCGGCATCCTGCTCGGCTGCGGCGAGCGCGCCGAGGCGCTGCCGCGCGAAACGTCGGCGATCCGGCGCAGCGCGTAACGCGCAGCGGCCTGCGCTGCGCCGGCGGCCGGCTTCGGCCAACGCGGCGTACTTCACGATCGATCTCCGACGGAAACGGGCCGGGCGGCTGGCGCGTCGCCACACAAGCCGCCGGCAACTGCCAGGAAACGCGCGTCGCCCGCGCGTCAGTCGGATCCGGTGCGGTGCAGCCGCGACGTATCGACGACCGTTTCGGCCGGGCCCGGCGGATTCAGTCCGAGCATCTCGGCCGCCGCGGCTTTCACGCGCTGCGCAACGAGATTGACGAGGCAGTCGCTGCGGCTGTCGACCTTGCGCTCGCAGCCTTCGTGCCGGCACGGCACGCAATCGCCCTCCCCCTGCAACAGCCACACGTTCCCGTGCCGCCCCGAGCCGCGCAGCGGCCACGGATTCTCGGTCGCCGGCCAGTGCTGCGGCCACGGCCCCCAGCGCACAGGGTCGGACGGGCCGAACAGCGCAATCGTGTCGGTGCCGGTCGCGGCCGCGACGTGCGTCGCGCCGGTGTCGGGCCCGATGAAAAGCCGTGCGCGCCGCACGAGTTCGGCGCTTTCGCCGAACGTCAGGCGGCCGACCAGGTTCAGCACGTCGCCGCCCGCTTCGGCCGCGACCTGCTCCGCATACTCGCGCTCGCTGTCGGCCGGACCGCCCGACAGCGCAACCGCGAAGCCTTGCTCGCGCAGCCAGCCGATCATCTCGACCCAGCCGTCGAGCCGCCATTGCTTGTAACGGAACATCGGATACGGATGCAGCACGACCAGCGGCTTGCCGGCGCGGATCGCCGGCGATTCGGCCAGCCACGCGTCGAAGCGCGCGCGCCGCGCCGGATCGTCGCCGATGCCGGGCGCGACGACCTCGGACACCGGCTCGATGCCGATCACGGGGGCGAGCGCCAGCGTGCTGACGACCGTATGCGCGGATTCGTGGTGATTGATCGCGATCCCGTTCAGCATCATCCGCGTGAGCCACGTCACGCGGTTCGGATCGACGAGGCCCACCCGCTTGCGGCCCGCGAACCAGCTGTAGAAGCGCGGCCGGTCGGAGCTCAGCGCCGCGCACGCGAGATCGTAGCGGCGCCACATCGACAGCGCGTCGCGCAGCCGCTCGCGGAAGCCCGCGCGTTGCGCGACGACGATCACGCGCCGCACGTCCGGATTGTGCTCGAGCACGCCTTCGGTGCCGCGAAACACCAGCATGTCGATCTGTGCTTCAGGCCAGCGGGCCTTCAGCGAACGGACGAGCGGCGTCGTCAGCAGCACATCGCCGATACGGCGCGGCGCGGCCACGAGGATGGTTCTGGGCGGGCGGGCGGAAGAAAACAGGGCCACGGCGGGTGTGTCTGGCTGGCTGAACAAGGCTGGCAATGTACAGGATTTTGCAGCAGCCGGCGCGACAGGGCGAATCGGCCGTCCGGTCAGCCTGATGCGGCTCCGTTCACGAGGTGCTGCGCGGCAGGCGCACCGCGCGCCGCTGGCGTACGCGGTGCCTGCGATACCCGTGGCGCTACGAAGCGATGGTCATGATCACCGGCGTCGCAGCGGCAGCCGCCGGCTGCGTGTGTGTTGCGTCGGTCAACCGTTCGTCACGTTGGGTGGCCTGCGGCAGCAGGTGATTCACCGCACGCTCGACCGCGTCGACGCCGATCGCGTCGACGGTCGCGCCGGCGCGCACGATCACGTGCGGCACACCGAGCGGATGCCAGCGCAGGTATTTCTCGGGACGATCCTCGAACAGCGCGGCGACGGGCACGCCGAGCGCCGACGCGAGGTGCACGGGGGCGCTGTCGGCGGAGACGATCGCATCGAGCAGGCTCGCCGCGGCCACCAGGTCGGCGACCGACGACGGCGCAACATGGCGCGCGCACACGTCGCGCCACGAGTCGTCCTCGGGACCATGGCCGACGGCCGGGTCGCGGAACACGATCACGTCGGCATGCGGCGCGAGACGCTCGGCGAGGTCGCGCCAACGATCGGCCGGCCAGCGGCGCTCGACTGCCTTGTTCGTGACGAACAACCCGACGCGCGGCTTCGTGCGTGCGCCGAGCAGCCGGTACCACGCGTCCTGCAGCGCGCGGTCGGGATGAACCGACAACGCGAGGCGGTCGACGTCGGCGCGGCCGAGTTCGGGTACGAGCCGGAAACCCGACAACGCCTCGTGGCACATCGGCCGCTCGGCGACATGCTCGGGCTTGCGATCGTCGAATTCCGTCTCGGCATCGTGCCAGCGGCAATCCTTTGCGCCGATCTGGCGCGCGAACTGCATGCTGCTGCGATGCATGCCGCCGTTCGGCACGACCACGAGGTCGAACCGCAAGCGACGCAGGCGACGCACCAGCCGCAGCCGGTCGAAGAACGCGCGCATCCGCCCGGGACGGTCGTTGCGCTCGCATTGACGGCTATAGACGTAGGTGTGGATCGCGTCGACGTCCGGGTTTCCGGCCAGCGCGGCCGCGTTGTAGCGGTTCGCGACCACATGGAGTTCCGCGCCGGGCCAGCGCTCCTTCAGCGCGCGGAGAAACGCCGTCGTGCACAGCATGTCGCCCAGAAAATCGATCCGGATCACGAGGATCCGCTGCGTCGGGTTCACATTGGCCATGGTCATGTGGGGACTGTCAGTTTTTGTCGTCGCGACGAGCCGTTTCACGGCATCCGGTTCCGGGACGGCCTGCTCGCCTATCGCGGCTCGCCGCATGGATCCGCCCCCGCTTATGTGCGCGATATCGGCGCGATCCGCCGGACAAGCGGCGGTCAGCGCCGCGTTCGTGCGGCTAGCGCCGGATTGTATAGCGTCCGGATGGCCAGCCCAAGACCCGCTTGCGTGAACCTGCAAAAACGGCCCGCCGCACCGCACGATGGCGATGCGACGGGCCGCATGGCGCGACAGCCGTTCGGCAAAGGCGCGATCAGTACGTGATTTCGACGACGCTGCCGTCGAACGTCGCTCGCAGCTCCGCGAGCAGCACGTCGCTCGGCTTGACGCGCCATGCGTCGCCGAGGCGCATTTCACCCTGTGCCCGTGTGTTGCTGTAGTGGACCTGGACCGCGAGCCCGTTCGGCAGCGGCGCCTGTGGGCGACGACCGCCATCGCGCCCGCCACCGCGCGGCGCCGGCGCCTCGACCACGTTCGCCGCCGGATCGTCCTTCGACACGTGCGGCTCGAGCACGCGGCGCAATGCGGCCGCGTCGGCGTTGCCGTTCATCGTCAGCCGGACGGCCTGCGCATAGCGGCTGCGCGCGCGCTCGAGATCCATCACGGTATCGGCCGTGAAGCGGATGCCGCCCGTGAACGCATCGTTGCGCGCCTGCCCCTGCACGATCAGCAGCTCGTCTTCCTTGAACAGCGCCTTGTTCGCCTCGAACTGCTCGTTGAAGATCGTGATCTCGCACTGGCCCGAGCCATCGTCGAGCAGCGCGATCAGCATCTTGCCGCGCTGGGTCATCTGCGTGCGCAGCGACGCGATGATGCCGGCCACGAGCTTGTCGCGCCCTTCCTTCAGGTCGCCGACCTTCTGCCGCACGAAGCGGCGCACCTCGTCGCGATACGCGTCGAACAGGTGGCCGGACAGGTAGAAGCCGAGCGCGCCCTTTTCCTCCTGCAGGCGGCGCTTGTCGTCCCACGCGGGCTCGTCGACGAGCGCATGCGCGTGCGGCGACTCGGCGCCCATGTCGAACAGGCCGGCCTGCATCGCGTTCGCCTCGGCCTGGTCGGCTGCTTCCATCGCCAGCGGCACCGACGCGATCAGCTGCGCACGGTTCGTGTTCAGCGAATCGAACGCGCCGGCACGGATCAGCGCCTCGACCGTGCGGCGGTTGACGACACGCCGGTCGATCCGCTCGCAGAAGTCGAACAGGTCGGTGAACGCCTTTTCCTCGCGGGCGCGCAGGATTTCCTCGATCGCATTCTGGCCGCTGCCCTTCACCGCGCCGAGCCCGTAGCGGATCGTGCGCGAGCGCTTGCCGTCGGCTTCGGCGACCGGCTCGAAGCGGTAATGCGACTGGTTGATGTCCGGCGGCAGCACGACGAGGTTGTTCACGACGCAGTCGTCGAACAGGATCTTCACCTTGTCGGTGTCGTCCATCGCGAGCGTCATGTTGGCCGCCATGAATTCGGCCGGATGGTGCGCCTTCAGCCACGCGGTGTAGTACGCGAGCAGCGCATAGGCGGCCGCGTGCGACTTGTTGAAGCCGTACCCCGCGAACTTCTCCATCAAGTCGAAGATCTCGTCGGACTTCTCGCGCGTGAGGCCGTTCTTCGCCGCGCCCTCGGCGAAGATCTCGCGGTGCTTGGCCATCTCCTCGGGCTTCTTCTTGCCCATCGCGCGACGCAGCAAGTCCGCGCCGCCGAGCGAGTAGCCGCCGATGATCTGCGCCATCTGCATCACCTGCTCCTGATAGACCATGATGCCGTAGGTCTCTTTCAGGACGGGCTCGACGCGTGGATCCGGATACTCGACCTTCTCGCGGCCGTGCTTCCGTGCGCAGAAGCTCGGGATCAGGTCCATCGGGCCCGGACGGTACAACGACACGAGCGCGATGATGTCCTCGAAGCGGTCGGGCTGCGCATCCTTCAGCATGCCCTGCATCCCGCGGCTTTCCAGCTGGAACACCGCGACCGTGTTGGCCTTCTTGAGGATCTGGAACGACGCGGGATCGTCGAGCGGCACCTGCGCGAGCGACCAGTCGGCCTTCGACGGATCGAGGCGGCGGATGTAGCGCTCGGCCCAGTCGAGGATCGTCAGCGTCGTGAGGCCCAGAAAGTCGAACTTCACGAGGCCGACGGCTTCGACGTCGTCCTTGTCGTACTGGCTGACCACGCCGCCGTCGTCGCCCTGCGTGTACAGCGGGCAGAAATCGGTCAGCTTGCCGGGCGCGATCAGCACGCCGCCCGCGTGCATCCCGACGTTACGCGTGAGGCCCTCGACGCGCTGCGCGAGATCGAGCAGCTGGTGCACTTCGTCCTCGTGGTCGTAGCGCTCCTGCAGTTGCGGCTCTTCCTTCATCGCGTCGGCGATCGTCACGTGCTTGCCCGGCTTGAACGGGATCAGCTTCGCGATGCCGTCGGTGAACATGTAGCCGAGGTCGAGCACGCGGCCGATGTCGCGCACGGCCGCCTTCGCGGCCATCGTGCCGAACGTGGCGATCTGCGACACGGCGTCCGCGCCGTACTTCTCCTTCACGTACTGGATCACGCGGTCGCGGCCGTGCTGGCAGAAGTCGATGTCGAAGTCGGGCATCGACACGCGTTCCGGGTTCAGGAAGCGCTCGAACAGCAGGTTGTAGCGCAGCGGGTCGAGGTCGGTAATGCCGAGCGCGTACGCGACCAGCGAACCGGCGCCCGAGCCGCGGCCCGGGCCGACCGGCACGCCGTTGTTCTTCGCCCAGTTGATGAAGTCCGCGACGATCAGGAAGTAGCCCGGGAAGCCCATCTTCGTGATGGTCCCGCACTCGAATTCGAGGCGCTTGTAATACGTGTCGCGCTGCGCGTCGCGCTCGGCCTCGACCGGATACAGCTGCGCGAGACGGGTCTCGAGCCCTTCTTTCGACAGCTGGACCAGGTAGTCGTCGAGCGACATGCCGTCCGGCGTCGGGAACAGCGGCAGTTTCGGCTTGCCGAGCTCGAGCTTCAGGTTGCAGCGCTTCGCGATTTCGACCGTATTCGCGATCGCCGACGGCAGGTCGGCGAACAGCGCGACCATGTCGTCCTGCGTGCGGAAATACTGGTCGGTCGTGAAACGCTTCTGGCGCCGCGGGTTCGCGAGGATGTCGCCTTCCGAGATACACACGCGCGCCTCGTGCGCGGTGAAATCGTCGTCGGTCATGAACTGCGTCGGGTGCGTCGCGACGACCGGCAGCTTCAGCGCGGCGGCGAGCGTCGCGGCCTGCTGGATGTACGCCTCCGCGCCCGGCTGGCCGTAACGCTGCAGCTCGACGTAGAAGCCGCCCGGGAACACTTTCGCCCAGCGCTCGGCGTGCCGGCGCGCGGCTTCTTCGTTGCCTGCGGCAAGCGCGAGCCCGATATCGCCCTGTTGCGCACCCGACAGCGCGAGCAGCCCTTGCGAGCGCTCGCCGTCGAGCCAGCTCGCGTCGAGTTCCGCACGGCCGCGGTACTGGTTCGTGAGCCACGCCTTCGACAGCAGCTCGCACAGATTCAGGTAGCCGACCTTGTCCTTGACGAGCAGCAGTAACCGCGACGGCTTGTCGCGGTCGTCCGGATTGGCGATCCAGACGTCGCAGCCGGCGATCGGCTTGATGCCCTTGCCGCGGGCTTCCTGGTAGAAACGGACGAGGCCGAATGCGTTGCCGAGATCGGTGAGCGCGAGCGCGCCCTGACCGTCCGCGGCCGCCGCCTTGACGATGTCGTCAATGCGCACGATGCCGTCGGCAATCGAGAATTCGGAGTGAACGCGAAGATGGACGAAGCGAGGATCTGACATGGGCGCTATTGTAGCCGCCTCGCCGCGCGGGCTGCCCAAAAAATCCCCGCGCTGGCCGTTCGGCCGATGCGCGCGACCGCACGTCGCGCGGCTGGCCAGGCGGCAGGGTGCCGGCCCGGGCGCGGTTTGCGGGATAATACGGTTTTTCGAATCCACGCCCCGGCTTCGCACCCTTTTTTGCGGGCCGCCGTGCGGCCGTTTTCCCGTCGGACCATCATGACCATCGTCAACCTCGCCGCCTACCACTTCGTGTCGCTCGACGCGAACGAGCAATGGCGCCCGCTCGTCACCGCCCGCTGCAACGAACTCGGCCTGCGCGGCACGATCCTGCTCGCGCCGGAAGGCATCAACCTGTTCATCGCCGGCACGCGCGAAGCCGCCGACGCGTTCATCGCTTACATCCGCCACGATCCGCTGTTCGAGGGCAAGTTCGCGTCGCTGCAGTTCAAGGAGAGCCTGTCCGACTCGCAGCCGTTCCGCCGCATGCTCGTGCGCCTGAAGCGCGAAATCATCACGATGAAGAAGCCGGCGATCAAGCCGGAACTCGGCCGCGCGCCGTTCGTCGATGCGCGCACGCTGAAGACGTGGCTCGATCGCGGCCACGACGACACGGGCCGCCCGGTCGTGATGCTCGACACGCGTAACGCCTTCGAAGTCGACGTCGGCACGTTCGACGACGCGCTCGACTACCGGATCGACAAGTTCAGCGAATTCCCCGAAGTGATCGACGCGAACCGCGCCGACCTCGAAGGCAAGACGGTCGTGTCGTTCTGCACGGGCGGCATCCGCTGCGAGAAGGCCGCGATCCACATGAAGGAAATCGGCATCGAGAACGTGTACCAGCTCGAAGGCGGGATCCTGAAGTACTTCGAGGAAGTCGGCGGCGCGCACTATCACGGCGACTGCTTCGTGTTCGACTATCGCACCGCGCTGAATCCGCAGCTCCAGCCCACCGAGAACGTCACGTGCTTCGCGTGCCGCGCGGTCGTCACGCCGGAAGCGCAACAGTCGTCGAGCTACGTGCCCGGCAAGTCGTGCCCGGCTTGCGCACCGGCGGCCAGCGCCGCGTAAGCGCGCACTGCCCCGCGCTCCGATGACCGGCTATCGCGGCCGCTTCGCGCCGTCGCCCACCGGCCCGCTGCATTTCGGCTCGCTGGTCGGCGCGCTCGCGAGCTGGCTCGACGCGCGCGCGCACGGCGGTGCATGGCTCGTGCGCATCGAGGATCTCGACGGCCCGCGCACGGTGCCGGGCGCCGCCGACGACATCCTCGCGACGCTCGCGCATTTCGGCATGACGCCCGACGAGCCGCCCGTCTGGCAAAGCACGCGCGATGCCGCCTATACGGCCGCGCTCGAACGGCTCGTCGCGGCCGGGCTCGTCTATCCGTGCGGCTGCACGCGCAAGGAAATCGCCGATTCGCTGCGCGCCGCGCACGAGCGCCATACGACGCTCGCGTACCCGGGCACCTGCCGCACCGGCCTGCACGGCAAGCCCGCGCGCGCGTGGCGGCTGCGCGTGCCGGACGGCAGCGACGCACTCGTCACGTTCGACGATCGCTGGCAGCACACGCAATCGCAGAACCTCGCGACCGAAGTCGGCGATTTCGTGCTGAAGCGCGCGGACGGCCAATGGGCCTACCAGCTCGCGGTCGTCGTCGACGATGCCGACGCGCACATCACGCACGTCGTGCGCGGCGCCGACCTGCTCGACTCGACCGCACGCCAGATTCACCTGCAGCACTGCCTCGGCGTGCCGACGCCGCAATACCTGCATGTGCCCGTCGTCGTCGATGCGAACGGCGAAAAGCTCAGCAAGCAGACGGGCGCGACCGCGCTCGAACGCAACGATCCGCTGCCGGCGCTGCACGCCGCGGCCGCGCACCTGGGCCTCGCGCCCGACGGCACGCTTGCAGGCGCGACTCTCGATACGTTCTACGCCGCCGCCACGGCAGCATGGGCGAGGCGCTTCGGGCCGCAGGCCGGCTGACGCACGCAGCGCGCCGATGTCGCGGCGACCGGGCCCAAGCCGGATGCCGACTGCATCCCCCCCCCCGACGCCGCACGCCCGCCTCCCCCGTCAAATCGGAGCCCCAATGAAAAACGGGCACATGCTCATCGCATGCACCCGCTTCTCCAGCAGCGCTCGCGCGCCGCGCCGTCACGTTCGCCCGGCTTATGCCGACGGCTTGCGCGGCATCCCGAACCCGCCGAGCAGTGCGGCGACCTGACGCTTCGGCCCCTTTTTCTCGGGCTGCTGCGCCGGCTGCGCGTCGTCCTGCTGCTTCGCCGGCGCCGACGGCTCGTACGGCTTCAGGAAGAAATCGTCGACCGGCGCTTCGTGGCGACGGTGATGACCGCGCTCGGAACCGCCCGGCCGGCGCCCCGATGCACCGCGATGCTCGTCGCGATCGCGACGGCCGCCTCGTTCACCGCCCCGCTCGCCACCGCGCTCGCTGTTGCGATCGCCGCCGCGGTCGTTGCCGCGCTCGTCGTGACGGTGGCGTGCCGGCTTGTCGAGCGCGAGCGTCTGCACTTCGAGCGGACGCTTGATCAGCTTCTCGATATCGGCGAGCTGCTTGCGCTCGTTCGGGCTGCACAGCGACAGCGCATCGCCCGTCGCACCCGCACGGCCGGTACGGCCGATCCGGTGCACGTAGTCTTCCGCGCTGAACGGCAGGTCGAAGTTGATCACGGCCGGCAGTTCGGCGATGTCGAGGCCGCGCGCGGCCACGTCGGTCGCGACCAGCGCCTCGATCTCGCCGCGCTTGAACGCGTCGAGCGCCTGCATCCGCTCAATCTGCGTCTTGTCGCCGTGGATCGCCGACGCGACCACGCCGTCGCGCTCGAGATTGCGCGCAAGCCGGCTTGCGCCGATCTTGCTGTTGCAGAACACGATCACCTGCTTGAGGCCGCGATCGCGCAGCAACTGCACGACGGCCGCCTGCTTGTCGCCTTCGGCGACGTCGTAGACGATCTGCGTGACGTTCGCGTTCGTCGAGTTGCTGCGCGCGACCTCGATCGTCTGCGGGTTGCGCAGGTAGGTCGACGCGAGCTTCTTGATTTCGCCCGAGAAGGTGGCCGAGAACAGCAGCGTCTGGCGTTCCTTCGGCAGCAGGTTCAGGATGCGCTGCAGGTCGGGCAGGAAGCCCATGTCGAGCATCCGGTCGGCTTCGTCGAGCACGAGGATCTGCACCTGGCCGAGATTCGCCGTCTTCTGCTGCACGTGGTCGAGCAGGCGGCCCGGCGTCGCGATCAGGACCTCGACGCCGCGGCGCAGCTCGGCCATCTGCGGGTTCATGTCGACGCCGCCGAACACGACCGCGCTGCGCAGCGGCGTGTGCTTCGCATACGCGTGCACGTTCGCGGCGACCTGGTCGGCGAGTTCGCGGGTCGGCGTGAGGATCAGCGCACGCACCGGGTGGCGCGCCGGAGACGCGCTCGTGTTGGCCTGCGGCAGCAGGCGCTGGATGATCGGCAGCGAGAAACTCGCGGTCTTGCCGGTGCCCGTTTGCGCGGCGCCCATGACGTCGCGGCCGGCGAGCACGACCGGAATGGCCTGCGCCTGGATCGGCGTCGGCGTCGTATAGCCCTGCTCCGCAATGGCTTTCAGGATATCGGCGGCAAGGCCGAATTGATCGAAGGTTGCGTCGACGGGCTTGGCGACAGAATCGGACATGGTGGCGTTTCGCTCAAAAGGCGCGGCGGGGACATCGTGCGTCAGGCCAGCCGGGCCTGCGCTCATCACAATTCGGAAATAGACGGAGCCGCGGCGCGCCGCGCGGCGCCGCTCTGGCGCTTGGGACCGGTTCAATGTGAACGCTGGACGCCAGGCCGTGCGGACTCCGTTCGGCGCGAATGCCGGCGGAAAGGGCCGTATTGTAGCACTGCGCGGCCATCTGTCCGTGACAACGCGGCGAACGGCCACAACGGCGGTTCGCGCGACGGGCCCGGGGTGGCCCGCGCGGTAGACGGATGACCCGATCGGAAGCCCGATGGGCCAGGGGATGATTTCAGGGGTCGGATCCCTAGTCGCCAGCCCGATCGCCCGCGGCCAGGCCGCTTCCCCCGGCCGTCAGGCACCGAGAGCCGAGAGCCGGGAGCCGGGAGCCGGCCGGCACCGGCAGCACGATCCACGTTCCCGCCCGGCGCTCAGCCCTTCTTCTTTTTCTTCTCCACCTGTACGCAGTCGCCCAGCAGCGGCGGCGCGCTCTGGTCGGCGATCTCGTCGCGCAGCGTCGCCTCCTTGCCCTTCGTCCACCACGTATAGCGGCCGGCCTGGTAGCGCGCGCCCGACGCCGACACGGTGTCGACGAACAGCATCTGCTTCCCGTTGACCGGCACGAGCGCGAAGCTCTGGCCGTTGCCCGCGAGCCAGTACGACACGCGCACCGGCTGCTTCTGGTTCGCGCACTGGTAGACGGTGAACTGACGCGAATCGGCGTCGATCTCTTCGACGGTCAGCTGTGCGGCATGCGCGACGGAAACGGCCGTGCCGGCGAGCGCGAGCGCGGCGAGGGTTTGGCGAATCATGCAGGTCCTCTCACGAGACGGGTGGAAACGCGCCCTCGCAGGGCACGTGATTATTGTTGGCGATCGGGTCGGGTAGCGTGATCAGGGATCGATGACGTCGGCACACGCGTCGGTCGGTGCGGCCGCGACATGGCCGACGAGCGGCACGATCTTGAGCCCGGCCGAGGCCACCCGGCACGGTGCGGCCGCGAGCCCGCAACCCGCGAGGTTCACTGCAAGCGCCAGCGCGACGGCCAGCTTTCCGATACGCAGCCACTTCGGCGTCATCGTCCTCTCCTGATTACGTCAGCGGGCCGACACCGGCCGGACGGCCGCGGCGGCGCGCTTCGCGCGTTCGCGGGCTTCGTCGACGGTCGCGCCGGTCGCCAGCGCGACGCCCATGCGCCGCTTCGCGAAACTTTCCGGCTTGCCGAACAGGCGCAGGTCGGCGCCCGGCACGGCAAGCGCGTCGCGCACGCCCTCGAACGCGATCCCGCGCTCGTCGAGCCCACCGTAGATCACGGCCGACGCGGCAGGCGTACCGAGCGCCGGATCGACCGGCAGCCCGAGAATCGCACGCGCGTGCAGCTCGAATTCCGACTGGCGCTGCGACGCGAGCGTGACGAGGCCCGTATCGTGCGGCCGCGGGCTCACCTCGGAGAACCACACGTCGTCGCCGCGCACGAACAGCTCGACGCCGAACATCCCGCGCCCGCCGAGCGCCTCGGTGACCTTGTGCGCGATCTCGCGCGACTTCTCGAGCGCCACCGCGCTCATCGGCTGCGGCTGCCACGATTCGACGTAGTCGCCCGCGACCTGCACGTGGCCGACCGGCTCGCAGAAATAGGTGCGCGTGGCGTTCGTCGCCGGATCGATCGCGCGCACGGTGAGCTGCGTGATCTCGTAGTCGAAATCGACGAAGCCCTCGACGATCACGCGGCCGTGGTTCACACGCCCGCCCGCCATCGCGTAGTCCCACGCCGGCTTCACGTCGGCCTCGGTCTTCACGACCGACTGCCCCTTGCCCGACGACGACATCACGGGCTTGACGACGCACGGCATGCCGATCTTCGCGATCGCCGCGCTGAACGCCTCGAACGAATCCGCGAACGCATACGGCGAAGTCGGCAGGCCGAGCTCCTCGGCCGCGAGCCGGCGGATCCCTTCGCGATTCATCGTGAGCTGCGTCGCGCGCGCGGTCGGGATCACTTCGGCGAGGCCGGCCGCCTCGATCGCCGCGAGCGCGTCGGTCGCGATCGCCTCGATCTCCGGCACGATCAGGTGCGGGCGTTCGGCTTCGACGATCGCGCGCAGCGCGGCGGCGTCCGTCATGTCGATCACGTGCGCGCGATGCGCGACCTGGTGGCCCGGTGCGTCCGGATAGCGGTCGACCGCGACGACTTCGACGCCGAGCCGCTGCAACGCGATGATGACTTCCTTGCCGAGCTCGCCGGCGCCGAGCAGCATGACGCGCGTGGCCGAGGGTGAGAGCGGCGTACCGAGCCGCTGACCGATCTGCATGTGATTACCCGCTTCTGGTGGAGGACGAAAACGGCTCCGATGTTAACACGCGCCACGGCGCCGGTTTTGCGCGTTTCGCCGCGCCGGCGCCCGGCCGCGGGCCGCTCGCGAGCAGGCTGCGAACGTTTTCACGCGTGAAGTGTCGGCTCGCCTGCCGCGGCACGGGTGCGTTACTCTTACGCCTTGATCAGAATCCGATGAGGAACGAGGCTCATGTCCCACCTGTCCGCCGCCGCACGCGCCCGCACCGGCCTGCTTCGCCCGCTGCGCGCGCCGCTCTGCGCGTTGACGCTTGCCACGCTTCTCGCCGCCTGCGCGATGCCGACCCACCCCGATTCCGCCGCCCCCGCACCCGACCCGTACAACCCGGCGGCCGTCCAGCTGCTCGACGACACGAGCTGGGAACTCACCAGCTGGCTGAATGCCGACGGCACGCAGCGCGCGATCCCGCACGGCGACAACGGCGAGCCGATCAAGCTCGCGCTGTCGACCGACTCGGGCATCCGGCGCGCCAGCGGGTTCTCGGGCTGCAACCGCTACATGGGCACCTACGCGATCAAGAACGGCCTGTTGAGCTTCGGGCCGCTCGCCGGCACGCGGATGGCCTGCCCGAATACGCTCGGCGGCCAGCTCGAAACCGCGTACCTCGACGCACTCGCCCACGTCGACAAGACCGGCGTGCAGATGCGCGAGCCGCAGCAATTGCAGATCGTGACCACGTCCGGCGCGACGTTGACCTTCACGCACCGGAGCCCCTGATGCAGGGCGCGCGCGAAGGCCGACCGACCGCCTTCGCCTGGCGCGCCACGCGCGTGTGCCGCGCACACGCGTCGCGCGGCGTGAATCGGATGCACGCCGCGTTAGAGTCTTGTTCGCCGGCCGGTTAAACTCGGCGGGTCGCGCCCCGCGCGCCCCTCCCCACTCCTGTTTCAAAGCATGCACACGGTTGTCTTCGGCTGGTTCGGCATCTCCGCCGTCTGGTTCCTCCTTCTCTTCTGGCGTCTCGTGCAGGCGATGCTGCCTGGCGGTGTCGGGCTTGCCGGCCGCGGCTCGATCCGTCTGTGGCTCGGCTTCGCCGCGGTGTTCGTGGCGAGCTGCACGCTGACGAGCCCGCTGTCGGGCCCCGATACGAACGCGCTCGGCCATGCGTTCTCGACAGGCTTCGCCCACGTGCTCGGCCCGATCGGCACGCCGGTCGCGATGGTCGTGCTGTTCTTCGCCGGGCTGCCCTGGCTGACCGGCATCGGCTGGCGGCAGTTCGCCGCGTGGGTCGATACGTCGTTCGGCGTCAAGCTGGCGCGGGACGGCGGTGACGACGAAGCACGCGGCATCGCCGACCTGCCGCGCAGCGCATTGCATCGCGACGACGACATCGTCCAGCCGACCACCGCGCATACCGTCAATTCGATGGCGCCCCGCCAGAACGGCCGGTATTCGCGCCCGACGCTGTGGAAACCCGACCCGCAGGCGCGGCCGAAGCCGCGCAGCAGCACGCCTGCGCGCCCGCACGTGGAACCTGTTGCGCCGTCGGGCTGGTTGAAGCCGGCCGCGCCCCAGCGCAGCATGCCGACACCGCCCGCGCCGATCACGCCGGCCAGCGCGATGCCGCCGCCGACGACCGGCAGCACCGCCAGCCTCGCGCGCGCAGCCGCGAACGCGCAAGTCCCGCGCCCGGATCCAGCCCCGCTTCCTGCCGGATTCGAACCTGTCCGCCCGCGGCCGACTGCCGCGCGGCCGGCTACCGCCGCGTTGAAGCCGGCCCCGCCGCGTACCACGGTCACGCCGCGGCCGGCCATCGCGCAGCCGCCGCGCCCGCCCGTACGCCCCGCAGCTGCAGTCGGTTCGGCCGGCCTGACGCAGGATGCGGCACGACGTCGCCCGCCGCAGCCCACGCCGGCGCGTGCACCGCTTTATGCCTGGACGGAAAAACCCGCCGCGCCGATCACGCCGGCGCCGAGCGTGCACGACACGCTGCGCTCGATCGAAGCCAGCACCGCGCAGTGGGCGACGCTGGGCGGTGCGCAGGACGATGCCGGGCACGCGGCGGCGGCAGCGGCAACCGTGGCCGGTGTGGCCGCGACGGCGGCCGGCATGGCAGCGCCGGCAGCCGCGGCCGTGCCGGCCAGGATCGCTTCCGCGGCCCACGGCCTCGCAGCCCGTGACGCCAGTACTCCGCTCGCCCACGATCCGGCGCCGGCGTACGACGACAACGCACCGATCGTGCTCGATGCGTTCAATCCGGCAGCCCCCGCCGTCCAAGCACCCGTCGCCGATGCGGGCGCCGTGGCAGTCGACGGCGCCGCACCGCACGCGGTGTCGAATACCGGCAGCGACGATGCCGCGTTCCCGCATCACGCCAATGACGAGATCCGGCACGCCGACGATGTCGCTGCCGCTGCCGTACCGGCATCGGGAATCTCGCCCGCGCCGACGTTCGACGCACCCATCGACCTCGCGCCGTGGGAGGACCTCGCCGGCCAACCGGTTTCCGCGTTCGACGCATCCGCCTGGAACCCGGTCGCCGAGTCATCGACCGATGCGACGGAACCGGAACCGGCCCATGCCGCCTTCGCGCAACCCGGGACCGAGGCGGTTCACGACCTCGCCGCGAGCAACCCGGCATCCATCGATACCGACGACAAGTACACGGCGCATCCGGCTCCTGCAATCGATCGCACCGTATCGGCCAGCGTGCCTCCGGGCATCGCCAATGCACACGCCGACGTGAAACCCGCCGGGAACAGCGTGCCGTTCGCGGCCCTCCCCGCTTCGCCGATCGTCGAAACGACGCCGCGCGCGAATGCCGAAACCAGGCCGTTTGCGGCGGCGGCGCCGGCCGCATCGAGTGCCGCACTGGAAGCTGCCAAGTCGGATACGGTGGAACCTGCAGCGCCGCTGGCGGCAACCGCTGAAGGCACCGCACGGGCGACAGCATGGACGTGGACACCTGCGACGGCGCAACCGGCCCCGACGAATACGCCTGTCACCGCGGAATTGCCGAAATCGCCGGTTGCCGCTCAACCGTTTGCCGCCGCGCAAACGGCTTCGGCAAGCACTGCGTCGCCGCTCGTCGGCACCGCGTACGGTTCGACCGCACAAGCGCCTGCATCCGCTTCAGGCATCGCGCCTGTCGCCGTTACCGCTTCGTCGGATGGTGTGAACGACACGGCATCCGGTTCGCCGGCTCAACCGGCTACGTCGACCGTTGCAGCCGTTCCGTCGGCATCTGCGATCGGCGTAACCGGCGCTGCGTCGACCTCGCTTTCGCAGCCTGCCGCTTCGACATCGAACACTGCTCCCGTCGCGCCAGCATCCCCCGTCGGCGTGACCGGCGCTGCGTCGGCTTCGCTTTCTCAGCCGGCCGCTTCGGCATCGAACACTGCACCCGTCGCGCCGGCATCTGCGATGGGCGTAACCGGCATGGCGTCGACCTCGCTTTCGCAACCAGCCGCTTCGGCATCGACCGTTGCGGGCACGACTTACGGCTCGTTCCCCCGCGCATCAACACCCGCATCGCCCGTTGCGCCCGCCGTGACGCCGTCGACGGCCAGCCCGACAGCCTCGGCATCCGGTTCGAGCACGCCGGCGATCGCTACCACGACACCCGTGAATGTCGTGTCCAGCTCGGTCGCGGCTCCCTCCGCCGCGCCTGCCCCGACGCATCCGGCCACCCCATCGACCTCGTCGACCGGTACGACATTCGGCACCTTCGCCCCCTCCGGCGCAATCGCATCGCAGTCGGCCGCAGGCCTGCCCGTGCCGCCGGCCCCTGCCGCCACGACGGCAACGTCCTCCGGCGTAGTCGCACCGATCGCCACCGCCGCGGCCACCCCAGCGCAACCAATCGCCAGTTCGCCCGTCGCTCCGGCCGGCTCGCTGACGTCCTTCGGCGCAACCACTGCGGCGCTGGCTCCGTCGATCGGTTCCGCACCCGCAGCCGTCGAAGCCACGACGTTCGCCCCCCCGGCCGCCGCGAACTCGTCGCCGGCAAGCTGGTCCGTGTCGAACGTCTCCGCGGCACCGTTAGCCGCATCGCCCGTAGCAACGCCGCAACCCGCTGCAACGATCCCCGGCGCGAGCCTGTCCGTACCGGCGATCCCCACTGCCCCGCCGGCCGAAGCAACCACCCCGGCAACCGAACCGGCCCCGCCTGCCGCAGCCGGCTCGCCCGCCCCCGACACCCCCGCGCGCCAGCCGCGCCCGAACGCATTCGAATTCCACGCACCCGCGTCGTTCAGCGTCGAACTGCCGACGCTCGACCTGCTCGAGCCCGCGTCCGCGTCCGGCGACATCGAAACGATCACCGACGAACACCTCGCGCAAACCGCGCAGGTGATTGAACAGCGGCTGCAGGAATTCAAGGTGCCGGTGACGGTGGTCGGCGCGTCCGCCGGCCCCGTGATCACGCGCTTCGAGATCGAACCCGCGCTCGGCGTGCGCGGCAGCCAGATCGTCGGGCTGATGAAGGATCTGTCGCGCGGCCTCGGCCTCACGTCGATCCGCGTCGTCGAGACGATTCCCGGCAAGACCTGCATGGGCCTCGAACTGCCGAACGCGAAGCGGCAGATGATCCGCCTGTCGGAAATTCTCGAGTCGCGCCCGTACCAGCACTCGGCGTCGCAATTGACGATCGCGATGGGCAAGGACATCACCGGCCACCCGGTCGTCACCGATCTCGCGAAGGCGCCGCACATGCTCGTCGCGGGCACGACCGGCTCGGGCAAGTCGGTCGCGATCAACGCGATGATCCTGTCGCTGCTGTACAAGGCGACACCCGAGGACGTGCGACTGATCATGATCGACCCGAAGATGCTCGAGCTGTCGGTCTACGAAGGCATCCCGCATCTGCTCGCGCCGGTCGTCACCGACATGAAGCTTGCGGCGAACGCACTGAACTGGTGCGTCGGCGAGATGGAGAAACGCTACCGGCTGATGTCGGCCGTCGGCGTGCGCAACCTCGCGGGCTTCAACCAGAAGATCCGCGATGCCGAAGCGAAGGAAAAGAAGATCGGCAACCCGTTCTCGCTGACGCCCGAGGATCCGGAGCCGCTGTCGACGCTGCCGCTGATCGTCGTCGTGATCGACGAGCTGGCCGACCTGATGATGGTCGCCGGCAAGAAGATCGAGGAACTGATCGCCCGCCTCGCGCAGAAGGCGCGTGCGGCCGGCATCCACCTGATCCTCGCAACGCAGCGTCCGTCCGTCGACGTGATCACGGGCCTGATCAAGGCGAACATCCCGACGCGCGTCGCGTTCCAGGTGTCGTCGAAGATCGACTCGCGCACGATCCTCGACCAGATGGGCGCCGAATCGCTGCTCGGAATGGGCGACATGCTGTTCCTGCCGCCGGGCACCGGTTATCCGCAGCGCGTGCACGGCGCGTTCGTCGCGGACGAAGAAGTGCACCGGGTCGTCGAGTACCTGAAGCAGTTCGGCGAGCCGCAGTACGAGGAAGGTATCCTCGACGGCCCGGCCGCCGACGGCGCGACGCAGGACCTGTTCGGCGATGCGCCGGACGCGGAAGCCGATCCGCTGTACGACGAAGCCGTCGCGTTCGTCGTGCGCACGCGGCGCGCGTCGATCTCGTCGGTGCAGCGGCAGTTGCGCATCGGCTACAACCGCGCCGCGCGCCTCGTCGAGCAGATGGAGGCGGCCGGGCTCGTGTCGCCGATGGGCATCAACGGCAGCCGCGAGGTACTCGTGCCGGCCGCGGCCGACTGAGCGCTGCAACCGGTCGGCCGCCGGCAACCGATACGGGCGCGCCGGGAAACCGGCGGCCCCGAAAAACGAAGGGCGCTGCATCGCAGCGCCCTTTTTCATTTACAGCACCGGCACCAGCTTGAAGTCGACCGGCTTGCCGACCGCCACCTTCTGCGGATTCGGGCCGAGCTGCCCCGTTTCGACATTGCGGCTGAACACGTAGAACGTATCGCTGTCCTGGTTGCCGACAATCAGCCACTTGCCGGTCGGATCGATCAAGAACTCGCGCGGCGTCTTGCCGAGGCTCGACTGGCGGCCGACCTGCTTCAACCGGCCGTCGGCCTGGTTCACCGCGTAGATCACCAGGTCGTTCGCGTCGCCGCGGTTGCTCACGTACAGGAAGCGGCCGTCCGGCGACAGGTGGATCGCGCCGCCGCCGACCTTGCCCTTGAAGCCCGGCGCGGTCATCGACACGGTCTCGACCGGCGTCAGCTTGCCGTCGTGGTAGCCGAACACCTCGACCGACGCGTTGAGCTCGCTCGTCACGTACGCATACCGGCCGTCGGCGCCGAACACCATGTGGCGCGGGCCCGAGCCCGCCTTCACCGGCGTGTAGCGCGTGTCGGTCGGGCTGATCAGCCCGCGGCTGCCGTCCACCGTGTAGCGGTAGCCGTAGATCTTGTCGGCGCCGAGATCCTGCACGAACAGGTAACGGCCGTCCGGCGAAAACACCGTCGAATGCACGTGCGCGCCGTCCTGGCGGCCCTTCACGGGCCCCGTGCCTTCATGGTGCACGGTCAGCGCGGCCTGGCCGACCGCGCCGTCGTCGCGCAGCGGAAACACCGCGAAGCTGCCGCCCGGATCCTTCGCGACCGAGTAGTTGGCGGTCACGAGGTACTTGCCGTCGGGCGACAGCGCGAGATAGCAGGGATCGTTCCCTTCCGACGACACGCGGTCGATGAAACTCAACGCGCCCGTCTTCGCGTCGAAGCGGAATGCGCTGACGCCGCCGCGCGTGGTCGCCGGCCCGTCGTCGCCGGGCAGTTCGTTGACCGCGTAGACGGTGCGACCGTCGCGGCTCGGCAACAGATACGACGGATTCACGGTCTTCGCCGACGACACGGGCGCGACGCTGCCGGTTTTCGTATCGAAGCGGTAAACATAGATGCCGTCGCTGCCGCCCCCCGTATAGGTGCCGACGAGCAGGTTGTAGACGCCGTCGGCCGGGGCGGGCGATTGCTGCGCGAATGCGTGGGTCGCGGAAAGGGAGAGCACGATCGCGAAACCTTTCATCCAGTGAGCGAGCCTAAGCGGGAACCCTCGTGTCGAAGCGCGTGCGTCACGCTCGCGTAAACGGTTGGGCATTGAATCCTCCTTGCATCGAGTCGCTTCAAGTGTTGAGATAGGACGAAACGCCGGCCGTTCATGCGCTCCGCCGCCCGGCCGAGTATACGGGGCGCGGTGCCAGCGCGTGAAGCCTTGGCCGCCGCCGTCCGCATTGTGAACTCGAATACCCAAGGATCGCCTGCCCATGCCTGCCCTGATCGAAGACTACGCCCTCGTCGGCGACGGCCACACTGCCGCGCTGATCGCTAAAGACGGCTCCGTCGACTGGCTGTGCTGGCCCCGCTTCGATTCGGGCGCCTGCTTCGCGGCGCTTCTCGGCACCCCCGAGCACGGCCGCTGGCTGCTCGCGCCGGCCGCCGACGCCGCGGTCACGCACACGACGCGCCGCTATCGCGGCGACACGCTGATTCTCGAAACCGACTACGAAAGCGCCGACGGCGCCGTCACCGTGGTCGACTTCATGCCGCCCGGCAACGGCTGGTCCGAACTGGTGCGGATCGTCGTCGGCCGCCACGGCACGATGAAGATGCGCATGGAGCTCGTGTTGCGCTTCGACTACGGCTTCTCGATCCCGTGGGTCACGCAGCTGACCCGCGAGGACGGCATGAAGGCGATCGCGGGCCCCGACACCGTCGTGCTGCGCACGCCGGTGCCGCTCACCGGCAAGAATCTCCACACGCTCGCGGAATTCACGGTGAGCGCGGACGAGCGCGTGCCGTTCTCGCTCAGTTATGCGGCGTCGCACCTGCGGCTGCCGCCCGCGCGCGATCCGCTGTCGATGCTCGCGCGCACCGAGAACTACTGGCTCGAATGGTCGGGCCGCTGCCAGGTGCAGGGCCGCTACGCGGCGGCCGTGCGCCGCTCGCTGATCACGCTGAAGGCGCTCGCGTACGAGCCGACCGGCGGCATCGTCGCCGCGCCGACCACGTCGCTGCCCGAGAAGATCGGCGGCAACCGCAACTGGGACTACCGCTACTGCTGGCTGCGCGACGCGACGATCACGCTGCTCGCGCTGATGCGCGGCGGCTACTACGACGAGGCGCGCGCGTGGCGCACGTGGCTCGGCCGCGTGATGGCCGGCTCGCCCGAGCAGATCCAGATCATGTACGGGATCGCCGGCGAACGCCGGCTGCCGGAAATGGAGCTCGACTGGCTGCCCGGCTACCAGGACTCGAAGCCGGTGCGCATCGGCAACGGCGCCGCGAACCAGCTCCAGCTCGACGTGTTCGGCGAGGTGATGGCCGCGCTGCACCTCGCCCGGGTGGGCGGCCTGCAGGCCGACGACACGGTCTGGTCCGTGCAGTGCGCGCTGCTCGACCATCTCGAGAAGATCTGGCAGGAGCCCGACGAAGGCATCTGGGAAACGCGCGGCGGCCGCCGCCATTTCACGTTCTCGAAGGTGATGGCGTGGGTCGCGTTCGACCGCGCGATCAAGTCGGCGGAGATGTTCCGGCTGCCCGGCTCGCTCGACCGCTGGCGTGCGCTGCGCGACCAGATCCATGCCGACGTGTGCGCCAACGCGTGGCACGAAAGCAAACGGGCGTTTGCGCAGAGCTACGGCAGCGACGAGCTCGACGCCAGCGTGCTGCTGATGCCGCTGCTCGGCTTCCTGCCGCCGGAAGATCCGCGCATCGTCGGCACGGTCGAGGCAATCGAGCGGGAGTTGCTGCACGACGGGCTCGTGATGCGCTACCGCACGACCGACTACGACGACGGCCTGCCGCCCGGCGAAGGCACGTTTCTCGCGTGCAGCTTCTGGCTGGTCGACAACTATGCGCTGCTGGGCCGGATCGACGACGCGCACCGCCTGTTCAGCCGGCTGCTCGCGCTGTCGAACGACCTCGGGCTGCTCGCGGAGGAGTACGACCCGGTGGCCGGGCGGCTCGTCGGCAACTTCCCGCAGGCGTTCTCGCACGTGGCGCTCGTGCATACCGCGATGAACCTGATGCACCACGAGGACGCGATGGCGCGCGCGGCCGGCCAGCCCGCGCCGGCCGTGGCGACGGGGCGCTGAACGGGGGCGCGAGCGGCTTGGTCAGATAACGTCAAATCGCAAAACTTTGATGAAAAATCGGGGAAATGTTGCATTGCACCACCCATCGTTGTCCGATATGATCGACGCGATTGTCCGGCTGCAATGCAACATGGCCGGTCGCTGACCCACACGGCACGCCGCGACGCCCCACGCCGCCCTTGCGCTCCGTCCCCCACGCGGGAGTAGTCTGCATGCTTTACCAACTGCACGAATTCCAGCGCGCCATGCTGAGCCCGCTGACGGCCTGGGCCCAGGCCGCTTCCAAATCATTCGCCAATCCGTCCAGCCCGTTCTCGCTGATGCCGGGCGCGACGCGGATGGCCGCCGCGTACGAGTTGATGTACCGGCTCGGCAAGGATTACGAGAAGCCCGAATTCAACATTCATCAGATCGTCAAGGACGGCCACAACATCCCGATCGTCGAGCAGACGATCGTCGAGAAGCCGTTCTGCCGGCTGCTGCGCTTCAAGCGCTATTCGGACGACGCCGACGCCGTCACGCAACTGAAGGACGAACCGGTCGTGCTGGTCTGCGCGCCGCTGTCGGGCCACCACTCGACACTGCTGCGCGACACCGTGCGCACGCTGCTGCAGGATCACAAGGTCTACATCACCGACTGGATCGACGCACGGATGGTGCCGGTCGAGACCGGCCCGTTCCACCTGCACGACTACATCGCGTACATCCAGGAGTTCATCCGTCACATCGGCGCGCGCAACCTGCACGTGATCTCGGTGTGCCAGCCGACGGTGCCGGTGCTCGCGGCGATCTCGCTGATGGCGAGCCGCGGCGAGGACACGCCGCTCACGATGACGATGATGGGCGGCCCGATCGATGCGCGCCGCAGCCCGACGTCGGTGAACTCGCTCGCCACGCAGCACTCGACCGCATGGTTCGAGAACAACGTGATCCACACGGTGCCGGCGAACTATCCGGGCGAAGGCCGCCAGGTGTATCCGGGCTTCCTGCAGCACACGGGCTTCGTCGCGATGAACCCGGAGCGGCACGCGCAATCGCACTGGGATTTCTACCAGAGCCTGTTGCGCGGCGACGAGGACGACGCCGAAGCGCACCGCCGCTTCTATGACGAATACAACGCGGTGCTCGACATGGCCGCCGAGTATTACCTCGAGACGATCCGCGTCGTGTTCCAGGAGTTCCGCCTGGCCGAAGGCACGTGGGACGTCGAAGGCGAGCGCGTGCGTCCGCAGGACATCCGGCACACCGCGCTGATGACGATCGAGGGCGAACTGGACGACATCTCGGGCAGCGGCCAGACGCACGTCGCGCACGAGCTGTGCACGGGCATCCCGCAGGACCAGCGCCGCAGCCTGACCGCCGAGAAGTGCGGTCACTACGGGATTTTCTCGGGCCGCCGCTGGCGCACGATCATCTATCCGCAGCTGCGCGATTTCATCCGCGAGCATGCCCCGGAGCCGAAGCACGGTGCGACGAAGGATGTCCCGGAAACGCCGGCCGCCAAGACGCTCGCCGCCGTGCCGGCCGGCGACGCACCGGCCGAAACGACGCGCGCCACCACGGCGAAGCGCACGCGCGCGAAGGCGCCGGCGAAGGCCGCCGCCCCCGCCCCCGCCAAGGCCGCACCGGCCGCGAAACGCGCCGCCGCCGTCAGCCCGCGCGCAAAAGCCGTGCGCACGCGCAAGGCCGCCTGACGCACCGCGTTCCGACGAAAAAACGCCGCCGTTGCCTGCGCACGGCGGCGTTTTTACATCGGGCGCCCGCTTCGGCGCGGTCAGCGCATCAGCGCCGCAGCAGATAGGCGAGCAGCACTTCGGTGTTCATCCGGACCATCTCCGCGCGCTCGTCGGCATCGGTGAAGTCGCGGCCGAGCGTCGCGGCGAGCGTGAAGCGGTTCGACACGATGTAGTAGCCGAGCCCCGACAGCGTCACGTAGAAGCGCAGCGGATCGACGTCGGTGCGGAACAGCCCGGCCTTCTGGCCGCGCGTCAGCACGTTGCCGAGCTTCGCGACGATCGGCGACATCATCTCGCGGATCCGCGTCGACTTGTGCAGGTAGCGCGCTTCGTGCAGGTTCTCGTTGTTGATGAGCCTGAGCAGTTCCGGATGGTCGCGGTAGTAGTCCCAAACGAAATGCGCGAGCCGCGTGACGGCTTCGACCGGCGCGACGCCGTCGAGATCGAGCTCGCGCTCGGCCTCGGTCAGCGCGGAGAACGCGTGTTCGAGCACCGCCGTGAACAGCTGTTCCTTGCTGCCGAAGTAGTAATAGAGCATGCGCTCGTTGGTTTCGGCCCGGCGCGCGATCTGGTCGACGCGCGCGCCGAACAGCCCTCCACTCGCGAACTCTTCGGCTGCCGCCATCAGGATGCGGCGGCGCGTACCTTCAGGATCTCTTTTGATTTTTGGCTGATTCATGGTGGCGTTTTGCTATGTGAGCCGCTTGATCCGGACCGGCACCCCCACCGCCTTGGCGCCGGCCGCCCTGGAACGGGCGCGCCGCGAACGGCCGCCCTCCTGCTGAGCCCCTGCAAAAAAGCGGTTCGATTATGCGCACAGACGGCGTCCAGCGCAATGCGGGAAATCGGCGATAATCGAGCTTTGGCAAACCTTTCCGGCCGCGTCCGACGCGGCCGAGAGCCATTCGGCGCCGCTGCGCCCGTTGTCACCGTGACCGATTCCAAAACACTCGCAGATCGCATCGAAGATCTGCTTCCCCAGACGCAATGCACGAAGTGCGGCTATAACGGCTGCCGCCCGTACGCCGAGGCAATCGCCGCCGGCGACGCGAACTACAACCAGTGCCCGCCCGGCGGCGCCGAAGGCATCGTGCGCCTGTCGAGCCTGCTCGGCAAACCGGTGATTCCGCTGAACCCCGTCAACGGCAGCGAGCATCCGCGCGCGGTCGCCTTCATCGACGAGAGCCTGTGCATCGGCTGCACGCTGTGCATGCAGGCGTGCCCGGTCGACGCGATCGTCGGCGCGCCGAAGCAGATGCACACGATCATCGAGTCGCAGTGCACCGGTTGCGACCTGTGCGTGCCGCCCTGCCCGGTCGACTGTATCGCGATGCTGCCGGTGACCGGCGAGCGCACCGGCTGGGACGCGTGGTCGCAGGAGCAGGCCGACGCCGCACGCGAGCACCATGACCTGCGGCTCGCGCGCCAGCGCCGCGAACGCGAGGCCGCCGAAGCGCGCGCGGCCGCCCGCCGCGCGGCGAGTGCCGCTAAACCGGCTGCGGCACAGGCGGAAACGCCATCCGCCGCGCCGGCCGCCGCACCCGCGGACGACGCCGAAGCGAAGAAGCGCGCGATCATCGCCGCCGCGCTCGAACGCGCGCGCAAGAAGAAGGAAGAGCTGTCCGGGCAAGGCGCCGGGCCGAAGAACACCGAAAGCGTGAGCGCGGCCGTCCAGGCGCAGATCGACGCGGCCGAGGCGCGCCGCAAGCGGCTCGCCGAACAGCAGGCCCAACGCGACGCCGAGGCGGCCGCCGCGAGCGGCAACGACGAAAAGAACGACGCAGGCAACGACGGCCCGGATGGCCCGTCCGCACCGCCCGACCCGAACGCTCCATGAACGCCAGCAAACGACGCGCGATCTACGAAACGCTGCAGAGCCTCAATCCGCATCCGACCACCGAGCTCGAATACTCGACGCCGTTCGAGTTGCTGATCGCCGTGATGCTGTCCGCGCAGGCGACCGACGTATCGGTCAACAAGGCAATGCGGAAGATGTTTCCGGTCGCGAACACCCCGCGACAAATCGTCGCACTCGGCGAAGAAGGCGTCACCGAGTACATCAAGACGATCGGCCTGTACCGGACCAAGGCGAAGAACGTGGTCGCGACGTGCCGGATCCTGCTGGACCGCTACGACGGCGAGGTGCCGGCCGATCGCGAAGCGCTCGAAGGGCTGCCGGGCGTCGGCCGCAAAACCGCGAACGTCGTGCTGAACACCGCGTTCGGCCAGCCGACGATCGCGGTCGACACGCATATCTTCCGCGTCGCGAACCGCACCGGGCTCGCGCCGGGCAAGGACGTACGCGCCGTCGAGGCCGCGCTCGAGAAGTTCACGCCGAAGGAATTCCTGCAGGACGCGCATCACTGGCTGATCCTGCACGGGCGCTACGTGTGCAAGGCCCGCAAGCCCGAATGCTGGCATTGCGCGATCGAGCCGCTGTGCGAATTCAGGCCGAAGACGCCGCCGCCGAACGAGTGATGCGCCACCGCGGCTGACAGGCCGCAGGCCGCCCGGCGCCAGGCGGCCGGGCGCACGATACGCGCCGCGCAGGCCGTTGATCGGCCGGCATACCGCAGCCGCGGCCGCAACCGCAACCGCAACCACGATAGCGCGTCGCCACTCGCACCATCGCCCCCGTTACTATCTTCACGCCCCGATAATTGGGGCTTTGGCCAGCCAGGCCCGGCATGATTCTCGCCCCCAGTCGCAGTCATGATCCGGGGGGTGTTGTCACCGGGCCTGGTGGGTGGCTGGTGATCGCTAATAGGGGTTTGGCCGGGATATCCCGACGCCGTCCGTAACGTGGATGCCGAGACTTGCCACCGTTGTTGCAGGCCAATCCGTTCACTCTGCTCATACTTCGATGCAAGACACTCAACAACATGGCGCCGTCGATGTCTTCATCGGCGTCGATGTCGGTAAAGGCCAGCATCATGCCGTCGCGCTTGATCGGAACGGCAAGCGCCTGTACAACAAGGCGCTACCCAACGACGAGGCCAAGCTGCGAGCCCTCATCGCCGAGCTCAAGACTCAGGGTCAACTGCTATTCGTCGTCGATCAGCCATCCACCATCGGCGCGCTTCCTGTAGCCGTCGCCCGCGCCGAAGGCGTACTCGTCGCCTATCTGCCGGGACTGGCTATGCGCCGCATCGCCGACCTACATGCAGGCGAAGCCAAGACCGATGCCCGCGATGCCGCGATCATTGCCGAAGCCGCTCGCTCGATGCCGCACACACTGCGCTCGCTTCGGTTGGCCGACGAGCAGCTCGCCGAACTCACCATGCTGTGCGGCTTCGACGACGATCTCGCCGACCAAGTCACTCAAACCAGCAACCGCATTCGCGGCTTGCTCACCCAGATCCATCCCGCTCTCGAACGCGTTCTCGGACCGCGCCTCGATCATCCAGCGGTACTCGATCTGCTTGAGCGCTACCCGTCGCCAGCCGCGCTTGCCGCCACCAGCGAGAAGACGCTCGCCAACCGCCTGACCAAACTCGCACCGCGCATGGGCAAAGGCTTGGCGACCGAGATCGTTCAGGCACTCAGCGAACAAGCCGTGACCGTGCCCGGCACGCAAGCCGCCACCATCGTCATGCCTCGCTTGGCCCAGCAGCTTGCGGCCTTGCGTAAGCAACGTGACGAGGTCGCCGCCGAAGTTGAGCGACTGGTGCTTGCTCACCCTCTTTGGCCGGTCCTGACCAGCATGCCGGGAGTCGGCGTCAGGACCGCCGCCAGACTCCTGACCGAGGTCGCGCATAAAGCGTTCGCTTCGGCCGCCCACTTGGCGGCCTACGCTGGTCTTGCCCCGGTCACCCGGCGCTCAGGCTCATCCATCCGTGGTGAGCACCCATCCAGACGCGGCAACAAGGTGCTCAAGCGCGCCTTGTTCCTATCCGCCTTCGCGGCATTGCGGGATCCTGTCTCGCGGGCTTACTACGCGCGCAAGATCCAGCAGGGCAAGCGCCACAACCAAGCACTCATCGCGCTGGCACGGCGACGCTGCGACGTCCTGTTCGCCATGCTGCGCGACGGCACCATTTACCAACCCAAGTCCGCCCCTAACGCTTGACGAAGGACATAGGGGCACCCCCCCCGCTTTCCCCGTCCAGGCTATGCGTTGGACGTCGCCGTCGCGTCGTCTGCCGCCGCGCCGCCCGCGCGCACTAGCGCCAGCACGGCAGCCAGAATCGCGACGCCACCCGCCCACTGCAGCGGCGACAACGCTTCGCCGAACAGCAGCGCCGCAAGCGCGACCGTCACGACCGGTTCGAGCGTCGACAGCATCGACGTGCGCGCGGCCCCGAGCCGTTCGAGGCCGGCAAAGAACGCGAGCATCGCCGCCACCGTCGACACGAGTGCGATCGCGAGCATCGACGCCCAGCCGCCGGCTGTCGCGGGCCAGCGCGGCGGCGCGCCGAACGCGGCGGTCCGCACGACGGCGATCGCCACGAGCGTCGCGGTGGCCGACAGGCAGATGATCGCGGTGGTCGCGAGCGGATCGACGCCGCGCGTCGCCTTCGTGCCGCCGACGATGTACAGCGAATAGATCACCGCGGCAGCCAGCGCGAGCGCGATCCCGAGCGGCTCGCCGTGCCCGCCGCCGACCATCAGCGCCGAACCCGCGACGCACAGCACGAGCGCGACGGCCTTCGCGCGCGTGAGGCGCTCGCCGAGCCACCACGCGGCCAGCAGCGTGACGAACGCCGGATACAGGTACAGCAGCAGCGCGACGAGGCTCGCCTGCGCATGCTGCAGCGCGCTGAAATAGCAGAACGACTGCCCGACGTAGCCGAGCGCGCCCATCGCCACGAGCGGCGCGAGCGCGCGCCCGCGCGGCCACGCGACGCGGCGATGCCGTGCAATCGCGGCGAGCACCGCGCCGCCGATCGCGAAACGCACGATCAGCAGCCCGAGCACGTCGACACCGGCCGCATACGCGTAGCGGCCGAAGATCGCCATCGCGCCGAATGCGGCGGCGGACAGCGCGACATAGAGCGTGCCCTGCAGGGCGGCGGACGACGGGTGGGCGGTAGCGGTCATGACGAGACGGGCGCGAGCGGCGTGGCGACGGAAATCGTCGGAGTGTAACGGCGCGGCGGCGGCGAGCCTAGCCCGCGCTTACCCGTTCCCGGTCGCAGGCTCAGGGCGCAGGCGACCGGCCGGCGCCCTGAGCCTGCGCACCTGCTCGCCCGGCGGGCCAACGCACAGCCCGCTCCCGCCCGCCGCCAGCGCCGTCCGCCGCCCCGGCGTACAATGCGCGACGCGGCATCACGCCGTCCGAATCACGACGTTTCCCCACCATGTTCAATCCAAGCCGCGACGAAGTGCGTCGCTTTTTCACCGAGACCTGGCGCAAGCAGCGCGCCGGCGAGATCCTGACGCCGCTGGAAGCGATGGCAGCCGACTGGATCGTCGAGCATCCCGAATACCACGACGAACTCGCCGACGCCGATGGCGCGACCGCGCGCGAGTACACACCCGAGGAAGGCCGCACGAACCCGTTCCTGCACCTGTCGATGCATCTCGCGATCAGCGAGCAGCTGTCGATCGACCAGCCGCCCGGCATCCGCGCCGCGCACGACAAGCTCGCGGCCAAGCTCGACTCGACCCACGACGCGCAGCACGTGATCATGGAATGCCTCGGCGAGACGATCTGGGAAGCCCAGCGCACGGGCACGCCGCCCGACACCGACGCGTACCTGCAGCGCATCCTGCGTCGCGCATCGCGCGACTGAGCGCCGCGGCGCCGGCGCGCGGACAAAAAAATACCCCGCCTCGGCGGGGTATTTTTGCTGCGCGAGCCCGTCGGGCCCGTCGCGCTTACTTCTTGAACACGAGATCGGTTTCTTTCAGCGACTCGATGTAGGCCGCGATGTCCTTCATGTCGCTGACCGACAGGCTCTGCACCTGCGCCTGCATGATCGCGTTGTTGCGACCGAGCAGCGGATTCGTCAGGCCCATCTGGTACTGGCGCATCGCCCACACGAGGTAGTCGGCGTGCTGGCCGGCGAGGCGCGGATATTCGGCGTTGATCGGCTTGTTCATCTGCGCGCCGTGGCAGGCGGCGCAGTTGTGCGATTCGACCAGTTCCTTGCCCTTCGTGGTGTCCGCCGCGTGCGCGGTACCGATCGCGAGGCCGGCCGCCAGTGCAACCGCCGCCGTCTTGAATGCGTTGTTCATGAATGCTCCTGTCCCGCCGGTCAGATCGGCGGCGCGCGCTTTACTTGTAGGGATTGTCCTTCGTGTCGGCCTTCTGGACGGCGTAGTACGCCGCCAGATCCGCGATGTCCTGGTCCGTCAGCGAACCGGCGATCGCATTCATCGACGGGAAGTGACGATCCTTCTTGCGATAGGCCTTCAGCGCGTTCTCGAGGTATTGCTGGTTCTGGCCGCCGAGGACAGGCACCCGGTAGACCTCCGGGTACGCCGCGCGGTAGTCCTGGATGCCGTGGCAACCGATGCACATGGCGGCCTTGCTCGCCCCGTCCTTCGGGTTGCCGACCACACCGGCCGCCTGCGCGCTGCCCGCGAGCGCCACGAGCGCTGCGACAACGACGTGTTTGCCGACGAATTTGTTCATAGCTCTTGTAACCTAGCTTGAGGGGAAACTGGCGCCGAAGCGGCAACGGCCCGCGCCGTTATGCTTATCAGGTCGCCACGCAGGCCAAAAAAAACGGCCAGATTGTACCGCGTCGGCGGGGAACGCGTCCACAAGGCACCCCGGTTCGCCCCGCCACAGCCCCGCAACGATACGCGGGCGTGGCCCAACCGGACAGCCCTTCTGACTTATACTGGGTTTTTTTCCCCGATTGAGAAGAGCGCCGCCATGCGTTTCGAAGGGTCCTCGCACTACGTCGCCACCGACGATCTGAAGCTCGCGGTCAATGCCGCGCTGACGCTGCAACGCCCGCTGCTGATCAAGGGCGAGCCCGGCACCGGCAAGACCATGCTCGCCGAGGAAGTGGCCGCCGCGCTCGACATGCCGCTGCTGCAGTGGCACATCAAGTCGACCACGAAGGCGCAGCAGGGCCTGTACGAATACGACGCCGTGTCGCGGCTGCGCGATTCGCAGCTCGGCGACGCGCGCGTGAAGGACATCTCGAACTACATCGTCAAGGGCGTGCTGTGGCAGGCGTTCGATGCCGAGCACCCGAGCGTGCTGCTGATCGACGAGATCGACAAGGCCGACATCGAATTCCCGAACGACCTGCTGCGCGAGCTCGACCGGATGGAGTTCCACGTGTACGAAACACGGGAAACGGTCCGCGCGAAGCACCGCCCGCTCGTCATCATCACGTCGAACAACGAGAAGGAGCTGCCCGACGCGTTCCTGCGCCGCTGCTTCTTCCACTACATCCAGTTTCCCGACCCGGCGACGATGCAGAAGATCGTCGCGGTCCATTTCCCGGACATCCGCGAGGAGCTGCTGCGCGCGGCGCTCGAGAGTTTCTTCGAATTGCGCGGCGTGTCGGGCCTGAAGAAGAAGCCGTCGACGTCCGAGTTGCTCGACTGGCTGAAGCTGCTGCTCGCCGAGAACATCCCGGCCGACCAGTTGCGCGGCGTGGATGCGAAGCAGATCGTGCCGCCGCTCGCGGGCGCGCTGCTGAAGAACGAGCAGGACCTGAGCCTGCTCGAACGGCTCGCCTACATGAACCGGCACAACCGGTAATCCTCTCTCACCCGCGAAGGCCCGGCCATGCTGCTCAATTTCTTCTACGCGCTGCGCGCAGCCAAGCTGCCCGTCTCGGTGAAGGAATACCTGACGCTGCTCGAATCGCTGAAGGCCGGGCTGATCTCGCCGTCGATCGACGCGTTCTACTTCCTCGCGCGGATGACGCTCGTCAAGGACGAGCAGTACTTCGACAAGTTCGACCAGGCGTTCGGCGCGTATTTCCACGGCGTGTCCGCGCTGCCGTCCGAAGCGTTCGACATTCCGCTCGACTGGCTCGAGAAGCGCCTCGAGCGCGAGCTGTCGCCCGAGGAAAAGGCGCAGATCGAGGCGATGGGCGGGCTCGACAAGCTGATGGAGCGCCTGAAGGCACTGCTCGACGAGCAGAAGGAGCGCCACGAAGGCGGCAACAAGTGGATCGGCACCGGCGGCACGTCGCCGTTCGGGCACGGCGGCTACAACCCGGAAGGCGTGCGCATCGGCGGCCCGTCGAACGGCAACCGCACCGCGGTGAAGGTGTGGGAAGCACGCGCGTATCGCGACTACGACGATTCCGTCGAGATCGGCACGCGCAACATCAAGGTCGCGCTGCGGCGGCTGCGCCGCTTCGCGCGCGAAGGCGCCGCCGAGGAGCTCGACCTGCCCGGCACGATCCGCAGCACCGCCGCGAACGCGGGCTGGCTCGACCTGCGGATGGTGCCCGAGCGCCACAACAACGTGAAGGTGCTGATGCTGCTCGACGTCGGCGGCTCGATGGACGATCACATCAAGCGCACCGAAGAGCTGTTCTCCGCCGCGAAGGCCGAATTCAAGCACCTCGAGTTCTTCTACTTCCACAACTGCGTGTACGACCACCTGTGGAAGAACAACCGCCGCCGCCACTCGGAACGCACCGCGACGTGGGACGTGCTGCACAAGTTCACGCCCGACTACAAGCTGATCTTCGTCGGCGATGCAACGATGAGCCCGTACGAAGTGCTGCAGCCCGGCGGCTCGGTCGAGTACAACAACCCGGAAGCCGGCGCCGTGTGGCTGCGCCGCCTCGCCGACCAGTTCCCCCATCATGCATGGCTGAACCCCGAGCCCGAACGGCTATGGGAATACCGGCAGTCGGTCGCGGTGATCCGCGACCTGCTCGGCCATCGCATGTATCCGCTCACGCTCGCGGGCCTCGAAACCGCGATGCGCGCACTCAGCAAGTAACGCCCCCACCCAGACACGAAGGCCGCGCCCGAGCGGCCTCCCCCCGGAGATAGCATGAACCCCTCGCCCACCGCGAGCGCCAGCCGCGCCGGCGGCCGCCGCTTTTTCGCCGATACGTCCGTCTCGGCCCTCGTCGCCGGCTTCGTCGCGATGATGACGGGCTATACGAGTTCGCTCGTGCTGATGTTCCAGGCCGGCCGCGCCGCCCACCTCACCGATGCGCAGATCTCGTCGTGGATCTGGGCGCTGTCGATCGGCATGGCGCTGACGACGATCGGCCTGTCGCTGCGCTTTCGCGCGCCCGTCGTCGTCGCGTGGTCGACGCCCGGCGCCGCGCTGCTGATCGCCTCGCTGCCCGGCGTGCCCTACCCCGAGGCAATCGGCGCATTCGTCGTCTGCGCGGTGCTGCTGACGGCCGTCGGCGTGAGCGGGCTGTTCGACACGCTGATGCGCAAGATTCCGGCCGGCATCGCAGCCGCGCTGCTCGCGGGCATCCTGTTCGAGATCGGCATCGAGATCTTCCGTGCCGCGCAGTTCCAGACGGCGCTCGTGCTCGCGATGTTCTTCACGTACCTGATCGTCAAGCGGTTCGCGCCGCGCTATGCGATCGTCACGACGCTGATCGTCGGCACGGTAGTCGCCGGCGGTCTCGGCCTGCTCGACTTCAGCGGCTTTCACATCGCGTTCGCGAAGCCCGTGTTCACGATGCCCGCGTTCTCGATCGCGTCGATCGTCAGCATCGGCATTCCGCTGTTCGTCGTCGCGATGGCGTCGCAGAACGTGCCGGGCATCGCGGTGCTGCGCGCGGACGGTTATCAGACCCCGTCGTCGCCGCTGATCGCGACCACCGGCCTCGCGTCGCTGCTGCTCGCGCCGTTCGGCTCGCACGGCGTCAACCTCGCGGCGATCACGGCCGCGATCTGCACCGGCCCGGAAGCGCACGAGGATCGTGCGAAACGCTACACGGCCGCCGTGTGGTGCGGCACGTTCTACCTGGTCGCGGGGATCTTCGGCGCGACGATCGCCGCACTATTCGCGGCGCTGCCGAAGGCGCTCGTCGTGTCGGTCGCCGCGCTCGCGCTGTTCGGCTCGATCATCAGCGGCCTCGCGAACGCGATGCAGGAGGTGAAGCAGCGCG
Organism: Burkholderia sp. AU15512; assembly: GCF_002223325.1. Taxonomy (NCBI): domain Bacteria; kingdom Pseudomonadati; phylum Pseudomonadota; class Betaproteobacteria; order Burkholderiales; family Burkholderiaceae; genus Burkholderia; species Burkholderia sp. AU15512. Next base: position 127,596 of record NZ_NKEX01000004.1, read on the forward strand.
AAGCCGCGCTCGTCACGTTCATGGTCACCGCGTCGGGCCTCACGCTGCTGTCGATCGGCTCGGCATTCTGGGGGCTCGTCGCGGGGATCGTCACGCAGGTGATCCTGAACGCGCGCCGCCCCGCGTGACGCGGCACGGCGCCCGCCGCTGCGGCCATCGGACACGCCGGAACGTGCCCGACACGAATCGGGCCTAGAATAGCGGATCGGAGGCGGTGCCCGGCGCCGCCTCGCTTCGCCGCCGCGTTCGCGCGGCCCGTGAGAACCCGGCGCCTTGCGCCCTTCTTCCGAATCGCCATGACTACCGCACTCGACCAGCTGAAGCAGTACACGACCGTCGTCGCCGACACGGGCGATTTCCAGCAGCTTGCGCAATACCAGCCGCAGGACGCGACCACGAACCCGTCGCTGATCCTGAAGGCCGTCCAGAAGGATGCGTACAAGCCGATCCTCGAGAAAACCGTCCGCGATCATCGCAACGAAAGCACCGATTTCATCATCGACCGCCTGCTGATCGCATTCGGCACCGAGATCCTGAAGCTGATCCCGGGCCGCGTGTCGACCGAGGTCGACGCCCGCCTGTCGTTCGACACGCAGCGCTCGATCGACAAGGGCCGCGAACTCATCAAGCTGTACGAAGCAGCCGGCATCGGCCGCGAGCGCATCCTGATCAAGCTCGCGTCGACGTGGGAAGGCATCCGCGCGGCCGAAGTGCTGCAGAAGGAAGGGATCAAGTGCAACATGACCCTGCTTTTCTCGCTCGTGCAGGCCGCCGCCTGCGCGGAAGCCGGCGCGCAGCTGATCTCGCCGTTCGTCGGCCGCATCTACGACTGGTACAAGAAGCAGGCCGGCGCCGAGTGGAATGAGGAGAAGGACGGAGGTGCGAACGATCCGGGCGTGCAGTCGGTGCGCCGCATCTACACGTACTACAAGACGTTCGGCTACACGACCGAAGTGATGGGCGCGAGCTTCCGCACGACCAGCCAGATCACCGAGCTCGCCGGCTGCGACCTGCTGACGATCAGTCCCGATTTGCTGCAGAAGCTGCAGGACAGCAACGAAACGGTCACGCGCAAGCTGTCGCCGGAAGCGCTGCAGGACAAGCCCGCCGCGCGTGTGGCGATCGACGAGGCCGCGTTCCGCTTCCAGCTGAACGACGACGCGATGGCGACCGAGAAGCTCGCCGAGGGCATCCGCGTATTCGCCGCCGATGCGGTGAAGCTCGAGAAGCTGATCGACTCGCTGCGCTGAGCCGCTGAGCCGCTGAGCCACGACAAGCGTCAGCGGCTGTCAGCAACACTGGCAACAGCCGTCAGCACGCACGCCGCACACGGCCGCGAACGTCATGTTCGCGGCCGTTTTTATTTTCATTCCATCGTCAAGCACGCGCACTACAATCCACGTCACGGGTGCGTCGGCCGCTTCCCGAGGCCCCCTTTCCAGTCAGTCTTGTACGACGCCGAACCCGCGCGGAAGCGCAGGCCGGTCCCCTCAATACAGGAGACAACGATGCAAGTCCAACCGTACCTGACGTTCTACGGTCGCGCCGACGAAGCCCTTCAGTTCTACGAAAAGGCACTCGGGGCGAAGACGATGTTCAAGATGCACTTCAAGGACGCACCGCCGAATCCCGACTACCCGATGACGCCGGAGATGGCCGACAAGGTGATGCACGCGAGCTTCACGATCGGCGAGTCGATGATCATGTGCTCGGACGGCGACTGCAGCCAGCCCGGCGGCGGCGTGCACGCCGGCTATTCGCTGTCGCTGAACCCGGCGACGGTCGAGGAAGGCCAGAAGCTGTTCAATGCGCTCGCCGACGGCGGCGAAGTGACGATGCCGTTCGGCAAGACGTTCTGGGCGCTCGGCTTCGGGATGGCGAAGGATCGTTTCGGTGTGCACTGGATGGTCAACGTCGAAGACCTGTCGCAGCGCGAGAACCTCGCGGAGCGCGCGCAGGGATAACGCGAAAAACAAAGCCCGCCACCTTGCCGGTGGCGGGCTTTTTCATTGCGTGGCCGTGCAGGCGGCGTCAGCCTTCCACCACGTCGAGATAATCCTCCGGCCGCGTGCGATCCTCCGCATGCGCCATGCCCATCACGCGCACCAGCACGCTCACCACCACCGCCACCACCAGGTTCACGATCAGCGACCACACGGCTGCATAGCCGGGAATCGCGAGACCGAACAGGTGGATCGTGAAGATCGATCCGGCCAGCTTCAGCGAGATCGCCATCCACGTGCCGCATACGATGCCGGCCGCCCAGCCGGCCAGCAGGCCGCGATGGTCGAGCACGCGCGTGTACAGGCCGAGCACGATCGCCGGCAGCGTCTGGATGATCCAGATCCCGCCGAGCAGCTGCAGCTGGATCGCGTAGGTCAGCGGCAGCCCGAGGATGAACGCCACCGCGCCGACCTTCACGATCAGCGACACGAGCTTCGCGACGTGCGTTTCCTGCTCGTGCGACATGTTGCGGTTCACGAACTCGCGGTGAATGTTGCGCGTGTACAGGTTCGCGGCCGCGATCGACATGATGGCCGCCGGCACCAGCGCGCCGATGCCGATCGCCGCGAACGCGACGCCGACGAACCACGACGGGAAATACTGGAGGAACAGCGCGGGCACCGCGAAGTTCGGGCCGAACGCCTTGAAGTACGGCGCGTACTGCGGCATGTCCTTCACGCCCGATGCGAGCGCCATGTAGCCGAGCAGCGCGAGCAGGCCGAGCACGAACGAATACGCGGGCAGCATCGCCATGTTGCGACGGATCGAGTTGCCGGACGACGACGACAGGATCGCCGTCACCGAGTGCGGATACAGGAACAGCGCGAGCGCCGAGCCGATCGCGAGCGTCGCGTACGCGCTGTAGCCGTTCAGGCTCATCGCGTCGGGCGCCTTCAGCAGCAGCTTCGCGGGCGGCACGCTCGCGAAGATGTGCCCGAAGCCGCCGAGCTTCGCCGGGATCACGATGACCGCCGCGGCGATCGTGATGTAGATCAGGATGTCCTTGACGATCGCGATCATCGCGGGCGCGCGCAGGCCCGATGTGTACGTGTACGCGGCGAGGATCGCGAACGCGATGATCAGCGGCAGGTCGCCGACGAAGCCGGTCGTGTCGAAGCCGAGCGCGCCGATCACCACCTCGATGCCGACGAGCTGCAGCGCGATGTACGGCATCGTCGCGACGATGCCCGTCACAGCGATCGCGAGCGCGAGCATCCGGCTGCCGTAGCGCGCGTTGACGAAGTCGGCGGACGTCACGTAGCCGTGCCGCTTCGCGATGCTCCACAGCTTAGGAAACACGACGAACGCGAACGGATAGATCAGGATCGTGTAGGGCAGCGCGAAGAAGCCCATCGCGCCGGCGCCGAACACGAGCGCGGGCACCGCGACGAACGTGTAGGCCGTGTAGAGGTCGCCGCCGAGCAGGAACCATGTGACGATCGTGCCGAAGCGGCGGCCGCCGAGGCCCCATTCGTCGAGATGGGCGAGATCGCCGCGCCGCCAGTTCGCGGCCAGGAAACCGATGATCGTGACGCCGATGAACAGCAGCACGAAGACGAAGGTTGCGCCGAGATTCATCGCGCACCTCCCTGCGGGCCGCTCGCCTTCCACGCGTTCTTGGTCTTGAAGTACACGAACGCGGTGATCACCGCGCTAATGAAGACCCAAAGCAGCTGGTACCAGTAGAAAAACGGAAAACCCAACCATTGCGGTTCGATCTTGCTGTACGACGGTACCCAGACCATCGCAATCAGCGGCAGTACCAGCAGCCAGAGCCAGCGCTTGGCGGCCCGGTTGGCGTCGGCATCGTGAGCCATGACGTCTCCTCATCTTTCCCGGTTATCGATCTTGTTGAGCGGGTACGGCGCCGAGAGGAGCGCAAAACGGGTAGGCTGCGGCTCCCCTGGCTTCGCGCCAGTATAGGAGCCGCTCGCACGCGGTCAAGCAGGGGCGAACCCGAGGTGATCCGCCCCTTGACGCGTGGTTGCACCGGCATGCCGCCGGTGCATGAAGCGTCAGATCGCGAACGCGGAGTCGCGTGCGCCGGTCGTTTCTTTCAAGGCTTTCACCCACTTGCGCGCGGGCAGCTTCAGCGTGTCCTCGATCAGCTTCGCGCGTTCGTCGAGCTGCGCGAACGACACGTCGAGCGCGGGGCCCGAGAACGCGATCGCGATCCGGTTGCCGTCGTGCACTTCCGGCAGCGCGATCACGCGGTGATCGAACGCCGCGTTCAGGTGCTTCATGTTGCGCACGAAGCTCGGATGATCGCCGAACAGGTTGATCGTCGCGATGCCCGCATCGGCGAGGCAGCCGCGCACCGCGCGGTAGAACGCGACGCTGTCGAGCACGGGGCCGCGCGCGGTCGCGTCGTACAGGTCGATCTGGATCGCGCCCGTCGTGCCGCGGTTGGCCGGGTCGTTGACGAAATCCCAGGCGTCGGCTTCGTGCACGGCGAGACGCGCATCGTCGGGCGGCAGCGCGAACATCGTGCGTGCGGCGACGATCACGGCCGGGTTCAGCTCGACGGCCTCGACCTTCGCGTGCGACAGGAAGCGGTGCGAGAACTTGGTCAGCGCGCCGGTGCCGAGCCCGAGCTGGACGATCCGCTCGGGCGTTTCGAGGAACAGCAGCCACGCCATCATCTGCTGCGCGTATTCGAGTTCGATATGCAGCGGCTTCGAGATCCGCATCGCGCCCTGCACCCATTCGGTACCGAAGTGCAGGAAGCGCACGCCGCCCTCTTCCGAGAACGTGACGGGCGCGAAGCGCGGCTTGCGCGGCGCTTCGAGCACGGGCACGTCGTCGTGCTCGTCGATGTCCGGGCGGCGCTTCAATCGCGGCGGCTGGAGTTTTTCGGAGCCGTTGTACGCGGACGGCTTGCTGCGCTTGGACGCGCGCGCCTCGGCGGACGCGCGCTTGATCAGTCGGGTCATGTGTGAATCTCGCTGGGTGAAGCTGGTTTTAGCGGACGAGAGGATAGCATTGGCGGGACGATAGTCGCTGTCGGAAACGATCCACCACTGCGTACCGTTGGCCTGTCACGTGCACAATCGCTGCGCGTGGACGACAATGCATTGAAATCGTGTTTGTGGAAGTCGCCCGATGAAGACCACCGTTTGTCAGCCCATCCCCATCGAACCCGAACTGCTCGCCGTTGCCGAACGCGTCCTGCGTGGCGGCGAAACGCTGTCGAGCTTCGTCGAGCAATCAATCCGCGACGGCATCGCGTATCGCCGGCTTCAAAGCGCGTTCATCGCACGCGGCATTGCATCGCGCGACGAGGCGCGACGCACGGTCGAGTACGTTTCGTCATCCGACGCGCTCGCACGGCTGGAACGCCTGCTCGATACGATGAGTGCCCGCCAGCGACACGCTCGCTAACAAAAAGTCAGCGTAACAATCATCAGACAACGAGGAGCCACATGGCCTCGCACCACAAGACGATCTGGTTTCCGGCGAAACGCTACGGCTGGGGATGGGGGTTGCCGGTCGCGTGGCAAGGCTGGGGCGTGCTGCTGCTCTTCATGATCGGGATCGTGGCGGTTGCGACGCACGTGTCGCCCGCCCAATCACCGCTGGCGTTCGCGGCATGCATCGTGGGGCTGGTGGCCGCGCTCACGATCGTGTGCTGGCTGAAAGGCGAAAAGCCGACATGGCGCTGGGGCAAGGACGAATAAGCAACGATCCGTCCATTCGTCAGGCACGAATCCCGTGCCACTGCGCAAGCTTCTGCTCGAACGTCAGCATCGCATTCGCCGGGCTCGACGAAGGCAGCACGAGCGTGTCGTACCCCGCCGCGCCGATCACCTCCGCAAACCGCCCCGCCGTCTTGCCGTTGAAACACACGCGCTTGAGCAACGGCGCATGCTCGCGCAACGACGCGAAATCGTTCGGCTTCGCATGCCGGATCGCCGAATCGAGGCTGCCCTCGCGATGGCACGCGGCCAAGACATCCCAGATCCCGATCCCGTGCGACAGCACACGCTCGAGCCGCGCGTCGTACGCGAACTCGTGCAGCCCGTGCTCGCCGAGCACCGTGCCGAGCAGCCGCCAGAACTGGTTGCGCGGATGCGCGTAGTACTGCGCGGCATCGAGCGACGCCTCGCCAGGAAAACTGCCGAGGATCATCGTGTGCGTATTCGCAGCGACGACCGGCGGAAACCCGCGCAACATCACGCGCCTCCGCCTGGCCCGCCCGAGCGCGGCCCGTCGCCGTGCGCATCGAGATGGCGCCACAGCGCCGGCAGCATGCACTCGGTGACCATCAACGGCTTGCCGTGACGCTGGAACACCGAGCGCCGCGCGGCGAACGAATGCGGCGCACGCGCCGCGCCAAGCGCGTGGCTCGCCAGCGCATACAACGGATGGCCGGCGATCACGCGCCGGCTGACGAGCGCCGAACGCTCGACCTGCGGATCGCTGTACAGCAGCTCCGCCAGCGGCCGCGTGCGCAGCCGCCGCATCGCCTGCCACACACCCTTGCTGGCCGCGAGCGGCGCGATGCTGTGCGCGGCGACGAACGGCATGCCGTCGACCGACAGGATCACCTCGCGCACCCACATCGGCGCGCGCGGCGCACTGGCGAGCGCGTCCGGCTCGTCGAACCACGGGCAGTCGACGGCCTCGCGCGTCACGCGCACGTTCACGCGGCCGAGCCGCGCGAGGTGCGCGGTCAGCGATCCGCCGCGCGTCAACCAGTCACGCTGATCGAGCGTGCAGCCAGGCCGCGGCGTCTCGCGCCAGCCGGCCTGACCGCCGTCGAATCGCATCCGCGCGTTCACGCGGCGCGCGACAGCAGCAGCGCGTTGGTCCGCTTCACGAAGCTTGCCGGATCGTCGAGCATGCCGCCTTCGGCGAGCAGCGCCTGGTCGAACAGCAGATGGCACCAGTCGCCGAAATCGGCGCTGTCGGCATTCAGCTGCTTCACGAGCGCGTGCTCCGGGTTGATCTCGAGGATCGGCTGCATCGCCGGCGCGTTCTGGCCGGCCGCCTTCAGCATGCGCTGCAGGTAGCCGCTCATGTCGTTGTCGTCCGCGACGAGGCACGACGGCGAATCGGTCAGACGGAACGTGACGCGCACTTCCTTCACCTTGTCGCCGAGCGCTTCCTTCATCTTCTCGACGACCGGCTTGATCGCCTCGCCCGCCTGCTCCTGCGCCTTCTTCTCCTCGTCGTTCAGCTCGCCGAGATCGAGATCGCCGCGGGCCACGCTCGCGAGCGGCTTGCCGTCGAATTCGTGCAGGAACGACAGCATCCATTCGTCGACGCGGTCGGTCAGCAGCAGCACCTCGACGCCCTTCTTGCGGAACACTTCCAGATGCGGGCTATTCTTCGCGGCCTGCCACGTATCGGCGGTCACGTAGTAGATCTTGCTCTGCTCGGGCTTCATGCGCGACACGTAGTCGGCGAGCGACACGTCCTGCGCGTCGGTGTCGCCGTGCGTCGACGCGAAGCGCAGCAGCTTCGCGATGCGCTCGCGGTTCGCGTGATCCTCGCCGAGGCCTTCCTTCAGCACCTGGCCGAACGCGCTCCAGAACGTCTTGTACTTCTCCTTGCCGGCATCCTCTTCCGCGTTCGCGAGCTCTTCGAGCATCGACAGCGCGCGCTTCGTCACGCCTTCGCGGATCGCCTTCACGTCGCGGCTTTCCTGCAGGATTTCACGCGACACGTTCAGCGGCAGGTCGGCCGAGTCGACGACGCCCTTCACGAAGCGCAGGTACTGCGGCAGCAGCTGCTCGGCGTCGTCCATGATGAACACGCGCTTCACGTACAGCTTCAGGCCGCCGCGGTAATCGCGGTTCCACAGGTCGAACGGCGCGTGCGACGGCACGAACAGCAGTTGCGTGTACTCGCTGCGGCCCTCGACGCGGTTATGCGTCCACGTGAGCGGATCCTGGTGGTCGTGCGCGATGTGCTGGTAGAACTGCGTGTACTGCTCGTCGGTGACGTCGCTCTTCGACCGCGTCCACAACGCGCTCGCCTGGTTGACGGTCTCGTCCTCGTCCTTCAGGACCATCTCGCCCTTTTCCTGATCCCATTCTTCCTTCTGCATCAGGATCGGCAGCGCGATGTGGTCGGAATACTTCTGGATGATCGACTTCAGCCGGTGCGACGACAGCAGGTCGTCCTCGCCTTCGCGCAGGTGCAGCGTGATCGTCGTGCCGCGCTGCGCGCGCTCGATCGCGTCGATCGTGAAATCGCCCTCGCCCGCGCTTTCCCAGCGCACGGCTTCGCTCGCCGGCAGGCCCGCGCGGCGCGTTTCAACCGTGATCTTGTCGGCGACGATGAAGCCCGAGTAGAAACCGACGCCGAACTGGCCGATCAGCGCCGCATCCTTCTGCTGGTCGCCGGACAGCTTCGTGAAGAACTCCTTGGTGCCCGAACGCGCGATCGTGCCGAGGTTCGCGATCGCTTCGTCGCGGCTCATGCCGATGCCGTTGTCGTCGATCGTGATCGTGCGCGCGGCCTTGTCGTAGCCGATGCGGATGCGCAGGTTGGGATCGTTCTCGTACAGCGCGTTGTCCGCGAGCCCTTCGAAACGCAGCTTGTCGGCCGCGTCGGACGCGTTCGACACCAGTTCGCGCAGGAAGATTTCCTTGTTGCTGTAGAGCGAATGGATCATCAGGTGGAGGAGTTGCTTGACCTCTGCCTGAAAGCTCATCGTTTCATGTGCCATGGATGCTGTTTCCTCTTACTTGAACTTGAATGGGGTGCCGCGAGCGCCCGGCGCGCGATGCCGGCCGGCCCGTGAAAGGCGACCGCCCGGCGCTAGCGGTTTGCGCGCGTATCTGGAGGCGGCACGCCCGATTTCAAGGGCGGGCGTGCCGCGCCGCGTCACGATGCGCGGCGCACGGCCGAATCGATATAGCGTGACAGCAGCGCCGGCAACGCGGGATCGCCGCAGTTCGCGACGTTGAAGCGCATCCACGTGGACGGTGATTGCTGCGGCGAGAACAGGCTGCCCGGCGTCAGCAAAAAACCGGCCTCGTGCGCGACCGCCGCGAGCGCGTCCGAATCGACGCCCGTGTCGGCCCACAGGAACATCCCGGCCGCCGGCATCGTGAACAGGCCGAGCCCCGTGCGCTCGAGCATCCGCGCGGTCTTGTCGCGCACGCCGTCGAGCCGCGCGCGCAGCCGCTCGACGTGGCGCCGGTAATGCCCTTCGGTCAGGATCTTGTACAGCACGCGCTCGTTGAGCTCGGGCGTCGTCATCCCCACCAGCATCTTCTGGTCGGTGAGCGCCTTCGCGATCTCCGGCGCGCACGCGACATAGCCGACCCGCAGGTTCGCCGCGAGCGTCTTCGAATAGCTGCCGAGGTAGATCACGCGCTTCAACTGGTCGAGGCTCGCGAGGCGCGTGGCCGGATAGCTCGGCGGGCACAGGTCGCCGTACACGTCGTCCTCGACGACGAGGAAGTCGTATGCCTCCGCGAGCTTCAGGATCCGGAACGCCTGCGCGGCCGACAGCGACGTGCCGGTCGGGTTCTGGAGCACCGAATTGATCACGAGCATCTTCGGCCGCCACATCTGGACGAGCGTTTCGAGCGCGTCGAGATCGGGGCCGTCCGGCGTGTACGGCATCCCGACGAGCTGCGCGCCCTGCGCCGCGAAGCGCCCGAACATCTGGAACCAGGCCGGATCGCCGACGATCACCGCATCGCCGGGCTTCACGTAGATCCGCGCGATCAGGTCGATCGCCTGCGTGATCCCCGACACCAGCACGATCTGTTCGGGCTTCGCGCCGATCTCCACTTCGGCGAGGCGCGTCTGCAGTTGCTGGCGCAGCGGCAGGAAGCCCTGCGCGGTGCCGAAGCCGAGCATCTGCGCGCCGGACTGCCGCCCGAGCGCGCGCAGCGCGCCGGTGATCAGTTCGCCGTCGAGCCAGCGGCCCGGCAGATAGCCGAGACCCGGCCCCTTTTCCGGGCTGACGGTATGCAGCATGTTGCGCAGCAGCCAGACGACGTCGATCGTGTTGTGCACCGGCGCGGCCTCGGCCACGCGTGCGACGCCGTCGGCCGGCTGCGGGCCGGCGGCCGTGCGCTCGCGCACGTAGAAGCCCGAGCCGCGCCGCGAGTCGAGGTAACCCTGTGCGACGAGACGCTCGTACGCCTCGACGACGGTGAAGCGCGACACGCTCTTGTCGAGCGCGAGCTTGCGGATCGACGGCATCCGCATGCCGGGCCGGAACACGCGTTCGTCGATGCGCCGTCGCGCCCACTGGACAAGCTGGTCGACGAGCGTGAGCGTGGCCGTGTCGTGCGGCACGGGAATCTGGGCGAGTGGGACGGTGGACATGGGCGGCAGCTCCAACTGTACCGAAGGCTATCGCGCCGATTGTACCGTTACTGTGCCGGTAGCGACGATTACAGTTGACCGGAATGGCGACCGTGCGGCCACCGTTCCGGCCCCGCCGCACCTGGCACCGCGCCTACCGGCCCGCATCGCGGCCGGTATGCCGGCCGGTCCGGCCACCGCCCGGCGCATCGCCTGCCCACCATGACACTTTCGCTTCCCGACCGACGTTCATGCCAGCCCGCTCCCTGACACTCGACCATCTCGTGATCGCCGCGCGCACGCTCGACGAAGGCGTCCGCCACGTCGCCGACGCGCTCGGCATCGAACCTGCCGGCGGCGGCCGCCACCCGCTGATGCGGACCCACAATGCGCTGTTCGGCGTGTGGGGCGGGCTCTACCTCGAAGTGATCGCGATCGATCCCGATGCGCCTGCACCGAACGCCGGCGCCGAACCGCCGCACGCGCGGCTGTTCGGGCTCGACGATCCGGCCATGCACGCGCGGCTTGCGCAAGGCCCGTTTCTCGCGCACTGGGTCGCGCGGGTCGATCGTCCGCGCCAGCTCGCGCTGTGGCAGAGCCAGTACCCGGCGCGCATCCCGCCGGTCGTCGCGATGCGGCGCGGCGACCTGAGCTGGGGCCTCACCGTGCCCGACGACGGCGCGTTCCCCGCATGGCAAGGCGCGGGCGACGGCCTCCTGCCTTCGCTGATCCAGTGGGACAGCGCGCGCCACCCGGCCGAATCGCTGCCGGGCGACGGCATCGCGCTGAAGGCGCTCAAGGGCGCCCACCCGCGCGCGGACGCGCTCCGCGAACAGCTCGACTGGCTCGGCGCCGCCCACCTGCTCGACCTCGAAACCATCGACGGCCCGCCCGCGCTGGTCGCCGAATTCGACACGCCGCAGGGCGCACGCACGCTGCGCTGAGCGCCACGCCGCCCCCGACTACATCTAATACCGGCAACACGGAGACACCCACTTCATGAATTCGCGCGAAACCCGGGGCATGCTGCTCGGCCTCATCGGCGTGATGATCTTCAGCCTGACGCTGCCGATGACGCGGATCGTCGTCTCCGAACTCCATCCGCTGCTCAACGGGCTCGGCCGCGCGCTCGCCGCCGCGGTGCCGGCCGGCCTGCTGCTGTGGTGGCGCCGCGAGCCGCTGCCGACCCGCGCGCAGCTGAAAAGCCTCGCGACCACGTCGCTCGGCGTGATCATCGCGTACCCGGTGTTCTCCGCATGGGCGATGAAAACCGTACCGGCTTCGCACGGCGCGGTGGTCAACGGCCTGCAGCCGCTGTTCGTCGCGCTGTATGCGGCCTGGCTGTCGCACGAGCGGCCGTCGAAGGCGTTCTGGGCCAGCGCGGTGGCCGGCAGCGCGCTCGTGATCGCGTTCGCGCTGCGCGACGGCGGCGGCACGGTGCAGGCCGGCGACGCGCTGATGCTCGTCGCGGTCGGCATCGGTGCGCTCGGTTATGCGGAAGGCGCGCGGCTCGCGCGCCAGATCGGCGGCTGGCAGGTGATCTGCTGGGCGCTCGTCGTGTCCGCGCCGTTCCTCGTGCTGCCGGTCGGCTGGCTCGCGTGGACGCAGCATGCCGCGCATCCGGGCCCGCTCGCGCTGCGCACGTGGCTCGCGTTCGGCTACGTGACCCTCTTTTCGCAATTCATCGGCTTTTTCGCGTGGTACGCGGGGCTCGCGATGGGCGGCATCGCGCGCGTCGGCCAGGTGCAACTGCTGCAGATTTTCTTCACGATTGCCTTTTCCGCGCTGCTGTTCGGCGAAACGGTGACGCCGTCGACGTGGCTGTTCGCGGCCGCGGTGATCGCCACCGTGGTGCTCGGGCGCCGCTCGGCGGTCGCCACCGCCGCGCAACCGGCTCGCGCCGGCTGAACAGCTGCGCCATAATGGACGTTTTGCCTGATCGGTTTGCCCACCCGGCCGCGAAGGCTCGATCGCGCTCGTGCCTGCCCACCCGGCGGCGTCGACGCGATTTGCCCGAACGACCTTTCTTGACTGACCACGATATCCGAACGAGGAGACTATGAATCCGAGCGACCTGCATCCGCCGCACTGGCAGCTTTCCGAACGCGCACGCAAGCTGACGAGCTCTGCCATCCGCGAAATCCTGAAGGTCACGGAACGCCCCGAGGTCATCTCGTTCGCCGGCGGCCTGCCCGCCCCTGCCACGTTCCCGGCCGAGCGCATGCGCGCGGCGGCCGATCGCGTGCTGCGCGACGCGCCGGCCGCCGCGCTCCAGTACAGCGCGACCGAAGGCTACCTGCCGCTGCGCGAATGGATCGCCGAGCGCTACAGCGTGCGCGTGTCGCAGGTGCTGATCACGACCGGCTCGCAGCAGGCGCTCGACCTGCTCGGCAAGGCGCTCGTCGATCCGGGCAGCCCGATCCTCGTCGAAACCCCGACCTACCTCGGCGCGCTGCAGTCGTTCTCGCTGTACGAGCCGCGCTACGTGCAGGTGCCGACCGACGAGCAGGGCCTGCTGCCGGACGGCCTCACGCCCGAACTCACGCAAGGCGCGCGCCTCTTGTACGCGCAGCCGAACTTCCAGAACCCGACCGGCCGCCGCCTGCCCGTCGAACGCCGCCGCGCGCTCGCCGCGTTCGCGCAGTCGAGCCCGTTCCCGGTGCTGGAAGACGATCCGTACGGCGCGCTGAACTACCGCGGCGAGCCGCTGCCGACGATGCTGTCGATGGCGCCCGATCACATCGTGCACCTCGGCACGTTCTCGAAGGTGCTCGCACCGGGCCTGCGGATCGGCTACATCATTGCGCCCGAGGAACTCCACTTCAAGCTCGTGCAGGCCAAGCAGGCCACCGACCTGCACACGCCGACGCTCACGCAGCGCATCGCGCACGAAGTGATCAAGGACGGTTTCCTCGACGAGCACATCCCGACGATCCGTGAGCTGTACAGCGCGCAGTGCGACGCGATGCTCGGCGCGCTCGAGCGCGACATGCCGGAAGGCGTCACGTGGAACCGCCCGGAAGGCGGGATGTTCATCTGGGTGAACCTGCCCGCGCAGATCGACAGCATGAAGCTGCTCGCCACGGCCGTCGACAACCACGTCGCGTTCGTGCCGGGCGCGCCGTTCTTCGCGGACAACGCGCAGCAGAACACGCTGCGGCTGTCGTTCGTGACGGTGCCTCCCGAGAAGATCGAGGAAGGCGTCGCGCGCCTCGGCAAGCTGCTGCGCGAACGTCTCTGATCCCCTTTTTTCCTGTCACGACTCTCTACGAGGAATCGAATCCATGGCTAACGTCTACGACAAGCTGAAGTCGCTCGGCATCGAGCTCCCGACCGCCGGCGCACCGGCCGCCGCCTACGTGATGAGCGCGCAAACCGGCAACACGGTGTTCCTGTCGGGCCACATCGCGAAGAAGGACGGCAAGGTCTGGGCCGGCAAGCTCGGCGCGGATCTGCAGACGGAAGACGGCAAGGCCGCCGCCCGCTCGATCGCGATCGACCTGCTCGCGACGCTGCACGCGCACACCGGCGACCTGAACAAGGTCACGCGCATCGTCAAGCTGATGAGCCTCGTCAACTCGACGCTCGACTTCACCGAACAGCACGTCGTGACGAACGGCGCGTCGGAACTGATCGCCGAAGTGTTCGGCGACGCCGGCAAGCACGCGCGCTCGGCGTTCGGCGTCGCGCAGATCCCGCTCGGCGCGTGCGTCGAGATCGAGCTGATCGCCGAAGTTGCGTAACGAACGCAGCACGATGCCCGGCCGTCTCGTCCGTTTCAAGCAGGTCGACGTGTTCACGTCGGTACCGTTCAAGGGCAACGCGCTCGCCGTGGTGTTCGACGCCGATTCGCTCGGCGACGACCACATGCTCGCGATCGCCCGCTGGACGAACCTGTCGGAAACGACGTTCCTCTGCACGCCGACCGATCCGGAAGCCGACTACCGCGTCCGGATCTTCACGACGGAGGGCGAACTGCCGTTCGCCGGCCACCCGACGCTGGGCACCGCGCATGCGTTCCTGGAAAGCGGCGCGCGGCCGCGCACGCCGGGCCGGCTGATCCAGCAGTGCGGGGTCGGCCGGGTCGCGCTGCGCGAGCAGGCCGACGGCTGGGCGTTCGCCGCGCCGCCGGCACGCGTCACGCCGCTCGACCGCTCGGACTACGCGGCGCTGGCTGCCGCGTTGCGCAGCGACGCGCTCGACCTGGATGCCGAGCCGTGCGCGGTCGACAACGGCGCGCCATGGCTGGTCATGCGGCTGAAGTCGGCCGATGCCTGCATCGGCCTGACCCCCGATCCGGCCGCGCTGGCGGCGCTCACGCACCGCTACGGCACGGACGGCGTCGCCGTCTACGCGCCGCACGCGGAAGGCGGCCCCGCGACGTTCGAAATCCGCTGCCTGATGACGGGCGGCAATTTCGGCTTCGGCGAGGATCCCGTCACCGGCAGCGCGAACGCCGCGCTCGCCGGGCTGCTGACGCGGCAGGGACGCCGCCCCGGTCAGTCGTATACGGCCCGCCAGGGTACGGCGATCGGCCGCGACGGCCGCGTCTTCGTCAGCTATGACGAAGACGGCACCACCTGGATCGGCGGCCAGGTCGTCACCGTCGTCGACGGCACTTTCCTGTCACCCGCCTGACATTTCGCGATGTGCGATGGCGCCGGCCCGTCCGGCGCCCCCTACGATTCGCCCAACTATCGCAAAAACGTTCCAACCAGTAATATCGGGCCTAATCCGTTGTTTCGGAGGTCTGTCCCTGGTTGCGTGTCCCGCGAACGAACAGACGTCGGGACAACCCCGACCAATAATCAGCCATCCAGACGGATGGCGCACGCGAGCAGGACGCCACCCGCTTCGATGAGCTCCGCCCGGTCCAACCATACGCCGCCGACCCGGCCGCTACGCGCGCCGCGCAAATCGCGCCGGCGTGCGCTATTTGCGATCCCGCTGCTCGGGATGCTGGCGCTCGCGCTGCTGTGGGCCGTGATCATCGCGCGTCTGTCGGTGGAAAAGGACAGCGCGTACAAGGAAGCAGCGGCTTCCGCGGCGATCCTGTCCTCCGCGCTCGAGCAGCATACGGTCAAGGCGATCCACCAGGTCGACCAGATCACCCGCTTCGTCAAGTTCGAATTCGAGAAGTCGCCCGCCCGCTTCAACCTCGCCAGCGCCGTCGAGAAAGGCGTCGTGCCGAGCGACACGCTGATCCAGGTGTCGCTCGTCAACGCGAAGGGCATCCTGTTCGCGAACACGGCCGAGCTGCATCCGCAGCCGATCAACCTGTCCGACCGCGAGCACTTCAAGGTCCACCTCGCGCACAACGACGACCGCCTGTTCATCAGCAAGCCCGTACTCGGCCGCGTGTCGAGCCACTGGACGCTGCAGATGACACGGCGCCTGAACAACCCGGACGGCAGCTTCGCGGGCATCGTCGTCGTGTCGGAAGACCCGAGCTACTTCACCAACGACTTCTACAACAACGCGGCGATCGGCAAGGAAGGCGTGATCGCGGTGGTGTCGGATACCGGCACGGTGCTCGCGCGGCGCACGGGCTCGGTCAGCAACGCGCCCGGCGCGTTTTCCGCGTCGGGTGTTTACCCGATCGCCGAGCGCGTGACGGGCACGATCATCGACCCGATCGACGGCGTGACGCGCATCGTGTCGTACCGCCACCTCGACGGCTACCCGCTCGCGGTGATGGTCGGGCTGTCGCAAACCGAGGAATTCGCGGACTACTACCACACGCGCAACGTCTACCTGCTGATGACGAGCTTCATCACGCTCGCGATGCTCGCGTTCTTCGGCGTCGCGACGGGCCTGATCGGCAAGCTGCTCGGCCGTGAGCGCGAAATGACGCAGCTCGCCGAGTACGACCTGCTCACCGGCCTCGCGAACCGCTATGCGACGCTGCGCGGGTTGCGCAACGACGTGTCGATGCCGGCGAGCCTGTCGCGGCTCGGGCTGCTGTTCATCGATCTCGACAACTTCAAGACCGTCAACGACACGCTCGGCCACAACGCCGGCGACATCGTGCTGCAGATGACCGCGTCGCGCCTGTCCGATGCGGTCGGCGACGAAGGCTCGCTCGCGCGCATCGGCGGCGACGAATTCGTCGTGGTGATGAAGGGCGACGACGTGGAGCGGCGCGCGGTGCGACTCGCGGAAGCGATCATCCGGATGTTCGGCGAACCGTTCGACGTGCGCGGCAGCTCGTTCGTGCTGCATGCGAGCATCGGCATCGCGCTGCACACGGTGGCGAACGAGAGCGAGATCGACCTGCTGAAGAAGGCCGATCTCGCGATGTACAGCGCGAAGGACGCCGGCAAGAACTGCTACCAGTTCTATGCGCCGCACCTGTCGCACCGCGCCGACCACCTGATGCGCTGGGAGCAGCAACTGCGCGTCGCGCTCGCCGAGGGGCAGTTGTTCCTCGCGTACCAGCCGAAGATCGACCTCACGCACCGCCACATCACCGGTTTCGAGGCGCTCGCGCGCTGGGATCATCCGGAGCACGGCGTCATCTCCGCGAACGAATTCATTTCGATCGCCGAATCGACCGGCCTGATCGTGCCGATCGGCGACTTCGTGATCCGCACCGCCTGCGAGCAGATCGCGCGCTGGCGCGACGACGGCCACGACACGCTGACGCTCGCGGTCAACATCTCGCCGGTGCAGTTCTGGCGCGGCGACCTGATCGAGACGATCTCGCAGGCGCTACAGGACACCGGCATCGACGCGAACCGGCTCGAGATCGAGATCACCGAGACCGCGATGATGGAATATCCGGAGCTCGTGTCCGAGAAGATCGTCGCGCTGAAGAAGCTCGGCATCCGAATCGCGCTCGACGATTTCGGTACCGGCTATTCGTCGCTGTCGTACCTGCACCGCTTCTCCGTCGACACGCTGAAGGTCGACCGCTCGTTCGTGCAGGCGATTCCGAACGATCGCAGCGTGTGCGTGATGGTGTCGTCGATCGTGCATCTCGCGCGCTCGCTCGGCCTGACCGTCGTCGTCGAAGGCACGGAAACCGAGGAGCAGATCACGTGGCTCGCCGCGCTCGGCGAGATCGAGGCGCAAGGCTTCCTGTTCTCGCGACCGGTGCCGGCCGACGCGATTCCCGCGCTGATCGCACGCTTCGGCGTGCGCGGCGACGCGCCGAACGTGATCGCGCATCGCGCGACCGGCAGCACGGGCGCGTAAGCGCACCGCGGCGCGCGTTGCACGCGCCGTCACTGTTTCGTTTTCCGATCCAATTGTTTAGTTCATGAACTAGCGTTTTCGCGCATGGCAGTGTCACGGTGCGCGGCGGACAATTGGGAGGGCCAACGTGTCGGCGGGCCGCCGGCATGGCCGCACGCGAGAGATCGGGCCCCGCGCTCACACCACCAACATGACTACCGTCGAAATCGAAGCGACCGCTGATATCGAACAGGCGCAGGCTTCCCTGTGGGACCTGTTCAAGGTCGTCGCCAGCATTTCGGCGGTCTCGTGGGGCGGGCTGTCGATGATGGCGCAGCTCGAACGCCACTACGTGGAGCGGCTGAAGCGCATCGAGCCCAACGTATTCGGCGACCTCGTCGCGCTGGCCTGGCTGGTGCCGGGCCCCGTCGGCTGCAACGTGGCGGTGCAGGTCGGCCAGATCCTGCACGGCCGCATCGGCGCGTGGATCGCCGGCATCGCGAGCGTGCTGCCGTTTTCCATCCTGATGACGCTGTTCGCGATCTTCTATCGCACGCCGCTCGTGCGCTCGCTCGCCGCGCCGATGCTGATCAATCACTTCGGGATGGTGCTCGCCGCGCTGATCGGCGTCACGTGGGTCAAGCAGCTGCGCTCGCTCGCGCGCACACGGCGCGAGCAACTGATCGCCGCGCTGTCGACGATTCTGCTCGGTTTCGCACATAATCCGGCCGCCTTCGTCGGGATTCTCTTCGCCGCGTTCGCGGCCGGCTGGCTCACGGGGCCGCCGCAACGCGACGCGGTCGATTTCAGGTTGTCGACCCGCGACCGCAACCTGCTCGTGCTGCTCGGCGTGCTCGTCACGCTGTTCGCGGTGCCGCTGCCCGGCGATTACCAGGCGACGTTGCTGTGGCCGCGTCTCGCCGGTGCCGGCATGACGCTGTTCGGCGGCGGCTTTTCCGCGCTGCCCGTGCTCAAGACGCTGTTCGTCACGCCCGCGACGGGCATCTCCGATCACGACTTCACGCTGGCGTTCGCGCTGTCCCCAGTCGCGCCGGGGCCGTTGCTGAACGTCGTCCCGTTTCTCGGCTACCTGACCGACGGCTGGGTCGGCGCGCTGCTCGCGACGGCCGCGCTGTTCATTCCGTCGGGATGCCTCGTCGTGTTTGCGCAGAACCACCTGTCCCGGCTCAAGCGCCATTCGCGCTTCGAGCACGGAATGCGCCTGCTGCGTGCGGCGACCACGGGTTTTCTCGTCGTCGCCGTCGTGAGGATCCTGTACCGCGAACCCGTCGACCCCGTTTACTGGCTGACGGGCGCCTTCGCGACGCTGTGCTTCGCGCGCTTCAAGGTGCCCGTCTATGCCGTGTACGGCACGGTCGCAGTGGCTTGCGGCGTGTGGCTGCTGGCCGCCGCGCGCTGACGGGCGGCGACCACCGCCCCGCCGGGTTCTACCGGCATTCGCCCGTCCAGCCCGTCCTCAACCTGCCTGCACCGCGACCCGGCGTGCCATCCAGCGGGCGCGCAGCGCGTCGTAAGCGAGGTTGAAGCAGAACGTGTAAGGCAGGAAGAACAGCACGATGCCGAGGTCGAGCAACAGCGCCTCGACGAGGCTCACGTTCAGCCACCACGCGGCGACCGGCACCACCATCGCGACGAGGCCGAGCTCGAACGTGACCGCATGCGCGATCCGCATGCCGAGCGTGCGGGTCAGCCCCGCGCGCCGCTCGAAGCGGTCGAACAGCGTATTGAACGCCATGTTCCACGCCATCGCGATCAGCGACACCATCACCGTCAGCACGCCGACGTGCGACACCGGCATGTCGAGCAGCCACGCGCCGATCGGCGCGCACAGCGCGATCGCGACCAGCTCGAACGTCAGTGCATGCAGCAGCCGTTCCGTTACCGTTTTGTTGACCTGTTTCATGATTCCCTCCGATTCGTCTACTTCGTTCATGGCCGCCATTTTGATCGGCGTAACCGTATGATTCCAGTTTGATATCATCGGTTTCACCGATATATCGCCACCAGGAGCACCGCATGCGCCACGCCCCCGAAGCCCTGCTCGCCTTCGCCGAAGCCGCGTTGCTCGGCTCGTTCACGGCCGCCGCGCGCAAGCTCGGCAAGCGCCAGTCGACCGTGTCGGAGGCGATCGCGAACCTCGAGATCGATCTCGGCGTGCAATTGTTCGACCGCTCGACGCGGGCGCCGACCCTGACCGATGCCGGGCGCGCGCTGCTGCCGCAAGTCCAGCGCGCGCTCGAAGCCGACGCGGCGATCGACCGCACGGCCGCGCGGCTCGCGCGTGGCGAGGAAGCGCGGCTGACGCTCGTCGTGTCCGATACGTACCAGTCGAAGCGCTACGAGGAAACGTTGATGGCGCTCGAACGGCGCTTCCCGGCGCTCGAGCTCGAATGCCAGATCGCCGAGCACGAAGACGTGCTCGACCTGATCCAGCAGGGGCGCGCGCAGCTCGGGCTGATGGCCGCGCGCGCGGCCTACCCGGCCGATATCGGCGCGGCGACGATTGCGGAGGAATCGGAAATCGGGCTGTTCGTCGGCCGCACGCACGCGCTCGCCGAATACGGCGACGCCGACGTGCCGCACGCCGCGCTGCGCGACGTGCGCGAACTGCGCCTCAATACCTATGTGAAAACGGAAGGCCGCGGCGCCGACGACCGGATCGTCGTCGGCACGCAGCACTGGCTGGCGCCGAGCTACCTGATGCTGCTGGAGATGGCCGTGCTGGGGTTCGGCTGGGCCGAACTGCCGCGCTGGATGGTCGACCACTTCGCGCGCGATCGCCTGTGCGAACTGCGTGCGCGCGGCTGGCCGCGCCGTGTACGGGTCGATGCGGTCTGGTCGCGCAACCGGCCGCTCGGCCCGGTCGGCTCATGGCTGCTCGATGCGATGCTGGCCGCGTAGCGGCGCTTGCCGGCGCACCCGCGGCTGCGCGCGGGCCGGCCGGCTGCGGTCAATCAGAAACCGCGCGACAACACCGCCGCGCCGATCGTGACGACGCCGAGCACGAGGTTCACGAGCACGAGCAGGCGCACCGTATTCACCGCGCGCGCGCCGTCCGGCCACTTCTGCGCCTGCACCGCACGGCGGATGCGCGGGAACAGCGCGAACCGGATATGCCCGAAGATCAGCATCATCACGACGCCGAGCCCGGCCATCGCGTGCAGCGACCACGTCGCATGCGCGCCGCCGAATTGCACGAGCAGGACGCCGCCCGTCAGCAGGATCACGATCACGGAACCCGAGACCCAGTTGAAGAAGCGGCCGAACACGCCTTCGATCAGCGGCAACCGAAGCTGCGGCGACAGGTCGGACAGCGCCGGACGCAGGCAGAAGTTGGCGAAGACCATCCCGCCCACCCACACGGCGACGGCCAGCAGATGAAGAAACAGCGCGACGGAGACAGCATGGGACATGACGGCAATCCTGTGAGGAGTGGGGTGCGGCGAACGGCCGCGTCGCACGCGGCATCGAGCGACGTTCGACCGGATTGTCGCCGAGCGGTTCAGACCCCAGGCGCGATTTCACATTATTTTGCAAGTTCCGCGTGACAGCGCCACGCTTGCTTACCCGAATCCCCCTCCAAAAGAAAAGGCCGCACGTCCGCCGAAGCGGAGGTGCGGCCTTCGATCGCGGCTGAACCGGGCGACCGAACGTGCGCAGCGTCAGCCGAGCAGCGGACGCAGTTCGCTGACGACCTTGAGCTTCGTGTCCGGCGCGCGGCCCTTGCGGGCGCGCTTGCCGACGTGCGGCGCCAGCCCTGCATACGACAGCGTCTCGTCCATCGCCTTGCCGCCGCGGCCGGTGCCGATCAGCACGACGCCGGCCGGATCGATCGCGAGCGCCTGCACGAGCGTTTCCTTGTCGTCGAGCGCCATCAGGATCACGCCGCGACCGCCGCCGGACAGCGTCTTCATCTCGTCCATCCCGAACACGAGCAGGCGGCCGCCGCTCGACAGGCACGCGACCTGCGTCGCGTTCGGCAGCACCGGCATCGGCGCGAGCGGCACCGCGCCCGCATCGATCGTCATGAACGCCTTGCCGGCCTTCACGCGGCTCACCATGTCGCCGACCTTCGCGAGGAAGCCGAAGCCGTTGCTCGACGCGAGCAGCAGTTGCTGGTCGGCCGGCGCCGCGTAGTAGTGCATCAGGTGCGAGCCCGATTCGAGCTCGATCAGCGACGTGACGGGCACGCCGTCGCCGCGCCCGCCCGGCAGGATCGACACGTCCACCGAGTACACGCGGCCGCTGCTGCCCCATGCGATCAGGCGATCCGGCGTGCGGCACTGGAACGCCGCGTACAGATGGTCGCCGGCCTTGAACGAGAAGCTGGCCGGGTCGAGCCCGTGGCCCTTCAGCGCACGCACCCAGCCCTTCTGGGACACGACCACCGTGACCGGCTCGTCGACCACCTTCGCCTCGAAGGTCGCGCGCTTTTCCTGCTGGATCAGCGTGCGGCGATCGTCGCCGTACTGCTTCGCGTCGGCCTCGATCTCCTTGATCATCAGCCGCTTCATCGCGCTTTCGTTCGCGAGCAGTTCCTCGAGCTTCGCCTTTTCGTCGCGCAGCGCTTCGAGTTCCTTCTCGATCTTGATCTTCTCGAGCCGCGCGAGCTGGCGCAGCCGGATTTCGAGAATATCTTCCGCCTGCCGTTCGCTGAGCCCGAACGCGCTCATCAGCGCGGCCTTCGGCTCGTCCGACTCGCGGATGATGCGGATCACCTCGTCGATGTTCAGGAAGACGATCATCCGCCCTTCGAGGATGTGGATGCGGTCGTCGACCTTCGCGAGACGATGGCGGCACCGGCGCGTCATCGTCAGCTGGCGGAACTTCACCCACTCGTCGAGGATCGTCAGCAGGCCCTTCTGGCCCGGCCGGCCGTCGGCGCCGATCATCACGAGGTTCAGCGTCGCGTTCGACTCGAGGCTCGTGTACGCGAGCAGCGTGTTCACGAATTCCGTCTGGTCGATCGTGCGCGACTTCGGCTCGAACACGAGCCGCACCGCCGCTTCCTTGCCCGACTCGTCGCGCACCGCGTCGAGCAGGTCGAGCATCGCCTTCTTCGTGTTGAGCTGCTCGGGCGTCAGCGTCTTCTTGCCGAGCTTGAGCTTCGGGTTCGTCAGCTCCTCGATTTCCTCGAGCACCTTCTGGCCCGACGTGCTCGGCGGCAGCTCGGTCACGACGAGCTGCCACTGGCCGCGTGCGAGATCCTCGATCTTCCAGCGCGCACGCACCTTCAGGCTGCCGCGGCCGGTTTCATAGGCCGCCGCGATTTCGGTGTCGCTCGAGATGATTTGCCCGCCGCCCGGGAAATCCGGGCCGGGAATCAGGTTCATCAGCTCCGCGTGCGAGAGCTTCGGATTGCGGATCAGCGCGACCGCCGCGCCCGCGACTTCGCGCAGGTTGTGCGACGGGATTTCGGTCGCGAGGCCGACCGCGATGCCCGACGCGCCGTTCAGCAGCACGAACGGCATGCGGCTCGGCAGCGTCTTCGGCTCCTCGAACGAGCCGTCGTAGTTCGGCATGAAGTCGACCGTACCCTGGTCGATCTCGTCGAGCAGCAGCTTTGCGATCGGCGTGAGGCGGGCTTCGGTGTATCGCATGGCCGCCGCGCCGTCGCCGTCACGCGAGCCGAAGTTGCCCTGCCCGTCGATCAGCGGGTAGCGCAGCGAGAAATCCTGCGCGAGACGCACCAGTGCGTCGTACGCCGACTGGTCGCCGTGCGGGTGGTATTTACCGAGCACGTCGCCGACCACGCGCGCCGACTTCACCGGCTTCGCGTCCGGGCCGAGGCCCATTTCGTTCATCGCGTAGAGAATCCGGCGCTGCACCGGCTTCTGGCCGTCGCACACGTCGGGCAGCGCGCGGCTCTTCACGACGCTGACCGCGTAGCTGAGATACGCCTGCTCCGCGTAGTTGCCGAGCGTCAGCGCGTCGGCGTCCGGTGCATCGGAGCTGGCGAAGAGATCGGAAGTGTTGTCGTCCATCTGAATTCCGTATTCGTAAGTGGCGTGAGGCCGGGCCGGGCGTCAATCCCGGCCGCGCAGGTGTTCGGCTTAGATGTCGGCTTCGACGTCGTTGCCCTTTTCCTCGAGCCAGCCGCGCCGCGCGGCTGCCTCGCCCTTGCCCATCAGCATCGTCATGCGTGCGACGGTCGCCTCGTAGTCGAGCTCGCCGAGCTTCACCGGCATCAGGCGGCGCGTATCGGGGTTCATCGTCGTATCCCACAGCTGCTCGGCGCTCATTTCGCCGAGACCCTTGAAGCGGCTGATGCTCCATTGCGTCTCGCGCACGCCGTCCTTGCGCAGCTTGTCGAGGATCGCCTCGAGTTCGCCTTCGTCGAGTGCATAAAGCTTCTGCGCGGCCTTCTTGCCGCGCGCGGGTGCGTCGACGCGGAACAGCGGCGGGCGCGCGACGCACACATGGCCGCGCTCGATCAGTTGCGGGAAATGCTTGAAGAACAGCGTGAGCAGCAACACCTGGATGTGCGAACCGTCGACGTCCGCATCCGACAGGATGCAGATCTTGCCGTAGCGCAGGTTCGACAGGTCGACGCTTTCATCCGGGCTGTGCGGATCGACGCCGATCGCGACCGAGATGTCGTGCACCTCGTTGTTCGCGAACAGGCGGTCGCGCTCGGTTTCCCACGTGTTCAGCACCTTGCCGCGCAGCGGCAGGATCGCCTGGTATTCCTTGTCGCGGCCCATCTTCGCGGAGCCGCCTGCCGAGTCGCCCTCGACCAGGAACAGCTCGTTGCGCGCGATATCTTCCGTCTCGCAATCGGTCAGCTTGCCGGGCAGCACCGCGACGCCCGAGCTCTTGCGCTTCTCGACCTTCTGGCCCGCGCGCGTACGCGCCTGCGCCTGCTTGATCACGAGTTCGGCGAGTTTCTTGCCGTGCTCGACGTGCTGGTTCAGCCACAGCTCCAGCGCCGGGCGCGAGAACGACGACACGAGCTTCACCGCGTCGCGGCTGTTCAGGCGTTCCTTGATCTGCCCCTGGAACTGCGGATCGAGCACCTTCGCGGACAGCACGAACGACACGCGCGCGAACACGTCTTCCGCGAGCAGCTTCACGCCCTTCGGCTGCAGGTTGTGCAGTTCGACGAAGCTTTTCACTGCCTGGTAGAGACCGTCGCGCAGGCCGGATTCGTGCGTGCCGCCGGCCGGCGTCGGGATCAGGTTCACGTACGACTCGCGCACGAGCGAGCCTTCCTCGCTCCAGGCGACGACCCACGACGCGCCCTCGCCTTCGGCGAAGGTGTCGTCGCCCGAACGCGAATCGGCAAAGCGCTCGCCTTCGAACAGCGGGATCAGCAGCTCGCTGCCGTTCATTTCGTCGAGCAGGTAGCCGCGCAGGCCGTCTTCATACTTCCACGTCTGGCGCTCGCCCGACTTCTCGTTGACGAGCACGACCTCGACGCCCGGCAGCAGCACGGCCTTCGAGCGCAGCAGGCGCTGCAGTTCGCCAAGCGGCAGGTTCGGCGAATCGAAATACTTCGGATTCGGCCACACCTGCACGCGCGTGCCGGATTTCTTCTCGCCGCGGCCCGCGCCCTGCGTCGCGAGCGGTTTCACCACGTCGCCTTCGGCGAAGCCGAGTTCCGCGATCTTGCCGTCGCGCCAGACCGTCACGTCGAGGCGCGTGGCCAGCGCGTTCGTCACCGACACGCCGACGCCGTGCAGGCCGCCCGAAAACGTGTAGGCGCCGCCCGCGGCCTTGTCGAACTTGCCGCCCGCGTGCAGGCGCGTGAATACGATCTCGACGACCGGCACGCCCTCTTCAGGGTGCATGCCGAACGGGATGCCGCGGCCGTCGTCCTCGACCGATACCGACTGGTCGGCGTGCAGCGTGACCGTGATCTGCTTGCCGTAGCCGCCAAGCGCCTCGTCGGACGCGTTGTCGATGACTTCCTGGATGATGTGCAGCGGATTCTCGGTACGGGTGTACATGCCGGGCCGCTGCTTGACCGGCTCGAGACCCTTGAGCACCTTGATCGATGCTTCGCTATAGGCCGCGCTGGGTTTCTTCGTTGACATAGGCGCTGAATTTCGTCATTCATCGGGACGTTGTCCACACCTCGTGTGGATAACGTCGTGGACAAAACGTTGAGTTCCGTAAAAAAGCGAATCGAAACAACGGTGTGCTTGGACTGCTCCGAAAGCGGGCGCGCGGCGTGCGCTGCGCTGCCCGGGACGCGCGGTATTTTACTGGTTCCGCGTGGCACGCCAATCGCGGAATCGCGCGCAGCGGCCCGCCGGCCGCGCGACGCGCCTGCGTTTTACGCGGGCTTGCGCTTCGCTTCGAGCGTTTCCCACCGTTCGAGCGCTTCGAGCAATTCGTCGTCGATCGCCGCGAATCGCTCGGTCAGGCGCGTGCCTTCCTGCGGATCCTTCGCGAAAATCGAGCCGTCCTCGAGCCGCGCATTGATCGTCTTTTGCTCCTCTTCCAGTGCCGCGATCTTCTCCGGCAGCGCATCAAGCTCACGCTGCTCGTTGAACGACAGCTTCACCGTGCGTTGCGTGTTGCGGCCCGCGGCGCTTTTCGCCGCCTCTTCCTTGACGGGCGCGGCTTCCTTGACCGCACGCTTCGCGGCTTCCTGCTGCGCGAGCTGATCCGCGCGCGCGCTCTGGATCTGCCAGTCGCTGAAACCGCCCACGTATTCGCGCCACTTGCCGTCGCCCTCGGCCGCGATCACCGACGTCACGACGTTGTCGAGGAACGCGCGATCGTGGCTGACGAGCAGCACCGTGCCGTCATAGTCGGCCAGCAGTTCCTCGAGCAGCTCGAGCGTCTGGATGTCGAGGTCGTTGGTCGGTTCGTCGAGCACCAGCACGTTGGCCGGACGCGCGAACAGGCGCGCGAGCAGCAGCCGGTTGCGCTCGCCGCCCGACAGCGACTTCACCGGCGAACGCGCGCGTTCCGGCGCGAACAGGAAATCGCCGAGATAGCTCATCACGTGCTTGCGCACGCCGCCGATCTCGACCCATTCGCTGCCGGGGCTGATCGTATCCGCCAGGCTCTTCTCCTGGTCGAGCTGCGCGCGCATCTGGTCGAAATAGGCGACCTGCAGGTTGGTGCCGATGCGCACCGTGCCTTCGTCGGGCTTCAGTTCGCCGAGAATCAGCTTGAGCAGCGTCGTCTTGCCGGCGCCGTTCGGGCCGATGAAGCCGATCTTGTCGCCGCGCATCACCGTCGTCGAGAAGCGATCGACGACCGCGCGGCCGCCGTAGCGCTTCGTCACGTCGGTCAGCTCCGCGACGATCTTGCCGGACTTCTCGCCCTGCGCGACATCCAGCTTCACGTTGCCCAGCGTGTTGCGGCGCTCCGCGCGCTCGTTGCGCATCTGCACGAGCCGCGCGATGCGGCCGACGCTGCGGGTGCGGCGCGCTTCGACGCCCTTGCGGATCCACACTTCTTCCTGCGCGAGCAGCTTGTCGAACTTCTCGTTTTCCACGCGCTCGATTTCGAGCTGCTGTGCCTTGCGCGTCTGGTACGCGGAGAAATTGCCCGGGTATGACAGCAGCCGGCCGCGGTCGAGATCGACGATGCGTGTCGCGACACGGTCGAGGAACGCGCGATCGTGCGTGATGAACAACAGGCCCGCGCGCTGCGCGACGAGCAGTTCTTCCAGCCAGCGGATGCCGTCGAAGTCGAGGTGGTTGGTCGGTTCGTCGAGCAGCAGCACGTCGGGCTGCAGCACCAGTGCGCGCGCCAGCGCGACGCGCTTCTGCATCCCGCCCGACAACGCATCGACGGGGGCATCGACGTCCGCCAGGCCGATCTGCGCGAGCGTCATCGACACGCGCGTGCGCCAGCTCCACGCGTCGTGCGCATCGAGCGACGACTGCAGCGCGTTCATCCGCGCGAGCAGCGCATCGTGCTCGGCGCCTTCGGGGATATCCGCGAGACGGTGCGCGATCGAATCGTATTCCTCGAGCAGTTCGCGTGTGTGCGCGAGCCCCGATGCGACTGCCTCGAACACCGTCGCGCCCGGCTCGAATTCGGGCTCCTGCGGCACGTAGACGGTCACGAGTTCCTGCTGGCGCGTGACCAGCCCGTCGTCGGGCTTCGCGAGCCCGGCGACGATCTTCAGCAGGGACGACTTGCCCGCGCCGTTGCGGCCGATCAGGCCGACGCGCTCGCCGGCTTCCAGCGAGAAATCCGCGTGATCGAGCAACGCGACGTGACCGAACGCGAGCTGCGCGCCGGAAATGGAATAGAGCGACATGGGGAGACGGCGAAGAGAGGAATCGGAAGCGCCCATTGTACCGGTCGCGGGCGGCGTTACCGGCATGGCCGGACGGATAAGGCCGGCAAACGGGTGGGGAGGCGGGTTGGAACGTGCTTTTGGCGGCCGGCAGGCGGGGCGTCGCTCGACGCGCATCGACACAATGCGCTTCGATGGCACGCCGGGTGTGCCCGGCTTCCGGTCGCGGACGCCGGGCATGCGTTCCGGGCAAAACGCCTGCGTCGACCGGACGCCTGCGGCCGGCCGATCGACCATTCCGCGCCGGACGCCTCGGGCGTCCGTACGCGGCACATGCGATTACTTCACGTTGACCGTGATCGTCGAGCTCAATTCGGGGCCGTACGAGCGGTGCATGCCGTCGCCGAACTGCAGCGTCAGCGTGTGCTGGCCGGGCGGCAACTTGATTTCGGTCTCGGTCTGCGCCTTGCCGAAGTGCAGCGAACGCTCGCTCGCGGGGATCACGTCGCCCTTCGGAATCGGCCGGCCGTCGATCAGCAGGTGATGATGGCCGGTATTCGGCGTCATGTCGCCGGCCGGTCGAAGCTCCATTCCTTCGAGCCCGAACTTCACATGCACCGGGTTCGACACCGTCGCTCCCTCGCTCGGTGCTTCGAAATACACGCGCGCCTCGGCCCGCGCCATCGTCGACACGGCCATCGCCGCCACGCATACCGCACCTGCGATCCACTTTCTGTTCAGCATCGCATTCTCCTTATGATTGGACAGCCTCGGAAGCATACACCGCACGCACGGCAGGCGTGTCTCGGTTGCGTTGTTCGCGATGCGTACGTTTAAAACGACGTTGTGGAGCCGTTCGACGAAATTCCGGTACCATTGCGCCTTTCGTCCGCCGGCCAAGCTGCGGACGGCATCACCGGATTTCCATTTTCCCGAGCGCTACATGAGCGAAGTAACCGAATACCAGAGCTGGGTCTGCCTGATTTGCGGGTGGGTCTACAACGAAGCGGAAGGGCTGCCCGACGAAGGCATTCCGGCTGGCACCCGTTTCGCCGACATTCCCGCCGATTGGCGCTGCCCGCTGTGCGATGTGGGCAAGGAAGATTTCGTCGTCGTCGATTTCTGATTCGCTGACACGCTGATTTCCGATCGCGGGTGATGACGCGATCACGCGCGTCGGCATGCATTCCGCCCCGCCGACGCGCCGCGCGTTTGCTATACTCTGCGCGCTGTCCACACTGCCGTCCGGTTCGCGTTTTTCTGCGTTTCCCCGGACATGGCGCTCCCCGTAGTTCAATGGATAGAACAAGCGCCTCCTAAGCGCTAGATACAGGTTCGATTCCTGTCGGGGGGACCAGTCTTCCATCTCGCGCAATCCCCAGAATTCCGGCAACCCGTCATAGCATAAGACTTCGCGGTTTTTTTCAATTCCGTACACGTCCCGGGACGTACTGCGACAGCGGGGGGTATTTGGGGGTATCTCTTGGGGTATCCAAGATACCCCAAGAGATACCCCCATGCCCTTGACCGACAAAGCCGTCAAGAACGCGAAAGAGGGCGACAAGCCTGGGAAGTTGTTCGATGGCGGCGGAATGTTCCTGCTCGTTACCCCGGCTGGTCAGCGCTACTGGCGACTCAATATCGCGTCAACGGCAAGGAAAAGTTGCTGGCACTCGGCGTGTACCCGGAAATTTCACTAGCAGTCGCACGCAAAAAGCGTGACGAGGCACGGGAAAAGCTTGCGGCGGGTATCGATCCCAATGAAGCAAAGAGAGAAGTCAAACGAACGGCGGGCATCGCAGCCGCTAGTTCGTTCGAGGCGGTTGCGCGCGAGTTGTTCGACAATCAGCGCGCAGGATGGAGCGAGACCTACGCTGAGAAAGTCATCCACTCGCTCGAGATCGATGCATACCCGAAGATCGGCTCACGGCCCATCGCCAGCATCGAAGCGCCAGATATGCTGGAGATCATCCGCGCAATCGAAGCACGAGGCGTCCGGGAAACTGCCAAGCGACTACTGCAGCGTTCGCGAGCCGTATTCCAGTACGCCATCATGACTGGCCGCTGCCCCATCCGCCGACATCGATGCGGAAACGATCTTAAAAAAGGGGCTGGCAGTACAGCACATGGCCAGGGTGAAGCCTGGGGAGATTCCGCAGCTCATGCGCGATATCGCGGCCTACCCAGGAGAACCCGTTACTCGGCTTGCGCTAGAATTGATGGCCCTCTCCTTCGTCCGGACGAAGGAAATGATTTGCGCACAATGGTCTGAGTTTGACGAGACCGCTACAGAGTGGCGCATCCCACCAGACAGAATGAAGATGCGGGACTCACACATTGTCCCGCTGTCACGACAAGCGCTGGCAGTATTGAAACAACTCCGGCAGATCAACGGCGATCGGCCAAACGTTTTCTATAGCGTACATGGTCGTGCACCGATCTCGAACAACACTCTGTTGTTCGCGCTTTATCGCATGGGCTACAAGTCGCGAATGACCGGACATGGCTTCCGCGGGCTCGCAGCCACTATGTTGCGTGAGCTTGGATTCAGCCGAGACGTTGTAGACCGCCAGTTGGCGCACGCGGAACGCAACCAGGTTACTGCTGCGTACGTTCACGCCGAGTACTTGCCCGAACGACGCAGGATGATGCAACACTGGGCCGATCATCTAGATAAACTCAAACTGGTTCGCAACGCCCCGCCTTTGCCTCACTGACCGAGCCGCGACCCGCCCACCCAACACACGCTGATGATGCAGTAGTCCCTAAGCCTTATCCGTCCAACAGCAGCTCCCCGCGGGCAGCTGCCTCTCCAGAGCAATCGTCCTCAATTCATCTATGCAACCAACGGATACCAATGACTCGATCTGTAACAACCATGTGCAGCTTCGTCGACAAGCCGCTCTGATCGTGCCCCCGCACCTCGGAGAAACGAACTTTTGGTGATCAGTTGATTGAACGCAGCGCGCACCTCCTTTTCAGAATCTTTAAAAATGAGATGGTCTGCACACAACTGCGAAAAAAAGGAGAAAAAATCCATTTGCGCACAAGGTAGCCGAACATTCCTAAGCATGCCATCGACATTATCCTGAAAATCATCAGGCACAACATACCGCTCTCTCACCAAACTTGCAAGGTCAGCAAAGCTACGCAACTGCATATGGAATGTAGGGTGCCCCAACTCATTTAGAGCGAAATCGTAATGCGCCCCGTACACATGAATCAACGCTTTTTTTGTTCGCCTAAAATAAGCCGCTCGCGTTGAAAAATCATGCGTCAACAATGCTACATCCTTATCAACCGAGTCCTGCCGGACGCTTAATCGACCACCTACCACGATAAACAAGTCTGTCGAATAATTATCTGCCCGCTCGGGCAAATTAAACACCACAGGCTTGAGATCAAATGCAATAATTCCATCTCCCGCATCCGGGTCTTCTGAGAAAACACTATCCCCGTTTTCCGGCCTCACTTCGGCCGCAGCATTAAATTTATTCAATGCTGCAACGACCTCCCCCCACTGAGCAATGAGGCGCCGGCGAACAATACTTGCTTTCGGATTCATTTATATACCAAGAATTGGTGCCCATTCATCGTAAAAATCACGTTCTACGCGGCACAAACGCGCACCCCTTGGGATCCAACTATTTGACCCAACAGAACACTCGCCCTTTTGACACACTACCCGGCGAGTGAAAGGGCACCAGAATCCCCCATTCTTCCCGCTGCATCTACTGCAGCCGTGCAGTGCTAATGGACGCCCCAACTTCACCTCGACCGCGGCTCTATTGAGTTCGCCGTGAGTATCCGCACTAAAATCAGCAGCAAGGCCGGACGCAAACCCCTCTAGCAGCTCATCGACCTTCCAAAGCCAAAAGAAATGATCGAGTTCAGAAAAAGGCCCCGAGTAAGCCGCCTCCGAAAACACCTTGCGCAACTCGCCAATTTCAGAATCACTCGACGCGACGTATGCAGCCAATGCATTTGACGACAAAATCGGACCAGAGAAGCGGAGCACAGAATTCAATAGCAAATGACCGACGATATATCCAAGCAACGATTTTCTTTCTTCGTCACTTGGCTCAATATCATCTGGAGCCGTTCTCATAATCCTGTCGAGCAACGCTCCATTTGCGGTCCCAAAGCGACCGCCGTAAAGCCCAAACTGATCCTCCAGATCAGGAACATCCAGTAGTTCCGCAAGAACAGCTGAGGGACTTCCCTTCTCAAGGATTATCGGATTCGCAGCGAGACGCTCCCTTATCCACTTGAATCCTCGATAAACGCTCGCAATATATTTCGCGGATTCTTCTGGGTCTGTAGGAACCCTCAGCTCAAAAAGATTTGGCTCCTTCGGCAGAGAATTATTATTACCCCGCGAGTAATCGCCGACCGGAATCGCGCGTGCCTGACACCACCCGACGATACTAGAACCAAACAATCCAGTTCGCCCCTTGGAAGTCAAATCATAGTCAGTGACAACCAAGATGGTATTATCATCTACCAGACGATCGAAAACATCCAAAGAATTCGCCTCGTCCTTTGTAGGCTCCCAAGTTCGAATTTCAACTTCGTCTTCGTTAAATAATTTCCCGAGATCCGAAGCAAGCTCATCAAGGAACTTGGTTGTGTCATCAATCAGCAATAAAGAAAACATATTATTCTTGCTCCACTAGTGGAAGCTTAATACGAACGCTTGTAGTAAATCCGGCGGCCGGATCGACTACTTCAGCACGTCCCCCGTACCCCTCAACACCGCGCTTAACAAGGGATAACCCTAATCCCATCCCCGAGCCCAAGGGATCTCGATTTGACGCCGTAGTCGTAAACAACGGATCAAATACCCGCCCCCGGAGCGCGGACGGTATCCCAATCCCAGTATCCGAAACCTCAAGGAAATGCCAATTTTGCTCATTCCAAACTCGAAATGCAATTCGACGTTCACCGTCACCAGACTGAGCCGTCACCGCTTTCAATGCATTTGTATATAAATTTAAAATCAAACCATTATATAAAGACACTGGGACCAGAGGCGCCATAACATCACCATCAGCATCGATGTCAATTGAAATATCGCGATCCGTGGCGTATTTCCCAAAAACTCGAACTGCCTGTTGAATGCGCGGCCTTGCTGGATAAGGCCTCACCGGCCGCGATGATGCCCCGTGAATATACCCCTGAGAATAGGTGACGAATTCACGCAAATTCTCCATATGTTCGGATATTTCAGTAGCAGCCGATTTAAAGCTACTGTCGCGCTTCGCCAACTTCAATAATTGTTGCTGAGCTCGCTCCAATTCCGACAATGCAGTCCCAAACTCATGCGTCATAAACCCGGCAACGACACCGAGCAAACTCATAATTTCCAGCGTAGACTCTCGTTGCCGAGATCGCTCTTCATGTTGCTCCGCAATCGCTTGAGTTTGAGCCAACCGCTTCACTATGCGGACCCGCTCCTCTTTCGCGATCCGTGGATTCGCTTCAATTTCACGGATTGCCTGCTGAGTCTCGCTTCGTAATGTCTGCAGTAGTTCTTCGCGCTCAGAACGCTCAAGCTCTTGTTGAAGCTCCCGATCCGCAGACGCAATAGCTTCGACAGCCCCTCGGATAACGTCCCTTAGACTATTGAACGCTGCATTGCCAACAAATCCCTCACGGTCCGCAGTCGCAATCAAACCTTCGTCTGCATTTTTACTATCTTTCGTGCGCCTTCCGGTCACCTGGACAATACCGACCAATTGCTGTGGGTAGGGCAGTCGCAGCATGTAATTCAGTTGCGTTGACGACTGCGTAGGCTCGTCCATCGGAAAATGCTTTTGTGCGATTGTCGACCTGGGCTCTCTCGAGCGCTTTGCAGTATCTGCCGACAAAAGGAGCCAATCGTCCGATTCGAAGCCATAAGGATGTACTCGAAAAGTTCTATCGAATACCGCAACTCCGGAATGGGCCTTTATCCAACTAAACGCCCTTCTCCCATCCACCGACAAATCAGTAAACGTCCCCTTGCGCCGCGGGAAAAATCTGATGTCGGCATACACCCCTCCAATTGTGTTGGGATATAGGTCATTTATTTCAAAAACAGCATTAGATTGATTTTTACGATACACTGCAAGCCTCAATCGATCCCCTCGAAGCTCCGCGACGGCGCGCAAAACAAAATTATCTAATACTGTTGCCGCGACATCACCATCCTCATCATCTTCGCCATCATCTTCAACATTTTTAATTTTCAGCGAAAAACCAGGATCCTGCTGGTAATCTTGAAGAGTCTTTTTTGACCTCGAAGACACCGGCCTCAACAAAGATTGATAAGGCGTCACAACACCAATTGCAGCCGTTCTTACTGCGTATAAATCAATCGACGATACATTTGAGCGAAGATTACCTATCTGCAGGACTGTGCCCGTAGGCTCATCACCATCAACTCGCTCCAGTCGATAGGGAACTTTGATTTTCCCTAGATCCTCATGCCGATCAAAGTCCGCCCAGTCGAAATCCGCAATAAGCTTGGTTTTTTCGTTCCTCTCCACATCAAAAGCAATAGATTCCAGGTGCAAATTTTTGCCCAGGAAACGTACAGCAAACCTACCGATACCCTTTTCGCCAGTAATAATTCGACCGTATGTACCACTTAATGCTGAAGCTTCCTTCGAACTAGTTCCGACACGCATCCATCCATTTTTAAACGCGGCCAGAGTCATCCCATGACCGGTATCAGAAACAATAATTTGGCCGTCTTCTTGAAGAATTTCGCACGTTGGGGCATCAGCATCATACGAATTCTTGACCAGTTCAAGCAATGCAATTTCCGGCTGCTTCACCAGTCGCTCGCCAAGCTCCCGAAGAATTCGGCTCTCAATTGAGAAACTGAGCGTTCCTTTTCCAAGCAATTCCGGCACGCTTAGATCATTCATTTGGTTTTCGCCCCATTTGAAGCAATCAATTTAAGCAGTGTATTTAATTGATTAATCTCAAGCTTCTTCAAACCATTCGAATGTGGCACAATCGAGTTTGCGAGATTAATTGACCTCAAATTAGCTGCAAATTTCCTGCGCCCTCTTTGAGGCAATCCATACACCCCGCTAACCCCGCCAACCGCGACAGCTTCAATTTTATTCGTCACGATTTTTGGAAATTCACCTCTAAACCCAGTCGCAACAAGTAACCCGGGGACATCCGGCATCTTGAATGCCCACCAGCAATCACGCTTGAGGCAAGTAGATGTTTGATATTTCTCCGCCGGTATTGAATCCAGATATGCCTGCAACCGATGAGACGGCCGTCTATCAGTACGTATCAACCAGCACTTCGCGCCAGTTGACCGAAAATGTTCTTTAAATACCCTTTCATCCAACGTCACATACGCAGCATCCAAGCCACGCAACGACGTGACGCAGGGAACAACGTCTGAATCAATTAACAATCCAGATCGAACTCGCTCCCCCTCTGTCAGCGTCAATACCTCCTGAGTACCCGGGCTGAGTCCTCGTTTTGCGTACACCTTTTCCTCGCGAGTTCCCCTACGCGATGCATATTTGACAACACCTCGGGCACCGCCAGACTCGGTAGGCAGCGACCGAAAACTTCCGTCCGGCGCCTCTTCGAAGAATTTCCAACTTCCAGCATTAGATCGTTTATCGACAATCGTAATCGACGCCGTCGTTAAAACCCGACCAAACGTATCGTCCACCAAACGGTAAACATGCACATCCCATCCCTTATTTCGGATAAATTCACGCAGCGCTTCTGCGGATGGTCGCGACACCCACTCATAAGGAATTACGATTGCCACCAATCCATCTGGTCGAGTACTTGCGAGTCCGAGCAAGAAGAAATATTGCCACGCATTCGCCAACCCCGAAATAGATACCCCTGTCCGAGCAATTAACTCCGACGCCGCCTGCAATCTCCATCCTTTCGGAAGATCTTGATTGCGGACATAGGGTGGATTGCCTATGCATATATCTGCGTCGTCTGTACGAACAGAAAATGCACACTGCGAAATTAACCTTGCTTTCGGGGGTAATGAGGCTGCCCTGCATCGGGTCTCGTCAATCTCGTAGCCAATATACGATTCATATTGCCCACCTCGCGCAAAACGTCCGTCGCCAGCGCCGAAGTCAATGACTTTGCCGACGGCCGCGCGACGCTCACGAATATGCGCCCAAACCGCGCTGACGATTCGAGCGGGCGTGTCGACCTGGCATCTGTCCAGGTAAAGCTCGACCGACTCCCGGGTTCCCCAATCCTCGGTCAGCCTATGCAGGCTAAGGTCCTCATCCATCCAATGGTCCTTGATACTTATACTTTGTTGACGCACCAAACCTACAACGGGTAGTTAACGCCAAGCCCAAAATGTTTGTCAGCATGATACTAGAGCCCACCAAGTGGCTGGGAAATTTCCCCTGTCCGAGGACTGAACCGCACCGAATATTGTGGAGGCTCGAACTCTTGAGAGAATCGAGCCTTGAACAAGAAGCCAATCAAGTTCTCATCGGAAGTCCGGAAGCGCTCAGTGCGTCTGATACACAAGCAGCGTAGCGAGCACCCGTCGATGTGGGCTGAGGACGCGCCGTGGATGGAACTGTAGGCAGAGTGATACGCCCCCTTCCATAGACACAGCTTCTTGCGAGACCCTGTCCATCTCCCGCGAGGCCATTCCCGTAGAGGCGATGCGCATCCGACCGGCGGTCGCTGCCCGCCACCTCCAACTCTTCTACACGTCCGGCCGATCAAAATCAGTGTTTGGCCCCATCGGTCATCAATACAATCTCCCTGGCTGCAGGCTGGCACCATAACCCAGTGAAGTACGCAAACTGGACCAGCCATCCTCATGGCCACTTTCCCACGACCAAGTACCGCAACGACGGCGACGAAAAGCGTCTGACGTCGAAGCAGATCGGGAAGCATCGGCAGGCCACCTGCACCCCAGATCGTCGCGCTTGTTGAAGGTGAGCCGCCGATTCCATTCGACGTAATTCACCTATCGATTGACTCTCAACATCAGCCCTAGTACACTTCGCGCCGCGGGGTGGAGCAGTCTGGCAGCTCGTCGGGCTCATAACCCGAAGGTCGTAGGTTCAAATCCTACCCCCGCAACCAATACCGAAGCCCGCTCTGCGAAAGCAAGCGGGCTTTTTGCTTTCCGCATGCACTGCTGCGTGCTCAAGGCCTGCCAGCATCACATACGGGTCGAGGAGCATTCAGCCGCCGACGTCCCCTGCGACACACGATCGCATCTCACCGGATCGCCACGGCCCTGCGCCCCACATTGCGTAGAATTCCAAACCTTCTTCAGCATCCGGACTCCCGCAATGATTCGAGCGATCGCGGTACTCGCCGCGCTTTCAGCGATGGCCGGCACGGCAAACGCCGCCGACACCCTTACCGCACCCGCGAAGCCGCGCTACGTCAGCCCCGGCATCGCCAACATCACGAACGCCGCAGCCCCGCACGCGGAAAACCCCTCCCCCGACGCACGCTGCCGCGAACTGGCCGCCGGGATCGACGCCGTTACGCACGCCCCCGACCGCGGCCAGAAGGTCGTGCGCGGAATGGGCCCGGACGGCAAGCCGCGCAACGAGCTGCGCGCTTACGACAAGCGCGCCGATCTCGAAACCGAGCATCACCGGCTCGGCTGCCGATAACGAACGCAACGCCGCCCGGTCGAACAATCACGCCGGGCGTCGGCATTCACGCACTCACGCGTTCGCACCGCCATCGATCGTCAACCCGGTGCCATTGATCGACCGCCCTTCCGGCCCGACCACGAACGCGACGAGCGCCGCGACGTCGTCGGCCTTGCCGTACTGCGGGATCGCCATCCGCGAGCGCTGCGCATCGGCATGCTCACCGCCGGCCGGGTTCATGTCGGTATCCGTCGACCCCGGATGCACGATGTTGACCGTGATGCCGCGCGAACCGAGATCGCGCGCGAGCCCCTGCGTCCAGCCGATCAGCGCGGCCTTGCTCGCCGCATAGAGGCTCATCCCCGCATCGGGCACGCGCGTGGCGAGGCAACTGCCGGTCGACACGATGCGCCCGCCCTCCCCGAGATGCCGCGCCGCCGCCTGCGACGCGACGATCACCGCGCGCACGTTCACGTTCAGCGTCGCGTCGATATCGTCGAGCGTGAGGTCGTCCAGCGCGCCGGCCCGGAAAATCCCCGCGTTGTTGACGAGAATGTCGAGACCGCCGAACGCCTCCGCCGCACGATCGACCGCGTCGCGCACGGCCACCGGATCGGCGCCGTCGGCCTGGATCGCAACGGCGCGGCGGCCCAGCGCCTCGATGCCGGCGACGACGGCCTGCGCCCGCTCCGCCGATTTCTCATAGGTGATCGCGACGTCCGCGCCCTCGGCCGCCAGCCGTTTCGCGATCGCCGCCCCGATGCCGCGGCTGCCGCCCGTGATGAGTGCACGCTTGCCCTGAAGTCGGTTCATGTCGGTTCCTTTCCTCATTTATGTAACGACCGACACAGAATGTGGCAAGTTGCGCGACACAGTCAATTGATTTAATTTATCGATCGATACAGAAATCGATGAAGGAACGGACGCAATGGCTGAACGGGGCCGACCGAGAAGCTTCGACAAGGAAGCGGCGCTGGATCGCGCGATGGAGGTGTTCTGGCGCCTCGGCTACGAAGGCGCGTCGATGGCCGACCTGACGGCCGCGATGGGCATCGCGTCGCCGAGCCTGTATGCGGCGTTCGGCAGCAAGGAAGCGTTGTTCCGGCTGGCGCTCGAGCATTACAGCGCAACGGAGGGACGGGAAATCTGGGGGGGCGTCGAACAGGCCGGCAGCGCGCACGACGCCGTACGGAACTACCTGATGGATACCGCACGCGTGTTCACGCGGCGCTCGAAGCCGGCCGGCTGCCTGATCGTGCTGTCGGCACTGCATCCGGCCGAACGTTCCGATACGGTCCGGCAAACGCTGATCGCGATGCGCGAACGCACGGTCGAGAACCTGCGCGAACGTCTCAGGCAAGGGGTCGAGACCGGCGAGATCGCCGCACAAGCGAACCTCGATGCAATCGCGCGGTACTACGTGACGGTCCAGCAGGGGATGTCGATCCAGGCGCGCGACGGTGCGAACCGTCGCGATCTGGAGGCCGTCGCGCAAGCCGCGCTGGCCGCATGGCCAGCGCTCGTCGGTAGAGGCGACGCGTAGCGGCAGGACGCCGCGGCCGCGCCGTAACGTTACTGCTTTGCCGCGTGTTGCACGTCCTTCGACGCATGCCACACGCGATAGCGCACCTCGAAGCCGTCCGGCACATAGACGACGAGCGGCAGGCGGCTGTTGTAGCGCAGCAGCTGGCCGTCACCGCGCACCTGCACGAACCGTTGCTGCGGCGCCTGGCCCGGGCATGCCATCAGCGTCGAGGCCGGCCCCTTCACGTCGGTGAGCTGGTAGTACGTATAGCCCCAGCCCTTCACGTCCTCGGCGGTCAGCTCGCCGCCGAACCACTGCTGGTTGCAGTCGGTCTGCAGCGTCTTGCCGATCATCAGCTCGACGCGCGCATCGCCTTCGTTCTCGAGCGCGGGCAGCGCGATCACGACGCGCTGCTGGCCGGACGCTGCCTGCGGAAACATCTTGATCGACTCGGCCGTCACGGCGGGCGCCGAAGCGGGCCCCGCCACACAGGCGGCGGCTGTCGTCACGCAGAAGGCGGCCAGTGCGGCCCGGATCGCGAATTTCATCGATGTACTCCTGAAAAACAAAATGAGCCCCGGATGCTAACACTTCCGTCACACGACCTTACGCGGCTGTAATTTGACGACACAATTGCAAACAGCTGGCAATCCCCTTGCGCGGTACTTATACGGGAACCACCGGAGAACATCATGCTGAAGCTCATTGCTGCCGCCGGCGTCGCCACACTGCTGGCCGGCTGCGTCGTCGCCCCGGACGCCGGATACGGCTATGGCTACGGGCAGCCCTACTATTCCGATCCCGGCTACGCGTACGCCCCGTCGCCCGTGTACGGCACGGTCAATATCTGGGGCGGTGGCGGCGGACGCGACTGGGATCGCGGCCGGCGCGACTACCATCGCTGGGACGGCGATCGCGGCAACCGCGGCAACGGCTGGGGGCGCGGCGGCGGACACCGCGGTGGCGACTGGAACGATGGCGGCGGAGGCGGCGGCCATCGCCACTGACGCGCATTTGCAACCGTTTGTATCCGCGTGCCGCGCGCCACGATGGCCGACGCGTCACGCAGACCAACGGACGGCCGCGCAAAAGACGAAGGCCCTCGCACGAAGCGAGGGCCTTTTTGTCGTTCGGTGCGGTGAAGCGAACGGCGCCACCGCCGCCTGCTCACGCTTCGCGCGTCAGCCTGCTCACCAGCCGGCCGGCTGCGCGTAGCCACCCGAGACGGGCGCGCCGCACACATACGCGCGCTGGTAGCGGTCGTAGCAATAGTTCGGGCCGTCGTCCTGGTACTGCGCCTGCTGGTAGGTCGGATACGCAGGCTGCTGGTACGCGGGCGCCTGGTAGTACGTCGGCGGCTGATAGGCCGGCGCCTGGTACGCGGGCGCCTGATACGCGACGGGCGGATTCATCGCGGACGTCACGATCGCGCCGAGCACCGCGCCGCCGATCAACGCGCCGATGACGGCGCCACCGTCGCGGCCATGCGCGGACGCCGGGCCTGCCACGGCAAGCGAACCGGCGAGGACACACACTGCGGCAATTTTTTTCATGATGGACTCCCACGCGAAGTGGTACGGGATGCGATGCATTGTGGCGGCTTGCGGCCGTAATAGATGCAGCAAGTGGTAACGCGCGATTACCGGTATCACGCCCATCGAAATGCGCCGTCGCCGTGCTACGATTTTCGGCATACAGGAGACGCCGTCATGCAGCCGGAAACCGCCCGCCGTTTCGATACCGAATTCGCCCCGCGCATCGCACAGGCGATCGCCGCCTTCTTCGCCGAACACGTGTTGACCAACGTCGTCCCGTATGGCGGCCACGGGCACCCGACGCGCGTGCAGATCCGCAGCGCGCCGCACGAGCACGTCAGCGGCTTCGACCATCCGCTGAACCTCGAACTGACCTGGGACACCGACGAAATCGAGCGGCTGATGGAGCCGGACGGCCCGCAACGCTTCGAGCACTACCTCGCCGCGCTGCCGAAAAAGCTGGGGGCATGGCAGAGCGCGCGCGACATCGATCTCCTGTCGCGCACGCAGGCCGACCCGCTCGTGCGGCTCGGCGGCCTCGACTTCGAAGGCTGAGCGCCGGCGTCGCGCGATGCGGCCCGGTGATACACTCGACCGGCCCCGCTCCGGTGCCGTTGCGCCGGCCGGGCCGCTCATCGCCGCCTCCACCCTTGCGCATGGTTGCGCACGCAACCGGCAACCGGGCGCGCGGACAACCACGCCTCTGCTCCCGCCATGAACGCCGATACCGGCCTGCCGCTTCCGCAACGCTACTGGGCGATCGTCTGCGTCGCACTGGGCATCACGCTCGCCGTGCTCGACGGCGCCATCGCGAACGTCGCGCTGCCGACGATCGCGCGCGACCTGCACGCATCCGACGCCGCCTCGATCTGGATCGTCAACGCGTACCAGCTCGCGGTCACGATCACGCTGCTGCCGCTCGCGTCGCTCGGCGAGCGCATCGGCTATCGCCGCATCTACATCGCAGGGCTCGCGCTGTTCACCGCGGCGTCGCTCGGCTGCGCGCTCGCCGGCTCGTTGCCGATGCTGGCCGTGATGCGCGTGATCCAGGGCTTCGGCGCGGCCGGCATCATGAGCGTCAACGCCGCGCTCGTGCGGATGATCTACCCGTCGTCGATGCTCGGGCGCGGGCTGTCGATCAACGCGATGGTGGTGGCGCTGTCGTCGGCGATCGGGCCGACGGTCGCATCCGCGATCCTGTCGTTCGCATCGTGGCCATGGCTGTTCGCGGTCAACGTGCCGATCGGCATCGCCGCGGTATTCGGCAGCCTGCGCGCGCTGCCGGCCAACCCGCTGCACGATGCGCCGTACGATTTCGCGAGCGCGCTGATGAACGCGTGCGTGTTCGGGCTGCTGATCACGGCCGTGGACGGGCTCGGCCATGGCGAAAGCCATGCGTACGTCGCGGCCGAGCTGGCCGTCGCGTTCGTCGTCGGCTACTTCTTCGTGAAGCGCCAGCTGTCGCAGCCGGCGCCGCTGCTGCCGGTCGACCTGATGCGCATCCCGATGTTCGCGCTGTCGGTCTATACGTCGACGGCGTCGTTCACGTCGCAGATGCTCGCGTTCGTCGCGCTGCCGTTCTGGCTGCAGAATTCGCTCGGCTTCTCGCAGGTCGAGACGGGCCTGTACATGACGCCGTGGCCGCTCGTGATCGTATTCGCCGCGCCGCTCGCGGGCGTGCTGTCGGATCGCTATTCAGCCGGCATTCTCGGCGGGATCGGGCTCGCGCTGTTCGCGGCCGGGCTCTTGTCGCTCGCGACGATCGGCGCGCACCCGGGCACCGTCGACATCGTGTGGCGGATGGCGCTGTGCGGTGCGGGCTTCGGGTTGTTCCAGTCGCCGAACAACCGCGCGATGCTGTCGTCGGCGCCGCGCGAACGCAGCGGTGGCGCGGGCGGCATGCTGAGCACCGCGCGGCTGACCGGGCAGACGCTCGGCGCCGCGCTCGTCGCGTTGATTTTCGGGCTCGTGCCGGACCGCGGGCCGACGATCGCGCTCTATGTCGCCGCGGCATTCGCGGCGGTGGCCGCGGTCGTCAGCATGCTGCGCATCACGTCGCCGCGGCCGGACACGGCGACCTGACACATCGCTCACCGTCCTCGGTCCCGCCCGTCATGCCGCGTCGAGCGCGTCCGTCACGAAGCGCACGCGCGCCTGCACGCTGTCGCGCGGCAGTTCGATCAGCCGGTAGCCATATGACGTGTAGCACTCGACCATCGCGTCGTAGGTGCGCACGGCTTCCGCGAAATCCTGCCGGCGCTCGGTGTCCTGCGCATAGATGTCCGGCCACGGCGGCGCGATGAACACGCGCCGGTGGTAGCGGAAACGGCGGGCCGCGGCTTCCGCATGCGCGGGCACCGCGAGCCCTGTCAGCCGTAGATAGCCGACCACGTCCGGCACGCCGCGATCGAAGAATACGGGCCCGCGCGCGTGGCGCGCGAGATCGTACGAGCGCATCTCCCAGCTCAGCATCAGCTCGGCGAACGCCGCCGGATCACGCCACGGCAACGCCTGGCCGTCGATCGCCATCTGGTCGCGGATCACGCCGCGACCGGCTTCCTGCGAGCGCGAGAAACCGGCGCGTTCGAGCGCGTCGAGCAATGTGCTCTTGCCCGAGCCCGGGCCACCGGTGACGATAAAGAAGCGGCGTGTGGCTTCCTCGCCCGCATCGGCGGCGGCGCCGGGCGCCTGCACGACCTCACGCATGCGCAACCCGCCGGCCCGCGCGCCGCGTGACCGACGCGGCCGCCGCGACGCTGCGCAAGTCGGCAACGAACGTATCGCGCCAGACCGACAGGTCGTTCGCGCGCAGCCGCGCGAGGTTCTCCTCGTGGCGCGCCTGCCGCTCCGCGAGCGGCATCGACAGCGCGCGCTCGAGCGCCTCCGCCATCTGCGACAGGTCGTACGGATTGACGAGGAGCGCGCCGGTCAACTCGGCTGCCGCGCCCGCGAACTCCGACAGCACGAGCACGCCCGGATCGGCCGGATCCTGCGACGCGACGTACTCCTTCGCGACAAGATTCATCCCGTCGCGCAGCGGCGTCACGTAGCCCACCTGCGACATCCGGAAGAACGCCATCAGCAGGTTGCGCTCGTACTTGCGGTTCAGGTACTGGATCGGCGTCCAGTCGAGCTGCGAGAAGCGGCCGTTGATGCGGCCGGCCTCGCCCTCGAGCGTTTCGCGGATGTCCTGATAGGTCTTCACGTCGGAACGCGTCGGCGGTGCGATCTGCAGGAGCGACACACGCCCCTGCCAGCCTGGCGCGTTCGCGAGCATCCGCTCGAACGACTGGAAGCGCTCGACGAGCCCCTTCGAATAATCGAGGCGGTCGACGCTCATCACCAGCTTACGGCCGTCGAGCGCCTCGCGCAGCATCTTCACCGGCTTGCGCGTGCCGTACTGGACGGCCGCCTGCGCGATCGCGTCGGGATGCACGCCGATCGGATAGGCGGCGACCTTCACGACGCGGCCATGCGCGTGCAGCATCCCGTCGTCGCTTGCCGCGCCGATCCCGCGCCGCTCGATGTAGTCGGTCAACGCCTGCTTGTCGGCCTCGGTCTGGAAACCCGCGACGTCGTACGCGCACATGAACTTCACGAGTTCCTCGTGCGGCGGCACGAGCCGCAGCATGTCGGGCGACGGAAACGGAATGTGCAGGAAGAAGCCGATCGGGTTCTTCACGCCGAGCTCGCGCAGGTAATGCGCGAACGGCAACAGGTGATAGTCGTGCACCCAAATCAGGTCG
This sequence comes from Burkholderia sp. AU15512, assembly GCF_002223325.1. NCBI lineage: Bacteria > Pseudomonadati > Pseudomonadota > Betaproteobacteria > Burkholderiales > Burkholderiaceae > Burkholderia > Burkholderia sp. AU15512. The sequence goes on from NZ_NKEX01000004.1 coordinate 171,713, forward strand.
TCGGGGCGCAACAAGGCGGCGAGCTGCTTCGCGAGCATCGCGTTCACGCGCAGATAGCCCGCGTACTCCTGGCGGTCGAAGCGCGCGAGATCGCCGCGGTAATGGAACACAGGCCACAGCGTCGCGTTCGAGAAACCGCGGTAGTACTGGTCGTAGTCGCGCCGGGTCAGCCCGACCGTCGCGTAGGTGACGTTGCCGTCCCGCTGAATTGCGGGCGCGGTGTCGGGTGCGTCGACGATCTCGCCGTTCCAGCCGAACCAGACGCCGCCCGTTTCCTTCAGCGCGTCCATCACGCCGACCGCCAGGCCACCCGCGCTCGGGCGCGTGTCCTCGCCGGCGGCGACACGGTTCGATACCACGATCAATCTGCTCATGCGACTTCCCCTCCTCGATTCGATTGGCTGGCGCGCGGCGCGCGCCAAAGCGGACACGGCGGCCCGAAGGCGGCCGTGCGGCGACTCAGTTCCGAGAATTGCAATGAAATACGGTGGTGGAATGCGGCTACGACGGAATCACGCGTCCTGCTCCTGACCGAGGTCACGTTGATAGTCGAGCCCTTCCGGGCGGGCGCCGCCCTGGTTGTGATCGCCGTCCGACGGCGTGTCGTCGGGCGCGCCCGGCGGCGGCGCCGATGGCGCGTCGGTCCGCGGACGCGGGCGGTCTTCCGGACGCACGGCCGCCCCGTCAGGCGGCCGAGGTGATAGCCGTTTCGAACGGCGCATAGCTGGGTGTCTCATATGCGGCGCGGCCCGAGGCCGTCGTAGAAACATTCCATAGCACAACAGTCTAGGTCGCCTGATCGCATCCGAAGGTAACAATTACCTTCAATTTGTAACGTTTCGACCCCTCCGCAAGCATCTATCCGACAATAACGCCGCTCGCGCGCACGCGGCCCGCCGCACGGCGATTTGTCAAAGCTTTGCAGTTTTCCTATGACAATTGCGAAACAATGACGCGGCATCAGGGCGTGCACGCGTCGCCGCTCACCCAGACAGGACTTGCACTCAGGGATGAACATTCGTTTCGAATCGCCGCGCCGGGCCACGCCGGCGCGCGTCGTGCTGGCCATCATCGCCACGGCCGCGCTGCTATCGGGCTGCAACTCGCTGTACAGCGAAGGCGCAACTGCCGGCGCCGGTATCGCGGGCGCCGCGATCGCCTCCAAGGTCACCAACAACGCCGCCGTTGCGACGGGCATCGGCCTCGGCGCCGTCGCCGGGGCGCGGGCGGGCGTCCAGTACTCGCAGCGGGTCGCACACCGTTACACCCAGGAACAGATCGCGAAGGCTGCGGGCCCGCTCGACGTGGGCGGCGTGGCGCCGTGGTCGACGCACCACTCGTTCCCGATCGAGGACGACGAGCAGGGTCGCGTGACAGTCAGCCGGATGATCAGCATCGGCCCGCTCGACTGCAAGGAAATCGTGTTCGCGGTCGATACGCCCGCGAAACCCGACAAAGCCGCGCAATCGGCCTTCTACGTCGCCACGATCTGCCGCGACGGCCCCGTGTGGAAATGGGCATCGGCCGAGCCGGCGACCGAACGCTGGGGTGCATTGCAATGAGCGTTGCGCTCCGTATCGCGGCCATCGGCGCGCTGTGCGCGGCGACGGCCACGCTGTCGGGCTGCGGGTCGGTCGGCGCGGCGAGCGGCGCCCTCGCCGGCGCGGCGACGGGCCTCGTCACCGCGAACCCGGCGGTCGGCGTCGGCGTCGGAATTGCCGTGCAGGCCGCGACCGACGAAGCCGTCAACCGCACGATGAAGCAGCTCCATCAGAACCAGCAGGACGCGATCGCGAAGACGGCCGGCAGCCTGGCCGTCGGCGAAGTGAAGCCGTGGAAGGTGAAGAACACGCTGCCGCTCGAAAACGGCGAAGGCGAAGTGCGCGTCACGCGCGCGTACGCGTCGGCGCTCGCGATCTGCAAGGAATTCGCGTTCTCGGTGAAGGACGGCGACAAGGCCGACTGGTATTTCGCGAATGCCTGCCAGCAAGGCACGCACTGGAAGTGGGCGTCGGCGGAACCGGCGGTCGACCGGTGGGGGAATCTGCAGTAAGCGTGCGATACGCCGCGCGTGACGCGCGGCGCACACGCATGCCGGGCCACGCGGCCCGGCACGTCGATCAGGACTCGACGTCCTCGAGACTGAAAATCTCGGTCTGGTCGTTGTACGAGAAGATCTCGCCGTAACGGCCCCAGTCGATCACCGCGTCGAGCGTCTCCTCGGCGGCGCCGTCCGACAGGAAATCCTCCAGCTCCTGCTCGAAGCGCACCCGCGGCGCACGATGGCCCGGACGCTCGTTCAGCACTTTCTTGATCCGCGCGGCGAGCGGCACGTGCTTCAGCAGGTGATCCGCGAACATCAGCTTGCGCTCCTGCGTGCCGAATTCCGCGAACACGCGCCCCGGCGGCGTCAGGAACACGTCCCCTTCCCGCACGTCGGCAAAGCCGAGGTACTGCAGCACTTCGGCGATCGGGAACAGGTCGTCGACTTCCAGATGCAACGTGCGCGCGATTTCCGGCATGTCCGCGCGACCGTGGTACGGCGCCATCGCAAGCGTTTCGATCAGGCCGGCCATCAGGTTGGTCGACACCTGCGGCAGCCAGCTGCCGAGTTCGAGCCCCTTCTTCGTCGCCTCGCCGGTCTGGCGGGCCGTCATCTTCGCGTAGATGTCGTCGACGAGCTTGCGGAACGCCGGGTCGAGCCGGTTGCGCGGATGCTTGAACGGCACCTTGATCTCGGCGATCACGCGGCCCGGGTTCGACGACAGCACGAGGATCCGGTCGCACATGAACACCGCTTCCTCGATGTTGTGCGTGACGATCAGCACCGACTTGATCGGCATGCGGCCCTGGGTCCACAGATCGAGCAGGTCGGTACGCAGCGTCTCGGCCGTCAGCACGTCGAGCGCGGAGAACGGCTCGTCCATCAGCAGGATCGTCGGATCGACGACGAGCGCGCGCGCAAAGCCCACGCGCTGGCGCATGCCGCCCGACAGCTCGCGCGGGTATGCGTTCTCGAAGCCGTCGAGACCGATCAGGTCGATCGCGGCCAGCGCGCGCTCGCGCCGCTCGCGTGCGCCGACGCCGAGCGCCTCGAGGCCGGCTTCCACGTTCTGCAGCACCGTGAGCCACGGGAACAGCGCGAAGGTCTGGAACACCATCGCAACGCCTTCGGCCGGGCCGCGCAGCGGCTGGCCGAGATAGGTCACCTCGCCGCCGGTCGGCTCGATCAGCCCGGCGATGATGCGCAGCAGCGTCGACTTGCCCGAGCCGGAACGGCCGAGCAGCCCGACGATCTCGCCTTCGCGCAGCGACAGGTTCGCATCGTCGAGCACGAGCAGTTCGCCCTGCGTCTTGTTGAAGCCGCGACAGACGTGATCGACACGCAGGATTTCCTCGCCGAGGCGCGGCGGCTGGTTCGTCTGGACGGGGGCGTTTACAGCATTCGGATTGTGCATCGCGTTTCGCTCTCAATCGGTCTCAGTCGAGCCGCAGCTTCGCTTCGGCGAAGGCATACAGCGGACGCCACAGCAGGCGGTTGAACAGGGTAACGAACAGGGACATCACGGCGATGCCCAGGATGATCTTCGGAAAATCGCCGGCGGCGGTGGTCTGCGCGATATAGGCACCGAGGCCGTGCGCCTCGATCTTGGTATTGCCCCACTGCACGGCTTCCGACACGATGCTCGCGTTCCATGCGCCGCCCGATGCGGTGATCGCGCCGGTCACGTAGTACGGGAAGATGCCGGGCAGGATCGCCTGCCGCCACCACTGCCAGCCACGGATGCGGAAGTTCGTCGCGGCTTCGCGATAGTCGTTCGGGTAGGACGTCGCGCCGGCAATCACGTTGAACAGGATATACCACTGCGTGCCGAGCACGATCAGCGGTGACAGCCAGATATCGGCGTTCAGGTGGAAGCGCGCGATCACGATCACGAACACCGGGAACAACAGGTTGGCCGGAAACGCGGCGAGGAACTGCGCGAGCGGCTGCAGTTTCTCGGCCAGCTTCGGGCGCAGCCCGACCCACACGCCGATCGGCACCCAGATCACTGACGCGATGGAGATCAGCACGACCACGCGCAGCAGCGTGATGAGCCCCAGCACCAGCACGTGGCCGACCTCGGCCATCGTCACGCCGGTCGACACGAAGCTGATGACGCGCCACACGATATAGCCCGTGCCGAGCAGCACGAGGGTCGCCCACGCGATGTCGACCGTGCGTGACGCCTTCTTCTCGACTTTCGGCAGCGAGAAGCGCATCGCCCCCGACAGCGGCAGCCGCAGCGGAATCCGCGCGGCCTTCGCGAAGAACCAGCCGGCCGGCACGAGCAGCTGATGAATCAGGCGCGTGCGGCGCACGAGGTCGAGCAGCCACGATTGCGGCGCATCGCCCGACGCGGTGTTTTCCATCCGGAACTTGTCGGCCCACGCGATGAGCGGGCGGAACAGCAGTTGGTCGTACGCGACGATCACGACCGTCATCGTGAGGATCACCCAGCCGATCGCACCGAGGTTCTTGTCCGAGATCGCCTGCGCGAGATACGCGCCGACGCCCGGCAGCGTGATGGTCTGGTTGCCGACGGTGATGGCCTCCGACGCGACGACGAAGAACCAGCCGCCCGACATCGACATCATCATGTTCCAGATCAGGCCCGGCATCGAGAACGGCACTTCGAGCTTCCAGAAGCGCTGCCACGACGTCAGGTGGAAACCCCGCGACACTTCGTCCAGGTCGCGCGGCACCGTACGCAGCGACTGGTAAAAGCTGAACGTCATGTTCCACGCCTGGCTCGTGAAGATCGCGAAGATCGCCGCAAGCTCGGCGCCGAGCACGCGGCTCGGGAACAGCGCGAGGAAGAACGTGACGGTGAACGAGATGAAGCCGAGCACCGGCACCGACTGCAGGATGTCGAGGATCGGGATCAGCACCATGCCGGCACGCCGGCTTTTCGCGGCGAGCGTGCCATAGATCAGCGTGAACGCAAGCGACGCGATCATCGCGGCAAGCATCCGCAGCGTGGTGCGCAACGCGTATTCGGGCAGGTTCGACGGGTCGAGCGAGATCTTCTGCGTCTGCAGGGTGCCGATCGGCGCCATCGTTTCGTGGAAACCGACGACCGCCATCGCGATCAGGCAGATGATCAGCGGAAACGCGATGAAATCCCACCGGTTCGGCAGGACGCGCCACGCGGACGCGTTGGCGGTCCGGTTCGGATTGAAGAATCCGACGTCCATCAGGCGCCCTCCCCGGTAAGGCCGAACGAAGCCGGCAGTCGATGTTGATTCATGGCAAAGCGCACGGGTGCGGTAATTCGATTGACTGACGATCGCGCGCGAGCGCGGTGCGCCGTGCGTGCGCTGCCGCGCTCCGGACGAGCCGGCCCGCGACGGCACGACACTACACCAACCTGTATTTCAGGTACAACCGTCCGGGAACGGCGCAGGCGGCGCACGGATCGTGCCTGGCGCGCGGGCGGATGCCGGGTGCGCGAGTCGAGCAGCCCCGGCCGCAGTCTTTCGGCCGGCATGCAGGCCCGAATTATGCCGTGATCCGGCCCGCCCGGGAACCCGCCAGCCGCACGTGCGCGCAAACCATGTCGGGCGTCACCAGCCGGATACGACTATGCGGGTATGATCAGGGCTGGCCCTCGGGGTCTGTTGCGGATGGTTCGACGGCAACGCATACGCGTGCCCGATGTCAACAGGCGCTGGGGATCGACCGACGAGCGGGAGGAAAGGGAATGGCAGGAAACTTGGTGATCGTCTGCCGCGATCAGGATGCCGACGCGTTCTACGAACTGATGCAGGAGTACGGGTCGTTCCAGACGCGGCTGTCGTCGACGGCGTGGTACCTGAACATGAACGTCGTGCCTGAATCGCTGCAGGAGGAAATCCTGGAGCGCCTCGGCCGGTACACGACCGTCTACATCTTCGAGGCCACCACCGTGACCTACAACACCATCGACAGCAACGCGGCCGAGACGCTCGGCACGCTGTTCGGCGAATGATGGCACGCGGCGCCAGCCCGGACGGGCTGGCGCCGCAGCGGCTCAGGCGGCCTGTGCGTGGGGTTCGTCCTTCGGCACGACCTCGAACGGGAACGTCATCGCGACACGCAGGCCGCCTTCGGGGCGGTTGCCGATGTCGCACGTCCCGCCCAGCCTGAGTACGAGCCGCTCGACGATCGCGAGCCCGAGCCCGCTGTGGCCGTTGCCGCCGCGCGCCGGGTCGAGCCGCACGAACGGCCGCGTGGCCGCCGCGAGGTCGCGCGGCGCGATCCCGCCGCCGCTGTCGCTCACCGACAACACGTAGCCGGCCGGCGTGCGCGCCGTCTCGACGAGCACGGGCGGCGCACCATACGCATGCGCGTTGTCCAGGAGGTTCGACAGGATGCGGTCGAGCGTCGCCGTCGGCAGCCGGAAGCCCGGATCGGCGTCGAGCCGGGTCTGGACCGTCGGCGCGTTCGGCGCGACCGCGCGATAGCTGCGCGCGATCCGCTCGCACGCCTGGTCGACCGGCACCGGCTCGCTGCGATCGGACCCGCCGTGCGCGAACACCAGGAATTGATCGACGATGTGCGACATCGAATCGACGTCGCGCACGACGCCGTCACGCAACCGGGCGTCGTCCATCATTTCAGCCCGCAGCCGCATCCGCGCGAGCGGCGTGCGCAGGTCGTGCGCCACGCCCGCGAGCATCACCGCGCGGTCACTCTCGGCCTGCGACACCTGTTCCACCATCTGGTTGAAGCCATGCGTGAGCTGGCGCAGCTCGCGCGGGCCGCGCTCACGCAGCGGCGGCACCGGCTGGCCGCGGCCGAAGCGCGCGACCGCGCGTGCCAGCGAACGCAGCGGCTGCTGCAGTTGCCAGGCCGCGAACAGCGCGGCGATCACGCCGGCCGAGAAGATCGTGCCGAGCCACAACAGCATCCGGTCGAGCGAGCGCGGCGGCCGCAGCGGCTGAACCGGCACCACGATCCAGTTGCGGTCGGTCGGCTCCTTCACCCACAGCACCGGCGGATGGCCGGGCGCGCCGATCTCGACGCGCGTGCCGGGCGGCATCCGCTCGCTCACGTCGTCGCGGAACCGCTTGAGCGGCGCCGGCAGGCTCGACGGGTCGCCATTCGGCACGTCGGCGCTGTCCGGCGTCACGAGCCGCACACGGGACGGCAACGGCTGGTCGGGCGTGCGTTCGACGTGCTGGCGCACCGCGTCGACCAGGAACGCGGCCTCTTCGACCGCGTAACGCGTCTGCATCTGGCTGCGCTCGAGCCGCATCGCGAAGAACCACGCGAAATGCGACAGGAGCAGGACACCGACGACGAGCAGCGCCAGCCGCCCGAACAGTGAATCAATGGGTTTGCGCATGGGCCTCGCCGTCGGGCACGAACACGTAGCCGCGCCCGCGCACCGTCTGGATGAAGCGCGGCGTCGACGGATCCGTTTCGAGGATGCGGCGCAGGCGCCACACCTGGACGTCGATGCCGCGGTCGGTGCCGTCGTACTCGGGCCCGTGCAGCAGCTCGAGCAGCCGCTCGCGCGTGAGCGTGCGCAGCGCATGGTTCACGAAGATCTTCAGCAGCGCGAATTCACTGCTCGACAGCGTGGCCGGCTTGCCATCGACCGACAGCGTGCGCGCCTGGAAGTCGAGCACGAAGCGGCCGAACGCGAACGGCTCACGCTGTTCGGGCGCCGCGGCCGACGGCGTCGCGCGGCGGCGGCGCAGCACGGCCTGCACGCGCGCGAGCAGCTCGCGCGGGTTGAACGGCTTGCCGAGGTAGTCGTCCGCGCCGAGCTCGAGCCCGACGATGCGGTCGACGTCGTCCGCACGCGCGGTCAGCATGATCACGGGGATGTCGTCGCCGGCCGCGCGCAGCTGACGCAGCGCGGTCAGGCCGTCGACGCCCGGCATCATCAGGTCCAGCACGATCAGGTCGGGCCGCTCGCGCTCGAGGCGCTTCTCGAGCGTCGCCGCGTCGTGCAGCACGGACACTTCCATCCCCTGGCGCACGAGGTAGTCGCGCAGCAGGTCTCGGAGTTCTTGGTCGTCGTCGACGATGAGGATCTGGGTAGTCATGGCTCGAAGTTTACCGCGCGAGGGCGGAGTCGAAGAACGAAACAAAGGGACGAAAGGGTTACTGCGGGTTACCGCGCAAGGGAACTGTAATGCGCGGTAACCCGGCCACCGCCCCACGTAACACCGGCCGCAGCCTGCATCGCTAACCTGCGTCTTACCGGATGCGGCACCCGGTTTTCCCGGACCCGCATCGCCGGACCCTTTGGATACAAGGAGTTTCTGAAATGTATAAGAAGACTTCCCGCGTGGCCATCGCGGCCGCCACCGTGCTCGCTCTCGCATTCGGCACCGCGCATGCCGCGCAGCCCAACGACATGCCGCCTCCGGGCGGCCCCGGCATGCACCAGATGCACGGCGGGCACGAAGGCGGCCCGTTCGGCGCGATCATGAAACTGCATGACCAGCTGAAGCTCAATGCGTCGCAGGAACAGCAATGGCAGGCGGCCGTCAACACGATGAAGCAGAACCGTGACGCGATGCGCAAGAGCCACGAGCAGATGCGCGACCAGTTCAAGGCGCAGCAGAACCAGCCGATCCTCGACCTGAGCGCGATGCACTCGGCACGCCAGCAGGCCGAGGCGCAGAACGCGCAACTGCGCGAGCAGACGTCCGCCGCATGGCTCACGTTCTACAACGGGCTGAACGACCAGCAGAAGACGATGGTCAGCACCGCGCTCAAGCAGCAGTTCGCGAAGATGGAACAGCGCCACGAGAAGATGAAGGAGCGTTGGGAGCAGCATCGCGCGGCCAAGGCCGCGTCGGCGCCGGCGCAGTAAGCCGGCGGGCCGCTCCGCGAAGCGGCATCGAAGGGGACGCGGGCACCGGCCCGCGTCCCCTTTTTGCATATCAGGCGACGTCGAACAGCAGCACCTCGGCCGCCCGGCCGCGCGCGAACGCCACCGCATCCACGGCACCGATCCGCGCGCCGTCGCCCGCGGACAGCGCGTAGCCGTTCACCGCGACGTCGCCGCGCACCACGTGCACGTACGCGCGGCGCCCGGCCGGCACGTCGAACGCCGCCGCCTCGTCGCCGTCGATCAGCCCCGCGAAGATGCGGGCGTCCGCCCCGAGCGGCAGCGCACCGTCGCCACCGTCCGGTGCCGCGACGAGCCTCAGCCGGCCGCGTTTCTCGTCATCGGCAAAGCGCGTCTGCACGTAGCCGGGCCGGCCGCCTGCCCCGGCCGGCGCGAGCCAGATCCGCAGCAGGCGCAGCGGCTCGTCACGCGACGCGTTGGTTTCGCTCAGCATGACGCCGGTGCCGGCGCTCATGCGCTGCACGCCGCCCGCACGGACGATCGCCCCGTTGCCGAGGCTGTCGCGATGCGCGAGCGCGCCGTCGAGCACGTAGGTGACGATTTCCGCGTCGCGGTACGGCCGCATCCCGTAGCCGCGGGTCGGCGCGATGCATTCCTCGTTCAGTTCGCGCAACGCGCCGAACGCCGGCGGCCCGCTCCGGCCGGACGCCCCAGGAAAGCTGTGAAGGAATTCGTGCCAGCCATGGCTGCGCTGATCGCGATCGGCGGCGCGGCGGATCTGGAACATGGAACGGACACTCCGTGGGATGCAGGGTTCTGCCATCCCATCACTGTATGAGTGTGCCAATCGCGCCACAATCCGCCGCCTGCGCACCGCATCGTTGCACCTGCGGATGCAATCGATGCAATGCCCATTGAGAATGCGTCGATTATCGCAACAGCCGGATCAATGCATCGAAGAATCGATCGGTCGGCCCGGATTGCCGGTTTCCGCGTATCGCGTTCGGGTAAAATACCGGCCTTTTGGCGTTCGCCGTTCCGGCGGCCGCCATTGCCAGCGCGCCGATCGGCGATTTTTGGCCGTCTAGAATACGCCGCGGCGCCCGGTTCAACCGGCCGCGAGCGCTCCCGGAAAGTCAGCAACAGAAGGATGGAAATGAAGAAGGCCGCCCTGTGCGCCGCCCTCGCCCTCATGGCGGGCAGCGCCTTCGCGAAGGAGTGGAAGACCGTGCGGATCGGCGTCGACGCCAGCTACCCGCCGTTCGAGTCGACCGCGCCAAGCGGCGAGATCGTCGGTTTCGACGTCGATCTCACCAAGGAAATCTGCAAGCGAATCAACGTGAAATGCGTGTGGGTGGCGCAGGATCTCGACGGGATCATCCCGGCGCTGAAGGCGAAGAAGTACGACGTCATCGTGTCGTCGCTGACCGTCACGGACAAGCGCCGCGAACAGATCGACTTCTCCGACAAGGTCTATGACGCGCCGGCGCGGATGATCGCGAAGACCGGCTCGCCGCTGCTGCCGACGGTGGCGTCGCTGAAGGGCAAGCGCGTGGGCGTCGAGCAGGGCTCGACGCAGGAAACCTACGCGAAGGCGTACTGGGAGCCGCAGGGCGTGACGATCATTCCTTACCAGAACCAGGACCAGGTCTATGCCGATCTCGGCTCGGGCCGTCTCGACGCGACGCTGCAGGATGAACTGCAGGCCGACTACGGCTTCCTGCGCACGCCGCGCGGCAAGGGCTTCGCGTTTGCCGGGCCGGAAGTGAAGGATCCGAAGACGATCGGCGACGGCACCGCGATCGGCCTGCGCAAGGAAGATACGGACCTGAAGCTCAAGATCAACCAGGCGCTGGCCGACATGCACAAGGACGGCACGTACGACCGGCTGTCGCACAAGTATTTCGCGTTCAGCGTCTATTCGGCTTCGGCCCGCTGAGCAACGAAAAGAAGAGACGACGGATGCGGGGGCGGCCCCGCACCCGGGCAGTACAGGCAGTCAACCACGCGCCGCCCGCCCCCTGCCCGCCGCTCGCGCGACGGGCGGGCCCGGCACCGATGCCGGGGCGGACGGTCACGATACGCACGGGGCGTTCCGCGCAGCTTGGGCGGAACGCGTCTTTCGCGGCGCACCGCGTGCGCCCTAAGGGACCACACCAGGGACCACTCAATGTTTCTACAAGGTTACGGCCCGCTGATCCTCGCAGGCACCTGGCAAACCGTCAAACTGGCGGTGCTTTCGCTTGCGCTGTCGTTCCTGCTGGGCCTGCTCGGCGCGGGCGCGAAGCTGTCGCGCAACCGCTTCACGAACGGCGTCGGCACCGTCTACACGACGCTGATCCGCGGCGTGCCCGACCTCGTGCTGATGCTGCTGCTGTTCTACAGCCTGCAGATCTGGCTGAACATGGCGACCGACGCGCTCGGCTGGGACCAGATCGACATCGATCCATTCCTCGCCGGCGTGCTCGTGCTCGGCTTCATCTACGGCGCGTACTTCACCGAGACGTTCCGCGGCGCGTTCCTGTCGGTGCCGCGCGGCCAGCTCGAGGCCGGCAGCGCGTACGGGATGACGAACTGGCAGGTGTTCACGCGAATCATGTTCCCGCAGATGATGCGCTTCGCACTGCCCGGCATCGGCAACAACTGGCAGGTGCTCGTGAAGTCGACCGCGCTCGTGTCGATCATCGGCCTGGCCGACGTCGTGAAGGCGTCGCAGGACGCCGGCAAGGGCACGCTGCGGTTCTTCTTCTTCACGCTGATCGCGGGTGCCGTCTACCTCGCGATCACGACGATCTCGAACTTCGTGCTGATGTGGCTCGAAAAGCGCTACTCGACCGGCGTCCGCAAGGCTGACCTATGATCGAACTCATCCAAGAATACTGGCGCAACTATCTCTACACCGACGGCTATCGCATCACCGGTGTCGCGATTACGTTGTGGCTGCTGGTCGTGTCGATCGGCCTCGGCTTCTGCCTGTCGATACCGCTCGCGGTCGCGCGCGTGTCGAAGAAGAAGTGGCTGTCGGGCGCCGTGTGGCTCTACACGTACGTCTTCCGCGGCACGCCGCTCTACGTGCAGCTGCTGCTCTGCTACACGGGCCTCTACAGCCTGCAGGCCGTGCGCGGCACGCCGATGCTCGACGCGTTCTTCCGCGACGGGATGCACTGCACGCTGCTCGCGTTCACGCTGAACACCTGCGCGTACACCACCGAGATCTTCGCGGGCGCGATCAAGGCGACCTCGTACGGCGAGATCGAAGCCGCGCGTGCGTACGGGATGTCGCCGTTCACGATGTACCGCCGCGTGATCCTGCCGTCGGCGCTGCGCCGCGCGCTGCCGCTGTACAGCAACGAAGTGATCCTGATGCTGCACGCGACCACCGTCGCGTTCACCGCGACCGTGCCGGACATCCTGAAGATCGCCCGCGACGTCAACTCGGCGACCTACATGTCGTTCCATGCGTTCGGCATCGCCGCCCTGCTCTATCTCGCGATCTCGTTCACGCTCGTGTGGCTGTTCCGCCAGGCCGAGCGGCGCTGGCTCGCGTATCTGCGCCCGCAAGGCAAGTAAGTTTTCGCAGGACTATGATGAATTCCCAGACTCAGAAGCTTTTCGTCGACGATCTGCACAAGCGGTACGGCGACAACGAGGTGCTCAAGGGCGTGTCGCTGAAGGCGAACTCGGGCGACGTGATCAGCGTGATCGGCTCGTCCGGCTCCGGCAAGAGCACGATGCTTCGCTGCATCAACTTCCTCGAGCAGCCGAACGCGGGCCGCATCTTCGTCGACGGCGAGGAAGTGCGCACCGCGCTCGACAAGACGGGCGCGCTGCGCGCGGCCGATACGAAACAGCTGCAGCGCGTGCGCACCAAGCTGTCGATGGTGTTCCAGCACTTCAACCTCTGGTCGCACATGAACGTGATCGAGAACGTGATGGAAGCGCCGGTGAACGTGCTCGGCATCCCGAAGAAGGAAGCCGAGGAACGTGCGCGCACGTATCTCGAGAAGGTCGGCCTCGCGCCGCGCGTCGAGAAGCAGTATCCGTCGCACCTGTCGGGCGGCCAGCAGCAGCGCGTGGCGATTGCACGCGCGCTGGCGATGCATCCGGACGTGATGCTGTTCGACGAGCCGACCTCGGCGCTCGACCCGGAACTCGTCGGTGAAGTGCTGAAGGTGATGCAGAAGCTGGCCGAGGAAGGCCGCACGATGATCGTCGTCACGCACGAGATGGGGTTCGCGCGCAACGTGTCGAACCACGTGATGTTCCTGCACCAGGGCCGCGTCGAGGAAGAAGGCGTGCCGTCCGAGGTGTTCGCCAACCCGAAGAGCGAACGCCTGCGCGGGTTCCTGTCGGGCAGCCTCAAGTAACATCGCACGCGTCGCGACGCGTGAACGGGCGCCCCGCGGTTCGCCGCGCGGCGCCCGTTTTGCATTGACGCGGCGTTAGGCGGCGTCGACCGGCGCGGCGTCGGCGAACGCACGCAGTTCGTCGCCCGCGAGCCGGTAGCGCACCCATTCGCTCTGCGGCGCCGCGCCGACGCTCTCGTAGAAGCGGATCGCCGGCTCGTTCCAGTCGAGCACGCTCCACTCGAAACGCCCGCAGCCCGACTCGACCGCGATCCGCGCGAGCGCCTTCAGGAGCCGCAGCCCGGCGCCCGCGCCGCGAAAGCGTGGCGACACGTACAGATCCTCGAGATACAGCCCCTGCCGGGCCAGCCACGTCGAATACGAGAAGAAATACACGGCGAAGCCGGCCGGCTCGCCGTCGACCTCGCACATCAGCGCGCGTGCCGGCGATCCCTCGCCGAACAGGCTGCGCTCGAGCGACGCGGGCGTCGCGATCACTTCGTGTTCCGCCTTCTCGTAGATGGCCAGCTCGGTGATGAAACGCAGGATTTGCGGCACGTCGGCGACGGTGGCGGAACGGATGTCGATTTGCACGGGTTGAGCCCTCCTCCGGCCCTGGCTGGTAACGGGAAACGATGCCGCGCAGCCGCGCTGGCACCCATCAGAGCATCATGCTACGTTCATGCAGCCCCTGCAGGAAGTGCAGTTTCTTCATTCGTACCTGAACATGATGCATCCCGATCTGCGCCGCCTCGACCTGAACCTGCTGCTCGTGTTCGATGCGCTGTACCGCCACCGGTCCGTCGCCGCGGCCGCGCACGAGCTCGCGTTGAGCCCGTCCGCGCTGAGCCACGCGCTCGCGCGGCTGCGCGACGCGATCGGCGACGCGCTGTTCGTGCGCCTCGGCAACGAGATGCAGCCGACCGTGCGCGCCGACGACATCGCCACCTGGGCCGGCGACGCGCTCGACACGATGTCGAAGGGGCTCGCCCGCGCACGCCGCTTCGATCCCGCGCAAAGCGACCGCACGTTCGTGTTCGCGGCGACCGACTACACGGCATTCGCCGTGCTGCCGGCGTTTCTTGCCCGCATCCAGCATGTCGCGCCGCAATTGCGGATCCGCGTCGTGCACTCCGACCGGAAGATCTCCGTCGACGAGCTCGCGGCCGGCCGCATCGATTTCGCGCTCGGCTACCACGAGGAATCGGCGGCCGACGCGCCGGGCATCGAGGACTTCGACTGGTTCTCCGACGACTACGTCGTGATCGCGAGCGCCACGCATCCGGAGATTCGCCGGCGGCTGACGCTCGACCAGTACCTGGCGGCACGCCACGTGGTCGTCACGCCGTGGAACGAGTCGCGCGGTGTCGTCGACCATGTGCTCGACCGGCTCGGCCTCGCGCGGCAGGTCGCCGTGCAGTTGCCGACGGTGCTGGCCGCGCCGTTCGTGATCGCGGAATCCGCGCTGCTGATGACCGTGCCGAACCGCGCCGCGCAGGCGTTGCGGCACGCGGCGCCGATCCGCCTCTTTCCGGCGCCGTTCGAGATTCCGCGCTACACCGTGAAGGTCTACTCGCACGCGAAGCATGCGCGCACCGATGCACATCGCTGGATTCGCGCGCAGTTGCTCGACGCAAGGCCGGCCGCTGCCTGACCAATGTCTGTCGGTACACCGCACTGCGCGTTGCCGGACAAGCGTTTCAGGCAACCGCCGTCCCTCTCCGGCAGCCGTCCGTTCATTACGAAATACTTACCAATTTCTCGCATCCGACGCTTACGCCTGTGCCCCCCGCAGCGTCAATAGTGGCAATCCTTGACCCCCGTTTGCAAAACTCGTGTCTCCCTTGCGGGACAAGGGTTTTCCGTTAATTGCAAACCCTTGGCACCCCGGTTGCCCACCGTGTTGCATGGCAATTTGGCGACACGTGTTAGTCAAACAACGATTTCCATCGCCACAAAATTGTATTTTTGCTAAATTAGTAACCAAAGTAGCAAAACGAAGTTCGTGAAATGTAGTTTAGCTTCACGACACTACAAGGAGACCCCGCAGGCCGACCCGGCTGCGCGGGAACGCTCAACGGTTTTCCGTCCGCTTGCCCGCGTGCTGCGCTTACCGGCCCTGCACGAGGTCTCCCTGGTTATCCCGCTTTTGCCCGGCGCTCGCGCTCCGGGCATCTCGTGCAGTCTGGGTTGACTTTTTGACAGGGTATGGAGGAGATGATGAAGAAAGCTTTGGTCGCGGCCGCGCTGATGGCTGCTGGGGTGGTGACGGCGCACGCGCAGAGCAGCGTCACGCTGTATGGCCGCCTGGATGCCGGCATCGAGTACCTGAACGGCCTGCAAAACGGCCACCAAGTGCGCGCGGAAAGCGGCGACTGGGGCACCAGCCTCTGGGGCTTGAAGGGCACCGAGGACATCGGCGGCGGCAACAAGATCCTGTTCCACCTCGAAGGCGCGTTCAACACGATGACGGGCGGCTTCAGCGGCTCGATCTGGGATCGTTTCGCGACCGTCGGTATCTCCAACGACCGCTACGGTACGCTGCTGTTGGGTCGCGAGCTCGCGATCGCCAACGGCGTGTGGGACTTCGACCCGTTCGGCCAGTCGGCCTGGTCGACGGCCTCGCTGGTGCGCGGCCGCAACTGGAACAAGACCAGCAACAACGTGTCGTACCAGTCGCCGTCGCTCTACGGCCTCGACTTCTACGGCCAGTTCTCGTTCTCGAACTCGACCAGCTTCAACGGCAACACGACGGCCGGCCAACCGGGCCGTGCAATGGGCGGTCAGGTCACCTACACGAACTCGCTGTTCCAGTTGCGCGGCATCTACGACGAAACGCGCGACAGCAACGGCCGCTTCTCGGACGTGTTCAACTACTCGCGTGAATACTTCGCGGGCGTGAACGTGTTCCTCGGTCAGTTCAAGGTGCAAGCGGCCTACCAGGCATCGCGCGCGGACGGCAGCGGCGGCCCGGCAGTGAACGCCGGCGTGACGGGCACCCAGCAGGTCTGGGGCGGCGTGACGTGGCAGGCAACGCCGGCAGCGGCGCTGATCGCGGCCGTGTATCACGTGAACGCGAACCACGGCGGCGGCAACGCGAACATCTACACGATCGGCGGTTCGTACAACATCTCGAAGCGCACGCTGTTCGACCTGCAGGCTGCGACGGTGCGCAACAGCTCGTCGGCCAACTTCGGTCTGAACGCGAACGGTGCAGGCACCGCCGTGTCGACCGGCAACCCGCATCCGGGCGGCAGCCAGACCGGCGTCTACGCCGGTATCCAGCACCTGTTCTGATCAGGCGCCGTTCTCAAAGAATCGATTCAACGACGTTTTCCACGCTGCTGCGAGAGGCGCGTATCGGTGCGGTACCCAACCGGGTATCCGCACCGTTTTTTCTTGGGCGACGGGTTCTTGCGACCCGTGGCCCGATCGGCCGAAGCGGCCGGGAAGCGATCAAATGGCGCGGACGCGGCGCTCAGACGGCCGCTTCGTTCTCTTCGCCGGTGCGGATGCGGATCACGCGCTCGACGTCCGACACGAAGATCTTGCCGTCGCCGATCTTGCCGGTGCGGGCCGCGCCGATCACCGCGTCGATCACCTGGTCGACCTGCGCTTCCGCGACGACCACCTCGATCTTCATCTTCGGCAGGAAGTCGACGACGTATTCGGCGCCGCGATACAGCTCGGTATGGCCCTTCTGGCGGCCGAAGCCCTTCACTTCCGTCACGGTCAGGCCCGTGAGACCCACTTCGGCGAGCGCTTCGCGGACTTCGTCCAGCTTGAACGGCTTGATGATGGCAGTGATGCGTTTCATGGTGGTTGTCCCCCAATGCTCGTTTGGATGCAAAATCGCGACCCCGATTGTAAGCCTGCGAGCCGCACGCGGCCCAGCACCGCTCAATCGAGACGTTCGGTAAACCGTGACGTGATCGGGTAGCGCCAGTCGCGCCCGAACGCGCGATGCGTGACGCGAATGCCGATCGGCGCCTGGCGGCGCTTGTATTCGTTGATCTTGATGAGCCGCGTCACGCGTTCGACGTCGGCCTGCGCGTAACCGGCCGCGACGATCTCGGCGAGCGGCCGGTCCTCTTCCATGTACATGCGCATGATCGCGTCGAGCACGTCGTACGGCGGCAGGCTGTCCTGGTCGGTCTGGTTCTCGCGCAGCTCGGCCGACGGCGCGCGCGTGAGGATCCGCTCCGGGATCACGTCGCGCAGCGGGTAGTCGGCCGTTTCGTTGCGATAGCGGCACAACCGGTACACGAGCGTCTTCGCGATGTCCTTGATCACCGCGAACCCGCCGGCCATGTCGCCGTACAGCGTGCAGTAGCCGACCGCCATCTCGCTCTTGTTGCCGGTCGTCAGCACGATCGAGCCGAACTTGTTCGACAGCGCCATCAGCAGCGTGCCGCGAATGCGCGCCTGGATGTTCTCCTCCGTCGCGTCTTCCGCGCGGCCCGCGAACTCGCCCGCGAGCGATGCGCGGAACGCATCGAACATCGGCGCGATCGCGATCTCGTCGTAGCGCACGCCGACGCGCCGCGCCATCTCCGCCGCATCGGTGGTCGAGATGTCGGCCGTGAAGCGCGACGGCATCATCACCGCGCGCACGCGCTCCGGCCCGAGCGCATCGCAGGCGACGGCCAGCACCAGCGCCGAATCGACGCCGCCCGACAGCCCGATCAGCACGCCCGGAAACCCGTTCTTGCCGATGTAGTCGCGCACGCCGGTCACGAGCGCGCGGTACACCTGCGCGTGCGTCGACAGCTCGGGCGCGATCGCGCCCGGCAGCGGCCGCGCGCCGTCGAATTCGACGATCGCGTGCCCCTCGACGAACTGCGGCATCTTCGCGACGAGCGCGCCCTGCGCGTCGAGCACGAACGAGCCGCCGTCGAACACGAGCTCGTCCTGGCCGCCGACGAGATTCACGTACACCATCGGCAGCCCGGTTTCGCGGATCCGCGCGCGCAGGATGTCGATGCGCACCGCTTCCTTGTTCATGTGGTACGGCGAGCCGTTCGGGATCAGCAGCACCTGCGCGCCGGCCGCCTTTGCGATCTGCGCGGCCGACGCGTGCCACGCATCCTCGCAGATGATCACGCCGTATTTCACGCCGTTCAGCTCGAACACGAGCGGCTCGGCGTCGGTCGCGAAGTAGCGCTTCTCGTCGAACACCTCGGCGTTCGGCAGATCCTGCTTGCGGTAGGTGCCGACGATCTCGCCGCCGACGATCAGGGAAACCGCGTTATAGGTATCGGTGGGCGGCACGCCGCGCTCGATCGGGCGGTTTGCATTACCATCGACGGCTGGCGCGTGCGCGCCTTCGCCCATGCCGCGCAGCGGATGGCCGACCAGCACCGCGAGCCCGTCGAATGCCTTCAGCGCGTCGGCGAGCGCGTCGAGTGCCGAGGCCGCCGCCGCGTAGAACGCGGGCCGCAGCAGCAGATCTTCCGGCGGATAGCCGGACAGCGCGAGTTCCGGCGCGACCATCAGCTGCGCACCATCGTTGTGCGCGGCGCGGGCGGCCGCGACGATTCGCGCGACGTTGCCGGCGAAGTCGCCGACGGTGACGTTGATCTGGGCGAGAGCGAGTCGGGTCTTCATGGCGGGATCGGCGCAGCCCGGCGGCGCGCCCTGAACGGCTGACGAAATCGTCCCGGTGCGGGCCGTGCAGGCCCGCGCATCCGGCGACACAGAACGGTACGGATTCACGCTTGAAACACGAACGCATCGATTATCGCACGGGCATCCTGTCGTCCCCCGCGGAGGTGCCGGCCGAAGAATGGAACGCGCTGCTCGCGCGCGACGCGCAGCCGACGCCCTTCCTGCGCCACGAATTCCTCGACGCGCTGCAGGTCGCGCGCTGCGCGGTCGACGATACCGGCTGGTCGCCGCACTTCGTCACGCTGACCGACGAGCGCACCGGCCGCCTCGCGGCCGCCGCGCCGGTGTACGCGAAGCAGCATTCGTACGGCGAATACGTGTTCGACTGGGCGTGGGCCGACGCGTACCAGCGCAACGACCTGCCCTACTACCCGAAGCTGCTGTGCGCGGTGCCGTTCACGCCCGTGCAGGGCACGCGCCTGCTCGCGGCCGACGACGACGCGCGCCGCCGGCTCGCGGCCACGCTGCTCGCGTTCGCCGAGCAGAGCGACGTGTCGTCGCTGCACGTGCTGTTTCCGACCGGCGACGAAGCGGCGCTTCTCGAATCGATGGGGATGATGCTGCGCGAAGGCGTGCAGTTCCACTGGATCAACGGCGGCTACCGCCACTTCGACGATTTCCTCGGCACGCTCGAGCAGAAGAAGCGCAAGAACATCCGTGCCGAACGGCGCAAGGTGCACGACGCGGGCGTGACGTTCCGGCGGCTCACCGGCGACCAGATCACCGACGCCGACTGGCGTTTCTTCTCGCGCTGCTACCGGCAGACCTATCGCGAACACTATTCCAGCCCGTACCTGAATCTCGACTTCTTCCGCACGATCGGCGCGACGATGCCGGAGAACCTGCTGCTCGTGATCGCGGAAGCCGGCGGGCAGCCGATCGCGAGTGCGCTCGCCGTCTACCGGCGCGGCGAAAACGGCGGCGGCACGCTGTACGGCCGCTATTGGGGCGCGCTCGAACACGTGCCCTGCCTGCATTTCGAAACGGCCTACTACCAGTTGCTCGAATTCTGCATCGAGGCCGGACTCGATACGTTCGAAGGCGGCGCACAGGGCGAACACAAGCTCGCGCGCGGCTTCCTGCCGACCGTCACGCACTCCGCGCACTGGCTCGCGCATCCGGCGTTCTCGGACGCGGTCGCACGCTTTCTCGAACGCGAGACCGAGCATATCCACGCGTACGTCGACGAACTGCGCGAACACGATCCGTTCCGGCGCGGCGGCACGTAACGTCATCAAGGGCCCCGGCATGCGACGAAGCCACGGGCGCCCACGCGACGCAATCGTCGAACCCCGGAACAGCGAAGTTTTCGTTGATCCGCCCGAATCGATCTGTTGTACTTGTCATCCCACTCCAGCGTCCCAGTTCAAAAAAATCGACCGGTCACCATGCTTGACCGGTAGGAGCCGTACCTGACCTCTCGCAGCGGGGGCAACCCGAAGGTCATGGAGAGAGACATGGAGTTACGACAGAAATCGGTATCCGTCCGGGTCTACCGACAGGCGCTCGACGACATGCGCCGCAACGGCTTCGACGTCGCGCCGCTGTATGCGACGCTCGGCATCGGCGCGGCCGATCTCGCCGACGACGCGCAGCGGATCCCCGGCGATCGGCACGTCGCCGCGATGCGGCTGATGAGCGACTGGCCGTTGTCCTGGCATCGGCCGCCGCCGCAGGTCGTGCCGTGGCTCGCGCCGTTCCCCGAGCTCGCGGGCATCACCTGCAACGCCGCGACGCTGCGCGACGCGCTGCACGGCTACCTGCGCTACCGCGAACTGATCGGCAACGTCGACTGGCTTTTCGCGCATGAGACGGGCGACGCGCTCGCGCTCGAGTACGTGAACGAGGGTGACGGCCGCCCCGCCAGCAGCGCGTTCGCGAATTTCGCGATCCTCGTCGCGCTCGCGCGTCTGTACGATCCGCACGTGCGGGTCGACGAAGCCGCGTTCGCGGGGCGCGCGTTCGCGCCGACGGCCGCGTTGCGCGATCTCCTCGGCGCGGCGGTGTCGTTCGATGCCGCATGCAACCGCGTCGTGCTGCGCTCCGCGCGCTTCGACACGCCGTTCGAGTGCTACAACGCGCCGCTCGCGGACATCCAGCGTCATGCGGCCGACGCCGCGCGCGAGCGCGTGCGCGCCCGCTCGACGTTCGGCGCGTCGGTCGAGCAATGCGTGCGCGACTGGCTGCGCACGTCCGACGACGCCGACGTGCCGTCCGACACGCTGATGGAGCACGTCTGCGCGCGCTTCGCGATGTCGCGCTGGACACTGCGCCGGCGGCTGCATCGCGAAGCGGTCGGGTTTCACGCGCTCGTCGCGCAGGCACGGCTCGGGGAAGCGCGCGACCTGCTGCTGAATACGCAACTGCCGATCGGCGAGATCGGCGCGCGAGTCGGCTTCCGCTCGACGAGCGCGTTCACGCGCTTCTTCACGCGCGAACTCGGCGCGGCGCCGAGCCGCTTTCGCGACGGGCACGGCGAGCGGTGGCGTTGACGAGCGCTTTTTCTGAGACACTGGCGGCTTCGTATCCTGCCGCCCTGCCATGTCCTGGTTTCTGTATCTGATCGAATGCGCCGACGACAGCGTCTATACGGGCATCACGACCGACGTTGCCGCGCGCTTCGACGAGCACGCATCCGGCAAGGGCGCGCGCTATACGCGCTCGCGCAAGCCGCGTGCGGTGCTCGCGTCGTTTCCACTGCCCGACCGGTCGAGCGCGTCGCGCGCCGAGTACTGGGTGAAGCAGCTCACGGCGGTGCAGAAGCGGGAACTGGCGGCCGGGTTGCGGACGCTGGAGTCGGTGCTGCCGGCCGTCGTGGCCGTCGATACGAGCGGTGACGCGGCCGGGTTGAAGGCCGGTGCGCGCGGGCGGAAGAAGGCGAAGAACGTCGACCGTGCGGAACAGACGGTCGAGACGGGCAAAAGCCCGAAGAAGCCCGGAAAAGCCGGGAAAGCCGGGAAAGCCGAAAAGGTCGACAAGCCTGCAGCAGCCAAAGCCCCCAAGCCTCCCACGGCGACAAAAGCCGCCCCGGTCGCAAAGCGCAAGAAGCCCGAAAGCGATGGGGTCGCAAAAAAGACTTCGTCGCGCGACACACCGGTAAAAAAGGACAAGCCGGCCGCACGCGCTTCGTCGAAAGCAAAGGCGCCTGCAGCCAGCGGCAAACTCGTCACGAACGGACGCGAAGATGCCGCGCCCGCCTCGGGTCGCCGCCGCCTGGCGGCTACCGAAGCCGCCGATGCGCCAGCGGCTCCCGTTGTCCCTCGCCGCGCGAAGCGCACGAAGGAAGCGCCGTCCACCGCCCCGTCGCCGGCGGCCGTACCCGCCGCCGTACGCAAGCGGCCCCAACGCACAAAACAAAACCGCGCGGCCTCCTGAGGAGACACGCGCGGTTGGCGTTTCGCACGAACCGGCCGTCGGCCGGTACGCCGCTTACTTCTTGTAGTTCGCTGCGCCGTCGGTGATTTCCTTGTGCGCGGCTTCGATGCCGGCCCAGCCTTCGACCTTCACCCACTTGCCCTTCTCGAGCGCCTTGTATTGCTCGAAGAAGTGCTTGATCTGGTCCTTCAGGTACTCGGGCACGTCGTCGATCGACTTCAGGTTGGCCGTCATCGGGCAGACCTTGTCGTGCGGCACGGCGACCAGCTTCGCGTCGACGCCCGACTCGTCGGTCATCTGCAGCATGCCGAGCACGCGCGAGCGCACGATCGAGCCTGCCAGCAGCGGGAACGGCGTGATCACGAGCACGTCGACCGGATCGCCGTCGCCCGACAGCGTCTGCGGGATGTAGCCGTAGTTCACCGGATAGCGCATGCCCGTGCCGATGAAGCGGTCGACGACGAGAAGGCCCAGTTCCTTGTCCGCCTCGTACTTCACCGGATCGCTTTGCGCGGGAATCTCGATGATCACGTTGAAATCTTGCGGCAGGTCCTTGCCGGCCGGAACATGATTGAAGCTCATGAGCACTCTCTGTAGGTCGATGGGAATTCGGGACAGGGCGCCGCGGCCGATGCATCGCCGCAGGCGCCCCGCAAGGGAATGCGCCATTATAGCCAATCGACCGGTGGCGTCCGGATGACGATCGGCCGATAATCGTTCCGGATGCACGGCCGTTGAATCATTGGCCGTGGTACGTGGAATCGGTGTCGGTGGTGGAAGCGCTGTCGCCGGCCGACCGCGAGGCATGGGGCTCGGGTGGGCGCTGAAGTGCTAACTCGGGGCGACCCCGAAGCATGGGGCTCGGGTAAGCGCTGAAGCGCCAACTCGGGTCGACCGCGAAGCATGGGGCTCGGGTGAGCGCTGAAGCGCCAACTCGGGTCGACCGCGAAGCATGGGACCCGAGTAAGCGCTGAAGCGCCAACCCGGGTCGACCGCGAAGCATGGGACCCGAGTAAGCGCTGAAGCGCCAACTCGGGTCGACAGGAGCTGGCATGGAAGAGGCGAAGCACTTCATCGCGGGCGAATGGACGTTGCCCGCGCAACTGGAAACCATCGCGGTCGTCGATCCCTCCGACGGCCAGCCGTTCGCGTCGATCGCCCGCGGCACGGCGCCCGACATCGAGCGCGCGGTCGCCGCGGCCCGCGACGCATTCGCGGGCCCGTGGGGCGCCGCCAGCGCCGCCGAGCGCGGCCGCGTGCTGATGCGCCTGTCAGCGCGTGTCGCCGCCTCGATCGAGGAACTCGCCGCGATCGAAGCGCGCGACACCGGCAAGCCGCTGAAACAGGCACGCGCCGACGCAGCCGCGCTCGCGCGCTACTTCGAGTTCTACGCAGGCGCCGCCGACAAGCTGCACGGCGAAACCCTCCCCTATCAAGCCGGCTACACGGTGCTGACGGTGCGCGAGCCGCACGGCGTCACGGGCCACATCGTGCCGTGGAACTACCCGATGCAGATTTTCGGGCGCAGCGTCGGCGCCGCGCTCGCGGCCGGCAACGCCTGTGTCGTCAAGCCGGCCGAGGATGCGTGCCTGTCGTTGCTGCGCGTCGCCGAGCTGGCCATCGAGGCCGGGTTGCCGGCCGGTGCGCTCAACATCGTCACCGGCTACGGCCATGAAGCCGGCGCCGCGCTCGCACGCCATCCCGGCATCGACCACATCTCGTTCACGGGATCGCCGGCCACCGGCAAGCTGGTCACGCAGATGGCGGCCGAGAACCACGTACCCGTCACGCTCGAACTCGGCGGCAAGTCGCCGCAGATCGTGTTCGCCGACGCCGATCTCGAAGCGGCGCTGCCCGTGCTCGTGTCCGCGATCGTGCAGAACGGCGGGCAGACCTGCTCGGCCGGCAGCCGCGTGCTGATCGAGCGCGCAGTGTACGAGCCGCTCGTCGAGCGGCTCGCCACCGCGTTCAACGGGCTGCGCGTCGGCCCGAGCCGCGCCGACCTCGACTGCGGCCCGCTGATCAACGCGAAACAGCAGCAGCGCGTGTGGGATTTCCTGTCCGACGCGCAGCACGACGGCATTCCGATGGCCGCGCACGGGCAGGTCGTCGCCGACGCGCCCGAAAGCGGCTTCTACCAGGCGCCCGCGCTGCTGCGCGACGTGCCGCCGTCGCACCGGCTCGCACAGGAGGAGGTGTTCGGCCCCGTGCTCGCCGCGATGCGCTTCGTCGACGAGGACGAAGCCGTCGCACTGGCGAACGGCACGCCGTACGGCCTCGTCGCGGGCATCTGGACGCGCGACGGCGCGCGCCAGATGCGTCTTGCGCGGCGCCTGCGCGCGGGACAGGTGTTCATCAACAACTACGGCGCGGGCGGCGGCGTCGAGCTGCCGTTCGGCGGCGTCGGCCACTCGGGGCATGGCCGCGAGAAAGGCTTCGAGGCACTGTACGGCTTCACCACGCTGAAGACGATCGCGATCCGGCACGGCTGACCGCGCCGCATGCAGCACCTGGCACGCGGCCGGCAGCACCCGGCCGCGTGCCGAAGCACGACGACACTCATATCCAGCACAGGAGACACACCATGCGGTTGAGCGGCAAGACGGCAATCGTCACGGGCGGCGGCTCGGGATTCGGCGAAGGCATCGCGAAGACCTATGCGCGCGAAGGCGCGAACGTCGTCGTCAACGACCTGAATGGCGCGGCAGCCGAGCGCGTCGCGAGCGAGATCGCGCTCGCGGGCGGCAAAGCCATCGCGGTGGCCGGCGACGTGTCGAGGCAGGACGACTGGCACGCGCTGCTGCAAGCCTCGCTCGACGATTTCCATGCGGTGCAGATCGTCGTGAACAACGCCGGCACCACGCACCGCAACAAGCCGGTGCTCGACGTGACGGAAGCCGAATTCGACCGCGTGTACGCGGTCAACATGAAGAGCCTGTTCTGGTGCGTGCAGACCTTCGTGCCGTACTTTCGCGAACAGGGCGGCGGCGTGTTCGTGAACGTCGCGTCGACGGCCGGCGTGCGGCCGCGGCCCGGCCTCGTCTGGTACAACAGCACGAAGGGCGCGATGATCACCGCAAGCAAGTCGCTCGCGGCCGAACTCGGCGCCGACCGCATCCGCGTGAACTGCATCAACCCCGTGCTCGGCGAAACGGCGTTGATGACCGAATTCATGGGCTGCGAGGATACCCCCGAGAACCGCAGCCGGTTCCTCGCGACGATCCCGCTCGGCCGCTTCTCGACGCCGCAGGACATCGCGAACGCCGCGCTTTACCTTGCCTCCGACGAAGCTGAATTCATCACGGGCGTTTGTCTCGAAGTCGACGGCGGACGCTGCATCTAGCCGTACCGGGCTGTTCGCGCACCGCGCCGGGTTTCGCCGGCCGGCACGGCATCCACGCATTGCCTCGCACGAAACCATAAGGACAGGAGACAACATGGCAACATCGACGCAGTCGCTGCCGGGCTCGTCCGGCGCATTCGAGGAAGCAACCTACCGCAAGGTGTCGTGGCGGCTCGTGCCGCTCCTGCTGCTGTGCTACGTGGTCGCGTATCTCGACCGCGTGAACGTCGGGTTCGCGAAGCTGCAGATGGCGAGCGACCTGAACCTCAGCGACACCGTCTACGGGCTCGGCGCCGGGATCT
This sequence comes from Burkholderia sp. AU15512, assembly GCF_002223325.1. Taxonomy (NCBI): domain Bacteria; kingdom Pseudomonadati; phylum Pseudomonadota; class Betaproteobacteria; order Burkholderiales; family Burkholderiaceae; genus Burkholderia; species Burkholderia sp. AU15512. Next base: position 197,580 of record NZ_NKEX01000004.1, read on the forward strand.
TCTTCTTCGGCTACTTCCTCTTCGAAGTGCCGAGCAACATCATCCTGCACAGGGTCGGCGCGCGCGTGTGGATCGCGCGGATCATGGCGACGTGGGGCGTCATCTCGATCCTGACGATGTTCGTCACGACGCCCACGATGTTCTATGTGATGCGCTTCCTGCTCGGCGTCGCCGAGGCCGGCTTCTTCCCCGGCGTGATCCTCTACCTCACCTACTGGTATCCCGCACACCGGCGCGGCCGGATGACGACGTTCTTCATGACCGCCGTCGCGCTGTCCGGCGTGATCGGCGGGCCGCTCTCGGGCTTCATCCTGAAGGCGTTCGACGGCATCAGCGGGTGGCACGGCTGGCAATGGCTGTTCCTGCTCGAGGGTATCCCGTCGGTGCTGGTCGGCGTGATCGTGTTCCTCAAGCTGGACGAGCGGATCGAGAAGGCGAACTGGCTGACCGACGACGAAAAGGTGCTGCTCACGCGCAACGTCGCTGCTGAAGAGGCCACCAAGGAAGACCCGCCGCTCGGGGCCGTGATGGCGAGCCCGCGCGTGTGGCTGATGGCGTCGATCTACTTCTCGTTCGTGATGGGGCTCTACGGCGTCGGCTTCTGGCTGCCGACCATCATCAAGGCGACGGGCGTGACCGACACGTTCATGATCGGCCTGCTGTCGGCGATTCCGTATGCGGCTGCCGTGGTCGCGATGATCCTGATCGCACGCAGCGCGGACCGGCACCGCGAGCGCCGCTGGCACGTCGCGATTCCGGCCGCGATCGGCGCGCTCGGGCTCGTGCTGTCGGTGATCTGGGCGCACCAGACCGCGCTCGCGATGCTCGGCCTCACGCTCGCGACGATCGGCATCCTGACGACGCTGCCGCTGTTCTGGAGCCTGCCGACCGCGTTCCTCGGCGGCACGGCGGCCGCGGCCGGCATCGCGATGATCAACTCGATCGGCAACCTCGCCGGCTTCCTCAGCCCGTACATGATGGGCTGGCTCAAGCAGGCAACGGGCGCCAACGATTCGGGCATGTACATGCTCGCCGGGTTCCTCGTGCTCGGCGGGCTGCTGGCGCTGTCGGTGCCGAAGCGGCTGGTCGACAAGTAACGCAGGGAGCCCACCCGCATGCACCACCGAATCGTCCAGGCGGCCGGCCACCGTGTGCTGGTCCGCGATCCCGCCGCTGGCCCGGTTCAGCGCGAAAGCGATGCGCTCGACCTCGTCGCCCTCGCGCACGAGCACGAAGCCGACTGGATCGCGGTGCCCGCCAACGCGCTGCACGACGACTTCTACCGGCTCGACAGCGGGCTGGCAGGCGCCGTGCTGCAGAAACTCGTCAACTACGGCGTCCGGCTCGGCGTGGTCGGCGATATCGACCACTGGCTCGCGCGCAGCGAAGCGCTTCGCGCGCTCGTACGCGAGTCCAATCGCGGGCAATCGGTGTGGTTCGTCGCCCGCGAGGACGACCTGCTGCGCAAGCTCGGCGCGTGACGTGTCGTCCGGGCCCACCCCGGACGAAAAAAAGCCCCGAATGCCGGAAAGGCCTTCGGGGCTTTTTGCGCGGGGTGTACGAGCCGCCTGCAGCAGGCGGCCCGAGTGGCCGGCATCAGACCACGGTAATCGCCAGCGCGCTTTCGCGGTAATGCTTCGCAGCCTTGTCGGTTTCGCCGAGATGCTCGAACAGCCGCGCGAGCGCGCGATGCGCACGCACCTTCAGCGCCTCGTTGTCGGCCAGCTTCAGTGCCGATTCCAGGAACGACTGCGCCTTGCCCCACAGCTGCTGCTGCTGGCACAGGCGACCGAGCGCGAACAGCAGGTCGGCATCCTCCGGGTGATCCTTCTTCCACCCTTCCGCCTTCTGGATCAGCGGCAGCGCATCGGCGCCGGCCGTATCCGGGTAACGGCGCAGCAGGCGCGCATCCCAGTTGTGCGCGAGCGCGTCCTCGACGATGCGGCGCGCTTCGTTGCGGCGCTCGAGCGGGACGAGCAGATCGGCGGCGAGATCGGCAAGACGCGGCGACTGGCGCTCGGCCGGCGACAGCGACTGCCACACCTCGAGCAGCGCGTCCGGGTCGTGCCGGCGTTCGCGCAGCAGGTTTTCCGCGGCCTGCTGGCGCAGCCGCACGGCCGCCGCCGGATGCAGCGCCTCGCGCTTCTCGAGCGCTTTCGCGAGCTTCAGCACCTCGGCCCAGTTCTTCAACTGCTGCTGCGCGCGCAGCGCGACCTGTTGCGCATGGATGCGCTTGCCGCCCGCCTGCAGGTCGGCCAGCGCGGCAAGCGCGCCGTCGGCATCACGTGCATCCGCGCGCATGTCGGCCGCGGCGAGCAGCCGTGCGTCCTGCCATTCCGGCGCGTCGACCTTCGACAGCCAGTCGTCGCGGCGCGTGTACTCGTGCATCCGGTGCGCGGCCGTGGCCCCGACGAGACTCGCGGCGCCCAGGTTCGCATCGACCGACAGCGCTTCACGCGCGGCCTTCTCCGCGCGCGAGAAGCGGCCCGCATACAGGTTCGCGATCGCGTCGCGCAGCGATGCCTGTGCCTTCTCGTTGCGCGAGCGCGCCCGATACGCGGCGACCCGCTGCGGCATGCGCCAGATGTTGCGCACGATGCGCAGCAGCGCATACACGACGATGAACAGCACGACGATGGCGATCACGAACAGGTTCAGCGACACGTCGATCCGGTACGGCGGATAGACGAGCAGTACCTGCCCCGCGTCAAAACGGCCGACGGTGGCGAGCGCCGCGGCGATCGCGAACAGGACCGCGAGCCAGACGATTCCTCGAAGCGTCATCGTTACCCCCGGCTCTTGAACTGCTGAACGGCGTTCAGGCTCGTGTTCAGGTTCGGCACCGCAACCGTCAGCGATGCGCCGTCAACCTGCTTGAGCAGATCCTCGACGGTCTGCGTGTCCTTCGATGCCTGGTCGAAATACTTCCCGAGCGACGCCTGTGCGGCGTGCAGGTCGGCCTTCATCGCGCCGTCGTTGCGCGCGAGCAGCGACAGGCGGGCGGTCAGCAGGCGCAGCTTCACATTCTCGCGCACGAAGTAGCCCTGGTCGGGCGACGCGAGCATCGCGTCCGCGTTGTCGATGCGGCGCACCTGCACGAGCCCCTTCAACTGCTGGCCGAGGCCGGCCGAGAAGTCGTGCCACCACACCTTCCAGCGCGGCTCGCCGGCCACGGCCGACGACGCGGTGTCGGCCGGCGCGGCCTTCGGCGCCTCGTGGGGGACGATCGCCTCGCCGGACAGCGGCAGCGCGTCGATCTTCGCGATCGCATCGTCGAGCTTGATCGCCAGACCCGTGAGGTCGGCCGCCGGCGCGGCCTTCAGCTTCTCGATGTCCAGCGCGAGCGCCTTGCGGACCGTGACGGCCTGCGCGCTCTGCGACGTGGCGAGGCGCGCGTCGGCGTTCTGCAGCGCGATCAGCGCGAGCTGCGTGTTGCCGGTCAGCTGAAGCTGCTGGCTCGCGCTCGACAGCATCTGGTCGACCTCCTCGAGCATCCACGCGTCGCGGTTGCGCGACAGGTCCTGGTATTGCTGCTGCAGCGCCTGCTGCGCGCTCTGCGCGTCGGCGAGCTTGCCGTCGAGCTGCGCAAGCTGCGTGTCGACCTGGTGCGTGCTCGCGAGCGCCTGCTCGGTCTTCATGCGCGTCTCGGCCGTCTGCGCGTCGAGCGCCTTCTGGCGCGTGACGAACGTGCCGTCGAGCCGGTCGATCTTGCGGTTCAGCGCGTAGCCGCCGACGCCCGCCGCGCAGCCGAGCACGACGACGACGAACCACAGCACCGCGCTGCCGCCACGGCGCGCGGGCGGTTCGGCGCCCATGTAGGCGGGGCGGGACGGCGGTGCGGATGCAGCGGCCGGCTGGGAAGCGACGCTTTTGGAATCGTTGGTATCTGTCATGCGTTTAGTCACCGGTGCGGCTGTCGCCGGTTGGACGGCCTCCTCGGCCATCGTTCGAAACGCGCGGACGATGCGCTCATCGCCCGCGCCGGTCAGCGTAATCCTATCAAAACCCAATGAACGCGCGGTCTGCTCGATCCGCGGATGCGGCGTCACGAGCGGCGCGTGCTTCAGCGCGTCGATCTCGGCATCGTTCAGGTGCGCCCGCGCGAGTTCGTGCAGGTTGCGCACGCCTTCCGAGCTCGTGACGAGCCATGCATGCGGTTCGCCGTGGAGCAGCGCATGCACGCGCTCCCACGCGCCGACGCGCGGCTCGGGCACGACGCGCCGGTAGGCGGCGACGAGCGTGACGTCCGCGCCGGCCTCGCGCAATCGTTCGGCGAGCCATTCGCGACCGCCGTCGCCGCGCACGATCAGCACGCGCTTGCCCGCCAGCGCCTGCGCGCCGCCGAACGCGGCCTCGATGCACGCGAACAGGCTTTCCGAATCGTAATGGGGTACGCCGCCGTCGGCCGGCGCCTGCGGCGCGATCACGCGATGCGCGGGCGCCGCGATGCCGTGACGCTCGAGCGCCGCGACGCTGCCGGGCCCGACCACGCCGACCGGCAGCGCGTTCGGCCAGATCGCGCCGTACTGCGCGAGCGCGCGGTCGATCGCGTTCGGCGAGACGAAAATCACCAGCGCGTAGTCGGCGAGCGCCGCGAATGCCGCGTCGAGCGGCGCGGGATCGTCGACCGGCGCGATGTCGATCAACGGGAATTCGAGCACGTCGCAGCCGGCCTCGGCCAGTTGCGACGCCAGCGCGCCGGACTGGCCGTCCGGGCGCGTCAGGACAGCGGTGAACGCGCGCGCGCCGCCCGCCATCAGGCGTCGCCCTTGCCGGCGGCCGGCGAGCCCGCGAGCAGCGCCCGGACGATGTCGAGCGCGCCTTGCGCCTCGAGCTCGTCGGACACGGCGCGGCCGAGCGCGAGCGCATCGGCGACGGTCATGACTGCCCCGCACTCCTCGGCCGTCAGCACGCGCTTGCCGTCGGTCGTCGACACACGGCCCGTCAGGTACAGTTCGCCCGCGCGCCACACCGCGTGCGCGGCGAGCGGCACCTCGCAGCTGCCGCCGAGCGCGCGCGACACCATCCGCTCGGCCTCGACCGCGAGCGCGGTCTGCGGGTCGTGCAGCGGTGCGAGCCATGCGGCGACGTCGTCGCGGTGCGATGCGATCTCGATGCCGAGCGCGCCCTGGCCCGCGGCGGGCGGGCTCGCCTCGACGTCGAGCAGCGCGCGGATCCGCGCTTCGAGGCCGAGGCGCTTCAGGCCGGCGGCCGCGAGGATGATCGCCGCGTAGTCGCCGCGATCGAGCTTCGCGAGGCGCGTGTCGAGGTTGCCGCGCAGCGGCAGCACGTCCAGGTGCGGGTAGCGCGAGCGCAGCATCGCCTCGCGGCGCAGGCTCGACGTACCGACCACGGCGCCGGCCGGCAGCGCGTCGAGCGACGCGTAGTCGTTCGACACGAATGCATCGCGCGGGTCCTCGCGTTCCATGATCGCGGCGAGCGAGAAGCCGTCGGGCAGCGCCATCGGCACGTCCTTCAGCGAATGCACGGCGAGATCGGCGCGGCCGTCGGCCAGCGCGGCCTCCAGTTCCTTCACGAACAGACCCTTGCCGCCGACTTTCGACAGCGTGCGATCGAGAATCTGGTCGCCGCGCGTCGTCATCCCGAGGATTTTCACGTCACAAGCTGGATATAATTTGCGCAGCGCATCACGCACATGTTCGGCTTGCCACATCGCCAGGCGGCTTTCGCGCGAAGCAATCGTCAACGTCGCGGGCGACTGTGCCTGTTGCGGCCCGGCCGCGGGGGTCTCGGAATTCATTGCTGGAACATCGAAGGACGGGATTGAAGATCGAACAATGGTAGCACGCACGCCCTTGCCCGCCCGGGCCTGGAGCCTGCGCCCGGCCTGCCGCCGAGCGGGTCGCGGCGCCGATGCGCGGATGTGCCGCACGTAGCTGGTTGCTTGACCGCAGTTTCGCAGTTTCCGCAGTTCCTTTTGACTCGAGCTTTCCCAAGGAAACCCATCGTGAAGTCTTCCGGATCGGCGCGTACGGCGCGCCGCAATGCTGCCCTGTCCTCCTCCGACGCCTCGACGGACACCGTCGCCACCGCCGCGAACGGCCGTGCGAAAACGGCAACGAAACCGAAAGACCCGATACGTCAGACAAAACGCGCGACGAAAGCCGCCGGCCCGGCTGCCCGCACCGCGGCCCGCACGGCCGCCGCGCCGAAGTCCGGCACGCGCACGCGCGACGACAAGGACGGCCCGCTGTTCGAAGACATCCGCTTCCTCGGCCGCCTGCTCGGCGACGTCGTGCGCGAGCAGGAAGGCGACACCGTGTTCGACGTCGTCGAGACGATCCGCCAGACCGCGGTCAAGTTCCGCCGCGAGGACGACAGCGAAGCCGCGCAGACGCTCGAGAAGAAGCTGCGCAAGCTGACGCCGGAGCAGACGGTGAGCGTCGTGCGCGCGTTCAGCTATTTCTCGCACCTCGCGAACATCGCGGAAGACCGCCACCACAACCGCCGCCGCCGCATCCATGCGCTCGCCGGCTCCGCGTCGCAGCCCGGCACCGTCGCGTACGCGCTCGAACAACTGAAGACGACCGGCAACGCGTCGAAGCGCCTGCTCCAGCGCTTCTTCGACGATGCGCTGATCGTGCCGGTGCTGACCGCGCACCCGACCGAGGTGCAGCGCAAGAGCATCCTCGACGCCCAGCACGACATCGCGCGCCTGCTCGCCGAACGCGACCAGGAACTGACGAGCCGCGAGCGCCAGCACAACGAAGCGATGCTGCGCGCGCGCGTCACCGCGCTGTGGCAGACCCGCATGCTGCGCGACTCGCGCCTGACGGTCGGCGACGAGATCGAGAACGCGCTGTCGTACTACCGCGCGACGTTCCTCGACGAACTGCCCGCGCTGTACGGCGACATCGAGGCCGCGCTCGCCGAGCACGGCCTGTCCGCGCGCGTACCCGCGTTCTTCCAGATGGGCAGCTGGATCGGCGGCGACCGCGACGGCAACCCGAACGTGACCGCGCCGACGCTCGACGAAGCGATCAACCGCCAGGCCGCGGTGATCCTCGAGCACTATCTGGAACAGGTGCACAAGCTCGGCGCCGAGCTGTCGGTGTCGAACCTGCTCGTCGGCGCGAACGACGCCGTGAAGGCGCTCGCGGCAGCTTCGCCCGACCAGTCGCCGCACCGCGTCGACGAACCGTATCGCCGCGCGTTGATCGGCATCTACACGCGCCTTGCCGCCAGCGCGCGCGTGCGTCTCGGCGAAGGCACGGTGCCGGTGCGCAGCGCGGGCCGCGGCGCGCCGCCCGTGCGCGCGGTCCCGTACGCGGATTCCGAAGCGTTCGTCGCCGACCTGAAGGTGCTGACCGCATCGCTCGACGAACACCACGGCACGTCGCTCGCCGCGCCGCGCCTCGCGCCGCTCGTGCGCGCGGCCGAAGTGTTCGGCTTCCATCTCGCGAGCATCGACCTGCGCCAGAGCTCCGACATCCACGAAGCCGTGGTCGCCGAACTGTTCGCCCGCGCGGGCGTCGAGGCCGACTACGCGGCGCTCGCCGAGGAAGACAAGCTGCGCGTGCTGCTCGCGGCGCTCGCCGATCCGCGTCCGCTGCGCTCGCCGTATTTCGAATACTCGGCGCTCGCGCAAAGCGAGCTCGGCGTGTTCGAGAAGGCGCGCGAAGTCCGCGCGCAATTCGGCGCACGCGCGGTACGCAACTACATCATTTCGCATACGGAAACCGTCAGCGACCTCGTCGAAGTGCTGCTGCTGCAAAAAGAGACGGGCCTGCTCGAAGGCGCGCTCGGCGTCTCGGGCGGCGATGCGAAGAACAGCCTGATGGTGATCCCGCTGTTCGAGACGATTCCCGACCTGCGCGACGCCGCGCGGATCATGCGCGAGTACTTCGCACTGCCGGGCATCGACGCGCTGATCGCCCACCAGGGCGCCGAGCAGGAAGTGATGCTCGGCTATTCGGACAGCAACAAGGACGGCGGCTTCCTCACGTCGAACTGGGAGCTGTATCGCGCGGAGCTCGCGCTCGTCGACCTGTTCCGCGACCGCAAGATCACGCTGCGGCTGTTCCACGGCCGCGGCGGCACGGTCGGCCGCGGCGGCGGCCCGACCTACCAGGCGATCCTGTCGCAGCCGCCGGGCACCGTGAACGGCCAGATTCGCCTCACCGAACAGGGCGAGGTGATCGCGAGCAAGTTCGCGAACCCGGAGATCGGCCGCCGCAACCTCGAGACGGTCGTCGCCGCGACGCTCGAAGCGACGCTCCTGCCGCAGAACAACGCGCCCGCGCAGTTGCCGGCGTTCGAGGCCGCGATGCAGACGCTGTCCGATTCGGCGATGGCCGCGTACCGCGCGCTCGTCTATGAAACCCCGGGCTTCACCGACTACTTCTTCTCGTCGACGCCGATCACCGAGATCGCCGAGCTGAACATCGGCAGCCGCCCGGCGTCGCGCAAGCTGCAGGATCCGAAGCAGCGCAAGATCGAGGACCTGCGCGCGATTCCGTGGGGCTTCTCGTGGGGCCAGTGCCGGCTGCTGCTGACGGGCTGGTACGGCTTCGGCAGCGCGGTGAGCGCGTATCTCGACGGCGCGCAGGACGACGCCGAGCGCACGAAGCGCGTCGCGCTGCTGAAGAAGATGAACAAGACCTGGCCGTTCTTCTCGAACCTGCTGTCGAACATGGACATGGTGCTCGCGAAGACCGACCTCGCGGTCGCGTCGCGCTACGCGCAGCTCGTTTCCGACCGCAAGCTGCGCAAGCACGTGTTCGAGCGGATCGTCGCGGAATGGGAGCGCACGTCGCAGGCGCTGGCGGAGATCACCGGGCACGAAGGCCGCCTCGCGACCAACCCGCTGCTCGCGCGCTCGATCAAGAACCGCTTCCCGTATCTCGATCCGCTGAACCACCTGCAGGTCGAGCTGATCAAGCGCCACCGCGCGGGCGACACGAACGCGCGGCTGCGCCGCGGGATTCACCTGACGATCAACGGGATCGCGGCCGGCCTGCGCAACACGGGCTGATCCGCCTGCGGCGCGGCATAATTCCGCACCGACTGACGTCTTGAAAGCCGCGATACGCGATGATGCGTATCGCGGCTTTTTCATGCGCGGGCGAAACCCTGCCGGTGCACCTCGCGCTCAGTGCGCGTCGAGCAGCAACGCGTCGTGTTCGAACGACCCGTCTGGCTGCACCGCGTAGTAGCCGCGCACCTCGTCCGGTGCATGCGCCCACAGCGCGCGAATGCCGGTGACGCTGTCGGCCGGCGTGCGGATGCGCGCGACCCACGTATCGAAATCGATCGGCAGCCGCCAGCGGCTGTGCACGTGCGCGTCGAAGCCGGCTTCGCGGAACATCACGAGCCATTCGTCCGCCCGGTAGTCGCGCACGTGCGACGCATCGCGCAGCACTTCCGCGGCCTGCAGGTACGTATCGAGAAGCGGATGGTCGTTGCCGGCGATATCGATCATCAACACGCGGCCGCCCGGCTTCAGCACGCGGCGCACCTCGGCAAGCGCCGCGCGCATGTCGTGCCAGTGGTGCGCGCTCATCCGGCTCACAACCCAGTCGAACGTCGCCGTGTCGAACGGCAGTCGCTCGGCCGGCCCCTGCTGCGTACGGATGTTCGCGAGCCCGCGTTCGCGCGCGGCGGCGTCGACGGTCGCGAGCATCTGCGCGGCGAGATCGTAGGCGACCACGTCGCGCACGTGCGGCGCGACGGCGAAGCTGGCATGGCCGGCGCCGCAGCCGAGATCGAGCACCGCGGCATCGGGCGTTGCGCGCACCGTGTCCGCGAGCGTCTGCAGGTCGGCGCCCGTCGCGTGGACCGTGCTCGTCAGATAGGCGGCGGCCGTCGTGCCGAATGCGTCGGCGACCTGGTCGTGGTGTTTCATCGTTCGCTCCTTTGTACTGTTGCCGGTGCGACAGGCGCCTCAGCACCTGCTCCGGCCCCATGCAACGCGTTTTGTGGGACGCGCGCTGCCCTGCCAGCGCACGAGCCGCTACAATAGGCCTGCGTTTGTACCAGTACAAGTTAAGCAGTTATTCTGGTATTCGATACACCTGCCTGACCGTTGCCGCGCCCCCGTTTCCATTTCGCCGTTTCCGCATGAACCACCCGTCCTCCGATCCCGTCCCGCCGCTCGACGCCTCGCCCGCCCGCGCACTCGGCGAATTCATCCGCGCCCACCGCGAGCGGCTGTCGCCGCAGGCCGTCGGCCTGCCGCCCGGCCCGCGCCGCCGCACGCCGGGGCTGCGGCGCGAGGAAGTCGCGCAACTGTGCGGCGTCAGCCCGACCTGGTACACGTGGATCGAACAGGGCCGCCCGGTGTCGGCGTCGGCCGACGCGCTCGCGCGGATCGCCGTCGCGCTGCAACTGTCGAAGGCCGAACGCGCCTACCTGTTCGAGCTGGCCGCGCAGCGCGACCCGGCCGAGCCCGACGTCGCGGCCGGCGACCTGCCGCCGACGCTCGCCGCGACCGTCACGGCCATCGCGACGCCCGCGTACGTGCTCGACCGGCAATGGAACGCCCTCGCCTGGAATGCGCCGGCCGCCACGCTCTTTTCCGGCTGGCTCGACGGCGAGCACGACCGCAACCTGCTGCGCTTCACGTTCATGTCGCCGGCCGCGCGCACGCTGATCGTCGACTGGGAAACCCGCGCGCGGCGGCTCGCGGCCGAATTCCGCGCCGATTCGATCCGTCACCTGACCGATGCGCCCACGCGCGCACTGATCGACGCGTTGACCGCCGGCAGCGACGCTTTCGCGCAGTACTGGGCATCGCAGGACGTATTCGAACGCGAAGGCGGCCTGCGCGAATTCGACCATCCGGCCGACGGCCGCCTCGTGTACCAGCAGATCACGCTGAAGCCCGCGCACCGCGAGGACCTGAAGCTGGTCGTGCTGGTGCGCGACTGAACGGGCCGGCCCGCGCCGGCCACGGTCGGCAGGCCGCCGCGAACGGCCGCGCACCGCGGCGGGCAGGCCCGCGAATGTTAGAATCGCGGGATTCCTCGGCGGCGCACGCCGCTCAATCTCCCTTCGAAGAATCGCCATGACGTCCCAACTGCACAAAAAGGGCGAGGCCTGGTCGGCCCGCTTCTCGGAACCGATGTCCGAGCTGGTCAAGCGCTACACGTCGTCGGTATTTTTCGACAAGCGCCTCGCGCTCGTCGACATCGCCGGCTCGCTCGCGCACGCGAACATGCTCGCCGCGCAGAAGATCATCAGCGCCGACGACCTGGCCGCGATCGAACGCGGGATGACGCAGATCAAGGGTGAAATCGAGCGCGGCGAATTCGAATGGCAGCTCGACCTGGAAGACGTCCACCTGAACATCGAGGCGCGCCTGACCGCGCTGATCGGCGACGCCGGCAAGCGCCTGCACACGGGCCGCTCGCGTAACGACCAGGTCGCGACCGACATCCGCCTGTGGCTGCGCGGCGAGATCGACCGCATCGGCGGCCTGCTGAACGACCTGCGCGGCGCGCTGCTCGACCTCGCGGAACAGAACGCCGACACGATCATGCCGGGCTTCACGCACCTGCAGGTCGCCCAGCCCGTCACGTTCGGCCACCACCTGCTCGCATACGTCGAGATGTTCTCGCGCGACGCGGAGCGCATGCGCGACTGCCGCACCCGCGTGAACCGCCTGCCGCTCGGCGCGGCCGCGCTCGCCGGTACGAGCTATCCGATCGATCGTCACGCGGTGGCGAAGACGCTCGGCTTCGACGGCATCTGCGCGAACTCGCTCGACGCGGTGTCGGATCGCGACTTCGCGATCGAATTCACGGCGGCTTCCGCGCTCGTGATGACGCACGTGTCGCGCTTCTCCGAAGAACTCGTGCTGTGGATGAGCCCGCGCGTCGGCTTCATCGACATCGCCGACCGCTTCTGCACCGGCAGCTCGATCATGCCGCAGAAGAAGAACCCGGACGTGCCCGAGCTCGCGCGCGGCAAGACGGGCCGCGTGAACGGCCACCTGATGGCGCTGCTGACGCTGATGAAGGGCCAGCCGCTCGCGTACAACAAGGACAACCAGGAAGACAAGGAACCGCTGTTCGACACGGTCGACACCGTCGCCGACACGCTGCGGATCTTCGCCGAGATGGTGGCCGGCATCACCGTGAAGCCGGACGCGATGCGCGCGGCCGCGCTGCAGGGCTTCTCGACCGCCACCGACCTCGCCGACTACCTCGTGAAGCGCGGCCTGCCGTTCCGCGATGCGCACGAAGCCGTCGCGCACGCCGTGAAGATCTGCGACGACCGCGGCATCGACCTGGCCGACCTGACGCTCGACGAGATGAAGCAGGAACTGCCGAACGTCGCGCACCTGATCGGTGAAGACGTGTTCGGCTACCTGACGCTCGAGGGCTCGGTCGCGAGCCGCAACCACCCCGGCGGCACCGCGCCCGACCAGGTGCGTGCAGCGGTCAAGGCCGCGCGCGCCGCGCTCGGCCAGTAAGCCTGCTGTTCCGGACGGACGCCCTCGGCGTCCGTTTTTCATTCGGGCGGCCGTCGCGCCGCCCATCGCCTTCCCTGCTTCCCGAATGCCGCCGATGACCTTTTCCGCCGCGCTCTTCGACATGGACGGCCTGCTCGTCGATTCCGAGCGGACCATCATGAACACGTGGATCGACGTGTCGAATGCGCACGGCGTCACGCTGACCGCCACCGACTACCTGCAGATCGTCGGCCGCTCGTTCGCCGAAGGCCAGGTCATCCTGGCACGGCTGATCGGCAACCCCGATACGTTCGACGCGGTGCGCATCCGCGTGCGCGAGCAGCTCGCGGCGCCCGAACCGCATCCGAAGTTTCCGCTGAAGCCCGGCGCGTTCGCGCTGCTCGACGCGCTCGCGCAAGCCGGCATTCCGTGTGCGGTCGCGTCGTCGTCCGCGTGCGAGGTCATCCGCGCGCGACTCGACGCAGTCGGCGTGCTGCCGTTCTTCCGCGCGATCGCGGGCGGCGACGAAGTCGCGCGCGGCAAGCCCGACCCGGCCGTCTACCGGCTCGCGGCCGAACGCCTCGGCGTGCCGGCCCACGCCTGCGTCGCGTTCGAGGACAGCGACTTCGGCGCGCAATCGGCCGCCGGCGCGGGTGCATCGGTCATCACCGTGCCCGACCTGAAGGCGCCGACGCCCGAAATCGTCGCGCTGAGCCTGCACGTGCTCGCGTCGCTCGACGATGCGGTCGCGCTCGTGCCGTCGTGGTTCGGCAAGCTCGATACGCAACGGCCCGCCTGAATCGCGGCCGCCAAATGAAAAACGGGCACCTTCTCGGGTGCCCGTTTTGCTTTTTGCCGTCTCGCCGGATCACCGGCGTCGCCATTGCGCTTACTTGTTGCCGGCCGTCTCCGACAGCCGCTTCATCGTCGCGATGCGCGCGCCGATCAGGTCGACGCGGCCGTCCTCGCCGACGAGCGGTGCCGTCGCATCGCGGAACCCGACCCACGCGCGCTGCGCGCGGACGAGCGTCGCGGCCGAATGCGCGGGCATCTTGCGGCGCAGCTTCTGGTAATAGCGGTTCAGGTCGAACAGCGCATGCTCGCACGCGGCGTCCTGTTCGCACGGCCGCACGCGGCGCACGGCCGGATCGCGCGGCGCGTTCGCCGGCTTGGCGTTCGGTTTGGCCCCGCCCTGGGCCGCGCCCGGGGCATCACCCGCGCCGCCCTGCGCGCCGCTCGTGGCCGCGACCGGCACGGCGGCGGGCGGCGGCGCATAGCGATCGGCCGCACCGCGCAGCGCCAGTGCACGGTCGCGCACCGGCTGCAGCTGCAGGTCGGCACTCGACATCGCGTACGACGTCCCGCGCGTGGTGTCGTACACGGCCTTCAGCAGAAGCACTTCGTCCTTGCGCCACGTGAGCCAATGGCGCTGGCTGTCCTGCCAGCCGCGCTTCGCATCGGCCGGCGCGTCCTTCAACAGGCGCTGGTACGCGCCGTCCATCACGGCCTGCCACTGCTGCTGCGCCTCGCCCATGCACTGGATCTGGCCGGCCGGCGACGACCGGTCGCGCCGCGCGAGGCATTGCCGCATCGCGACGTCGATCGGGTCGGCCGCCGCGACTTCAGCGTGCGCGACCCCGACTCCCGCCAGCCCTGCCGGCCCTGCCGCCCAGACGACGAGCGCGGCCAGCGCCGCACGCATCGCCTGGATTCGTCCGTGCGCCGCCATCAGTCGCGCACGCAGTCGACGAAGTACTCGACGCGGCCGTTCACCTCTTCCGCGACGAGGCCGTGGATGTCGGTGTGGAAGCCCGGGAAGCGTTCGTTGAAGTCGCGCGCGAACCGCAGGTAGTTCACGATCGTCTTGTTGAAGCGCTCGCCCGGGATCAGCAGCGGAATGCCCGGCGGGTACGGCGTGAGCAGGATGCTCGTCACGCGGCCTTCGAGCTCGTCGAGCGGCACGCGGTCGATCTTGCGGTGCGCGAGCTTCGCGAACGCGTCCGACGGCTTCATCGCCGGCTCCATGTCCGACAGGTACATCTCCGTCGTCAGGCGGGCGATGTCGTTCGCGCGGTACACGTCGTGGATCTGCGTGCACAGGTCGCGCAGGCCGACACGCTCGTAGCGCGGATGCTGCGCGACGAATTCCGGCAGCACGCGCCACAGCGGCTGGTTGTTGTCGTAGTCGTCCTTGAACTGCTGCAGCTCGGTCACCATCGAGTTCCAGCGGCCCTTCGTGATGCCGATCGTGAACATGATGAAGAACGAGTACAGGCCGGTCTTCTCGACGATGATCCCGTGCTCGGCCAGGTACTTCGTGACGATCGCGGCCGGAATGCCGGTTTCGCCGAACTCGCCGTCGACGTCGAGCCCCGGCGTGATGATCGTCGCCTTGATCGGGTCGAGCATGTTGAAGCCTTCCGCCAGCGGGCCGAAGCCGTGCCAGTGGTCGTTCGGCTTCAGCATCCAGTCCTCGCGCGAACCGATGCCCTCTTCCGACAGGTTGTCCGGGCCCCACACGCTGAAGAACCAGTCGTCGCCGTATTCGGCGTCGACCTTGCGCATCGCGCGGCGGAAGTCGATCGCCTCGGCGATCGATTCCTCGACGAGCGCGGTGCCGCCCGGCGGCTCCATCATCGCGGCCGCGACGTCGCACGACGCGATGATCGCGTACTGCGGGCTCGTCGACGTATGCATCAGGTACGCCTCGTTGAAGCGGTGCTTGTCGAACGTGCGGTTCTCCGAATCCTGCACGACGATCTGCGAGGCCTGCGAGATGCCTGCGAGCAGCTTGTGCGTCGAGTGCGTCGCGAACACGAGCGCGCCGGTGCGCGGACGGCCGTCGCCGATCGCGTGCATGTCGCGGTAGAAATCGTGGAAGGTTGCGTGCGGCAGCCACGCTTCGTCGAAGTGCAGCGTGTCGAGCAGGTCGCCGAGCAGGTCCTTGATCATCTCGACGTTGTAGACGACGCCGTCGTACGTGCTCTGCGTGATCGTCAGGATGCGCGGCTTCATGTCCGGGTTCTCGCGCATCGCTTCGCGCGCGAACGGGTTCGCCTCGATCTTCTTGCGGATGTTCTCCGGCTTGAATTCGTCGCGCGGGATCGGCCCGATGATGCCGAAATGGTTGCGCGTAGGCGTGAGGAACACGGGAATCGCGCCCGTCATCGTGATCGCGTGCAGGATCGACTTGTGGCAGTTGCGGTCGACCAGCACGATGTCGCCCGGGGCGACCGTCGCGTGCCAGACGATCTTGTTCGACGTCGACGTGCCGTTGGTCACGAAGAACAGGTGGTCCGCGCTGAAGATGCGCGCCGCGTTGCGCTCGGACGCCGCGACGGGGCCCGTGTGGTCGAGCAGCTGGCCGAGTTCGTCCACGGCGTTGCAGACGTCCGCGCGCAGCATGTTCTCGCCGAAGAACTGGTGGAACATCTGGCCGAGCGGGTTCTTCAGGAACGCGACGCCGCCCGAGTGGCCCGGGCAGTGCCACGAGTACGAGCCTTCGTCCGCGTACTTCACGAGTTCCTTGAAGAACGGCGGCGCGAGCGAGTCGAGATAGACCTTCGCCTCGCGGATGATGTGGCGCGCGACGAACTCCGGCGTGTCCTCGAACATGTGGATGAAGCCGTGCAGCTCGCGCAGGATGTCGTTCGGCAGGTGGCGCGACGTGCGCGTCTCGCCGTACAGGAAGATCGGGATGTCCGCGTTGCGGCGGCGCACTTCGGTGACGAACGCGCGCAGCTCGATGATCGCGGTCGCGAGCTCGGGCAGCTCGCCGTCCTGGCCGGTCTCGCCGAGCATGAGTTCGTCGTCGTCGATCGACAGGATGAAGCACGACGCGCGGCTCGACTGCTGCGCGAACGACGTCAGATCACCGTAGCTCGTGAGACCGAGGACTTCGACGCCCTCCTTCTCGATCGCTTCGGCCAACGCCCGGATGCCGGAGCCCGAGATGTTCTCGGAGCGGAAATCTTCGTCGATGATGACGACGGGGAAACGAAACTTCATGGGCGATTCTCCAAAAAGAACGACCGCGGCGCGTCACGCGCAGCGGTCACCCGGAAACTGGTGAGACGTTATGCAACCAGATCAGGTTTTCGGCAGCGTGACACCACGCTGCCCCTGATACTTGCCGCCGCGATCCGCGTACGACACGTCGCACACTTCGTCGCTCTCGAAGAAGAGCACCTGGGCGACGCCTTCGTTCGCGTAGATCTTCGCGGGCAGCGGCGTGGTGTTCGAGAATTCCAGCGTGACGTAGCCTTCCCACTCGGGTTCGAACGGCGTCACGTTGACGATGATCCCGCAGCGCGCATAGGTCGACTTGCCGAGGCAGACCGTCAGCACGGTGCGCGGGATGCGGAAATATTCGACGGTGCGGGCCAGCGCGAACGAGTTCGGCGGGATGATGCACACGTCGCCCTTGAAATCGACAAACGAACCCTCGTCGAAGTTCTTCGGGTCGACGATCGTCGAGTTGATGTTCGTGAAGATCTTGAATTCGTCCGCGCAGCGGATGTCGTAGCCGTAGCTCGACGTGCCGTAGCTGACGATCCGGCGGCCGTCCTCGGACGCGCGGACCTGATCGGGCACGAACGGCTCGATCATCTTGTGCTCTTCGGCCATGCGCCGAATCCATTTGTCGGACTTGATGCTCATATCGGGGCGCCTGGAAACGCTGCGTGACGGGAAACGAAGGCCGCCATTCAGGACGGCGGCCAGGGAAAGGCCGACATTTTACGCGATCATCGGCGCACGCACGCGGCGGCCGTCAACGGATCACGCCACAGGCGAGCGCGGGCCCCGCGCCATGCTGCGGAAACGCGGGATCGCTCGGTTCGCGGTGCACCAGCGCCGCGCGGTTCATCGCCGAACGCACGCCATCGAGGGCCAGATCGGGCGCGACGATGAAGCCGGCCGCGACGCCGTTCGCGTCCGCGTGGATGTTGCCGAGATCGCCGGCGACGCGGGCACCCGCGCGCAGCCGGTCGGCCGCCGGCGCGAACACCTGGCCGGCGCTCGAGCCGTCGCCCGCGTTGCAATCGCCGCGTTCGTGTACCTGCAAGGCGTGATCGCTGTTCGGCGGCAGCCCGGCCAGGTTGTAGGTAACCTGCACGCCGTCCGGACGCTCGACGAACGTCACCGCGCCGCGCGCCTGCGAGCCGACCGTCGGCTGCAGCTGTGCGTCGGCCCGTTTTTCGTGCGACGAGGAAAAGGAGGTGCAGCCGGCCAGCAGGCCCAGCGCGGCGGCGGCCAGCAGCGCGCACCGCACGCGGCCGGCATACACGCCGTGATGTCGTTGTTTCATTCGATCCTCATGCCGGCTGACGGCCGTTTGACACGACGGCCGCGCCGGGCGGGTAAAGGGACCCGGGAAAAGTCGCCATGATACCGCGCCTCGCGGCGCCGTAAACAGCGTGAGGCCCCGCCCCGCAAGGGTTTTACGTATTTTGAACAACGATCGACGGGAACTTCGACGTCATGTCGCGCGATCGCTCGGCAATCGCCAGCGCAACCCCGCGCGCGATTTCGCGATAGCGACGCGCCAGCGCGCCGTCGGCATCGGCCACGACCGTCGGCGTGCCGCTGTCGGCGCGCTCGCGGATCGCGATGTCGAGCGGCAGGCTGCCGAGCACGTTCACGCCGTACTCCTTCGCCATCCGCTCGGCCCCGCCGGCGCCGAAGATGTGCTCCTCGTGGCCGCAGTTCGAGCAGGTGTGGATGCTCATGTTCTCGACGATGCCGAGGATCGGAATCCCGACCTTCTCGAACATCTTCAGGCCCTTCTTCGCGTCGAGCAGCGCGATGTCCTGCGGCGTCGTGACGATCACCGCGCCCGTGACGGGCACGCGCTGCGCGAGCGTCAGCTGGATGTCGCCCGTGCCGGGCGGCATGTCGACGATCAGATAGTCGAGCTCGCGCCAGTTGGTCTGGCGCAGCAGCTGCTCGAGCGCGGAAGTCGCCATCGGGCCGCGCCACACCATCGGGTTGTCTTCCTCGATCAGGAAGCCGATCGAGTTCGCCTGCAGCCCGTGGCCGACGAGCGGGTTCATCGACTGGTTGTCGGGCGACTCGGGACGCTGGCCATGGATGCCGAGCATCGTCGGCAGCGACGGACCGTAGATGTCGGCGTCGAGGATGCCGACCGACGCGCCCTCCGCGGCAAGCGCGAGCGCGAGGTTGACGGCCGTCGTGCTCTTGCCGACACCGCCCTTGCCCGACGCGACCGCGACGATGTTCTTCACGTTCGGCAGCAATTTCACGCCGCGCTGCACCGTGTGCGCGACGATCTCCTGCGAGACCGCGACGCGCGCGTCGCGCACGCCGGCCACGGCCTGGAGCGCCGCGGCGATGCGGGCGCGCACGTCGTCGTGCTGGCTGCGCGCGGGATAACCGAGCACCACGTCGAGCGCCACGACGTCGCCGTCTATCGCGACGTTGCGCACGCCCTTGTTCGCCGCATACGGACGGCCGGTATTGGGGTCGACGACAGCCGCCAAAGCGGCGTCGACTTGTGCCCGGTCAATGCTCATCGAAACTCCGTGAAAACGTTTTTCTCGCGCGCAAACGTCAAAAAATATCAAATTACCGCGCGAAAATCGGGAAAAGTGAAAGAATCTGTTGCATGCCATTGCGCGAACGCGCGACCCGGCGCACTCTTCGCGTGCGGCATGCTATAGGGCCAAATCGGCCACTCACCGCCTATATTGTAGAGGCTGACGCGTCGCCCTGCCTGAACAGCCACGCTGACGGACAGGGCATGCGACCGCCTCGGCGGCTGCCGCGAGCGCAGGCCGGCCTTCCTTTTCGGACGGTCCGCGCAGGGAGCCGTAACTGTTGTTTGTCGTCGTTGTCGACTCGTTCAACCAAGAGAGGAATCCAAGATGAACATGAAAATCGCGACCCGCTTGTCCGTCTTCGCATTGGCCGGCGCATTGCTGGCAGGCTGCGCCACGCAGCAAGGCAACAACGCGGCCGTCGGTACCGGCACGGGTGCGGCACTGGGCGCAGGTATCGGCGCACTGGCGGGCGGCGGCAAGGGCGCGGCGATCGGCGCTGGCGTCGGCGCACTGGTCGGCGGCGTGACGGGTTACAACTGGCAGGCGATCAAGAACAAGCTCGCACCGTCGGCAGCGCAAACGGGTACGCAAGTGACCGAGCAGCCGGACGGCTCGCTGAAGCTGAACGTGCCGAGCTCGGTGACGTTCGCGACGAACCAGTACGCGATCACGCCGGCCTTCACGCCGCTGCTGAACGACCTGGCGACGACGCTGAACCAGAACCCGCAAGTGACGGCTTCGATCGTCGGCTACACGGACAGCACGGGCTCGGCCCAGCTGAACCAGACGCTGTCGCAGAACCGCGCGCAAAGCGTCGTGAACGCACTGGCGCAGCGCGGCGTGAACGGCGGCCGCCTGTCGGCGCAAGGCATGGGCGCATCGAACCCGATCGCGGACAACGCGACCGAAGCCGGCCGCGCACAGAACCGCCGCGTCGAAATCTACCTGCGCGCAGCGCAGGCGCAGTAAGCGCGCGACGAGGGGAACGCGCGGGCCCGCCGCCCGCGCAGCCCCGCCGGACAAGGCTTCCGGCGGAGCCGGTAACAAATCGAAAAAATTTTCGAACTTCTGTCGCAGGCCGTGGTCAGTATTTACGGTACGCGGCTGGTGTTGCCGGCGCGTCACCATTCTCCTCTTGTCGTTGTTGCTCCGGGGCCGTATCCGCCCCGGTTTTTTTTGCCCGCAGAATTCGTGCTGCATCGCAGCATCGCACCGTCGGGCACGCCGCATTCGCGGCCCCGCCCGTTTCGGCGCCCGGTCCTAGGGCGCCCGCCCGCGTCGCTGTTGCGCACCCCTGCTAGAATCGCAGTTTCCCGTCGTTTTTCCGCTGTTCCTCTACAGACCCTATGTCCGCATCCGACCTCACTTCCGTGCAGGCTGCGGCGCCGCAAGGTGGCCGCCAGATCCTCGTTACGTCCGCACTGCCCTATGCCAACGGGCAGATCCACATCGGCCACCTGGTCGAGTACATCCAGACCGACATCTGGGTGCGGACGCTGCGAATGCATGGCCATGAGGTCTACTACATCGGCGCCGACGACACGCACGGCACGCCGATCATGCTGCGCGCGGAGAAGGAAGGCCTGACCCCGAAGCAGCTGATCGATCGCGTGTGGACCGAACACAAGCGCGACTTCGACAGCTTCGGCGTGTCGTTCGACAACTTCTACTCGACCGATTCGGACGAGAACCGCGTGCTGAGCGAGAAGATCTACGTCGCGCTGCAGGACGCCGGCTTCATCGCCGAGCGCGAGATCGAGCAGGCGTACGATCCCGTCAAGGAAATGTTCCTGCCGGATCGCTTCATCAAGGGCGAGTGCCCGAAGTGCCACGCGAAGGACCAGTACGGCGACAGCTGTGAAGTGTGCGGCTCGACGTACCTGCCGACCGAACTGCTGAACCCGTATTCGGTCGTGTCGGGCGCGACGCCGGTGCGCAAGACGTCGAAGCACTACTTCTTCCGCCTGTCCGATCCGCGCTGCGAATCGTTCCTGCGCGAATGGGTGAGCGGCCTCGCGCAGCCCGAAGCGACCAACAAGATGCGCGAATGGCTCGGCGACGCCGGCGAAGCCAAGCTCGCCGACTGGGACATCTCGCGTGACGCGCCGTACTTCGGCTTCGAGATCCCGGGCGCACCCGGCAAGTATTTCTACGTGTGGCTCGACGCGCCGGTCGGCTACTACGCGAGCTTCAAGAACCTGTGCGAGCGCAACGGCATCGACTTCGATGCGTGGGTCCGCCCGGGCTCGACCACCGAGCAGTACCACTTCATCGGCAAGGACATCCTGTACTTCCACACGCTGTTCTGGCCCGCGATGCTCGAGTTCTCGGGCCACCGCACGCCGACCAACGTGTTCGCGCACGGGTTCCTGACGGTCGACGGCGCGAAGATGTCGAAGTCGCGCGGCACGTTCATCACCGCGCAGAGCTACATCGACACGGGCCTGAACCCCGAATGGCTGCGCTACTACTTCGCCGCGAAGCTGAACGCGACGATGGAAGACATCGACCTGAATCTCGACGACTTCCAGGCGCGCGTGAACAGCGACCTCGTCGGCAAGTACGTGAACATCGCGAGCCGCGCGGCAGGCTTCCTGATCAAGCGCTTCGACGGCCGCGTGCAGGACAGCGCGATGAACCATCCGCTCGTCGCGAAGCTGCGCGAGGCGATCCCGCAGATCGCCGCGCACTACGAAGCACGCGAGTACGGCCGCGCGCTGCGCCACACGATGGAGCTCGCGGACGAAGTGAATGCGTACGTCGACGGCGCGAAGCCGTGGGATCTCGCAAAGGATCCGGCCAACGCGGTCGCGCTGCACGAAACCTGCAGCGTGAGCCTCGAGTCGTTCCGCCTGCTGTCGCTCGCGCTGAAGCCGGTGATGCCGCGCGTGGCCGAAGCCGTCGAGTCGTTCTTCGGGATCGCGCCGCTCGCCTGGGCCGATGCCGCGAAGCCGCTGTCGTCGGAGCAGCCGATCAAGGCGTACCAGCACCTGATGACGCGCGTCGACCCGAAGCAGATCGAGGCGCTGCTGGCCGCGAACCGCGATTCGCTGCAGGCCGAAGCCACCGGCGCGGCCGTCGCGAGCGCGAACGCCGCGAAGGATGCGAAGAACAACGCGAAGGCGAACGCGAAGCAGGCTGTCGTGAACGGCGCGGACGACGCACCGATCTCGATCGACGATTTCGCGAAGATCGACCTGCGCATCGCGAAGATCGTCGCGTGCCAGGCCGTCGAAGGCTCGGACAAGCTGCTGCAGCTCACGCTCGACGTCGGCGAGGAAAAGACCCGCAACGTGTTCTCGGGCATCAAGTCCGCGTATCAGCCCGAGCAACTCGTCGGCAAGCTGACCGTGATGGTCGCGAACCTCGCGCCGCGCAAGATGAAGTTCGGCCTGTCCGAAGGGATGGTACTCGCCGCGTCGGCCACCGACGAGAAGGCCGAGCCGGGCCTCTACATCCTCGAGCCGCACAGCGGCGCGAAGCCCGGCATGCGCGTGAAGTAAGCCGAACGCGCTGCCGCTTGCGCAAAAACGAAGCCCCGCACGATGTGCGGGGCTTTTTTCATGGCTGCTCGGCGCGCCGCCCGCGCGCGCCGTCGCTGCTGAACCAGCGATCAAAACGCCGCGTGTAGTTCAGGTCGACGCCCTGGAACGTGCCGCCGTACGCGGATACCGACCAGAAACGCGTCAGGTTGATCGTCGCCTTGAACGCGTTCGCCGCCGATTGCAGCCCCTGCTCGAAGCCGAGCACGAAGCGCTCGTTGATCGCCTTCGACACCAGCACGACCTGCGGATCGGTCAGGCCGACTTCACTGCGGCCGACCGAGACCTCGTCGAGACCGAAGGTCTGCGCGACGCGCTTGCCGGTCACGCTGCCGAGCAGCCCGAGCGCCGCCGTCATCGCCCCCTGCTGGCCGACGTTGTTGCCCTGGTCGGTGCCGTGGCCGAACAGCAGCCACGACAGCTTTTCGTTGTCCGTGACGTTCGGCTCCGACACGAGCTTGACCGTCAGCGACTGGATCGTGCCCGTGACCTGCACGCCGGCCTCGACTTCCTGGTTGCGCCGCATCGCAAGGATGTTGACGCCCGGGTTCGACACGGGGCCGTTGAACGTGAAGAAGCCATTCTCGATCGCGAGCTTGCGGCCGAACGACGTGTACGTCGATCCTTCGGTCACGCGCACGTTGCCGACCGCGCGCAGCGGCACGCCCGGCGCGCTCATCACGGTGATCGTGCCGCGTAGCCCGAGATCCGCTCCGTGGCCCTTGAAGCGGAAGTTGTTGCCAAGGCCGATGTCGACATTCGCGCGCGGCGCGAGCGACGGCGCCGGCTTGTCCTCGGCCGGCTTTGGCTTCGCGACCGCGGTGCCGGTCGGCGTCTCGCCGCGCACCGTGCCGCCCGGCTGCACGATCACGACATCGTCCGACAGGTGCGGGGCCGATTCCTCGGGCAGGTCGAACAATGCGCGGTCGACGACGAACTTGCCGTCGATCGACAGCGCGCCGCGCGGTCCGTCGTTCGCGACCGTCGCCTTGCCCGACAGCGACAGCTTGCGGTCCGGCGCCGCGAACAGCTCGAGCTTGTCCGCGACGATGCTCGCGGTCAGGTCGGGCGCCTCGCCGTCGAGGCGCACGCGGCCGAGCATGCGCAGCGTACCGTCGCCGCCGTGGAACTCGACCTGCTGGAATTCGACGAGGTTTTCCGACAGCTTGACGCGCACGATGCCGTCCTTCAACTGCACGCCCTGGTCGATGAGCGTCGCGGACAGGTCGTCACCCGTCAGCATCCCCGACAGGTTCGGCTTCACCGGCGTGCCGGCGACCGTCAGCTTCAGCGCCGCGCGCCCACCGAGCAGGTAGCTCGGCCCGAACAGGTTGCCGGTCGTCTTCAGCGCCGGGATGTCGGCGTCGATGCGACCCGACAGCGGGCCGTCGTCGACCACGCCGAACATCCCGTCGCGCAGCGCGAACGGCACGGTGACGTTCGCGTCGAGCGTGCCGATCCGGCTCGCCTTCGCGAGCGCCGTCACGTTGAGCCGGTTGCCGGGCGTGAAGCTCGCGCGCGCGGACAGGTCGGTCAGCCCCAGCGAGGCGATGCCGCGCCCGCTTTCGATCGTCACGTCGCCGCCGCGGCGCTTCACCTGAACGTAGCCTGTCGCGTTCGCGCCGAGCGAGAAATCCCAGTCGGCATCGAGCACGACGTCGGTGCGCACCGGCGGCCGCTGGCCCGTCAGTTCCTGGCGGACCTCGAGGAAACGCGCGACCGACGCACCGGTCACCGAGCCCGCCGAGCGCATCTGGCCGTGATCGAACACGAACGACTTCAGGTCGATCGCCGCGCCTTCGAGCGTGAGCCGCGTCGCGCCGAGCGTCACACGGCCGGCGCCGGCCGACACGGTCAGCGGCGACTGCAGCGCGATGGCCGGTGTGCCGCGGTTGGCAAGACGCGTGACGGTGCCGTCCCAGCGCATCCCGTCGCGGTTCTCGACCACGCCGCCATTCGCCGCGAGCGTCACGTCGATCACGCGGCCGCCAGCCGCCCCGAGCGCCGACGCGTCGAGCGTGTGCTTCGCGCGCGTGCCGTCGAGGTTCGCGCGCAGCGATTTCAGCTTCAGCGAGCCGAGCGCGAGGTCGGACGCATCGGCCGTGAATACGAGCGCGCCGTGCGCGCCGTCGCGGATGTCCGCGCGGCCCTGCGCGGCACCGATCCGGTTCGAGCCGACGACGACGTGCTCGGCCTTGTAGGTGGCCGTCACGTTCGGGTGCGCGAAGCTGCCGGTCAGGTCGCCCTGCGCCTGCACGAGCCCTTGCACGCCGAAGCCGAGCCGGTCGAGCTGCGGCGCGTCGACGACGAAGCGCAGCCGGTCGCCGGGCGCGCCGAAGCTGCCGCGCAGGTCGACGTGGTTGCCCGCGATCGACAGGTTCGCGTTGCTCGGCAAGATGCGCGAGCCGGCCAGCTGCACGACGCCCGCGCCGGTCAGCGGCACGCCGTCGTACAGGCTGTCGCCGAGCTTGAAGGTCGCCTTCGTCGATACCTGCGGCGCGAATGCGCCCGACGCCGTCAGCGTGCCCGACACGCGCGTCTCGCCGCGCGGGGCAGGCGCTTTCGTGGCCTTGGCGGGCGCCTTGCCGCCCCCCGCCTTCGGCGCGCTCATCGCGGCGAGCAGCAGCGGGTCGAATGCGGTCAGCGTCGCCTTCGCGTCATAGCTCGAATGCACATCGTGGCGGAACACACCCGTCAGGTCGATCCGGCCCTTGCCCGCCGTCACGCGCGCGTCGGTCAGCACGGTCTGCTGCGGCGTCAGCGCAACCTTCGCGCGGGCGCCGAGCGCGAGCTTCGGATCGTTCAGGTTGAAGTCGACGGTCGTGACATCGCCCGCGAGCGTCACGCCGAGCGGGCCGGCGAGGCGCATCGGCCGCAGCTCGGCGACGAACGCATTCAGGTCGAGGTTCGCGACCTTCAGGTCGAAGCGGCCCTTGCCGCCCGTCAGCGTGCCGTTGCCTGTCACGCTGCCGTCGCGAATCAGCTTCAGCGCAAGATCGTCGATCCGCTGCGCGTGCGCGTCGAGATGCACGTTCGCGTGCGCGTCGATCACCGGCAGCAAATGCTCGCCGAGCGTACCGGGCTTCGCGTTGACGATCGACACCGGGCCGGTCACCGCGAAACCCTTCGCGGGCTCGGCCCCGGCCGGCGCGGTCACCGGCGCGAGTTCCGCGCGCACCGCGAGATCGGCGGCCGGCGCGCCGGGCGCGAGCGCCTGCGGGTTCACGTGATCGAACGCGAGCGATGCGCGCGTGAGCGGCACCGCCCCGAACGGCGCGGCCTCGACGTGCGCGCGCCCGTTCAGCTTCATCCCGCTTGCGTCGACTTCGGCGATGAGCGCCTCGAGCGAGCCCGACACGCGCGCACGCGCGTCGACCGGCTCGTCGGACAGCTTGCCCGCATAGGTGGCGTCACCCGTCAGCGCGAACGGCTTCACGCCGTCGAGCTTCGCGCGCGCGGTCAGCGCGCCGTACGGCGTATCGATGCCCGCGAGCACGAGTTCATGGTGACGGCCGTCGCTGCGGCCGTTCAGCGCGATATGGTCGAGCTGCGTCGTCGAGCCGCCGTCGTGGATCGCGAGATGATCGACGCGCAGATCGTCGATCCGCAACTGCAGCGGCAGGCTGAGGTCCTGCGGCGTCGTACTCGGCGTCGACGGCCCCGGCGCGATCCGCACGTCGATCGTGCCGGCGCGAAGGTACGCGATGGACAGCCGCCACGGCGCGCGGGTCAGGGCCCAGCGGCCGTCGAGCCGGTCGATGCGGATTTCGGTGCCGGTGCCGTCGGGGCTCGTCCACGCGAAGCCGCGCAACCGCACGCCGGTCGCAAGCGAGCCGCCGTCGAGCGTGCCCGCGAGCCGCGCGCCGAGCACGCGGCCAGCCACCTGCCACGCGAGCCGCGTGCCGTGCTCGGTCGTCGCCGCGGCCAGCACGAGGCCGACCGCCAGCACGACGAGCAGCACGACCGTGACAAGCGTCCACGCGACGAACCGCCCGATCCGCGCGACAGGCCCGCGGCGCGGCGCGCGCGGCGGCGCGTCGGGCGCGCCGTCGGGCGAGTCCGGATCGTGAGGCGGCGGCGTGTCGTTCGGGTCCTTCGTCATGCGGTTCGTCGTCGGTGAAGCGGTACGGTCAGAAAGCGATGCCGAGCGTCAGGTACGGGCGCACGCTATGGTTGCGCAACCCGTACGCGACGTCGACGTTGATCGGGCCGACGGGGCTGCGCCAGCGCGCGCCGATGCCGACACCCGGGTAGAACACGCGCTCGCCCCACGCATCGGTGGCGGTGCCGATGTCGAAGAACGTCGCGGCGCCCCAGTCGCGGTTGAACCAGTGCTGGTATTCGGCGGTGCCCGTCATCAGGTACTTGGTCGGCAGCACGGAACCGTCGACGCTGTTACCGATGCTCTGGTAGCCGTAGCCGCGCACCGAGTTCGAGCCGCCCGCGCGGAACAGCAGCGACGCCGGCACGCCGGTCGAGCTGCCGCTCGTGAACACGCCGCCGAGCTCCGCACGGAACACGAACAGGTCGCGCTTGCCGATCGGCAGGTACTGCTGGCCGCGCGCGTAGCCGCGGATGAAGGACTGGTCGGTCAGCACGCCCTTGACCGCGAAGCCGGCCTCCGCGTGGATCAGGTTGCCCGAACGCGGAAACAGCGGATCGTCGACGTTGCGGCGCGTCCACGCCCATTGCGGCACGAGCGCGCGGCTCGTGGTCGGCCCGGCGCCGTTCTGGTCGAGCCGGTCCTGGTAGTACATCAGCGAATACGAATAGTCGATGAACTGGCCGGTGCGCGTGCGCTGCGCGCCGACCCGCGCGCTGTAGATGCGCGTGTCCGACACGTTGGTGTTCGTGTACGACGCGAGCACGCTGTTGGTCCAGCCCTTCTCGCCCGGCGGCATCGACAGCTGGACCTGCCCGTATTGCTGGATCTGGTCGAGCCGGCCCGACACGGTCAGCGGCCACGCGGCGCCGAACGTGTCGAGATACGTGTAGGAACCCTGCACGTGCGGCCCGGTATCGGTGGCAAAACCGACGCCGCCGCGGATGTTGTTGTACGGAAACTCGCTGACCTTCACGTGCACGGGCGTACGCTCGGGCTTCGCCGTATCGTCGCCGACATCGATTGCGACACTCGCGTAATACGGCGTGTTCTGCAACTGCCGCTGCAGTTCGGTGATCCGCTGCACGTCGTAGATCTCGCCTTCCGACAGCGGATTGACGTTCGTGACGATCTTTTCCGGATAGCGCCGCACGCCGTCGACGTCGACCTTGCCTATCGTGAACGTCGGGCCGCTGTCGAACGTGACCGCGAGCATCGCGCGCTGCGTGCGCGGGTCGATGCGCGCTTCGGACGACGCGATCTTCCCGCCGAGATAGCGGTGCGACTGCAGTTGCCTGAGCGCCGCGCCCTTCGCGCCGTCCCAGTCGGACTGAGTGAACGGATCGCCCGGCTTCAGCGAGAACGCGAAGCGGGTCGCGGCTTCCTGCTTCGGATCCTCGGTGTCGATGGGCCCCTTGAACGTCAGCTCGACGCTCGACACGATCGTCTGCTTCCCGGGATCGACCGCGATGCGCACGTCGCGCTTGCCGTCGCGCGTGCGCACGTCGGTGCGCACGACCGGCGAGAAATAGCCGGCCGTCGCGGTCAGGTCGCGCACCTGCTGCGGCGTGGCGGTCACGAGGAAGTCGAACTGGTCGTCGCTGATGTCGTCGCGCTTCGCGAAGCGCGCGATGTCGAGATGCGACTTGAGCAGTTTGCGAACCGAGCGCGGCGCGTCGATGTCGACGTCGTACTTCGCGTGGGCCGGCAGCGCGAAGCATGCGGCAAGGCAACCCGCAAGGGCCACCCGCGCGGCGCGGGCGCGATTGCGTTCCACGCGCGGGACCGCGTCATGTGCCGTGTGTGCTTGCTGGTTCGACTGCCCCGCCAAATATGACCTCGCCCTCGGTTATCACGGTTTTGTGGAAAACCCTGTATTTGACCACAGGGTGCCGGCACCAAAGCTTAATGTTTGTAAACCGCCTGGACCGCAGCGCCCTGCGTGACGGTGCGCTTCCGGGCGCCCGCCATCTGCCGGCCCGCGGATTCGACGCGCGATTGACGCCGGCCGTTCCCGCGATGCGGTAAAATCCCGCCATCGTGAATCCGGCGCATCGTGCGCC
This sequence comes from Burkholderia sp. AU15512, assembly GCF_002223325.1. Lineage (NCBI taxonomy): Bacteria > Pseudomonadati > Pseudomonadota > Betaproteobacteria > Burkholderiales > Burkholderiaceae > Burkholderia > Burkholderia sp. AU15512. Next base: position 226,262 of record NZ_NKEX01000004.1, read on the forward strand.
GCCCGAAACGGAAAATCCAGCCATGCCGTACCAGTCCGATGTCACGCAGTTCCTGAACCAGCTCAAGCAGCAGAAGCCGACGCTCGAGGACGAGCAGCGCAAGGGCCGTTCCCTGCTGTGGGACAAGCAGCCGATCGACCTCGAAGAGCGCGCCGAGCAGCAGGAATCGCGCGTGAAGCAAACGTCGTACGTCTACTACCAGAACTTCTGACGACGTGAGCGCCGCCGACGAGGCCAGCGCCGCCCGGCAGGACGACGCGATCGCCGCGCCCGCGGGCGCCGATTCGACGCCCGACACGGTCGACGGTGTCGCGGCATTCGCTCGCCTGTACGGCGAGCCGCTCTTCAAGCTGCCGCAGGATCTCTACATCCCGCCCGATGCGCTCGAGGTCTTCCTCGAGACCTTCGAAGGCCCTCTCGACCTGCTGCTCTACCTGATCCGCAAGCAGAACTTCAACGTGCTCGACATCCCGATGGCGCAGGTCACCGCGCAATACCTGGGCTACGTCGACCAGATCCGCACGTCGAACCTCGAGCTGGCGGCCGAGTACCTGCTGATGGCCGCGATGCTGATCGAGATCAAGTCGCGGATGCTGCTGCCGGTCAAGAAGGCCGACACCGGCGAGGAAGCCGAGGATCCGCGCGCCGAACTCGTGCGCCGCCTGCTCGAATACGAGCAGATGAAGCTCGCCGCGCAGCGGCTCGACCAGCTGCCGCAGCTCGGCCGCGACTTCCTGCGCGCCGAGGTCTACATCGAGCAGAGCGTCACGCCGCGCTTCCCCGACGTGAATTCGGACGACCTGCGCGCCGCATGGGCCGACGTGCTCAAGCGCGCGAAGCTCGTCCAGCACCACAAGATCTCGCGCGAGGAGCTGTCGGTGCGCGAGCACATGAGTCTGATCCTGCGCCGGCTGCAGAACGCGCGCTTCATGGAGTTCGCCGAGCTGTTCGACACGTCGCGCGGCGTGCCGGTCGTCGTCGTGAATTTCATCGCGATGCTCGAACTCGCGCGCGAGTCGCTCCTCGAAATCACGCAGGCCGAGCCGTTCGCGCCGATCTACGTGCGTCTCGCGTACCTGCCCGCGTAACACCCGCGCCCGCCCTTCCCGCTCTCCCGCTTCATCCCGGCACGCTCGCCGCTACGCCGCAGTCCAGCGCGGCCGCGCGCGGGGTTGCCGGCACGCCCGATTAAAAAGTGAACGACCGTTCTTTTTTCGATGCGTTTGGCGGCCAAATCCTCTACAATCCGCCGACGCCCGATGCGCCGCCCGCGCGCCGGCGTTCTCCGCTTCGACCCCGACGCCGCTGCTGCGGCGCCAACGCGCGCCAGCGCGAGGAACCCGCTACCCGATCATGAAAGTCATCAGCTCGATCCATGAACTGCGCGACCAGCTGCGCGGACAGAACCGCACGGCGTTCGTGCCGACGATGGGCAACCTGCACGAAGGGCACCTGTCGCTGATGCGCCTCGCGCGCCAGCACGGCGATCCGGTCGTGGCGAGCATCTTCGTCAACCGGCTGCAATTCGGCCCGAACGAGGATTTCGACAAGTATCCGCGCACGCTGCAGGACGATATCGAGAAGCTGCAGAAGGAAAACGTCTACGTGCTGTTCGCGCCGACCGAGCGCGACATGTACCCGGAACCGCAGGAATACCGCGTGCTGCCGCCGGACGATCTCGGCGGGATCCTCGAAGGGGAATTCCGGCCCGGCTTCTTCACCGGCGTGTGCACGGTCGTGGCGAAGCTGATGGCCTGCGTGCAGCCGCGCGTCGCCGTGTTCGGCAAGAAGGACTACCAGCAGCTGATGATCGTGCGCCGCATGTGCCAGCAGCTCGCGCTGCCGGTCGACATCATCGCCGCCGAAACCGTGCGCGACGAGGACGGCCTCGCTCTGTCGTCGCGCAATCGCTACCTGTCGGCCGACGAGCGCGGCGAGGCGCCCGAACTCGCGAAGACGCTGCAGCGCATCCGCGAAAGCGTGCTCGGCGGCGAGCGCGACCTCGGCAAGCTCGAGGAACTGGCCCGCACGCATTTGGCCGGCCGCGGCTGGGCGCCCGACTACATCTCGATCCGCCGCCGAGCGAACCTGATCGCGCCGGACGCGGCCCAGCTCGAAGCCGGCGAACCGCTCGTCGTCGTCGCCGCCGCGAAGCTCGGCGCGACGCGCCTCATCGACAACCTGGAAATCTGACGGGCCGCCCCGCCCTCGCCTCTCACGCATCACGGAGACACCATGCAGCGCCACATGCTCAAATCGAAGATCCACCGTGCGGCCGTCACGCACTGCGAGCTGCACTACGAAGGCTCGTGCGCGATCGACGAAGACCTGCTCGAAGCCTCGGGCATCATCGAGAACGAACGGATCGACATCTGGAACATCAACAACGGCGAGCGCTTCTCGACGTACGCGATCAAGGGTGAGCGCGGCAGCGGGATGATCTCGCTGAACGGCTCGGCCGCGCGTCGCGCGCAACTCGGCGACCTCGTGATCATCGCGGCCTTCGCGATGGTCGACGAAGCCGAGCTGCAGGCCGGCTGGAAGCCGAAGCTCGTGTTCATGGACGACGGCAACAAGATCAAGGGCCACCGCGATCACGTGCCGACGCAGAACTGGACCTGACCCGGCCACCTGCCCGCGTGCCATGGCGCGCGGGCGCGGCGGGCCCGCTTGTGGTCGAAGGGCCGGATGCCGTACTCGACGGCATCCGGCCCTTTCTCATTTCATCGCGCGCCGCCCGGCAGCGGCCGCGCGATCAGGACGCCTTGGCAGCCCTCTCCGTCTTCCCTGCCTTCGGCGCCCGGCGTTCGGCCCATTCGACGATCGGCCGCCACTGCTCGAGATCCTTCTCGACGCGGCTCTTCGCGACGTCCCACAGCGTCAGCCCGTGCGCGGCGATCTGCACGTAGTTCTGCGTGTCGCGCACGTAGCCGAGCACCGGCAGGCCGAGCCCTTCGACGAAGCGATGAAGCTGGTCGGACGAGCGCGTGCGCGCATCGACCCGCATCCCGACGATCCCGACCTCGACGTTGCCCTTGCGCACGGCCTTCTCGTCGGCGAGGCGCTCCAGAAACTGCTGTGTGGCCAGGATATCGAACATCGACGGCTGCAGCGGCACGATCACCTTGTCGGCCAGTTGCAGCGCGACGTTGAGCCGGTTGCCGTGCAGGCCGGCCGGCGTATCGATCACCGCGTACTCGAGGCCGCGCGGCGGCTTCGTCGGCGCGTCCGGGTCGAGATCCCACGCCTCGATCGGCGGCAATCCGGCCGGCCGCAGGTCGAGCCACGCATGCGCGGACTGCTGCCGGTCCAGGTCGGCGAGCGCGACCCACGCGCCCTGCGCCGCGAAATAGCCGGCAAGATTGGTGGACAGCGTGCTCTTCCCCACGCCGCCCTTCGGATTCGCCACCACGATCACCGTCATGAATTCCCCCGAAAAAGCCGCGCGGCGCCCACCGCCTGGCAAGCGCCGCTCGATTGCGGATACAGGGAGCGATGATATCGGCAAACGGGGTGTCACCGGAACGGGTTGCGCCGCGCCGTGTGGGTTACTTCCCCGTTACGCACGCTGAACCGCGGCCTCCCGTGCGCCGAGCGCGAACGCGCCGCCGCCCAGCAGCGCCTGCACGGCGAGCGTGACGGCCCAGAACGCCGGATATTCCCAGCCGCCGTGCGGTGACGCGAAGCTCCAGCCGTTCGGCAGATGCGCGGCAACCGCGCCGAGCATGAACGGCAGCAGCACGAGCGCGGCGACGCGCACGCGGAAGCCCGCGAGCAGCGCCAGGCCGCCGGCCAGTTCGACGAACGTCGTCAGGTACGCGAGCCAACCCGGCAGGCCGATCGACGCAAAGAACTGCGCGGTGCCCGGCAGCGTGAAGACGAACACCTTCTGCGCGACGTGCGCGAGGTACAGCACGCCGAGCGCGACGCGCAGCAGGGTCGCGGCGAAATCGTTGAGGCGATTGGGGTTCATGGCGAATTCCTTCGGGAGTGGTGTGAATGGATCGCACTCTATTCGAATCAATTCGACCGATAAACACGCCAATTCGCTTTAACTGATTCCCATAAGGAGTTAATAGAGACGTAAAAAGGGGCATGACCGATCATGCCCCGCAGCCTGCTTCAGTAACCGCTCTTGCCTTGTGTGGCGTCGCCGGAACCGGACTGGCTGCCGCCCGGTGCGGACGAATCGCACGCGTGCGCAACCGCCGACGCGCCCAGCAGCGCCGCGAGCAGCACGCTCCACCACCATCGAGCCTTCATCGTCGCACTCCTCCAGGCGGACCTCCGCCCTTCTGTGTTGTACGCGATCCGGCGGAAAAAGCGAGCACGGGCCGGCGTCGCGTCAACGAAACTCGGCGTACAGCGCGTCGAGGTCGAGATAGTTCGCGAACGTGTCGGCCAGCCGTTCGAGCGATGCCTCGCGCAGCGCCGGATAGTCGATGCGCTCCGCGCCGTCGAGCCCGGCCCACGCGAGCAGCGCCGTGCAGGCGTCGGGCGAGTCGAACAGCCCGTGCACGTAGGTCGCGAGGATCTGGCCGTCGTCGGACACCGCGCCGTCGGGGCGTGTGCCGTCCCGCGCGGTGTCGGCGGCCAGCGCCAGCGCGGGCGACGCGAGCGCGGGCCCGTGCGTATCGCCCATGTGGATCTCGTAGCCGCGCACCGGGGCCCCGCCCGGCAGCGCGAGCTGCCCCGTCACGTTCTTCAGCGTCTTGTCGGGCTGCAGCGTCGTGTCGAAATCGAGCAGCCCGAGCCCCGGCACGCTGCCGGGCGCGCCTTCGAGGCCGAGCGGATCGTCGAGCGTGCGGCCGAGCATCTGCATCCCGCCGCAGATGCCGATCACCTTGCCGCCGTAGCGCAGGTGGCGACGGATCAGCGTGTCCCAGCCCGCGTCGCGCAGCCACGCGAGATCGCGCTGCACGCTCTTCGAACCGGGCAGGATCAACAGGTCGGCGTCCGGCACGGGGCCGCTCTTCCAGTACGTGAATTCGACCTGCGGATGCGCACGCAGCGGATCGAAATCGGTGTGGTTGCTGATGCGGGGCAGCGCCGGCACGACGACGCGCAGCACGCCGGCGTCGCCCCGTGCGGCGGCGCTGCGCGCCTGGGCGGGCAGCATGTCCTCGGCGTCGAGCAGCAGGCCGTGCAGGTACGGCAGCACGCCGAACACCGGCTTGCCCGTTTGCGCGCGCAGCCAGTCGAGCCCCGGTTCGAGCAACTTGAAATCGCCGCGGAAGCGATTGATCACGAAGCCGCGCACGCGCGCGCGCTCGCTGTCCGACAGGCACGCGAGCGTGCCGACCAGATGCGCGAACACGCCGCCGCGGTCGATGTCGGCGACCAGCACGACCGGGCAGTCGACGCGTTCGGCAAAACCCATGTTCGCGATGTCGCCGTCGCGCAGGTTGATCTCGGCCGGGCTGCCGGCGCCTTCGACGATCACCGTGTCGTAGCCGGCGCGCAGGCGCGCGTACGACTCGAGCACCGCATCGAACGCGACCGGCTTGTAGTCGTGATACGCACGCGCATTGAGGTTCATGCGCGCCTTGCCGTGAATGATCACCTGGGCGCCGCGATCGCTCGTCGGCTTCAGCAGCACGGGGTTGAAATCCGTATGCGGCGCGACGCCCGCGGCCAGCGCCTGCAGCGCCTGCGCGCGGCCGATCTCGCCGCCGTCGGCCGTCACCGCGCTGTTGAGCGCCATGTTCTGCGGCTTGAACGGCGCAACGCGCGCGCCGGCGCGGCGGGCGAGCCGGCACAGGCCGGCAACCAGCGTGCTCTTGCCCGCGTCGGACGTCGTGCCCTGGATCATCAGCGTGCCGCGCGGCCGCGGCTCGGGTGCATTCATCGTGTAAAGGTCGTCGCGAAGCAAAGGCCGCATTATCCCCCGCGCCGCCCTGCCCGCGCCGTTACAATCACGCGATGATTCCGCACGACCTCACCTTCGTCCTCGGCGGCGCGCGCTCGGGCAAGAGCGCGCATGCCGAGCGGCTCGCCGCCGACAGCGGCCTCCCCGTCACCTACATCGCGACCGCGACCGCCGCCGATGCCGAGTTCGCGGAGCGCATCGCGCACCATCGCGCGCGCCGGCCGGCCGACTGGGGTTTCGCCGACGCGCCCGTCGATCTCGCCGGCACGCTCGCACGGCTCGACGATCCGCACGCGTGCCTGCTCGTCGACTGCCTGACGCTGTGGCTCACGAACCTGCTGTGTCCCGCCGAAGGTGAACCGCTCGATGATGCGCAGTACGCGGCGCAGGTCGAGCGGCTCGAGCACGCGTTGCGCGGCGCGCGCGCGAAGGTGATCGTCGTCAGTAACGAAATCGGGCTCGGCGTCGTGCCGCTCGGATCGGTCACGCGCCGCTACGTCGACGAACTCGGGCGCCTGAACCAGCGCGTCGCCGCGCTCGCGACACGCGTGACGCTGCTCGTCGCCGGGCTGCCGCTCGACCTCAAGACGGGAGCGCCGTCATGCTGATGCTGTCGCTGCCCGTCGTCGCGATGTTCGCGGTTGCGGCCGCGATCGTCGACCGCGCGCTCGGCGAACCGGCCGGCTGGCACCCGCTCGTCGCGTTCGGCCGCCTCGCCGCGCGCATCGAAGGCGCGCTGAACACGGGCCGGCGCGGCCGCGTGATCGGCGTCGCCGCATGGGTCGCGGCGGTCGTGCCGCCGGTCGCCATCGCGGCATGGCTCACGACCGTGCTGCCGTGGCCGCTCGCGGCCGCGCTGCATATCGCGCTGCTGTGGTTCGCGCTCGGCGCGAAAAGCCTCACCGACCACGTCGCGCCGATCGCTGCCGCGTTGCTGCGGCATGACCTCGGCGCCGCCCGCGCGCTGACCGCGCGCATCGTGTCGCGCGACACGAGCGACGCGGACGAGGGCGCGCTGTCGCGCGCGGCCGTCGAATCCGCGCTCGAGAACGGCAACGACGCGATCTTCGGCGCGCTGTTCTGGTTCGTCGTCGCAGGCGGCCCCGGCGCGCTGCTGTTCCGGCTCGCGAACACGCTCGACGCGATGTGGGGCTACCGCACGCCGCGCTTCCTGACCTTCGGCTGGGCCGCCGCGCGCCTCGACGACGCGCTGAACTGGATTCCCGCGCGCCTCACGGCCGCGAGCTACGCGCTGCTCGGCGACACGGCCGCCGCGTGGCGCTGCTGGCGCACGCAGGCGCGCCACTGGGACAGCCCGAACGCGGGCCCGGTGATGGCCGCCGGTGCCGGCAGCCTGAACGTGCAGCTCGGCGGCCCGGCCGTCTATCACGGCGAGATCGAGGATCGTCCCGCGCTCGGCACCGGCGCCACGGCGACCGCCGTCCACATCGTCGCCGCGCTGTCGCTCGTCACGCGCACGCTCGCCCTGTGGCTCGCGCTGCTGGTCGCGAGCGGCGCACTCGCCATGGCCACCCATCATGTCTGACACCCGCATCGCACACGGCGGCAACCTGCATGAGGCTGCACGCCGCCACGGCATTCCGTACGACGCGTGGCTCGACCTGTCGACCGGCATCAATCCGGTCGGCTATCCGGTGCCGCCCGTCCCGGCCGACGCGTGGCGCCGGCTGCCCGACGACGGCGACGGCCTCGCGGCCTGCGCCGCGCAGTACTACCACGCGCCCGATCCCGCACACGTGCTGCCGGTCGCCGGCAGCCAGGCCGCGATCCGCGCATTGCCCGCGTTGCTGCCGACCGGCGACGCCGGCGTCGCGGCGCTCGCATACGGCGAATACGCGCCCGCCTTCGCGCGCCACGGCCATCGCGTCGTCGCGCTCGACATCGACACGGATACGCTGCCAGCGACGTTGCGTCACGTCATCGTCGGGAATCCGAATAATCCGACCGCCGAGTTCGTGTCGGCCGAGCGCCTGCTCGATTGGCACGCGCAACTGGCCGCGCGCGGCGGCACGCTGATCGTCGACGAGGCATTCGCCGATACGGGCGCGACGCGGTCGCTCGCGCCACACGTCGATCGCCCCGGGCTCATCGTGCTGCGTTCGGTCGGCAAGTTCTTCGGGCTCGCCGGCATCCGCGCAGGCTTCGTGCTCGCCTGTCCTGACCGGATCGTCGCGCTGCGCGACATGCTCGGCGCCTGGACGGTCGGCGGCCCTGCCCGCCATGCAGTCGCCGCGGCGTTCGCCGACCGCGCATGGCAGGCCGCCGCCCGCGAACGGCTCGCGGCCGACGGCGAACGGCTGGCCGCCTTGCTGCGCGCGCACGGCTTCGCGGTTCGCGCGACGCCGCTCTTCAGCTGGACCGACGACCCGCGCGCCGCGGCACTGCATGCGGCACTCGCGACACGCGGGGTCTGGACGCGGCACTTCCCGACCCCGTCGAGCGTACGCGTCGGCTTGCCGGGCAGCGAAACGGAATGGCAGCGCCTCGGCGATGCGCTCGCGCACTGCGTGCCGACGCTGCAACGGGACTCCGCATGAATTCATGCACGTTTCAGCGGCTCGCGCCAATCGCGCTATTGGCTGCGTTCGCTTACGCGCCACGCGCCCACGCCGATGTCACGACACGCGACGACGCCGGCAATACCGTCACGCTGCCGGCGCCCGCGCAACGCGTGATCAGTCTCGCGCCGCACGCGACCGAACTCGTCTACGCGGCCGGCGGCGGCGCGAAGCTCGTCGGCACCGTCACGTACAGCGACTATCCGCCCGCGGCGCAAGCGATACCGCGCGTCGGCGACAACAAGGCGCTCGATCTCGAGCGGATCGCCGCGCTGAAGCCCGACCTGATCGTCGTCTGGCGGCACGGCAATGCCGAGCGGCAGACCGATGCGCTGCGCGCGCTGCACATCCCGCTGTTCTTCAGCGAACCGAAGCATCTCGACGACGTCGCGTCGTCGCTGCGCCGGCTCGGCACACTGCTCGGCACGCAACCGGTTGCCGATGCGGCCGCGGCCGCCTATGCGCGCGACATCGCGACGCTACGCACGCGTTACGCTGCGCGAGCGCCTGTCACGATGTTCTTCCAGGTCTGGGATCGGCCGCTGATGACGCTCAACGGTGCGCACCTGATCAACGACGTGATCGAGCTGTGCGGCGGCCGCAACGTGTTCGCATCGCTCAAGCCGCTCGTGCCGACCGTCACCGACGAGGCCGTGCTCGCGGCGAATCCGGAGGCGATCGTGACGACGAGTGCGGGTACGACGCGCGCCGACGAACCACTGCCGAGCCTGGCGCGCTGGCGCACGTGGCCCGCACTGACGGCCGTGGCACGCCACAACCTGTTCGCGATCGACGGCGATCTGCTGACACGGCCGGCGCCGCGGATCGCGCAGGGCGCGGCCGCGCTGTGTGAGGCTCTCGATGCCGCGCGTGCGCGGCGGGCGGTGCGCTGATTTCCGGTGACTTGCGCGGTCATCGCGTGCCAGATGCCCGAGACGAATTGACCGCGCGCTCCGTCGTTCACACGCAGTGGCCAGCGCGCCTATTCGTCCCAGTGCATCACGTCCCACGTTCGCGCGGCAGCATCCGCGCGCAGCCAGACGACACCCCCTGTCGGTACGGATCGCGACAGCAATGTATCGAGCGGCACGCGCAACACATGCGATGCAAACGCGCGGATCACGCCCGCATGCGTGACGACCCACTGCGGCCGGTCGAACTGCGCCACTGCGTCGGCTCGCCGCGCAACCCGCGCGGCAAACCGCGCAACGCTTTCGCCGCCATGCGCGCACGCATGCATCAGGTCGGCCGCCCACGCATCGAGCGCCGCGCGATCGATATCGTCCCAGCGCCGCATTTCCCACGCGCCGAAATCCATTTCCTGCCAGTCCGCGTCGCGCCGCAACGGCACGTCGCATGCCTGCGCGAGCCGTTCGGCCACCGACGCGCAGCGCGTCAGCGGGCTCGTCCAGACCTGTTCGGGAAGCGGCGCGCCGATAGCAGACAGATGCGTACGCACCGCCTTCGCCCCGGCCTCGGCCGGCGTGGCGAGCGGCACGTCGCTGCGTCCGTAGCAGATGCCCGGCTCGATGCCGACGGCCGGATGACGAATCAGGACGACGTCCATCCGAGCACCACGAGATAGATCGCCAGTTCGCACAGTTGCTGCGTGAAGCCAAGACAGTCGCCCGTATAGCCGCCGATCCGCTTCACGAAATAGCGGGCGGCCCACGCGCGCACGAGCACGAGCGCAACGCATGCGGCGACACCCATGCGCCAGTCGGGCCAGAACAGCCAGGGCAATCCGAACAGCGCCGCGACACATGCCGCGCGTGCACCCATCCGTTGCGCGACCGGCTTCGCCTTGCCTTCGGGCCGCACGTAGTCGAGCGTCATCAGCAGGCTCACCGCCGCCGCGCGGCTCGCCGCGTGCGCGGCGATCATCGTCCACGCGGCGCGCAACGGCAACATGGACGCAAGCGCCTGCCATTTCACGCCGAGCGAGATCACGAGCGCGACCGCGCCGAACGTGCCGATCCGCGAGTCGTGCATGATGCGCAGCACGTCGTCGCGCGTATAGCCGCCGCCGAACGCATCGCAGCTGTCGGCCAGGCCGTCCTCGTGGAAGGCGCCCGTGGCGAGCAGCGTCGCTGCCATCGACAACCCGACCGCGATCGACGGCGGCAGCGCGCGCAGCGCAGCGAGATACACGAGCGCGCCCCACACGCCCACGCATGCGCCGACGAGCGGGAAATAGCGCGCGGCCTGGTCGAGATCGCCGGCCGCGTAGCCGATCGCGCGCGGCACGGGCACGCGCGTGAAATAGCCGAGCGCGACGAAGAAGTAGCGCAGTTCGGCCCGCACGCCGCGCGCGCGATCAGGCGTCACGATTGTCGACGCCGGCGGACTCGAAGCTCGCCATCTCCGTGAGGAAGGCGGCGGCCGCCCGCACGAGCGGCAGCGCGAGCGCGGCACCGGTGCCTTCGCCCAGCCGCAGGTCCAGCGCGAGCAGCGGCTTCGCGCCGAAATGCTCGAGCATGCGCCGGTGCCCGGCCTCGTGCGACGTATGCGAGAACACGCAGTAGTCGCGCACGCCGGGCGCAATGCGCTCGGCAACCAGCAGCGCTGCCGTCGCGATGAAGCCGTCGACGAGGATCGTCATCCGCTCGCTCGCGGCCGCGAGATACGCGCCCGTCATCATCGCGATCTCGAAGCCGCCGAACGTCGCGAGCACATCGAGCGGCGCGATCGCGTGCGAGTGCTTGACGAGCGCACGGCCGAGCACCGCGCGCTTGTGCGCGAGACCCTGGTCGTCGAGGCCCGTGCCGCGCCCGACGCACGCGTCGATCGGCACGCCGAGCAGGCGGCTCATCAGGCACGCGGCCGACGACGTGTTCGCGATTCCCATCTCGCCGAAGCCGATCACGTTCGTGCCGAGCGACGCATGCAGGCGCACGCGCGCCGCGCCGGCGGCGAGCGCCGTCATTGCCTCGTCGCGCGTCATCGCCGGCTCTGCGGCGAAGTTGCGCGTCCCGCGTGCGACCGGCAGCGACACGAGCCGGTCGGACAGCGGCAGCGGCGACGCAACCCCCGCATCGACGATCTCGAGCGTGCTTTGCGCCACGCCCGAAAACGCGTTGATCGCCGCGCCGCCGGCGAGGAAGTTCGCGACCATCTGCGCGGTCACCGCTTGCGGATAAGGACTCACGCCCTCGGCGGCAATCCCGTGATCGCCAGCAAACACGATCATCACGGGACGCTGCAGGACCGGCCGCTCGGTATGCTGGATCAGGCCGATCTGCAACGCGACCGCCTCGAGCTGACCGAGGCTGCCGGGCGGCTTGGTCTTGTGGTCGATCACGTGCTGCAGGCGCTTGCGCAGCACCTCGTCGAGCGGCGCGATCGCGGGCGGGAAGGGGGTCGGGGTCGTCATCGAAAAGCCGTGTCGTTGGCGCGGTGTGCGCCGCGCATCGGAAAGGAAAAGGTCATTGTCGCTCGGGCCACGCCGGCAGCAGCGCATCGCGGCCGTTCTCGCGGATCAGCACGAGCGGATAGCCGAACGCGTCGCTCGCGCGCTCGGGCGTCAGCACGTCGTGCACGGGGCCGGCCCATGCGTGGCTGCGGCCGTCGAGCAACAGCGCATGCGTCGCGAAACGCCGCGCGAGATTGAGATCATGGCACGAGAACAGCACCGTGCGCGGGCCCGCGTCGACCCATGCGGCCAGCGCGGTCAGGCAATCGATCTGGTGATGCAGGTCGAGATGCGCGAGCGGCTCGTCGAGCAGCATCGACGGCGCGTCCTGGCACAGCGTCGCGGCCAGCGCGACGCGCTGCCGCTCGCCGCCCGACAGCGACAGCACGTCGCGCGACGCGAGCGCGGTCAGGTCGAATGTCGCCAGCGCGTCGCGCGCGGCCGCGTGGTCGCCATCGCGCTCCCAGCCCCAGCCGCCGAGATACGGAAAGCGGTTGAGCAGCACCGTGTCGAACACGGTCGCGCTGAATGCGTCGTGCAGTTGCTGCGGCATCAGCGCGCGGCGCTGCGCGAGCTGCTCGGGTGGCCATGCGGCAAGCGGCCGGCCGTCGATCTCGACGTGTCCGCCGGCCGGCGGCTGCAGCCCCGCGAGGGTCGCGAGCAGCGTCGTCTTGCCCGCGCCGTTCGGCCCGGCAACGCACCAGATCTCGCCGGGCCGAAACACCTGGGTGAAGCCGTCGAGCAGCGTACGCGCGCCGGCCTTCAGCGTCATGCCGACGGCCGCGTAGTTCATGTCGCCGGCCGTGGCGTGCAGTGCGGCCCCCGTCATCGCATCGGCCTCCTCAACAACATCCACAGGAACACCGGCACGCCGATCAGCGCGGTCATCACGCCGACCGGCAGTTGCGCGGGCGCAATCACGGTGCGTGCGAGCAGGTCGGCCGCCATCACGCCGCCGCCGCCCGCGAGCATCGCGGCCGGCAGCAGCATGCGCTGGTCGTTGCCGAAGGCGAGCCGCAGCGCATGCGGCACGACGAGGCCGACGAAGCCGATCGTGCCGGCCGTCGTCACCGCGGCCGCGGCGGCCAGCGACGCGACGAGATAGATCCGCACGCGCAGGCGCGCAACGGGCACGCCGAGCGCGAGCGCGGTCGCGTCGCCGCGCAGCAGCACGTTCAGTTGCGGCGCGGCCGGCAGCGCGACGCAGGCGGCCAGCAACAACGCACCCCACGCGAACCACGGCGCGGTCACGCCGTTCAGGTCGCCGGTCAGCCAAAAGATGATTCCGCGCAACCGTGCATCGGGCGCGAGCGACAGCAGCAGCGTGACGATCGCGCCCCACCCCGCCGCGATCACGACGCCCGTGAGCAGCAAACGCGGCGATGCGTCGCGCGAATCGCCGCGCCCCAGCTCGCGGCGCGCGAGACCGAGCACGAGTGCGACCGACACGATCGAGCCGGCGAACGCCGACGCATCGACGAGCCACCACGCGCCGCCCGCGATCATCGCGACGAGCGCGAAGCCGGCCGCGCCACCCGACACGCCGAGTACGTACGGCTCCGCGAGCGGATTGCGCAACAGTACCTGCAGCAGTGCGCCGGCCAGCGCGAGCAGCGCGCCGCATGCGAAGCCGGCGAGCGCGCGCGGCAGGCGCAGCGTGCGAACGATATCGGCGAACAGCGCGTCGCCGCCATGCGGCACGAGCGACGCGAGCGCCTGCCATGGCGACATCGGCACGCTGCCGATCGACAGCGACGCGACGAACAGCAGCGCGACCGCCGCCGCCAGCGCGGCCCAGATCGCGGTGGCGCGCGCGGCGCTCATGCCGCGCACGGCGCCGCACACGACGTACCGCGCCCCCGCTTGCGGCAGCGGGCCGGTCGTGACGTGAGCGCCGCGCGGACGATTGGGGTCAGCATCGAAGAAGGTTCCGTGAAGCATTGCGCGCCCCGCCTCCCCGCAGGCCGCGCGTCACGAAGCCCGTGCGGGCTCCCCGTCTCGGCCGGTATCCGGGCTGGCGGCGGTCCGGCTCGCCTTCCCGCGCGATGACGCGCAGTGGCCCGCGTCCGCATGCAGGAGCTGCACGCGAAACGCGCCCGAGCCGGCCTGCGTCACGAGACGCGGCCGCTTACCGTTGCGGGGGCAGCGCAGGTTGGCAGGCTTCCGGCGCCCGCGCCCTGCTTCCCGTTTAACCGCGCGTTCCACGCGCGAGCACCGAGGCGGCGCCAGTTTAGGAGCGGGTCGCGCGAGCGTCAAGGAAGCGTCCGGACACGCACGGGACGCGCTGATTCGCGGCAAGAAGCAGGGGTGTTACGACTGGAAACGTTACAGATGTCGGATTGCGCGTTATTCCGCGCTAAAATGCTGGGTCTTTAGAGGACGCAGCAAATGCTCAACGAACTCGAAACCCTATCTCAAAATATTGGCCGTCTGATTTCGCTAAACAAGCGCTATCACTCGGAACGGCTCGCGCTCGAGGAGCAGGTCGCGCAATTGCGCGCGGATGCGGACGCTGTCCGCGCGGAACTCGCGCAACTGCGCGATGAACGCAATGCACTTGCGGCCGAGCGTGACACGCTGTCGGCAAAGATCGACGACGCCCAGGTGAAACTGAACGCGATTCTCGAAAAGCTGCCGCGCTCGAAAAATGCGGAGCAAGCCGACAACCAGCTCGACCTGCTGGATGCGCAGGCGCGTACGGATGGCGATGACGCGGCCAGCCATGGAGAACATGCATGAGCACCAAGCAGATCGAAGTCTCGATTCTCGGTCAGGCCTATCGGCTCGCCTGCTCGGCCGAGACCGAAGCGGCACTGCTCGAAGCGGTCGCGCGCGTGGACGCCGAAATGTCGAAAATCCGCTCGAACAGCTCGGTACGCGGCACCGATCGCATCGCCGTGATGGCGGCGCTGTCGCTCGCGTCCGAATTGCTGCGGCTGCAAACGAGCGTGCGGCACGGTGAAGCATTTCCCGCGGAGGAAATCCGTCGTACAATGCACCAGATGAACGAACAACTCGGCGCGGTGCTCGCACAGCACGAGACGCAGTAACGTTTCAATCGATGCGTCGATTCCCCTTGATCTCGGCGATCAACGGTGGTCAAATTGGCGCATCGAATCACAGTTCAGTCAGCTTCCCTGCCTGGTTCGCCAAGGTCATATATTCCTTGAACCAATGCCATGTGCACGGTTGCGGAAATTTGTAGCACGGGCGCGCGCGTCACTCTGTCTGATGTACCCGAAGTGCTGCTAACTGCGACCAATTCTGAACCTCAGGT
The DNA here is from genome assembly GCF_002223325.1 of Burkholderia sp. AU15512. NCBI lineage: Bacteria > Pseudomonadati > Pseudomonadota > Betaproteobacteria > Burkholderiales > Burkholderiaceae > Burkholderia > Burkholderia sp. AU15512. The sequence continues at coordinate 241,399 of NZ_NKEX01000004.1, forward strand.
TCAGGATGCCGGCCTAGCGGCCAAGGCGGGGGCCTATCCAACGGCATCGGGCGAAGCCCGGTGCCGTTTTCTTTTGTAGCAGCCTCTTTCTGCGTCGATCACGATCCATGCAATACTGGCTGATGAAGTCCGAACCGGACGAAGCAAGCATCGACGATCTCGCCAACGCACCGCAGCGCTCGCTGCCGTGGACCGGCGTGCGCAACTATCAGGCGCGCAATTTCATGCGCGACACGATGAAGATCGGCGACGGCGTGCTGTTCTATCACTCGAGCTGCCCCGAGCCGGGCATCGCGGGCCTCGCCGAAGTGTCGTCGACGCCCTACCCCGACCCCACGCAGTTCGATCCGACAAGCCCCTATTACGACCCGAAGTCGACGCAGGAAGCACCGCGCTGGCTGCTCGTCGACGTGCGCTACGTGAAAAAGACGCCGCTCGTGCCGCTTGCGGCGCTGCGCGAACACGACGAACTCGCCGACATGCGCGTGCTCGCGCGCGGCAACCGGCTGTCGATCACGCCGGTCACGCGCGCCGAATGGCGCTTCATCACCGAAAAGCTGATGAAGTAGGCGCACGCCAAAGGTCAAATCTGGTCAGGATGCACTGCCGCAACGGAACTCGCGGCACGTTCGCGCGGCCTAAGCAACCGCTGTCGGCCGATCGGGCCGGCTGTCGTTTTTTTCGTCGCGCGGTACGCCCGCGTCGTGCACGCGCAATCCGCGTGCACGCCCTCGCACCAGGAGTCCAACAATGACCAAGAAATCCGCACTCGCGCTGTCGCTCGCCCTTGCCGCCGCCGTTCCCGCCGCGCTGACGCTCGCGTCGACCGCCGCGCACGCGCAAACCGCGAACCCGCACTTTCCGGAGCCGGCAGGCGTGCTGTCGCTGTCGTCGCAGGCCAGCGCGGACGTGCCGCAGGACATCATCCACATCACGCTGTTCTACGAGCAGCAGGCCAAGGATCCAGGCAGCCTCACCGCGCAATTGAACCAGCGCGCCGATGCAGCGCTGTCGCAGGCGAAGGGCGTATCGGGCGTCACTGCACACACGGGCGCATTCTCCGTGTACCCGAGCACCGATCGTGACGGCAAGATCTCCGCATGGCGCGGTCGTACTGAAGTGGCGCTCGAATCGCGCGATTTCGCTGCCGCGTCGAAGCTTGCGGGCCAGTTGTCGAACCTGATGCAGGTCGCGAACGTCGAGTTCTCGCTGTCGCCCGAAGCGCAGCGCGCGGCCGAGCAAAAGCTGACGACCGAAGCGATCAAGTCGTTCCGCGCCCGCGCCGACGAAGCCGCGAAGGCATTCGGTTACGGCAGCTACACGATCCGCGACGTGAACGTCGGCGGCGGCCGCAACGTACAGCCGTACCCGCGCATGATGGCGATGGCCGCGGCGCCGATGGACAGCGCGAAGATGAGCGCGCCGATCGCGGTCGAAGGCGGCAAGGCCACCGTGTCGGTCACCGTCAACGGCTCCGTGCAGATGAAGTAACGCGCAGCGCACGGCAGTCCGAAATGAAAAACGCCGGCCCGAGGGCCGGCGTTTTGCGTTGACCTGCAGGGTGCCGATGCACGCGCCGATCGCACGTGCATCGACATCGCGTCACGCAGCGGCATGCGCCGCGCGGCGGCGATACGCCCAGACCATCAGCGCGACGCCCGCGAGGATCATCGGCAGCGACAGCCACTGCCCCATCGACAGGCCCAGCGCGAGCAGGCCGAGGAAGTCGTCGGGCTCGCGCGCGAACTCGACCGTGAAACGTGCGAGGCCGTAGCCGATCAGGAACAGCGCGGACACGGCGCCCATCGGCCGCGACTTGCGCGCGAAGAAGAACAGCGCGAAGAACAGCGCGATGCCTTCGAGCGCGATTTCATAGAGCTGCGAAGGATGGCGCGGCAGCATCTGGTATTGCATGAACACGTCGGCAAGATGCCACTTCTCGACGAGCTCCGGATGCTTCGGCAACCATGCCGCATCGTCGCGCATCGCGCCCGGGAACAGCATCGCCCACGGTGCCGAAGGGTCGGTCACGCGGCCCCACAGCTCACCGTTGATGAAGTTGCCGAGCCGGCCGGCCGCGAGCCCCGTCGGCACCATCGGCGCGACGAAGTCGGTGACCTGCAGCCAGTGGCGCTTGCGCTGCCACGCGAACAACATCATCGCGAGCGTCACGCCGAGGAAGCCACCGTGAAACGACATGCCGCCTTCCCACACCTTGAATACGTCGAGCGGATGCGAGAAGTAGAAATCGGCCTTGTAGAACAGCACATAGCCGAGCCGGCCGCCGAGCACGGTGCCGAGCACGCCGTAGAACATCATGTCGTCGATGTCCTTCGCGGTCCAGCCCTGCGCCGCGACGTGCGGCAGCTTCAGCCGGATCCGGCCGACGACGATCGCCGCGATGAAGCCGACGAGATACATGAGCCCGTACCAGCGCACGGCCAGCGGCCCGAGATGGATCGCAACGGGGTCGAAATTCGGGTGAATGATCATGGGTTAGCGAAGAAGTTTTCGAATGCGGTACGGCCGTCGCAAACGCGCCGCACCGCGCGTTGGACGGCACCGGCGCGTCATCGTTCACGTCACGTGGCGAGGCCCTGCGCGCGCACGACATCGATGAAGCCGGCCAGCACGGGGCTCACGTCACCGGTGCGCCACACGAGGCCTGTCTCGACGACCGGCGCGTGATCGGCAAGCGGCCGGTAGACCACGCCGGTGCGCCGCAGGTTACGCAGCGATTGCGGCACCAGTGCGACGCCCATGCCGGCCGACACCAGGCTGACGATCGTCTGCATCTGGATCGCCTCCTGGCCGATGTGCGGCGTTGCCCCCGCCGCGCCGTAGCAGCCCGTAATGATGTCATAAAAGCCGGGTGCCAGACGACGCGGAAAGATCACGAGCGGCAACGCGGCAACCTCGGCGAGACGGACGGGCTCGTCTTCCGGCGCATCGCTCGCCGCCGCCGGCATCGCCACCACCAGCGGCTCGCGCATGACGGGCAGGTACGACAGCCCGGCCGCGTGGCGCGGCGGCACGGGCGGAATGACGAGCCCCGCGTCGATGCGCCCCGCGACGAGCTCGTCGATCTGCACGTCGCTCGTCGCCTCCGCGAGTTGCAGCCGCACCTGCGGATAGCGCGCACCGAACGCCCGCAGCAGCGCGGGCAGCAGCCCGTAATCGGCGGTCGACACGAACGCGAGCGACAGCGAGCCGGCCTCGCCGCGCGCGAGCCGTCGCGCCAGCGGCGGCAACGCATCGGCCGCTGCAAGCAGCCGGCGCACGTCCGGCAGCAGCGCCGCCCCGACCGCCGTCAGCGCCACCGAGCGCTTGGTGCGCGCGAACAGCGCGACGCCGAGCGCATCCTCGAGCGCACGGATCGCCTGCGACAGCGGCGGCTGCGTCATCGACAGGCGTTCGGCCGCGCGGCCGAAATGGCGCTCGTCGGCGACGGTCACGAAATAGCGCCACTGGCGCAGGTCGGGAGTCGGATCGGCCATGGCTCTCTCATTCGAAGAACGACTTAATAAGCGACAAATAATATATTGGACATCCCAATCCGGACACTCCATGCTTGACTGATCCGAACCGGCTCGCCGCTCGACGGCGTTGCCCAGACAACGATGGAGTCCCCCATGGCTTACAACCGTCGCTCGAAGCACATCACGCAAGGCGTGGCCCGCTCGCCGAACCGCTCGATGTATTACGCACTCGGCTACCAGAAGGACGATTTCGACAAGCCGATGATCGGCATCGCGAACGGCCATTCGACGATCACGCCGTGCAATTCCGGCCTGCAGCGCCTGTCGGACGCCGCCGTCGCGGCCGTGAAGGCGGCCGATGCGAACCCGCAGATCTTCGGCACGCCGACGATTTCGGACGGCATGTCGATGGGCACCGAAGGCATGAAGTACTCGCTCGTGTCGCGCGAGGTGATCGCCGACTGCATCGAGACCTGCGTGCAGGGGCAATGGATGGACGGCGTGGTGGTGGTCGGCGGCTGCGACAAGAACATGCCGGGCGGGATGATCGCGCTCGCGCGCCTGAACGTGCCGGGCATCTACGTGTATGGCGGCACGATCCGCCCCGGCAACTGGAAAGGCCGGGACCTGACGATCGTGTCGTCGTTCGAGGCGGTCGGCGAGTTCACCGCGGGCCGGATGTCGCAGGAGGATTTCGAAGGCGTCGAGCAGAACGCCTGCCCGACGTCGGGGTCGTGCGGCGGCATGTACACCGCGAACACGATGAGCTCGTCGTTCGAGGCGCTCGGGATGTCGCTGCTGTACTCGTCGACGATGGCGAACCCCGACCAGGAGAAGGTCGATTCGGCTGCCGAATCGGCGCGCGTGCTCGTCGAAGCCGTGAAGCGCGACCTGAAGCCGCGCGACATCATCACGAAGGCGTCGATCGAGAACGCGGTGTCGGTGATCATGGCGACGGGCGGCTCGACCAATGCGGTGCTGCACTACCTCGCGATCGCGCACGCGGCCGAGGTCGACTGGACGATCGAGGACTTCGAGCGCATCCGCAAGCGCGTGCCCGTGATCTGCGACCTGAAGCCGTCGGGGAAGTACGTCGCGACCGACCTGCACCGGGCCGGCGGGATTCCGCAGGTGCTGAAGCTCCTGCTCGACGCGGGGCTGCTGCACGGCGACTGCATGACGATCACCGGCCGCACGCTCGCCGACGAGCTGAAGGACGTGCCGAGCGTGCCGCGCGCGGACCAGGACGTGATCTTCCCGATCGACCGCGCGCTGTACAAGGAAGGCCACCTCGCCATCCTGAAGGGCAATCTCGCGGAAGACGGCGCGGTCGCGAAGATCACCGGCCTGAAGAACCCGGTGATCACGGGCCCGGCACGCGTGTTCGACGACGAGCAAAGCGCGATGGATGCGATTCTCGGCGACCGGATCCGCGCCGGCGACATCCTCGTGCTGCGCTACCTCGGCCCGAAGGGCGGCCCCGGCATGCCGGAAATGCTCGCGCCGACGTCGGCGATCATCGGCAAGGGGCTCGGCGAATCGGTCGGCTTCATCACGGACGGCCGCTTCTCGGGCGGCACCTGGGGGATGGTGGTCGGCCACGTCGCGCCCGAGGCGTTCGTCGGCGGCACGATCGCGCTCGTGCAAGAGGGTGACTCCATCACGATCGACGCGCATCGGCTGCTGCTGCAACTGAACGTCGACGATGCGGAACTCGCGCGCCGCCGCGCCGCATGGCAACAGCCGGCGCCACGCTACACGCGCGGCGTGCTCGCGAAATTCGCGGCGCTCGCCCGCCCGGCGAACCAGGGCGCCGTTACGGGTTGATCCGGGCACGTCAAGCCATGCGACCCCGATAAACATGGCCGCCGGGGAACGCGCAAAACGCGCTTTCCCTTTGCTTCTATAATGCGCGGACCATGTAGCCGGCCGTCCCCGCCGGCGGAGAACCGCATGAAACACTCGATATTGCGCGTCCTGCTCGCCACCTTGCTGATCGGCAGCGGGGCAGCGGCGCGCGCCGACCAGGCCGACGGGCTCGCGCTGGCCCAGCGCAAGAACTGCATGGCCTGCCACGCGATCGGCAAGCCGCTGATGGGCCCGTCGTTCCACGACATCGCCGGCAAGTATGCGCCGCGCGGCGACGCCGTCGATTACCTTGCCCAGTCGATCGTGAAAGGCAGCGTCGGCGTATGGGGCGGCGTGCCGATGCCCGCCAATACGCAACTGACGAACAGCGAAGCCCACACGCTCGCGCAATGGGTGCTGTCGGTGCGCTGATCCGAACGCCCGGGCCGAATAGCCAACCTGCCGGATTCCGGCGACTGGCGGGCATATCCGACTCACCCGTGCAGTACCCCGCCGGTAGCTTCACCGGCCTTTACTGGAATCGCACCCCGCTTTTCAGCGAAACGCCCGTTGCTTAGCCGGAATGACCGGCGCGGCGTCGTGCGATCTCTTCGTCGACCGCGTCGCGGACCCAGTCCATCACCTCGGTTTCCAGCGCCAGCGCCACTTCGCGCGTGATCTGGCCGACCAGCCAGGCCGAGTGCTCATGCAGCGCATCGCGACAGCGGGCTTCGATCGCGTCGCGCCCTTCCCCGGTCAGATAGTTCGTCAGGCGATTGCGCAGGCGCTCGGCGATGTGCTGTGCATCTTCCGGTGTCAGCCCGGCTGCAGCCTGCGCTTCCGGCTGCAGCGCAGCGACTGGTACGACGGCCTCCGGCAGGTGCACTTCACGCGCGTGCCCCACCGCCTCGTGCGCCACCGCTGCGAACGCGGGTAGCGGCACATCGGCGTCGGCCAGCGACGATTGCAGCGGCGCGCGCATTGCCGCCGAATCTTCGGCGACCACGTGCTCCGCGGCGCCGGGTTCGGCCGGCGCGTCGGTCTCGCCCATCGCTGCCGCGGCAGCCGTCGCCACGTCGCCCGGCAGTTCGACCGCCGGCACGTGCGGCGTCGGCACGCATTCGACCACGACGGAATCGGGGTCGCGTTCACTTTGGATGGAATCGGCCGGCGCCGCATCTGCGGCGTGCGGCACGACCACGTCGGTGAGCACCGGAATCGCCGCGTTGGCCGCCCGCTGCGGTACGTCTGGCGCGGGCGAGCGCGCTGGCACCGGCTTGCCCGGCACCAGCACGTCGGTCAGCGTCGGGATCGAGGATGAATCGGCTTCGGTCACGGGAACACTCCGTTGACGGTTGCGGCTAGCTGCCCTGCTTGTAGTTGTTCAGCGCGTAACCGCGGTCGCGGTAGAACCGGTAGCGATCGCGGCCCGCGGCCAGCTCGTCCGGCGCATTGCCGACCACTTCGAGCAGGCGCTCGAAGCGGGCGAACTGCGCGGGCACGGCTGCGCCGAGATTCAGCAGCACGTGATGATGCGGCGCGCGGTCGAGATCCGCGGCCAGCACGATCGGCGTGCCGGCGGCGTGCTCGCTGTCGACACCGCAATGCGGGATGAAATCGAGCGGCGAGAACGTCCAGAGCCGCTCGTCGAGCGCGCGCAGGCGCGCGGGCTCGGCGAGCACGACGACCGGCTGCCCGGCCAGGTAGGCCTTGCGCAGCAGCCGGCACGCGTACGCGAGCGAATCGCCGACGTTCGAGTGGAAATCGATCCGCGTCATTGCCCGCGTACCCGCAGCGTCGTCAACACCGCCATCACTGGCCGGCGCGGTCGATCAGGAACTGCGCGAGCAGCGGCACCGGACGGCCCGTCGCGCCCTTCGCCGCACCACCCTTCCATGCGGTGCCCGCGATGTCGAGGTGGGCCCACGGATAGCTCTCGGTGAAGCGCGACAGGAAGCACGCGGCCGTCACGGCGCCGGCCGGGCGCCCGCCGATGTTCGCGAGATCCGCGAAGTTCGACTTCAGCTGATCCTGGTACTCGTCGTCGAGCGGCATGCGCCATGCCGGATCGTTCGCTTCGCGCGATGCGTCGAGCAGTTCGCCCGCGAGCGCATCGTTCGTCGAGAACAGGCCGCTGTTGTGGCCGCCCAGCGCGATCACGCACGCGCCCGTCAGCGTGGCAACGTCGATCACCGCAGCCGGCTTGAAGCGCTCGGCATACGTGAGCGCGTCGCACAGGATCAGGCGGCCTTCGGCGTCGGTGTTCAGCACCTCGATCGTCAGGCCCTTCATGCTGGTGACGATGTCGCCCGGCTTCGTCGCGTTGCCGCCCGGCATGTTCTCGCAGGTCGGCACGATCGCGACGACGTTGATCTTCAGGCCCATCTCGGCGACCGCACGCATCGTGCCCAGCACGGAACCCGCGCCGCACATGTCGTACTTCATCTCGTCCATGCCCTCGCCCGGCTTCAGCGAGATGCCGCCCGTGTCGAACGTGATGCCCTTGCCGACCAGCACGACCGGCGCGGCCTTCGCCGCGGCGCCCTGGTAGTGCAGCACGATGAACTGCGGCGGCTCGACCGACGCGCGCGCGACCGACAGGAACGAGCCCATCTTCAGCGCCTGGATCTGCTTGAGCCCGAGCACTTCCGCCTTCAGGCCCCAATCCTTCGCGATCTTCTTCGCGGTGTTGCCGAGGTAGGTCGGCGTGCAGACGTTGCCCGGCAGGTTGCCGAGGTCGCGGGTGAGATCCATCCCGTTCGCGAGCGCGACGGCCTGCTTGACCGCGACCTTCGCGGCTTTTTCGTCGGACGGATCGACGCTGAACACGACACGCTTGAGCGTGTGCGACGCCGGCTCCGGCTTGCTCTTCATCTGCGTGAAGCGGTAGGTCTCGTTGCGCAGCGCGAGGATTGCCGCGCGCACGCCCCAGTCGGAGCTGCGCTCGTCGACCGGCAGTTGCGCGAGCGTGAACGTGACCTGGACGACCTTGGTCGCCAGCAGCGCGCGCCATGCGGCCGCCACGGCGTCGTTATAGGCTTTCTGATTGAAAGCATCCTGCTTGCCGAGGCCGACGAGCAGCACGCGCGACGCGCCGATGCCCGACACTTCGTGCAGGAACAGCGTCTTGCCGCGCTTGCCGTCCATGTCGCCGGCCTTGATCACGCGCGAAATCAGCCCCTTGGTGGCCGTGTCGATATCGAGCGCCGCGCCCGACAGGGTCTGCGCCTCGAAGATGCCGAGCACGATGCAGTCGGACTTCCCGGTCAGGAACCCCTTCGCCTCGCCTTTGCTCCAATCACAGCCTTTTATGCTAAAGTCCATCGCGCTTGTCCTCGGATAAAATCTGGGCTAAGGATGAAAGCCGCAATTATCCGCTATTTTTCCCGTGGCGGCGCGAGCGCTCCACCACGCGTGCGCAGCCTCCCGCCCTCTTCTCATCAAGAATGATCTTCGAACGCTCCCTCCAGCGCGAGCTTGCGTATACGGCTGGCGCCGTGTTCATGGTGCTGCTCACGATCATGCTCACGACGATGATGATCCGCATCGTCGGCTACGCCGCGTCCGGTGAAATCGATCCGCGGGACGTCCTCGTGCTGATCGGCCTCACCGTGATCGGCTACCTCGCCGTGATGCTCGTCGTCACGCTGTTCGTGTCGATCCTGTTCGTGCTGACCCGGTGGTACCGGGACTCCGAAATGGTCGTGTGGCTCGCGTCCGGCGTGAGCCTCACGCGCCTCATCAAGCCGATCGGCGTGTTCGCCACGCCGATCATCCTGCTGATCGCCTTCTTCGCGTTCGTCGGCTGGCCGTGGTCGAACCAGCAAAGCAAGATGATCAAGGCGCGCTTCCAGCAGCGCGACGAGATCTCGCTGCTCGCGCCGGGCCAGTTCCGCGAATCGGCCTCGAACCACCGCGTGTTCTTCATCGAGAAGATGACGCCCGACCAGAGCAAGGTGCAGAACGTGTTCGTGACCTCGACCGAGAACGGCAAGGTCAACGTGGTCGTGTCGCAGACGGGGCACACGGAAACGCGCGACGGCAGCCGCTTCGTCGTCCTGGAGAACGGCCGCCGCTACGACGGCACGCCCGGCCAGCCGAATTTCAAGATCATGGAGTTCGAGCGCTACGGCGTGAAGATCACGAGCACCCCGGTCACCAACGTGCAGACCACCAACAGCACGCCGACGCCGGATCTGCTGCGCAACCCGACGAACGACAACCTCGCGGAATTCGCGTGGCGCGCGGGGCTGCCGCTGATCGCGATCAACCTGATGGTGCTCGGCATCCCGCTGTCGTACCAGAACCCGCGCCGCAGCCGCACGATCAACCTCGTGATGGCCGTGCTGATCTACCTCACGTACTCGAACCTGCTGAACGTGGTGCAGTCGCAGATCGAGCAGGGCAAGATGTCGTTCGGCGTCGGTCTCGTCGGCCTGCATCTGGTCGTCGCGGCGATCGTCGCGTTCATCTTCTGGTTGCGCGTGCGCAATCGTCCGCTGTTTACACGCGCGCTGTTCGGCCGCTCGGGAGCATGATCGATGCGGCTCTATGAAAAGTACTTCGCGCGACAGATCTACGTCACGTTCGTCTTCATCCTGTTCGCGTTCTCGGGCCTGTTCTTCTTCTTCGACCTGATCAGCGAACTGAACTCGGTCGGGCACGGCAACTACAAGTTCGGCTACGCGGTGCTGCGCGTCGCGCTGCAGACCCCGTCGCGCTTCTACGAAATCATCCCGGTCGCCGCGCTGATCAGCGCGATCTACGTGTTCGCGCAGATGGCCGCGAACTCGGAATTCACGATCTTCCGCGTGTCGGGCCTCGCGACCAACCAGGCGCTGCGCTCGCTGCTGAAGATCGGCGTGCCGCTCGTGATCGTCACCTACCTGATCGGCGAATTCGTCGGCCCGTACGCCGACCAGCTGTCCGAACGCGTGCGGCTGCAGGCGCTCGGTGCATCGGTGTCGTCGAACTTCCAGTCGGGCGTGTGGGTGAAGGACACGCTCGCGGCCCGTGAAAACGGCGAGCAGGTCACGCGCTTCGTCAACGTCGGCAGCCTGTCGCCCGACTCGACGATCAGCAACGTTCGCATCTACGAATTCGATTCGAAATTCCAGCTGCGCAACGTGCGGATCGCGCAGACGGGCCGTTACGAGCCGCCCGGCCACTGGCTGCTGAAGGGCGTCAACGAAACCGAGCTGACGCCGATCAAGCCGATCGCCGGCCAGCCGGCCGACGCGCTGAACCCCGTGTACCGGTCGCAGCAGGTATCGCTGCCCGAATACCGGTTGCGCTCGGACCTGACGCCGCAGATCCTGTCGGTGCTGCTCGTGTCGCCGGATCGCATGTCGATCATCAACCTGTTCCGCTACATCCAGCATTTGCGCGAGAACCAGCAGGACACGCAGCGCTACGACATCGCGCTGTGGCGCAAGCTGCTGTATCCGTTCGCGGTGTTCGTGATGCTCGTGCTGTCGCTGCCGTTCGCGTACCTGCACACGCGTGCGGGCGTGGTCGGCGTGAAGGTGTTCGGCGGCATCATGCTCGGCATGAGCTTCCAGCTCCTCAACACGCTGTTCTCGCACATCGGCACGCTGAACACGTGGCCCGCGCCGCTCACCGCGGCGACGCCGGGCCTGATCTATCTCGCGCTCGGCCTGTTCGCGCTCAAGTGGGTCGACCGGCACTGAGCGCCGCGTCACGACGGAGGGTTCGACATGAGTTCGCACGGCATCATCCTGTTCGGCCACGGCGCGCGTGACCCGCGCTGGGCCGAGCCGTTCGAACGGCTCGCCGCGCGGCTGCGCGGCGCCCCCTCCCCCGCCGCACATGTGTCGCTCGCGTTTCTCGAACTGATGACGCCGTCGCTCGGTGACGCGGTCGCCGAGCAGGTCGCGGCCGGCTGCACGCACATCACCGTGGTGCCCGTGTTCTTCGGCCAGGGCGGCCATGTCCGCCGCGACCTGCCGCAGCTCGTCGACGCGTGCCGCGCCGTGCATCCGGGTGTCGAGATCCGCTGCGCGACGGCCGTCGGCGAAGACGACGGCGTGCTCGACGCGATCGCGCGCTACTGCATCGGCCAGATCGGCGACGACGCGTAAATCACGCCGTCACGGCCCACAAAGAAAAAGCGCCGGCCTCCGCCAGCGCTTTTTTCATTTGGGACTCCAGCCGGATTCCGCTCAGGCCGCATTTCGCAGCGCATCGCCCGCTTTCGCCTGCCCGGCGCGCTCGGCGAACGCATCGCCGATCATCAGCAGGCTCGGTTCCGCAGGATCGAGCCACGCCTGCGCGTCGCCCGCCGCCATCTGCCCGAGCGTCAGCGTCAGCGTGCGTTCGCGCGCGGTGCTGCACGCCTCGACGATCGCCACCGGCGTCGCCGGCGCACGGCCCGCGTCGATCAGTTCCTGCGCGATGCCGGGCGCGCTGTCGCGGCCCATGTAATAGACGATCGAATCGGCGCGCGCGGCTTCGCGAATCTCGTCGCTGCCCGGCGCGCGGCTGTGCGTCGCGAACGCGACGCTGCGCGACACGCCGCGCAACGTCAGCGAACGCTTCAGCGTCGCCGCGCCGGCCAGCGCCGCGGTGATGCCCGGCACGACCTCGTAGTCGATGCCGGCCGCTTCCAGCGCGCGCATCTCCTCTTCGGCGCGACCGAACAGCATCGGGTCGCCGCCCTTCAGCCGCACGACGCACGCGTGCTCGCGTGCCGCATCGACGATCTGCTTGTTGATGAAGTGCTGCGCGGTCGAGCGCTGCCCGCAGCGCTTGCCGACGGCGATCCGGCGCGCATTCGGCGCGTAGTCGAGCATCGCGGGCTCGACGAGCGCGTCGTGCAGCACGACGTCCGCCTGCTCGAGCAGCCGCGCGCCGCGCACCGTGATGAGGTCGGCCGCGCCCGGCCCTGCTCCGATCAGATACACCTTGCCCATGTTTGTCGCTTCGCCTTCCAGCGGGCGTCGGCTCCGGCCCGCGCCGCCGCGAAGCGGCGCGGTTGCCCGGTCATGCCGAGAACGCCCGGATCATCCCTGCGGCGACCGTGTGATGCGTCGCCTCGTCGATCAGCACGAACGCACCGGTACCCGGATGCGCGTCGTACGTGTCGCACACGATCGGCTTCTGCAGCGTCAGCGCGACGCGGCCGATGTCGTTCATCTTCAGATCGTGACGGTCGGTCGCGTGCGACAGCGTGTGCACGTCGAGCACCTGCCTGACGCCGCCGATCTTCGCGAACACCGTGCTGGTGGTCTGCTTCAGCAGGTATTTGCGCTGCGGCGACAGCGGCGTCTCGTCGAACCAGCACAGATCGGCTTCGAGCTTCTTCGCCGGCTCGACCGGCTCGCCGGACGTGACGAACATGTCGCCGCGCGACACGTCGACGTCTTCCGCGAGGCGGATCGTCACGGTCTGGCCCGCGAATGCGTGCGGCACGGACGCGGTGCCGCCCGGCACCGGCGCGACGATCTCCGCGATCGTCGCCGTGCGGTTCGACGGCAGCACGACGATCTCGTCGCCGACCTTCACTTCGCCCGACTCGATCCGGCCCATGTAGCCGCGGAAATCGTCCGCCGAGCTGCCGTCCTGGCGCGCGACCCATTGCACCGGGAAGCGCAGCGCGTCATGCGCCTGCGTCTCGACCGGCAGCGATTCGAGCACGTCGAGCAGCGGTTCGCCCGCGTACCACGGCATGCGCTCGCTCGCGCCGACGATGTTGTCGCCCTTCAGCGCCGATACCGGCACGAAGCGCACGTCGCTCAGGCCAAGCTGCTTCGCGAGCGTGACGTATGCGTCGCGGATCTCGTTGAAGCGCGCTTCGCTGTAGTCGACGAGGTCCATCTTGTTGATCGCGACGATCACGTGCTGCAGCCCGAGCAGCTTGACGATCGCGCTGTGGCGCTTGGTCTGCGGCAGGAGTTGCACGACACCGTTTTCGACCGTGATGCGCGTCGCGTCGATCAACACGATCGCCGCGTGCGCGGTCGATGCGCCCGTCACCATGTTGCGCGTGTACTGCTCGTGGCCCGGCGTATCGGCGATGATGAACTTGCGCTTCGCGGTCGCGAAGTAGCGGTACGCGACGTCGATCGTGATGCCCTGCTCGCGCTCGGCTTCGAGGCCGTCGGTCAGCAGCGCGAGGTCGAGCTCGTCGCCGACCGTGCGCTTGTTCTTCGCACGCGACAGCGCGGACAACTGGTCGGACAGCACGGCCTTGCTGTCGTACAGCAGGCGGCCGATCAGCGTGCTCTTGCCGTCGTCGACGCTGCCTGCGGTAATGAAGCGCAGCACGCCGAGGTCTTCGGTGTTCTCGATGATGCTCATGATGTGAATGTCCTCGTGTGCTTCAGAAATAACCTTGCTTCTTGCGCTGTTCCATCGCGGCTTCGGAGGCCTGGTCGTCCATCCGGGTCGCGCCGCGCTCGGTGATCTCGGTCACCGCCGTCTCGGCGATGATCTTCTCGACGTCGTCCGCGTCGCTCTCGACCGGGCACGTGCAGGAAATGTCGCCGACCGTGCGGAAGCGCACCTGCGCGAGCTCGCTCGTCTCGCCGTCACGCATCGGCGTGAGCGGCGTGACGGGCACGAGCAGCCCGTTGCGGCGCACGATCTCGCGCTGGTGCGCGTAATAGATCGACGGCAGTTCGAGGTTTTCGCGCGCGATGTACTGCCACACGTCGAGCTCGGTCCAGTTCGAGATCGGGAACACGCGCAGGTGTTCGCCCTTGTGCAGGCGGGCGTTGTACAGGCTCCACAGTTCCGGGCGCTGCGCCTTCGGATCCCACTGGCCGAATTCGTCGCGGAACGAGAAGATGCGTTCCTTCGCACGCGCCTTCTCTTCGTCGCGGCGCGCGCCGCCGATCAGCGCCGTGTAGCCATGCTGCTCGATCGTCTCGAGCAACGTGACGGCCTGCGCGGCATTGCGCGAATCGGTTTCGCGGCGCAGCACGACCGTGCCGCGCTTGATCGAATCCTCGACGTGGCCGACGACCAGTTCGGCGCCGAGTTCTTGCGCGCGGCGATCGCGGAAGTCGATCACTTCTTCGTAGTTGTGGCCCGTATCGATGTGCACGAGCGGGAACGGCAGCGTCGTCTTGCGGTTCGCGCCGAGGCCGAATGCCTTCAGCGCCAGATGCAGCACGACGACCGAATCCTTGCCGCCCGAGAACAACAGCGCCGGCTTGCTGCATTCGGCGACCAGTTCGCGCAGGATGTGGATCGACTCGGCTTCGAGCCAGTCGAGGTGGCCCATGCGGTTGTCGGCACCGGCGGGCGGGGCAAAGGCGGATTGCTCGAGCGTCGTGCTCATGATTTCAGTCCTTCTCTTCTGGGTTCGTGCCGCCCGCTGTCGCAGGCGGCGCAATATTCAGTTTCTTGTCAGGCTTTCAGTGCGTGGCGCCGGCAGCGGCGTCCGCGGGAATCGGCGTGATCGTCGTGATGTGCAAGCCGCATTCCTTCGTATCGCGCGACTCCCACCACCAGCGGCCCGCGCGGCTGTCCTCGCCGGGACGGATCGCCCGCGTACACGGCTCGCAGCCGATGCTCGGGTAGCCGCGCGCATGCAGCGGATTCACCGGCACGTCAAACGCCTCGAGGTACGCCCACACGTCGCTTTCCGTCCAGTCGGCGAGCGGGTTGTACTTCGCGATCCCGCGCGCTTCGTCCTGCTCTTCCTCGTGCAGCTCGGCACGCGTGACCGACTGCTCGCGGCGCTGGCCCGTGATCCATGCGCCGACGTCCGCGAGCGCGCGATTCAGCGGCTCGACCTTGCGGATGTGGCAGCACGACTTGCGCAGCTCGACGCTCTCGTAGAACGCGTTCAGGCCGTGCTCGGCGACGTACTGGTCGACCGCGTCCTGCTGCGGATGGAACTGCTCGATCTCGTAGCCGTAGCGCTCGCGCACGCGGTCGATCATGCCGAGCGTTTCCGCGTGCAGGCGGCCCGTGTTCAGCGAGAAGATGCCGATCCGCACGCCCTTCGACAGGATCGCATGCGTCAGCAGCATGTCTTCCGCCGCGAGGCTGCTCGCGAACTTCACCTTCTCGTGACGGGCACCGATCTGCGCGAGCAGCGCGTCGAGGCGCTCGACCTTCGCGGCGAGTTCCGGCGTCAGCGCGGTAGCGGTCGCGGTGCTCATGCGCTCACCTTCGCGTCGGGCGTCGCGCCGCGGCGGCGGAACAGCGGTTCGGGCTGGTCGAACGCGCCCTGGTAACGCTGCGTGAATTCCGTGAACGCATTCAGCGCGTCGTGGATGTCCTTGTCGGCGCGCACCGCGTATGCGTCGAAGCCGCAACGCGACATGTACAGCAACTGGTCGCGCAGCACATCGCCGATCGCGCGCAGTTCGCCCGTCCAGCCGTGGCGCTCGCGCAGCAGGCGCGCGATGCTGTAGCCGCGGCCGTCCGCGAAGCGCGGGAACTCGACGGCGATCAGCGAAATCGCGCCGAAATCGGCCACGAGATCGGCCGGCTCGCTGTCCGGTGCGAGCCATACGCCGAGCTCGTCCTTCGTCTTCGCGGCGACGAGCGCCGCGCGCTCGGCCTGCCACAATGCGAACGGCACCAGCACCTTGCCGGCCGGCAACGCGTCGACCGCGGGCAGTGCGCCGTCTTCCGCCGCGCGCACGACCTGCCATGCATCGTCGATCACTGCGCGGTTCTTGATAATCGAAGCCATCTGCTTATTCCTTCTACCCGGTTGGTTACGCGTTCACTGCCTGGCGCGCCGCATACACGCGCTCCTTGAACGGCGCGATGCCGATGCGGTCGTACGTGTCGACGAAGCGCTCGCCGTCGACGCGCGATTCGACGAACGTGTCGATCAGCTTCGCGATCACGTCGGGCACTTCCTCCGCCGAGAACGACGGCCCGATCACGCGGCCGAGGCGCGCGCCGTTCCGGCCCGTGCCCTGCTCGCCGCCGAGCGACACCTGGTACCACTCGGCGCCGTCCTTGTCGACGCCGAGGATGCCGATGTTGCCGACGTGGTGGTGACCGCACGAGTTCATGCAACCGGAAATGTTCAACGACAGGTCGCCGAGGTCGTACACATAGTCGAGATCGTCGAAACGCTGCTGGATCGCCAGCGCGATCGGGATCGACTTCGCGTTCGCGAGCGAGCAGAAGTCGCCGCCCGGGCACGCGATGATGTCGGTCAGCAGGCCGATGTTCGGCGTCGCGAAACCGGCTGCCTTCGCCTTTTCCCACACCGCGAACAGGTCGCGCTTCTTCACGTTCGCGAGAATCAGGTTCTGCTCGTGCGACACGCGCAGCTCGCCGAACGAGTAAGCGTCGGCCCAGTCGGCCACCAGATCCATCTGCTGGTCGGTCGCGTCGCCCGGCGCGATACGGTGATCCTTCAGCGACAGCGTGACGGCGGCATAGCCTGACACCTTGTGCGGGGCGACGTTACGCTCGACCCAGCGCGCGAACGCCTTGTTCTCGAGCAGGTGCTGTTCGAACGATGCGTCGGTGTCGGCCAGCTTCTCGTAGACGGGCGGCTGGAAGTACTGCGACACGCGGTCGACTTCCGCCTGCGTGAGCGTCGACGGGCCGTCCTTCAGGTGCTGCCACTCTTCCTCGACCTGCTGCGCGAACTTCGCGGGCGACAGCGCCTTCACGAGGATCTTGATGCGCGCCTTGTACAGGTTGTCGCGGCGGCCGTAACGGTTGTACACGCGCAGCACGGCTTCGCAGTAGGTAAGCAGGTGCTGCCACGGCAGGTCTTCCTTGATCACCGCGCCGATGATCGGCGTCCGGCCGAGGCCGCCGCCCGCGAGGATGCTCGCGACCACTTCGCCCTGCGCGTTCTTCTTCAGGTACACGCCGAGGTCGTGGATCTGCACGGCCGCGCGGTCGTCCTTCGAGCCCGACACCGCGATCTTGAACTTGCGCGGCAGCCAGGCGAATTCGGGATGGAACGTCGACCACTGGCGCAGGATTTCCGACCACGGACGCGGATCGATCTCTTCGTCCTGCGCGACGCCGGCGAACTGGTCGGCCGTGATGTTGCGGATGCAGTTGCCCGACGTCTGGATGCCGTGCATCTGCACCGACGCGAGCTTCGCGAGGATCTCGGGCGTTTCTTCCAGCTTGATCCAGTTGAACTGGATGTTCGAGCGGGTCGAGAAGTGACCGTAGCCGCGGTCGTGTTCGCGGGCAATGCGCGCCAGCATCCGGAGCTGGTCGCTGCGCAGGTTGCCGTACGGAATCGCGATGCGGTGCATGTACGCGTGGCGCTGCATGTAGAGGCCGTTCTGCAGGCGCAGCGGACGGAACTCGTCTTCGCTCAACTCGCCCGACAGCCGGCGGCGCACCTGATCGCGGTACTGCGCGACACGCTCGTCGACGATCGTCTGGTCGTATTGGTCGTACTGATACATTCGGGGACCCCAGGGTTTTCGTGGTGACCGCGCGACGTCCTAGCCACGTCGCGCCCGAATCTCCGTTCCGCCGCTATCGCCGGCCTTCCGCTGCCCGGCTGGATTGCTAATGACGAAAACAGATATCCATATTTGAAAAACTCCGGTGAATCGTAATAAACTCGCCTTATATTTCAAACGACTAAAAAATTCTGTTGATATGCGGAAGGGTTATAAATGAACCTGCACCAATTTCGCTTCGTGCGCGAGGCCGTCCGGCAGAATTTCAACCTCACCGAGGCCGCCAAGGCGCTCTACACGTCGCAACCGGGGGTATCGAAGGCGATCATCGAGCTCGAGGACGAGCTGGGCGTGGAGATCTTCACGCGGCACGGCAAGCGCGTGCGCTCGCTCACCGAGCCGGGCCGGATCATCCTCGCGTCGGTCGAGCGGATTCTCCAGGAGGTTGAAAGCCTTAAAAGGGTCGGGAAGGATTATGCCGCGCAGGATCAGGGCAACCTGACCATCGCCGCGACCCACACGCAGGCCCGCTACTCGCTGCCGGCCGCGATCGCCGAGTTCAAGAAGCGCTTCCCGAAGGTCCACCTGTCGATCCTGCAGGGCAGCCCGACGCAGGTGGCCGAGATGGTGATCCACGACCAGGCCGATCTCGCGATCGCGACCGAGGCGATCTCCGATTACAAGGAACTCGTGTCGCTGCCCTGCTTCCAGTGGCACCACGCGGCCGTCGTGCCGGCCGACCATCCGCTGCTCGAACGCAAGCCGGTCACGCTCGACGATCTCGCGCAGTACCCGCTGATCACGTACGACGATGCGTTCGCGGGCCGCAAGAAGATCAACCATGCGTTCGCGCTGCGCGGGCTGTCGCCGGACATCGTGCTCGAGGCGATCGACGCCGACGTGATCAAGACCTACGTCGAGCTCGGCCTCGGCGTCGGCATCATGGCCGACATCGCGTTCAACCCCGAGCGCGACCGCGGCCTGCGGCTGATCCCGGTCGGCCACCTGTTCGGCAGCAACGTGACGCGCGTCGCGCTCAAGCAGGGCGCCTACCTGCGCAGCTATGTGTATACGCTGGTCGAACTGCTGTCGCCGACGCTGAACCGCAAGCTGATCGAGCAGGCGCTCAAGGGCGAATCCGAATCGTACGAACTCTGAGCGGCGTGTATAAACACGGGGGCGCACATCGCGCCCCTTTTTGCTGTCCGACGGAGAATTCCGCATGACGCTTCCCGCCCTGTTGCGCCGCGCCACTGCCGGCGCCCTCGTGCTGGCCTGCGCCGCCGCGCATGCCGACCTGAAGGTCGGCGTCGACCTGTCGTCGACCGGCCCGGCCGCCGCGATCGGCATCACGAGCAAGAACGCGATCCTGATGTGGCCGAAGACGATCGCCGGGCAGCCCGTGCAGGTAACGGTGCTCGACGACGCATCCGACCCGGGCACCGCGGTGCGCAACATCCGCAAGCTGGTCGACGAGGATCATGTCGACGTCGTGGTCGGGCCGAACATCACGCCGGCCGCGCTCGCGGCGCTCGACGCGGTGGCCGCCGGGCAGACGCCGATGATCACGCTGGTCGGCTCGGGCGCGATCGTCGAGCCGCAGGAAGGCGCGCGGACCTGGGCGTTCAAGATGGCGCAGAGCGACCGCGCGATGGCCGACGTGATGACGCGCCATATGGCGAACCACGGCGTGAAGACGGTCGGCTTCATCGGCTTCGCGGACAGCTACGGCGACAGCTGGCTGAACGAGTTCACGCGCTTCGCGGACCTGCGCAAGATCCGCGTGGTCGCGACCGAGCGCTTCAACCGCACCGACGCGAGCGTCACGGGCCAGGCGCTGAAGCTGATCGCAGCGAAACCCGACGCGATCCTGATCGCGGGCTCGGGCACGCCGGCCGTGCTGCCGCAGCGCACGCTGATCGAGCGCGGCTACAAGGGCCCGGTCTACCAGACGCACGGGATCGCGACACCGGAATTCATCAAGCTCGGCGGCAAGGATGTCGACGGGACGCTGTTCCCGACCCAGCCGGTGGTCGTCGCGCGCACGCTGCCGGCCGATCATCCGGCCCGCAAGGCCGCGCTCGCGTTCGTCGACGCGTACGAAGCGAAGTACGGCGCCGGCACGGTCACGCAGTTCGCGGGCGACGCGGCGGGCGTCTACCCGCGCCTCGCCGACGCGGTCGGCCGCGCGCTGAAGGCCGCGCAGCCCGGCACGCCCGCGTTTCGCGCGGCGCTGCGGCGCGAGCTGGAACGCGCGCACGAGCTCGTCGTGCCGAACGGTGTCGTCAACACGAGCGACAAGGATCATGTGGGACTCGACCAGCGCGCAAGCGTGATGGGGATCGTCAAGCAGGGCCGATTCGTCTACCTCAGTCAGTGACGTGCACGGCCCGCAACCGGGCAGCTTGCCCGGCAGCGGGATTTCGGACATAATCCGCGTTTCGCCGCGCACCATCGCATGCGCGGCCAGGATCAAGCCCAGGTGGTGAAATTGGTAGACGCAGGGGACTCAAAATCCCCCGCCGCAAGGCGTGCCGGTTCGATTCCGGCCCTGGGCACCATCGAATTCCTTCAAAGCCTTATCCAGCAAGGCATCCCGGCAGTTTAGGGCGTGTTTCTGTGGTAACTTCTGTGGTTACCATCCTATGAAGCTACGCCTAGGCGCGCTCACCTTCACCTTGAAGAACAGCTATCTGCGCGGGGACATCTACTATTTCCAGCGCCCCATCCCCCGCGACCTACAGCACCACTACGGCAAGAAAACCGTAAAGATCAACCTCAAGACCTCCGACGTTGGCCAAGCGGCGCACATGATTGACGCCCTCAACAAACGGTACGAGGAAGAGTGGCGGATGCTGCGGGCTGATCCGGAATCGTCCCTGAAAGCCACCAGGAAGCACGCTGAGGCGTTCTTAGCCTCCTGGGGTATCGTTCCAAGCGCGGAGCGGGACGAGACCACGGAGATGGCCGTACAGCTCTTCCACGACCACCTTGAGAAGAAACGCACCGCCCATGCTGCGGGCGATGAACAGGTGTATCGCGAAGCCAGTGGGACGGAATACCTCACGGCAGTGGAGGCAACGGCTGCGCAGATGGTGGCCGGGACCCTAGAGGATTCCCTCAGTGATGCCCTGGAGCTGTACATCAGCCACCACAAGAAACGGGACGATGAGAAGTTCACGGGATTCTCTCGGGCTGCCTTCAAGACCTTGACTGATGTAATTGGCGATAAGCCGATTGCCAAGACCGCACGGGAAGACGCTCGCAGGTACGTTGACCATCAGCTGAGCACCGGCCTTAAGACTGGAACGGTGCGCCGCCGCATCAGCACCATCAGCGCGGTCTTCGCCTCCTACATCCGCGAAAAAGAACTGATGCGGACGAACCCATTTGAGTCCATTCAGATTGCTGGTGAAGGCAAGGACACGAAAGGTAGAGTGCCCTTCACTCCCGGCGAGCTCACCGCTGTACAAACCAAGTGCGTGGAGATGGACGATGACATCCGCTGGTTGGTGGCTCTGCTGTCAGACACAGGCGCGCGCATCGCGGAGGTCACTGGGCTCACGCTAGGTGAGATTGTGCTGGATGGTCCGGTACCGCATATCGTCATCAAGGAGCAGCCTTGGAGGACCATAAAGGGTGGCGCTGGGGGGCCGAGTGAGCGAGAGGTGCCCCTCCTTGGTCATTCTCTTTGGGCAGCCAAGCGGGTGAAGGCATCCGCGAAGCCGGGGCAGAAGTTCGCCTTCCCGCGCTACACCTCCGATGCCAAAGGCTGCAACGCTGACAGCGCATCAGCCACTGTTGCTGGCTGGCTGCGAGCCAACAGGTGGGAGCACACGGCACACGAATTCCGACATACGATGGCTGACCGGCTACGCGACGTTGGCTGCCCTACGGAGGTTCGCCATTCGATTGGCGGATGGGCAACCAAGGGCGAAGCTGCGGGGTACGGTAAGGGGTATAGCCTTCCCATCAAGCGTGAGTGGCTAGGCAAGACGATAGCTCCAAACAGTTCAGATTCGGGGACTACACATGGCTAAAAAGGAATGGCGAGAATTCGAACAGCTAGTGGCCCGGATTCAGCAAGACCTAGCGCCGGATGCGAAGGTGGAGCACGACGTAATGCTTGTGGGAGAGGTGACTGGTGAGCGTCGTCAGGTGGATGTATTGCTAACTCAGAACATTGGCCAGTACACGATGCGGGTCGCCATCGACTGCAACGACTACAAGACCCCGGTGGATGTGAAGGGAGTCGAAGAATTCAGCGGGCTCGTAGACGATATCGGCGTCAACAAGGGGGTGCTAGTCTGCCCCGCAGGTTTCACCGCGACGGCGAAGAAGCGCGCGAAGAGTCTCCGGATAGCCCTGTACCGCCCCTTGGACACCGGAGACCACAAATGGCGCTCAGTCATTGCTCTTCCCGCCGTGTGTGATTTCTTCAGCGCTGGCATCAGCATCTCGATTTCATCTATCGCAGCGAAGCCCTTCCGTATAGGTGAGCATCCCGGCAATATGCGAGTGCTGAGCCCCCAAGGGGATGAGCTACCAACCGCATTCCAAATGGCCATTGAAAAGTGGAATGCTGGGGAGTTTCCGGTGGCCCCGGGCGAGCATCATGACCTCCCCCTCTATGAACACGCAACCGTTCAAGTCTCGAATGGCTACGATGATCTTATCGATGTTCAATTGACAGCTTCGATACTTGTCGAGCGCGTGCGGTACTTCGGCCAAGTAGGTATCAAGCAGCTAAGCGGCTTTGTGGATGAGCACACTGGTCTTGTCCATACGAACGCGTTCACTACCGGCGCTGTCGAGCCGGAAGAAATCCAAAACACGTGGGTTAAGTTGGCCGATGGCGAAGAACCACCCAGAAAACCCATCTTGGCAATACAGGGGCTGGTCGGCTGGGAGTCCCCCTAACTGCCGTCCAGGCCACACGCGAGAACCGGCCCCCTGCTCTAACTGATTCTCTAGGAAATACCATCCCCTAGTGGAGAACGAGTGGACTACGGCTGCTTATCCACTATACCCCGGGGGCTTACGCAAGCCCTCATCCAGTTGCTACCGTGCGCCCCATGACCATCCACCACAGGGGCAGCAATGGAGCACATCATCAAACTCCCTAGCGGACGATTCCAGGCCGGAATTTACTACCAGAGCGGCAAGGTCAAGACTCGGACCCGTGACACCTATGATGAGGCTGAGCAGTGGCTTAAGCTCCACCTTCCGGCCAAGAGCGGGCATACAGCGCGTGGCGCTCGTAGGCAAAAGTCAAAGGGTGATGTCAAATTCATCCCGCCACCAGCGCCACGCCGTGACCTAACCTTACGGGAAGCCATTGAGCGGTATGCCCAAGAGGTGACGCCCTACAAGAAAAGCGCGCACACCGAGACGCACGTAATCAGGAAATGGCTCAAGCATCCCCTAGCGGACCGCCTCTTTTACAGCATCCGAGGTGCGGACTTGACCGCGTATATGAATCAGCGATTGGCACAAGGTCGAGCCATTGCCACCATCCGCACTGAGATTGCGCTGATCTCCCACCTGTACGAAGTAGCCCGTGCTGATTGGGGCTATGAAGACGCCGTGAACCCCAGGAAAGCCATGCGGCGGATGAAGCAGGGAAACGTTAGAGACCGCCGCCTCCGACCGGGAGAGTTCGACAAGATCATGGATTGGTGCGAACGGACCGGAGACCATTGGCTCAAGGCCGCTGTAATCGTTGCGGTAGAAACTGCGATGAGGCGCGGGGAAATATCCACGCTTACGTGGCAGAACCTAGACCTTGATGGCCAGCTTGCGTATCTACCTGACACAAAGAACGGGGAGCCCCGCACGGTCCCCCTATCCAGGGCGGCAGTTGCGGCTCTTCGAACGCTCCCAATGAATCCAGACCGATACGTTTTCGACATCCTCAAGGGGAGCATAGCGAGGCGCTTCAAGAAGGCCCGCATAGCGTGCAACATGGAGGACTTCACATTCCACGACTTCCGGCATGAGGCCGTCTCTCGTCTATTTGAGAGGGGATTCAACATGGTGGAAGCCCAAACCATCAGCGGGCACAAGACGCTTCAGATGCTCAACCGTTACACGCACCTGGACCCTAAGAGCCTGCTGGGACGGCTGGGGTAAGGTGTCCCATTGGGACAGTTTCCGCTGTCCCAAACCGTGCTCATATATGGGACACCTGAAGCCCATCCCACGGGGCTCCGCTAGAACTCGAACACATCCCGCTCCGTGGCCTCTTCAGGACTCAGCCGACGAACATCCAGCGCCTGCCCGGTGGCCTCATGAAAGAACTGTTCGAACGCCTTCAGCACGATGTCCGGCTGAGCCTGCACCACCTTTCCGAACTTGACGGCCATCCCCCTAACCACTCCATCAATAGCTTTCTGCTCCAGGGCTTCAGCGGCCATCTTTTCCACCTCCGTATCGTTGGCCTTCCATTCGGACAGCTTGCGCCACTGCGGCGCACTCTCGCGGATATACCCCACGTCCAGCTCCGCCCCTTCAGTAGCAGCCATGAGCCGCAACCGCTCCCGGACGGCGGACACCTGTTGACTCATGCGGCTCACGGTGGACTTAGGGACGTTGAATCGCTGCTCCAGCTCCCGAGCGCTGCCGGATACCTCACCCGCCAGCAGCATCAGCCAGAATGCCTGATGGCGCTCCGCTTGAGTCATGTTCAGGTGCTCGCGGGAATTGATGTGCAGGGCGAATGCGCGCGCCTCTGCCTCGGTCATTCCCGTGAAGCGCTGCCCCCACACCAGCGCCTTGAGGCTCACCTCAGCCGCCTCATATGCCTCCATACGATGGTGACCGTCAATTACCCACAAGGGGCCATCCGGCTCCGCTGGGTCCTGCCAGTAGACCACGGGGTCTAGTGGGTCTCCCCGCTCCACAACCTCCTTCAATGAGGCGCTGACCGCTGCTGATTCCTGCTTCTTGAGGATGCCGTGGACATACTTGTTGCTGTTGTGGTCCCGCACCTGAAACCGCCCTTCATCCACTTTCAGGCTGCCAAGCGGAACCCGATGGGGGGCCATCAGGAGAGCATGGGTCAGCCCTAGCGGACCTCCCAGCTTCCCTGATTGTTTTGGCTTCTGCGAAGCCGCCAATACATCATCCAATACATACCTCCATGCCATTCGTTGCGCGCGCATCTTTCCTTGAACTTCGGCCGAATCTTGACTAGCCTGCTACCGGCAGGCTACGCAGCGACCGACGTTCACGAAGCGCTCCACGTCGCTGAATACATTCTTCGATGGTCTGGTCGAGCTTGGCCAGGACGGCCGGCTGACTTGCAGCCAGCGCTGCCCTCTCCGCCTCCCGCTTATCCTTCGCTACCTTGCGCGCTCTTTCCCGAGCTCTCTTTTGCTGAGGCGTAAGGGGCTGTTTGGTCAATGCCTTGGTCAGCCTCCCGTCTTTCTTGAGCTGCTTGATTAGCTCCTGACCCGCTGGCGTGACATACAGCACATGGCTCCGGTCCACCTTGACGCTACGGAACCACTCCGCATCTCCAGACCTCCGGGAACGCTGTTGATAATGGCCGACTCTGTGGGTCAGCAGGTCAGCGGCTAGAAGGTCCTTGAAGATGGCCACGCTGTTGAGTCCGCCCAGGCTGCGGACGAACGCGCTAATTTCCGGGAGGTCTGGTGGTGTGGTGTCGCTGGGCGCATCGGCATCGCATGCGGGCGTCTTCGCGGAGGCCATAGGCTGCACCTCGGCCTCTACAGGCCTGCCGCCGTTCGCTAAGCAAGCCTGCTGAGCGGCCAGGGCGTGAGCCTTCGCCTCCGCCAGTTCATCATCCCCCTCCCACGGAAGCAGCCCTGCGTTACTCACGCGCCCTCCTTTGCTTCGCCGCAGTGCTCGATGAAGGCCACGTGTCCCAGTCCCTCCAGCACCGCCAGTTCCTTGGCCAGCTCCTGCCGGTCAAAGCCTGCCAGCGCTAGGAACTCATCCGAGATACCCGCCTGTTCTCCGAACCCGGCCACCTGAAGCTCATCCCAGTGCTTCTCCCAGCCTGGGAAACCCCACGCCCACCGCGCCGCGCCTTCACATTTCGCGATGGCCACGGGTGGGTTACTGCGGATGATTGATGCGAGCTCGAAGGGGCTCTGAGCCTGGATGGCTGTGCCGTCATCGTGGAATACTGCGGCCCCGCCCTTGGTCATAGTCACTACTGCCAGCAGCGGGGCTAGGGCTCCATCGAGAGCCATGAGGGTTTCGTTACGTTGGTTCATAGGTTTCCTGAGGTAGAAAAAGAAAAGCCGCCCTCACCATCACTGGCGGGGCGGCATGGGGTAGACCGGATGAGCATCGCTACTTCGCGGTTCGCTTTGCCTCTGCTAGTCCCTGCTTCCAAGCGGAGACACCGTTGATCATGAGAGAGCGGAGGTTGTTACGGCGAACGTCCTCCCTACGGTTCCCATCCTTGTCCAGGTAGGTCACCTTCAGTGCATCGTTGAAGCCTGCGATGTCCTTCCGGGCGAGCGCGCCGATGGCCTTGTGGAACTGGCCAACGTCCCCGACCTGATACGCCACGTCCGTGAGGGCTGCCTTCTGAGCCTGGTTGATCATCATCCAGAGCCCAGGATTGACAGCTTCCACGGCTTGCTTGGCTCGTTCGGTGTAGCGCGGGAGGGTCACCTCAAGGAGCCGTGCGGCTTGCTCGGGAGTGATCTGCACGGAGCCGTTCTTGATACCGTCGATGGACGTAGCGGGGATACCAGCGCGGCGGAAGTCCTCTGCGATGGTCCCAGCGTTGGCGTTCAGGTTGTAGCCATAGCCGATGTTGTTCCCAGCCTTCGGGTTAGGGTCGGGCGTTGCCTTGAGCACGAGACCTTCGCCCATCGCGGTGAGCGAGGCGGCCAAGCCGGTGGAGTCGAAGGGGTTGATGGCATTGACGGAGTTGACGCCACTGATAAAGTCCTCGGCTTGGGCCACCTGAAGCTTAGAACCTTGGCCCGTCAAGCGGGAACCGGAGAGGCCAGCGAAGGAGGTAGGCATCATGGGGAAGTTGAAGACGTTGTTCAGGGCTCCGTTGAATGCGCCTTCGCGGACCTTCGCAATTTGCCCCCGCATAAGGTCATTGATCTGGTTGAGGTTGTGCGCCTTGGCAAGTACTCCCGCATTATCGATAAGGTCCTGAGTGGTGGCCGTGTGGTCCCGCACAAGCTTTGTGTAGAGCGTCGCCATCGCGGCCTGTTCTTCTCGGGACAGCAGCTTGGTTGCGGCGGTTTCCTGCATGATCTGGTCAAACGTCACGTGCTCCAATCCGTGAACCGGGTTCCCATTGATGAACGCGGTTAGTAAGTATTGACCATTCTTGCTGTAGGCGAGACCGGGGCTAACCTCTTCGCCATACTTCGCGCGCGCCTTCTCCAAGTAGTTCTGGATTGCCTCCTGGGTTTGCTCACTTGCCCTGTTCGGCGGGACCTGTACGTCAATCTTGTTCACCGGGTCATACACGAAGTTGGACTGCACCTGCTGCTGAATCCATGCCTTCGCTTGGTCGGGCGTAGCATTCGGATTGCGCAAGTAATAGTCCCGAAGCTCAAGCTGTGCCCATGTGCTGGTAGCGCCTTCATTCTGCGGAGAGCCGCCAAACATCCGGCCGACTACAGGAATCCGCTGATACCAGTTTGTGGTGAGCCCGGAGACTTCCTTGGTCACTTTTGCCTGCCACTCGGGATCACTGGTGAGCTTTTGCGCCAGCTTTTGCGCCTCAGGGGAGATGGCCCGATACGCGGTCTCATACGCGATTCCGTCCGAGATACCAGTGTCTAGCTGCTTCGTGTACGACCTAAACAGGTCGCTAGATTTTTCATCGAAGTAGAGCGCCTGGATTTGATCAGGAAGGTTCTTGTACAACATAGCTGCAAGACGGAACTGGCTGGAAGGCTGCCCGTCCTTAGCTGGCACGGCGTTTACAGCCCCATCAATCAGCCCCTTCAACTTCGTATTGGCAAGGTCGCTACGTCCGGACTGAGCCGTTGATTGGACAATCGCAGCTACAGCCTGCTGCACTGTTGGGTGCCGCGAGTAGTCCCCGGACTGCATGCCGCTGGCGGCTCCAAGCATTGCCTGCACTGCTGGCTCTTGAATGGCGTCAAGCGCCGTCTGTGCCTCCTTCTTACCGAGTGCCCAGGCTGTCCCGCTACTCACTGCGTACATGGCCTGTACGTTCTGCTGAGCTGCATCAGCGAGGCCCTGGAGTCGGCGATACTCACCCAGGGCTGCGCTTGCGCTCTTGAACTGGTTCAGCGGGCCGATGCGGTTCACGAAGTCATTGATGTCCGGCTGCTTGCCTTGGCTCGCTGCCTCTTCATCCGCTACGGTCCTCTTGAAGAAGTCCGTTTGCTGCGCCTGCTCGATGCGTTGGTTCTGCTCTTCGAGAGCCCGATGCTGGAGCCGCGTGGCCTCTGATTGAATCTTCGGGTTCATCTGCTGGAGCGTCAGGCCCGTGTGCGGGTCCTTGAACTGAGTGAACAGGTCGAACAGCTCAGGACGCCCGCCAGCTTGCGAGGAAAGATTGTTAATCTTGTCCAGCAGCATGTCAGCCATCTCAGGGCGGGTCATCATACCCATCTGACCGCGCATCGGTTCCAGCGTCTGCTGAACGCCGTCCCACATCTGCTGGAGGCTCTTGGTAGGGTCCAGGACACCATCAGCGACAGCGGAGAAGTTGCCGAATGCGGTTTCCTTCAGGCGCTGGAACTGGACCTGAGCGTAATCCTTGCGGACACTATCAGCCGTCGTAGCGACGCTCTTGGAGACCTGATCGACAATCGCCGGGTCCGTGAGGCCAGCCGTATGCTGCGCTACCTGCTCGTGGAGGAACTTCTCCGGATCGAACCCATCCTGGTTCTTCGCCTCTTGGTAGGCGCTCAGGATGTCCGTTTGTACCTGGTTACCAATCTTCAGGCCGACCGCGTTGCGATAGCCCTGAGCGAACGTATCGTTGAACGCGGGGTCCACGCGGGAGTCTGCGGATGGGGGCGGCACCTTGATGCCACCGGTCTGCGCGTCGATGAGCCCAGCGTCACTGAGCTGGCCCGCTGAGGTGCCTGCCTTGAAGGCCTGAGTGGCGTCCTTCTGGTTCTCCAGGTTGACGTACTCCTGGAGTGCGGGATTGAAGGTCTGGAGCCCCGTAAGGAGCCCGTGAAGGGTTGAGTCCTGCTGCGGTGCTGCGTAGGTATCGACAGGCCGCTCTTGAGGCTGAGAGAAGACCTGACGGCCCGTAACGGGAGCCTCAGGGCGGCTGGTGATGGACAGAGGGGAGGTTGGTGATTGCGGCATGGTGGGATGAGGTTGTTAGGTCGATGACCCAGGCATCTTGAAACCGTAAGCGTTGGAGCCTGGGACGCCGCCTGTAACGCGGTTCTTGATGGATTCCTGGGGGGTGTATGCGTTGAGTGCGCCGCCGGCAATCTGGAGACCAGTTCCGATGAGGCTCGGCTGTTGGATGCTGGCCGTTCGCGAGACCGCTTGCGCATAGCTGCCATTGAGCTGGCTGACCATCTGACGCTGCTGCGAAGACGCGTTGGCCTGCATGGCTGCGATGTCCTGTCCAGCGTTGAAGTTGGCTTCGTTCGTCACGCGGTCATTGCTGCCCCCGCCGTTGGTCCCAGAGTCAGCCGCAAGGGCCTGGAGGTGTCCCGTTTCGATCATCGCTTGGCGAGCTCGCTCAGACATCTGCTCGGCCGCTGCTTGGCCCTGCTGGGTCATCTCGTTTTTTGTCTGCGTTACCTGCGAGTCGTAAGCAGCCTGGGCGGCGTCACCCTGGCGCTTCGCTGCTTGGCTCTGCCCCACATAACCGGCAATCGCAGTAGCCGCGCTTGCTGCCATGCTGGCCATCGTGAGGGTGGTAAGGCCGCTGATGGTCGCCGGTTCACACATGGCGCGGTGCCTCATAGAAGAATCGGAAGCTGCCCGGAGGCCCCTGGTTTGGCGCTGCATCGCCAATGACAAAACCCAGGCGCTCCAGAAGCTTGTGAGCCTCCGTATTGCCTGAAGCAACGGTGTTGGCCAGCGGCGCGTCAGTAACGCGGACGCTATCGAGCCACACGCGCGCATGCGCCAACAGCTCACGGGCATGACTCGCAACCGCAGCGGAACAGCGCATCCAGGGGACATTGACCATCGGGTAACGGACGAGCCCAAACAGAGCCTCAATCTCGCCATCGATCAGCAGCGACCAGGAATCAGCCGATACGCGGATGGATTCCGCAAGGCGCGCTTCGGGCGAACCGGCCCAGGTCAGAGCCATCTCAGCGGTGTCCGACTGGCGCAGCTTAGGGGCCAGCTCGGTGGCGTCTTCGGGAGTCGCTGGGCGGTACGTGATGCGGCCGGAAGGGGAAACCGGGGGCCAACCGGATGGAGGTGTTGAGGGAGTCATAGAGGGGTCCTTGAGGTGGGCGGAGGATGGACGCGACCAGCCCTGCCCGGTGGGCATGGAAGCGAGAGGGATGGGGATTCAAAAAATAGGTGTGCTCAGCCACGCGCTTGAACATTCGGGCGGGGCTACTTGCGAGAGTGGCGGTTTAGCCGGCGCTAGTCGTCCCGCCCCTCCAACACGTAGGGCGAGAGTGAGTTTTTAGCGTGCGGGTTTAACCGCGCATATCCTTGCGATGCCCCGCCCGGTATGGGTCAGAGCGTCTTGTAGAGCGAGAGTCGGTGTATAGGCACGGGAACCAGCCTGTAACCCTTTCCCAGCTTGGCATCTGGCCGATTGGAAACAAAAAAGCGCCGACCGTTACCGGAGGGCGCTTATGGGTGCTGCTGGCTAACCTATCAGCCGTGCTCAGGGTGCTCAGGCTGGGGAGCTGGAAACCAACCAGCGGCGCATCACCAGCGCCTCCCAGCTGCGGGCTTCAGTGTCTCGGAAGGTTTCCAACAGGCGGGGCTTACGGCTGCGCTCAACGTAGTCACGGAGCAGCAGGAATTCACGGGAGCCGATGCGGAGGGACGCGGTGCCCTGGTCGATGCTGAGGGAGAAACGGCGGGTGCTGATGGTGAACTGGAACATGTTTAGACCTTGTCAGGTAACGGGGCTTGCTAAATTGCTTGCCACACGGGAATCGATTCTAATAACCCATTGGGTTACGCGTCAACCAGTTTCTTGGCAGGATGTTTGCCCAGCTTCAGTAGTAGCAGCTCCCAGGCTGCCAGCGGAATCCCGCGATGATTCTGGTTGTCTTCCGGTAGAACCCATTTGTGGATGGTCAGCTTGGAAACGTGGACAAGCTCCGCGAATTGTTCGCGGCTCAGTCCGGATTCGTCTAAGAGCTTTCGGACCTCAGCGGGGGTCGGTTGCGTGATTGCCGTCATGGCATTTCTCCGGTTCGTGATGTGGAACCGAAAGTTTACGCGCCGGGGTAAACCGGTGTCACGCTACATCACTGCTTCTGGCTGTCGAAATATTCGCGATACCGCTCAAGCACCGTGCCGAACGCGTCGCGCAGCCATACTTCCTCATCTCCGATGTCTAGGATGAGGTACTCATCGCCTAGCGAATCCCCCGCCCTGGTCACACCTGCGAACGCCCCCACCCTCCGCTTCTTTGCATAGGCAGGCCGGTAACCGTCAAGCTCACGGTGCTTTGCGTTGTTTGCTGCGCTCACTACTGCGCGAAACTCTGGCAACTCATGAATAGCCAGCACGGTCACCTCTTCCGATGTCCGGTCGCCTATTTCTTTAGCCTCTATTGCGAGTTTCGCTTTGCGTGTTGTTCCGTCTTTAACAAGCCAGTCCAGCAGATGAAACAGCGTAACCGACACCAGATAGGCGTTGACTGGGGACTGGTCGCGATAAAAGCTCCCGTATTGACCGCACGCGAGCGTGAACAGGTCCGGCGCGGTCAGGTCGAAGAATCCCTCTTTGGAAAATTGCTGCTCCATGCTCAGTTCACCTCCGACGTAATCACCTTCTCCCGAAGCCGCATGATGGTCTGACGGCTGGTCTTAAAGTCCCGCGCCAGGGCCGCTACAGCCTCCCCCTTGGCCAGCCGCTCAGCTACTTCCGCTTGCTGCTCTCTGGTTAGTGCTGAAGGCCTGCCGAACTGTTTCCCCTCAACCCGGGCGCGCTGGATGCCTGCGTTGGTCCGCTCAATCAGCAGGTCCCGTTCAAACTCAGCTACGGCGTTTAGTACCTGCATCGTCATCTTCCCTGCTGCGCTGGTCAGGTCCACCCCGCCCAGGGCAAGGCAATGCACCTTCACTCCCAGACCTGCCAGCGCCTCCACGGTAGCCCGCACGTCCATCGCGTTGCGGCCCAGCCGGTCCAGCTTGGTAACAACCAAGACATCTCCTGATTCCATGCGGTCCATCAAGCGGGTGAAGCCGGGACGCTCAGAGGCAGCAACAGAGCCGCTTATGGATTCCTCCACGATGCGCCGCTTGTCGATAGCGAACCCAGCCCGCTCAATCTCCAGGCGCTGATTCTCAGTGGATTGGTCATGGGTGGACACGCGGCAGTAAGCGAAGACACGGGACATAACAGGCACCTGTACGAAAGAGATGTACGAATCATATGCCATGTCCGAATAGTTTACAAGCGCACTTTCGTACACCCTTCGCAGCCCATGTCCGAAAGGGAGCGGTTTAGTACCCCATCAATAGCCATCCATATACGTCACTCGTCCAGGCGTGTGCTTACCGCCCCCGCTCTTCAATGGCCGGCTCAGGTAGTCCGTGGGCTGGAAAGATGCGCGCGCCTGCGTCAGGGTATCGCGCGTGTTACCGGATGCGCGTCAAAGGGGCTGCGCGTGGCGATGCGCGCCCGTGAATCGGGAGGGCCACCGGGGGGGAATTTCGCGGCGGGACTTTATCAGATACCCTCTGAGATTTTCCCGGCAAACATTTCACGTTACCGGCTGCCCGCGCATAGCCCGGTGGTGACAACGTCCGCGACGCTATCGGGAACAATTGACTTCATCGGAGAAGGCAGGTCCCAGCTTGTGGCTACGGTGCCGTCACTTCGGTAGATATATCCAGCCGGATTATCGAACCGGCCTCCCCTACAGTCGATGTTGTATTGAACAACCTTGGTCTTGTACCGGATGTTTTCTGTCCAAGTCTGCGGGCTATCGTATTCCCACTTTACCCATGCACGGACAAAACCAGCGCTATCGAACTTCATTGAGCCCAGATCAACCAGCAATCGAACGTGATCCCCTCTTGTAAGCTCCTGCCAGTTTGCCGAGTGTGCGGTGCCAACGAGAACCATCGAAACTAGTACTGGCGCGAAGAGGCGCTTCATTATTTCCCCGATTGTCGAAGTGTTATGTTTCTTTAGCTCACTCTATCTCAGTGGTCAGCCCGCACTCAAGGGGATGTATAGCGCGCGCTCGTGGTAATCTCTGTGGTAACTCGTTAAACCCGCCGCAGCAACACGCTCGCCGGATAAGGCTTTGAGGTCCACGGTTCGATTCCTAGAGTCCGGCCCTGGGCACCAGCATTCTCGCAGCGTGAAGCGCTGCGCCTGCCGACACCCGCGCAAGCTCGCCGCTTCGCGGGTTTTTTGTTTTTGCCGCCCGCGCCGCAACGCGTGCCCCGCGCAACAGTCCAAGCGTCATGAGGATGCGCGGCACGGAGGCACGCCATGTCCATGCGCCCGATTTCAACTCCGCTCTGCCGCCGCGCGCTCGCCGTGGCGCTGTCGCTCATGCTGACCGGCTGCGACATTCTGACCGCGCCGCCGGTGCCCGACTGGCCGGGCCCGCACGCGCCCTACCCGTTCCCGGACAGCATTCCGCATCGCACCGAATGAATGGACGGGAAAGCCGCCGTCGGCACGCCGAGCCGAGTTCAGGCTCGGGCTCAGGCCATCAACGCCCGCACGAAGTCGAGAAACACGCGCACCTTCGCGGAAACGAGGTTGGACGCGTGGTGATACGCGTAGAGCGGAAACGTCTCGTCCGCCCATTCCGGCAGCAGCAGCTCCAGCCGCCCGTCGGCAAGGATGTCGCGCGCATAGAGTTCCAGCAGCTGGGCAATCCCCGCGCCGCCGAGGCACGCGCCGAGCAGCATGCCCGTATCGTTGACCATCAGCCGGCCGGCGGCATCGAACGGCATCACCTCCTTGCCGCGATGGAATTCCCATTCGAACGGCCGCCCCGTCACCGGATCGCGGATCAGCACGCAGCGATGCCCGCTCGCGAGATCCCGCGGGTGCCGCGGTTCGCCATGGCGCGCGACATAGGCCGCCGACGCGCAGGTCAGCACGCGCGTTTCCAGCAGCAGCCGCGCACGGTATGACGACGGTTCCGGAATGCCGAACCTCACCGCCACGTCGAACCCGTCGGCGACGAGGTCGCCCATCCGGTCGCGCACGCTGATCTCGACGGACAGGTCGGGAAAGCGGTCGAGAAACTCCGCCATCTTCGGCGCCAGCACGTAGTGGCCGAAAGTCGCGTCGACGTTGACGCGCAGCCGCCCCCTGACACGCGCCTTCGACTGGCCGGCGTCGATCGCCGCGTCCTCGATGCCGGCCAGCAGCGGCGCGACCGCTTCATAGAAACGCCGCCCTTCGTCGGTCAGCGTGATCGCACGGGCCGTGCGGTTGAAGATCCGGATGCCGACGCGCTCCTCCAGCCGGGCGACGGCACGGCTCACCGCGGGCTGCGTCAACCCCATCGCCTCGCCGGCGCGCGCGAAGGTGCCGGCCTCGATCACCGCCGAGAGCACGCCGATCCCGCTCAAAAGCCTGCTGTCGAATGCCATAAGACATACTTTCAGTCATTCTTGATCTGATCATTATTCATTATTTTTATTGATCGAGGGAGCCTACATTAGTCCTGTCGCCGGAACGCACGGCACTCACGAACCAAGGAGCAGGACATGAGCACATCGGAACAGGTCGCCCTCGTCACGGGCTCGTCGCGCGGCATCGGTGCGGAAATCGCCCGCCGTCTCGCCCGCGACGGTTTCAGCGTCGTCGTGAACTATGCCGGCGGCGCCGGCCCCGCGCAGGACGTGGTCGACGCGATCGTCGCCGACGGCGGCCATGCTATCGCGGTGCAGGCGAACGTCGCCGATCCGGCGGCCGTGGTCGCGCTGTTCGACGCCGCAAAACAAGCATTCGGCGGTCTGGATGTGGTGGTCAACTCCGCGGGCGTGATGAAGCTGGCGACCATCGCCGACTGCGACGATGCGCTCTTCGACGAAACGATCACCATCAACGTGAAAGGCACGTTCAACGTCTGCCGCGAAGCGGCCAGGCGGGTGCGCGACGGCGGACGCATCATCAACCTGTCGACCAGCGTGATCGGCATGCGCATGCCGACTTACGGTGTGTACGTCGCCAGCAAGGCGGCGGTCGAAAGCCTGACGCAGGTGCTCGCGCAGGAGATGCGCGGCCGCGGCATCAGCGTGAACGCCGTCGCGCCGGGGCCGGTCGCGACAGAGTTGTTCCTGCAGGGCAAGAGCCCCGAACTCGTCGATCGGCTCGCGAAGCTGAATCCGCTGGAGCGGCTCGGCCAGCCCGCCGACATCGCCAGCGTCGTCGCGTTCCTCGCCGGCCCCGACGGCGCGTGGGTCAACGGCCAGGTCCTGCGCGCCAACGGCGGCATGTGCTGACCGGCCGCCTGCCACGCCCACCGCTTACCGGAGATCGATCATGAAGGAAGTCATTCTCGTCACGGGCGCGTCCAGCGGCTTCGGCCTTTTGACGGCCCAGGCGCTCGCCCGCGCCGGCCATACCGTCTACGCATCGATGCGCGACAGCACCGGCCGCAACGCGCCGCGCGTCACCGCCATCGCCGCCTACGCGCAGGAACACGGCGTCGACCTGCGCACCGTCGAGCTCGACGTCGGCGACGACGCGTCCGTTGGCGCCGCCATCGATCGCGTGATCGCGGACACCGGCCGCCTCGACGTCATCGTCCACAACGCCGGCCACATGGTGTTCGGCCCGGCCGAAGCGTTCACGCCCGAGCAGATCGGCGAGCTCTACGACATCAACGTCGTGTCGACCCAGCGCGTCAACCGCGCGGCGCTGCCGCACTTGCGCCGCCAGGGGCGCGGGCTGCTCGTCTGGGTGTCGTCGTCGTCCGCGCGCGGCGGTACGCCGCCGTTCCTCGCACCCTACTTCGCCGCGAAAGCCGCGATGGATTCGCTCGCGGTGTCCTATGCGGCCGAACTGGCCCGCTGGGGGATCGAGACGTCGATCGTCGTGCCGGGCGCCTTCACCCAGGGCACGAATCACTTCGCCCACGCAGGCAAGCCGGCCGATGCGGCCATTCAGGCCGCCTACGTCGACGGCCCCTATGCGGGTGTCGCCGAACAGGCGCTTCAAGGCCTCGCCGCGCTCGAACCGGCGGACGCCGATGCCGGCACCGTCGCGACAGCCATTGCCGGCATCGTCGCCGCCCCGGCCGGCAAGCGCCCGTACCGCGTGTTCGTCGATCCGTCGCAGGACGGCGCGGAGGAAGTGTTCCGCGTCGGCGACCGGATTCGCCGCGAGATGTTCAGGAACCTCGGCCTCGCCGACCTGCTCGCGGCCCGCGTCGGCGGCTGATCCACCGTGCGCCGGCCACGCCGGTGCGCCTCAGCCTGGCTCGCAGAACCCGAGGATCGCGTCGGCGATTGCCGCCGGCGCCTCGCGCTGCGGAAAGTGGCCGACGCCGTCCAGCACCTGCCGCGCGTAGCGCCCCGCAAAGAACCGCTCGCGCCCGGCCGAGCTGTCCGGATGATTGCAGGTGTCCGCGCCGCCGTGCAGCACGAGCGTCGGCAACGCCAGCACCGGCGCGGGATTCAGCCGCGCATCGTCGTCGGCATAGGCCGGCGTGCCCGGTGCGAATCCCCATCGATGCCGGTACGAATGCAGCACGACGTCGATCCAGTCGGGCCCGTCGAACGCGGCGGCGGCCGCGTCGAAATCGCTGTCGCGATACCAGCCCGGCGGCGACCACGTGTCCCACATCAGGCGGGCAAACGCGCGGCGATCGTCGCGCAACGCCTGCTCGCCGCGCGGTGTCGCCATGAACCAGTGATACCAGTAGTTGCGCGCCTGTTGCAGCGACAGCGGCTGCCCCGGATCGTTGGTGCCGTACCCGACCGACAGCATCACGAGATGCGATGCGGCGCCTTCGCGCAGCCCGCACGCGTTCGCGGCCGCCCGCGCGCCCCAGTCGTGCCCGACCAGCACGGGCCGCTCGATGCCGAGCGCATCGACGAAGTCGAGCAGGTCGCGCCCGAGCGCCGCGAGCTGGCCGCTGCGCGGCACGGATGCATCGCGAAAGCGGGTCGGCGCAAAACCGCGCAGCGCGGGCGCGAGCACGCGGTAGCCGTGCGCGGCGAGCAAAGCCGCGACCGCGTCCCAGCCGACCGGGCTGTCCGGCCAGCCGTGCAGCAGCACGGCCACGCGCTCGCCGCGCGGGTTCCATTCGAGATAGGCAAGGTCGAGCGACGCGGTCGTCGCATGCGCATAGGTCGTCATCGTGCACTCCGTTGGGTGGATCCGAGTGCACGATGGTAGGCCGGCCTTTCATCACGATTCACGGAGTATCATGGTTCATTCTTCGAGTATCGCGTTGAATTGATCCATGAAACCGCTGACCGATCCCGCGTCGACCTCGCTCGACATCACGCTGCTGCGCACCTTCCTCGAAGTCGTCGACAGCCGCGGATTCGCGCCGGCCGCGGAACGGCTCGCGCTGACGCCGTCCGCCGTCAGCGGCCACATCAAGCGGCTCGAACAGGCGGCCGGCACGGTGCTGCTCGCGCGCACCACCCGTCGCATCGCGCTCACGCCGGCCGGCGACACGCTGTACGCGTACGCACGCAACATCGTCGACATGGAGCGCGAAGTGCGCGCAAGGCTGCGCGGCGCGCCGGCGCACGGACCGCTGCGGGTCGGCGCATCGGAGGATTTCGCGGGCGCGTGGCTGCCGCACGTGCTGCGCACGTTCCGCGACCGCCACCCGCGCACGTCGATCGAGCTGAAGGTGGGGATCACCGCGTCGCTGCTGCGCGAGCTGACGCTCGGCCGGCTCGACGTCGTGTTCGGCAAGCAGTGCCGGCAGGTCGACACGCCGGGCGAACTGCTGTGGGAAGAACCGCTCGTGTGGGCGTTCGCGTCGGATCGCGCGCTCGACGCCGGCGGCGACGTGCCGCTCGCGCTGTTTCCGCAGCCATGCGTCTATCGCGAAGCCGCCGTCGCGGCACTCGCCGCTGCGCTGCGGCCGTTCCGCGTGCTGTTCGAGAGCAGCAGCATGGCCGGCTGCGTGTCGGCCGCGCTCGCGGGCTTCGCGGTCACCGCGCTGGCGCGCAGCCAGTTGCGCGACGGCCTGCGCGAATGCGGCCTGCAGGACGGCCTGCCGGTGCTGCCGGCCGCGCGCTTCTATGCGTTCGCGGCGAAACCGGACGGCGCCGGCGCGGCGTTGATCGATGCGGTGCGGGAAACCGGCCGCAGCCGGCAGTTCGCGGCGCTGCCCGGCTGAAACAGGCACGACGGCACCTGACGCGATCCGGCCGTGCCGGTCAGTCGCCCTCCGCCCCCTCCCTGCCATGCGTCAGCGCGCTCGCCATCAGTTCCCCGAACCATTCGATGAAGGCATTGAGCCGGCGCGAACGATGGCGCCGGTGCGGGTACACGGCCGACACGTCCATCGGTGCGGCGCGGTGGCCGGGCATCACGTCGACGAGTGCGCCGCTGTCGAGCAGATGCTGGACGTCGAAGCGCGGAATCTGGATCAGCCCCATCCCGGCGATGCAGCTGGCGATATAGGTTTCGGCATTGTTGACGATCACCCGGCTCGGCAGCATGAGCGTGTGCCGCTGGCCGTCCGTGCAGTATTCCCAGTCGAGTTCGCGCCCGGTCGTCGGCGACGCATAGCCGATCGCCCAGTGTCCGTGCGCGAGCGCATCCGGATGCTCGGGCACGCCGCATTCGCGCAGGTAGTCGGGGCTCGCGCAATTGATCAGCGTGAACTGTCCGAGCGGCCGAACGACGAGGCTGCTGTCGGCAAGCCGCCCGACGCGGATCGCGCAGTCGACGCCCTCCTGCACCAGGTCGATCGAACGATCGGTCGAGCCGAGCGACAGTTGCAGCTTCGGATAACGGTGAAACAGCGACGGCAGCGCGGGCGCCACCATGCGGCGCGCGATCCGGCTCGGCACGTCGACGTTCAGCCGGCCGATCACGTCGCGGTCGCGGCGGCGGAACAGGCGGTCGAGTTCGTCGGCCTCCGCGAGCAGGCGCCGGCCGCGTTCGAGCAGCAGCGCGCCGTCGGCGGTCAGCTGCACCTGGCGTGTCGTGCGGTGCAAGAGGCGCGTGCCGAGCCCCGTCTCCAGTTGCTGGACGGCCGCCGACACGGTCGCGCGCGGCACGTCGAGCGCATGCGCGGCCTTGATGAAGCTGCCCATCTCGGCAACCTGCAGGAAGATTCTGACCTGATCCAGCTTGTCCATCGGCGGGGAACGTAGGTTCGGACGAACGCCGCCGCCAGCCGTCGCGCGTCGCGGCCAGGGTCGGCGGCACAGAGAAAACGGGCACGCAGCCGCGAAGCCGCGCGCCCGTCCATTGTCCACGCAAACGCGCCATTGCGGTGCGCCGCGCGGCCCGTTGCCGGGCCGGTTACTTGGTCGTGTAGCCGCCGTTGATCAGGATCGTCTGGCCCGTGATCCACCAGCCGTCGGTGACGAGATGGCGGATGAACGGCACGACGTCCTCGATGTCGGTCAGGCCCGTCTTGCTGAACGGCGACAGCGCGGCCGCCGTCTTGTGGTACGCGACCGCATCGGCGCCCTCGGCCGGGTAGAAGAACGGCGTGTCCATCGGGCCCGGCCCGACGGCCGTCACCGAAATCCCGCGCGCGCCGTACTCCTTCGACGCCGCGCGCGTGAAATGCTCGACCGGCGCCTTCGACCCTTCGTACGCCGCATAGAACGGCGTGAACGCGCCGAGCAGCGACGTCACGAGCGTAACGAGCTTGCCGTGATCCTCGAGGTGCCGCCCCGCTTCCTTGATGAAGAAGAACGCCGACTTGCTGTTGACCGCGAACATCTCGTCGTACTCGGCCTCGCTGATCTCGGTGAACGGCTTCTTCAGCACCTTGCCGACCGTGTTGATCGCGATGTCGATCTTGCCGAAGCGCTGCTTCGCGTCGTCGAACAGCTTCTCGACCGCGGCGGCCGTCGTCAGGTCGCCCTGGAACGTGGCCGCTTCCGCGCCGGCCGCACGCACCGCGGCGGCCGTCTCCTCGGCTTGCGCCTGCGACGCCGCGCTGTTGTAGTGAATCGCCACGGCCTTCGCACCGTGGCTCGCCAGATCCCGCGCGATCAGGCCGCCGAGATTCTTTGCGCCGCCTGCGATCAGGACGACCTTGTCTGCGAGCGTATGAGTTGCCACGGTTGACTCCTTTTCTCGTTGAACGAAGCTTGGAGTGTAGGCACGCGCGACGCGCCGGTCAGCCGGGCAACGCTGGATGGATTATCCAGAAAAACGATCCAATCGAAGCGCGGGTGTGCAGCCTGCCGCACCGACAACCGCGCCGGAATCTGCCCTCGATCGATTGACGCCTATCCCGGCGCCCGCTCAGCGCGCATACAGCGTCGCGTCGATCTTGCCGAGCAGCCACTGCATGCCGGCCAGGTGCTGCTGGTCGTGGCTGCACAGGTAGTGGACGAGCCCGCGCACGGTCAGCGAACCGTAGCCGTGGAATTCCCCGGTGCGTGCGAGCTGTTCGGGCGTGAGACGCGACACGAGGTCCAGCGTCTCGCGCCGCGCTTCGCGGATCGCCGCCAGCACGTCGGACGCATACGCATCGTTGTAGCGGCGTTCGATCGCGAGTGCGTCGCCGTCGATCGACACGAGCAGCGGCCGGTCTTCGTCGAGCATCCGCCGCAGCCGCACGTGATAGCCGTCGATCTCGATGTCGCGCACATGGCAGAGCTGCCCGAGCGGCGAAAAATGCTCGCTTGGAATCCCGGCCCAGTCATCGGGCGTCCAGCGCGCGTAGCCGTCGGGGACGGCCGCGAAATGCGCTTCGAGCTGACGGGGGAAATCGGCGAGTGCGTCGAGCGTCGTCGGATTCATGCGGGACTCCCTGTCGGATAGGGGCGACGGCAGCCCTGGCACGGGCCTGCCGTCGCCGTTGCGTCACTTCACGCTGAAGCCGTACGCGCCCTGCGTGCGGTGCCCGTCGGCCGCGACGGCCACCCATTTCACCGTATAGGCGCCGGTACCGGCCGCCGTGAGCGGCACCGACATCCGCTTGCGATTCGACGCGTCGATGCGCGCACGGCCGTCCGACACCGTCTTGCCGTCGCCGTCGACGACGACGATCGAGCTGAACGCCGGCTCCAGCGGCTCGGTGAAGTCGATCGTGACGGCGGCCGGTGCGGCAGCCACCGACGCGCCCGCCGCCGGATCGCTCTTCGCCAGGTGCGCGTGCGCGAACACGGCCGACGAGACGGTCGCGGCAACGATGACGGCAGCGGCGTGGCGGCCGAACGGGAACGAAGCAAAAGGCATGTGCTTTCCGTGAAGAATGAACGGGCGCCGCGCCCCGCGCGGCGTACCGGCAGCTTACCAGCGCATGCACGTTCATGCCGGTCGCGCGCCATCGCTTGATAGAATGCGCGCGCTATGGATCTCGAAAGCATTCTCTACACCCAGGGCTTCGGCTCGCGCCGCCAGTGCCGCGGCCTGATCGAAGCCGGCCGCGTCAGCGTGGCGGGCGCCCGCGCGACCGACCCCGACGCCGCGTTCGATACCGACGGCCTCGTGTTCTCGGTCGACGATACGGCGTGGCCGTTCCACGCACGCGCCTATCTCGCGCTCAACAAGCCGGCCGGCTACGAGTGCTCACGCGACCCGCAACACCACGCAAGCGTGTTCAGCCTGCTGCCTGCGCCGCTCGTCGCGCGCGGCGTGCAGTGCGTCGGGCGTCTCGACCAGGACACGACGGGCCTGCTGCTGCTGTCCGACGACGGCCAGTTCGTGCACGCGTACACGTCGCCGAAGCGCAAGGTGCCGAAGACCTACGTGGCAACCGTGCGCCACCCGCTCGACGACACGCAGCTGAACACGCTGCGCACCGGCGTGCAGTTGCACGGCGAGCCGAAGCCGATCGCGGCGGTCGCCGCCGACGCGCGCGACCCGCACGCACTCGCGCTGACCGTCCTCGAAGGCAAGTATCACCAGGTCAAGCGCATGGTCGCGGCGGCGAGCAATCGCGTCGAAGCGCTGCATCGCGAAAGCATCGGCGGCTTCACGCTGCCGGACGATCTCGCGCCCGGCGCGTGGCGCTGGCTCGATGACGCCGACCTTTCGGCGCTGCGCAATACCGTCAAAACCCTGTAAGGGAAAATCCGCACGACCGTTCGACGTTCGACCGCATCTCGGCCGCATGTTCCCCCGCTATACTGAAATCACAAGCTGTACGAGCAGCGATGCAGGGGAGACATCATGAGCAACCATACTTTTGAACTGTCGTACGTGATGATCGCGTTCGCGGTCGTCGGGGTCATCGTGATCGGCGGCCTGCTGGCCACGATGCACCGGAAGCACAAATATCATCCGAACCTGATTGGCGCGCTGATCGGCGCGTTGCTGTGCTTCCTGCTGATCGAGGCGTTACCGGCGCTCACCTGACGCGCTGCCCGGCGCGAGCGTTTGAAGGAAATCATCTACGGTCGGATAGCGCAACGTCACGCACAATTCGGCCTTGAGCCGTGCGTTGGACAGGCGCCGCGACTCGCGCATGAACGACAGCAGTGTCGGTTCGAGCTGACGCTCGGCGTCCGCGCGGCTGACGCGCGGCGGCCTCGGCAGGCCGAGCACCTGCGCGACCCGGTCGAAATACTCCCCCATCCGCAGTTCGCTGTCGTCCGACGCGTGCACGGCGCGCGCCGGCTTGCCGCGTTCGGCCGCGCGGCGCAGGATCGCCGCGAGATCGTCCGCGTGGATGTGGTTCGTGTAGACGTCGTCGGCCGGTTCGAGCGCCGGCGTGCCGCGCTCGAGCCGTGCGACCGGCAGACGGTTCGCCGCGTAGATCCCGGGAATCCGCACGATGCGCGCGGACAGCACGCCGCGCACCGTCGCCGCACGCAGTTGCCGCTCGGCCGACACGCGCCGGAACGCGCGCGGATTCGCGGGGCGCAGCGGCTGCGTCTCGTCGATGCGCGCGCCGCCGCAATCGCCGTAAACGCCCGTCGTACTGGCGTAGACGAGCCTCGGCGCACGAAGGCCGTCGGGTACAATACGCGCTGCCCGAACGGGCGCGCCGGCCTGTCGGGTAGCGGTGCGCAGCGTTCGGAGCCGGCCGACCGCCGAGGCCGGCGGCACCGGTGGCCGTCGCGCAGGCACGGTCGTTGCGGCGATCAGCGCACGCGTGCGCCGGTCGTCGCGGCCATCGGACTGCGGCGGTGCGAGATGCAGGATCGTGCGGGCCAGGCCCGCGAGGCGGCCAAGCGTCGCCCGGCGATCGAGGTTGCCGACGATCGGCGTTGCACCCGCGGCGCGCAGTTCGTCGCGACGGGCCGGATGGCTCGTCAGCGCGAAGATCCGCAGGTTGCGGCGCGCGTCGCGCCATTGCGCGACGCAGCGCATGCCGACGTCGCCGCAGCCGACGATCAGTGCGCGCGGCCGGCGCAGGATTCGAGTCGCGATCATGTTGGTTGCGAAATCAGTAGCCACCGTTGCGCGACGCGCAACGGGTTTGCATTGTAGCTGCCGTGCCCGACATGCACGGTCCCCCCATTTTGTTCTAGTTTGGTTCTATGGCATTCAACGTCACTCTCAAGCAAAGCGGCCGGCAATTCCAGGTCGAGTCGGATGAAACCGTGCTGGCGGCCGCGCTGCGCCAGAACGTCCATCTGCCGTACGGCTGCAAGAACGGCGCGTGCGGCTCGTGCAAGGGCCAGATCGTGTCGGGCCAGATCGAACAGGGCCCGCACGCCGCGTCGGCGCTGTCCAACGACGAGCGCACCCGCGGCCTCGCGCTGCTGTGCTGCTCGAAGGCACAGTGCGATCTCGAAATCGACGTGCGTGAAATCGCCGGCGTCGACGGCGTGCAGGTCAAGAAGCTGCCGTGCCGGATCGCCGCGCTCGAGCGCAAGGCCGACGACGTGATGGTCGTGAAGCTGCAGCTCCCCGCCAACGAACGCCTGCAGTATCTCGCGGGCCAGTACGTCGAGTTCATCCTGAAGGACGGCTCGCGCCGCAGCTACTCGATGGCGAGCGCGCCGCACGAGGAAGGCCCGGTCGAGCTCCACATCCGCCACATGCCGGGCGGCAAGTTCACCGACCACGTGTTCGGCGCGATGAAGGAGCGCGACATCCTGCGCTTCGAAGGCCCGCTCGGCACGTTCTTCCTGCGCGAGGATTCCGACAAGCCGATCGTGCTGCTCGCATCGGGCACCGGCTTCGCGCCGATCAAGGCGATCATCGAGCACGTGAAGCACACGGGCATCACGCGCCCGATGACGCTCTACTGGGGCGCACGCCGCAAGAAGGACATCTACCTCGGCGAACTGGCT
The DNA here is from genome assembly GCF_002223325.1 of Burkholderia sp. AU15512. Lineage (NCBI taxonomy): Bacteria > Pseudomonadati > Pseudomonadota > Betaproteobacteria > Burkholderiales > Burkholderiaceae > Burkholderia > Burkholderia sp. AU15512. The sequence goes on from NZ_NKEX01000004.1 coordinate 285,589, forward strand.
GAGCAGTGGGCACGCGAGATCCCGAACTTCAAGTACGTGCCGGTGCTCTCCGAGCCGGACGCCGGCGATCAGTGGACGGGCCGCACCGGCTTCGTCCATCGCGCGGTGATCGAGGATCTGCCCGACCTGTCGGGCCACCAGGTGTACGCGTGCGGCGCGCCGGTGATGGTCGAATCCGCGCAGCGCGACTTCACGCAGCACCACGCGCTGCCGGCCGACGAGTTCTACGCGGACTCGTTCACGAGCGCCGCCGATCTCGCGCATCCGGTCTGAGGCCCGCGCACCCGCGTGCGGCACTGCGCGCCGCGATGTCACATCCGTGGCATCGCGGCGGTTTACAGTGACGCGCGGGATGCCTTATGCTTGCGCACATGAACTGCTTCCTGTCCGCCCTTCGACGTCGCCGCTCGCCGCTCCGCCCGGATGCCGCAGGCTCGTCACGGACTCGCGCGTAACCCACACCGCTTCACCGGTTACGCACAAGCTGTTCGACCCACCAGCCACGGCCTTCCGTGGCTTTTTTATTGCCTGTTTCCCTTTCAACGTCCGCTGGAGTCTGCTGCCATGCCCCTGAACGATTATCCGATCGACTCGCTGATGTACATCACGAACCGCCCCGACATCGTGTTTACGCACGGCAAGGGTTCGTGGCTCTACGATCACACGGGCAAGCGCTATCTGGACTTCATCCAGGGCTGGGCCGTCAACAGCCTCGGCCATTGCAACGAAGGCATCGTCGACGCGCTGAAGACGCAGGCGGAAAAGCTGCTGAACCCGTCGCCCGCGTTCTACAACGAACCGATGGCGAAGCTCGCGGGCCTGCTCACGCAGCACAGCGTGTTCGACAAGGTGTTCTTCACGAACAGCGGCGCGGAAGCGAACGAAGGCGCGATCAAGCTCGCGCGCAAGTGGGGCCGCAAGTTCAAGAACGGCGCGTACGAGATCATCACGTTCGACCACAGCTTCCACGGCCGCACGCTCGCGACGATGTCGGCCAGCGGCAAGCCGGGCTGGGACACGATCTACGCACCGCAGGTTCCGGGCTTCCCGAAGGCCGAGCTGAACGACATCAACTCGGTCGAGAAGCTGATCACCGACAAGACCGTCGCGGTGATGCTCGAGCCGATCCAGGGCGAAGGCGGCGTGATTCCGGCCACGCGTGAATTCATGCAGGCGCTGCGCGCGCTGACGAAGCAGCACGACCTGCTGCTGATCGTCGACGAAGTGCAAAGCGGCTGCGGCCGCGCGGGCACGCTGTTCGCGTACGAGCTGTCCGGCATCGAGCCGGACGTCATGACGCTCGCGAAAGGCATCGGCGGCGGCGCCCCGCTCGGCGCGCTGCTGTCGAAGGCCGAGTTCGCGGTGTTCGAGGCCGGCGACCAGGGCGGCACGTACAACGGTAACCCGCTGATGACGGCGGTCGGCTATTCGGTGATCTCACAGCTCGTCGCACCGGGCTTCCTCGAAGGCGTGCGTGCGCGCAGCGAATACCTGAAGCGCAAGCTGCTCGAGCTGTCGGAAGAGCGCGGCTTCGAAGGCGAACGCGGCGAAGGCCTGCTGCGCGCGCTGCTGCTCGGCAAGGACATCGGCCCGCAGATCGTCGAGAAGGCCCGCGACATGCAGCCCGACGGCCTGCTGCTGAACGCCGCGCGGCCGAACCTGCTGCGCTTCATGCCCGCACTGAACGTGACGACCGAGGAAATCGACCAGATGATGGCGATGCTGCGGTCGGTGCTCGACACGCTCTAAGGAGACCGCCGCGATGGATGCCGCCGCCGATGCCGTTGTAATCCGCCCGTTCGAACGCGCCGACACCGATGCCGTGCTCGCGGTATGGCGCGACGCATTCCCGCAGTACGAAGACGCGGATGCGCCGCCGCACCGCGATCCGCTCCGATCGATCGAGCTGAAGCTCGCGACGCAGCCGGAACTGTTCTTCGTCGCGACCAGCGGCGCGCGCGTGGTCGGCACGCTGATGGCGGGTTTCGACGGGCATCGCGGCTGGCTCTACTCGTTCGGCGTATCGAACGACGCACGCCGGCTCGGCATCGGCCGCGCGCTGATCGCGCATGCGGAACGCGCGCTCGCCGCGCGCGGCTGCCTGAAGATCAATCTGCAGGTGCTGCCCGGCAACGACGATGCGTGCCGCTTCTACGCGGCGCTCGGCTATCGCGTCGAGGAACGCATCTCGTTCGGCAAGACGCTGCCGGCCGCGTGAAGCAGAGGCCGGCCGCCCGCCACGTCAGCGCGTGATCGGCCCCGCGCCCGGCAGCGGATTGCCGAGCGCGTCGGTCGGCACGGCCTGCTGCTCGAACGCGGCGAAATACGCGGCCCACTGCGTATCGCTCACGCGCACGATCAGCGCGCCGTCCTGCCAGATGTCGTTGTGATCGTTGTGGTCGTCGCCCGCGCGGTGCAGATAGTTCGCGCCGGTCGACCCCTGGTTCATGTGGGTGTCGTGGATGCCGTTGCCTTCCGAATACGAGCGGCCGAACACGACGACGTCGAGCCCCTGCGACTGCGCGGTGTTCACCAGCCGCAGCAGCGACGGGATCGGCTCCTGATTCTCCGTGCCGTCCATCACGGCGCTCGGGCGCCATGCGCCCGTTTCGTTCAGGATGTCGCTGCGCAGGTAGTCGAGCGCGGGCAATGCCGCCTGCCCCGTCAGGTCCGTGTAGCCCTCGGCCGCGGCCGCGAGCGTCTGCGTGATCGGGTGGTGGAAATCGTAGACGAGCTTGTAGTTCAGCAGGTCGTCCGCGTCGTTGGTGCCGACGTTGATCGCGACGTCCCAGTCGCCGCCGGGCAACGCCAGCGTCAGGTGGATGTGGTACTGGATCTCGCTGCCATGCGGCGAGCCCTTCAGCTTCGCCACCGATGTCACCTTCGCCTTCACGAAACCGTAGTCCAGACTCATGCGCGCTCTCCGTGTCCCGATGGGCCGCCGATGTTACACGGCCCATGTGTCGGTTTGCAGGCGACCGGCAACGAGCGGCCGCCCCCATCGTTCCCGCGCCGCGTGCGCGGCGCAACAGTCGAATGGAGTCGCGGCCGCCCACACAAGTTCGACCGGAATCGCATGACACGAAAAAAAAGGCTGTCACGGCATCCCGTGACAGCCTTTCGAAAGCCCGTGTGCGACGCGGCCGGCATCTGCCGTCGCGCGCCACCGGGCCCGCTCATTCACTCACTCATTCACCCAGGTACGCAGCCCGCACCTTCGGATCGTCGAGCATCTGCTTCGCATCGCCTTCCATCGTGACCGTGCCCGAATCCATCACGTAACCACGGTCGGCCGCCTGCAGCGCGAGGCGCGCGTTCTGCTCGACCAGCAGCACCGTGATGCCCTCCTTCGAGATTTCACGCACCACTTCGAAGATCTTCTCGACCATGATCGGCGACAGGCCCATCGACGGCTCGTCGAGCAGCAGCAGCTTCGGCTTCGACAGGATCGCGCGCGACATCGCCAGCATCTGCTGCTCGCCGCCCGACAGCGTGCCCGCGAGCTGCGTCGCACGCTCCTTCAGGCGCGGGAAGAAGCCGAACATGCGGTCGACGTCCTTCTTGATCTGCTCGCCGTCGTTGCGCAGGTACGCGCCCATCTGCATGTTCTCGACGATCGACATCCGCGCGAAGATCCCGCGGCCTTCCGGCACCATCGCGAGGCCGCGCTTGAGCAGCTCGTGCGTCGGGATGCCCTTGATCGACTTGCCCTCGTACTCGATGTCGCCGGCCGAATACGCCTTCAGCCCCGTGATCGCCTTCATCGTCGTGGTCTTGCCCGCGCCGTTCGCGCCGATCAGCGTCACGAGCTCGCCCTGACGGACTTCCATGTCAACGCCCTTGACGGCCTGGATGCCGCCGTAGTTGACCTGCAAGCCCTTGATTTTCAACATTGCCGCTGCCATCAGTGCACCCCTGCGCCGAGATATGCCTCAATCACCTTCGGATTCTTCTGCACGTCCTGCGGCAGACCCTCGGCGATCACCTTGCCGTAATCGAGCACCGTCATCCGGTTGCACAGCCCCATCACGAGCTTCACGTCGTGCTCGATCAGGAGAATCGTGCGGCCATCCGAGCGGATCTTGTCGAGCAGGCGCGTGAGTTCGACCTTCTCGGTCGCGTTCATCCCGGCCGCCGGCTCGTCGAGCGCGAGCAGCTTCGGGTCGGTGGCAAGCGCGCGCGCGATCTCGAGACGGCGCTGGTGGCCGTACGACAGGTTGCGCGACGTGTAGTCCGCGTACTGCAGCACGCCGACGTATTCGAGCAGCTCGATCGCGCGTTCCTTGATCTCGCGCTCCTCCTGGCGTTCGGCCGGCGTCTGGAACACCGCGCCGAGCAGCCCGTGCTTGGTGCGCACGTGGCGGCCCACCATCACGTTCTCGAGGGCCGTCATCCCGCCGAACAGGCGGATGTTCTGGAACGTGCGCGCGATGCCCGTCTTCGCGACCTGATGCACCGCGGTCGGCTTGTATTCCGTGCCGTCGAGCTTGAACTCGCCGGAGTCCGGCGTGTAGAGGCCCGTGATCACGTTGAAGAACGTCGTCTTGCCGGCGCCGTTCGGGCCGATCAGGCCGTAGATCTCGCCTTCCCTGATCTGCAGACCGACATCGGACAGCGCCTGCAGGCCGCCGAAGCGTTTGTTCACGCCCTGCACGGACAGTCGGATTTGTTTGTCGCTCATGTGTGTATCCCCTTGTCCGTCGATTAAGCGCGCACCGGCTTCTTGCTGGCGCGCTTCGCCAGTTTCGCGATCTTGTCCTCATGCTTCGGCGCGGGCCACAGGCCTTCCGAGCGATACAGCATGATGACGACCATCGCGAGGCCGTACAGCGCCTGACGGATCACTTCCGTATCGACGATGTCATGACCGAACAGCGCGTGCTGCAGCGGGCTCATCGTCGAGCGCAGGAATTCCGGGAAGATCGCGAGCAGCACCGCGCCCAGGATCACGCCCGGGATGTGGCCCATGCCGCCGAGCACCACGCAGGCCAGCACGACGATCGATTCCCAGAACGTGAACGATTCCGGCGACACGAAGCCCTGGAACGAACCGAACATCGCCCCCGACAGGCCGCCGAACGACGCACCCATCGCGAACGCGAGCAGCTTCACGTTGCGGGTGTTGATGCCCATCGCCTTCGCCGCGATCTCGTCTTCGCGGATCGCCGCCCATGCGCGGCCGATACGCGAGTGCTGCAGGCGCGTACACACCCAGATCACCAGCAGCGAGCAGAGCACGAACAGGTAGTAGTACATGTAGACCGACGGCAGCTGGATCCCGAACAGCGAGTGCGTCTGCGCGAGGCTGAAGTCGCCGATGTGCACCGGATCGATGCCCGTGATCCCCTTCGGGCCGTTGGTGATGTTCACCGGGCGGTCGAGGTTGTTCATGAAGATCCGGACGATTTCACCGAAGCCGAGCGTCACGATCGCCAGGTAGTCGCCGCGCAGGCGCAGCGTCGGCGCGCCGAGCAGGATCCCGAACGTCGCCGCCAGCGCCATCGCGATCGGCACGATGATCAGGAACGGGATGTGCAGCCCGTTCGGCGCGAGCGCCGCGATCCACTCGAATTGCGAGCTCAGGTGCGGCGAGCTCAACAATGCCGCCGTGTACGCACCCACCGCGTAGAACGCGATGTAACCCAGGTCGAGCAGGCCGGCGAAGCCGACCACCACGTTCAGGCCCAGCGCGAGCATCACGTACAGCATCGCGAAGTCGAGCACGCGGACCCAGTAGTTGCCGCCGGCCGAGCCGATGATGATCGGCGCCGCGATCACGAAGACCGCGGTCAGGAGGCCGATGATGACCGTCTTGGTGGTGTTGCGCTCTTCGACGAGCGACGTCGAGGATTCGATCGGTTGAATGGATGTCATGTTGTTTGCTCCCTTCCGTTACGCGCGATCCGCGACACGTTCGCCCAGCAGGCCGGACGGACGGAACACCAGCACGATGATCAGCACGATGAAGGCGAACACGTCCTGGTAGTTACTGCCGAATACGCCGCCCGTGAGGTTGCCGATGTAGCCGGCCCCGAGCTGCTCGATCAGGCCGAGCAGCACGCCGCCGACCATCGCACCGCCAAGGTTGCCGATCCCGCCCAGCACCGCGGCCGTGAATGCCTTCATGCCGGGGATGAAGCCCATGTAGAAGTGCACGTTGCCGTATTCGGATGCGATCATCACGCCGGCCAGCGCGGCGAGCGCGGAGCCGATCATGAACGTCGCCGAGATCACGAAGTTCGGGTTCACGCCCATCAGGCTCGCGGTGTTCGGGCTTTCGGCGATCGCGCGCATCGCGCGGCCGAGCTTGGTCTTGTGCACGAGCAGCAGCAGGCCGCCCATCACGATGAACGCCACCGCGATGATCACGATTTCAGTCACCGAGATCACGGCGCCGGGCGTCGTGTCGGTGGCCTTGATCACGTTGATCGGATCGGTCGGCAGCAATTGCGGGAACGGCAGCGGGTTGCGCGACCAGATGATCATCGCGGCGGTCTGCAGCAGGATCGACACGCCGATCGCGGTGATCAGCGGGGCAAGGCGCGGAGCGCGACGCAGCGGCCGGTAGGCGACCCGTTCGATCGTGAAGCCGACGAATGCACAGACGACTGCGGCGATACCCAGGCCGATCGTCAGCGTCGCGACGTTGCCGAGTCCGGGGAAATGGTTCTGCAGCACGGTGATGGCCGACAGGGCGACCATCGCGCCGATCATCAGCACGTCGCCATGCGCGAAGTTGATGATGCCGAGAATGCCGTACACCATCGTGTAACCCAACGCGATGATGGCGTAGACACTGCCGAGCACCAGCCCGTTGAGAACCTGCTGGACGAAAATATCCATTTAAAGCTCCTTGGCCCGTGCTGCCGGAGGACGTTGCGCCCCGCGGGTAAGCGAGGAATCGCGCCTTCTCGGCGACACTGCGGGTACTAGTCGATACCGGTAAGGGTGGATCGTCCCGGCGCGCGCCGCCCGGCCTGTACGGCCGGACCTGCCGCCGGAGCGGATACAAAAACGGCACCGCACTGTTCCGGTGCCGTCATGAGTCCCGTCGCTAAATCGTCACGACATCGAGGACGGTGTTCGTGGCCTCCTTGAAGTCGTAGGGCAGCATGCCGAGACGGCCATCGTCCGGTTGCCCGGCATCCGTGCCTTTTCCCGTCCGGGGCGAGGCGAGCCCCGCACTCGGGCGGATCGGATTCCGTGCCGCGCTGCCTCGCGAGGCACCGCGAACGCCGCGCCCGACATTCGTCAGGACTACGTCGGAATCCTTCGTACGAACCAGACCGCGCGCCGCGACGTCATTGCTCGCGGCAACGCGCTGTTTCGTCGAATCGAAATGAAAGGGGACCGGCGACATCGGCACGCTGCCCGCATCGCCGGGCACCCGTGCCGGCCTGCGTCGATCGGCGCGCACGGTCGCTGTCACGCCACGACCGGCGGCCTGCTGTGCTGCAACCTGCGTGCCCGCTGCCTGGCCGTTCGCCAGGCCAACCGCGTTGATTTCCTCGATCGCCAAACGTGCCCCGTTTACCTTGTCCTTGCCCCATTGCGCGATGCGGCACGCAAAGGGTGCCGCACGACCGGTTCCGGCGACGCGCACGCCGCTGGCCGGCGGTGCCGCGAACACCGCAGCCTCCCTCCCCGCCTCGTCGTCGCTCTTTTTGCTGCAGCCGGCAAGCATTGCAACCGGTGCGGCGACGGACATGGCGTAAGCCAACTTCACATGCATTGAGTGGTCTCCCGCGCCTTGCCAAAATCCCGATTTCAAAGCCATTCAGGCCTGAAAACGGGCGCATTGTAACTCCATTTATAGGACGCCAATAATCCTGATTCGATGGGGTTTTCCTGCATTGCAACCAATTTTGACAGGCGCTTGGAAGCGCGCAGAGCAACCCGGTTGCACCATTGATCCGAATAATGGTTGCGATTGCGAATTCGACAGGCAAAAAAAAGCGCGCCGTCAGGCGCGCTTCGGTGTTCCGCGGGTGCGATGCGGCAATCAGGCGGCGGGTGGCAGGTTCAACCCGCGCGGCAGCGGAAACGACACGTTTTCCTCGATGCCGTCGAGCGCGCGCACATTGCGCACACCGAGTTCGCGCAGCCGTGCGATCACGGCCTGGGCGAGCACTTCGGGGGCCGACGCGCCGGCCGTCACGCCGATGCGACGCTTGCCTGCGACCCATGCCGGATCGATCTGGTCGGGTGCATCGACCATGTACGCGTCCACGCCGCGCTTCTCGGCCACTTCGCGCAGGCGGCTCGAATTCGAGCTGTTCGGGCTGCCGACGACGATCACGACATCGCACTGCGGCGCCATGAACTTCACGGCGTCCTGGCGGTTCTGCGTCGCGTAGCAGATGTCCTGCTTCTTCGGCTCGCGGATCTTCGGATACTTGGCCTTCAACGCGCCGATGATCTCGGCCGCGTCGTCGACGGACAGCGTCGTCTGCGTGACGAGCGCGATGCGTTCGGGATCGGCGAGCTCGAGCTTCTGCACGTCCTCGACGCTCTCGACGAGATGCATGCCGCGCTCGACCTGCCCCATCGTGCCTTCGACTTCCGGATGGCCCTTGTGCCCGATCATGACGATGTCGACGCCGTCCTGGCGCATCTTCGCCACTTCGACGTGCACCTTCGTGACGAGCGGGCAGGTTGCGTCGTAAATGCGCAACCCGCGCACGTCGGCCTCGTCGCGCACGGCCTTCGACACGCCATGCGCGCTGAAGATCACGGTATTGCCGGCCGGCACTTCCTCGAGTTCCTCGACGAAGATCGCGCCTTTCTTCTTCAGATCCTCGACCACGTACTTGTTGTGGACGATCTCGTGACGGACGTAGATCGGCGCACCGTGCATCGCGATGGCGCGCTCGACGATCTCGATCGCGCGATCGACGCCCGCGCAGAAACCGCGCGGCTGGGCCAGCAGGATTTCGGCATCGGCGGCGACGGTCTGCCCGGACAGCGTATCGGTGGTGCTCATGATTACAGGATTCCGATGATTTTCACTTCGAACGTGAGCGCTTGGCCCGCGAGCGGATGATTGAAGTCGAACAGTGCCGAGGTTTCGCTGACTTCCTTCAGCACCCCCGCGTATCGGCCGCCGTCCGGCGCGTTGAACTCGATCAGTTCGCCCGGCGTGAAATCGTCGCCGACCATCCCGTTCTCGCGCAGCGTCGACAGCGTCACGCGCTGGAGCATGTCGGGATTCCGGGGACCGAACCCCTGGTCGGGGGCTAGCTGAAAAGTCGAATGGTCGCCGACCCTGAGGCCGATCAGAATCTGTTCCAGCGACGGCGCCAGTTGCCCCGCGCCGAGCAGCAACGTGGCCGGCTTGTCGGTGAAGGTGTTGACGATATCGGCGCCGTCGGCGAGTGCCAGCCGGTAATGCAATGTGACGTGGGAACCGGGCTTCACTTCGGATAGATCGATGAGGCTCATGAATTACTCGTTCAGTCGGCGCCCGATACGGCCGAAAGGCCCGGCGCAAAACCAATATTGTAAGTCACCTGAGCGCGCAAGGCGGAAAGTGCGACGACGTCGCGCACACCGCCCGCCGCCAATGGAGTTTCAAGCATGCTGTCACCCTGCCCAGCCTTGCCGCCCGTCGAATGCCGCGACAGCACCGATCTGCCGGCCGATCCGCCCGGCCGCGTCATCCCGATCCACCGGCGCAAGCGCCGCCTGCGCGGCTGGCGGCCCGAGCGGCCACGCGAGCGACTGCTGGAGCGCGGGCCGGCGGCGCTGACCGACGACGAACTGGTCGCCCTGCTGCTCGGCACGGGCAAGCCCGGGCACGACGTATTCACCACCGCCCGCGCACTGGTCAAGCAGTTCAAGTCGTTGCACGGATTGCTCGAGGCGACCACCGGCGATTTCGAGGCACACCCCGGCATCGGCCCCGCGCGCGCCGCGCGACTGGTCGCCGTCATCGAGATCGCGCGTCGCATGCTGAAGGAGAAAGCGCACGAGAAGAAGCCGATCGATTCGCCCGGCGCGGTCGAGGACTACCTGCGGCTGAAGATCGGCGCGCGTCCGTACGAAGTGTTCGCCGCGGTCTACCTCGACGCGCGCCACGGCCTGATCGACATGGAGGAAATCACGCGCGGCTCGCTGACGCGCATGGCCGTCTACCCGCGCGAGATCGTGCGACGCGCGATCGCATACAACGCAGCGGCACTGATCGTTGCCCACAACCATCCGTCGGGCGCGGTGCAGCCGAGCGCGGAGGATCGCCGCCTGACCCGCGTGCTGCACGACGCGCTCGCGCTCGTCGATGTCAGGCTGCTCGATCACGTCGTGATCGGCACCAGTGATACTTTTTCGTTCGCACGGGCCGGTTGGATGTAGACTGTGCGGTTGCGGCCCGCCCAACGGCGCCGCAACGGCGATGCGAAATTAGGTTTGATTTTTCTGAACTTTTTCTGCTAGAATCGCCGTCTGTCTTTTTTCCAACCAGTTCTAGCCATCGAAGGGCCTTGTCTGTAAGGGCTTCGGCGTTCTGAGTGCAGCCATGGATCACGTGGCGGTACGATGGAACCTTCATCGGCGATCGAACCCCGAATTTAGCGTATTAGGAGTGCTCTCATGGCACGCGTATGCCAAGTAACTGGGAAAGCGCCGATGAGCGGCAACAACGTTTCCCACGCCAACAACAAGACCAAGCGTCGCTTCCTGCCGAACCTGCAAAACCGCCGGTTCTGGGTTGAGAGCGAAAACCGCTGGGTGCGCCTGCGCGTCTCGAACGCCGGCCTGCGCCTGATCGACAAGAACGGCATCGATTCCGTGCTCGCTGACCTGCGCGCACGCGGCGAAGCCTAAGCCCAAGGAGCACAATCATGGCAAAAGGCGCACGCGACAAGATCAAGCTTGAGTCGACCGCTGGTACGGGTCACTTCTACACGACCACGAAGAACAAGCGCAACATGCCGGAAAAGATGGCGATCAAGAAGTTCGATCCCGTCGTCCGCAAGCATGTGGAATACAAAGAAACCAAGATCAAGTAATCTCCGGTTTCTGCCAGCCTGACGGCGACCGAAAAGCCCCGCACATGCGGGGCTTTTTGTTTTGCGCGCACGCTCCGGCGCGACGCGGTATGCTCTTCCCTTTCCGCGGCCACGGCTGCCGGAACGCACAAGATCAAAAGCGTAACGATGGAGATGCAGCATGAAATTCGACGTGGCGATCGTCGGCAGCGGCCTGGCAGGGCTGTCGGTCGCACTCAACCTGGCCAGCACGCGACGTGTCGCGCTGATCGCGAAACGGTCGATGATGGAGGGCGCGAGCGATAACGCGCAAGGCGGCATCGCGGCAGTCCTCGATTCGGCGGACAGCATCGAGAACCACGTCGACGACACGCTGGTCGCCGGTGGCGGCTTGTGCGACGAAGGCGCGACGCGCTATATCGTCGAGCACGGCCGCGAAGCGATCGAATGGCTGATCTCGCAGGGTGTGCCGTTCACGAAGGACGACGCGGCCGAGCTCGGCTTCCACCTCACGCGCGAAGGCGGCCACAGCCACCGCCGGATCATCCACGCGGCCGACGCGACCGGCCATGCGGTGCTCGCCACGCTGTCGGCGCGTGCACGCCAGCATCCGAACATCACGTTCTTCGAAAACCACCACGCGATCGACCTGATCACGTCGGACCGGCTCGGCCTGCCCGGCCGCCGCTGTCACGGCCTGTACGCGCTCGACGTCGACAACGACCGCACGATCACGATCGAGGCGCCGCATACGGTGCTCGCCACGGGCGGCGCCGGCAAGGTCTACCTGTACACGACGAACCCCGACACCGCGACCGGCGACGGCATCGCGATGGCGTGGCGCGCAGGTTGCCGCGTGTCGAACATGGAATTCATCCAGTTCCACCCGACCTGCCTGTTCCATCCGTATGCGAAGTCGTTCCTGATTTCCGAAGCCGTGCGCGGCGAAGGCGGCCTGCTGAAGCTGCCCGACGGCACGCGCTTCATGCCCGCGCACGATCCGCGCGCCGAACTCGCGCCGCGTGACATCGTCGCGCGCGCGATCGACTTCGAGATCAAGAAGCGCGGGATCGACTGCGTGTATCTCGACATCAGCCACCAGCCGGAAGCGTTCCTGCGCGAACACTTCCCGACGATCCACGCGCGCTGCCTCGAATTCGGCATCGACATCGCGAAAGAGCCGATTCCCGTCGTGCCGGCCGCACACTACACGTGCGGCGGCGTCGTCACCGACCTCGCCGGGCGCACCGATCTCGCGGGCCTGTATGCGGTCGGCGAAACGTCGTATACGGGGCTCCACGGCGCGAACCGGCTCGCGAGCAACTCGCTGCTCGAATGCCTCGTGATCGGCCGCGCGGCGGCCGAGGCGATCGAAGCGGCCGGCTTCGATGCCGAAACGCCGGCCACGCTGCCCGCGTGGGACGAAAGCCGTGTGTCGGATGCGGACGAGGAAGTCGTCGTTGCGCACAACTGGGACGAGCTGCGCCGCCTGATGTGGAACTACGTCGGCATCGTGCGCACCGACAAGCGCCTCGAACGCGCGAAGCACCGGCTGTCGCTGCTGCGCGACGAGATCCAGGAGTACTACGCGAACTTCCGCGTGACGCGCGACCTGCTCGAACTGCGCAACCTCGTCGACGTGGCGACGCTGATCGTGAAGAGCGCGCACTCGCGCCGCGAAAGCCGCGGGCTGCACTACAGCCGCGACTGGCCGAACTCGCTGCCGAAGGCGCTGCCGAGCGTGCTCACGCCGCGCGCGCGTCGTTGAGCGGCACACCCTTCCCGGTTGCGGCCGCACAGGAAAAAAGCCGTTGGCGTTTGCGCGCCAACGGCTTTTTTGTCTGATCGAGCGCGTTCGGTCAGTCGACGATCCGCATCGAATAGTCCGTCGCGCGCACGTCCTTCGTCAGCGCGCCGATCGAGATGCGATCGACCCCCGTTTCCGCGAACGCACGCACCGTATCGAAATTGACGCCGCCCGACACTTCGAGCACGGCCTTGCCGTTCGCCACGCGCACCGCTTCACGCATCATGTCGAGCGTGAAGTTGTCGAGCAGCACCGACTGCGCGTGATGTGCGAGCGCCGTATCGAGTTGTGCAAGCGTCTCGACTTCGACCTGCACGGGCACGCCCGAGTCCAGCGCAAACGCCGCGTCGAGTGCCTCGCCGACACCGCCTGCCGCCGCGATGTGGTTTTCCTTGATCAGGATGCCGTCATACAGCGCGAGGCGCTGGTTCTCACCGCCGCCGACGCGCACCGCATACTTTTGCGCGAGCCGCAGGCCCGGCAGCGTCTTGCGCGTATCGAGGATCTTCGCGCGCGTGCCTTCGACGCGATCGACATAACGACGCGTCGCGGTCGCGACGCCCGACAGCAGCTGCAAGAAGTTCAATCCGTTGCGCTCGGCCGTCAGCAGCGCGCGCGCCGGCCCTTCGAGTTCGCAGACGGTCGAATCGGGCGACATACGATCGCCTTCGCGATAGCGCCACTGCACGACGATCGCCGGATCGATCCGGGCAATCACGGCCTCGAACCACGGCACGCCGCACAACACGGCCTCCTCGCGCACGATGATGCGTGCACGGCGACGTCCGCCGCCCGGTACGAGCCGCCCGGTCCGGTCGCCGGTGCCAACGTCTTCCGCGATCGCATCGGCCACGTTGCGCGCGATCGCATCGTCGAATGCCGCGCCGTACTGCTCGCGGACGATGTTGAAGAGCGGGGATACTGCGGCGCTCGCGCCGCCTTCCGCCGGGCCGCCCCCAAGGGGGGGGGCCGCCCCCTCGGGGGCCAGCGAACGAATGTGAGCGTGGGAGCTATTCATTACGCAGCCCCCACGTTCGCGAACAGTTGCTGGTCACGCTGCAGATCGCCGCTCGCCTGCACGCGCTTCTTGTGCGCGGCCGCGAAATCGAGCATCCGGTCGATCGGCAGGCGTGCGCGCTCGCCGATCGCGGGATCGACGAAGATCTCGTTGTGACCGCGTTCGAGCACGTCGGCGAGGTTCGCGAGGCCGTTCATCGCCATCCACGGGCAGTGCGCGCAGCTCTTGCAGGTGGCGCTGTTGCCGGCCGTCGGCGCGGCGACGAAGGTCTTGCCGGGCGCCGCAAGCTGCATCTTGTGCAGGATGCCGAGATCGGTCGCGACGATGAAGTGCGTCGCGTCGAGCTTGACCGCCGCATCGATCAGCTGCGTGGTCGAGCCGACCACATCGGCCTGCGCGACGACGTTTTCCGGCGATTCCGGGTGGACGAGCACCTTCGCGTCCGGATACTCGGCGCGCAGCAGGTCGAGCTCGATACCCTTGAATTCGTCGTGAACGAGGCACGAGCCTTGCCACAGCAGCATGTCCGCGCCGGTTTTCTTCTGGATGTAGCTGCCGAGATGGCGATCCGGCGCCCAGATGATCTTCTCGCCGCGCGCGTGCAGGTCGGCCACGATCTCGAGGCCGATCGACGACGTGACCATCCAGTCCGCGCGCGCCTTCACGGCGGCGCTGGTATTCGCGTAGACGACGACGGTACGGTCGGGATGCGCATCGCAGAACGCCGAGAATTCGTCGACGGGGCAACCGAGGTCGAGCGAGCAGGTCGCGTCGAGATCGGGCATCAGGATGCGTTTGTTCGGGCTCAGGATCTTCGCGGTTTCGCCCATGAAGCGCACGCCGGCGACAACCAGCGTCTGGGCGTCGTGGTCACGGCCGAAGCGGGCCATTTCGAGCGAATCGGCGACACAGCCGCCGGTTTCGTCGGCGAGTTCCTGCAACTCGGCGTCGACGTAGTAGTGCGCGACCAGCACGGCCTTTTCGCGCACGAGCAATGCCTTGATGCGCGCTTTCAGCGCGGCCCGCTCTTCGGCGGACGGTGCATCGGGCACCTTGGCCCAGGCCTGCCCCACGCCGCACACGGTCCCTGCTGCAACGGGCCGGTCGTACTCGACGGGTTTGATCGTCGATTGCATCTCCATATCTCCTGTCGACCAGCGTTAGCGCTTTAGCGCTTACGCTGGTCCCATGCTTCGCGGTCGATCAGCGTTAGCGCTTTAGCGCTTACTCCGATCCCATGCTTCGCGGTCGACCCGAGTTAGCGCGTTAGCGCCCACTCCGATCCCATCCCCTGCGTTCGCCCCGGAGCAACACTTCCACGTTGCCCCAAGCCTCATACCAATCCGGCCCTGCCGATCACCATTCAAAAACCGGCGGACCAAATAAAAAACCCCGCCAACGCGGGGTTTTTGACGTCCTTAGATTCTAATCGATTTCGAATCAGGCGTAGCGGCGCAGGCGCGTCGCAAATTCCTGCAGCGCCTTGATACCGCTTTGTTCTGCGCGATGGCACCAATCCTGCAATTGCGCGAGAAGCTGTTCGCGCGATGCGGTCGAACGATCCCAGATCGCGGCGAGATCCTGGCGCAGCTGGAAGTAGGTTTGCAGCTTCTGGCTGTTCGCGAAGATTTCCGGCAGCAGCTTCTTCTGCGGCTCGTCGAGGCCGTCGGCGTCCTTGTGGAACCACTTGCGCGCGCCGCGCATCATCTGGTACTTCTCGCCGCCGATTTCCTTCAGGTGCGCAAGCTCCTGGCGGTACGCACGCTTCACGGCCTTGCCGTAGCGCGCCATCACTTCGTAGCGGTTCGACAGCACGGCCTGCAGCGTTTCCTGGTCGAGCACCGTCTTCGGCTTGTTCAGGCGCGGCGTCGGCGCGACCTTCTTCACCTTCGCGAGACCGAACGCCGACATGATGCGGATGTACATCCAGCCGATGTCGAACTCGTACCACTTGTTCGACAGCTTCGCCGACGTCGCGAACGTGTGGTGGTTGTTGTGCAGCTCTTCGCCGCCGATCACGATGCCCCACGGGAACAGGTTCGTGCTCGCGTCGGCCGAGTTGAAGTTGCGATAGCCCCAGAAGTGACCGAAGCCGTTGACGACGCCAGCCGCCCAGAACGGAATCCAGACCATCTGCACGGCCCACACGGTCAGGCCGATCACGCCGAACAGCGCGACGTCGATCACCATCATCAGGCTGATGCCGAGAATCGGGTATTTCGAATAGACATTGCGCTCCACCCAGTCGCTCGGCGTGCCGTGTCCGAACTTGCGCATCGTCTCTTCGTTCTTCGCTTCCGCGCGATACAGCTCGGCGCCTTCGAGGAACACCTTCCAGATGCCGCGCGTTTGCGGGCTGTGCGGATCTTCCTCGGTCTCGCACTTCGCGTGGTGCTTGCGGTGAATCGCGGCCCACTGGCCGGTCAGCATGCCGGTCGTCATCCACAGCCAGAGGCGGAAGAAGTGGCTCGCGATCGGATGCAGCTCAAGCGCGCGGTGCGCCTGGCAGCGGTGCAGGTAGACCGTCACGCCGATGATCGTGACGTGCGTGACGGCGAGCGCGAACAACGCGACCTGCCACCACGAGAAATGCAGGAGCCCGTGGGAAAGAAAATCGAGCAGGGAATTCAACAAGGCAGTTACCTGTGATGAGAGCGACGCCGGCACGCGCCGAGCGTCAGAAAAATGAAAGCATACCGCGTGTAGACCAGAATTTTACTTCAACCGTTCCAAGTCTTTGTAAAAAATGAACATTTTCTTGCCCTGACGCAACAAACCCAGTCCATGGGCGGACTGGGAAAGGCCCGCGATCCGGTTCCGGCCGCGGGGTCGATACGATTGACGACCAGCGCGCGTCATGCCGCCGGTGTGTGCCCGTCCGCGGCGCCGTTGCCGGCCGTCACACCCGTGGCGGGAAAGGCGTCGGGCAACCCGACGACGCGCACCTCGCGCTGCGGGAACGGAATCGAAATCCCGTGCTCGCTGAACAGGCGCCAGATGTTCCGGTTCACGCTCGAACGCACGCCGGACGTGCCTTTCGCCGAATCCTCGATCCAGAAACCGAGCTCCAGGTCGATCCCGTCCGCCCCGAAACTCACCAGATACGGGGTCGGAGCAGGCTCCGCCAGCACGCGCGGCACGCCCTTGGCCGCATCGGCGAGCAGCGTGAGCGCGTGCTCGACGTCGCTCGTATACGCGACCTGCACGGCGACCTTCGCGTAGCCGCGCGTCAGGTACGACGACTGGTTCTGCACGACGTCGGTGATCAGCTTTTCGTTCGGGATCAGCGTCTCGTTGCCGTCGAGGCCGCGCACGACCGTGTAGCGCGTGCGGATCTGCGTGACCACGCCCTGCAAACCGCCGACGCTGATCGCGTCGCCGAGCCGCAGCGAGCGGTCGAGCAGGATGATGAAGCCCGACACGTAGTTGCTGGCGATCTTCTGCAGCCCGAAACCGAGGCCGACACCCACCGCGCCGCCGAACACGCCGAGCACCGTCACGTCGATGCCGACCAGCGACAACCCGATCAGGATTGCCGCGAACACGAGCAGCGCGCGGCCGACCCGCGACAGCACGACCTTCAGGTTCGCGTCGAGCGTACTCGCACGTGTGAGGCGATCCTCGAGCACCGAGCCGAGCCACATCGCGACCATCAGCGTCACGCACACCCACAGCGCGCCGGAAATTACCGACAGCAGCGTGAGATGAGCATTGGCGACACGGAACTGCACGCTGTCGAGCCAGCCGAGCACGTCACGCTGGATGCCGAGCACGGTCAGCACCATCGCGGCCCACACGACGGTCGACACGATCTTCTCGACGATCGACAGCCATGCATGCGTGTGGCCGTCGCGCGCGAACACGCGCCGCGCAAAGAAGAACAGCACGTAGATCAGCCCGATGCCGAACAGCGGCACGAGCGCGAGCGACAGCAGCGACGTCGACATGAACGGGTCGAACGCGAGCTGCGCGCCGCCCACGAACAGGCCGCCGAACAGCGGGAACAACGCGCGCTTCAGGCTTTGCGCGCCCGCGCCGGGCGCACGTCCGGCCGCCCGGCGGCGCGCGTCGATCCGGCCGTGCACGAAGCGCGCGGCCACCCATGCGAAGCACAGCGCGCCGATGAGGATCGCCGCCTGCCAGATCATCACCGGCTGGTGGAAATCGCGGATGACCAATGCCAGCCGGTGCGACAGCAGGCGGCTCTGCAGATTCTCCATCGTCCGTCCAGCCCGCCGTTACTGCGCAGCGCGCCGTTCGAGCACCGCGGCGAAGAAGCCGTCGGTCGCGTGGCGATGCGGCCACAGCGACAGGTAGTCGCCCGTCTCGAGCTCGATGCGCTGGTCGTCCAGCACCTTCTGCGCCGGCACCAGCACGAAGTCGGGATGGTCGGCCAGGAACTGTTCGACGATGCGTTCGTTCTCGGCGTCGAGCACGCTGCAGGTCGCGTAGACGAGCCGGCCGCCCTTCTTCACCAGGCGGGCGGCGCTCGCGAGAATCGACGCCTGCTTCGGCGTCAGCTCGTCGATCGCGGTGCGCGTCTGGCGCCACTTCAGGTCCGGGTTGCGGCGCAGCGTGCCGAGCCCGCTGCACGGCGCATCGACCAGCACGCGGTCGATCTTGCCGGCGAGCCGCTTGATCTTCGCGTCGTGTTCGCTGTCGATCAGCACGGGGTTCACGTTCGACAGGCCGCTGCGCGCGAGGCGCGGCTTCAGCTTCGCCAAGCGCTTCTCCGACACGTCGAACGCGTAGAGGCGCCCGGTCGAGCGCATCATCGCGCCCAGCGCGAGCGTCTTGCCGCCCGCCCCCGCGCAGAAATCGACGACCATCTCGCCGCGGCGCGGCGCGACCAGCGAACACAGCAGCTGGCTGCCTTCGTCCTGCACCTCGATCGCGCCTTCCTCGAACAGCCTCAGGCGCGTCAGCGCCGGCTTGCCGACCACGCGCACGCCGAACGGTGAAAACGGCGTCGCGCCCGCATCGATGCCTTCCGCGCGCAGTCCGTCGATGACCTGGTCACGGCTGGCCTTCTGCACGTTGGCGCGCAGGTCGAGCGGCGCCGGGTAGTTCAGCGCGGCCGCGAGCTGCGCGAGCTCGTCGGCGTCGAAACGGGCCGACAAGGCCTGGTGGATCCAGTCGGGCAGGTTCGTGCGGATGCGCACCGGCAGGCTCGCCGGATCGATCTTCGACACGTGCTCGAGCCATGCGGACTCGGTGTCGGACAGGAACGGCTTCAGCGCATTGCGGCCAGCCGTCTGCATCAGGCCGAGCAGCGTGAGGCGCCGCGCGGGCGTGCCCGTGCCGCTCTCGGCGAGATGCGAAAACTCCATCTTGCGGCGCAGCACCGCGAACACGGCCTCGGCGATCACGCCGCGCTCGGCATGCCCGAGCTTCGGATGCGCGCGGAAGAACCGGCTCGTCGTCGCATCGGCGGGGCCGGCGAACTTCAGCACCTCGGCCAACAAAGTCTCGGTCTGGCCGATCAGGAATCCGTGCAGTTTCATACGCCCTCACTCGTTTCGGTATGCGGTTGATCCGCGAAAATCCAGCGCGCCTCTTCCGGCGCCACCACTGCACGGCCGTTCTCGAGGCGCAGACGCCCCTCGATGAACCAGCGCACCGCGCGCGGATACAGCACATGCTCGACCGTCAGCACACGCTGCGCGAGCGCGGCCGCGTCGTCGCCCGCGCGCACGGGCACCGCGCCCTGCGCGACGATCGCGCCGCTGTCGAGTTCGGGAATGACGAAATGCACGCTCGCGCCATGTAGCGCGACCCCTGCGTCGAGCGCCTGCTGGTGCGTGTGGATGCCCTTGAAGCTCGGCAGCAGCGACGGATGGATGTTCAGCAGCCGGCCTTCATATCGTCTGACGAATGCGGGCGTGAGAATGCGCATGAAGCCGGCGAGGACCACGAGATCGGGCGCGAATCGGTCGATCTCGGCGGCGAGCGCCGCGTCGAAGCTGTCGCGGCCGTCGAACGACCGGTGGTCGACCACCGCCGTCGCCACCCCGTGCGACGCGGCAAATGCCAGGCCGGCCGCGTCGGGCCGGTTGGCGATCACGGCCGCAACCTCGGCCGGCCAGCGTTCCTGCGCGCACGCGCGGACGATGGCCTCCATGTTGCTGCCGCGACCGGAAATCAGGATCACGAGTTTTTTCATCCGCGAATTTTACCATTCGCCCCCGCGTTTCCCCCCTTCTCGGCCGCCGGCCCGCCCGAACGTTTATAATCTTCTGCTTTGCGGCATCCCACCGCCCATTCCCCCGACGCTGCATCCGCTATCGTGAAAGTCTTCCGCGGCCTGCCCAACGCCGAGAGCCGCGCCCCGTGCGCGCTGACGATCGGCAACTTCGACGGTGTCCATCGCGGCCACCAGGCCCTGCTCGCGCGCGTGCGCGCGGCAGCGGACGCGCGCGGCCTGCCCGTGTGCGTGATGACGTTCGAACCGCACCCGCGCGAATTCTTCAACCCGGCCGGCGCGCCGCCGCGCATCGCGATGCTGCGCGACAAGCTCGAGGCGCTGCGCGATCACGGCGTCGACCGCGTGGTCGTCGAGCATTTCAACCACACGTTCGCGAGCCAGTCGCCGCAGGCGTTCGTCGAACGCACGCTGGTGAACGGGCTGCACACGCGCTGGATGATGGTCGGCGACGATTTCTGCTACGGCGCGAAACGCGCGGGCACCTTCGACACGCTGCAGGCAGCCGGCGCGCAATACGGCTTCGAGGTCGAGCAGATGGGTACGGTGGCCGGCAGCGACGGCACGCGCATCTCGAGCTCGGGCGTGCGCGCCGCGCTCACGGCCGGCGATCTCGATGCGGCCGCGCAGGCGCTCGGCCATGGCTATGCGATCAGCGGCCACGTCGCGCACGGGCTGAAGCTCGGCCGCGACCTCGGCTTCCCGACGCTGAACCTGCCGATCGCACACAAGCGGCCGGCGCTCGCGGGCATCTTCGTCGTGCAGGTGCACGGCCTCGGCCCCGCCCCGCTGCCGGGCGTCGCGAGCCTCGGCCTGCGCCCGACCGTCGACGATTCGGGCCGCGTGCTGCTCGAAGTCCACCTGCTCGACTGGCACGGCGATGCCTATGGCAAGCTCATCCGCGTCGAATTCCTGAAGAAGCTGCGCGACGAGGCGAAATTCGACGATCTCGAGACGCTGTCGCGCGCGATCGCGCTGGACGTCGCGAATGCGCGTGCGTACTTCATCGAGCGCGACCGTGCGCCGGGCAGCCGCGCCACGGGCTTCGCGACGTCGGCCACCGACCGAATTAGCTGATCCGGACGGCGGCGCCCCGCGCCGCACCCTCGCGCCGCCCAGTCGCGCGCATACCCGATTCACGACGCTCGCGCGTCCCCCGAGATTGAGATAGCGATTCCATCATGAGCAACAAGAAAGCCGATTCGAAACCGCAGGCCAAGTATCCGGTCAACCTGCTCGACACGCCGTTCCCGATGCGCGGCGACCTGCCCAAGCGCGAGCCGCAGTGGGTCAAGGAATGGGAAGAGCGCGGCATCTACGAGAAGATCCGCGCGGCCAGCGCCGGCCGGCCGAAGTTCATCCTGCACGACGGCCCGCCGTATGCGAACGGCGACATCCACCTCGGCCACGCCGTCAACAAGATCCTGAAGGACATCGTCGTCAAGTCGCGCAACATGGCCGGCTTCGACGCGCCGTACGTGCCGGGCTGGGATTGCCACGGGATGCCGATCGAAATCCAGATCGAGAAGCAGTTCGGCAAGTCGCTGCCGGCGGCCGAAGTGATGAGCAAGGCGCGCACGTACGCGACCGAGCAGATCGAGAAGCAGAAGGTCGGCTTCAAGCGCCTGGGCGTGCTCGGCGACTGGGCCAACCCGTACAAGACGATGAACTTCGTGAACGAGGCGGAAGAGCTCCGCGCGCTCGGCAAGATCATCGAGAAGGGCTACGTGTATCGCGGGCTGAAGCCGGTGAACTGGTGCTTCGACTGCGGCTCGGCGCTCGCGGAAGCGGAAGTCGAGTACAAGGACCGCACCGATCCGACGATCGACGTGATGTTCGCGTTCGCGGAACCGGAAAAGACCGCGCAGGCGTTCGGCCTGCCGGCGCTGCCGCGCGCCGAAGGCGGCATCGTGATCTGGACCACCACGCCGTGGACGATCCCCGCGAACCAGGCGCTGAACCTCCATCCGGAAATCGTCTACGCGCTGGTCGACACCGAGCGCGGGCTGCTGATCATCGCGGAAGAACGCGTCGAAGCCTGCATGACCGACTTCAAGCTGACGGGCCGCGTCGTGGCGACCGCGCCGGGCGTGAAGCTCGCGGGCCTGCGCTTCCACCACCCGCTCGCGTCGGCTCACCCCGGCTACAAGCGCACCGCACCCGTGTACCTCGGCGATTACGTGACGACCGACACGGGTACCGGCGTCGTGCACTCGTCGCCCGCATACGGTATCGAGGACTTCGTGTCCTGCAAGGCACACGGGATGACCGACTCGGACATCATCAACCCGGTGATGGGCGACGGCCGCTACATCGAATCGCTGCCGCTGTTCGGCGGCCTGTCGATCTGGGACGCGAACCCGAAGGTCGTCGACGCGCTGAACGCGGCTGGCTCGCTGCTGCGCAGCGAGCACTACAAGCACAGCTACATGCACTGCTGGCGCCACAAGACGGCGATCATCTACCGCGCGACGTCGCAGTGGTTCGCCGGCATGGACGTGACGCCGCGCGACGGCGGCAAGACGCTGCGCGAAACCGCGCTGGAAGGCATCGACGCGACCGCGTTCTACCCGTCGTGGGGCAAGCAGCGCCTGTTCAGCATGATCGCGAACCGTCCCGACTGGACGCTGTCGCGCCAGCGCCAGTGGGGCGTGCCGATGGCGTTCTTCGTGCACAAGGAAACCGGCGAGCTGCATCCGCGCACGCTCGAGCTGCTCGAGGAAGTCGCGAAGCGCGTCGAGCAGTCGGGCATCGAGGCGTGGCAGACGCTCGACCCGCGCGAGCTGATCGGCGACGACGCGAACCTGTACGAAAAGAACCGCGACACGCTCGACGTGTGGTTCGATTCGGGCACGACGCACTGGCACGTGCTGCGCGGCTCGCACAAGGATCAGTTGCAGTTCCCGGCCGACCTCTACCTCGAGGGCTCGGACCAGCACCGCGGCTGGTTCCACTCGTCGCTGCTCACGGCGTCGATGATCGACGGCCGCGCGCCGTACAAGGGCCTGCTGACGCACGGCTTCACGGTCGACGGCGAAGGCCGCAAAATGAGCAAGTCGCTCGGCAACGGCATCGACCCGCATGAAGTCGCGAACCGTCTCGGCGCGGAAATCATCCGCCTGTGGATCGCGTCGACCGACTACTCGGGCGAGCTCGCGATCTCCGAGGAGATCCTGAAGCGCGTGACCGAAGGCTACCGCCGCATCCGCAACACGCTGCGCTTCCTGCTCGCGAACCTGTCGGACTTCGACTTCGCGCAGCATGCCGTGCCGGTCGACGAATGGCTCGAGATCGATCGCTATGCGGTCGCGTTCTCGCAGCAGCTTCAGACTGAGCTGCTCGGCCACTACGAGAAGTACGAATTCCACCCGGTCGTCGCGAAGCTGCAGACGTACTGCTCGGAAGATCTCGGCGGCTTCTACCTCGACGTGCTGAAGGACCGCCTGTACACGAGCGCGGCCGATTCGCGCGCACGCCGTTCCGCGCAGACGGCGCTGTACCACCTGACGCACGGCCTGCTGCGCGTGCTCGCACCGTTCCTGTCGTTCACGGCGGAAGAAGCGTGGAAGGTGTTCCAGCCGGCCAGCGACACGATCTTCACGGAAACCTACTACGCGTATCCGGAAGTCGACGGCTCGGCCGCGCTGATCGAGAAGTGGGCGCTGCTGCGCGAGGTGCGCGGCAACGTGACGAAGGCGCTCGAGGAAGCACGCACCGCGAACCGCATCGGTTCGTCGCTGCAGGCCGAAGTCGCGGTGCACGCGAGCGGCGCACGCTACGACGCGCTCACGAGCCTCGGCGACGATCTGAAGTTCGTGCTGATCACGTCGGCCGCGACGGTCGTCAGGGTCGATGACGAAGCACAGGAAAGCGTCGACGTGGCTGCGTCGACGTACCAGAAATGCGAGCGCTGCTGGCACTACCGTGAAGATGTCGGCGCGCATGCCGATCATCCGACGCTGTGCGGCCGCTGCTTCTCCAACCTGTTCGAAAACGGCGAAATCCGGAGCGCTGCTTAACCATGGCGAAGACCCTGTCGAAACCGGCCAGCGGCGCGCTTGCGCCCTGGCTCGGCATTTCGCTGATCGTGATCCTGTTCGACCAGCTGTCGAAGATTGCGATCCTGAAGACGTTCGCGTACGGCGCGCAGCACGAGCTGACGTCGTTCTTCAACCTCGTGCTGGTGTACAACCGCGGCGCCGCGTTCGGCTTCCTGTCGACCGCGGGCGGCTGGCAGCGCTGGGCGTTCACCGCGCTCGGCATCGCCGCGACGCTCGTGATCTGCTTCCTGCTGAAGCGTCACGGCCAGCAGCGGTTGTTCAGCCTGTCGCTCGCGATGATCCTCGGCGGTGCACTCGGCAACGTGATCGACCGGCTCGTCTACGGCCATGTGATCGACTTCCTCGATTTCCATCTCGGCGCCTGGCACTTCCCGGCGTTCAACCTCGCCGATTCCGCGATCACGGTCGGCGCGGTGCTGCTGATCTACGACGAACTGCGTCGCGTGCGCGGCTCGCGCTAAGCGCGCATACTCGGCGTCGACGGCCGGCTTCGCGCCGGCCGTTCCGTTTGACCCTTGGAGGCCTGAGTTGGCACACGCAGAACTCGCAGGAAAACACCTCGTTCTCGGCCTGACCGGCGGCATCGCCTGCTACAAGATCGCCGAGCTCACGCGGCTGCTCGTGAAGGCCGGCGCGACCGTGCAGGTCGCGATGACCGAAGCCGCCACCCAGTTCATCACGCCCGTCACGATGCAGGCGCTGTCGGGCCGGCCCGTCTACACGAGCCAGTGGGACGCGCGCGTCGGCAACAACATGGCGCACATCGACCTGTCGCGCGAAGCCGATGCGATCGTGATCGCGCCCGCGTCGACGGATTTCCTCGCGAAGCTCGCGCACGGGTTCGCGGACGATCTGCTGTCGACGCTGTGCGTCGCGCGCGACTGCCCGCTGCTCGTCGTTCCCGCGATGAACCGCCAGATGTGGCAGAACCCGGCCACGCAGCGCAACGCAGCGCAACTGCGCGCGGACGGCGTGTCGGTACTCGGCCCGGATTCGGGCGCGCAGGCGTGCGGCGAAGTCGGCGACGGCCGCATGCTCGAGCCCGAGGCGATCTACGAAGCGATCGTCGCGCACTTCGCGCCGAAGGTGCTCGCGCACCGGCGCGTGCTGATCACGGCCGGCCCGACGTTCGAACCGCTCGACCCGGTGCGCGGCCTCACGAACCGCTCGAGCGGCAAGATGGGCTTCGCGCTCGCGCGCGCCGCGCAGCAGGCCGGCGCCGACGTGCATCTCGTCGCGGGGCCGGTGGCGCTCGACACGCCGTGGGGCGTCTACCGCCAGGACGTGCAGACTGCGCAGCAGATGTACGACGCGGTCATGCATGCGGTCGCCGATGCCGACATCTTCATCGCGGTGGCTGCAGTCGCCGACTGGCGCGTCGCCCAGCCGGCCGAGCACAAGATGAAGAAGACGGCCGACCGCAAGATGCCCGAGCTCGCGTTCGTCGAGAACCCCGACATCCTCGCATCGGTCGCGGCGCTGCCCGATCCGCCGTTCTGCGTCGGCTTCGCGGCCGAAAGCGGCGACCTCGACGTGCACGGCGACGAGAAGCGCAAGCGCAAGAACGTGCCGCTGCTGGTCGGCAACCTCGGCCCGCTGACGTTCGGCCGCGACGACAACGAAGTCGTGCTGTTCGAGGCCGCCGGCCTCACGCGCCTGCCGCGCGCACCGAAGGACGAACTCGCGCACACGCTCGTCGCGGAAATCGCGAAGCGCCTGCCCGACAACCGCCTGATCTGATCTCCCGCGCGGCGGCCGTTGCCGCCGCGCCCTTCCCGACTCATCCGACGACCGCATGAAACTCGACCTGAAGATCCTCGACGCGCGCATGCGCGACTACCTGCCCGCCTACGCGACCACCGGCAGCGCGGGCCTCGACCTGCGTGCGTGCCTCGATGCACCGGTCACGCTGCAGCCGGGCGAGACGACGCTCGTGCCGACCGGCCTCGCGATCCATCTCGCCGATCCCGGCTACGCGGCGCTGATCCTGCCGCGCTCGGGCCTCGGCCACAAGCACGGCATCGTGCTCGGCAACCTCGTCGGCCTGATCGATTCCGACTACCAGGGCCAGCTGATGGTCTCGACGTGGAACCGCGGCCAGACCGAGTTCGTGCTGAATCCGTTCGAGCGGCTCGCCCAGCTCGTGATCGTGCCGGTCGTGCAGGCGCAGTTCAACATCGTCGACGACTTCGCCGAAAGCGATCGTGGCGAGGGCGGCTTCGGCAGCACCGGCCGTCACTGAACGACGCAACGAAAAAAGGGGCCGCGGCCCCTTTTTTTCAATCCTTCGCCGTCATTCCTCGACGGGTTGTGCAATCCGCGCGGGCGTCAGGTCGCGCTGCCGCGAATGAGCCACGATCGCGTAGATCACCATCGCGACCAGCACGCCGAGCAGCACGGCCGACGAGCCGATCGTGCCGAGCGCGAGGCCGCCCTTCGCCACCGGCTTCGTCAACAGGTCGCCGACCGTCGCGCCGAACGGGCGCGTGAGCACGAACGCGGCCCAGAACAGCAGCACGCCGGAGATCCGCGTGAAATAGTGCGCCAGCACGATCACCGCGAGCAGCCCGCCGATCAGCAGCGCGCCGCCACCGAAGCCGAGCCCCGAGCTGTCCGCGAGAAAGTCACCGAGCGCAGTGCCGAGCGTGTTCGAGAACAGGATCGCGATCCAGTACAGCAGTTCGACCTTGCGCGTGCGGATCAGGTCGACCGACAGCGATTCGCCGCTGAGGCGCCACACGGCGAAGATCGCCAGCAGGATCGCGACGAGAATCGACGAGCCGGCCGCATAGCCGAGGCCGAGCGTGCGGTCCATGAAGTCGGACATCGTCGTACCGGCCGTGCTCGTCGCGACGATCACGGCCCAGTAGATCGCCGGGCGATAGCGGGTCGTCCTGAGCTGCGCGCCCAGCGTCACGAGAAAGAAGCCGAACAGCAGGATGGAGCTCACCGCGTAGCCGACGTTCAGCGTCATCGACAGCAGGTCGCCGCCAGTTTCGCCGAGCGTCGTCGCGCAGATCTTCATGATCCAGAACGCGAGCGTAATTTCGGGAAGTTTGTTCATTCGAACCCCTTTTGCAGGAAAGCGGCAAGCCGGCGCATGCCGGCCGGCCTTGCAGACAGGATCGAATTTAATCGCCGCGGGCTTAACGCAACCTTAGCGAACGGGAAATCGGCGCGTGCGGGCCGCGCCGCGCCCCTCAACGCGCGTGCTGGTGGCGGTAATGCAGCGCGTACGCAAGCGTGAGCAGCACGACGAACACGACGCCGACCACCATCGTCATCCGGAATTCGCGCGTGAACGCGGTCGTGAACAGGATCGCCGCGACGAGCCCCGCGCCGAGCAGGCTGCCGAACGGGTGCCCCCACATCCGGAACGCGAGCGCGGGGCCGCGATACTGCGAACGGAAGCGCAGGTGCGTGACGAAGATCATCAGCCACGTGAACAGGGCGCCGAACATCGCGATCGCCATCATCACGGTGAACGCGGTGTCGGGCGCCAGCGCAACCAGCACGGCCGCCACCGCGACGCCGCTCGTCGAGATCCACAGCGCCGCGCGCGGCACGCCGTTCGTGCCGAGCCGGCCGAACACCGCGGGCGCGAGCCGCGCGCGCGACAGGCTGAACATCATCCGCGTCGTCACGTAAAGCTGGCTGTTCATCGCCGACAGCGCCGCGATCAACAGCACGAAGTTGATCACGCCTGCCGCATACGGCACATGAGTCGCGGCCATCACCTTCACGAACGGGCTTTCGTCGGTGCCGGCCTGCGTCCACGGCACGATCGCGAGCATCAGCGACAGCGTCAGCAGGTAGAACAGCACGAGCCGGAACACGGTCGAGCGGAACGCGCGCGTGACCGCGTGCTGCGGATCACGCGCCTCGCCGGCCGCGATCGCGACCGCTTCGATGCTCATGTAGCTGAAGATCGCGACGATCACCGCGACCCAGGTGCCCCACGGCCCCTTCGGCATGAAGCCGCCGTGCGCGGTGTAGTTCGCGAACCCGACGCCCGATGCGGCCGGCGCCGACCACACGAGATAGGCGCCGAGCACGATGAACACGACGATCGCCGCGATCTTCAGCAGCGAGAACGCGTATTCGACCGTGCCGTACAGCGTGACGCTCGCGAGGTTCACGGCGATCAGCAGCGCGGAGAAGCCGATCACCCAGTACCAGCCGGGCACCGCCGGGAACCAGTACTTCATGAACACCGCGATCGCGCTGATCTCGGTGCCGATCGCGAACACGACCGCGAACCAGTACGCATAGCGCACCAGGAAACCCGCCAGCGGGCCGACATAGTGCTCGGCATACGCGCCGAACGAGCCGGCCGTCGGATGGGCGACCGTCATTTCCGCGAGCGCGCCCATCAGCAGCAGCGCGATCAGTGCGCCGATCGCATACGAGACCAGCACGCTCGGGCCGGCGAGCCCGATCGCGAACCCGCTGCCGAGAAACAGCCCCGTGCCGATCGCGCCGCCGATCGCGATCATCGCCATCTGCCCAGACGTCAGCGCATGGCGCAAACCCTGTTCGCGCGCGACGATGTCGTCGAACGTCCGTTGTTGTTGTGTCACTGCGTTGCCACTCCCCTGCACCACCACCGCGCCGCCGGCGCCAGATAAAACGAAACGGCGCGGAAAACATCCCGCGCCGTTCGCATGAACTACCCGATTATCGCCTACTCGACTTCGACCGCCTCTTCGTTCGGCTTGTGCGGCGGGTTCCCGAGCTTGTCGAACGACAACTGCACCTTGTCGCCTTCGTCGACGTCGACCGTCACGTGACCGCCGTTCAGCAGCTTGCCGAACAGCAGTTCGTCGGCCAACGCACGGCGGATCGTGTCCTGGATCAGCCGCTGCATCGGTCGCGCGCCCATCAGCGGATCGAAGCCGTGCTTCGCGAGATGCTTGCGCAACGCGTCGGTGAAGAGCGCGTCGACCTTCTTCTCGTGCAGCTGTTCCTCGAGCTGGATCAGGAACTTGTCGACCACGCGCATGATGATTTCCTCATCGAGCGAGCGGAAGCTGATGATCGAATCCAGGCGGTTGCGGAACTCCGGCGTGAACAGGCGCTTGATGTCGGTCATCTCGTCGCCCGTTTCACGGCGCGTCGTGAACCCGATGGTCGCCTTCTGCATCGACTCGGCGCCCGCGTTCGTCGTCATGATGATGATGACGTTGCGGAAATCCGCCTTGCGGCCGTTGTTGTCCGTCAGCGTGCCGTGGTCCATCACCTGCAGCAGCACGTTGAAGATGTCCGGATGCGCCTTCTCGATTTCGTCGAGCAGCAGCACGCAGTGCGGCTTCTTCGTGACGGCTTCGGTCAGCAGGCCGCCCTGGTCGAACCCGACGTAGCCCGGCGGCGCGCCGATCAGGCGGCTCACCGCGTGACGCTCCATGTATTCCGACATGTCGAAGCGGATCAGCTCGATGCCGAGCGTGAACGCGAGCTGGCGCGCCACTTCGGTCTTGCCGACGCCCGTCGGGCCGGAGAACAGGAACGCGCCGATCGGCTTGTCCATCTTGCCGAGACCCGCGCGCGCCATCTTGATCGAGGCAGCCAGTGCGTCGATCGCCGGATCCTGGCCGAACACGACGCTCTTCAGGTCGCGGTCGAGCGTCTGCAGCTTGCTGCGATCGTCCTGCGACACGCTCTGCGGCGGCACGCGCGCGATCTTCGAGATGATTTCCTCGATCTCGCTCTTGCCGATCGTCTTCTTCTGCTTCGACTTCGGCAGGATGCGCTGGGCCGCGCCCGCTTCGTCGATCACGTCGATCGCCTTGTCCGGCAGATGACGGTCGGTGATGAAGCGCGCCGACAGTTCGGCCGCGGCCGACAGCGCACCCGACGAATACTTGACGCCGTGATGCTCCTCGAAGCGCGACTTCAGCCCGCGCAGGATCGCGACCGTCTGCTCGACGCTCGGCTCCGTCACGTCGACCTTCTGGAAGCGCCGCGACAGCGCCGCATCCTTCTCGAAGATGCCGCGATACTCGGTGAACGTGGTCGCGCCGATGCACTTGAGCACGCCCGACGACAGCGCCGGCTTCAGCAGGTTCGACGCATCGAGCGTGCCGCCCGACGCGGCGCCCGCGCCAATCAGCGTGTGGATTTCGTCGATGAACAGGATCGCGTGCGGACGCTCCTTCAGCTCCTTCAGCACCGTCTTCAGCCGTTGCTCGAAGTCGCCGCGGTACTTGGTGCCCGCGAGCAACGCGCCCATGTCGAGCGAGTAGACCTGCGCGTTCGCGAGGATGTCCGGCACTTCGCCGCGCGTGATGCGATAGGCGAGCCCTTCCGCGATCGCGGTCTTGCCGACGCCGGCCTCGCCGACGAGCAGCGGATTGTTCTTGCGGCGGCGGCACAGCACCTGGACCACGCGCTCGACCTCGGGCTCGCGGCCGATCAGCGGATCGATGCGGCCGTCCTTCGCCATCTGGTTCAGGTTCTGCGTGAATTGCGCGAGCGGCGTTTCCTTCTGCGCATTCGCGTCTTCGCTTTCCGCATTCGCGTCGGACGACTTCGCGGCTTCGCCGCTGTTCGTCTTCGCGATGCCGTGCGAAATGAAGTTCACGACGTCGAGGCGCGTGACACCCTGCTGCTGCAGGTAGTACACGGCATGCGAATCCTTCTCGCCGAAGATCGCGACCAGCACGTTCGCGCCGGTTACTTCCTTCTTGCCGTTCGACGTCGACTGGACGTGCATGATCGCGCGCTGGATCACGCGCTGGAAACCGAGCGTCGGCTGGGTATCGACATCGTCGGTACCCGGGACGGTAGGTGTGTTGTCGTGGATGAAATTGCGCAGGTTCTGACGCAAGTCCTCGATGTTTGCCGCGCACGCGCGCAACACCTCGGCCGCCGTCGGATTATCCAGCAGGGCCAGCAGCAAATGCTCGACCGTGATGAACTCATGGCGCGCCTGGCGTGCTTCCATGAACGCCATGTGCAGGCTGACTTCCAATTCCTGGGCAATCATGCTTCCTCCATCACGCACTGCAGCGGATGCCCGGCCTGCCGCGCATGGGTAACGACTTGCTCAACCTTGGTCGACGCGATGTCCCGCGTATAGACCCCACAAACCCCTCGCCCTTCACGATGGACCTTCAGCATGATCTGAGTGGCCGTCTCGCGATCCTTCTTGAAATACTCCTGGACCACCATCACGACGAATTCCATCGGCGTGAAGTCGTCGTTCAGCAGCACCACCTTGTACATCGAAGGCGGCTTGAGCTTCTGCTGCTTGCGTTCCAGGACGGTGCTGTCCTGCTTGTCCGGGATAATCGCCATACACCCATTCTAAACAACTCGGACAGGCCCGCAATCCTGCCATTACCCGACCGACCGGCCGGCGCCCTCCCCGGAATCCCGGAACACGCGATCTTCTTCGTGCCATACGAAAGCCGGCTGCGGTGCCGGCTTTCACGCGTGGCGCGGAACACGAACCGTCAGGGGGAACCGCACCGGAACGTCGTGTCCGCATCCAGTATCCCACAAGCCGGGACGACTCGAACGCGTGTCACTCGAGCCTGGTATATGAGCCGATTATGCGGCTTTTCAAGACCGCGCGCTTGGCCGCGTGCTGCCAAGCAAAGCCGGAAAAACCCTGAAAATGGGTTCTTTACAACGTCCCTCTAAACGTCTAAAAATTCCACTTGACACTCCAATAAAGAGCGCCAACAATCAAGCTGGCACTTTTTTCAATTTGCCGGTTGGCAAAATGAAAGAGGCCGAAGGTGAGCTTGTGAGGGGGGAACGGCTGTGTTTTCCGGTCGTTTAGCTTTTCGAGCGTGCTCGTGGTAAGTAGCAGCGACTGTGTGACAGGGGAAGTAGGAAATGGCAACTGGTATCGTTAAGTGGTTCAACGACGCGAAGGGCTTCGGTTTCATCACTCCCGACGAGGGCGGTGAGGATCTGTTTGCGCACTTCTCGGCTATCACCATGAATGGCTTCAAGACGCTGAAGGAAGGCCAGAAGGTGAGCTTTGACGTCGTTCAAGGACCGAAGGGCAAGCAAGCGTCGAACATCCAGGCCGCATAAGGCACCGGATATCAGACGAAGAAACCCGGCGCATGGTTTGCGCCGGGTTTCTTTATTTGAGGCCGGCCAATCGATAATCGATTGGCCGACCTTTTCGTTCAATCCCGATAATTGAACACACATTGTCTTGTCACGCGCGCAGATCGGATACTCATCCCGCGCGTGAAACATAATCATCACCTCGTTACACGACCTTCAGCGTGCCCATCATGCCGAGATCCTCGTGTTCGAGAATGTGGCAATGAAACATGCGCTCTCCAGGCATGTCTTGCGTGACGAGAATCGTCACGGTTTCGCCGCTGCGCACGTTCACCGTATCGCGCCATGCACGGAACGGTTCGCTCGTGCGCGCACCGCCCGACTCGCGCTCGATCACCTGGAACTGCGTGCCATGCAGGTGGAACGGGTGATCCATGTCGGTGCCGTTGCGGATCGTCCAGCGCTCGACGTCGCCACGGCGGCTCGTCAGCGTCGCGCGATGCGGCGCGTAGGTGTCGCCGTTGATCGTGAAGCGCATGCCCGCCGGACGGCCGTGCGCGGCCCCCTTCATCATCGCGTCCATGTCCATCTCCTCGCCGAACGCGACCGTCTTGTGCGCGACCGGTTCGCCCAGCGACGGCACCGTACGCAGGGTCGCCGGCAGCGCACGTGCGGCGGCCGGCGCGAATGCGACGTCGGCCAGTGCCAGCGCCGGATCGGGCGGCAGGCTGCCGTGTCCGTCATCGTGCGACATCGACATCTTGCGGCGGTCGTATTCGGCCGCCTGCAGCACGGCGCGCGACGCCCGGTCGCCGGCGCGGACCAGCAGTTCCGCCCGTTCGCCCGGCGCGATCAACAGCGACGTGACGCGGCGCGGCGCGTCGAACAGGCCGCCGTCGGTGCCCGCATGCTCGAACGCGCGGCCGTCGTCGAACGCGACGCGCAAATAGCGCGCGCTGCACACGTTCCACACGCGCCAGCGCTCGTCGCCCGCGACATCGATCCGCGGCCGGCGGGCGCCGTTGACCAGCACGAACTGGCCCTCGCGACCGTTCATCCAGTCCATCATGTCGTTCGGTGCAACCGTGCCGTCGCGCGCAAGCTTCAGGTCCGACACGAACAGGTTGCGCTCGGGCCAGCCCGTCAGCGGATCGTCCACGGCGCGCACGACGAACGGACCGGCGAGCCCGCGGAAGACCTGTTCGGCCGTCATCATGTGCGGATGCGGGTGGTACCAGTAGGTGCCGGCACTCCCCTTCGGCAACGTGAAGCGGTACACGCGCGACGCGCCGGGCGCGACCGGATCGGAAGGATTGCCGTCCTGGTCGGGCGGCACCGGCAGGCCGTGCCAGTGGATGGTCGACGGCTGCGGCAGCTTGTTCACGAACTTGATCTCGACCGTGTCGCCCTCGCGCACGTCGATCAGCGGACCGACGACGGGGCCCTGCGTGCCCGCACCGAACTGCCAGAACGTGGTGGGCCGTGCACCGTGCAGCATCGGGCGCGCCACGGGCTGCGCCACCAGCGTGGCCCGAAACATGCCGGGCTCGCGGCTTTCGTTCGCGAGCGTGCGCAGCGCCGCGAGCGGCGCGCCGGCCGGCAACGCGTCGGCGGCCGCGAGCGCGGCCGGTGCGGACTTGCCGTGCTGCCCGTGACCCGCCATCCCTGACATGCCGGGCATGTCGTCCATCGAGTCCATGCCGGCCATGCCGGCGTGACCTGCATGCTGCGCCCACGCGGCGCGCGCGAACAGCGACGCAGCCGCGACACCGATGGCGCGCGACAGGAAGGTTCTCCGTATCATCAATCGTTCCTCGTTATCCATGCTGGGTCGCGCGGCCGCCG
Organism: Burkholderia sp. AU15512; assembly: GCF_002223325.1. Lineage (NCBI taxonomy): Bacteria > Pseudomonadati > Pseudomonadota > Betaproteobacteria > Burkholderiales > Burkholderiaceae > Burkholderia > Burkholderia sp. AU15512. The sequence continues at coordinate 319,532 of NZ_NKEX01000004.1, forward strand.
CGACGCCCGCGCCGGCCGGCCGAAGCGCCGGTGCGCGACGCAAATCCTGATGCCCGCGTCATCATAACCGCAGGGCCAAATCGAGACGCGCCGCGGCCGGCCGGGCGGCGATACGCCGCAGGGTTCGACCACGCCGCACCCGAATGGCACGCATCGGCCCGCATCGTCGATCGGCGATGCACGGCGCTTCGCTCACGGCCGAAGCGCCCTTCAACCCTGCCCCTGGCAGTTCCCAGGCAGTCGCCTCGCGCCTGCCGTTCGGCCCCACCACGACGCGGGCCACTTCACCGATCCGCAAACCCGTCAATATTTCACGATGCGGAACAAGTCTCTGCGTTATAAAAATTCGTGGTGCAGGGCACAAAATCCCCGTTTCGCGATGCCGAAAAACGTTCCGCAATACAAAATGATGAAAATAATTATTTGTTTTTAAAAGGGAAATTTTGTTTAGTGAAGGCGTTCTACATGCACCATCCGAGCGGGCCGCGGACGTAGACTTTGTTCCATGCACTGACGCTTCGCCACGACGTTCGATACGGAACCGGGCGCAAGCAGCCAGTCGGGCCACAGCCGGCCAAGTCGGCGGGCGGCACACCAGAATCGCTTGTGATCAGAAAGGGAGAACGGAAATGAAGGGATTTCGCTTTGGTTCAGCGCTCGGGTCGTTCTACATCCTGCCGGGTAACGGCGGCTGGGAAGCGACGTTCGGCAACGCCCTGCTCGGCGCATTCTCGTGCCCCGAAGTGGCAGCCGACCACATCTCCCGCGGCGACTGCGAGCAACTGTCCGAACTGGACACGGCAACGCTCGAAGTGCCGCACGAAATCGCCGAATGGGAAATCGTTCACGTCTGAATGACAAACCCGCAACGAAAAACGCCCCGGGCGTCCGGGGCGTTTTTCTTTTGTTGCCGGTGGCAGGCAGCAATGCCCGCCGCGCCGGCACACGCATCGGCCCGCGCGATCGCGCGGCCTGCGTCAGGCGACCGCGTCGACGATGCCGTTCAGCGTCACGCTCGGGCGCATGGCCTGGCTCGTCAGGTCGACGTTCGGACGGTAGTAGCCGCCGATGGCTTGCGCCTTGCCCTGCGCGGCCGCCAGCTCTTCCAGGATGCGCGCCTCGTTGTCGGACAGCGCCTTCGCCACGCCTTCGAACTGCGCCTTCAGCGCCGCGTCCTCGGTCTGCTCGGCCAGCGCCTGCGCCCAGTACAGGCACAGGTAGAAGTGGCTGCCGCGGTTGTCGAGGCCGCCGACCTTGCGCGCCGGCGACTTGTTCTCGTCCAGGAACTTGCCGGTCGCCTGGTCGAGCGTCTTCGCGAGCACGACCGCCTTGGGGTTCTGGTACGCGTTGCCGAGGTGTTCGAGCGACGCGGCCAGCGCGAGGAATTCACCGAGCGAATCCCAGCGCAGGAAGCCTTCCTCGACGAACTGCTGCACGTGCTTCGGCGCGGAGCCGCCCGCACCCGTTTCGAACATCCCGCCGCCGGCCATCAACGGCACGATCGACAGCATCTTCGCGCTGGTGCCGAGTTCCATGATCGGGAACAGGTCGGTCAGGTAGTCGCGCAGCACGTTGCCGGTGACCGAGATCGTGTCCTTGCCCGCCCGGATGCGCTCGAGCGAGAAACGCGTGGCTTCGACCGGCGTCATCACGCGGATATCGAGGCCGTTCGTGTCGTGATCCTTCAGGTAACGCTCGACCTTCGCGATGATCTGCGCGTCGTGTGCACGCGCCGGATCGAGCCAGAACACGGCCGGTGCGCCGGTCGCGCGCGCGCGGTTGACAGCGAGCTTGACCCAGTCCTGCACCGGTGCGTCCTTCGTCTGGCACATGCGCCAGATGTCGCCCGCTTCCACCGCATGCTCGAGCAGCACGTTGCCCGCTTCGTCGGTGACGCGCACGACGCCGTCCGCCGGGATCTGGAACGTCTTGTCGTGCGAACCGTATTCTTCAGCCGCCTGCGCCATCAGGCCGACGTTCGGCACGCTGCCCATCGTGACCGGATCGAACGCGCCATGCTGCTTGCAATCCTCGATCACAGCCTGGTAGACACCTGCGTAGCAGCGGTCCGGAATCACGGCCTTCGCGTCGTACAGCTGGCCGTCCGGGCCCCACATGCCGCCCGAATCGCGGATCATCGCCGGCATCGATGCGTCGACGATCACGTCGCTCGGCACGTGCAGGTTCGTGATGCCCTTGTCCGAGTTGACCATCGCCAGGCGCGGACGCACTGCGTATTCGGCCTTGACATCGGCTTCGATCGCTTCGCGCGTGTCGGCCGGCAGGTCCTTCAGGCGCGCGTACAGGTCGCCGATCCCGTTGTTCGGGTTGAAGCCGACCTGCGCCAGCACGTCTGCGTGCTTCGCGAGCGCGTCGCGGTAGAACACCGACACGAAGTGACCGAACAGGATCGGGTCCGAGACCTTCATCATGGTCGCTTTCAGGTGCACCGAGAACAGCACGTCCTGCGCCTTGGCGTCGGCGATCTGCGCTTCGATGAAGCTGCGCAGCGCATTGCGGCTCATCACCGAAGCGTCGATGACTTCACCGGCCTTCACGGCCGTCTTTTCCTTCAGCACCTTCTTCGCGCCGTCGGTCGTCGTGAGTTCGATCTTCACGCTGCCGGCATCGGCGATCAGCGCCGACTTCTCGCTGCCGTAGAAGTCGCCTTCGGTCATGTGCGCGACGTGGGCCTTCGACGTGGCCTTCCACGCACCCATCTTGTGCGGATGCTTGCGTGCGTAGTTCTTGACCGACAGCGGCGCGCGACGGTCGGAGTTGCCTTCGCGCAGCACCGGGTTCACCGCGCTGCCCTTGATCTTGTCGTAGCGCGCCTTGACCGACTTTTCTTCGTCCGTCGACGGATCTTCCGGGTAGGCCGGCAGCTTGTAGCCCTGCGCCTGCAGTTCGGCGATCGCGGCCTTCAGCTGCGGCACCGATGCGCTGATGTTCGGCAGCTTGATGATGTTCGCTTCCGGCTTCAGCGTGAGCTGGCCCAGTTCGGCCAGATCGTCGGAACCCTTCTGCTCGGGCGGCAGAACGTCCGCGAATGCGGCGATGATGCGGCCGGCGAGCGAGATGTCGCGCGTTTCGACGGCGACGCCGGACGAGCGCGTGAAGGCCTTGACGATCGGCAGCAGCGAATAGGTCGCGAGCGCGGGCGCTTCGTCGGTGAGGGTGTAGATGATCTTGGGCGAAGTGGACATGGTGGTCAAAGCATTGCTACGTGATTGTTGAACAGGGAGCGCCGGCGGGTAACCGGCGGGGAGCGACCGGGTCGGTCGCGAAAGGGGCGCGCCGGCTCAGCCGGGCGGTGGTGTTGCGAGGGCCGTCATGTTCTACCTTGCAGGGGCTCCGGGCCGCATCGCGGCGCCGCGGCCCGCATGCCGGACCGCCCTGCCAACAAACCTGCCATCCACGAAACGCTCCGGCGCCGGCAGTAGGCGCCGGGGCGGCCGGCAACCTGCCGGCCCACCCCGGAAGGGGTCTTACATGTTCTCGATCAGCACTTCACCGAAGCCCGAGCACGACACCTGCGTCGCACCTTCCATCAGGCGCGCGAAGTCGTACGTGACGCGCTTCTGCAGGATCGACTTCTCCATCGCGGCGATGATCGTGTCGGCGGCTTCCGTCCAGCCGAGGTGGCGCAGCATCATTTCCGCGGACAGGATCTCGGAACCGGGGTTCACGTAATCCTTGCCTGCGTACTTCGGCGCGGTGCCGTGCGTCGCTTCGAACATCGCGACCGAATCCGACAGGTTCGCACCCGGCGCGATCCCGATGCCGCCGACCTGCGCGGCCAGCGCGTCGGAGATGTAGTCGCCGTTCAGGTTCAGCGTGGCGATCACGTCGTATTCGGCCGGGCGCAGCAGGATCTGCTGCAGGAACGCATCGGCGATCGAATCCTTGATCACGATCTCGTTGCCCGTCTTCGGGTTCTTCACGCGCATCCACGGGCCGCCGTCGATCAGCTCGCCGCCGAATTCCTTCTGCGCGAGCGCGTAGCCGGCGTCACGGAACAGGCCTTCCGTGAACTTCATGATGTTGCCCTTGTGCACCAGCGTGACCGACTTGCGATCGTTGTCGATCGCATACTGGATCGCCTTGCGCACGAGACGCTCGGTGCCTTCGGTCGACACGGGCTTGACGCCGATCCCCGAGGTTTCCGGGAAGCGGATCTTCTTCACGCCCATCTCGTCCTGCAGGAACTTGATCACCTTCTTCGCCTGCTCGGAGCCCGCGGCCCATTCGATGCCTGCGTAGATGTCTTCCGAGTTCTCGCGGAAGATCACCATGTCGATCTTTTGCGGCTCGCGCACCGGCGACGGCACGCCCTTGAAGTACTGCACCGGGCGCAGGCACACGTACAGGTCGAGTTCCTGGCGCAGCGCGACGTTCAACGAACGGATGCCGCCGCCGACCGGGGTCGTGAGCGGCCCCTTGATCGACACCACGTATTCCTTCAGCACCTGCAGCGTTTCGTCCGGGAGCCACACGTCCGGACCGTACACCTTCGTCGCCTTCTCGCCCGCGAAAATCTCCATCCAGTGGATCTTGCGCTTGCCCTTGTACGCATGCGCGACCGCCGCGTCGACGACCTTGATCATGACCGGCGTGATATCGAAGCCCGTACCGTCGCCTTCGATATAGGGAATGATCGGCTGATCGGAAACGTTGAGCGAGAAGTCCTTGTTGACGGTGATCTTGTCACCGCCTTCCGGAACCTTGATGTGCTGATACGGCATGATCGACTCCAGTGACGTGGCTGAGCAGGTGATGCTGGTCGAAGCTGCGCGCGCGGCGGGGGCGCGGCATGGCCACCCCGTGACGGCAACAGCGAGCCGCTATTCTAGCGCCCCAACCGGGCACTTCGGCATGAAGCGCGGCACTGCGTATCAAGACCCCACTTATGTCTTATATAAGACAGAGGACTTGCCGTTCCGTATTATGCATTAAGATTCCGCCATTTGCCATAGACCGCCCGCCCCCGCTTCCCGCGGCCCGCCGGGCGGACGCCCCGCCATGAACCTGATCGCCCTCAACAAGCCGTTCGGCACGATTTGCCAGTTTTCCGCGCACGAGACGCGCCCGTCGCTCGGCGACTGGGTCAAAACGCCCGGCGTCTACGCGGCCGGCCGGCTGGACGCGGACAGCGAGGGGCTGCTGCTGCTCACCGACGACGGCGCGCTGCAGGCGCGCATCGCCGAGCCGCGCCACAAGCTCGTCAAGCGCTACTGGGCGCAGGTCGAGGGCGCGCCCGGCCCCGCCGACCTGAAGGCGCTCGCGCGCGGCGTCGACCTCGGCGACTACGTGACGCGTCCGTGCCGCGCCGAGTTCATCGAACCGCCCGACACGCTGTGGCCGCGCAATCCTCCGATCCGCTACCGCGCCGCGATCCCGACGACGTGGATCGAGCTCGCGATCACCGAGGGCAAGAACCGGCAGGTGCGCCGGATGACGGCGGCCGTCGGCTTCCCGACGTTGCGCCTGGTGCGTGTCGGCATCGGCGCACTGGATATATTCGCGCTCGGCATTGCACCGGGAGAAACAATCGCGCTGTCGCCACGCGCGCCGTGGGAGGGTTTCGCGCCCGCCGGATGACGAATTCGGGATGGGCGAATTTTTCGTCATCTTTTTCGTCAACCGGCTGCGAAGATCGCGCGTTAAATCACGCAGATGCCAACCTTAGCTATCCGGCATTGGCAGCCGAACCCGTGTTTGCGTCACGAAAGCGACGTTTTTATCGAATACGATTCGGCGCCCGCAGCGCAATGAGAAATTTCTCGAAGCGTCTGTCAACCGAAAGGTGGATGGCACCGTTAGACGACATGACTCCTATTGCCGGGTCATTTGGTTAATTAACTAAAGCTGAGGAACACAACATGAACAAACTGATCGCTGCTCTGGTCGCTGGTCTCTTCGCAACGGCTGCTTTCGCACAAGCATCGGCTCCGGAAGCTGCTCCGGCTGCTGCTGAAGCTGCTTCGGCACCGGCTAAGCACGCTGCCAAGAAGCACCACGCAGCCAAGAAGCACCACAAGGCATCGAAGAAGGCTGCAGCGAGCGACGCAGCAGCACCGGCAGCTGCTTCGAACTAAGTAAGCCTGCTGTAATAAATAACGCAGTCAAGAACACGCAGTCTTGCCGTTCTTACGGCGTTGAAAGGCAGATCACCGCAAGGCGATCTGCCTTTTTCTTTTTGTGCCCGACGACACGCATCGCGTACCATGCGGGTCTCGTTTTCCAGATAGGAGCCTTGCTGTGCAATTCTCCCTGCGTTCGTCGCTCGGCCGCCTTGCGCGCGCCGCCGTGTTTCCCGCCGCGCTCGCCGTCATGGCGTTCGGCATGCAGGCCGCCGGCGCGCAAGTGCCGCCCGGCGCCAAGCAGCCGAGCGAATTCCCGCGCGTGAAGCTGCGCGCCGGCATGTACGTGATCGACGCGGCCGTCGCCGCGAACGACCCCGACCGCGAACAGGGGCTGATGTACCGTTCGCAGCTCGCGCCGAACGAAGGCATGCTGTTCGTGTTCAACGAGAACGCGGTGCATTGCTTCTGGATGAAGAACACGCTGATTCCGCTGTCGATCGCGTTCATCCGCGCGGACGGCACGATCACCGACATCGACGAGATGAAGGCCGAGACGACCGACAACCACTGCCCGCGCAACAACGGCGTCTATGCGCTCGAAATGAGCAAGGGCTGGTTCGCGGCGAAGGGCATCAAGCCCGGCATGAAGCTCGAAGGCCTGCCGAAGGCCCAGTAACGGCCATTGCCGCGGCACCGTGCCGCGCACCGACCGAAGCCGGCCGCCCGTTGCGCGCCGGCTTTTTTTTCGCCCGCCGGCGGGGGCGCCCGGCTTGATTCCGCCGCCGCCGGCCGCATCTGCAAAAGCCACGCGCAAGCGCTATGCTTTAAGTCTCGCTTGTCCAGTCCGGGCCGCCACCGTCGGCCCGCTTACATCCGAACCTAAGGAGGTTCACGTGCCCCGCAAAACCCCCATCGAGCGCTATCGCAATATCGGGATCAGCGCTCACATCGATGCCGGCAAAACCACGACGACCGAGCGCATCCTGTTTTACACCGGCGTGAGCCACAAGATCGGTGAAGTGCACGACGGCGCGGCCACGATGGACTGGATGGAGCAGGAGCAGGAACGCGGCATCACGATCACGTCGGCCGCGACCACGGCGTTCTGGAAGGGCATGGCCGGCAACTATCCCGAGCACCGGATCAACATCATCGACACGCCCGGGCACGTCGACTTCACCATTGAAGTCGAGCGCTCGATGCGCGTGCTCGACGGCGCGTGCATGGTCTACGACTCGGTCGGCGGCGTGCAGCCGCAGTCCGAGACCGTCTGGCGCCAGGCCAACAAGTACAAGGTGCCGCGCATCGCGTTCGTCAACAAGATGGACCGCATCGGCGCCGATTTCTTCCGCGTGCAGAAGCAGATCGGCGAGCGCCTGAAAGGCGTCGCCGTGCCGATCCAGATTCCGATCGGCGCGGAAGATCATTTCCAGGGCGTCGTCGATCTCGTGAAGATGAAGGCGATCGTGTGGGATGACGAGAGCCAGGGCGTGAAGTTCTCGTACGAGGACATCCCGGCAAACCTCGTCGAGCTCGCGCACGAATGGCGCGAAAAGATGGTCGAGGCCGCGGCGGAAGCGAGCGAGGAACTGCTCGAGAAGTATCTGCACGACCATGAATCGCTGACCGAGGACGAGATCAAGGCGGCGCTGCGCAAGCGCACGATCGCGAACGAGATCGTGCCGATGCTGTGCGGCAGCGCGTTCAAGAACAAGGGTGTGCAGGCGATGCTCGACGCGGTGATCGACTACCTGCCGTCGCCGGTCGACGTGCCGGCCATCCTCGGCCACGACTTCGCCGATCCGGAAAAACCGGCGGAACGCCATCCGAGCGATGACGAACCGTTCTCGTCGCTCGCGTTCAAGATCATGACCGACCCGTTCGTCGGCCAGCTGATCTTCTTCCGCGTGTATTCGGGCGTCGTCGAATCGGGCGACACGGTGCTCAACGCGACCAAGGACAAGAAGGAACGGCTCGGCCGGATCCTGCAAATGCACGCGAACGAGCGCAAGGAAATCAAGGAAGTGCGCGCGGGCGACATCGCGGCGGCCGTCGGCCTGAAGGAAGCGACCACCGGCGACACGCTGTGCGATCCGGCGAAGCCGATCATCCTCGAGAAGATGGAATTCCCGGAACCGGTGATCTCGCAGGCCGTCGAGCCGAAGACGAAGGCCGACCAGGAAAAGATGGGCCTGGCGCTGAACCGCCTCGCGCAGGAAGATCCGTCGTTCCGCGTGCAGACCGATGAAGAATCCGGCCAGACGATCATTTCGGGGATGGGCGAGCTTCACCTCGAAATCCTGGTCGACCGGATGAAGCGCGAATTCGGCGTCGAGGCGACGGTCGGCAAGCCGCAGGTCGCGTATCGCGAGACGGTGCGCACGACGGCGTCCGACGTCGAGGGCAAGTTCGTCAAGCAGTCGGGTGGTCGCGGCCAGTACGGCCACGCGGTGATCACGCTCGAGCCGAACCCCGGCAAGGGCTATGAGTTCCTCGACGAGATCAAGGGCGGCGTGATTCCGCGCGAATTCATCCCGGCCGTCGACAAGGGCATCACCGAGACGCTGAAGAGCGGCGTGCTCGCGGGCTACCCGGTCGTCGACGTGAAGGTGCACCTGACGTTCGGCTCGTACCACGACGTCGACTCGAACGAAAACGCGTTCCGGATGGCCGGCTCGATGGCATTCAAGGAAGCGATGCGCCGCGCGAAGCCCGTGCTGCTCGAGCCGATGATGGCCGTCGAGGTCGAGACGCCCGAGGAATTCATGGGCAACGTAATGGGCGACCTGTCGAGCCGTCGCGGCATCGTGCAGGGGATGGAAGACATCGCGGGTGGCGGCGGCAAGCTCGTGCGCGCCGAAGTGCCGCTCGCGGAAATGTTCGGCTACTCGACGTCGCTGCGTTCGGCCACGCAGGGCCGCGCGACCTACACGATGGAGTTCAAGCAGTACGCGGAAACGCCGGCCAACGTATCGGAAGGCGTGATCAACGCGAAAGTGAAGTAAGCGCGGCGCGCTCGCGCGCGGCTGCTTGCAGGCAAGGCCCGTCCGGTTCCGGACGGGCTTTTTTTCATTCGTGCACACCGTGCACGCCGCCCTTTTTGATCGGCACGACCCGGTTTTTTTTCGCGTGCCACAATGCATCGCGATTCATCAGATGGAACCATCCCGATGCCGCCCACCCCTGCCCTGCGCCGCCTGCTGATCCTCTATGCCGGCCTGATCGCCGCGAATGTCGCCGTGTGGCTGTGGGCGCTCGCCGTGTTGCGCGATCATCCGCTGCTGCTCGGCACCGCGGCGATCGCATACGGACTCGGGCTGCGTCATGCGGTCGACGCCGATCACATCGCCGCGATCGACGTTGCGACGCGCAAGCTGATGCAGGAAGGCCAGCGTCCGGTGAGCGTCGGGCTGTTCTTCTCGCTCGGCCATTCGACGATCGTGATCGTCGCGACGCTCGGCATCGCGCTGACGGCGTTCGCGCTGCGCGACCGGTTCGATGCATTCCGCGAGATCGGCGGCACGATCGGCACGGCGGTGTCGGCCACCTTCCTGCTCGTGCTCGCGTGCGTGAACCTGGTGATCCTGCGCGACGTGTGGCGACGCTATCGCGGCACGCACGGGCATGCGCACGGCGCCGCGCATGTGCATCGCCCTGCCGGACTCGTGTCCCGGCTGCTGCGTCCGCTGTTCCGGTTCGTGTCGAAGAGCTGGCACATGTATCCGGTCGGCGTGCTGTTCGGGCTCGGTTTCGATACTGCAACCGAAATCGGCCTGCTCGCGATCGCCGCCGCGCAGGCGAGCCAGGGGCTGCCGGTCTATACGGTCATGCTGTTTCCCGCGCTGTTCACCGCCGGCATGACGCTGATCGACTCGACCGACAACGTGCTGATGATTCATGCGTACGGCTGGGCGATGGACGATCCGCAGCGCAAGCTGCTCTACAACGCGAGCATCACGTTCGTGTCGGCGGCCGTCGCACTGGCGATCGGCGGGATCGAGGCAGCCGGCCTGCTGGCCAACAAGCTGGCGCTGACGGGCCCCGTGCGCGACACGCTCGATGCGCTCGGCGAACGCTTCGGCTCGATCGGCTACGGCATCGTCGCGCTGTTCCTCGTGTGCTGGATCGCGTCGATCCTGTTCCACCGCTGGCAGCGTGCGGCCGATGCGCCTGCGCGCTGAGCGACGCGCGAACGGTCGGACGTTTCATTCCGGAAACAAAATCCCCCCGACGATGCCGCGTGCGTGCGTCGCGTGTCCGCACGCGCCTTGCGCGACGGGCACAAGCGGCCGATGGCACGAATCTCGCACATAGGGATTCGCACGGCGGGCCCGCGTGCCGATTCGCGTTCGCGGCTGGCGTCAAGCGCCGGCCCTAAGGCAATCGGCCACCGATAGGATAACGAATCTTTTATGGCTCCCTGCACTACACGTAGCTAGCCGCGCGGCAACGAGGCGTCGCGCGCATGGGGAGGCCATGATGCATAAGACGAAACAACCGTCCCGCCCGGCGGGACGGCGCCCTCGTGCAACCTTGCTGGCCGCGGCCGCGTTTGCGTGCTGCTGCTCGTATGCCGTCGCACAAACCACCACGCCTGATTCCGCGCCCGGCGCGAACGCCGGCTCGGACACCATCATGACGCTGGTCGCGGACGCTACGTCATGCGCAGCCAATCCGGCTGGGTGTGCGGTGCAGGTCTATGCCGGTCATGGTATCGGCGGGAACGGGGCCGGCCCGAGCGGCAGTGGTAGCGGCAGCCCTGGGCCGGCCAACGGTAGTGGCAGCGGCAACGGTAGCGGGGGAAATAACGGCAACGGTGCCGTCGGACCTGCCGGTGTCGGTGGAACGACAGGCGGAACGTCCGGCGGGACGAGCGGCACGGGTCGCGGAGGCAACTCGTCCGGCAACGGTGGTAACGGTAGTTCCGGTGGTGGCGGTACTTCCGGTGGTGGCACTTCCGGTGGTGGTACTTCCGGTGGTGGTACTTCCGGTGGTGGTACTTCCGGTGGCGGCACTTCCGGTGGGGGCACTTCCGGTGGCGGCACTTCCGGTGGCGGCACTTCCGGTGGCGGCACTTCCGGTGGGGGCACTTCCGGTGGGGGCACTTCCGGTGGTGGCACTTCCGGTGGCGGTACTTCCGGTGGCGGTACTTCCGGTGGCGGTACTTCCGGTGGCGGTACTTCCGGCGGTGGCACTTCTGGTGGTGGTACGTCGGGAGGCGGTACGTCGGGAGGCGGTACTTCCGGTGGCGGTACTTCCGGCGGTGGTACTTCCGGTGGTGGTACTTCCGGTGGCGGTACTTCCGGTGGCGGAGGCCATGGCGGACACGGAGGCGGTGGCGATGGTGACGGAGGTGGTCACGGCGATGGCGGTGGCCACGGCGACGGTGGCGGCCATGGCGATGGCGGTGGCCACGGCGACGGTGGCGGCCATGGTGACGGCGGTGGTCACGGCGATGGCGGTGGTCACGGCGATGGCGGTGGCCACGGCGACGGCGGTGGCCACGGCGACGGTGGCGGCCATGGCGACGGCGGTAGCCACGGCGACGGTGGCGGCCATGGCAATGGTGGTGGCCATGGCGACGGCGGTGGCCATGGCGACGGCGGTGGCCACGGCAACGGCGGTGGCCACGGCGACGGCGGCGGTCACGGCAACGGCGGTGGCCATGGCGACGGCGGCGGTCACGGCAACGGCGGTGGCCATGGCGACGGCGGCGGTCACGGCAACGGCGGTGGCCATGGCGACGGCGGCGGTCACGGCAACGGCGGTGGCAACGGCGACGGCGGCGGTCACGGCAACGGCGGTGGCAACGGCGACGGCGGTGGCCATGGCAATGGCGGTGGCCATGGCGACGGTGGCGGCCACGGCAACGGCGGTGGCCATGGCGACGGCGGCGGTCACGGCAACGGCGGTGGCAACGGCGACAGTGGCGGCCACGGCAACGGCGGTGGCCATGGCGACGGCGGCGGTCACGGCAACGGCGGTGGCAACGGCGGTGGCGACGGCGGTGGCGACGGCGGTGGCGACGGCGGTGGCCATGGCAATGGCGGTGGCCGTGGCGACGGTGGCGGCCACGGCAACGGTGGTCACGGCAATGGCAATGGCGGTGGCAACGGCAACGGCGGCTCGGGCAACGGTGAAGGCAACGGCAACGGTGGCCACGGCAATGGCGGCGGCAACGGCAATGGCAACGGCAGTGGTGGCGCCGGCAATGGCGGGCCCAACGGTGTCGGCAATGGCCACGGCACCGGCAACGGCAATGGCGGCGGTCACGGCAACGGCGGCTCGTCCGGCGGCAATCACTGACCGGACACGTTGCCTGACCGGGTGCCGTCAGAGCATCTCGAGCGCGCGCTTGCTGCGCGGCGGACGGAAATACGCGTCAAGCTGCGCGCGCTCGTCATCGCTCAATTCGAAATCGAGCGCGGCGCGATTGTCGCGCACGTGCTCGATCCTCGATGCCTTCGGGATCGCGAATACGCCCGGCTGCGCGAGCACCCATGCCAGCGCGACGCGCATCACCGACACGCCGCGCAGCCGCGCGATCTCGTCGAGCGGCGAACGCTTCGGTAACCGCCCATGGTCGACCGGGCTGTACGCCATCGCCGGCATCCGGTGATCGGCGAGCCAGGGCAGCAGGTCGAATTCCGGGCCGCGCCGCGCGATGTTGTAGAGGATCTGGTTGGTCGCGCAGGCACCGCCGCCCGCGTCTTCGACGAGTTCCTCCATATCGGCCGTATCGAAGTTGCTCACGCCCCAACGACGAATCTTGCCCGCGCGCTGCAGCGCCTCGAAGCCCTCGACCGTTTCCTCGAGCGGCACCGAGCCGCGCCAGTGCAGCAGGTACAGATCGAGACGATCGGTGCGCAAGCGCTTGAGGCTCGCGTCGCACGCGGCAACGACGCCGCGCCGGCTCGCATGGTGCGGATAGACCTTGCTGACGAGGAACACGTCGTCGCGCAGGCCCGCGAGTGCTTCTCCGACCAGTTCCTCGGTCGCGCCGTCGCCGTACATCTCAGCCGTATCGACCAGCGTCATCCCGAGTTCGATGCCTTCGCGCAGCGCGGCGATCTCGTCCGCTCGGCGGGCGGGCCGCTCACCCATTTCCCAGGTGCCCTGACCGAGCTTCGGAATCGTCTCGCCGTCCGGCAGGACGACCGTGGCGATCGTGTCTGTCATGCGTTCCTCGTTGCGGGTTCGTGGCCGCGCAGCGCGGCCAAAGCATGGAATACGACGTGTCAGTGTAGTCAATCGGCACGCTGACGGCCTATTGCACGGCAAAAACCGGCTATAACGGCACCGCATGATGACTTAGAATGGCCGCAACCTGATCGATACCCATTCCATGAAGGCACCCACGGACGACCGGTGGCAGGACCTGCGCCCCGACCCGGACAACGACACGCCGCTGTACCTGCAGCTCGCCCGCAAGCTCGGCGACGCGATCCACGACAACCGCTGGACAGCCGGCGAGGCATTGCCCTCCGAGCGCGTGCTGTCCGATGCGCTCGGCGTGTCGCGCATCACCGCACGCAAGGCGATCGCGCTGCTCGTCGAGCAGGGTTTGATCCGTCGCACGCAGGGCGCGGGCAATTTCATCCAGCCGCGCTACGAGGATCCGCTGTCGCGACTGTCGAGCTTCAGCGAAATGCTCGAACGGCGCGGCTTCAAGCCGAGCTCGCAATGGCTCGCGCGCGAGATCCAGCCGGCGAACCGCGACGAAGTGATCCAGCTCGGGCTGTCGCCGGCCGCATCCGTTACACGCCTGAAACGCCTGCGCCTCGCCGACGGCATCGTGATGGCCGTCGAGAACTCGACGTTCCCCGCGACGCTGATTCCCGATCCGCAGGCGATCGGCGGCTCGCTGTACAGCTATCTCGAAGCGCGCGGCACGCCGATCGTGCGCGCGCTGCAGCATTTCCGCGCGGTCAACGCGACCGACGAGATCGCCGAGCAGATGGGCATCGCGCCGCACGACGCGCTGCTGCTGATCACGCGGATCGGCTATACGTCGGACCAGCGCGCGATCGAACTGACCGATACCTACTGCCGCAACGATTACTACGACTTCGTCGTCGAGCTGCGCAAGTAACGCCGGCCGCGCGGCCGCCGCTTTCCGCTTACAGCCAGCGCGCGACGTCGGTGCCGGGCGGCACGGGCGGCCGTTCGAACGCCGGCGGCGTGGCCGACAGGCGCTCGGCCGGCCGCACGCTATCGAGCATGCCGAACGGCGATGCGATGCGATCGAACCGGTCGCGCACGTCGGCGGCCGCGAGATCGGGCGCACCCAGGCCGTCCGGCACGTTGCCGAACGACTGCAGCCAGCGTCCCGTCTGCGCGAGCGACATCCGCACGTGCCAGCTTCCGCCTTCGCTCGCCCGCCGCGCGAGCGCGATCATCGCGCCGAACGCCGCGAGATACCCCGTCGCGTGATCGAGCGCCTGGCACGGCAGGTGGCGCGGCGCGTCCGCGTGCGCGGCCTGCTGCTCCTGCCATGCGATCCCGCTCGCCGACTGCACGAGGCTGTCGAAGCCGCGCCGCTGCGCCCACGGCCCCGCATGCCCGTACGCGGATATCGACACGTACACGATGCCGGGCCGCCGCATCGCCAGTGCGTGCGGCGCGAAGCCGCGCGCCGCGAGCGCGCCGGGCCGGTACGACTGCAGGAACACATCCGCGTCGTGTACGAGCGCGTGCAGCGTATCGATGCCCGCGGCATCACGCAGGTCGATCCACGTCGAACGCTTGCCGCGCCCGTTGTCGATCACGAGCGGCGCGATGTTCGGCAGGTGCGGGCCGTTGACGAGCAGCGTCTGCGCGCCATGTGACGCCAGCGTGCGGCCCGCGACCGGCCCCGCGATGATGCGCGTGAGATCGAGCACACGCACACCCGTGAGCGGCTGGCCGGCTTCGCCTCGACCGATCGGCTCGACCGGTGCATCGCCGATCCGCTCGATCTCGAACAGCGGCAGCGACGCGATCGCGCGCGCTTGCTCGAGCGACGCCCACTCGTCAGGTGTTCTGATCAATGCGGCACACAGCCCGGCGTCGGCCAGCGCGGTATCGAGTGCCGCGCCGTCCCACGTGCGGATCGCCGCGGCGACATCGTCCCGCTGCGCGCTACAGCCAAGCACGTCGAGAATGCCGCTCAGGTGATGCGGGAAGTTCGCGTGCAGCTGGATCCAGCGGCCGTCGCCCGTCTCGAAGAAGCCCGTCACCGGATGACGCAACTCCGGCGGCGGACCATCGTCCACGCGCAGGTAGCGTTCGCTGCGGAATGCGACGAGCGCGTCGCGCACCGACACGTCGACGGATTGCGCAACACCCGTGCGAAGCCGGTGGCATTCGGCCGCCGCGAGCCCGGCTGCCGCGATTGTCGCCGCGGCCAGCGTGCCGACCCGGAAGGTCGAAGGCAACGTCGGGTCCTGCCCCGTTACGGTCGCACGGGCCAGCGCGCCGGGGTCGCCGTGTGCGAGCCGCCACAGATGCGCCAAAGCAAGTTCGGGTGTCATGGCGGAATGGGCGGTGAGAAAGACAACATCGAGTCTAGGATCGGCGGCAGTCGCGAGCAATCCTGATTGCACGAATCCGCACAGCACATACGGTCGTATTCCCTGCGTTCCGGCAGAAACGGCCGACCCACGCCTTTCAGTGCGCTGGAAACCTGCCGGTACCCTCGATACCGGCGTGCCCGCTGCACGTGTGAACCGCGACCTGCTGCGCTTACTACCGGATCGCGCAACCGGGTACCGCTACCATCACGCGAATCGAATGCGGCTGTCGGCACGCTGCCGTGCCGACGCGAAACGCTCGCGCGCCAGCGTCGAACGTTCGCTCGACCGGGACGTACCGAAGCCAGACCCGCAGATCACTTAGATCGCCGCATGACCACACGGCCGGCTGGATCACACATGCGCTCGAACACGGCACGCACGGAGCGCCGATCCCGCCCCGGGCGCGCTACGTCGGCAACGACGCGGGCGCATGGCGCCGGCCGTCTCGCCACGCGACGAGCGGCCTCCACCACGCCTGCGCGGCGCGCCTCGCCGGCACCTCGAGCGGACCGAACGCGAACGTCGCGCCCTGCGACCCCGCGCTGACCCATACGCGCATGCCGGGCGTCAGCATCAGCGCAGCCCCGGCGCCAAGCCAGTGATCGTCGGGCAAGCCCTCGATCGTCACCCAGACCTCGCCGTCGGCCACCTCCAGCGAGGTGCGATCGACGATCCGCCACCGACCGGCCGGCTCGTCGCCATCGATCACATAAAGTCGCAGTTCGCGCATGGCAGCCTCCTGGTCGCACGGATCCGATGGCATCAGTATTTCGGACAGTGGCAGCACACGGACAGATACGGCTGCAGACACTTTTGGCCGAACTGTACTGGTCGATCGACAGGGACGGGAGGCGCCTGTCGGCGGACTTCGCGCCTTCCTTGCGCCGAACCGGCACGACGGGACGGCTTTCCCTACAATGTCGGCTGTCCCGCGCCACCCTCCCGCCCCCATGTTCCAGCGTCCGCCTGCCGCCGCCCCCGGCGAAAAGAATCTCACCGTGATGCTCTGGCTCGTCGCAACGGGCTTCTTCATGCAGACGCTCGATGCGACCATCGTGAACACGGCGCTGCCGTCGATGGCCGCGAGCCTCGGCGAATCGCCGCTGCGGATGCAGTCGGTCGTGATCGCGTACTCGCTGACGATGGCGGTGATGATCCCGGTCTCGGGCTGGCTCGCCGACACCTTCGGCACGCGGCGTGTGTTCTTCAGCGCGATCCTGGTGTTCTCGCTCGGCTCGCTGCTGTGCGCGAATGCGCATACGCTCACGCAACTTGTCGCGTTCCGCGTCGTGCAGGGGGTCGGCGGCGCGATGCTGCTGCCGGTCGGACGGCTCGCGGTGCTGCGTACCTTTCCGGCCGAGCGCTACCTGGCCGCGCTGTCGTTCGTCGCGATTCCCGGCCTGATCGGCCCGCTGATCGGGCCGACGCTCGGCGGCTGGCTCGTGAAGATCGCGTCGTGGCACTGGATCTTCCTGATCAACGTGCCGGTCGGCGTCGCGGGCTGCATCGCGACCTTCTATTCGATGCCCGATTCACGCAACCCGGCCGTCGGCCGCTTCGACCTGAAGGGCTATCTGCTGCTGACGATCGGCATGGTCGCGATCTCGCTGTCGCTCGACGGGCTCGCCGATCTCGGGATGCAGCACGCGGCCGTGCTCGTGCTGCTGATCCTGAGCCTCGCGTGCTTCGTCGCGTACGGCCTGTATGCGGTGCGCGCGCCGCAACCGATCTTTTCATTGGAGCTGTTCCGGATCCATACCTTCAGCGTCGGGCTGCTCGGCAACCTGTTCGCGCGAATCGGCAGCGGCGCGATGCCGTACCTGATCCCGCTGCTGCTGCAGGTGAGCCTCGGCTACTCGGCGTTCGAGGCCGGGCTGATGATGCTGCCGGTGGCCGCAGCCGGGATGTTCTCGAAGCGGATCATCACGCGCCTGATCGAGCGGCACGGCTACCGCAAGGTGCTGCTCGCGAACACGATCATGGTCGGCGTGATGATGGCGAGCTTCGCGCTGATGCGCGACACGGTGCCCGTCTGGGTGAAGGTCGTGCATCTCGCGCTGTTCGGCGGCTTCAACTCGATGCAGTTCACCGCGATGAACACGCTGACGCTGAAGGATCTCGGCACGGGCGGCGCGAGCAGCGGCAACAGCCTGTTCTCGCTCGTGCAGATGCTGTCGATGAGCCTCGGCGTCACGGTCGCGGGGGCGCTCCTCGCGACGTTCACGGGCATGCTGCGCACCGTGACGCCGAGCAACACGCTGCCGGCGTTCCATGCGACGTTCATCTGTGTCGGCATCATCACGGCGGCTTCCGCGTGGATCTTCGCGCAGCTCGCGCCCGAGATCCGCAGCACCGCGCGCAAGACCGACCCGTCCGAGCGCGCGTGATGCGTGGCGCGCGCCGAACCGGGTCGGCGCGCACCATCACGGTGCAGCGCGGCCCTGCGAGGCGCATCTGAAACACCGGCCATGCCCCGCGGGGCTCGGCCGCGACGCGCCGCCGCACGGGGTACGATGCCGTGCACGCTTCTTGCTCGCCTATTCTCTAGGTAAACTGGCAGTCCTCCTTCGGCCGACATCATGAGCATGATCGAAATCGATCCCCCCGGCTTTCAGCCGCCCCGCCCCGTCGCCGGCGACGACGGGAACCGGCGCACCGTGCTGTACGGCGGCTACACCGTGTTCAGCGTGTTCCAGCCCGTTTTCTCGGTGTCGCACCGCCGCGCGATCGGCTATCACGCGTCGCTGCGTGCGCACGACGAGGAAAGCCGCCAGGTGGCGTCGCACGAGGTATTCACGCAGGCGGCGCGGCGCGGTGACCTGCTCGAGCTCGGCCGGCTCGCCGAATCGCTGCATCTCGGCAACTTCCACGCCTTCGACAGCCACGACGAATGGCTCTTCCTGAGCCTGCATCCGGCCGCGCTGATGGACACCGTCTACAGCGACGCACTGCTCGCGAACCTGAAGGCGCTCGGGCTGCCGCCGCATCGCGTCGTGCTCGAGGTGCCCGAACAGGCGGGCGGCGAGACGCCGCGCTACGCGGCGATCGTCGACGGGCTGCGCAAGGCCGGCTTCCTGATCGCGCTGGTCGGGTTCGGCGCGAAGCATTCGAACATCGACCGCGTGTGGCACCTGCATCCCGACATCGTCACGCTCGACCGCGGCATCCTCGCGCAGGCGAGCGAGCACTCACATCTCGAACGCGTGCTGCCGGGGCTGGTGTCGCTGCTGCACGAATCCGGTCAGCTCGTGCTGATGGGCGGGCTCGCGACCGAACGCGACGCACTGATCGCACTGGAGTGCGACGTCGATTTCGTGCAGGGCCAGTACTTCGCGGGGCCGAGCGTCGAACCGGTGCAGCCGCAGGCCGCCGCGGGCTGCATGGATACGCTGTCGGCCGCGTTGCGGCTGCGCGTGGCGAAACGCGAGCGCACGCAGGCGGAACGGCTCGCGCCGTACGTCGCAGCGCTCGAGGAAGCGAGCCAGAAGCTCGTCGCGGGGGAATCGCTGACCGACGCGGCCGCAGCCGTGCTCGGGCTGCCCGAGACCGCACGCTGCTTCCTGCTCGACGCCTCGGGGCGCCAGATCGGCGACAACGTGCTCGCACGCGGCAGCGTCTCGCAGCGCGCGAAGCGTTTCCGGCCGCTGCTGCATTCCGAAGGGGCAAGCTGGGAACGCCGCCCGTACTTCATCGACGCGATGCGCGCGCCGGGCCGTGTGCACCTGACGGCACCCTACCTGTCGATCAACGAGGCGCACCTGTGCGTGACCGCGTCGATCGCCGCGCCGGTCGCGACCGGCATGCAGGTGCTCTGCGTCGACATCAACTGGGAAGCGGCACTCAACCGCGAATGAGCGCGCCGCCCTACCTAGGCCGCGGCAGCCTTTCGTACGATCAGCCGGTGCACGCGCTTGCCGGACGATGCGCTGACGACCTCGTGCTCGTCGATCACTTGCGTACCGGCACCGAGCGCCGCCCGCATCCGCGCCGAATCGAGCGGGGTGTAGAGGCGGCCGCGCTCGTCGCGCAACGCGCCGTTTCCGGCCACCCGCCAGCTCATGTACAACGTGCCGCCCGGCATCAGCAGCTCGGCCAGTCGCGCGGCGGCAGCGGCCGCCTCCGCCTGTTCGAGATGCATGACGACCGTTTCGCACAGCACGTTGCGAAACGCGCCGGACGGCACGCCGGCCAGCGCCGGCAGCGCGGCCAGCTCGAAGGTGAGATCCGGATGGCGGCGCCGCGCCTCGTCGAGCAGCGCGGCGCTCGCGTCGTAGCCGCGCACGTCGAAGCCGCGCGACGCAAGCCAGGCCGTATCGCGCCCGGCCCCGCAGCCGACGTCCGCGGTCGGCCCCGGCGAGAAATGCTGCTCCAGCAGCGTGTACATGTCGTCGGGCGCAGCCTGGTCGAGCCAGTCCTGCGCGTATTGCGCGGCATGGGCGTCGTAGGCATCGAGAGTCGGACGATCCACCATGGTGACGGCTCCGCATAGGCGTCGTATGACGCACCCCGCATCTTAGCCGTTGCACGCTCCGTGCGGCATCACGCACGCCCATGCCGCGAGTCGTGCAGCCCCTACGCAGCCCGCACGTCGCCCGCGTGCGGCGCTTGCGCGCTCAGCTCGGCCCACAGCGCATCGCCGAGCCAGGCCGGGCGCGCCGCCGCACGTTCCGCGTCGTGCACGAGCGCGCACAGTCGCGCATTGACGGGCGCCTGCCCGCCGAAGCGCGCGGCCAGCCGCACGACCTCGCCGTTGATCCACTCGACTTCCGTCGCCCGCCCCGCCGCAAGATCGTCGGACATCGACGAACGCGCGAGCGGGTCGATCGCGAGCATCCGGCCGCCGAGCACGCGAAACGCCGGATCGGGCAAATCGAGCACGGCCGGGAGCCATCCGGCCGGCAACGGCGTCAGCCGCGCGGGCCGGATCGCGGCCCGCGCCAGCCAGTGCAGCGCTTCGCGCTGCGCAAGCGCGACGCAGCGCCGGTACGCACGTTGCGCGAGTTCGTCTCGCAGCGGCAGGTTCGCGAGCGCGTTGACCGAGTTGTTCAGGTTGAGCAGCAGCTTCGCCCATTGCACGGCCCGCATGTCGCGATGCAGCGCGAGCGGCAGCCCGGCACGCGCGAATGCGCTGGCGAACGGCGTCAACGCGGGGGAGGCTTCGGCCGCCAGCGCGCCGGCCGAACCCTGGTGAAACGCACCGGGCGTGCGCTCGATCACGTTGAACGGCACCATGCCGGCCAGCACGGTGGCTTGCGGTAGCGCTTCGCGCAGCACGTCGGCGTTGTGCAGGCCGTTCTGGAAACTGACCACGACCGTGCCGGGCCGCAGCACGCCGGCAAGCTGCGCCGCGGCCTCGCGCGTCGCGGCCGATTTCACCGCCACGAGCACGAGCCGCGCGGCGGCCGCAGCCGCCGGATCGGTCTCGAACACGACGTCGGCCGGCGCGAGCGTCGCGCGATAGCCGCGCCGGTCGGTCAGCGTCAACCCTTGCCGATGAATCGCGTCACCGATCCGCGCGCGGCCGACGAGCGTCACATTCGCGCCGGCCGCCGCCAGCCGTCCACCGAGATAGCAGCCGACCGCGCCCGCGCCGAACACGCAAATCGGTGTGTCAGACATGCGAATGCGCGCCGCCGTGCACGGGGCCGGCCCGACGCTCGACTTCGCGGCGCACGTCGCCGCGCAGCCCCGCGAAGAACGCGACCTCGGCGACGACGAACAGCGGCCCGACCATCAGGCCGACCAGGTCGTCGACGAATGCGGGTTTGCGCCCCTCGAACCAGTGCCCGACGAACTGCACGATCCAGCCGACGACGAACGCGCCGATGCCGATCGCGAGCCATTGCGCGGTCGGCAGCGATGCGAGCGCCTGCGCGGCCCACAGTCCGAGCGCGAACAACGCGGTCATCACGATCCCGAACCGCAGGTCGAGGCGCAGGTAGAACACCGCGAACGCGACGGCCAGCAGCAGCGCCGGCGACAGCGCGATGCCGGCCAGCATCCCGAGCGCCGGCCGCGACAGCAGCACCTCGACCGCGAACACGATCATCGGAATGCCGACCAGATGCGTCGCGATGTTGCGCGCGTCGCGGTGGTAGGCCGCATACTGGGCAAGATGGTCTTCGAGCGTCTTCATCGCGTCTCCTGATCCATGGTTGAGCGCTATGATGCGCGTCACGCCCGAGAACCTCTGTCAGCTACCCGACATCGCGTGCCCATGCCCGCTTCGCTCGCCCCGTACCTGCCGCAGATCGAAGCGAACCCGTGGTTCGCCGCGCTGCCGCCCGCGTTGCGCGCGGACCTGCTCGCCCGCGCGGCGCTGCGCCGGCTGCCGGCCGGCCATGCGCTGTTCCGGCGCGGCGACCCGCCGTGCGGGCTGTACGCGGTACTGGCCGGTTCACTCACGATAGGTGCGGTCGACCCGCAGGGCAAGGAAGCGCTGCTGACGGTGGCCGAGCCCGTCACCTGGTTCGGCGAAATCGCGCTGTTCGACGGCCAGCCTCGCACCCACGACGCGATCGCACTCGACGACGCGCTGCTGCTGCACGTCCCGCAGGCCGCGCTGCTTGCGATCCTCGATGCGACGCCGCAATACTGGCGGCAATTCGCGCTGCTGATGGCGCAGAAACTGCGTCTGAGCTTCCTGACCGTCGAATCGATGAGCGTGATGCCGGCCGCGCAGCGGCTCGCCGCCCGGCTGCTGATGATCGCCGACGGCTACGGCGGGATCAGCGCCGGCCGCACCCGCATCCGGCTGTCGCAGGAAAAGCTCGCGGCGATGCTGTCGCTGACGCGGCAGACCACCAACCAGTTGCTGAAGGCGCTGCAGGCCGACGGCGTCGTGCGGCTGCACGTCGGCGAGATCGAGCTCGTCGACGTCGATGCGCTGCGGCGCGCGAGCGGGTTGCCCGACGGCATGCGCTGAGGTTCGGCACCACCGCCACGCGACCTCCCCGCCGTGACCGCGTTGCGCTATCGTGGCGGCTCGTCCGTTCATCCGCCCGCCTCGCCTTGAGCACATCGACCGCCTCCGCCCCCTCGCGCCATCCGTGGCCTGTGTTCATCGCGTTCCTGCGGCTCGGCCTCACGTCGTTCGGCGGCCCGGTCGCGCATCTCGGCTACTTCCGCACCGAATTCGTCACGCGGCGCGGCTGGCTCACCGAGCGCACGTACGCGGATCTCGTCGGGCTGTGCCAGTTCCTGCCAGGGCCCGCGAGCAGCCAGGTCGGAATGGCGATCGGCCTCGCGCGCGCCGGCTACGCGGGCATGTTCGCCGCGTGGCTCGGCTTCACGCTGCCGTCGGCGTTGCTGATGATGCTGTTCGCGCTCGGCGTGCATGCAACGGGCGCGCCGATCGAAGCCGGTGCGCTGCACGGGCTGCGCATCGTGTCGGTCGCCGTGATCGCGCAAGCCGTGTGGGGCATGGCGCGCACGCTGTGCCCGGATGCGCGCCGCGTCACGCTGATGGCCGCGGCCGCCTGCGTCGCGTTGCTCGCACCGGCCGCGTGGACCCAGGTTGCGGTGATCGTCGCGGCCGGGTTGGCCGGCCTCGTGCTGCTGCCGCAGCCGCCGCGTGGCGCGCATGATCCACTGCCGCTGCACGTGTCGCCTCGCGCGGGCGTGCTGTGGCTCGCGCTGTTCGCGGCGCTGCTCGTCGTCCTGCCGTTCGCGGCCCGTACGCTGCGCGCCGATACGCTCGCCGTCGTCGATGCGTTCTTCCGCACCGGCGCGCTCGTGTTCGGCGGCGGTCACGTGGTGCTGCCGCTGCTGCAGGCGGCCGTGGTCGCGCCCGGCTGGGTCGGCGATGCGGCGTTCCTGGCCGGATATGGCGTCGCGCAGGCCGTGCCGGGGCCGCTGTTCACGTTCTCGGCGTTCCTCGGCGCGTCGCTGCGCAACGCGCCGAACGGCTGGCTCGGCGGCACGATCGCGCTGGTGTCGATCTTCGCGCCGTCGTTCCTGCTGGTGGCCGGCACCGCGCCGTTCTGGGAACGCCTGCGCCGCAGCACGCGCATGCAGGCCGCGCTCGCCGGCGTGAACGCGGCCGTCGTCGGGCTGCTGCTCGCCGCGCTCTATCACCCGGTCTGGACCGACACGATCGCGGCGCCGCGCGATCTGGCCGCCGCGCTCGTCGCGTTCGTCGCGCTGGTGTTCTGGCGCGTGCCGCCGTGGGCCATCGTGATCGCGAGCGCCGCGCTCGGCTGGGGGCTCGGCCTCCTGGCCTGACCCGGTACGCGCGGCACGTTCCAGCGCGTCAAAAACAAAAAAAGCCCTCGTTTCGAGGGCTTTTCTTGCTGGGTGCCGCGCGCCGTAGCGGCGCGCAGGTGCCGGACTTTACGCGAAGTTCTTCGCTGCGAAGTCCCAGTTCACGATGTTCCAGAACGCTTCGACGAACTTCGGACGTGCGTTGCGGTAGTCGATGTAGTACGCGTGTTCCCACACGTCGATCGTCAGCAGTGCCTTGTCGGCGGTCGTCAGCGGCGTTGCTGCGTTGCTCGTCGACACGATGTCGAGCGAACCGTCAGCCTTCTTCACGAGCCATGCCCAGCCCGAGCCGAACGTGCCGACTGCAGCCTTCGTGAACGCTTCCTTGAATGCGTCGTACGAACCCCACTTCGCGTTGATCGCGTCGCCCAGCGCGCCCGTCGGTGCGCCGCCGCCGTTCGGCGACAGGCTGTTCCAGAAGAACGTGTGGTTCCAGATTTGCGCGGCGTTGTTGAAGATGCCGCCCGACGACTTCTTCACGATCTCTTCCAGCGACAGGTTTTCGAATTCCGTGCCCGGGATCAGATTGTTCAGGTTCGTCACATAAGCCTGATGGTGCTTGCCGTAGTGGTACTGGATCGTCTCGAGCGAGATGGTCGGCGCGAGTGCGTCTTCAGCGTACGGGAGCGGCGGGAGCGTATGAGCCATGGCGATTCCTTCGTTGAGTATGTAGGGAGGCTGTGTTGGATGCTGCCGAGCGTCCGATTGTAGGCGAGGACGAATAACCCCGCAAACTCACGGGCCATTTATCCGCGGTATGCGGAAAAGCGATGTTTGCGCAACGTCCGGCAGGACGAACCCGACGATGAGCAGCATCCGTTCCCGTGCACGATGCGTCCGTTGCGACAACCTTCGCGCCGCTCGCACCCGTTACGTCAGATCGTATCGGTTAGCCGCGGCTGCACGTCGGCGATCGACACGTCGGCCGAGCCTTCCGCGAGATGCACGGTCAGGCGGCGCTGCGGCTTCAGCGCGTTCGGCGTGCGCACCGCGCGGCCCGTCTGCGCATCGATCAGCGCCGCATAGCC
This sequence comes from Burkholderia sp. AU15512, assembly GCF_002223325.1. Taxonomy (NCBI): domain Bacteria; kingdom Pseudomonadati; phylum Pseudomonadota; class Betaproteobacteria; order Burkholderiales; family Burkholderiaceae; genus Burkholderia; species Burkholderia sp. AU15512. Next base: position 344,462 of record NZ_NKEX01000004.1, read on the forward strand.
GCGCTCGAGCGTGCGCTGCGGGCTCAGCACCTCGAGCCGTGCCGCACAGGCTGACACGCGAGCCGTGTCGCGTTCATGACGGCGCTGCAAGGCCAGCGCAAGACGCTGCGACAGCCCCGCGAGCGCCTGGCGCGTCTGCGAAGGATCAGGCCGTGCGCGCTGCCAGCGCAGCTGCGCGAGCGCGAACCGCGCGCGCGCGTCGCGTACCGGCCGCGACGCCGCCGACGCCAGCCGCACCGCGAGCTGCTCGACGTGCGTGCGCTGCCGCTGCAGCCGCTCGGCCGGGCTCACCAGCCGGCGCGCGAGCCAGTCGAGCTGCTGCGCGCGCAGTTCGAGCCGGCGCTCCATGCCGCGCGCGAGCGCCCGCTGGCGCTCGCCGACCTCGCGCAGCAGCAGTGCGCGCTGCGGGCTCGCGAGTTCGGCCGCGCCGGTCGGCGTCGGCGCACGCACGTCGGCCGCGAAGTCCGCGATCGTGAAATCGGTTTCGTGCCCGACGCCGCTGACGACCGGCAGTTCGCTCGCCGCGATCGCGCGTGCCAGCGCCTCGTCGTTGAACGACCACAGATCCTCGATCGAGCCGCCGCCGCGACAGACCAGCAGCACGTCGACCTCGCGGCGCGCATTCGCGGTCTCGACGGCCGCGACGAGCTTTTCGGCGGAACCCGCGCCCTGCACGGGCGCCGGATAGACGATCACCGGAATGTGCGGCGCGCGGCGCGCGAGCGTGGTCAGCACGTCGCGCAGCGCCGCCGCCTGCAGCGACGTGACGATACCGATCGCGCGCGGATGGGCCGGCAGCGGCCGCTTGCGCTCGGGCGCGAACAGCCCCTCGCTCTCGAGCTGCGCCTTCAGCCGCAGGAACGCCTCGTACAGGCGCCCCTGCCCGGTGCGCCGCACGGCCTCGACGTTGAGCTGCACTTCCCCGCGCGGCTCGTACATCGTGACGACCGCGCGCACCTCGATCCGGTCACCTTCGCGCGGCGTGAACTCCGCGTACTGCGCGCGGCCGCGGAACATCACGCAGCGCATCTGCGCCTGCTGGTCCTTGATCGAGAAATACCAGTGGCCGCTCGCGGCGCGCGTGAAATTCGACACTTCGCCCGAAATCCACAGCAGCGGAAACGAGCGCTCGAGCATCGTCGAAATCGCGCGATTGAGCGCCGAAACGGGAATCACTTCGTCGCCGCCGCGGGTCGCGCCCGGTGCGGCAAATGGGGAGTCGGAAGGCATGGACGGTCGAATGAATGCTGGCGGCGACACGATAGTCCGACACGCACGCGACGTCCAGCGCCGGGCGCATGTACCGTGACGTTCGGAAGGTGTCCACACTTTGGCAATCATCGGCCTAAAACGCGCGAAAACCGCTGAAAAATCCAGACAATTCTCTCTAACACCTTGATTTTTATATATTTTTAAATCTTTCTGAATGATTCTCATCCGATTCGAAGCCCACCCGGCGGGCGTTTGACGCCATCGAGCAGGGAGTTCTTCACAGAGTTATCCACAAGCCGCCGCGATCCGGCCCCGCGAGTCGCGGCGGCCGGTCGCGCTTGCCGCGCCCGCCCGCGGCGCGCTAGAGTGCCGCCTTCCGCAGACCCCGCGGCATGCGCCGCCCAACGGAGAATCCGCCTTGACGAATCCGTCCCACGCCGCGGCGCACGAGATGCCGCGCCCGGCCCGATGAGCGCGCCCGACGGCCCGCTCGCCCGGCTCGAAGCCCGCCTGACGCGCGAATGGCAGCGCCGCGGCGCGCTCGCGTGGGCGCTCACGCCGTTCGCCTGCGTGTTCGGCCTGTGCGCGGCGCTGCGGCGCACCGCCTACGCGCAGGGCTGGAAGAAGCCGGTCGACGTCGGCGTGCCCGTCGTCGTGGTCGGCAACGTGACCGTCGGCGGCACCGGCAAGACGCCGACCGTGATCGCACTCGTCGACGCGTTGCGCGCGGCCGGCTTCACGCCCGGCATCGTATCGCGCGGCTACGGCGCGAACGTGAAGGCGCCGACCGCCGTCACGCTCGCATCGCGCGCCAGCACGGGCGGCGACGAACCGCTCCTGATCGCACGCCGCACCGGCGCGCCCGTCTGGGTCTGCCCCGATCGCGTCGCGGCCGCGCAGGCGCTGCGCGCCGCGCATCCGGACGTCGACGTGATCGTCAGCGACGACGGCCTGCAGCACTACCGCCTCGCGCGCACGGTCGAACTCGTCGTGTTCGACCACCGGCTCGGCGGCAACGGCTTCCTGCTGCCGGCCGGACCGTTGCGCGAGCCGCTGTCGCGGCACCGCGACGCCACACTCGTCAACGATCCGTACAGCGGCGCGCTGCCGCCGTGGCCCGACACCTATTCGCTCGCGCTCACGCCCGGCGCCGCGTGGCACCTCGACCAGCCCGCGCTGCGCCGCCCGCTGTCGCAATTCGCGAACGAGCGCGTGCTCGCCGCGGCCGGCATCGGCGCGCCGGAACGCTTCTTCGCGACGCTGCGCGCGGCCGGTCTCGCGCCCGCGACGCGCGCGCTGCCCGACCACTACGCGTTCGCCGACAATCCGTTCGTCGACGACGCCGTCGATGCGATCCTGATCACCGAGAAGGATGCAGTAAAATTGGGCGCTTCCTGGCGCGACGCCCGACTGTGGGTTGTCCCCGTCGAAGCCGCGCTCGACCCTCGCCTCATTGCCCTCGTTGTGGAGAAACTCCGTGGACGCTCGCCTGCTTGAAATCCTTGTGTGCCCTATCTGCAAAGGCCCGCTCCACTATGACCGTGCCGCGCAGGAACTGATCTGCAACGCGGACAAGCTCGCCTACCCGATCCGCGACGGCATCCCCGTGATGCTGGTCGACGAGGCGCGCCAGACCGTCGAAGGCACGCCGGTCGACCCGGCCGGCCGCTAAGCCGCCCGACCCGGCCCTCGCCGCGGCGTGTCCGCTGCGAGGGCGCCGGACCCGCCGGGCGGCCCGCCCCCGACACGCCGCCCGCTCCGCTTTCCTCACCGTCCTCCCCGATGACTCAACCCTTCATCGCCGTCATTCCCGCCCGGCTCGCGTCGACGCGGCTCCCGAACAAGCCGCTCGCCGATCTCGGCGGCAAGCCGATGGTCGTGCGCGTCGCCGAACGCGCGCGCGAAGCGGGCGCGCAGCAGGTGCTGGTCGCGTCCGAAGCGCAAAGCGTGCTCGATGCGGCCCGCGATCACGGCTTCGAAGCGGTGCTGACACGCGCCGACCATCCGTCCGGCACCGACCGGCTCGCGGAAGTCGCGGCGACGTTCGGGTGGCGCGACGACACCGTCGTCGTCAACGTACAGGGCGACGAGCCGCTGATCGACCCCGTGCTCGTGCGCGACGTAGCGTCGCACCTCGCCGCGCATCCGGCCTGCGCGATTGCGACGTCCGCCCACCCGATCCACGACGCGGCCGACGTGTTCAACCCGAACGTGGTGAAGGTCGCGCTCGACGCGCAGAGCGTCGCGCTGTACTTCTCGCGCGCGCCGATTCCATGGAGCCGGGACGCGTACCAGCCGCACTGGCCCGACGTCGCGGCCATGCCTGCACCGGCCTTCCCGGTCTACCGGCACATCGGCCTCTATGCATATCGCGCGCGTTTCCTGCGCACCTATCCGACGTTGGCGCAGGCGCCGATCGAACAGGCCGAGCAGCTCGAACAGCTGCGCGCGCTCTGGCACGGCGAGCGCATCGCAGTGCTGATCACCGAGTCCGCGCCGGAAGCCGGCATCGACACGCCGGCCGATCTCGCACGCGTGCAGGCCCTTTTTCAGCCGTCATCAAAATAACCCGTGGCATAATCAGGCGATTGTGCGAGCCGTCCGCGACCAGCGCGTCCTCGCTTGACCCCGCCCGCGGCCCTGCCGGCAGCCGCGCGTCGCCCAACCCGACGCGCCGCATCAGACCGGTCCGCCACGCGCCAGGCAAGCCCCGCGCACACCGTCGCCGGCGCTTTTTTCGTCTCGCCACACGAATCTACATACTGGAGATATCACCATGCGTTTGATCCTGTTGGGCGCGCCCGGCGCGGGAAAGGGCACCCAGGCAAACTTCATCAAGGAAAAATTCGGCATCCCGCAAATCTCGACGGGCGACATGCTGCGCGCGGCCGTGAAGGCCGGCACGCCGCTCGGCGTCGAGGCGAAGGGCTACATGGACGCCGGCAAGCTCGTGCCGGACGCGCTGATCATCGGCCTCGTCAAGGAGCGCCTGAAGGAATCCGACTGCGCGAACGGCTATCTGTTCGACGGTTTCCCGCGCACGATCGCGCAGGCTGACGCGATGAAGGAAGCCGGCGTCGCGATCGACTACGTGCTCGAGATCGACGTGCCGTTCTCGGAAATCATCGAGCGCATGAGCGGCCGCCGCACGCACCCGGCATCGGGCCGCACGTACCACGTCAAGTTCAACCCGCCGAAGGTCGAAGGCCATGACGACGTGACGGGCGAGCCGCTGATCCAGCGTGACGACGACAAGGAAGAAACCGTCAAGAAGCGCCTCGAAGTGTACGAAGCGCAGACCAAGCCGCTGATCACGTACTACGGCGACTGGGCGCAGCGCGGCGAGGAAAACGGCCTGAAGGCACCGCAGTACCGCAAGATCTCGGGCCTCGGCAGCGTCGAGGAAATCCGCGAGCGCGCGTTTGGCGCACTGAAGTAAGCAGCGCACCGCGCACCCGCAAGCCGCCCTTTCCGGGCGGCTTTTTTTTGCCCGGGCGGAATTGGCACGACCGTTCTGGTCCCGCCGTCGCGCGAGCGCGCCCCGTACAATCGGTCGGGTGCGGGCGCTCGCGTGACCCGGGCGCCGGCATTTCAGCCCATCGCGCGGCATTGAGCCAGGCAACCGCTTTGCGCGGAACCGCAACCCGCGCCGAAGCGCCGATAGCGGTGACCACCTTGGACGGCCGCGCCCTGAGCGCTGTCGCGCCAGAGGCGCTCAACAACGGAGACAACCATGGAAATTCGCGGCAACGTGTTTCTGATCACGGGCGGTGCATCGGGCCTCGGCGCCGGCACCGCGCGGATGCTCGCGCAGGTAGGCGGCACGGTCGTGCTCGCCGACCTGAACGACGCGGCGGGCACCGCGCTCGCGACCGAACTGGGCGGCCGCTTCGTGCACTGCGACGTGTCGAGCGAAGTCGACGCGCAGGCGGCCGTCAGCGCGGCAACGCAAGCCGGCACGCTGCGCGGCCTCGTGAACTGCGCGGGCATCGCGCCCGCCGCGAAGACCGTCGGCAAGGACGGCGCGCATCCGCTCGGCGTGTTCGCGAAGACGATCAACGTGAACCTCGTGGGCACGTTCAACATGATCCGGCTCGCGGCCGCCGCGATGGCGGCCACCGCGCCGACCGCGGACGGCGAGCGCGGCGTGATCATCAGCACCGCGTCGGTCGCCGCGTTCGACGGGCAGATCGGCCAGGCCGCGTACGCGGCGTCGAAAGCCGGCGTCGCGGGCATGACGCTGCCGATCGCGCGCGACCTGTCGCGCAGCGGCATCCGCGTGATGACGATCGCGCCCGGCCTGTTCGAGACGCCGATGCTGCTCGGCATGCCGCAGGACGTACAGGACGCGCTCGGCGCGATGGTGCCGTTCCCGCCGCGGCTCGGCAAACCGGCCGAATACGCGCTGCTGGTGCGCCAGATCGTCGAGAATCCGATGCTCAACGGCGAAGTGATCCGCCTCGACGGCGCGATCCGGATGCAGCCGAAATAGGCACAAAAAAACGCCCGCGATGCGGGCGTCGTTTCATTCAGGGTTCCGGCAGCGTGGCGGCGGCTCAGTCCTCGCCGTCGCGCTGCATCCGCTGCCGCAATTCGGTCACCTGCGACTCGACGACGGTGGCGTCGTCCGCGTCCGGCCGCTCGCCGAGATACAGTTCGAGATCCTCGAGCGCGGGCCGCAGGTAATCGAGCCGCGCATACGCGAACCCGCGGTCGCGGACTTCGTCGAGGTGCTCGGGCAACAGGATCACGAGCCGCTGCTGCACCGCGAGCAGCCGCTGCCAGCGTTCCGTCTGAAGATAGATCGTCTTCAGGTTGCGCAGCATCCGCGCGATGATCTCGCGGCTCGTCGCCGGCTGCAGCAGCGCGCGCAATGCGCTGTCGACCGCGCCGGCCGCGCGCGCCACGTACGGCTCGAGCATCTCGACCATCTCGGCTTCGGACAGCGAATGCCCGTTGGCCGGATCGATGATCAGGTCGCCGTCCGGCAGCGTGACGCGCAGCAGGAAATGGCCGGGGAACGACACGCCGCGCGCCGGCACGCCGATCTGCTCGGCGAGCTCCAGGTACAGCACCGACAGCGAGATCGGGATCCCGCGCCGCCGCTTCAGCACGGCATTCAGGTGGCTGTTATCGGGGTCGTAGTAGTCGTTGTGATTGCACGCGAAGCCGAGCTCGCGGAAGAAGAAATCGTTCAGTGCGGCGACGCGGCCCTTCAGGTCCGCATCGTCCGTGAGCCGCCGGCGCAGCCGCGCCGCCAGCATGTCGAGTTCGGCCAGCGTGCCCTGCAGGTCGAGGTCGGGATACGCGTCCTGCGCCAGCGACAGCGCCGCTTCCGTGACGGGCAGACTGTCGTCGTCTGCCACGAGCGTGCTGAAGTAGTCGAGGACGCGGGTCATTGCGGTCGTCACTTGGCGCGCCTTCTGAAATAAGCGTATTTGAAGCCCATCACCCACAACATACCGAAATATAGTGCAGCGAACAGCACGAGGCACGCGGCCATCAGCGCGATGCGATCGAGCGGCTGCGTACGCATCCCGGTCCAGTCGAAGCTGATCGACAGCCAGTGCATCAGGCCGGCGAGCACGAGCGCCGCGCCGATCAGCTGCACGAAGAAGCGCAGCCAGCCCGGCGACGGCTGGTAGATGCCGCGCTTGCGCAGCCCGATGAACAGCAGCAGCGAGTTCAGGCACGCGCCGACGCCGATGCTCAGCGTCAGGCCCGCGTGGCCGATCAGCGGCACGAACACGTAGTTCGAGATCTGCGTGACGATCAGCACGCCGATCGCGATCTTCACGGGCGTCTTGATGTCCTGCTTCGCATAGAAGCCCGGCGCGAGGATCTTGATCAGGATGATGCCGACGAGACCGATCCCGTAGGTCGCCAGCGCGCGCGCGACCATCGTGACGGTGTGCGCGTCGAACTTGCCGTAGTTGAACAGGGTCGCGGTGAGCGGCGTCGCGAAGAAGAACAGCGCGAGCGCGCTCGGTGCCGCGAGCAGGAACGTGACGCGCAGGCCCCAGTCGAGCAGCGCCGAATACTCGTGCGAATCGGCATCGACGTGCGCCTTCGACAGGCTCGGCAGCAGGATCGTGCCGAGCGCGACGCCGAGCAGCGCCGTCGGGAATTCCATCAGGCGGTCGGCGTAGTTGATCCACGACACGGCGCCCTGCCCGAGCCGCGATGCGATGTTGGTGTTGATGATCAGCGACAGTTGCGCGACCGACACCGCGAACGTCGCGGGCACCATCTTCGCGAGCACGCGCTTCACGCCCGGGTGGCGCAGCGCGCGCAGCGGGTTGAGTCCGATCAGCGGCACCATGTCGATCTTCTTCAGGCCCGGCAGCTGCACGAGGAACTGCAGCACGCCGCCGACGATGACGGCCCACGCGAGCGCGAACACCGGCACCTTCAGGTGCGGCGCGACGAACACGGCCGCGGCGATGAACGCGACGTTGAGCAGCACCGGCGCGAACGCGGGCAGCGAGAAGCTCTTGTACGTGTTCAGCACGCCGGAGGCGAGCGTCGTCAGCGAGATGAACACGATGTACGGGAACATGATCTGCGTCATCGTGACCGCGAGCGGGAACGCCTGCCCGTCGGTGTGCAGGCCGGACGCGACGGCGAACACGACCCACGATGCGCCGGCGATCCCGACCACCGACAGCACGGCAAGCGCCCACGCGAGCACGGTCGACATCGCGTCGACGAGCGCTTTCGTTGCATCGTGCCCTTGCTGGTTCTTGAACTCGGCAAGGATCGGCACGAACGCCTGCGAGAACGCGCCTTCGGCGGACAGGCGGCGCAGCAGGTTCGGGATACGGAAGGCGACGTAGAACGCGTCGGTGTATTGACTGGCACCGAACGCACGGGCGATCAGTGTCTCGCGGGCCAGTCCGGTCACGCGCGACAGCAGCGTGAAGCCGCTGACCGTCAGCAGGGCTCGGAATAGATTCATGGGGCGCTTATTATACGGACGTTGCGTGGCCCGGCCAGCGGCCGATGCCGAAAAGCGCGCACGCGTTCGGGCGCCGTCCTTGGCGGGTGTCACGTTGAACTTGCCACGCGCTTGATTTCGTTGCTATAATCGCCGGTTTCTAGGCTCGTACATGCACGGCAACTGCCGTTTTCATGTCCCTGCCTCGGTTAAAATCACCGTTTTTTATGCGCCCCTGGGCAATCGCTCTCAGGGGACGGATCGAAAAGCAGCGCTTGGCCGTCTAGGCTCCAAGCTCTGGAAACAGGACAGGATAAGGAACCGTCATGGCTAACTCCGCACAAGCACGCAAGCGCGCCCGCCAGGCCGCGAAGGCAAATTCGCACAACTCGGCGCTGCGCTCGAAATTCCGTACCGCGATCAAGGCTGTTCGCAAGGCTGTCGACGCCGGCGATCAAGCAAAGGCTGCAGAGCTGTTCAAGTCTGCCGTCAAGACGATCGACACGATCGCCGACAAGAAGATCGTTCACAAGAACAAGGCCGCTCGCAGCAAGAGCCGCCTGGCCGCAGCCGTCAAGGGTCTGCAGGCAGCAGCGTAAATCCGGTGCGCCCGCTCACGCGGGCGTTCCTGTTTCCTGCGATCGCAAAAAAGCCCGCCTAGGCGGGCTTTTTTGTTGCCTGTCGCCGGCGCATCCTGCGTGCCGGTGACAGTTGCCACGAGGGCGGGCGCGGCAAGCGCCCTCGCCCGCGACGGCATCACTTCTTCGCGTCGTAGTCCGGCAGTTCGCACGCCTCGGTCACGACGAGGTTGTTGTCCTTCGCGAAATTCAGCACGAAATCGAACGCCATCGGCTCGACGTCGCGCAGCCGGGAATCGAGGATCACGCATTTCAGGTCGCCGAGCATCGTCGGACGCACGTAGAGCGAATACTTGAGGCGCGCGTTCGGCCCGCTCGCCCCCGGCCCGAAGCAGGCCATCACACCGGCCAGACGTTCCGACCAGTCGCTCGGGCGAAACTTTTTCCCGTCTTTCGTGATGCCCTGGATGAAGAATTCGGTCGGAGGGGTTTCAGCCATGTGGTTACCCAAGTGACGGCCCGGCGATGTCCAGGCAACGGCGCCTGGATACGCGAACACAAAGCTGAAACGGACGGCGGCACAAGCATTCCGATATCCCGAAAACGGGACGTCGGTGCGCGCCACCGGCGGACTGCACCGGATTTGTGCAGCGCACGGCTTGTGTCCGGCAGAGCGCGAAGAGGCTTGCCTGCCGGGCTGGAGAAAACTTTTGAATTATACCGCAGCGCGCCATCGCGCGCCGTCCCGACACCCCGCCTCCTTGCGTCGCTTGACGCGCGCGGCGATCGTGCCCCGCTTCTCTCGGCGGCTCGTCAAAGCACAGAAAATCCTTTATGCTGCTTTGAGTTATCCACACCCGACGGCGGCGCCGTCCGGCCTTGCTGCCGGGTGCAACCCGCCGTATTTTGCTTCATGACCGCCAAAACCATTCCTCACTACCTGCAGTTCAAGGATTTCTCGCTGGAAGACTACGAGTACGTGCTCGAGCGCACGGGTATCCTGAAGCGCAAGTTCAAGAACTACGAGACCTATCACCCGCTGCACGACCGCACGCTCGCGATGATCTTCGAGAAGAGCTCGACGCGCACGCGCCTGTCGTTCGAAGCCGGGATCTTCCAGCTCGGCGGCCACGCCGTCTTCATGAGCACGCGCGACACGCAGCTCGGCCGCGGCGAACCCGTCGAGGATTCCGCGCAGGTCATCTCGCGCATGGTCGACATCATCATGATCCGCACGTTCGAACAGGAGGTCATCAAGCGCTTCGCGGACAATTCCCGCGTGCCGGTGATCAACGGCCTGACGAACGAGTACCACCCGTGCCAGGTGCTCGCCGATATCTTCACGTACTACGAGCACCGCGGCCCGATCGCCGGCAAGACCGTTGCCTGGGTCGGCGATGCGAACAACATGCTCTACACGTGGATCGAAGCCGCGCAGATCCTCGGCTTCAAGCTGCGCCTGTCCACGCCGCCCGGCTACGCGCTCGACATGAAGCTCGTGTCACCCGACAGCGCACCGTTCTACGAGGTGTTCGACGATCCGAACGAAGCATGCAAGGGCGCCGACCTCGTCACCACCGACGTGTGGACGAGCATGGGCTTCGAGGCCGAGAACGAGGCCCGCAAGCAGGCGTTCGCCGACTGGTGCGTCGACGAGGAAATGATGGGGCACGCGAACCCGGACGCCCTCTTCATGCACTGCCTGCCCGCGCACCGCGGCGAGGAAGTGACGGCCGGCGTGATCGACGGCCCGCAGAGCGTCGTGTGGGACGAAGCGGAAAACCGCCTGCACGTGCAGAAGGCGCTGATGGAATTCCTGCTGCTCGGCCGCCTCAAGCACTGACGCGCCGGCAACTGGCCATCCATGAAAAAAGCGCCGATCGACGATCGGCGCTTTTTGTTTGGGCGCGGGAAAAGCGGTGCCGAGCCCGCGTTACAGGCAGACCGGTTCGGGCTCGAGTTCGACGCCGAAACGTTCGCGCACGTCGGCCTGGATCGCCTGTGCCAGCGCGAGCACGTCGGCCCCCGTCGCGCCGCCACGATTGACGAGCACGAGCGCCTGGCGGTCGTGCACGGCCGCCGCGCCCAGCGCGCGCCCCTTCCAGCCGCAGCGGTCGATCAGCCAGCCGGCCGCGAGCTTGACCTGCCCGTCCGGCTGCGGATATGACACGACTTCCGGCGCGCGGGCGCGCAGCGCATCGAACTGCGCGGCATCGATCACCGGATTCTTGAAGAAACTGCCCGCGTTGCCGAGGACGAGCGGATCGGGCAGCTTTGCGCGGCGGATCGCGACGACCGCGTCGAACACGTCGCGCGCCGTGGCCGCGTCGGCTGCCATGCCGCGTGCGTCGAGTTCGCGCGTGACGTCCGCGTAGCCGAGCCGCGGCGCCCACTGCTTCGGCAACCGGAACGTCACCGACACGATCGCGAACCGGCCGCGCCCTTCCCGCTTGAAGAAGCTGTCGCGATAGCCGAACGCGCACCGCGCGGCGTCGAAACGCTCGCTGCGCCCCGTCGCCAGCTCCACCGCGACCAGCGAGTCGAAATATGCCTTCATCTCGAGGCCGTAAGCGCCGATGTTCTGGATCGGCGCGGCGCCGACCGTGCCCGGAATCAGCGCGAGGTTCTCGAGGCCCGCCATCCCGTGCTCGAGCGTCCATGCGACGAATGCGTGCCAGTTCTCGCCGCCGCCGGCCTCGACATACCACGCGTCGTCGTCCTCGCGCACGACGCGGCGGCCCGCGATCTCGTCGAGCAGCACGACGCCGTCGAAATCGCGCGTGAACACGACGTTGCTGCCGCCGCCGAGCACGAGCTGCGGCAGGTTCGCGACGCGCGGGTCGCGATGGAGCGCCTCGAACTGCGACGCATGCGTGATGCGCGCGGCAAAGCGCGCGGTCGCGGCGATGCCGAACGTGTTGTGCGCGGCGAGCGGATGGTCGGGAAGCAGCGACAGGGCGGAATCGTCAGGAGGCATCGGCATTCGCGGTCACGTCCGCCCGGGCGGCGCATGGCCGGCCTTGGGCAAACGGAGGGGCATCGGTAAAATGGCAAACAGTCCGCAATTATAGCGAGTGCCCGCGCGCGAGCCGGGTCCCGCATCTCAAGGGAGGAATGCCATGCCATCGTTCGACGTCGTTTCCGAAGCGAACATGATCGAAGTGAAGAACGCCATCGAGCAGTCGAACAAGGAAATTTCGACGCGCTTCGACTTCAAGGGCTCCGACGCGCGCGTCGAGCAGAAGGAACGCGAGCTGACGCTGTTCGCCGATGACGATTTCAAGCTCGGCCAGGTCAAGGACGTGCTGATCGGCAAGCTGGCCAAGCGCAACGTCGACGTGCGCTTCCTCGACTACGGCAAGGTCGAGAAGATCGGCGGCGACAAGGTCAAGCAGATCGTCACCGTGAAGAAAGGCGTGACCGGCGATCTCGCGAAGAAGATCGTGCGCCTCGTGAAGGACAGCAAGATCAAGGTGCAGGCGAGCATCCAGGGCGATGCCGTGCGCGTGAACGGCACGAAGCGCGATGATCTGCAGAGCGTGATCGCGATGCTGCGCAAGGACGTGACCGACACGCCGCTCGACTTCAACAACTTCCGCGACTGATCGCCGGACGATCCGTCACGTCATCCCGCCGGGCCCCGCACACGTGGCGCGCCCGGCTGCGGCCAGGCGCCGCACTTTCTCAGGCTTTCCCGCCGTCCTGCGCGCCTCCGTCCGCGGCCGCCTTCTTCTTGTCGCCGATCCGGCTTTCTTGCCCCGCCAGCAGCTTCGAAATATTGCCGCGGTGGCGCCATACGAGCAGCACGCTCATCGCGAGCACGGCCCATGCGACCGGGTTGTGGCCCGTGCCGAACAGGAACACGTCGAACACCGGCGCGAACACGGCCGCCACCAGCGCCGCGAGCGACGAATAGCGGAAGAAGAACGCGACGATCAGCCAGGTCAGCGCGGTCGCGAGCCCGAGCACCGGGTGCACCGCGAGCAGCACGCCGGCCGCGGTCGCGACGCCCTTGCCGCCCTGGAAGCGGAAGAACACCGGATACAGGTGGCCAAGGAACACGGCGATCGCGACCCATGCGACCGCGACGTCCGGCAGGCCGAAGCGCCGGGCGAGCCAGACCGCAATCCAGCCCTTGAATGCATCGCCGACGAGCGTCAGGATCGCGGCCTTCTTGTTGCCGCTGCGCAGCACGTTGGTCGCGCCGGGATTCTTCGACCCGTACGAACGCGGGTCGGCCAGGCCCATCGCGCCGCTGACGACGACGGCGAACGACACCGAACCGATCAGGTAGGCAACGAGGGCGGCGAGCAGGATCTGCATGCGGAGGACTCTTCTTTCAACGTATCGGTAAAGGGACGGCTGCGCGCGGCACGCCGAAACGGCGCCCATTCTACCGAACGCGCGCCGCCTGCCACGAAGGTGAAACCCTCAGTCGACACTGGCGCACTGCACGGGCTGCGCGCCGAGCAGCGACGTGAGCACGGCCGGCGCGAGGCTGACGAGGTAGCCGCGACGCCCGCCGTTCAGGTAGATCGTCGGCAGTTCGAGGATCGTCGCCTCGACGTAGACGGGCATCGTCTTGCGCGTGCCGAACGGCGACGTGCCGCCGACGAGATAGCCCGAATGGCGGTTCGCGACCTCGGGCTTGCACGGCTCGACGCGCTTCGCGCCGATCTGCCGCGCGAGGTTCTTCGTCGACACGGTGCGGTCGCCGTGCATCAGCACGATCAGCGGCTTCGCGTGTTCATCTTCCATCACGAGCGTCTTCACGACGCAGTGCTCGACGACGCCGAGCTGGCGCGCCGATTCGCCGGTGCCGCCGTGCTCGACGTAGTCGTACGGATGCTCGCCGAACGCAACGCCGTGGCGGCGCAGCAACTGGGTCGCGGGGGTTTCGGACACATGCCTGGATTTGCTCATGGCGGCATTTTAAGGGTGAACGACCGGCGCGCGCGCAATCGTGCGCCCGCACCGGCGGTATACTCGCGGCCCGTTTTTCGCCGGGCGGCCTGCTGCGTCGCCGCAACGATTCCGTCCATCATCATTGCGGACATCGCGAAGCGCTATTGCCCGAATGGCCGATTGTGGCGCGCGCGCCGTCATGGCACGATCGTTCGCCAACCTCGTCAGCCGCCGCCCTTCTTCTGGAGACGCCATGTCCTCGTCCCTCCGTTCATCCGAGCCGCTCGACGTCGACGCACTGCTCGCCGCGCTGCCTCGCCGCATCGCCGACGTGCCCGCACGCTGGGCCGCGCAGGCGCCCGCGCATCCGGCGCTGATCGAGGACGCGCGCCGCCTGTCGTATGGCGACCTGTCGCAGGCCGTCGATGCAGCCGCCGCGCAGCTCGCCGACCTCGGCGTGCACGGCGGCGACCGCGTGATGATCGTCGCCGAAAACTGCATCGCGCAGATCGTGCTGCTGTTCGCGGCCGCCCGCCTCGACGCGTGGGCGCTCGTGTCGAACGCGCGGTTGTCCGCCAGCGAGCTCGACGCGATCGCCGCGCACGCACGGCCGAAACTGATCGCGTTCACCACCGACGCCTCGCCCGACGCGCGCACGCATGCCGAACGGCACGGTGCGACACCCGCCGGCACGCTGCCGGTCGACATCGGTGCATGGTCATACCACGTCGACGCGAGCGCGCCGGGCGAACCGGTCGCCGCCGACGGCGCCGCGCAATGCGCGGCGCTGATCTACACGACCGGCACGACCGGCACGCCGAAAGGCGTGATGCTGTCGCATCGCAACCTGCTGTTCATCGCGGCGACGTCGAGCACGCTGCGCCGCGTGTCGCCCGACGATGTCGTCTACACGGTGCTGCCCGTGTCGCACGTGTATGGGCTCGCGTCGGTCTGCCTCGGCAGCCTGTATGCGGGCGCGACGCTGCGGCTCGCGCCGCGCTTCTCGCCCGAAGCCGTGCGCGTCGCGCTCGCCGACGAAGGCGTCACGATCTTCCAGGGCGTGCCCGCGATGCACGCGAAGCTGCTCGAACACCTGCACACGCACGGCCACGCGTGGCGTGCGCCGCGCCTGCGCTTCGCGTATTCGGGCGGCTCGCCGCTCGACGCGAACCTGAAGGCGCGCGTCGAGCGCCTGTACGGCGTGCCGCTGCACAACGGCTACGGGATGACCGAAAGCAGCCCGACGATCACGCAGACGCCGCTCGATGCGCCGCGCACCGACAGCTCGGTCGGTGTGCCGATTCCCGGCGTGGAGATGCGGATCGTCGCGCCGGACGGCACCGACGTGCCGCCGGGCGAAGTCGGCGAGATCCGCGTGCGCGGGCCGAACGTGATGCTCGGCTACTACCGCAACGCGGACGCCACGCACGCGGCCGTGTCGCCGGACGGCTGGCTGAGCACCGGCGATCTCGCGCGGCAGGAGGCGGACGGTGCGGTAACGATCGCGGGCCGCAGCAAGGAGCTGATCATCCGGTCGGGCTTCAACGTCTATCCGGTCGAAGTCGAGCAGGTGCTGAACGCGCATCCGGACGTCGTGCAGGCGGCCGTGATCGGCCGCGCGGTCGAAGGCAACGAGGAAGTGCTCGCGTTCGTCGAGCTGGTGCCCGGCGCGACGGCCGACGAAGCGGCGTTGCACGCGTGGTGTGCGGAGCGGCTCGCGCCTTACAAACGCCCCGCACACATCCGCGTACTCGACGCGCTGCCGGCCGCATCGACGGGCAAGGTGCTGAAGCACAAGTTGCGCGAGTTGGTCTGACTCGGGCCGGCCGTTGCACGTGACACGGCCCGCGCCGCGCCGGATGCGCTAACCGCGCGGATGGTGTTGCGCGTGCAGCGACTTCAACCGCTCGCGCGCAACGTGCGTATAGATCTGCGTGGTCGAGATGTCGCTGTGACCGAGCAGCAGCTGCACGACGCGCAGGTCGGCGCCATGGTTCAGCAGGTGCGTCGCGAACGCGTGCCGCAGCGTATGCGGCGACAGGTGCGCGCGCACGTCCGCGTGCTGCGCGTGGCGCTTGATGATGTTCCAGAACTGCTGGCGCGTCATCCCGTCGCCACGCGCGGTCACGAATAGCGCGTCGGCCGCGCGCGCACCGAGCAGCGCCGGCCGCGCGTCGCGCAGGTAGCGCTCGATCCACCCTTGCGCGACTTCGCCGAACGGCACGAGCCGCTCTTTCGAGCCCTTGCCCATCACGCGCACGACGCCCTCGTTGAGCCCGACCTCGACGGTCTTCAGCGTCACGAGCTCGCTCACGCGCAGCCCGCTCGCATACATCAGCTCGAGCATCGTACGATCGCGCAGGCCGAGCGGCGTGCCGATGTCGGGCGCACCGAGCAGCGCCTCGACCTGCGCTTCCGACAACGTCGACGGAAACCGGGCCGCCTGTTTCGCGGACGTGATCCGCAGCGTCGGGTCGGCGCTCGCGCGATGCTCGCGCACGGCCCAGCCGTAATAGCGCCGGAACACGGACAGCCGCCGGTTCGACGACGTTGCCTTGCCGTCGCTGCGCGCGGCGATGTAGCCCGTCACCATCGCTTCGTCGGCGGAATCGAGCGATGCGTCGTGCGTCTCGGCCAGCCATTGTGAAAACAGCACCAGATCGCGCCGGTACGCATCGAGCGTGTTGCGCGCAAGCCCGTGCTCGAGCCACAGCGCATCGCAAAACACGTCGATCGACGCGCGGCTCGCGAGCAGCGCGGGCGACACGTCGACGGCATCGCCGTCGACTTCGGGGGACATCAGCGATTCAGTCATCAGTACGGCACGCCTTCGTGCGCCAGCAGCCAGCGCTTCACTTTCTGGTAATAACCGTTGTCGTCATGGTTCGCGAAGCCGCCGAGCCCGCCCGCCGCGACGACGCGATGACACGGAATCACGAGCGGGAAGTAGTTCGCGCCGCATGCCTGGCCCACCGCGCGCGGCGCGCTGCCGATCCGTTTCGCGACCTGTCCATAGGTCAGCACCGTGCCGGGCGGAATATCGCTGATCACGTCCCACACGCGGTGCTGGAACGCGCTGCCGACTTCGGCGAGCGGCAGGTCGAAGCGCGCCGACGCGCGCTCGAAATAACGTTCGATCTGCTCGACCGCACGCTGCGCGAGCGGCGAATCCGGATCGACCGACTTCACCGATTCGGGCAGATAGACGATCTCGCGCACCACCGCGGCATCCGTGCGGATGCCGACCTTGCCGAACGGCGCGTCGATGACTGCATTGAACATGGCCCTCTCCTGACCGATGGATGCGCGCGGCCCCTCCGCGCGCCGACGACACTTTACGCCGCCTTCACGCAGCACGCAGCGCCCATTCGACATGCTCGCGCACGACCGGCGACGGATCGTCGGCCCGCGCGCGCAACGCGGCGACGATCGCGTCGCGCGCCTGCGGCGTGAGCCGTCCCGCGTCCGCGCGCAGCGCATTGCCGAGCCCGACCGCCAGATTGCGCAGCCAGCTTTCGTAGCCGATGCGCCGGATCGCACTGCCCTGCATCCGCGTATCGAATGCGTCCGCGTCCCACGCAAACAGCTCGACGAGCGTCGCGCGATCGAGGCCGTGCCGCACGTCGAAATCGGCGACGGGCGCGGCCTGCGCGAACTTGTTCCACGGGCACACGAGCTGGCAGTCGTCGCAGCCATACACGCGATTGCCGATCATCGGCCGCAGCGGCTCGGGGATGCTGCCTTTCAGTTCGATCGTCAGGTACGAGATGCAGCGGCGCGCGTCGACGCGGTACGGCTCGACGATCGCGCCGGTCGGGCAGGCGTCGATGCAGCGCGTGCAGCTGCCGCAGTGCGCGCCGGGCGTCTCGGGCGCGGTGTCGGGGGACGTGTGCGCATCGGTCGGCAGCGGAACGTCGACGTAGATCTCGCCGAGGAAGAACAGCGAGCCCGCATCGCGCTGCAGCAGCAGCGTGTGCTTGCCGCGCCAGCCGACGCCGGCCTTCTGCGCGAGCTCGACCTCGAGCACGGGCGCCGAATCGGTGAACACGCGGTAGCCGAACGCGCCGATCTCCTGCTCGATGCGCTCGGCGAGCGTCTGCAGGCGGTTGCGCAACACC
Source organism: Burkholderia sp. AU15512 (assembly GCF_002223325.1). Lineage (NCBI taxonomy): Bacteria > Pseudomonadati > Pseudomonadota > Betaproteobacteria > Burkholderiales > Burkholderiaceae > Burkholderia > Burkholderia sp. AU15512. Next base: position 362,212 of record NZ_NKEX01000004.1, read on the forward strand.
TTGTGATAGTCGCGGCCGCGCGCATAGATCGACACGACGGCCGCCTGCGGATCGTCGAGCCGGGCCCGTTCGCGTGCGCGCCAGTCGTGCAGTGCGAGCGCGCCCGGCTCGCTTTCAGGCGCGGCGGCGGCGAGCGTTTCGGCCGGCAGATAGGCGAGCCGCACGGAAATCACACGTCGCGTACCGGCCACAAGTTCGGCCGGACGCGCGCGTTTCATCCCATGTTTCGCCATATAATCCATTTCGCCGTGGTATCCGGCTTCCAGCCAGGCGGCGAGGCCTGCTTCGGCATCCGAGAGATCGGTATCGCTGATGCCGATCGCCCCGAAACCCAATTCGCGCCCCCACGCCCTGATGCGCGCGGCGAGCGCAGTCAACGCCGCATCGTCGAGCGCGCACGGTGCCGCACCTTCGGCACGAGTCGAAGGTCTGTCGGATGCGGCGAGTTCCGGTAATCGGTTCATCGCACTATTTTACGAGAATGCCAGCCACGCCCAGCCATCCGCCTCACGACGCCATGCTGCCCGCCCCGCTCGCGGAGCGCGTGATCGCGCTCGCCGAAGAAGCGGCGACCGAGGCCTTCGGCACCCGCTTCGCGCACGCGCTCGACGCGGCGCGCACCGAACTCGCCCGCGCGCATGCGTTCGACGGGCTGCAGATCCAGCTGGTCGGCGATCTCGGCGCGGGCAAGACGTCCCTCGTGCGCGCGATCCTGCGTGGCCTCGGCCACACGGGGCGCGTGCGCAGCCCGACCTATACGCTCGTCGAGCCGTACGCGCTCGAACGCGACGATGGGGAACTCGAGGTGTATCACTTCGATCTGTATCGTTTCAACGATCCGGCCGAATGGTCCGACGCAGGCTTTCGCGAATATTTCAATTCCAGCGCGATCTGCCTCGTCGAATGGCCACAACAGGCAGGCACGCTGCTCGGCGTACCCGATCTGGTTTTCTCGCTCGACGTGGATGGCGACGGCCGCGCCCTCACCGTCCGGGCGTACAGCGCTTCAGGAAAGGCATGTCTCGAAAGATGTTGATCAAACCGTTCCGCTCGATCGAATCGGCGGCCACCGCGACGCACAACTGGCGGCGCCGCCAGATCCTGTGCGCGGGCGCGTCGACGCTGGTGCTCGGTCTCGTCGCACCGCGGCTCGCGCGCGCGTCGTCGGTGCTCGGCGTGCGCGTGTGGCCCGCACGCGATTACACGCGCGTCACGATCGAATCCGACCAGCCGCTGCAGAATAGCCAACAGCTGCTGCAGGGTCCCGACCGTCTCGTCGTCGACCTGACCGGCCTCGACCTCGACCAGGCGCTGCGCGACCTCGTGTCGAAGATCGCGCCGAACGATCCGCAGATCCAGTCGGTGCGTGTCGGCCAGTATCAGCCGCACGTCGTGCGGATGGTGTTCGACCTGAAAGGTTCGGTGAAGCCGCAGGTGTTCACGCTGCCGCCGGTCGGCACCTACAAGTACCGGCTCGTGTTCGACCTGTATCCGGCCGTCGCGCCCGATCCGCTGTCCGACCTGATCGCGCAGACGGAACGCAAGGAGCAGGCGCTCAACGACACGGCACGTGCGCAGCAGATGCAGCCGCCGACCACGCTGGCCGGCCCCGGTACCCCGCCGCCCGCCGCGGGCGACAACAGCGACGCATTCTTCCAGCGCTTCGCGCAGAACACGCCGGCCACGCCGCACACGTCGCCCGCCACCCCTTCGACGCCCGCTAAGCCGGCCGTCAAGCCGCCGCCCGTCATCGCACGCCGCGACGACAGCGACGACGATGGCGACACCTACAAGTTCACCGCGCCGAAATCCGGCAAGGGCAGCACCGTCCGCCTGCTGACGGTGGCGATCGATCCGGGCCATGGCGGCGAGGATCCGGGCGCGATCGGCGGCGGCGGCACGTACGAGAAGCACATCGCGCTCGACATCGCGAAGAAGCTGCGCGCGAAGATCGACGGCGCGCCGAACATGCGCGCGATGATGACGCGCGACGCCGACTTCTTCGTGCCGCTGAACGTGCGCGTGCAGAAAGCGCGCCGCGTGGGCGCCGACCTGTTCGTGTCGATCCACGCCGATGCATTCACGACGCCGTCCGCGCGCGGCTCGTCGGTGTTCGCGCTGTCCGACCACGGCGCGACGAGCGCCGCGGCGCGCTGGATGGCGAACAAGGAGAACTCGTCCGACCTGATCGGCGGCATCAACATCAAGACGGCGGACGCGGCCGTGAACCGCGCGTTGTTCGACATGTCGACGACCGCGCAGATCCGCGATTCGCTGCGCTACGGCAACTACGTGCTGAAGGAAGTCGGCGGCATCAACAAGCTGCACAAGGGCTCGGTCGAGCAGGCCGGGTTCGCGGTGCTGAAGGCGCCCGACATTCCGTCGATCCTCGTCGAGACGGCCTTCATCAGCAACCCCGAAGAAGAGAGCCGGCTGAACGACGACGGCTATCGCGACCAGATGGCCGACGCGATCTTCCGCGGCATCAAGCGCTATTTCGCCGCGAATCCGCCGCTCGCGAAGAGCCGGATGGCCTGACGGCCGTACCCGGCCACCCCGCCCCGCCGCCGGCACGCAGTGCGTGCCGGCGCGTCACGACGCCGCGAAGCGGCGCATCAGTTTCCCGCCGAACACGTTCACCGCGAGCCCGCCCATCACGAGCGCCGTGCCGATCAGCTGCGTGCGCGTCAGATGCTCGTCGAGCAGCAGCGCCGACGACGCGAGGCCCACGATCGGCACCAGCAGCGAGAACTGCGCGACCTGCGCGGCCGGATAGCGCGACAGCAGGCGGCTCCACAGCCCGTAGCCGAGCAGCGTCGCGACGAACGCGAGATACACGACCGCGAAGATCGACGCGCCGTTCAGCCCGGCAAGCGCGGTCGCGATCCGCTGCGGCCCTTCGAACCACAGCGACAGCAGGAAGAACGGCACGGGCGGCACGAGGCTGGCCCACACGACGAGCGACACGAGGTTCGCACGGCCGACCTTCTTCGTGACGATGTTGCCGAACGCCCACATCGCGGCCGAGCAGATCGTCAGCAGGAAGCCCGCGAGCGTCATCGCGCGCCCGCCCTGCGCCGCGATCACGACGAGCCCGCCCGCGGCGATCGCGAGCCCCAGCAGGTTCTGCACGCGCAGCCGCTCGCCGAGGAACAGCATCGCGAACACGAGCGTGAAGAACGCCTGCGACTGCAGCACGAGCGACGCGAGGCCGGCCGGCATGCCGACGTACATGCCGGTGAACAGGAACACGAACTGGCCGAGCTGAATCGTCGCGCCGTACAGCACCAGCAGGCGCCATGGAATCTGCGGCCGGCGCACGAAGAACACCGCGGGGACGGCCGCGAGCGTGAAGCGCAGCGCGCCGAGCAGCATCGGCGGCATGCCGTGCAGGCCGACCTTGATCACGACGAAGTTCACGCCCCACGCCAGGATCACGACCAGCGCAAGCAGCAAGTCCTTCGGGGCCATCATCGGCGTCTCCTCGATTGTCGAATGGTCGTGCAAAGTGCGCTCAGGCCCTCTCGCGTTGCGCCGGGCGCCCCGAGAGGACTGCCTTCGAGGCGGAAAACCCGCGGCGGCCCGGTGTTTTCCTCTGGGAAGCCGGTCAGTCTACCGGGTTTCAGCCCCCGGCCCGATACCCGCGCGGCGCACATGGAATCGGCGGCGGACGGCCAGTACAATGACCGGCATCCCCCGCCGCCCCACAGGATCCGCCATGACCGCTCCGATCAAAGCCCTGCTGAAGCCGCACGTGCGCGACATCGGCAACCTGCAGGTGCGCCGCACGCTGCCCGCACTCGCCGCCCGCCTTGTCGGCCCGTTCATCTTCTTCGATCACATGGGGCCCGCCGCGCTGCCGCCCGGCACGGGGCTCGACGTGCGCCCGCACCCGCACATCGGCCTCGCCACCGTCACCTACCTGTTCGACGGCGCGATCCTGCACCGCGACAGCCTCGGCTCGCTGCAGGAGATCGTGCCGGGCGACGTCAACTGGATGACGGCCGGCCGCGGGATCGTCCACTCCGAGCGCACGCCCGACGCGCAGCGCGAAAGCGGCCACACCGTGCACGGGATCCAGACCTGGGTCGCGCTGCCGCGCGCGCACGAGACGACCGAGCCGTCGTTCGAGCACCATGCGGCCGACACGTTGCCGAAGCGCAATGAGGACGGCGTCGCGCTGACGGTGATCGCCGGCGATGCGTTCGGGCTGCGCTCGCCGGTCACGACGTTCTCGCGCACGCTGTACGTCGCGGCTGAATTCGCAGCCGGCGGCCGCCTCGAACTCGACGCGTCGCACGAGGAGCGCGCGGTCTACGTGGTCGACGGCGAGCTCGCGATCGACGGCACGCCGGTGCCGGCCGAGCAGATGGCCGTGCTCACGCCCGGCGCCGCGGTCACGCTGACGAGCGGCAGCGGCGCACGTGCGATGCTGCTCGGCGGCGACAAGATCGACGGCGAGCGCTTCATCGAATGGAATTTCGTCGCCAGCAGCCGCGAGGCGATCGAGCGCGCGAAAGACGCCTGGACGCGCCAGGAAATGGGCAAGGTGCCGGGCGAGACGGAATGGATTCCGCTGCCCGAGTCGAAGCCGCGTTGAAAAAGGGGCGCGCCGCCCCCATCCTGACGACATTCGAACGGAAGAGAACGACATGGACACCACGCTTGCCACATTCGAGAAAGACGTCATCGAGGCGTCGCTGGACGCACCCGTGCTGGTGGACTTCTGGGCGCCGTGGTGCGGCCCCTGCAAGACGCTCGGCCCGCTGCTGGAAAAGCTCGAAGGCGCCTATGAAGGCCGCTGGAAGCTCGTGAAGGTCAACGTCGACGAGAACCAGGAACTCGCCGCGCACTTCCAGACGCGCAGCATCCCGCACGTGATCGCGTTCGCCGACGGGCGCCCCGTCGACCAGTTCGTCGGCGTGCTGCCCGAAGGCCAGCTGCGCGCCTTCCTCGACCGGCTGCTGCCGGCGCCGGAGGAAGCCGAACGGCGTGCCGCACAGGATGCGATGGCCGAGTCGCGCTACGACGACGCGCTCACGCACCTCGAAGCGGCGCTCGCGCTGAACCCGGGCTTCGACGACGCCCGCCTCGATCTGATCGAACTGCTGCTCGCGAACAACCAGGTCGACGCCGCGCGCGCCGAGACCGAGCGCCTGTCGCCGCAGACCGTGCAGAACGGCGATCCGCGCTACCAGGCGATCAAGACCCGTTTCGACGCGCTCGACGCGACGGCCGACCTGCCGCCGACCGACGCGCTCGAAGCGCGCATCGCGGCGAACCCGGCCGACCTCGACGCGCGCTTCGACCTCGCGCAGAGCCTGATCGCGCGGCGCGCGTACGAAGGCGCGGTGGAGCAGTTGCTGGAAATCGTCACGCGCGACCGCGCGTACGGCGACGATCTCGGCCGCCGCACGCTGATCTCGGTGTTCGAGCTGGCCGGCGATCGCCCGGATCTCGTCGCCGGGTGGCGGCGCAGGCTGAGCATGGCGCTCAACTGAACTGACGTGGAACCGGCCGGGCTGCAACGGCCCGACTGCCGGATCACCACGTCAAGCACGGCGCGTGTCACGCGCCGCCGCATTGCACAACGACCGCGATTCGCAGCGGCTCAGCCGGCAGCCTGCGCCGCGATCGCGCGCAGCGCATGCGCGGCGGCTGCGAAGCCGAAGCTCGCGGTCACGCACACGCTCGAACCGAACCCCGCGCAGTTGAGCCCCGCGACGTGCGCGGCCGCGGACGGCTCCGTGCCGTCCTCGAGGTCGCAGGCGGCAGCTTCCGGATAGATCAGCGGCTCGTCCGAATACACGGCGCTGACCTTGAAACGCGCCTTCGGCCCGCGCGGAAAGCCGTGCTGCTTGCGCAATTGCGCGCGCACTTTCGACAGCAGCGGATCCTGGATCGTCAGCGCGAGATCGTCGATCCGGATGCGCGTCGGGTCGAGCTGGCCGCCCGCGCCGCCGACCACGACGAGCGGCTGACGCTTCGCGACGCACCATGCGATCAGCGCGACCTTCGTGCGCACGCTGTCGATCGCGTCGATCACGTAGTCGAAGCCGCCGCCGAGCAGCGCGTCGAAGTTGTCGGGCTCGACGAAATCCTCGATCCGGTTCACGCGGCATGCAGGATCGATCAGCGCGATCCGCTCGGCCATCGCGTCGACCTTCGGCTTGCCGTAATTGCCGTCGAGCGCATGGATCTGCCGGTTCGTATTGCTTTCGGCGACGTTATCGAGATCGATCAGCGTCAGCGTGCCGACCGCGTTGCGCGCGAGCGCCTCGGCCACCCACGAGCCGACGCCGCCGATCCCGATCACCGCGACGTGCGCGCGCTCGAACGCGGCGGCGGCCGGCGCGCCGTACAGGCGCGCCACGCCGCCGAAACGCCGCGCGCGATCCACGTCAAGCTGGATTTCCGGGGTCGGGGTAAGATCAGAGGAACTGGGCGGGGCAGCGTCGGCGACGGACATGGCAGCAAGGAAAACGTAAGTCGTGCAGCCCTCTATTTTGCCTGAACTCCCCGCTCGCACGCGCCACTGTGCACGCACGTTTCTTGCGCGTTGGCTACAATGGTTCCAGATTGAAGCGTTTGCATAACATGACGACTCTCGCCGATCTCCGCATCAATTACTCACGTGCTTCGCTCGACGAGGCCGACGTCGCCCACGACCCGTTCGCCCAGTTCGACCGCTGGTTCAAGGAGGCGCTCGCCGCCAAGCTGCCCGAGCCGAACACGATGACGCTCGCGACCGTCGGCGCCGACGGGCGGCCGTCGGCACGCATCGTGCTCATCAAGGGCGTCGACGAACGCGGGTTCGTCTTCTTCACCAATTACGAAAGCCGCAAGGGGCGCGATCTTGCCGCGCACCCGCAGGCCGCGCTGCTGTTCTACTGGATCGAGCTGGAGCGCCAGGTGCGCATCGAAGGCCGGATCGAGAAAACCAGCGCAGAAGAAAGCGACCGCTATTTCGCGTCGCGCCCGCTCGGCTCGCGCATCGGCGCATGGGCGTCGGAACAGAGCGCGGTGATCGACAGCCGCGCGACGCTCGAAGCGCAGGAAAAGGCCGTCAGCGAACGCTACGGCGACAACCCGCCGCGCCCGCCGCACTGGGGCGGCTACCGCCTCGTGCCCGACTCGATCGAGTTCTGGCAGGGCCGCCCGTCGCGGCTGCACGACCGCCTGCTCTATATGCGCGACGCCGGCACGTCGACGGGCTGGTCGATTTCGCGCCTGTCGCCTTAAGCCCGGCGCCGGCGCATGCCGGTCGTGTCTCGTGTTGCATTCGGGCGCCCGCCTCGCAAGCGGCGGGCGCCGGTCAAGATACTTGGCTGTATTCGATTCAACGAACAAACGGAGAATCCAAATGTTCTGGGAAAAGAAGCTGGCACAGTGGGCGGACGAAGTACGGGCGAAAGCGAACATACCGGCGCGCCTCGTGCTGTGGAACGGCGATCAACTCGATTTCGGCACCTTCAGCGCGCCGCAGGTCACGCTGAAGGTCAACAGTGCGTCGGCGTTGCCGCTGCTGCTCGAACCGAGCCTCGACAATCTCGGCGAGGCGTATGTAAAGGGCAAGATCGACATCGAAGGCAAGCTGTCGGACATCATCAACATCGGCTACTCGCTCGCGCGCAGCACGGTGACGAGCGCGAGCAAGCTGGCGCGCGTGAAGCGCTACTTCAATCACTCGAAGAGCACCGATAAGAAGGCGATCCAGTATCACTACGACGTCTCGAACGAGTTCTACAAACTGTGGCTCGACGAGAACATGGTGTACTCGTGCGCGTACTTCGAGAACGGCGACGAAGATCTCGCCACCGCGCAGATCAAGAAGATCGACCACATCCTGACGAAGATCCGGCTCCAGCCCGGCCAGCGCCTGCTCGACATCGGCTGCGGCTGGGGGGCGCTCGTGCTGCGCGCCGCGCAGAAGTTCGGCGCGCAGTGCCTCGGCGTCACGCTGTCGCAGAACCAGTTCGACCTCGCGACCGCGCGCGTGAAAGCCGCCGGGCTGGAAGACAAAATCGAGATCCGGCTACAGGACTACCGCGAGATCGACGGGCAATTCGACCGCATCACGAGCGTCGGGATGTTCGAGCACGTCGGGCGCAAGAACCTGCCGCTCTATTTCTCGCGGATCCACGACCTGCTCGCCGACGACGGCATCGCGATGAACCACGGGATCACGTCGACCGACGCGGAAAGCGGCGAGACGGCGCTCGGCGGCGGCGAGTTCATCGATCGCTACGTGTTCCCGGACGGCGAGCTGCCGCACATCAGCCTCGCGCTGGAAGCCGCGCAGCGCGGCGGGCTCGAAGCGATTGACGTCGAAAGCCTGCGCCGGCACTATGCCCGCACGCTCGATATCTGGACGGAAAACTTCGAGGCGAAGGCCGACGCCGCGCGACAACTCGTCGACGACGAAAAATTCCGCATCTGGCGCGTGTATCTCGCCGGCTGCGCGTATGCGTTCGAGCACGACGACGTGTCGATCTTCCAGATCGTGTGCCGCAAGGCCGGGCAGAGCGCGAAGACGCTGCCGTGGTCGCGGCGCTATATGTACGAACACACGCTGCCGCGCTAGGCGGCGCTTCACGCTGGGCATGCATGGGTGACGGCAGGACGCGGCGCAAGGCGCCGCCGGAACGACAGCAGCACGACGACGCGAACGCGCCGCACGCCGACGGGCAATTCGACCTGTTCGGCGTGCCGGTCGATGCTGCACGCGCGTCGCCCGGGAACGATGGCCCGCCTGCCGACGCCGACGAACATGTGAACCCGGGCGCGCCTGACGACGCGCAGCCGGCACCGCGCCTTCGCACTCCTCCCCGTTCGTCAGACGAAACGCCGCCCGCCGCTTCCGGCCTGCTGTGGGACGAACCGTCCCTGCCAGCCGAGCCGCCGAAGAAGGGCCGGCGCCGGCGCGGCGTGCTGCCCGCGCCGATCGCACCGGATGTGGCCGACGCAGCGGCCGGCCTGCCGCCGAACGTCCGGCTCGGCACATCGTCGTGGACCTTCCCGGGCTGGGACGGCATCGTCTACGACGGCGATTTTGCTCAGACGAAACTCTCGCGCGAAGGGCTCGAAGCGTATGGCGCGCATCCGCTTCTGAAGAGCGTGAGCCTCGACCGGTCGTTCTACGGCCCGCTGTCGGTAGCCGACTACCTGCGCTACGCGCAGCAGGTGCCCGACGATTTCCGCTTCGTCGTGAAGGCGCCGGCCTCCGTGACCGACGCGGTGATCCGGGGCGGGCGCGGCGAACCGTCGGGACCGAACCCGACCTTCCTCGACGCGGATCTCGCGACCCGCGAATTCGTGCAGCCGTGCGTCGAAGGGCTCGGCCGGAAAGCCGGCGTGCTCGTGTTCCAGTTCTCGCCGTTGCCCGACACGCTGCTTGCCCGGCCGGCCGAACTGATCGACCGGCTGGCCGCGTTCTTCGCGGCGCTGCCGCCGCTGCCGGAGGACGCCGACGGCACCCGCTACGCGATCGAGATTCGCGACGCGAGCCTGCTCACGCCGCGCTTCATCCGCGCGCTCGCCGCGCTCGGCGTGCGCTACTGCGTCGGCCTGCACGCGCGGATGCCCGACCCGCTGCGCCAGGCAGCCGCGCTCGCGCTGCTCGACGGCGACGCACCGGGCCCGCTGATCGTGCGCTGGAGCCTGCACGGCGGCTTCAAGTATGAACAGGCGAAAGCGAAGTACGAGCCGTTCGACAAGCTCGTCGACGAGGATCCGGCCACGCGCTCGGCGCTCGCCGAGCTGGCCGCGCGCTATGCGCTGGCCGGGCAGCCGGTGATCATCACGATCAACAACAAGGCGGAAGGCTCCGCGCCGCTGTCGTGCATCGCGCTTGCGCGCGAGATCGCCGCCGCGTGCGCGCAGTGGCGCAACGAGGCGGCTTGATACCCGCTTGATAGCGACTTGATACCGGCTTGCGCCGGCCGCGGTCACGACGCTTACGCGCCGCGCAGCGACTTCAGCCGGTGCGAGAACTTCTGCCGGAATTTCGCGAGCTTCGGCCCGATCACGACCGAGCAGTAGCCCTGCCCCGGGTTGCGCGCGTAATAGTTCTGGTGATAATCCTCGGCCGGCCAGTAGTTGCCGTCGAGCGGCACGACCTGCGTGACGATCGGCTGCCCGAACACCTGCTCGCGCTCCAGCTCGCGGATCACGTCGAGCGCCGTGTCGCGCTGCGCGTCCGAATGGGTGAACACGACCGAACGGTACTGCGTACCGACGTCGTTGCCCTGCCGGTTCAACTGGGTCGGATCGTGCGTTGCAAAGAAGATCTCGAGGATCTCGCGATAGCCGATGCGCGCCGGATCGAACGTCACGTTGACGACTTCCGCGTGGCCCGTATCGCCTTCGCAGATGTCGCGATAGCCGGGATTGCGCGTATGGCCGCCCGCGTAGCCCGACTGGACGGCCGTCACGCCGTCGACGTCGAGAAACACCGCCTCCGTGCACCAGAAACACCCACCGCCCAATGTCGCGGTTTCAAGCATCTCGTTCACCATGAAATCAGTCCCTCGTTGATGTCGGCAGCCGGCACGCATGCGCCGGCGCCACCGTTCCGTCTCGCCGCTGCCCACCCGCGTGCGGGTCGCAACGGCACGTCGGCAAGTATCTCACTCGCGCGCGAACCTGACAGATTGCACGGGTGTCGCGCGCGACCGGCCGCCCGTTTTCTCGACTACACTTAGGCACGCGCGAGCGCGGCGGCAAACCCGCTGGCTCGCGCAACGTGCCCGATGCATGCCCGACCCTGATGCAAACATCATCTGCCGGAACTTCGCTATGCATGCCTTAACAGACCTCGCCCGCGTCACGCGTCCGGCCGTCGCCGCGTCGCGGGCCGCGGCTTCGATTGCATCACCTCCTTGCCATGCATCCGTCTCGCTCCGCGCGCGGCGATCCGGCTCATCGCCTTTATCCGCTTTCACGATCTGATGCACGGCGTCGCACGCTCATCGACGCGTGCGTCCGCCTGCCGATCGCCCCCGCCGGCGTGATGCGTGCCGTGCGGCAACCCCGACTCGCACGCCCGCAACGAACGGCCGTGCGACCCCGATCCGACACCATCGAGAGGGCATCACCATGAGCATGCGGCCTGACCCGACGTTTCACGCTTCACCCGAGCTTGCGATGCAGGCACCGGCAGAGGAGTTTGCCTATACGTTGTTGCTGAGCCCCGATTTTTCCAGACCCGACGCGCTCGCCGTGATCGACGTGAAGCCTGGCTCGTCGACCTACGGAAAAATCGTGCACACGGTGACGATGCCGAACACCGGCGACGAGTTTCACCACTTCGGCTGGAATGCGTGTTCGTCGTCGCTGTCGCCGCTGACCGGGCATGCATTCCTCGAGCGCCGCTTCCTGATCATCCCCGGCCTGCGCTCGTCGCGCATCTACGTGATCGACACGAAACCGCATCCGACGCAGGCGCGCATCCACAAGATCATCGAGCCCGACGAGATCTTCTCGAAGACCGGTTATTCACGGCCGCACACCGTTCATTGCGGGCCCGAGGGCATCTACGTGAGCACGCTCGGCGGCGCGGGCAAGGACGGCACCGACGGCGCGCCCGGCATCTTCATCATGGATTGCGAAACCTTCGACGTGCTCGGCCGCTGGGAGATCGATCGCGGCCCGCAGGACAAGCATTACGATTTCTGGTGGAACCTGCCGCGCGACTACATGGTGTCGAGCGAATGGGCGCTGCCGCCGCAATTCGAGAACGGGATCGTGCCCGAGGACCTGCTCGCGAACAAATACGGGCACCGGCTGCATTTCTGGGACCTGCGCGCGCGGCGCAACGTGCAGACGATCGATCTCGGCGCGCAGCACCAGATGGCGCTCGAAGTGCGGCCCGCGCACGACCCGGCGCGCGAATACGGGTTCGTCGGCGTCGTGGTCGACACGACCAATCTCGAAGGCTCGATCTGGACCTGGTGGCGCGAAGGCGGCAAGTTCCATGTGAAGAAAACCGCGACGATCCCGGCCGAGCCGGCCGCGGCCGATGAACTGCCGCCGCTGCTCAAGGGATTCGGCGCGGTGCCGCCGCTCGTGACCGACATCGACCTGTCGCTCGACGACCGCTTCCTCTACGTGTCGTGCTGGGGCACCGGCGAAATGCGCCAGTACGACGTGTCGGACCCGCACAACCCGGTGCTCGCGGGGTCGGTCCGGATCGGCGGCATCGCGCGCCGTGCGCCGCACTCGAACGGCCGCACGTTCGCGGGCGGCCCGCAGATGGTCGAGATCAGCCGCGACGGAAAACGCGTGTACTGGACCAACTCGCTCTATTCGACGTGGGACGACCAGTTCTATCCGGACGGCGTGCCGGGCGCGCAGGTGCTCGCGCACGTGGGGCCGGAAGGCGGGCTGACGCTCGCCGACGATTACTGGGTCGAGTTCCCCGACGGCTATCGCGCGCACCAGATCCGGCTCGAAGGCGGCGACTGCTCGACCGACTCGTTCTGCTATCCGTCGGTCAAGCGTTGAACGCCGGCTTTCACGCCCCGTTCGCACTGTGGGCGGCCGTGCTCGCGAGCGGGGTGTATCACGGGCTCAACCCCGCGATGGGCTGGCCGCTCGCGGTGTCGAACGCGCTGATGACGCGCCGCGGCGGCGCGCTCATCGCGGCGCTCGGCTATCTCGCGCTCGGCCATGCGCTCGCCGTGTTCGCGGTGATGCTGCCGTTCGGGCTGCTCGCCGCGCTGCTCGCGTGGCAAACGGCGATCCGGATCGGTGCGAGCGCGCTCGTGATCGGCTTCGGCGCCGTGCTGCTGATCCGGCGCCGGCATCCGCGGGCGCTCGCGCGGATTCCGCCCGCGCGGCTCGGCCTGTGGTCGTTCGCGGTCGCGATCGCGCATGGTGCCGGGCTGATGCTGGTACCGATCTACCTCGGGCTGTGCGGGCTCGACCGGGACGCCGGCCATCGTGCGGCGGCCACGCTCGTCGATGCGCATCTCGGGATGGCGCTCGTCGTCGCGGCCGTGCATGCCATCGCGATGATCGGCGCCGGCGGCGGGCTCGCGTGGCTCGTGTACCGCTATCTCGGGCTGAAGTTCGTATCGCGAAGCTGGTTCAATCTCGACGCGGTGTGGGCGTCGAGCCTGATCGTGACGGGCGCGTTGTCGCTCGGGCTCGCGGCGGCGCGATAGTGCGGGGGAAGCTGCGACCGATGTCGAGCGCGGGTGCCGGGCGGCGCGGCGGACCCGCACAAAAAACGCGACTGAACGGCCGTGCCGGCAGCGTGCCCTTGCGCATCCGGCCGCGCGCCGCAGTGTTCGCTACGTCACCCTGCCCCCGCAATGCGCCGCCTGGCCGGGCCCGGCGGCCCCGATTCCGCTAAAATCGGGCCATGCGCACCCCTTCCCTCTCGACCGCCTTGTCGCCTTTCGTCCGCCGTGCCCGCCCCACCCGCGTCGCGCCGCGCCTGCCCGTCTCGATCCGGATGGCCGCGCGATGAGCCACGCCAATCCTCCGGATTTCGACTCGGCCGCCTTCCGGCAAGCCCTCGGGCAGTTCGCCACGGGCGTGACGGTGATCACGACACGCGCGCCGTCCGGCCAGCTGATCGGCATCACCGCCAGCTCGTTCAACTCGGTCTCGCTCGATCCGCCGCTCGTGCTGTGGAGCCTTGCGCACAAATCGGCGTCGACGGCCGTGTTCCGCGGCAACAGCCATTACGTGGTGAACGTACTCGCGGCCTCGCAGCTCGACCTGTGCAAGCGCTTCTCGACCTACAAGGGCGACCGCTTCGAAGGGATCGCGCATGCGGCCGGCAACTCGGGGATGCCCGTGCTCGACGGCGCGCTCGCGTGGTTCGAATGCCACAACCGCAGCCGCTACGATGAAGGCGACCACGTGATCTTCGTCGGTGAAGTGGAGCGCTGCGGCGTGCGCGCGGAATCGGACACGGCCCCGCCGCTCGTGTTCCACGGCGGCGGCTTCCACGGCCTTACACCGCTTTGATCGCCCCCGTGCGCGCCAGCCCGACCGGCGCGCCGGCTTCATCCTTCAGCGTCTGCAGCACGATGTTCGAACGGATGTCCATCACGCCCGGCGCCTTGTAGAGCCGGTTCAGCACGAAATCCGAATAGTGCTTGAGGTTGTGCGCGAGCACGCGCAGCAGATAGTGGCTCTCGCCCGTCACGACGAACGCGCCGACCACCTCCGGCCATTCGCGCAGCGCTTCCGCGAAGCGCTCGTGCCATTGATTCTCTTCGTTGCGCATCGACACCTGCACGAACGCCTCGAGCTCGAAGCCGAGCTTCTCGCGGCTCAGGCACGCGCGATAGTGCTCGATCACGCCCTGCTCCTCGAGCAGGCGCATGCGGCGCAGACAGGCGGAAGGCGAGAGCGAAATCCGTTCCGCCAGGTCGAGATTGCTGATTCTGCCCTCTTCCTGCAGTACCGCCAGAATCCGGCAGTCGGTGGCATCGAGCGTGATCGCGTGCATTTTTGGTCCCCGTTTTCCCTCTGAGTCGAATTATCTGCCAATCCGGCGGATTGTCCATGTTTATTTCGCAAGCACTTTCTGCGAGCGTCCACCTATCATTCGAAGGATCGACTCACCGAATCGTCATGCCATGGACACCCTCTGGGACATCTCGCCGCCTGTCAGCCCCGCCACCCCCGTGTGGCCGGGCGATACGCCGGTTTCCGTCGAACGCGTGTGGCGGATGGAGGCCGGCTCGCCGGTCAACGTCGCGCGCCTGACGCTGTCGCCGCACACGGGCGCGCACTGCGACGCGCCGCTGCACTACGACGCCGACGGCGCGCCGATCGGCGCCGTGCCGCTCGACACCTACCTCGGCCCGTGCCGCGTGATCCATTGCATCGGCGCATCGCCGGTCGTGCAGCCGGCCGATGTCGCGGCCGCGCTCGGCGGCGTGCCGCCGCGCGTACTGCTGCGCACCTGTGCGCGCGCCAGCGTCGATGAGTGGGACAGCCACTTCTGCGCGGTCGCGCCCGAGACCGTCGATCTGCTCGCCGCGCATGGCGTGAAGCTGATCGGCATCGACACGCCGTCGCTCGACCCGCAGGAATCGAAGACGATGGATGCGCATCACCGCGTGCGCGCGCACCGGATGGCGATCCTCGAAGGCATCGTGCTCGACGACGTGCCGCCCGGCGACTATGAACTGATCGCACTGCCGCTGAAATTCGCGACGCTCGACGCGAGCCCCGTGCGCGCGGTGCTGCGCGCGCTGCCCGCGCGTGCTTCCTGATTACCCCGACTGACGACCCCACATCATGATCAAGACCCGTGAAGACGCGCTCGCGCTCGACCGCGACGATCCGCTCGCCCCGCTGCGCGACCAGTTCTCCCTGCCCGACGGCGTGATCTACCTCGACGGCAACTCGCTCGGCGCGCAGCCGCGCGCATCGGCCGCCCGTGCGCAGCAGGTGATCGGCGCCGAATGGGGCGAAGGCCTGATCCGCAGCTGGAACACGGCCGGCTGGTTCGCGCTGCCGCGCCGTCTCGGCGACAAGCTCGCGACGCTGATCGGCGGCGCGCCCGGCGAGACGGTCGTGACCGACACGATCTCGATCAACCTGTTCAAGCTGCTGTCGGCGATGGTGCGCCATCAGGCCGAGCGCGCGCCCGAGCGCCGCGTGATCGTGTCGGAACGCTCGAACTTCCCGACCGACCTGTATATCGCGCAGGGGCTGATCGAGCAGCTCGGCGGCGACTACGAACTGCGCCTGATCGACGACCCGGCCGACCTGCCCGGCGCGCTCGGCGCGGACACGGCCGTCGCGATGATCACGCACGTGAACTACCGCACCGGCTACATGCACGACATGCCGGCCGTCACGCAGCTCGTGCACGACGCCGGCGGGCTGATGCTGTGGGATCTCGCGCACTCGGCCGGCGCGGTGCCGGTCGACCTGAACGGCGCGCGCGCGGACGGCGCGGTCGGCTGCACGTACAAGTACCTGAACGGCGGCCCCGGTTCGCCCGCCTTCGTATGGGTGCCGCAGCGTCATCACGCGCACTTCTCGCAGCCGCTGTCCGGCTGGTGGGGCCACCGCGCACCGTTCGCGATGCAGCCGGGCTTCGCGCCCGATCCGGGCATCGCGCGCTTCCTGTGCGGCACGCAGCCGATCGTGTCGATGTCGATGGTCGAATGCGGGCTCGACGTGTTCCTGCAGACCGACATGCACGCGATCCGCCGCAAGTCGCTCGCACTGACCGATGCGTTCATCGCGCTCGTCGAGGCACGCTGCGCGGGCCTGTCGCTGAAGCTCGTCACGCCGCGCGCGCATCACCAGCGCGGCTCGCAGGCGAGCTTCGAGCATCCGCACGGCTACGAAGTGATGCAGGCGCTGATCGCGCGCGGCGTGATCGGCGACTATCGCGAGCCGTACGTGCTGCGCTTCGGCTTCACGCCGCTCTATACGCGCTTCGCCGACGTGTGGGATGCCGTCGAGACGCTGCGCGACATCCTCGCCACCGACGCGTGGAAGGCGCCCGAGTTCGCCGAACGCGGCGCGGTGACCTGATCGGCCTTGCCCGGCGCGCGCGAGCCGCGCGCCGCGCCCCGTCATTCAAATCTGGAGAAAGTCGTGAATTCTGGTCATATGCAGCCACCCGGCGGCGACGCGCCGGCGGGCTGCCCGTTCTCGGGCGCGCGCGCCGCGCATTCGGCCCAAGCAGCCCCGGCCGCGCACGAAGCGTCGCACGTGCCCGGCGATGCCGGCTGGCACAACGCGCAGCTCGATTTCTCGAAGTCGATGAGCTACGGCGACTACCTGTCGCTGAATTCGATCCTCGACGCGCAGCATCCGCTGTCGCCCGATCACAACGAGATGCTGTTCATCATCCAGCATCAGACGAGCGAGCTGTGGATGAAGCTCGCGCTGTTCGAGCTGCGCGGCGCCCTCGACGCGGTGCGCACCGACGCGCTGCCGCCCGCGTTCAAGATGCTCGCGCGCGTGTCGCGGATTCTCGAGCAACTGGTGCAGGCGTGGAACGTGCTGTCGACGATGACGCCGTCCGAGTATTCGGCGATGCGGCCGTATCTCGGGCAGTCGTCGGGTTTCCAGTCTTATCAGTATCGGCAGCTCGAATTCCTGCTCGGCAACAAGAACGTGCAGATGCTGCAGCCGCATGCGCACCGGCCAGACATCCTCGAACAGGTGCGTGCGACGCTCGAGGCGCCGTCGTTCTACGACGAAGTCGTGCGCCTGCTCGCGCGGCGCGGCTTCCCGATCGCGGCGGAGCGGCTCGAGCGCGACTGGACGCAGCCGACCCGGCACGACGAGACGGTCGAAGCCGCGTGGCTCGAGGTGTACCGTCATCCGCAGCAGCACTGGGAGCTCTACGAGATGGCCGAGGAACTCGTCGATCTCGAGGATGCGTTCCGCCAGTGGCGCTTCCGTCACGTGACGACCGTCGAGCGCATCATCGGCTTCAAGCAGGGCACGGGCGGCACCAGCGGCGCGCCGTACCTGCGCAAGATGCTCGACGTCGTGCTGTTCCCCGAGCTCTGGCACGTGCGCACCACGCTGTAACGCGCGACGCGCCCCCAGGCCCGCCCGCCGTCACGACGACGTGCGGGCCAGCGCCTCCCCTTCGCGCGGCTGCACGCCCGCGCGCGACAGTCGCGGAATATGCCGTCGCACGACGAGCAGCGCGACGCAGACCACGCCCATCGCAATCGCCAGCATCGTCAGATAGGCCGTGGCGCCGCCCGTGGTGATCACGACCGCGCCCGCGAACGCGCTGAGGATCGCACCGAGCCGGCCGAACGCGAGCGCGCTGGCGGTGCCGGTCGCGCGCACGGCCGTCGGGTAGATGTACGCGCAGAGCGCATACATCGTCGACTGCACCGCGTTGACGAACAACCCGTGCAGGCCGAGCCCGACGATCAGCCAGCCCGTGTGGCGGCTCGCATCGACGCCCATCAGCCACACCGCGCTCGCCGCGCCGCCGATACTGCACAGCACGAGCGGCCAGCGCGACCCGGCATGCGCGATCGTCCACGCGCACAACAGCGCACCGATCACGCCGCCGAGGTTGTACGCGGTGAGCCCCGTCCCCGCCACCGACACGCTCAGCCCGCTCGCCGCCAGCATCGTCGGCAGCCAGCTGAACGCCGCATACACGGCGAGCAGGCACATGAAGAACGCACACCACAGCGCGATCGTGTCGCGCGCCTGGCCGCTCGCGAACAGCGCGCCGAAGCCGCCGCGGCCGCCCGCCGCGCGTGCGTCCCGCAGGTCGGTGAAGGCGGTGCCCGGCGCGACGGGCCGCGCCATCCGCGCGAGCAGCGCGCCGAGTTCCGGCCAGCGCGCGGGGCGCCGCGCGAGGTAGCGCGGCGATTCGGGCAACGCACGCACGAGCACGAAGCCGAGCACGAGCGGCAACGCGCCGCCCGCGAGGAACAGCCCGCGCCAGCCGTAGCGCGGCAGCACCTCGTGCGCGAACAGGCCGGCCAGCATCCCGCCGAGCGGCACGCAGACGATCGTCGCGGTCACCATCATCGTGCGACGCCGCGCGGGCGTGTATTCGGCCGTCATCGTCGTGGCCGTCGGCAAGGCGCCGCCGATCCCGAGGCCTGCGACGAAGCGCAGCACCGCGATCGCCGTGACGTCCGGCGCGAAGCCGATCGCGCAGGTCGCGATGCCGAACAGGAACACGCTGCCGATCACGGCCTGGCGGCGGCCGAAGCGGTCCGCGACGATCCCCGCGCACGCACTGCCGATGCCCATCCCGACCAGCCCGGCCGCCACCGCCGGCGCGAACGCGCCACGCGTGATGCCCCATTCGCGGATCAGCACCGGGATCGCGAAGCCGATCAACTGGCCGTCGAAGCCGTCGAGCACGATCGCGAGCGCGGCGAGCAGCACCACGCAGCGCTGCATCGTCGTGAACGGCCCGTCGTCGAGCGTCGCGCCGATGTCGACGGACGGCGGTTGCAATCCGTCGCGCGTGCTCATGCGACCTCCCGTGCGCCGCGCGCTGGCGGCAACATGCGCAAGCGGCGCGCGGCAAGACAACGGCATTCGATGGCGTTCATGGCGTCTCCGGTTGCCCGGGCTGGCGCGGTGGCGCGTGCCCGGATCTCGTGCTGCGCAGGCGGCCGGCGTCGACGCATCGGCGCCGCCTCCGGTGTCTCGTCCAACCTGTCCCGATCCGGCGCCGTCGCCTGCGCGCGACGCGCTCGTCTCGTCGTGCGGCGCAAGCCGCGCCGCCCGCCTGATGCTCAGTTCACCCGCGCGTCGATCAGCCGGACCAGCGTGAGCAGCGTTTCCGCATGCGGCACCGCGACGCCCGCTTCGCGCGCGGCCGCGACGACCTTGCCGCTGATCGCGTCGATTTCCGTGCGGCGGCCCGCGAGCACGTCCTGCAGCATCGACGGGCGATGGCCGCGATGCGCGTGGATCGCATGCTCGACGTTGTGCGCGATGCGCTCGCCGTCGACCGCGATGCCCTTCGCGCGGGCGACGGCGGCCACCTCGGCTGCAATCGCGAGCGCGAGCCGCGGCCCGTCGTGATGGTTGCCGAGCTGGTCGACCGTGCAGTTGGTCGCCGCACACAGCGTGTTGAGCGCCGCGTTGAACGCGACCTTTTCCCAGATCGCGGCCCATACGTCGGCGTCGAGCGTGCAAGCGAGCCCGGCGCGCGACAGCGCATCGGCCACCGTCGCCGCGAACGGGCGTGCCGCGCCATCGGCCGTCATCATGTGGATCGCGCCCGCGCCGTGCGAGCGCACGTGCGCCGGCCCCGCCGCGTCGGCCGGCCACGTCGTCACGCCGACCAGGATGCGTTCGAGCGGGACGAACGCATTCAGCGTCTCGACGTTGCCGAGCCCGTTCTGCAGCGTCAGCACGTGCGTGTCCTGCTCGAGCAGCGCGCGAACGCCGTCGAGCGCGGCGCGCGTATGCAGCGACTTCGTGAAAACGATCAGCATGTCGAACGATGCATCGGGCGATGCGGCCGCAGCCGCATTCGCCACTTCCGGCCGTACGGCCTGCAACGTACGGATGCGTCGGTCTCCCCGATCGTCGTCGATACGCAATCCGTCGCGGCGAATCGCATCGAGATGCGCATCGTTCACGTCGATCAGCGTGACGGCCTCGCCGCTTTCGGCCAGCCGCCCGCCGAACAGCGAGCCCATCGCGCCGGCGCCCAGAATCGCAATCCTCATCGTCGTCGGCCTCGTCAGAACGGATAGTGGCGCGGTGCGGTCTGCACCGTGATCCAGCGCAGGTCCGTGAACGCCGCGATGCCGGCCTTGCCGCCGAAGTGGCCGAAGCCGCTGTCCTTCACGCCGCCGAACGGCATCTGCGCCTCGTCGTGCACGGTCGGACCGTTCACGTGGCAGATGCCCGATTCGATGCGGGCCGCGACGCGCATCGCACGCGCGATATCGCGGCTGAACACGGCCGACGACAGCCCGAACGCGTTGTCGTTCGCGCAGCGGATCGCGGCGTCCTCGCCGTCGACGCGCACGATGCCCTTCACCGGCCCGAACGACTCCTCGGCATAGATGCGCATCGCCGGCGTCACATGGTCGAGCAGCGTGGCCGGGAACAGCGTGCTGTCGGCCTTGCCGCCGCACACGAGCGTCGCGCCGTGCGCGAGCGCATCGTCGATCAGCGCGTTGCAGCGCTCGACGGCCTTCATGTCGATCAGCGAACCGAGCACGACGGGCCCCTGGCGCGGGTCGCCGAGCGGCAGCGACGCGGCCTTGTCGGCGAGCTTCGCGACGAACGCATCGGCGATCGACGCGTCGACGACGATGCGTTCGGTCGACATGCAGATCTGCCCGGAATTCGCGAACGCGCCGAACGCGGCCGCGGCGACCGCCGCATCCAGATCGGCATCGTCGAGCACGACGAACGGCGCCTTGCCGCCGAGCTCCAGCACCGACGGCTTCAGGTGGCGCGCACAGGCTTCGGCGACGATCCTGCCGACGCGCGTCGAGCCCGTGAAATTCACGCGGCGCACCGCTGGATGCGCGATCAATGCATCGACGATGGTGCCCGCATCCTCGGGCGCGTTCGTCACGAAATTGACGACGCCCGGCGGCAGCCCGGCTTCCTGCAGCGCCTCGACGATCAGCCCGTGCGTGACGGGGCACAGCTCCGAGCCCTTCAGCACGACGGTGTTGCCGCACGCGAGCGGCAGCGCGAGCGCGCGCGTCGCGAGGATCACCGGCGCATTCCACGGTGCGATGCCGAGCACGACGCCGGCCGGCTGCCGCACGCCCATCGCGAGCGAACCGGGCACGTCGGACGGGATCAGCTCGCCGCCGACCTGCGTGGTCAGCGACGCGGCCTCGACGAGCCCGCTCGCGGCAAGATGCACATTGAAGCCGGCCCACAGCGCGGACGCGCCCGTCTCCGCCGCCATCGCGGCGACGAACTGCTCGTGCTTCGCTTCGAGCGCGGCGGCCGCCTTCAGCAGCAATGCGCGGCGGGCGCCGGGGCCGAGCGCGGCCCATGCGGGAAACGCGCGGGCGGCCGCGTCGGCCGCCGCGCGCGCATCGTCGACGGTGCACGCGGGCGCTTCGGACGCGACTTCGCCATCAAGCGGGTTGCGGCGCGCGAAGGTCGCGCCGCTGGATGAGTGACGGCGTTCGCCGCCGATCAGCATCGATACGGTTTGCATGGAATCTCCGGCAGGACGCGCACTGCGCATCACGTCATTCAGACAATCTCGACTTCGACGACGACCGGCGTCGCCGCACGCAGCGCGTCGGTCAGCGCGTCACGCAGGTGCGCCGCATCGGACACGCGCACGCCCCGGCAGCCCATTCCTTGCGCGAGCGCGACGAAATCCAGGTTCGGCAGATCGGTGCCCTGCACGGGATCGTCCGGGCCGAAGCCGAACACCGGCGCGAAATCCTGCAGCGCCGCGTAGCGCCGGTTATTGAGGATCACGAACGTGACCGGCAGCTTCAGCTGCGCGGCGCTCCACAGGGCCTGGATCGAATACAGGCTCGACCCGTCGCCGATCAGCCCGATCACGCGCCGGCCCGGCTGCGCGAGCGCGACGCCGACGGCGGCCGGCATCCCGTAGCCGAGCCCGCCGCTGTCCATCGTGTAGAACGTGCCGCTGTGCGTGAACGGCAGGTGTTCCTGCATCACGGGCCGCGCGCTCGGCGCTTCCTCGACGACGATGTCGTGCGTGTCGCGCACGTCCGCGAGCGTCTGCAGCGCGAACGCGACCGACATGCGCTCGCCGGCGGCCGGCGGTTCGACGCGCGCACGCGGCGGCCGCGGCGCGGGCATCGGCCGCTCGGGCGGCGCCGGGCGCGCGAGCAGGTCGCGCGCGGCGAGCCGCAGGTTGCCGACGACCGCATCGCCCGACGGCGTCCATGCGGCAATGCCCGGATCGTCGACGAGCTGCACGAGCGTCGCGCCCGGCGGCACGTGCGGGCCGAAGCCCTCGATGTGATAGGTGAACGCGGGCGCGCCGAACGCGAACACGAGGTCGTGCCCGTCGAGCCGCGCGACGATCTTCTCGCGAATCGCGGGCAGGAAGCCGGCGAACAGCGGATGGTCCTCGGGGAAACTGCAGCGCCCCGACATCGGCGCGACGTACACGCGCGCACGGTGCCGCTCGGCGAGCCGCACGACGTCGTCCCACGCGCCGGCGCGATCGACGGCCGCCCCGACCACGAACGCGGGACGCCGCGCCGCGTCGAGCGCATCGCCGAGCCGCGCGAGCGCGTCCGGGTCGGGCCGCACGACGTTGCTGACGTCGCGGCGCGGCAGCAGCTCGGCCGGCTGATCCCAGTCGTCGACCGGGATCGACACGAACACGGGGCCGCGCGGTTCCTGCATCGCGATACGGTACGCACGCGCGATCGCGGCCGGCACGTCCTGCGCGCGCGCGGGCTCGATGCTCCACTTCACGTACGGCTTCGGCAGCTCGGCGGCCTGCGTCGCGCCGAGGAACGGGTCGAACGGCAGGATCGCGCGTGCCTGCTGGCCCGCGGTGACGATCAGCGGCGTGCGGTTCTTGAAGGCGGTGAAGAGATTGCCCATCGCGTTGCCGACGCCCGCCGCCGAATGCAGGTTGACGACCGCCGCATTGCCGGTGGCCTGCGCGTGGCCGTCGGCCATCCCGACCACGACGGCTTCATGCAAGCCGAGCACGTAGCGGAAATCGTCGGGGAAGTCGCGGAACATCGGCAGCTCGGTCGAGCCGGGATTGCCGAACACGCGGTCGATCCCGAACTGGCGAAGCAGGTCGATCACCGCATCGCGAACGGTGATCGGTGCGGCGGAAGGGGGCGTAGGGCCGGACATGCTCGGGCGTCTCCTCGATGGCTTGGCGGTTTCCACAGTATCGAAGCGCGAGTCATTCTCGGATACTGTATTTTTTGCGATAAGCCATACCGTTTCGACATGAGTTTCGATCTCCGACAATTGCGCGCCTTCACGACGATCGTCGCGTGCGGGAGCCTTGGCCGCGCGGCCGACGCACTGCACGTGACGCAGCCGGCGCTGAGCCGGATCCTGAAGCGGCTCGAGGACCAGGTCGGCGCGCCCCTGTTCGAGCGCCATTCGAAGGGCGTGCAGCTCACCGCGTTCGGCGAGGCGCTGCTGCCGCACGCGACGCTGCTGCAGCACGAGGCCGAGCACGCACGCGAGGAGCTCGACGCGATGCGCGGGTTTGCGAAGGGCACGATCAAGGTCGGCACGGTGGGCAGCATCGCGAGCCTCGTGCTACCGGTTGCGGTCGGCCGTGTGCTCGACCGCTGGCCGAACCTGCGCGTCGAGATCATCGAAGGCGTGTGGGACCGGCTCGCGGAAGGGCTGAACAAGCACGAGATCGATCTCGCGCTGTCCGCGCACGGGCCCGATACCGACGAGATCGTCGCGATTCCCGAGTGCCGCTGGGAGGATCGCAGCCACATCGTTGCGGCGCCGCACCATCCGCTGCGCACGCTCGGCCGCGCGCCGACGCTCGTCGACACGCTGCACGCGCGCTGGGCGATTCCGCCGCGCGGCACCGCGCCGTTCGACCACATGCGCGCGACCTTCGACGCACACGGGCTCGCGCTGCCCGACATCGCGGTCGAGACGCGCTCGGTTACTACATTGAAGAGCCTCGTCGCGCATGCGGGCTTCCTGAGCTGGATGGCCGAGCCGATGTACGGCGCCGAGCAGCGCGCCGGCACGATCGACACGTTGCCCGTGCGCGAAGTCGTCGCGGTGCGCACGCTCACCGCGTTCCGGCGCCGCCACGGCATCCTGCCGGGGCCAGCGGGCAAGCTGCTCGAGGAACTCGTCGCGTTGACGCGCGAAGGTCGCTGACGGCGCTTTCCGCACCGGCCACCCGTTCGCGCCCTCCCGCCCCACCCGCACGCCACCGCCGCAGCGCACCATCGAAATGCCGTTTCCCCGCCTTGACTTTCGCTCGCCCGAATACGATCATTCGCTCACACAAAGAGCAAATGATCGTATTCGACAGGACTGTCAGGCACGAACAGGAGACACACCGGATGAGCGCATCGCCCTCCGCCCGCACGCCCGTGCTGCTGCACATCGGCGCGGGCTCGTTTCACCGCGCGCACCAGGCGTGGTATCTGCATCGCGTGAACGCGGCCGTCCCGGCCGACGAGTGCTGGTCGCTGACCGTCGGCAACATCCGCGACGACATGCGCGCGACGATGGACGCGCTCGCCGCGCAGCACGGCGCCTACACGCTCGAAACCGTCACGCCGCAAGGCGAGCGCGCGTACGAGACGATCCGCGCGATCACGCGCGTGCTGCCGTGGTCGATCGACCTCGCCGCACTGATCGACGCCGGCGCCGATCCGGCCTGCCGGATCGTGTCGTTCACCGTCACCGAAGGCGGCTACTACCTCGACGAACACAACCGCCTCGACCTCGCGAACCCCGATCTCGCAGCCGACCTGCAGGGCGCGCGCACGACGCTGTACGGCGCGCTCGCGGCGCTGCTCGCCGAACGCGTGAAGCGCGGCGCGGGCCCGCTCACGCTGCAGAGCTGCGACAACCTGCGCAACAACGGCGCGCGCTTTCGCGCGGGGATGCGCGAATTCCTCGAGCGGCGCGGCCAGGCCGACCTGCTCGCATGGTTCGATACGAACGTCGCGACACCGAGCGCGATGGTCGACCGCATCACGCCGCGCCCGACCGCCGACGTGCGCGAGCGCGTGCTGGCGGCCACCAGCTTCGACGACGCCTGCCCGGTGATGGGCGAATCGTTCATCCAATGGGTGATCGAGGATCGCTTCGCGGCCGGCCGGCCGAAGTGGGAAGTGGCCGGCGCCGAACTCGTCGACGACGTGCACCCGTACGAGGAAGCGAAGATCCGCATCCTCAACGCGACGCACAGCTGCATCGCGTGGGCCGGCACGCTCGCGGGCCATACGTATATCCACGAAGGCACGCACGACGCGGCGATCCGCCGCTTCGCGCACGACTACGTGACGCAGGACGTGATCCCGTGCCTCACGCCGAGCCCGCTCGATCTCGCGCGCTACCGCGACGTCGTGCTCGAACGCTTCGGCAACCCGTACGTGCTCGACACGAACCAGCGCGTCGCGGCCGACGGTTTCTCGAAGATTCCCGGCTTCATCGCGCCGACGCTCGCCGAATCGTTCGCACGCGGCGCGGCGCCGGTCGCCACCGCCGTGCTGCCCGCGCTGTTCCTGCGCTTTCTCGAACGCTGGGCGCGCGGCGCGCTGCCGTACGCGTACCAGGACGGCGTGATGGACGAAAGCGCCGCGCGCGCGATCGTCCAGGCCGACGACCCCGTCGTCGCGCTGGGCGCGAACCGGCAGCTGTGGGGCTCGCTCGCCGGCAACGCCGCGCTGTTCGAGGCCCTGCGCGGCGGACTCCGGCGTGTCGACGCATGGCTCGCGGCACGCTGACGTGCATCCGGGCGAACCTGCCTTGGCACGGGCGCGGCCGCGCGGCTAAAGTAGCGACTCCCCACTGACGGAACGGATCGCTCATGTATCTCGGCATCGACCTCGGCACCTCGGAAGTGAAGGTGCTGCTGCTCGCCCCGGACGGCACGGTCGTCGGCACCGCCGGCTCGCCGTTCACCGTGTCGCGGCCGCATCCGCGCTGGGCCGAACAGCATCCGGACGACTGGTGGCAAGGCACGCTCGCCGCGCTCGCGGCGCTGCGCGAACGGCACCGCGACGCGTTCGCGGCCGTGCGCGGCATCGGCCTGTCGGGCCAGATGCACGGCGCCGTGCTGCTCGGCCGCGACGATCGCGTGCTGCGCCCCGCGATCCTGTGGAACGACATGCGCAGCGCCGACGAATGCGCGCTGCTCACCGAACGCGCGCCCGATCTCCACGCACTGGCCGGCAACCTCGCGATGCCGGGCTTCACCGCGCCGAAACTGCTGTGGGTCGCGAAGCACGAACCCGACGTGTTCGCGGCGACCGCCTGCGTACTGATGCCGAAGGACTACCTGCGGTTCCGGCTGACCGGCGCGAAGGTGTCCGATCCATCGGACGCCGCCGGCACACTGTGGCTCGACGTCGCGCGCCGCGACTGGTCGGACGCGCTGCTCGCCGCGTGCGGGATGACGCGTGAGCAGATGCCGCGCATCGTCGAAGGCAACGCGCCGTCCGGCACGCTGCGCGCCGACATCGCACGCGAACTCGGGCTGTCGGAGGCCGTCGTGGTGGCCGGCGGCGGCGGCGACAACGCGACGAGTGCGCTCGGCATCGGCGCGATCCATGCGGGCGACGGCTTCGTCTCGCTCGGCACGTCCGGCGTGCTGAGCGTGGTCGGCGATCGCTTCATGCCGAACCCCGCATCGGCCGTGCATGCGTTCTGCCATGCGATTCCCGATCGCTGGCAATTGATGAGCGTGGTGCTGTCGGCCGCGAGCTGCCTGCGCTGGGTCTGCAAGCTGACCGGCACCGACGAGCCCGCGCTGCTCGCGGAAATCGAAACGCTCGACGCCGACGCGCTCGCAACGGCCCCGCTTTTCCTGCCCTACCTGTCCGGCGAGCGCACCCCGCACAACGACCCGTACGCGCAAGGCGTGTTCTTCGGGATGACGCATGCGACCGAACGCGCGCACCTCGGCTATGCGGTACTCGAAGGCGTGACGCTCGGCCTCGCCGACGGTCTCGACGCGCTGCATGCGGCCGGCGTCGAAACCGACCAGCTGTCGCTGATCGGCGGCGGCGCGCGCAGCGCGTTCTGGGCACGGCTGATCGCCGATGCGCTGAACGTGCGCACGCGCCAGCACGGCGGCGGCGAAACCGGCGCGGCACTCGGCGCGGCACGGCTCGGCTGGCTGGCCGTCGGCGGCGATCCGCATGCGGTGCTGACCAAGCCGCCGGTGCGCGCCGAATACGCGCCGGATGCGGCCCGCCATGCGCTGCTGCGCGAACGCCTCGATGCATTCCGCGCGCTGTACCGTCACGTGCAGCCGCTGTACGAACCGTCGCGCGCACGGCTCGCGTAAGCGCCGCACGCCGCGCGTGCCGGCCGTCGGCCGTACGCGCGACATGCGGTACAGTGGATGCCGCCATGCGGCCCGCCGGCCGGCCCGCGGGGCGCCCCCCCGATCCGAACCGAATCGCTATCGTGTCCAAGTCCTCAGAAAAACTCGATCTCGCCACGCGTGCCGCGTGGCTCTACTACGTCGCGGGCGACACGCAGAACGAAATCGCGGAAAAGCTGCAGGTATCGCGCCCGGTCGCGCAGCGCCTCGTCGCGTTCGCAGTCGAGAAGAACCTGATCCGCGTGCGCGTCGACCACCAGCTCGCCGACTGTCTCGACCTCGGCGCGCAGCTGTCGAAGCGCTACGGCCTCGCGATGTGCGAAGTCGTGCCCGTCGATGCCGATGCGCCCGACGCGATCGACCGCAAGCTCGCGGTCGCCGGCGCGCAGGTGATGGAGCGCTACCTGAACGAAACCCGGCCGATGGTGATCGCGGTCAGCAGCGGCCGGACGCTGAAGGCCGCGGTCGCGCAGATCGCGCAGATCGACCGCCCGCAGCACCGGCTCGTGTCGATGGTCGGCGCGATCGCCGCCGACGGCTCGTCGAACCGCTACGACGTCGCGCAGTACATCTCCGAGAAAACCGGCAGCAAGCACTTCCTGCTGCCCGCGCCGCTGTTCGCCGACAGCGACGCCGAGCGCGCGCAGTGGTGCAATCACCGGCTGTACCGGATCGTCGAGGCGCTGTCGGGCAAGGCCGACGTTGCGTTCGTCGGGATCGGCAACATCGGCCCACACTGCCCGCTCTATGAAGACGGCTTCATCACCGAACAGGAGCGCGACGAGATGACCGCGCTCGGCGCGGTGGCCGAACTGCTCGGCGTGCCGATCGACGCGCAGGGCACGCAGATCGCCGTATCGACGAGCGCGCGCGTAACGAGCGTCGCGCTCGCCACGCCGCCGAAGCTGCCGACGATCGCGTTCGCCGGCGGCCCGAAGAAACACGACGCGGTGATTGCCGCGCTGCGCGGCGGCTGGCTGTCGGGGCTCGTCACCGACGAAGCGTGCGCGCGCGCCGCGCTCGCCGCGAAAGCGACCTGACGCAGAAGCCGCGCACCGCGCGCGGCTGTGTCGAACGCTCAAGCCGCGTGCGGCGCCGGAAACGCATGCCGGCGCGCACGCCACGCGCCGCCCCCCACACCGTGATCGTGGGGCCGGCATCCGCCCCCCAGGCCGCGCGCGTTCATAGACTAGATGGCCGAACCCCTGCGCGTCTGACCGGCGCAGGCGCCGGCCGTCATGCGGCCTTCGCGTGCACGCTCAACCGCCGGAACGCCCGCCCGTGCTCGTCGAACAGGTGGCAGTGCTCGGCTTCCGCTTGCACATGCAGCGCCTCGCCGGTGCGGTACGTGTCGAGCGGCGGAATCCGCGCGATCAGCCCGTCCGGCGCGACGGCCGACTCCGCGTACAGATACGCGGCATCGCCGAGCGACTCGACGGCCATCACCCTGGCAGCAACGCCGGTCGCCGAAGCTTCGACTTTCAGATGCTCGGGCCGCACGCCGACCGTCACCGCCGCGCCGCGCTGCAAGCCCGCTGCTTCGACCGCGACGCGCTGCGTCTCGCCGCTGTCGAAACGCACGAGCACGCCGCCCGCATCGACCGCTTCGACGGTGCCCTTCAGGAAGTTCATCTTCGGCGAGCCGATGAAGCCCGCGACGAACTGGTTCGCCGGCGCGTGGTACAGCTCGTTCGGTGTGCCGACCTGCTGCACCGCGCCGCCCGACAGCACGACGATCTTGTCGGCGAGCGTCATCGCCTCGACCTGGTCGTGCGTCACGTAGATCATCGTCGTCTTCAGCTCGTCGTGCAGCCGCGCGAACTCCAGCCGCATCTTCACGCGCAGCGCCGCGTCGAGGTTCGACAGCGGCTCGTCGAACAGGAACACCTTCGGCTTGCGCGTGATCGCGCGGCCGATCGCGACGCGCTGCCGCTGGCCGCCCGACAGCTGCTTCGGCTTGCGGTCGAGCAGATGGTCGATGTGCAGGATCTTCGCGGCCTGCTTCACCGCCTGGTCGATCTCCGGCTTCTTCGCGCCCGCGAGCTTCAGGCCGAACGCCATGTTGTCGTACAGCGTCATGTGCGGGTACAGCGCATACGACTGGAACACCATCGCGATGCCGCGCTTCGCGCTCGGCACGTCGTTGACCTTCGCGCCGTCGATCAGCAGGTCGCCGCTCGAAATATCCTCGAGGCCGGCGATCATCCGCATCAGCGTGGATTTGCCGCAGCCGCTCGGGCCGACGAACACGACGAATTCGCCGTCGGCGATGTCGAGGTTCACGTTGCGCAGCACTTCGGTGTCGTCGTAGCGCTTCGCGATGTTGCGCAGGAGCACGCTTGCCATGATCTGTCTCCGTTCGTTCGTGATGCGCCGCGTCGAACGCGGCGCGCAATCATTCGGGGTGGCTAGTTCGGCAGCACCGCGCCGGTCGCCTGCCAGCGCGCGACGTAGCCGGGCAGCTCGTGCATGTCGTCGAAGACGTGACGCGCGCCGATGCCGCGCAGCGCGTCGATCTGCGCGGCCGACGCATGCCCGCCGCCGACGAAGCCGAGCACGGTCATGCCGGCCGCGGCGGCCGCGGTGATGCCGGTCACGCTGTCCTCGACCACGAGGCACCGGGCCGGCGCGACGCCGAGCGTGCGCGCCGCCGCGAGATACACGTCGGGCGCCGGCTTCGGCCGCGCGACGGCGTCCGCGCAGAACAGCCGGTCGCCGAAGAAGCGTGCGAGGCCCGTGCGGGTCAGCGCCGCCTCGACGTACGCACGGTAGCTGTTGCTCGCGCAGGCCGTCGTCAGTTCGATCGCGGCCAGCGCCGCATCGATGCCGTCGACCATCGGCGCGTTGACGGCCGCCGCCTCGACCGCGGCGCGGATTTCGACGACGTCGTCGTTCGACAGCGTGCGGCCGAGCGCGTCGCATGCGCCGGCCAGCACGCGCTCGATGCGCAGCCCGAGCAGCGGCATCACGGCCGGCCGCGCATCCGCGCCCGGCCAGCGGGCATCGAGTTCGCGCACGAGCACGTCGGCCGCCACCGCCTCGCTGTCGATCAGCACACCGTCGCAATCGCAGATCAGGACGTTCATCGCGGTCATTTGACGGCTCCGAACGTGAGCCCGCGCACGAGCTGCTTCTGCGACAGCCAGCCGACGATCAGGATCGGCGCGACCGCGAGCAGCGACGCCGCGGACAGCTTCGCCCAGAACAGCCCCTCGGGGCTCGAGTACGACGCGATGAACACGGTCAGCGGCGCCGCATTCGAGCTCGACAGGTTGATGCTCCAGAATGCCTCGTTCCACGACAGGATCACGAGCAGCAGCGCGGTGGACGCGAGCCCCGGCAGCGCCATCGGCATCAGCAGGTAGACGATCTCCTGCCACGTCGACGCGCCGTCGATGCGCCCGGCCTCGAGGATGTCCTTCGGGATCTCGTTGAAGTACGTGAAGGTCATCCACACCGCGATCGGCAGGTTGATCAGCGTGTAGACGATCACGAGGCCCGACACGGTATCGAGCAGCCCCGCGTTCTTCCACAGCAGGTAGATCGGCACGAGCACGCCGACCGACGGCATCATCTTGGTCGACAGCATCCACAGCAGCACCTTCTGCGTGCGGTGGTTCGGGAAGAACGCCATCGCGTACGCGGCCGGCACCGCGAACAGCAGCGAGATCACCGTGACGCCCGCCGAGATCAGCACCGAGTTCCACGCGAACGCGAAGTAGTTGCTGCGCGCGAACACCTCGCGGAAGCTGTCGAGCGTCGGGATGAAGAACAGCGACGACGCATACGCCTGCTGCTCGGTCTTGAACGCGGTGATCGCCATCCAGAAGATCGGGAAGAACAGCAGCAGCGCGATCAGCCACGCGAGCGTGCCGGGCAGCGCGCGCCGCACGAGGTCGAACACGGCCGGCACGCGCCGGCTTTCCAAAGTCAGGTCGCTCATTTCTCGTATTCCCCCTTCAGGTTGCGCGCGAGCATCCGCACGAGGAAGAACGACACGACGTTCGCAACCACCACGGCGATGATGCCGCCCGCGGACGCGAGGCCGACGTCGAACTGCTGCAGGCCGAGCGCGTAGATCAGGTAGGACAGGTTGGTCGTCGCATTGCCGGGGCCGCCGCCGGTCGTCGTGTAGATCTCCGCGAAGATCGACAGCAGGAAGATCGTCTCCATCATCACGACCACGGCGATCGCCCGCTTCAGGTGCGGCAGCGTGATGTAGAAGAACATCGCGATCGGGCCCGCGCCGTCGATGCGCGCCGCTTCCTTCTGCTCCTGGTCGAGCGACTGGATCGCGGTGAACAGGATCAGGAACGCGAACGGCAGCCACTGCCACGCGACGATGATGATCACGGCGGTGAGCGGGTAATCGGCGAACCAGTCGATCGGCGTCATGCCGAGCGCGCGCATCGCGTTCGCAACGAGCCCGTACACCGGGTGCAGGATCATGTTCTTCCAGATCAGCGCGGACACCGTCGGCATCACGAAGAACGGCGCGATCGCGAGCAGGCGCGCGACGCCCTGCCCGTAGAACTTGCGGTCGAACAGCACCGACATCAGCACGCCGCCGATCACCGTGATCGCGAGCACCGCGCCGATCAGCACGAGCGTGTGCCAGATCGCGGGCAGGAACGACGGATCGGTCGCGAGGAAGCGGTAGTTGTCGAGCCCGGCGAAGCCCTTCACGTCCGGGTTCAGCAGGTTGTAGCGCGAGAACGAATACCAGATCGTCATCGCGAGCGGAATCGACATCCACAGCAGCAGCACCGCGACGGACGGCGAGACGAGCCAGCTCGCGCCGCCGCGCGCGCGGCGCGGCGCGCCGGGCGGCGACGACGCGTCGCCGACCGACGGCGCGTGAGCGTGGCTCAGGGGAAGACGCAGGTGACGCATGATCGGAGTCCCTCCGGTTGATGCGCGGGCGCGAAGGCCTGCCCGCCTGTCAGCTTCGACGACGCGCACCGTGCGCCACCGCGCACGGTGCGGGCCGCGTTACTTCTTGTAGCCGGCCTGCCGCACCGCGCGGTCGGCGGCGGCCTGCCCGGCGGCGAGCGCCTGGTCGACCGACATCTGGCCCGCGACCGCACCCGCGATCGACTGGCCGACCACCGTGCCGAACGACTGGAATTCAGGAATCCCGACGTACTGCACGCCCGTGTACGGCACCTTCTTCAGCGACGGATCGTTCGGGTCGGCCGTCTCGATCGCCTTCAGCACGAAGTCCGAGAACGGCGCGGCGGCCTTGTACTCGGGGCGCTGATAGGTCGACGTGCGCGTGCCCGGCGGCACCGACGCCCAGCCTTCGTCCTTGCCGACCATCTCGATGTACTGCTTCGACGTCGCCCACGCGATGAACTTGCGCGCGGCGTCCTGCTGCTTCGACGTCTTCGGCACGGCCAGCGCCCACGCCCACAGCCAGTGCGAACCCTTCGGCGTAGCGGCGACCGGCGCGGCCGCGAAGCCGATCTTGTCGGCCACCTGCGACTGCTGTTTGTTATAGAGCATGCCGGCCGCGACCGTCGCATCGATCCACATCGCGCACTTGCCCGATGCGGTGAGGGTCAGGTTCTCGTTGAAGCCGTTCGAGCTCGCGCCCGGCGGGCCGTTCTTCTTCAGCAGGTTCACGTAGAAATTGATCGCCTTCTTCCACTCGGGCGACGTCAGCTGCGCGTTCCAGTTCTCGTCGAACCAGCGGCCGCCGTACGTGTTCACGACCGTCGACACGTACGCCATGTTCTCGCCCCAGCCCGCCTTGCCGCGCAGGCAGATCCCGTAGGTGCCCTTCGCCTTGTCGGCGAGCTTGTCCGCGAATTCCGCGATCTGGTCGTAGGTCGGCTGGTCGGGCATCTTCAGCCCCTTCGCCGCGAACAGGTCCTTGCGGTAGAACGTCATCGAGCTCTCGACGTAGAACGGCAGCGCGTACAGCTGGCCGTTGTACGACAGGCTGTCGCGCGCGGTCTTCACGATGTCGTTCAGGTCGTAGTCGGCGGGCAGGCCCGTCATCGGCGCGAGCCAGCCGCGCTTGCCCCACTGCGGCGTCTCGTAGGTGCCGATCGCCATCACGTCGAACTGGCCGCTGCCGGTCGTGATGTCGGTCGTCGCGCGCTGGCGCAGCACGTTCTCCTCGAGGATCACCCAGTTCAGCTTGATGTCCGGGTTCGCCTTCTCGAAGGCCGGCGACAGCTTCTTCAGCTCGATCATGTCGGGATTGTTCAGCGTCGCGATCGTCAGCGTGCCGGCGGACGCGGCGCAGGCCGCCGTCGCGAGCGCGGCTCCGGCGAAGCAGCGTGCGGCGGCGTCGAGCATCTTTCGTTGCATGGCATGTCTCCTGTGTTTGTTCGAAGTGTCGTCGGTACTGCGTTTCCTTCTCGGCCCGTCACGCCGGCCGCTGCATTCCGCACGCGCGCGCATAGTGCGCGATCACGTCGCGTATCCGGTGGCGCACCCACGCGCGCGGCTCTTTCGCGAGGCCGCCCGCGCGGCAGGCCGCGTACACGTCCGGCAACCACTGCGCGACGAGCGTTTCCGGCACCGGCTGCCGCGCGAGGTTGTCGAACAGTTGCTCGACCGCGGCCGCGACGGCCGGCTGCAGCCAGTAGTAGCGGATCCGGTCGCTGTAGCTGAACTGGCGCGCGAGCCGCTGCGCGGTTTCGTCGCCACGGTAGTACGGTGCCCAGTGCTCGGGCTGCGCGCGCATCGCGGCGTCGACGACGTCGCGCAACCGCGAGCGCTGCGCGACGTCGTCGATCAATGCGTCCTCGATGAAGGTCAGCGCGAACAGCGCCTCGCGCAGCGCGAACGTCAGCGCGGGGCCGACCTTCAGCACCGCGAAGTGGTCGCGCACGAGCGCGGCGAGCGCCCCCTCGGTCTGGTAGTCGGTCGAATGCGCCTCGAACACGAGGCCCGGCGTCTGCAGGATACTCGCGCCGAGCGACGCGGCCTTGGCACTGTCGTAGTCGAGCACGTGGCGATCGTCGAAGTCGACCCCCGGCTGCGCGACGATCGCGACGACGCGCGTCCACGCATCGTCGAGCCCGGCTGCCGCGAACGCGTGGCGGTGCGCGTCGAGCGTCGCCGCGATGCTGTCGCTGCGCGTGACCGCGATCTGCGCGATCGCGGCGTCGCCGTTGTCACCGTCGTCACCGCTGCCGCTGACTTCGCCGCCCGGCGTCGGCACCTCGGTGCCGATCACGTAGACAGGCGCGAGGCCGGCGCGCGCTGCCGCGTCTTCCGCCGCGCGGCACAGTTCGGCCGCGCGCGCGGCGATCGTGCGATCGTCGAGCCGCGCCGGATCGTCCGCGCACGCCATGCTCGCATCGAGGTGGATCTTTTCGAAGCCGGCTTCGACGTACGCGGCGACCATCGCGCCCGCTTCGCGCATCGCATCGGCCGCGCGGCGATGCCGCCACGGGTTCGGGCCGAGATGGTCGCCGCCGAGCACGAGCGCCGACGGCGGCAGCCCGCAACGCTGCGCGATCGCGTCCACGTCGCGGCGGAAATCGGCAGGCGTCATGCCCGTATAGCCGCCGAGATGGTTCACCTGGTTGCAGGTCGCCTCGATCAGCAACGGCGAGCCGTCCGCGCGCGCCGCTTCGCACGCGGCCTCCAGCACGAGCCGGTGCGCGCTGCAGATCGAATAGATGCCGCGCTGCGCGTTAGCGCGGTTTGCGTCGAAGATCATCCGCAGCACGGCGTCCGCGTGCGCGGTGCGCAAACGCTCGGCGAAGGTCGTCAGGCCGGACATGCGATACCTCGTTCGGTCAGGAAACGGTCGATTTCGGCCGCGCTGCTGTTGCCCTCCATCGGGCCGCGCCGCGTGACCGCGATCGCCCCGGCCGCGTTCGCGCGACGCAGCGCAACCTCGATCGGCACGCCGGCGACGAGGCTCGCGACCAGCGTGCCGCCGAAGCAGTCGCCGGCGCCGGTCGGATCGACTTCGTCGACCTGGAACGCCGGCGCTTCCGCCCGGTGCGCGCGATCGAACGCGACGCTGCCTTGCGCACCGCGTTTGAGCACGACCCGCTCGAGCAGCGGATGCGTCGCGAGCAGGCCCGCGATCGCGCGCTCGGCCGGCTGCGGCCCGCAGAAGAACGGCAGGTCGGCTTCGCTCGGCAGGAACAGGTGGCACGCGGCGAGCATCGCGTCGAGCGCCGCGCGCATCGGGCGAAAACTCAGCATTTCCGGCCGCACGTTCGGATCGAACGACACCTTCGCGCCGGCGCGCGCCGCCTCGATCACGCCGCGCTGCACCGCCGCGATCGCCGATTCGCTCGTCAGCGACGAGCCCATCACGTGGAAATAGCGGCAGCCGTCGAACATCGCGGTATCGACATCGGAATCGTCGACACACGCAGCCGCACTGGTGGACAACGTGAACACGAAGCTGCGCGAGCCGTCGTCGCGATACGCGACGAACGCGGTGCCGGTCGGGCGCGCGACGCGGCGGATGCGCGCGACGTCGACACCATCGCGTTCGAGCCGCGCGACGATCGCGTCGCCGAATGCATCGCGGCCGACGCAGCCCGCGTACGCAACACGTGCACCGAGCCGCGCGGCCTGGTCGGCGAAGATCGCCGGCGCGCCGCTCGGGAACGGCCCTTCGAACAGGCCCGGCGTATCGAAACCCTGGCCGCGCTCGGCGGCGACGAATTCGGCGAGCAGTTCGCCGGCGACGACGATCTCGGCCATCAGGCTAACCCTCCTCGTTCGACGGCGGCCGCGACGTTCGGGGCGGCCGCCTCATCGCAGGCCGGCCGGCGGGTGGCGCGTGCGAGCGACATCACTTCAGCTCATCCAGTTGCCGCCGTCGACGTTCAGCGTCTGGGCGGTGATGTAATCGGCGTCGGACGACGCGAGAAACAGCGCGGCGCCCGTCAGGTCGCCCGGCACGCCCATGCGGCCGAGCGGCACGGCTTCGCCGACCAGCCGCTTCTTCTCGCCGAGCGGCCGGTTCTCGTAGCGCGCGAACAGCGCATCGACCTGCTCCCACATCGGCGTGTCGACGACGCCCGGCGCGATGCCGTTCACGTTGATCCGGTGCGGCGCGAGCGCAAGCGCGGCCGACTGCGTGTAGCTGATCACCGCGGCCTTGGTCGCGCAGTAGTGCGAAACGAGCGCCTCGCCACGACGCCCGGCCTGCGACGACATGTTGACGATCTTGCCGCCACGGCCCTGCTCGACCATCCGCTGCGCGACGGCCTGCATCAGGAAGAACAGCCCTTTCACGTTGACCGAGAACAGCCGGTCGAACACGTCCCACGATTCGTCGAGGATCGGCCGCATGTCGAACAGCGCCGCGTTGTTGAACAGGATGTCGACGCCGCCGAAGCGCTCGACCGCCGTGGTGACGATCCGCTCGATGTCGTCGCGGCGCGTGACGTCCGCGGTGACGGCCACCGCGCGGCCGGGGTTCGCCTCGATGAGCCGCGCGAGCGAGCCGCCTGCCGGCTTCAGGTCGACGAGCACGCAGCGTGCGCCCTCGTCCAGATAGCGTTGCGCGACCGCCTCGCCGATGCCGCTTGCGGCGCCCGTCAGGATCGCGACCTTGTCTTCCAGTCTCACTGGCTGTCTCCGGTTCGTTCTGCGTGTCGACGGCTGCGAGGTGAGCGAACGCTCGCGAACCGATCAATTGCTCTGTTAGTGATCGAATGATCGGATACGCGATTCGCGCTGTCAAGGCGACGTGACGGCTTTCTATGACGCGCTGCGGCACAACGGCGCACCGCGGGGACCCGCCGCGCACGCCCGGCAAGGGCTAGCGCGCACGGTGCGGCGCAGCCGGATCGGCGATGAAGGGGACGGAGCGAGGACGGAAACGGGATTTCGCGCTGCACGGCGCGGCGATACGTTATATCATCGCCGTACTTTGTTTCATCGCGCTGCTTCACGCCATGGCTACCTCATCGTCCATTGACGCCCGGCTGTCCCGGGCCGACGCATTCGCCGCCGAGCACGGGCTCGCGTGGACGCCGCTGCGCCGCCAGGTCTACGAACGCGTGCTGGCCGCGCAGCGCCCGATCGGCGCGTACGACCTGCTCGCCGAGCTCGAGCCGCAGCGCGGCCGCGTGCCGCCCACGACCGTCTACCGCGCACTGGATTTCCTCGTCGAGCACGGCTTCATCCACCGGATCGAATCGAAGAACGCGTTCTTCGCGTGCTGCGAGATCGGCGTCCCGCACGAAGGCCAGTTCCTGATCTGCGACTCGTGCGGCGACACCGTCGAGATTCCCGGCGGCGACCTCGCGAAGCAATTGTCCGCGAGCGAGCCCGCGCACGGTTTCGAAGTCCACCACCAGGTCGTCGAGCTGAGCGGCCTGTGCGGACACTGCAAGCACAAGCCCGTGCAACGCTGACGCATCTCGCGCGGCGCACGCGCCGCCCCTTCCAACGAGGAGTTCCATGTCCATTGCCCTGAAGCGCGCGCCGCGGCGCGCCCTGTCGCCTGTCCGCTGGCTCGCCGTCGCCGCGCTGTCGCTCGCGGCGCCCGTGTTCGCGCAGGCCGCGACCGTCAACGTCGTGGCCGCCGAGAATTTCTACGGCGACGTCGCGTCGCAAATCGGCGGCAGCCACGTCGCGGTGACGAGCATCCTCAGCAATCCGGACCAGGATCCGCACCTGTTCGAAGCGAGCCCGAAGACCGCCCGCGCGCTCCAGCACGCGCAGGTGGTGATCTACAACGGCGCCAACTACGATCCGTGGATGAGCAAGCTGCTCGGCGCGTCGAAGCAGGCGAAGCGCGCGACGATCGTCGTCGCCGATCTGGTCGGCAAGAAGGCCGGCGACAACCCGCACCTGTGGTACGACCCGGCGACGATGCCGGCCGCCGCGCGCGCGATCGCGGCCGAGCTCGGCCGTGCCGACCCGGCGAACAAGGCCGAATACGACGCGAACCTGCAGAAGTTCGTCGCGTCGCTGAAGCCCGTCGACGACAAGGTCGCCGCGCTGCGCGCGCAGTACAAGGGCGTGCCGGTGACGGCCACCGAGCCCGTGTTCGGCTATATGTCCGACGCGATCGGCCTCGACATGCGCAACCAGCGCTTCCAGCTCGCGACGATGAACGACACCGAGGCGAGCGCACAGGACGTCGCCGCGTTCGAGAACGACCTGCGCAAGAAGCAGGTGCGCGTGCTGATCTACAACAGCCAGGCCGAAGAACCGATGACCAAGCGCATGCTGAAGATCGCGCGCGACGGCGGCGTGCCGACCGTCAGCGTCACCGAGACGCAGCCGGCCGGCAAGACCTTCCAGCAATGGATGGCCGGCCAGCTCGATGCGCTCTCGACCGCGCTGGCCGCCGGCAAGAAATAAACACTCCGTAACGACATGACCGTCACTCCTCACGCACTCGCCGTCGATCGCGTCACGCTCGAGCTGGGCGGACGCACGATCCTGCGCGACGTCAGCTTCTCGATCGAACCCGGCGAATTCGTCGGCGTGCTCGGGCCGAACGGCGCGGGCAAGACGACGCTGATGCGCGCGGTGCTCGGCCTCGTGCCCGTGTCGGCCGGCACGCTGTCCGTCGGCGGCGTGCCGGTCGTGCGCGGCAACGCGTCGATCGGCTACATGCCGCAGATCCGAAGCGGCCTCGCGAACCGCCGGATGCGCGGCTACGACTTCGTCGCGATGGCCGCCGACGGCCACCGCTGGGGGCTGCCGCACACGAACGCGGCGACGCGCCGCGACGTCGACCGCGTGCTCGACCTCGTCGGCGGCCCGACGCTCGCGCGCCGGCCGCTGTCGGAACTGTCCGGCGGCGAGCGGCAGCGCCTGCTGCTCGCGCAATGCCTGCTCGGCAACCCGAAGCTGCTGCTGCTCGACGAGCCGCTGATCAGCCTCGACCCGAACCACCAGCGCGGCGTCGTCGAACTCGTGCGCAACGTGCAGCGCGAGCTCGGCATCACCGTGCTGTTCTCCGCGCACGAACTGAATCCGCTGCTGAACGCACTCGACCGCGTGCTGTATCTCGGCAACGGCGTGGCCGCGCTCGGCACCGTCGACGAGGTGATCACGAAGCCTGTGCTGTCACGGCTCTACGGTTCGCCGATCGACGTGATGCGCGTGAACGGCAAGATCTTCGTGATGTCGGGCGACGTCGAGATCGAGAAGCACGATCACGAACACGAGGACGACGACGGTCACTCGCACGGCGGTGGCGGCGGCCACGGCCATCACCACCACGGACACGCTCATCCCGGGCATTCGCACGATGTTTGAATACGACTTCATGATCAACGCCTTCGCGGCGTCGGGAATCGTCGCGGTGCTCGCGGGCATCGTCGGCTATTTCCTGGTGCTGCGCGGGCAGACCTTCGCCGGCCATGCGCTGTCGCACGTCGGCTTCACCGGCGCGACGGGCGCGGTGCTGCTCGGCATCTCGCCGATCTGGGGGATGGTCGGCTTCACGCTTGCAGCCGGGATCGGGATGGGCGCGCTCGGCGAGAAGCTCGCGGGCCGCGACGTCGCGATCGGCGTGATCCTGTCCGGCGCACTCGGCTTCGGCCTGCTGTTCCTGCATTTCTATACGTCGTTCGCGACGCAGGTCACCGCGCTGCTGTTCGGCAACGTGCTCGCGGTGAGCCACGACACGCTCGCGGTGCTCGCCGGCATCGGCGCGGTGAGCCTGCTCGCGCTCGCGCTGATCGCACGGCCGCTGCTGTTCGCGTCGCTGCAGCCCGAACTGGCCGAAGCCAAGGGCGTGTCGCTGCGCACGGTGTCGATGCTGTTCCTCGCGGTGTGCGCGCTCGCGGTGGCCGCGGCGACGCAGATCGTCGGCGTGCTGCTGGTGTTCACGCTGCTGGTCGGGCCGGCTGCCGCCGCGCAGAACGTGACGACGCGGCTGTCGACCGGCGTGCTGCTCGCCGCGCTGTTCGCGCTGTTCGAAGCGTGGCTCGGCATCGTGCTCGCGTATCACACCGACTGGCCGACGAGCTTCTGGATCACCGCGCTGTCGGCGCTCGTGTACGGCGCGAGCCTGTTGCGGCGCCACTGAGCACCGCCTGGCGGATCGCCGCCCGAAGGAAATAAAAAACGCCGGCGTGCCCGAGGGCAGCGCCGGCGTTTTTTTCATGCGCCCGCGATCGCGCGGTGCGGCGTGTGCCGCGGTGTGCGTTAGCGGCTCCCCTTCCCGCTCATCGTGCGAGCACGCGCGCGTGATGCGCGAGGTGGTCGGCGATGAACGTCGAGATGAAGTAGTAGCCGTGGTCGTAGCCCGGATGGCGGCGCAGCGTCAGCGGCTGGCCGGCCTTCGCGCACGCGGCTTCGAACACGTCGGGGTTCAGCTGGTTCGCGAGGAACTGGTCGGCGAGGCCCTGATCGACGAGGATGCCGTCCGCGAACTTCGGCGCGTCGGCGCGCGCGACGAGTTCGCTCGCGTCGTGTGCCTTCCATGCTTCACGATCGGCGCCCAGATAACCCGAGAACGCCTTCTCGCCCCACGGGCAGCGCGTCGGCGCGGCGATCGGCGCGAACGCCGACACCGACCGGTACAGGCCCGGATGGCGCAACGCGAGCGTCAGCGCACCGTGCCCGCCCATCGAGTGGCCGAAGATCCCCAACCGCGCGCCGTCGATCGGCAGCTCGGCCGCGACGAGCTCGCGCAGCTCGCCGGTCACGTACGACTCCATCCGGTAATGCGCGGACCACGGCGCCTCGGTCGCATCGACGTAGAAGCCCGCGCCGACGCCGAAGTCCCACGCATCGGTCTCGCCCGGCACGCCCGCGCCGCGCGGGCTCGTGTCGGGCATCACGAGCGCGAGGCCGTGCTGCGCCGCGTATTGCTGCGCGCCGGCCTTGATCGCGAACGTCTCGTCGGTGCACGTGAGCCCCGCGAGATAGAACAGCGCCGGCACGCGGCCGTGCGCGGCCTGCGGCGGCAGGTACACCGAGAACTTCATCGGCAGGCCGATGGCCGCCGAATCGTGACGGTAGAAACGCTGCTCGCCGCCGTGGCATGCGTGCGAGGAAACGAGTTCGAGCATCGCGGTGCGCTCCCGGTCAGTACAGCACGACCGAGCGGATCGACTCGCCGGCCTTCATCAGGTCGAAGCCTTCGTTGATCCGCTCGAGCGGCAGCGTGTGGGTGATCAGGTCGTCGATGTTGATCTTGCCTTCCATGTACCAGTCGACGATCTTCGGCACATCGGTGCGGCCGCGCGCGCCGCCGAACGCCGAACCCTTCCACTCGCGGCCGGTCACGAGCTGGAACGGACGCGTGCTGATTTCCTCGCCGGCTGCCGCCACGCCGATGATGAACGACTGGCCCCAGCCCTTGTGCGTGCACTCGAGCGCCTGGCGCATCAGCTTCACGTTGCCCACGCATTCGAACGAGTAGTCCGCGCCGCCGTCGGTCAGCTGCACGATGTGGTCGACCACGTTCTCGACTTCGTTCGGGTTGATGAAGTGCGTCATCCCGAACTTCTTCGCGAGCTCGACGCGCTTCGGGTTGATGTCGACGCCGATGATCTTGTCCGCGCCGACCATCTTCGCGCCCTGGATCACGTTCAGGCCGATGCCGCCGAGGCCGAACACGACGACGTTCGCACCCGCCTCGACCTTCGCCGAGTACACGACCGCGCCGACGCCCGTCGTCACGCCGCAGCCGATGTAGCAGATCTTGTCGAACGGCGCGTCCTCGCGCACCTTCGCCACCGCGATCTCCGGCACGACGATGTAGTTCGAGAACGTGGACGTGCCCATGTAGTGGAACAGCGGCTTGCCGTCGAGCGAGAAGCGCGACGTCGCGTCGGGCATCAGCCCCTTGCCCTGCGTCGCGCGGATCTTCTGGCACAGGTTGGTCTTGCGCGACAGGCAGAACTTGCACTCGCGGCATTCCGGCGTGTAGAGCGGGATCACGTGGTCGCCCTTGCGCAGGGTGCCGACGCCGGGGCCGACGTCGACCACGACACCCGCGCCTTCATGGCCGAGGATCGCCGGGAAGATCCCTTCCGGATCGGCGCCCGACAGCGTGTAGTAGTCGGTGTGACAGATGCCCGTCGCCTTCACCTCGATCAGCACTTCGCCGGCGCGCGGCCCTTCCAGATCGACTTCCTCGATCGTCAGCGGCGCGCCCGCCTTCCATGCAATCGCTGCTTTCGTCTTCATCGTGTGACTCCTGTCTGTGTGTGAGGTCGGCCCGGGTCGGCGCATCAGCGCTCATGTCGGCCGGCGTGGGTGCATGAGCACCGGCGCCGGTTCCATGCTTCACCGGGTTCCAGGCAAAGCGGTCGAAGCCGTGCCGCGCGGCATCGCGCACGGCACGGCAAAAGAATCTCGTGCTCGCCATGATGGCGGGTCCGGCCGCGCATCGCGTGCGGGAAACGGTCGCCGGCTTGCCACGATGCGTCATCGCTGGCGCAAAAGAACAAGTGTTCGAGTTTAAACGCCCGTCGTGAACCATGCATCCGTTCGCGCATACAGATCGACGAAGCGTGCGTGGCGCGCGGCCAGCGCGCGATCGCCGCGCGGCGCGGCAACCGGCGACGCGGACGGCGCCAGCGCGTGCAGCGCGTCCTCCCGCCAGTGCCCGATCGCGACGCCCGCGAGCAGCGCGGCGCCGCGCGTCGCGGCGTTCGGGCAGTCGATCGCGTGGAGCGACGCGCCGAGCGCATCGGCCAGCAACTGGCGCCAGCGCGGATCGACCGAGCCGCCGCCCGCGAGACGCAGCATCGCGACCGGATCGCCGCGCTCGGCGTCGCGGATCGCATCGAGCCCGGCGCGCAACGCGAACGCGACGCCTTCGAACGCGGCGCGCATCATCGCGCCGCGCGTGTCGCCGAGCCCGAGGCCGAGCCAGCCGCCGCGCGCATCGGGGTTCATCCACGGCGAACGCTCGCCCGTCAGGTACGGCAGGAAGCACAGGCGTTCCGACGCCGCGTGGGCGAACGCGTCGTCATACGCATCGGCCCACTGCGCGTAGCCGAGCCAGCCGCGCACGGCTTCGAGCGCGAGCCCGACGTTCTGCATCGCGGCCATCGTGTAATAGCCGCCGGCCGCCGCACGATAGCGATGCAGCCCGCGTCGCGCGGGCGGCAGCGCATCCGCGAGCACGACGATCTGGCCGCCGCTGCCGGTCGTCAGCAGCGCGTCGCCGGCGGCGGCAAGCCCGCTGCCGAGCGCCGCGCATGCGGTGTCGGCCGCACCCGTCGCCAGCGGCACACCGGCCGGCAGGCCAAGCGCTGCGGCAGCCTGCGCGCCGAGCGTGCCGCAGCGCGCGCTCGACGGAAGGACCGGTGCGAACCGGTCGGCAGGCAGGCCGAGCGCGTCGATCAACGCGAGATCCCATGCACCGTCGGGTGTCGCGAGCGCGGTCGCGCACGCGTCGCTCGGATCGGCCGCGACGGCGCCGCCCAGCGCGATGCGCAGCCAGTCCTTCGGCTGCACGGCCCAGCGCGCGGCGCGCAGCGCTTCGGGTTCATGTGTGGCCAGCCAGCGCAACAGCGGGCCGGCCATGCCCGGCGCGACGGGGTTCGGTGCGACGGGCAGGCCGGCGGTGCGCCGATCGGCCGCCTCCGCTTCGCGCACCGCGCGCGTGTCGGGCCACAGCAGCGCGGGACGCACCGGCTGCCCTGCCGCATCGATCAGCACGACACCATGCATCTGCCCCGAGAATCCGATCGCGGCCACCTGCGCACGCTCGTCGGCCGGCAGCCGCACGGCCGCGCGCACGAGCGCCTGCCACCACGTATCGGGCGCGATCTCGGCCCAGCCGGGCTGCGGCGACGACAGCGCATAAGGTTCGCTCGCGACCGCCCGCTCGACGCCGTCGGCATCGAGCGTGACGAGTTTGACGGAGCCGGTGCCGAGGTCAATTCCGAGCAGGCGCATGACGTGAGGGCGAATTCGAATGAACGGATGTCGATGATAACGGGATCGTGATGCGCGCCCCGTTTTTTGCCGCTACCGCGGAGGGCCGAAAAACGCGGTCGCCGGCCGGGTTCCACCCGGCTGCACCTTGCGGGCAAAAGCGGCCGTTCGCGGGTTAACCCGGCACGATTTTTCCCAGGCACTTTTTGCCACTATGCCGCCCGCCCGATACACACCATAAAGCGGCCGATATTTGGCACGGGGGCCAGCGCTATTTTGAAGGGCTATAAAACCAGGGAACCTCACTCCTACGGCCGTTTCCCGATGATCGACACCCTGTTCCATGCCGAAA
Source organism: Burkholderia sp. AU15512 (assembly GCF_002223325.1). Taxonomy (NCBI): domain Bacteria; kingdom Pseudomonadati; phylum Pseudomonadota; class Betaproteobacteria; order Burkholderiales; family Burkholderiaceae; genus Burkholderia; species Burkholderia sp. AU15512. The sequence continues at coordinate 406,842 of NZ_NKEX01000004.1, forward strand.
TGGCATATCGAACCAGCAAAGAACGGAATAGAACCCAGCACTCTTGTTGCATGGATTCATTCCGAATAATTTCGTATCACCCCGAAAACAAGATCATGGAGTGAGACAGATGCAATCGAACACGGTCCATCCGTGCGATGAGGTGCTGCCGACCGGCAAGCTGGTAACGCTTGGCCTGCAGCACGTCCTCGTCATGTACGCCGGCGCTGTCGCCGTGCCGCTTATCGTCGGCGCCGCGCTCAAGCTGCCGAAAGACCAGATCGCGTTCCTGATCAGCGCCGATCTGTTTTCGTGCGGCATCGCGACGCTGATCCAGACGCTCGGCCTGTGGATCTTCGGGATCCGCCTGCCCGTCATCATGGGCTGCACGTTCGCGGCAGTCGGCCCGATGATCGCGATCGGCACCAACCCCGGCCTCGGCATCCTCGACATCTTCGGCTCGACCATCGCGGCCGGCATCATCGGCATCGTGCTCGCGCCGATGATCGGCAAGCTGTTGCGGTTCTTCCCGCCCGTCGTCGTCGGCACCGTGATCGCGGTGATCGGGCTGTCGCTGATGGAAGTGGGCATCAACTGGGCGGCCGGCGGCGTCGGCAACCCCGAATACGGCAGCCCCGTCTATCTCGGCCTGTCGCTGCTCGTGCTCACGCTGATCCTGCTGATCAACAAGTACGGCCGCGGCTTCGTCGCGAACATCTCGGTGCTGCTCGGCATCGTCGCCGGCTTCGCGATCGCCTTCGCGATCGGCCGCGTGAATACCGATGGCGTCGCGCACGCACCGTGGGTCGGCTTCGTGATGCCGTTCCACTTCGGCCTGCCGCACTTCGACCCGCTGTCGATCGTGACGATGGTCACGGTGATGTTCGTCACGTTCATCGAATCGACCGGCATGTTCCTCGCGGTCGGCGACATGGTCGATCGCCCGGTCAACCAGGAGCGCCTCGTGCGCGGCTTGCGTGTCGACGGTCTCGGCACGCTGATCGGCGGCATCTTCAACTCGTTCCCGCATACGTCGTTCTCGCAGAACGTCGGCCTGATCGGCGTGACGGGCGTGAAGAGCCGTTTCGTGTGCGCCACCGGCGGCGTGATCCTCGTGCTGCTCGGCCTGTTCCCGAAGATGGCGCAGGTCGTCGCCTCGGTGCCGCCGTTCGTGCTCGGCGGTGCGGGCATCGTGATGTTCGGGATGGTGGCGGCGAACGGCATCAAGGTGCTGTCGAAGGTCGACTTCGTGAACAACTCGCACAACCTGTTCATCGTCGCCGTGAGCGTCGGCATGGGTCTCGTGCCGGTCGTGTCGCCGCACTTCTTCTCGAAGCTGCCGCCCGCGCTCGCGCCGATCCTGCACAGCGGCATCCTGCTCGCCTCGGCGACGGCCGTGATCCTGAACATCGTGTTCAACGGCGTGAAAGGCGAGAAGGACGCACGCTGCGACATCCGTCGCGCCGGACACGACTTCGATGGGCGTCCCGCCGACGTGCACCACTGATCGCCTCGCGCCGGACGACGGCGCGGAGAAGCGGTAACGAAAAACGCCACGGCATGCCGTGGCGTTTTGTTTCTGCGGGTGCGGGAAGCTGCGCGGTGATCGGTCGGACAGCTGGGCGTTCGGACAGGCGGACAGCTGGACGGTCGAACGGCGGAACAGGCGGTGGCGCGTGAAAGCGGGTCGCCCGCGGGCGCGGCGCGATGATGCCGAGTCGCCAAGCAGGATGGCTGGTCCGACGCTATAAGCGGCACCAGAATCCGACACGCGCATCGTCACCCCAACCGTTTTCGCGCCGCACGAATCGACTACGCAAAAGAAAACGCCACGGACTTTCGTCCGTGGCGTTTTCGATTCCGCAACCAGCCGGTTCGAAGGACAAGCACGATCGAAACCGCGCCTGCCCCTCCTTGCGCTTACCCGTTCGTCACCGTTGCCGACGCAGGCGCCGGAGCGGCCGCCTTGTCGTAGTCGACCGGTGCATCCGGCGCGCGCGGCGTTTCGCCGGCCCGCTCGATCCACCCGCCGCCCAGCGAACGGTACAGGTTGACCAGGTTGGTCCAGCGTGCCAGACGCGCATTGATCAGCGACTGCTGCGCCGAATACAGGTCCGTCTGCGCGGTCAGCACCGACAGGTAGCTGTCGACACCGTTCTTGTAACGCAGGTCCGACAGGTCGAAGCGACGCTGCTGCGCGTGCTCGTTGCGCTCCAGCGCCGCGATCTGCTGGTCGTACGTGCCGCGTGCGGCCAACCCGTCCGCCACGTCGCGGAACGCCGACTGGATCGCCTTCTCGTAGTTCGCGATCTCGATGCGCTTCTGCACGTGCGCAAGATCGAGGTTCGCGATGTTCGAGCCGCCTTCGAAGATCGGCAACGCGATGCTCGGCGCGAACGACCATGCCGCCGTGCCGGCCTTGAACAGGCCGCCGAGCGTCGGGCTCGCGGTGCCGAACGCGGCCGTCAGCGAGATCTTCGGGAAGAACGCCGCACGTGCCGCACCGATGTTCGCGTTCGCCGCCAGCAGCGACTGCTCGGCCTGCATCACGTCGGGGCGACGCGTCAGCAGGTCGGACGGCAGGCCGGCCGGCACGTCCGTCAGCAGGTTCTGCGCGTCGAGCGGCATGCCCGCCGGCAAATCGTCCGGCAGCGGCTCGCCGATCAGCAGCACCAGCGCGTTCAACGCCTGCGCGCGTGCCCGTGCTTGCGCCTGCTGGTTCGACAGCGCCTGCTCGACCACCGTCTGCGCCTGACGCAGCTCGAGCTCGGAGCCCGTGCCGTTGTCGAACTGCAGCTTCGTCAGGTTGTACGAGTCCTGCGCCGTCTTCAGCGTGTTCTCCGTGACCTTCAGCAGATCGTCGGTCGACAGCAGCGTCAGGTATTGATCCGCCACCTGCGACACCAGCGAGATCTCCGACGCCTGCCGCGCATACGCGGTCGACAGGTACTGCGCGAGCGCCTGGTCCTTCAGGCTCTGCACGCGGCCGAACAGGTCGAGTTCCCACGACGCCGACAGCCCGACGTTGTAGGTCGTCGTGATGTTCCGGCCCGGCGCCACCGACAGCGCATTCGGCAGGCGCTGACGATTACCGGTACCCGTCGCATCGATCGTCGGGAACAGGCCCGCGCGCGTGATCTGGTACTGCGCGCGCGCCGCCTCGATGTTCAGCACCGATACGCGCAGGTCGCGGTTGTTCTTCAGCGCGATCTCGATCAGCCGCTGCAGGCGCGGATCCACGAAGAACTCGCGCCAGCCGATGGCGGTTGCAGCTTGCCCGTTCGCGCTGCGCGCGCCGGCCGCACCCGGCTGCGTCGCATAGACGCCGCCGGCCGGGTACGCCTGCGCGACGGGTGCATCGGGCCGCTTGTAATGCGGCGCCATCGTGCAGCCCGTGGCGAAGAGCGCGACCGCGATTGCAGTCAAAGCGTGTTTTTGCATCATCACTGTCCCTTGTTGCCTTCGTCGCCGTTGCCCGGCTTCTCTTCGTGGTGCGAGTGCTCCTGAGCCAGGCGCAGCGCCTCGTCGACGTCTTCCTTCTCGCCGCTGAAGATCGCGCGGATCTTCACGAAGAACATCGGGATCATGAAGATCGCGAGGAACGTCGCCGTGATCATCCCGCCGATCACGCCCGTACCGATTGCGTGCTGGCTCGCCGAACCCGCGCCGTTGCTGATCGCGAGCGGCATCACACCGAGAATGAACGCGAGCGACGTCATCAGGATCGGACGCAGCCGCAGGCGCGCCGCTTCCAGCGCGGCCTCGATCGGCCCCATCTTCTCCGTCATCTGCAGTTCGCGCGCGAACTCCACGATCAGAATCGCGTTCTTCGCGGACAAGCCCACGGTCGTCAGCAGGCCGACCTGGAAGAACACGTCGTTCTCGAGGCCGCGCATCGTTGCCGCGAGCAGTGCACCGATCACGCCGAGCGGCACCACCATGATCACCGAGAACGGGATCGACCAGCTTTCATACAGCGCCGCGAGACACAGGAACACGACGAGGATCGAGATCGCGTACAGGATCGGCGCCTGCGAACCGGACTGGATTTCCTGGAACGACAGGCCCGTCCACGAATAGCCGATACCGACCGGCAGCTTCTTCGCGATCTGTTCCATCGCAGCCATCGCCTGACCCGTCGACTTGCCCGGTGCGGCCTGACCCTGGATTTCCATGGCCGACACACCGTTGTAGCGCTCGAGCTTCGGCGAACCGTACGTCCAGTGACCGGTCGCGAACGAACTGAACGGCACCATCCCGCCCGACCCGTTGCGCACGTACCAGATGTTCAGGTCTTCCGGCGTCATCCGGAACGGTGCGTCCGCCTGCACGTAGACCTTCTTGATCCGGCCGTCGGTATCGAGGAAGTTGTTCACGTACTTCGACGCCCAGGCGATCGAGAACGTCTGGTCGATCGCATCCGCCGTCACGCCGAGCGCGTTCGCCTTCTCGCGATCGATGTCGACCTTGTACTGCGGCGTATCGTTCAGGCCGTTCGGACGCACACCCTGCAGCGTCGGATCCTTCGAGGCCATCCCGAGCAGCTGGTTACGCGCGGCCATCAGCGCATCGTGGCCGAGACCTGCGTTGTCCGTCAGCTCGAAGTCGAAGCCGGCAGCGGTGCCGAGTTCTGGAATCGACGGCGGGTTGAACGGGATCACGATCGCGTCCTTGTAGCCCGCGTAGCGCCCGAACATCCGGCCGATCAGCGCCTGCACCTTCTGGTTCGCATGCTGACGCTGCGAGTAGTCCTTCAGGCGAACGAACACGAGACCGGAGTTCTGGCCGCGGCCGGCGAAGCTGAAGCCGTTGACCGTGAACGCCGATTCGACGATTTCCTTCTCGTCCTTCAGCAGGTAGTCGGAAATGTTCGCGAGCGTCTTCGCGGTCGTTTCCTGCGTCGAGCCCGACGGCGTCTGCACGATCACGAACATCAGGCCCTGGTCTTCATCCGGCAGGAACGACTTCGGCAGGCGCACGAACAGCAGGCCGACCGCGACGATCACGACCAGATAGATGATGAGCCAGCGGCCCGAGCGCTTGATCACGTGGTGCACGCCGACGTGGTACTTGTCGCGGCTGTTGTTGAACGTGCGGTTGAACCAGCCGAAGAAGCCCTTCTTCTCTTCGTGATGCCCTTGCGGGATCGGCTTGAGGATCGTCGCGCACAGGGCCGGCGTCAGAATCAACGCGACCAGCACCGACAGCACCATCGCCGACACGATCGTCAGCGAGAACTGACGATAGATCGCGCCGACCGAGCCGCCAGAGAACGCCACCGGCACGAACACCGCCGACAGCACGAGCGCCACGCCGACGAGTGCGCCGGTGATCTGGCCCATCGCCTTGCGGGTCGCCTCCTTCGGTGACAAGCCCTCTTCCGCCATCACCCGCTCGACGTTCTCCACCACCACGATCGCATCGTCCACCAGCAGGCCGATCGCGAGTACGAGGCCGAACATCGACAGCGTGTTGATCGAGAAGCCCACCATCGACATGATCGCGAACGTGCCGAGCAGCACGACCGGCACCGCGATCGTCGGGATGATCGTCGCCCGCAGGTTCTGCAGGAACAGATACATCACGAGGAACACCAGCACGATACCTTCGAGCAGCGTCTTGACCACTTCCTCGATCGACAGCTTCACGAACGGCGTCGTGTCGTACGGGTACTTCACGACGAGGCCGTGCGGGAAGAACGGCGCCAGTTCGTCGATCTTCGCGCGCACGGCCTTCGCGGTGGCGAGGGCGTTCGCGTTGGTCGCGAGCTGGATACCGAGTGCCGCGGTCGGCTGACCGTTGTACTTCGTGTCGAAGTTGTAGTTTTCACCGCCGAGCTCGAGCTTCGCGACATCCTTCAGGCGAACCTGCGAGCCGTCCTGGTTGACCTTCAGCAAGATGTTGCCGAACTGCTCGGGCGTCTGCAGCAGCGTCGACTCGGTGATCGTCGCCTGCAGCATCGTGCCCGGCGTGGACGGCGTGCCACCGATCTGGCCGCCTGCGATCTGCACGTTCTGTGCGGAGATCGCGGTCGACACGTCGACCGGCGTGAGGCCGTAGTTCGTCAGCCGGGTCGCATCGAGCCAGACCCGCATCGCGTACTGCGAGCCGAACAGCGTGACGGTACCGACGCCGTTCAACCGGCTGATCGGGTCCTTCACGTGCGACGCCACGAAGTTCGCGAGGTCGTACTTGTTCATGCTGCCGTCTTCGGAGTTGAAGGCGAGCACCAGCAGGAAGCTGCTGCTCGACTTCGTCACCGAGAGGCCGAGCTGCTGCACGACCTGCGGCAGAATCGGCGTCGCGAGCGACAGCTTGTTCTGCACCTGAACCTGTGCGATGTCGGCGTTGGTACCCGGCGCGAAGGTCAGCGTGATCGTCGCGTTGCCCGAGTCGTCACTGGTCGACGACATGTACAGGAAGTTGTCGAGACCGCTCATCTGCTGCTCGATCACCTGCGTCACCGTGTCTTCCACCGTCTTCGCGGAAGCGCCCGGGTAGTTCGCGGTGATCTGGATCGAGGGCGGCGCGATCGTCGGATACTGCGAGATCGGCAGCGTGAAGATCGCCGCAACCCCGGCCAGCATCAGGATGATGGCGATCACCCACGCGAAGATCGGGCGATCGATAAAAAACTTTGCCATGAAACAGGCTCCCTGTTATTGCGCGCTCGAAGCAGCGGCAGCACTCGCCGGCGCGGCGCCCGATGCGGCAGCACCGGAAGCGGCAGCGGCGCCGGAACCGGCGGCAGCCGGCGCGGCGGTGGCGGCGACGCCCGATGCGGCGGCAGCCGCCGGTGCGAGCTGTGCCGGTACCGACTTCACGGTCGCACCCGGGCGCACCTTCTCGCCGCCCTGCACGATCACGTGGTCGCCCGCTTGCAGACCGCCTTCGACGATCCAGTTCGGGCCCTGCATGCCGGTGGTCTTCAGCGGACGCGGCTCGACCTTGTTGCTGGCGTTCACCACCATCGCGATCGCCTGGCCCTTCTGGTCGTGCGTGACGCCGATCTGCGGCACCAGGAACGCGTTCTCGTTCACGCCTTCCTCGATCCGTGCGCGCACGAACATGCCCGGCAGCAGCACGCGGCCCGGGTTCGGGAACACCGCGCGGATCGTCACCGAGCCGGTGGCCTGGTCGACCGTCACGTCCGAGAACTGCAGCTTGCCGGCTTCCGAGTAGGTCTTGCCGTCTTCCAGGATCAGCGACACCTTCGCGGCGCCCGGGCCGCTCGTCTTCAGGCGGCCGCTCTGCACGTCCTGGCGCAGCTTCAGGCCTTCGAGGCTCGACTGCGTGAGGTCGACATACACCGGATCGAGCTGCTGCACCGTCGACATCAGCGTCGCCTGGCTCGCCTGCACGTACGCGCCCGGCGTCACCTGCGAGATGCCGACACGGCCGGTGATCGGCGACACGACGTCGGTGTAGCCGAGGTTGATCTGCGCGGTATCGACCGCTGCCTTGCCGGCCGCGACGTCCGCCGCGGCCTGGCCTTGCGTGGCCACTGCGTTGTCGTAGTCCTGCTTGCTGACCGCGTTCGCGGCCACCAGCACCTTGTAGCGCGCGACCAGTGCGTTCTGCGTGACGAGGTTCGCCTGAGCCTTCGCGAGCGTTGCCTTCGCGCTGTTCAGTGCGGCGACGTACGGCGCCGGATCGATCTTGTACAGACGCTGGCCGGCCTTGACGTCGGTGCCTTCGGTGAATTCACGACGCAGCACGATGCCGTCGACTCGTGCGCGCACCTGCGCGACGAGGAATGCGCTGGTGCGGCCCGGCAGTTCGCTGAAGACCGGTACGGCTTGCGGTTGGACGGTGACGACGCCGACTTCCGGCGTTTGCGGCGGCGGTGCCGATTCTTTTTTCCCGCACGCGGCCAGGAAAACGGCGGCCGTCGCGACAGTGATTAAGCGGTATGGAACCCGTTCGACGCGCATGGAGCGACCTCTGTGTATAACCAATGGAATAAGTGCCGCACCCCACCGGAGGGAGCGCGACACGGATGCGCCTCACGGCGCAGATCGAACACCTGAAATACTGGACTGCTAGATACAGCAAGCGGCACGAAACCTCCGTGCCGACAGGTTGCCCCGCACTGCGGACTGGAACTTTGGCGGGAATCAGCAGAGTGGGATATTAACTGATTGCCACTTGGGTCATTCGATCGTAGGGTGGTATTGTATATACATTCATGAATGTATGTAAAAAGCCCGTTTATGCCCCGCCTGCCGTCCAGTCTTACGGATTGTTACCAATCGCAAGCATAGCCAGTCTATATGACTGCGCAGAGGGTTGCAGACCCTAAATTCACCTACGCTCATTCCAATCAGGCCTGCACATGGTCAGACGTACCAAGGAGGAGGCGCTCGAGACGCGTAACCGCATTCTCGACGCCGCCGAACACGTGTTCTTCGAGAAGGGCGTGTCGCACACGTCGCTCGCGGACATCGCCCAGCACGCCGGCGTGACGCGCGGTGCGATCTACTGGCATTTCGCGAACAAGAGCGAACTGTTCGACGCGATGTTCGACCGCGTGTTTCTGCCGATCGACGAGCTGAAGCGGATGCCGCTCGACGCGCCGGGCGGCAATCCGCTCGATAAGATCCGGCAGATCCTGATCTGGTGCCTGCTCGGCGTGCAGCGCGACGCGCAGTTGCGCCGCGTGTTCAGCATCCTGTTCATGAAGTGCGAGTACGTCGCGGATCTGGAGCCGCTGCTCCAGCGCAACCGTGCGGGCATGAGCGAGGCGCTGCACGCGATCGATGCCGATCTCGCGGGGGCCGTGCGGCTCAAGCTGCTGCCCGAGCGGCTCGATACGTGGCGCGCGACGCTGATGCTGCACACGCTCGTCAGCGGTTTCGTGCGCGACATGCTGATGCTGCCCGACGAGGTCGACGCCGAGCAGCATGCGGAAAAGCTCGTCGACGGCTGTTTCGACATGCTGCGCTTCAGCCCGGCGATGCTGAAGGACGGCGACTGACCGCGCGTCGAGCGCGCGCTTGCGGGGTTGTTTGTTTCATCGGGCGGCGCGCCGCCCGCGCCCTCCCCCCTCTCCCTCCCGTTTCAGGCCACCGTCGCGCGCTGCGCGCGGGCCCGCCGGTTCGACGCGGCGACCGAATCGCGCTTCGGCATCGGCGCACCGGCCAGCCCCGCGATCCACGCGTCGGTCGACATCACGGCCGCGAAGTTCGACTGGAACACGACCGCGTACGTGCGGTGAATCTCCTCGGCGCTCACCGCGCCAGCTTCGTTCTCGTACGGCAGCGCACCCGTCGCGTCGTTCAGGTACTCGACATTCAGCCCCGCGTGCGCCGCGTGATAGACCGTCGACGCATTGCAGTTGTGCGTCATGTAGCCGGCCACCGTGAGCGTGTCGATCCCGTGCGCGTCGAGCCACGCAGCGAGGTCGGTCCCGGCGAACGAGCTTGCCTGCTGCTTCTCGATCAGGTGCGCATACGGCCGGCCGGCAACGACCGCGTGCAGCGCGACGCCGTCGGAGCCGGGCGCGAAGATCGGCGCGCCGGCCGGTGCGACGTGCTGGACGACGATCACCGGCACGCCGGCCGCATGCGCGGCGTCGATCGCGCGGCCGATGTTCGCGAGCGACACGTCGAGCGGCGGATAGTCGATCGGCAGGTTGCCCGTCACGTATTCGTTCTGGACGTCGATCACGATCAGTGCACGACGGGGAACGGTTTGGGAAGCGGAATGCGGGACGGCGTTCGACATGACGGGCTCCTGGTGCGGTGGCGCGGCCCCGCCCCGGAACGGGACGGCCAGCGGCGCGATGCGATGCATTGTCGGCGCGCATCGCTCACCGGGACAGTGGCCCGATAGCCATTCTTCGATAGAATCGGGCCATCGCCATTCCGGATCCCGCCATGACCGCCGCCGCCTCGTCCACCCGGACCGCCCAGCCTGCTCCGACCGTCGTCGCCGTGATCGCGTACGACGGCATCAGCCCGTTCCACCTGTCGGTGCCGTCGGTCGTATTCGGCAAGGAACGCGACGCGGCCGCCTCGCCCGCGTTCGAGTTCCGCGTCTGCTCGGCCGAACGTGGCCCGCTGTCGACGACGGGCGGCTTCACGATCACCGCGCCGTACGGGCTCGACGGGCTCGACGAGGCGGACATCGTCATCGTGCCGGCATGGCGCGACCCGGACGAAGCGCCGCCCGACGTGCTGCTCGACGCTGTCCGCGCGGCCGCCGCGCGTGGCGCGCAGCTCGTCGGGCTGTGCCTCGGCGCGTACGTGCTCGCTGCGGCCGGCCTGCTCGACGGCCGCCCGGCCACCACGCACTGGGCGTGGGCCGACGACTTCGCACAACGCTTTCCGCGCGTGAAGCTCGATCCGGACGTGCTGTACGTGGACGACGGCAACCTGATGACGTCGGCCGGCACGGCCGCCGGGCTCGACTGCTGCCTGCACGTCGTCCGGCTGCGCTTCGGCTCGGACGCCGCGAACCAGATCGCGCGCCGCCTCGTGATCCCGCCGCACCGGCAGGGCGGGCAGGCGCAGTACGTGCCGCAGCCGGTGGCCGCGCACCCGCGCGATGCGCGGCTCGCGGGCCTGCTCGACTGGGTGCGCGCCCACCTCGACGCCGCACACAGCGTCGATTCGCTCGCCGAACGCGTGCTGATGAGCCGGCGCACGTTCACGCGCCACTTCCGCCAGGCGACCGGCACGACCGTCACCGCGTGGCTGCAGGCCGAGCGGCTCGCGCGCGCGCAGCATCTGCTGGAAACCACCGGGCAATCGATCGATGCGATCGCGCAGGCGGCCGGCTACGGGTCGAGCGTGTCGCTGCGCCAGCATTTCGCGGGCGCGCTCGGCACGTCGCCGTCGGCATATCGAAGGGAATTTCGCGGCGCCGGAGCCGGCGCCGAGGTCGTGCGGTAACGCGCGCGGCGAGCAGCCTCGCAGCGGAACCGTCCGGCCGCTCAGCCGCCGTTGATCCAGCGCGCCGCGTACAGCAGCAGCGCGACGAAGACGATCATCGCGGCCCACGCCCACACGGGCACGGTGCCGGCGCCGCGATGCGGGAGCGCGCTGGCGGCACGCCCGCTCAGCGCACCGCCAAGGTGCGGCGGCAGCGCACGCTTCGTCGCGGCCACCAGCGACGCCGGCCGCAGGAACACGTGCTGGCGCCGTGGCACGGCCGAGCGCGCGCGATTCGGTGCAAGACCGTGCTTCGCCTGCACGACCGTGCAGAATTCACGGAAGAAATCGTCGGTCCATTCGCGCAGCGTGTTTTCGATCTGCCGCCCCGGCAACTCGGTGAGCGGGCCGCTTGCCGTCGCCCAGACGACGTACTCGATGCGCGTGGCGTTCGCATCGTCATCCGGCATCAGCACGAGTTCGACCTGGCCGCGCAGCGCGCCAAGCCCGTCGGCCCGCGCCTTGAAGTTGAGCACGCGGCGCGGCTGCCCTTCCGCGTCGCCCTGCTCCGCGGCCGCATGCGCGCGCACGTCGTAGCGGGCGCGCAGCGGGCCGAGCGGCACCGTGATCGTCAGCGCAAACTCGCCATGCGCAAGCTTCACGAAGGATTCGCAATGGTCGAAGCTCGCGCGCAGCAACGCGAGATCCTCGAATGCCTCCCGCACGACGGGCGGGGCGAGCGGTATGCGTAACGTGTCGTTCAGTTCCATGACGCCTCCCCGATGAACACGCGCCGCATCAGGACGTCTCGACGAGACTGTCGATCCGTGCGGCGTCGAAGGCAACGTAGTGCGCGAGCGCCAACGCAGCCGCCTTCGGTGCCTCGTAACTCCACGCGGCGTTCTCGATCACGCCGTCTTCGGTCTGCAAGTCGAAGTGCACGGCCTCGCCCCTGAACGGGCAGGCCGACGTAACCCCCGACTTCACGAGCCGGCGCATGTTGACGTCGCTGCGCGGCAGGTAGTGGATGTCCGGCAGGCCCGTTTCGCGCACGGTCAACGCGCCGTGCGAATCGGCGTACGTAATGCCGCGATGGATCACGCGCACGCGATGGCGGTTCGGCACGATTTCGAGACGAGGGTCGGCTGCGTCGGACATCGTTTCTCCTTGGGGCGGCCCGGCCAGGCCGGACTCAGGAAACGAAAAAGCCACGGCACGAGTGCCGTGGCTTTCATTATGGGCGAAACCGCAGCCGAATGCGCAACCCCGGCCGGGGCCGCGCGCGGCGGGCTACTGTGCGCTCCACTGGAAGGCGGTTTTCGCGCCACCCTTCGCGCCGACCGTGACGGCGTGGGATTCCTCGTTGCCCTGGTACGACGCCTGCACCGTATAGCGGCCCGGAGGCACCTTCACGAGCATGTACGGCCCGCGCGCGTCGGTCTTCAGCACTTCGGTACCCTTGCCGTCGACGATCCGCACATGGACGTCGGCCAGGAACTCACCGCCCTTGCCGGTGAACCGCAGCGCCAGCGGCCAACTCGGCTCGTTGCGCTGGAACGCCGTCGATTCGTCCAGCCCGACGCCGCCGGACACGAAGGTGACGTCGCCCTGCTGGCGCGCGGCGGGCAAGCCGTCCGACTGCGCGTACGCGCCGGTCGCTCCGGCTGCGAGGCCGGCGGCCAGCGCCGCGGCGACGGCAAATCGGGACACGTTGCGTAGATATTGCATGGCTCTCTCCTTGGGGTCGGAACACATACAGGGCGCCGCATCACACCTTCAGTACGGCGGCGGCGCCCGCCGCGGCCGGCCTGGCCGGCCATCGGCCGTCGCCGGTCAGCTCAGGTCGACCGGCACGAAGATCTGTGCATTATCGCGCTGGATCAGTAGAGCAAGACTGTTGCCCGCCCCCTTGACCGCGTCGCGCAACTGCTCGGGGCTCGTGACCGGGCGGCCGTTGACCGCGAGGATCACGTCGCCGGGCTGGATGCCCGCGTTGGCGGCCGGCCCGCCGGCCTGCTGCACGATCAGGCCATGCGACAGGTTGGCAGCACTGCGCTCCTGCGGCGACAGCGGACGCACCGCAACGCCCAGGCGTCCCTGCTCGACCGGACCGCCGTCGTTCGACGCGAGCTTCGCGTCGGCCATCGCGCCGAGCGTCACGCTGATCGACTTCTTCGACTTGTCGCGCCAGATCTGCAGGTCGGCCTTCGAACCCGGCTTCAGGTTCGCGATCTGCGCGGGCAGCGACGTCGAATCGGCGACCGGCGAGCCGTTGACCGACAGGATCACGTCGCCCGGCTGCAGGCCGGCCTTCGCGGCCGGACCGTTGGCGTCGACCGAGCTGACGAGCGCGCCGTCCGGCTTCTGCAGTCCGAACGAGCTCGCGAGCGTCTGGTTCAGCCCCTGCACGGCGACGCCGAGGCGGCCGCGGCTCACGTGGCCGGTCTTCACGAGCTCATCCTTCACCTTGATCGCCTCGTTGATCGGGATCGCGAACGACAGGCCCTGGAAGCCGCCCGTCTGCGAGTAGATCATCGAGTTGATGCCGATCACCTCGCCCTGCAGGTTGAACAGCGGGCCGCCCGAGTTGCCGGGGTTCACCGGCACGTCGGTCTGGATGAACGGCGTGTAGTTCTCGTCCGGCAGCGCGCGCGACTTCGCGCTGATGATGCCCGACGTGACCGTGTTGTCGAAGCCGTACGGCGAACCGATCGCGACGACCCACTGGCCGACCTTGCTCTGCGCCGGGTCGCCGATCTTCACGGTCGGCAGGCCGCTCGCGTCGATCTTCAGCACCGCGACGTCCGACTGCTTGTCGGAGCCGACGACCTTCGCCTTGTATTCGCGCTTGTCGGTCAGCTTGACCGTGACGACGTTCGCGCCGTCGATCACGTGCGCATTGGTGAGGATGTACCCGTCGGAGCTGATGACGAACCCCGAACCGAGGCTCGCGCTCGGCTGGTCGTCCGGCTGCGCGTCGCCGCCCATGCCCGGCACCTGGCCGTAGAAGTGCTTGAAGAACTGGTAGAACGGGTCGCTCGGATCGATCGGCAGCTGCGGCTGCGGCACGCGCCGCGACACCTGCTTCACGACGTGCTTCGCGCTGATGTTCACGACCGCCGGGCCGTAGGTCTCGACGAGCCCGGAGAAATCGGGGATGCCGGTCTTCGCGGCCGCTTCGGCCGGCATCAGTGCGGCGGCCTGCGCGGGCGTGATGATCTGCGGATCGGCGCGGTGGGTGCCGGCGACATAACCGGCGGACAGGGCGGCCGCCACGGCGACCGCGACGGCGCCGCGCGCAAGGAATCGGGTATTCATCGTAGGACCTCCTCTTTGTTAGGACGCAGCGTAACGACCCTGACTTAAAGGAGGCTTAATCAGCCTTAAGCGGGGCTTAAGCGGCCGCCGGCGCCTGCGCGGGGTCGTGCTTCACACGGATTCGGACGGCTGCGGCGCCTCGGCCGGCATCTCGGCATCGCGAAACACGACGCTGACGAGCAGGCCGCCCGCGGCCGCGTCGCCGAGCGACACCGTCGCGCCCTGCTGCGCGGCCACGCGCTTGACGATCGCGAGCCCGAGCCCGCTGCCCGACACGTCGGTGCGCGCCCGCGCGGAGCTGTCGCGGTAGAAGCGGTCGAACACGCGTTCGCGCTCGTCGGCCGGAATGCCGGGCCCGCTGTCGCCGATCTGCACGCACGCGCGGCCGGCCGCGTCGCGGGTCAGCGATACGTCGATGCGGCCGCCGTCCGGCGTGTACTTCACTGCGTTGTCGAGCAGGTTGCCGAACATCACGCGCAGCGCGCCGACGTCCGCGACGACGCTCGCCGCGCGCGTCTCCTCGAAGCCGAGATCGATGTCGCGCCGTTGCGCGAGCGGCGCAAGCGCGGCCACGCATTCGGCGAGCAGCGCCTGCAGGTCGACCGGCTCGCGCATCGTCGCGCCATCTGGTTCGGCGCGGGCGAGCGCGAGCAGTTGCTCGGTGAGGCGCGTCGCACGCGACACGCCATCCTGGAGATCGGCGATCGCCTCGCGGCGCGACGCGTCGTCCTTCGCACGGGCGACGAGCTGTGCCTGGATCTGCACGGCCGCGAGCGGCGTGCGCAGTTCGTGCGCGGCATCGGCCACGAAGGCCTTCTGCGTGTCAAGCGCGGCCGCCAGCCGGGCGAGCAGCCCGTTCAGCGCGCGGACGAGCGGCTGCACCTCGAGCGGCAGGCGCCCATCGGGCAGCGGATCGAGCGCTTCCGGCCGGCGCGCCTCGACCGCGCGCGTCACGCGGCCGAGCGGCGCGAGCCCGCGTCCGACGATCACCCACACGGCCGCGCCGAGGAACGGCAACAGCACGATCAGCGGCCACAGCGTGCGCAGCGCGACGTTCGCCGCGAGCCGGTTGCGCACCGACAACGGCTGCGCGAGCTGCACGACGTTGTCGCCGACGATCGCGCCGTACACGCGCCATTCGCCGCGATCGGTGCGTTCGGTCGAGAAGCCGAGCTCCGCGCGCGGCGCGATCGGCGCACGCGGATGCGAGAAGTACATCAGCACGCCGTTGCGGTTCCAGATCTGGATCACGATACCTTCGTCGCCGTTGGTGCGCGAACCGAACACCTGCGAGAACGGCTCGGACGGCAAGGCCGCGGCGATTTCCTGCAACTGGTAGTCGAACAGTTCGTTCGCTTCGGCGAGCGCCTGCCGGTAGATGAGCCAGCCCGCGAGGCCCACGCCCGCGACGACGATCGCGAGCAGCCAGATCAGCAATTGATGACGAATCGACCTCACGCGTCAGCTTTCCTTGACGACCATGTAGCCGAGCCCGCGCACGTTGCGGATCAGGTCCGAGCCGAGCTTCTTGCGCAGCGCGTGGATGTAGACCTCGACCGTGTTGCTGCCGATCTCCTCGCCCCAGCCGTACATCTTCTCCTCGAGCTGGCTCTTCGACAGCACCGCGCCGGGCCGCGCGAGCAGCGCCTCGAGCAGCGCGAACTCGCGCGCGGACAGCGCGACGGGCGCGCCGTCGAGCGTCACCTGGTGCGAAGCGGGATCGAGCGTCAGCGCGCCGTGGCGGATCAGCGATTCGCTGCGCCCGGCCTGGCGACGGATCAGCGCGCGCATCCGCGCGCCCAGTTCGTCGAGGTCGAACGGCTTGACGAGGTAGTCGTCGGCGCCCGCGTCGAGCCCCTTCACGCGGTCGGCCACCGCGTCGCGCGCGGTGACGATCAGCACCGGCAGCGCCAGCCCGCGTGCGCGCAGCGTGCGCAGCACGTCGATGCCGTCGCGCTTCGGCAGGCCGAGATCAAGCAGCAGCAGGTCGTACGTCTCGCCGCCGAGCGCCGTCAGCGCGGCGTCGCCGTCCTGCACCCAGTCGACCGCGAAGCCGTCCGAGCGCAGCGCCTTGCGCACGCCTTCGGCAATCATTCGATCATCTTCGACAAGCAGAATCCGCATCGGGACAGGCATCCATGGGGCGAGTCAAACACGCCGACCATTGTAGCGCCGCGAACCGGGCGCGCGGCACCGTGCAATGCAACAGAAAGGCGGATTGCAAGGGGGCTGTCCGGACTTGTCTCTACAATGTGCGCTTTGGCGCCGCGCGCGCCCTGCCCGAACGTCGTGCTTCCCCCGTATTCGCTCATGCCGATTTCCGATCTTTCCACCCGGTTCGCCCCCCGCGCCCGCGTCTGCCTGAAGGCGGCCGCCATCGTCGCCACCTGCACGGCCCTCGCCTTCGCGCCGCCCGCGCAGGCCCGCAAGAAATCCCACAAGGAAGCACGCAAGACGGCCGTCGTGTCGCCGGCCGCGCGCGCGGCCGGCCTGCCGGCGTCGGTGCTCGTCGCGCTGCAGCGCGCGAAGGTGCCGGCGTCGGCGATGAGCGTCGTCGTCGAGCGCGTCGGCGATCCGGAGCCGCTGATCGCGTGGAATGCGAGCCGGCCGATGATGCCGGCCTCGACGATGAAGCTCGTGACGACCTTCTCGGGCCTGTCGATCCTCGGCCCCGACTACCGCTGGCGCACCACCGCCTACACGGACGGCACCGTCGACCCGGACGGCACGCTGCAGGGCAACCTGTACATCAAGGGCACCGGCGATCCGAAGCTCGTGCCCGAAGAGCTGATCGATCTCGTCGACAAGCTCCGCAAGGCCGGCGTCAAGCGCGTGGCAGGCGGACTCGTACTCGACAAGAGCTACTTCGCGACCTCGACGCGCGACCTCCCTTCGTTCGACGACGACGCGAGCGCGCCGTACAACGTCGGCCCCGATCCGCTGCTGTACGCATTCAAGGCCGTGTCGTTCACGGTCACGCCGGGCGACGACGGCAAGGTGGCCGTCGACGTGCTGCCGCCGCTCGCGGACCTGTCGATCGACAACCAGCTGGTCGAAGGCACGGGCTCGTGCAGCGCGGCCGCCGCGGCCGCGCGCCCGACGCTGACGGCCGGCGGCGGGATCATGACCGCCTCGTTCGCGGGCGACTACCCGCTGCGCTGCGGCGCGCACACGACCAACCTCGCGATCCTCGATCACACGACGTTCTTCGCGCGCGGCTTCCTCGCGCTGTGGCAGCAGGACGGCGGCACGATCGCCGGGCCCGTGAGCGAGGGCAAGGTGCCGACCGCCGCGCGGCCCCTCGCCGTGCATCACAGCCCGGTGCTCGGCAGCATCGTCTACGACATCAACAAGTTCAGCAACAACGTGATGGCGCGCAACCTGTTCCTGACGATCGGCGCGGTCAGCGGCAAGCCGCCCGCGACGCCCGAGCAGTCGAGCCGCGTGATCCAGGCGTTCCTGCAGAAGAACGGCATCGCGATGCCCGACCTCGTGCTCGAGAACGGCTCGGGCCTGTCGCGCGAAGAACATGTGAGCGCGCTGTCGCTCGCCGCGCTGCTGCAGGCCGCGAACGCGAGCCCGGTCGCGCAGGCGTTCGTCGATTCGCTGCCGATCGCCGGCATCGACGGCACGATGAAGAACCGCCTCACCAACGCAAGCGTGCTCGGCAACGCGCACATCAAGACCGGCACGCTGCGCGACGTGCGCGCGATCGCCGGCTACGTCGCCGGTGCGGACGGCCAGAGCTACATCGTCGTGAGCTTCATCAACAACGACCACGCGGAAGCCGCGCGCGCCGCGCACGACTCGCTGCTCGAGTGGATCTACGCCGGCGCGCACTGACGTCGCCGCGCGCCGCGACATAAGGCACGCCGGCGGCCTGCTGCCGGCGCGCGTCGGCCCGCCTCGGCATCGGGCGGCACCGCGCAGCGGGTCGCCCTGACGCGCCGCCGGGGCCGCCTGCCGGCGCCTGCGCACACCGAATCCCGCCCTCTCCGGTTTGAAACGCCGGCCGCCACCGGCGCGCGACACACCGCGCGCCACCCACGACCGCAAAACAGGGCCACACCGCCCGCCCCCGTGCCGCGCGGCTTCCGTAAAAACCCTGTCCTCAGAGGGAACCCTCTACGCTGCCCCCTCGCCTAGCGCTTGGCGATTGCGTAGGCTGTTGGCCTGACCGATATCTACAACGGGCCATACGCCCGGCCTCAAGGCTTGCAGGGGAAAGAAGGAGACACGCCCATGCGATTCGACGTCGAATTGCTTCTGCTCGCGCTGGCGCCCGTCTTCCTGCTCTGCATCGCGTGGGAGGCCTGGCACCTCGCCCGCACCCGTGCGCAGGACGCTGTCTATGCGTGGCGCGACACGCTGTGCAACGCGGCGCTCGCGCTGATGCACCAGGGCGCCGACAAGGTCGCATGGCTGTTCGTGATCCCCGTCTATGCGTACTGCTATCAGCACTATCGCCTGTTCACATGGCATGACGGCTGGCTGTCGTTCGCGGTGCTGTTCGTCGCGCAGGATTTCCTCTACTACGTCTTTCATCGCGCGAGCCATCGCGTGCGCTGGCTGTGGGCCGCGCACGTCGTGCACCACTCGTCCGAGCGGATGAATTTCTCGACAGCGTTCCGCCAGAGCCTGATGTACCCGGTCGCGGGGATGTGGGTGTTCTGGCTGCCGCTCGCGTTCGCCGGTTTTCCGCCGCAACAGGTCGTCGGCATCGTGCTGATCAACCTCGCGTTCCAGTTCTTCGTGCATACGCAGGCGATCGGCAAGCTCGGCTGGCTCGAATACGTGCTGAACACGCCGTCGATCCACCGCGCGCACCATGCGCGCAACCCGCGCTACATCGACCGCAATTACGCAGGCGTCCTGGTGATCTGGGATCGCCTGTTCGGCAGCTATGTCGAGGAAACGCCCGACGATCCGCCGCAGTACGGAATCGTCGAGCGGCTAGGCTCGAACAACCCGCTCGTCGCGACGTTCCACGAGTGGATGTCGATGGCCGGCGACGCGTTGCGCGTCGGCGGCTGGCGCAACAAGCTGCGCGCGATTTTCGGCCCGCCCGAATGGGCGAGCGCTTATCATGCGCAGATTGCCGAGGCCGCGAACCCCGATCCGCGCACCGTGCCGCTCGCGGCCGCGCGAGACCAATAAACCGTTTCAGCCAACGGCCGCCGCGCAGCCCGGAACCGAGCAGGCACGCGGCAGATGAGAAACACATCAGGCCATATCTACGAGGAGATCGAACGATGCAGACACAACAACACGCACCCGCCCGCACCCGTCAGCGCATGCTGCGCACCGCGCAACTCGCGATCGCCGGCGCCGCGCTCGCGCTGCTCGCCGCGTGCGGCGGCGGCGGTGACGACAACAACAGCGCATCGAACACGCCGCCGTCGGGCGTGAAAATGCAGGTCGTGTCGTTCGGCGACAGCCTGTCCGACGCGGGCACCTACTCGCAGATCAAGCTCGGCTTCGGCGGCGGCCGCTTCACGACCAACCCGGGCCAGGTGTGGACGCAGAACGTCGCGCAGTACTACGGCGACACGCTGCAGCCCGCGAACCAGGGCGGTTTCGGCATTCCGCTGCAGGCCACCGGCGGCCTCGGCTACGCTCAGGGCGGCTCGCGCGTGACGCAGCAGCCGGGCATCGGCCACGCGGACGCCAGCGTGCCGAACCCCGATTACGCACAAGCGACCACGACGCCGATCGCCGACCAGGTCAAGCAATACGTGTCGCAGCACGGCAGCTTCAACGCCGGCCAGATCGTGCTGCTGAACGGCGGCGCGAACGACATCTTCTACCAGGTCGCGGCGCTGCAGGCCGGCGCGATCACGCCGACGCAGCTGCAGCAGAACATCGGCGCCGCCGCGCAACAGCTCGCGGGCATCGTGCAGCAGATCGTCGCCGCCGGCGCGACGCACGTGTTCGTGTCGAACGTGCCGGATATCGGCGGCACGCCGCTCGCGCTCCAGAGCGGCTCGCAGACGACCCTCACGCAACTGTCGATGCTGTTCAACGGCACGCTCGCCGCGACGCTGCAGGCACTCAAGGTCGACACGACCAAGTACGTGCTGCTCGACACGTTCACGTGGCAGGACGGCATCCTCGCGAACTACAAGGCGAACGGCTTCGCCGTGTCGAACACCGACACCGCCTGTAACCTGAAGGCGATGGTCCAGGCCGCCACGCAGTATGGCGTCGCGAACGCAACCGCATTCGGCTCGTCGCTGTTCTGCTCGCCGCAGACCTACACGGTCGCGAACGCGGATCAAACCTACATGTTCGCCGACACGGTCCACCCGACGACGCGCCTGCATGCGCTGTTCGCGCAGTTCGCGCAGTCGAAGATCGCGGCCTCGGGCGTCGGCAAGTAAGCCGCCGGCCACGCGCCCAAACGAAAACGCCCGACCGGTTTACCGGTCGGGCGTTTTTCATTCGTGAACCGCGACGGGTATCAGTCGCGCGCTTCGAACGCGGCGGCCGCGCGGCCGAGGCGATCGTTGACCGCGATCCATTCGACGGTCTCGGGCAGCTTCTCGACGAGAATCCGCGCCACCTGCGCGCGGTCGAGCGCACGCAGCATCCCGTACAGGTCGCGCGCATACGCCTGCGGATCCTCCGGCGCCGCGACGAAATGCACGCCGTCAGCCTGCGCCCAGCGTCCCGCGCGCGATGCGCGTGCGACGAGCGCGACACGCTCGCCGTCGGTCTGCGCGGCCGCGAGCAGTGGCTCGAGCGCGTCGAACGGCAGCAGCGCGAGCGGCGTGCGCGGCGCGTAGTGCGCCTTCAGCGTGCCCGACGCGCGCGGCGCGGTCGCGTCGCTGCCGTCCGGCAGTTGCGGTGCGCGACCGAGCACGGCGGCGATCTGCTGCGGCGTCACGTGCCCCGGGCGCAGCAGCGCCGGGAAACCGCGCGACAGGTCCAGAATCGTCGATTCGATACCGACTTCCGATGCGCCGCCGTCGAGCACGTGCACGGTGTCGCCAAATTCGTCGCGCACATGCTGCGCGGTGGTCGGGCTTACATGGCCGAACCGGTTCGCGGACGGCGCAGCCACGCCGCCATGCCCGCCGCGCCGCGCGCTGAATGCGGCCAGCAGCGCCTGTGCGACCGGATGCGACGGGCAGCGCAGCCCGACCGAATCCTGGCCGCCGCTCACGGCGTCCGGGATGCGCGCGTGGCGCTTCAGGATCAGCGTCAGCGGGCCCGGCCAGAACGCATCGATCAACGCCTGCGCGTCGGCCGGCAGATCGTCGGCCCAGTAGCCGGGATCGCCGCCCGGCGGCAGGTGCACGATCACCGGATGGTTCGCGGGCCGCCCCTTCGCCGCGTAGATGCGCGCGACGGCCTCGGGATTCGCCGCGTCGCCGCCGAGCCCGTAGACGGTTTCGGTCGGAAAGGCGACGAGCTGGCCCGCGTCGAGCAACGCGGCGGCCGCGTCGATCTGCGCGGCCGTCACGGCGTTCGGGAGGTCGATGGACATCGGCTGGCGTCTCAGTCGAGCGGCACGCGCAGCAGCTGCGCGCACGCGGTGGCCGCGGCAACGGCTTCGTCGCGCGTTTCGGCCGTGAAGTTCACGTGGCCCATCTTGCGGCCGATGCGCGCGTCCTCCTTGCCGTACAGGTGCAGGTGCGCGGTCGGCATCGCCGCGACCGTGTCCCACGGCGGCGTGACGGCATCGGCCGCCGCACCTACGCCGGCCGCACCGTTCGGGAACCACACGTCGCCGAGGATGTTCAGCATCGCGGCCGGCGAATGCTGGCGCGGGTTGCCGAGCGGCATCCGCGTCATGGCACGCACCTGCTGCTCGAACTGGCTCGTTGCGCACGCATCGACCGTGTAGTGGCCTGAATTGTGCGGGCGCGGCGCCATCTCGTTCGCGACGAACGAACCGTCTTCCAGCACGAAGAATTCGACGCACAGCACGCCGACGTAGCCGAGCGTATCGGCGATCCGCACGGCGGCCTGCTGCGCCGCTTCGACACGCGCGGCATCGGCGGCCGGCGCGGGCACAACGGTCAGCGCGAGGATGCCGTTGTGGTGCACGTTCTGCGCGAGCGGGAACGCAGCCGAGCGGCCGTCCGCGCCACGCGCGATCAGCGCCGACACCTCGTATTTCAGCGGCAGGCGCTTTTCGAGCACGCACGGCACGCCGTTCAGCGCCGCATGCGCGTCGCGCACTTCCTGCGCGGTGCTCACCCGCACCTGGCCCTTGCCGTCGTAGCCGAGGCGCGCCGTCTTCAGGATGCCCGGCAGCACCGCGTCGAGCGCGGCATCGTCGAGCGCGGCGAGCGCCGCCGACGATTCGATCACGACGTGCGGCGCGACGGGCACGCCCGACGCTTCGATGAAGCGCTTCTCCGCGATCCGGTCCTGCGCGACCGCGACGCAGCGGCCGGCGGGCGCGACGAACGTCGTGCGCGCGAGGAAATCGAGGCTCGCGGCCGGCACGTTCTCGAACTCCGTCGACACCGCGTCGCACAGGTCGGCCAGTTCGGCGAGCGCGGCTTCGTCGTCGTAGGCTGCGCGCAGGTGGCGGTCGGCGACCGCGCCGGCGGGGCTCGTCGGATCGGGATCGAGCACGGCGACGCGATAGCCCATCGACTGGGCGGCAAAGCAGAACATGCGGCCGAGCTGGCCACCGCCGACCATGCCAAGCCACGCGCCGGGCAGGATCGGGGAAACGGAATCAGGAGTTGCGGTCATGTCAGTGGTCGGTCGCGGCGGGCGCTGCCCGCCGCAGTGGGAAGGTCAGGCAGCCGCTCGAATGGCAGGGCGGCCGCCGGTGCGCCGTCATTCCAGCGGCGGCAGCACCATCGCGTGCGCGGCTTCGTTCTGGCGCACGCGGAACGCGGCGAGCCGGTTCGCATAGTCGACCGAGTTGCCGGACAGGATCGACACCGCGAACAGCGCGGCGTTCGCAGCGCCGGCCTCGCCGATCGCGAACGTCGCGACGGGCACGCCCTTCGGCATCTGCACGATCGAGTGCAGCGAATCGACACCCTTCAGGTACTTGCTCGCGACCGGCACCCCGAGCACCGGCACCGTCGTTTTCGCGGCCAGCATGCCGGGCAGGTGCGCGGCGCCGCCGGCGCCCGCGATGATCGCGCGCAGCCCGCGCTCGCGCGCCTTCTCCGCATAGTCGAACATCTCGTCGGGCATCCGGTGCGCGGACACGACCTTCGCTTCGTACGGCACGCCGAATTCCTGCAGGATGGCGACCGCATGCTTCATCACGTCCCAGTCGGAACTCGAACCCATCAGCACGCCGACGAGCGGCGCGCTGTGCGTGTGGGCGGTCTGGACTTCACTCATTTCGTGCGTTCCTTCTTGTCAGGCCAGCGACTGGCCCGTGATGCGCTCGAGCGCTTCCTGGTACTTCGCGGCCGTCTTCTCGACGACGTCGGCCGGCAGTGCCGGTGCCGGCGCCGTCTTGCCCCACGGCTGCGCCTCGAGCCAGTCGCGCACGAACTGCTTGTCGAACGACGGCGGGTTCGTGCCGACTTCGTACTGGTCGGCCGGCCAGAAGCGCGACGAATCGGCGGTCAGCACTTCGTCCATCAGGTACAGCTGGCCGTGGTTGTCGAGGCCGAATTCGAACTTCGTGTCGGCGATGATGATGCCGCGCGTGGCCGCGTAGTCGGCCGCTTCCTTGTACAGCTTGATCGAGATGTCGCGGATCGTCGCGGCCAGCTCGGTGCCGATGCGGCGCTCGGTTTCCTCGAACGTGATGT
Organism: Burkholderia sp. AU15512; assembly: GCF_002223325.1. Lineage (NCBI taxonomy): Bacteria > Pseudomonadati > Pseudomonadota > Betaproteobacteria > Burkholderiales > Burkholderiaceae > Burkholderia > Burkholderia sp. AU15512. The sequence continues at coordinate 430,753 of NZ_NKEX01000004.1, forward strand.
TCTCGTCGTGCTCGCCCATCTCGGCCTTCGCGGCCGGCGTGAAGATCGGCTCGGGCAGCTTCTGCGCGTTCTGCAGGCCTTCCGGCAGTTGCACGCCGCACACGGCGCCCGACGCCTGGTATTCCTTCCAGCCGCTGCCGGCCAGGTAGCCGCGCACGACCGCTTCGATCATGATCGGCTCGAGGCGCTTGACGACCACGCCGCGGCCCTTCACCTGCTCGACCTCGTCGGCCGCGACAACCGCTTCCGGCGCGTCGCCCGTCAGGTGGTTCGGCACGATGTGCGCGAGCTTGTCGAACCAGAAGTTCGCCATCTGGTTCAGCACGCGGCCCTTGTTCGGAATCGGCTCGCCCATCACCACGTCGAATGCCGACAGGCGATCGGTCGTGACGATCAGGAGCTTGTCGTTGCCGACCGCGTAGTTATCGCGGACCTTGCCGCGACCGAGGAGCGGCAGCGAGCGGAGCGTGGATTCGTAGAGGGTAGACATCGTCTTTTCGCAGATAAGGAGCCAAACAAAAAGGGAAACGCCGTTCCCCGCGGCAGGCGGGAACGGCGGTCTTGCAATACGTCGGCGAACCGCCGGGCGACGGCGCCCGGGCGGTTGCCGGCCGGCCCTCGTTCGGCCGGACGGAGCGGCTGCGGGGCCGGATCAGATCCGGCCGGACAGCCTTGCCGTTGCCCACATCGGGCGCGGCAATCGTACTACAGTCTCAGCGCACGACCTGTGCGAGCGCGCCGGACTTGTACTGCTCGGCGATCTTGTCGAGCGCTACCCGCTTGATCTTGCCGGCCTGGCCTTCGCAGCCGAACGCGAGGTAACGGTCGACGCAGACCTGCTTCGCCGCTTCGCGCGCCGGCTTCAGGTAGTCGCGCGGATCGAACTTGCCCGGGTTCTCGAACAGGTAGCGGCGGATCGCACCGGTGATCGCCAGACGCAGGTCGGTGTCGATGTTGATCTTGCGCACGCCGTGCTTGATGCCTTCCTGGATTTCCTCGACCGGCACGCCGTAGGTTTCCTTCATGTCGCCGCCGAATTCGCGGATCTCGGCCAGCAGTTCCTGCGGCACCGACGACGAACCGTGCATCACCAGGTGGGTGTTCGGGATGCGCGCGTGGATTTCCTTGATGCGCTGGATCGACAGGATGTCACCCGTCGGCTTCTTCGAGAACTTGTACGCGCCGTGCGACGTGCCGATCGCGATCGCGAGCGCATCGCACTGCGTGAGCTTCACGAAGTCGGCGGCCTGCTCCGGATCGGTCAGCAGCTGCTCGCGGGTCATCGTGCCTTCCGCGCCGTGGCCGTCTTCCTTGTCGCCCTTCATCGTCTCGAGCGAGCCGAGCACGCCGAGTTCGGCTTCGACCGTCACGCCGATCGAGTGCGCCATCTCGACGACCTTGCGCGACACGTCGACGTTGTACTCGTACGATGCGACCGTCTTGCCGTCGGCTTCCAGCGAACCGTCCATCATCACGCTGGTGAAGCCGCTGCGGATCGCGGCCATGCAGACTGCCGGCGACTGGCCGTGATCCTGGTGCATCACGACCGGGATGTGCGGGTACGACTCGACTGCTGCTTCGATCAGGTGGCGCAGGAACGGCTCGCCCGCGTACTTACGCGCGCCGGCCGATGCCTGCATGATCACGGGCGCGCCGACCTGGTCCGCCGCCGCCATGATCGCCTGGACCTGTTCCAGGTTGTTCACGTTGAAGGCCGGCAGGCCGTAACCGTGCTCTGCCGCGTGGTCCAGCAATTGACGCATTGATACGAGAGGCATTGTGGAACTCCATGGAATGAAAACCGGTGCGCCCTGACGCCGGCGCGGCGCTCGCTCCCGGTCGAACCCGGGGTGGCGCGGCGCGGCTGAGCGTCGAATAGCCGCATTTTATCGCGAAGCGCCTCCGATTCCGACCGCCCGGTGGCGCCGACTCGCAATTTGTTACGTTCGCACGGCACAATGCGGGCAAAAATGAGAAAAAAAGCCGCGCGGGGCTTCGACCCCACGCGGCTTTCGCGCGAAAAACGGTGCCGGATCGATTTTTCAGCCGACCCGAGCTTCAGCGGGCGCTCAATAGTGCTCGCCGACCCGCACGATCTTCAGCGTGTTGGTGCCGCCCGCCTGCCCCATCGGCTCGCCGACGGTCAGCACGACCATGTCGCCATGCTGCACGTAGCCCTGCTTGACGACGATCTCGAGCGCCGCCTGCAGCGCCGAGTCGCGGTCGCTGTTGAAGTCGACGTGCAGCGGCGTCACGTTGCGGTACAGCGCCATCGTGCGCTCGCTGCCGACACGCGGCGTCAGCGCGAAGATCGGCACGTGCGTGTAGTGACGCGACATCCACAGCGCGGTCGCGCCCGATTCGGTCAGCGCGATGATCGCCTTCGCACCCAGGTGGTACGCGGTGAACAGCGCGCCCATCGCGATCGACTGGTCGATCCGCGTGAACGTGCGGTCGAGGAAATCCTTGTCCAGCTCGACTTCTTCCGACTTTTCCGCCTCGACGCACACGGCCGCCATCGTTTCGATCGTGACGACCGGGTACTTGCCGGCAGCCGTCTCGGCGGACAGCATCACCGCGTCGGTGCCGTCGAGCACCGCGTTCGCGACGTCCGACACTTCCGCGCGCGTCGGCACCGGCGCGTGGATCATCGATTCCATCATCTGCGTCGCGGTGATCACGAGCTTGTTCGACTCGCGCGCCATCCGGATCATCCGCTTCTGCAGCGCCGGCACGGCCGCGTTGCCCACTTCCACCGCGAGGTCGCCGCGCGCGACCATGATGCCGTCGGACGCGTCGAGAATGCTTTGCAGCGCCGGAATCGCTTCCGCGCGCTCGATCTTCGCGATCATCTTCGGCTTGATGCCGTACGGCGCGCCCGCGATGTTCGCGAGCTGGCGCGCCATTTCCATGTCGGTCGCGTTCTTCGGGAACGACACCGCCACCAGGTCCGCGCCGAGCGACATCGCGGTGCGGATGTCTTCCATGTCCTTCGCGGTCAGCGCGGGCGCCGACAGGCCGCCGCCCTGGCGGTTGATGCCCTTGTTGTTCGACAGCTCGCCGCCCACCTTGACGATCGTGTGGATCTCGTCGCCGAGCACGCGCTCGACGGTCAGCACGATCAGGCCGTCGTTCAGCAGCAGCAGGTCGCCCGTGCGCAGGTCACGCGGCAGTTCCTTGTAGTCGAGCCCGACGCGCTCGTCGTTGCCCAGCTCGCAGCCCGCGTCGAGGATGAAGGCCTGGCCCGGCTCGAGCGTCGTCTTGCCGTTCTCGAACTTGCCGACGCGGATCTTCGGGCCCTGGAGGTCGGCCATGATCGCGATCTCGCGGCCGACCTTGCGGGCGGCCTCGCGCACCATCTCGGCGCGCTGGCGGTGATCGTCGGCCGTGCCGTGCGAAAAATTGAGCCGCACGACGTCGAGGCCCGCCTGCATCATCTGCAGCAGAATCTCCGGCGAACTGGAAGCCGGGCCGATCGTGGCGACTATCTTGGTGGCGCGCTGCATGAAACTCCTCATCTGGATCAAGGTGGATGCGCTGGGTGAAACGCTGCGAGAGCCGGAAGCGGCAGGCCCAGCGGCCGCCGCTCCGGGGGGCGTGCCGGTGCTTGCGCCCGGCATCGCTTTGTTCTGAATCTCGTGGTGCTGCTCGGCCGCGTCGCCGGCGGCCGCCGGTGCGCGCGGGGCGGTGTTCGCCCGCGCGGGCGCGCGTTTGCGCTTGCCCGCGCCGGCCGGCTGCTCCGCTTTCGCGGAGCGCACGGCCTTCGTCACCCCTGCGCGCGCCGCCACGCTCAGGCCGCCCGCGTTTCCAGCACTTCCACCGCCGGCAGCTTCTTCCCCTCGAGGAACTCGAGGAAAGCGCCGCCGCCCGTCGAGATGTAGCTGACCTGGTCATGGATGCCGTACTTCGCGATGGCCGCGAGCGTGTCGCCGCCGCCCGCGATCGAGAACGCGGACGATTTGGCGATCGCTTCCGCGAGCGTCTTGGTGCCGTTGCCGAACTGGTCGAACTCGAACACGCCGACCGGGCCGTTCCACACGATCGTGCCGGCCTTCTCGAGCTGGCTCGCGAGCGCCTTGGCGGTATCCGGGCCGATGTCGAGGATCATGTCGTCCGCTTCGATGTCGGCGACCTGCTTCACCGTGGCCGCGGCCGTCGGCGAGAATTCCTTGGCCGTCACGACGTCGGTCGGGATCGGCACCGACGCGCCGCGCTCGCGCGCTTCGTCGATGATCGCCTTCGCCTCGTTGACGAGGTCGGCTTCCGCGAGCGACTTGCCGATCGACAGGCCGGCCGCGAGCATGAACGTGTTCGCGATGCCGCCGCCGACGATCAGCTGGTCGACCTTGCCGGCGAGCGACTTCAGGATCGTGAGCTTGGTCGACACCTTCGAGCCGGCGACGATCGCCACCAGCGGGCGGGCCGGGTTGCCGAGCGCCTTGCCGAGCGCGTCGAGTTCGGCGGCCAGCAGCGGGCCAGCGCACGCGACCGGCGCGTACTTCGCGATCCCGTGGGTGGTCGCTTCCGCGCGGTGCGCGGTACCGAACGCGTCGTTCACGTACACGTCGCAGAGCTTCGCCATCTTCTGCGCGAGCTCGTCCGAATTCTTCTTCTCGCCCTTGTTCACGCGGCAGTTCTCGAGCAGCACGACCTGGCCCGGCGCGACGTTCACGCCGTTCTCGACCCAGTTCGACACGAGCGGCACGTCACGGCCGAGCAGCTCGGCGAGGCGCTTCGCGACCGGCGCGAGCGAATCTTCCGGCTTGAATTCGCCCTCGGTCGGACGGCCGAGGTGCGACGTGACCATTACGGCCGCGCCGGCGTCGAGCGCGGCCTGGATGGCCGGCACGGACGCGCGCACGCGCGTGTCTTCGGTGATGTTGCCCTGGTCGTCCTGCGGAACGTTCAGGTCGGCACGGATGAATACCCGCTTGCCGGCGAGCTGGCCGGCGGCGATCAGGTCGGTAAGACGCTTGACTTGGCTCATGTTGAACAAATTGAAGTAGTGGATGGGGAAAGGGGGTTCACGCTGGACGTGCGCGGGCTGCCGCGAAAGGGCGCCGGATGCGGCCGTGGCTGGCGGTTCGCATGACGCGCACGGGTAAAAAATCTCGAACGGGCATTCTAGCCGATCCATCCGGCAGACTGACCCGCGGGCGGCGAATTCCGCCTATTTGGGATCGCGCGCGGAAACGGACCCATTGCTGCAACGCAGTAATGCACGCGCGCAGGCGGCCGGCGCCCGGCGGGCCTGAGCGGCGGCCCATCAGAAGACCAGGCGCAGCGCGGTGAAGACGAGCATCCCGACGACGATCGTGCCGAGCATGCTGCGCCGCCACAGGAACCAGCCGAGGCCGGCGAGCGCCGCGTAGAACGGATGGTTGGACAGCGCGAACGACAGCCCGGCCGGCGTTTCGAGCACGTCGGGCAGCACGACGGCGACCAGGGCCGCCGCCGGCGCGTAGCGCATCGCGCGCTGCGCGCGCTCGGGCAGCACGGTGCGTTCGCCGCCGATCAGGAACAGCGCGCGCGTGACGGCCGTGACGATCGTCATCCCGATGATGACGATCCAGATTTCCGTCGCGCTCATTCGATTTCCTTTTCGGGCACGGTTTCGGTGCGGATGCGCCGCCAGTCGGCCCGCTCGACGAAGAAATCGGCCGTGCAGCCGGCCGCGAGCGCGGCGAGCACCGCGAGCGGCAGCGCGAGCCGGTACGGCAGGTCGAACGCGATGAGCGACACGATACCGGCGACCGCGACGGCCGCGAGCGTCGAGCGGTTCGCGACCGCCGACACCATGATGGGGATCAGCGCGAGCGTGCCGGCCAGTTCCAGCCCCCAGCTCGCGGGAAAGAAGCTCGCGAGCAGGATGCCGGCGAGCGACGACACCTGCCACGACAGCCAGCTCGCGAGCGCCATCCCCCAGAAGTACGCTTCCTTGCCGGGCACGTGGCCGTACGCGAAGCCCTGTTTCTGGAACAGCAGGTAGATCACGTCGCCGTTGAAATAGCCGATCGCGAGGCGCCGCCACAGCGGCAGGTAGGAAAAATGGGGAGCAAGCCCGGCGCTGAAGATCACGAAGCGCGTGTTGACCATCGCGGCCGTGAGCAGGATGGTCCAGATCGGCAGCTTCGCCGCGAGGAGCGGCAGCACCGCGAGCTGCGACGAGCCCGCGTAGACCAGCAGCGACATCGCGCTCGCCTGCCAGAGTGTCATGACCGACTTGCTCATCGCGATGCCGGTGACGAGCCCCCACGAGAAAATCGCCATCAGCGTCGGGGAATAGTCGCGCGCGCCCTGGATCAGCGCGAAGCGGTCGGTGGCGGACAATCGAGCGAGCATGGGAAGCGGGCCGCAGCGGGCGGTTCGTCGGGGCGCCGGCGCCTCCTGCCGGGTCGACCCGTCGTTATTGGAATCGGTACCGGGCGATTATAGCGCCGGCCCCGCGCCGACCGACCGGATCGCCTTCAAATGACGCTAAAATATGCGTCTTTCCGGCTCAACGCTGCATACAACCGCATCCCAGGAGAAATCTATGTCAATGGCCGACCGCGACGGCAAGATCTGGATGGACGGCAAGCTGATCGACTGGCGCGACGCCAAGATCCACGTCCTGACCCACACGCTGCACTACGGCATGGGCGTCTTCGAGGGCGTGCGCGCGTACAAGTCGGCCGACGGCAGCACCGCGATCTTCCGCCTGTACGAGCACACGAAACGTCTGCTGAATTCGGCGAAGATCTTCCAGATGGACGTGCCGTTCGACCGGGAAACGCTCGAAGCCGCGCAGCTCGAAGTCGTGCGCGAGAACCAGCTCGAGTCGTGCTACCTGCGCCCGATCATCTGGGTCGGCTCGGAAAAGCTCGGCGTGGCCGCGAAGGGCAACACGATCCACGTCGCGATCGCCGCATGGCCGTGGGGCGCGTACCTCGGCGAGGAAGGCCTCGCGAAGGGCATCCGCGTGAAGACGTCGTCGTTCACGCGCCACCACGTGAACGTGTCGATGGTGCGCGCGAAGGCGTCGGGCTGGTACGTGAACTCGATCCTCGCGAACCAGGAAGCCACCGCCGACGGCTACGACGAAGCGCTGCTGCTCGACGTCGACGGCTACGTGTCGGAAGGCTCCGGCGAGAACTTCTTCCTGGTGAACAACGGCAAGCTGTACACGCCCGACCTGTCGTCGTGCCTCGACGGCATCACGCGCGATACCGTCATCACGCTCGCGAAGGACGCCGGCATCGAGGTGATCGAGAAGCGCATCACGCGCGACGAGGTCTACACGGCCGACGAGGCGTTCTTCACCGGCACGGCCGCTGAAGTCACGCCGATCCGCGAGCTCGACAACCGCACGATCGGCAGCGGCGCGCGCGGCCCCGTCACGGAAAAGCTCCAGTCGGCGTTTTTCGATATCGTGTCGGGCAAGAACGCGAAGTACGCGAACTGGCTGACGAAGGTCTGAGCGCGCTGCGCCACCGACCGCCCCACAAAAGAGTGATAAGAGAAAGTCTCATGAGTGAAATCAAGGAAATGCCGCTGGTCGAGCTGACGGCCAAGGATCTTCCCGCGTACTGCCCGAACCCGGCCATGGCGCGCTGGAGCGCCCACCCGCGCGTCTTCATCGACGTCTCGCACGGCGAGGCACGCTGCCCGTACTGCGGCACGCGCTACAAGCTGCGTGACGGCGAGGTCGTCAAGGGCCACTGAGCCCCGGCGGCCGGGCCTGCAGGCTGATGCAGGCCCGCCGATCGCCCAGGCGGCGCAGCCGGATTGCCGGCGCGCCGCCGTTCTCCATTCTGGCAACCCGAACGCGGCGCCTGGGCGCCGTGCTTCATTACGACATCGGAAGTCGACCTGATGCGTCGAGCGCTGGTTATCGCACCGAACTGGATCGGTGACGCATTGATGGCGCAGCCGCTTTTTGCGCTGCTGAAGAAAAACCATCCCCGCATCGCGATCGATGCCGTCGCGCCCTCGTGGGTCGCGCCCGTGCTCGAGCGGATGCCCGAGATCCACGATGTCTACGCGACCGATCTCGCGCACGGCAAGCTGCAGTTGCTGCGCCGCTGGCAGCTCGCGAGCGACCTGCGCGACGTCGGCTACGACGCGGCGTACGTGCTGCCGAATTCGCTGAAATCCGCGGTGATCCCGTGGCTCGCGAACATCCCGCTGCGGGTCGGCTACACGGGCGAGCACCGCTACGGGCTGCTGAACGTGCGGCACGCGAACCCGGACAAATCGGGCGAGCGGCCGCCGATGACAACCCACTACGCGGCGCTCGCGTACGCACCGGGCGCGAAGCTGCCCGAGTCGATGAAGACGCTGCCCGCGCCGCGCCTCGACGCCGATCTCAACGAGACGGCGCGCGTGTCCGCCCGTTTCAATCTCGATACGCGCAAGCCGCTCGTCGTGTTCTGCCCGGGCGCGGAATACGGCCCGGCCAAGCGCTGGCCGCCCGAGCACTTCGCGTCGCTCGCCACCATCGTCCACCAGTCGTTCCCGTACACGCAGATCGTCGCGCTCGGCTCGCAGAAGGACGCCGCGGCCGCGCAGGCAATCGCCGACCACGCGCCGAACGTGCGCAACCTGTGCGGACAGACGTCGCTGTCGGAGGCGTGCGCGCTGATCGCGCGCGCGAACGCGGTGGTCACCAACGATTCGGGGCTGATGCACGTTGCCGCCGCGCTACGCCGGCCGCTCGTCGCGCTGTACGGATCGACCGATCCGCGCCACACCCCTCCGCTGTCGGACCTGGCGAAGGTACAATGGCTTCATCTCGAATGCAGTCCCTGCTTCGAACGCGAGTGCCCGCTCGGCCACCTGAAGTGCCTGCGCGAACTCGGTCCCGAGCAGGTATTCGGCGATTTGCGCGGCATGCTCGTCGGGCAGCGCTGACCCTGGCCGGCAGCGTCGCACGGCGCGCCGGGCAATCCGATTCACCGGTGTACGGCGGCTCCATCCGGGCCGCCGTGCTGAATACGGCGCGCGACGCGCGCGAGAGATAACCCCGATGCCACGTTTTGCCCGCCTCTTCGAAGCCGCCGCCGATACGCTGAACGCCTACTACCAGGCCGTCGCCGATGCCAATCTCGACGCGCTGCTGGGACTGTGGATCGACGAGGATTTCGCCAGCTGCGTATGGGCGGACGGCGAGCATCTGCACGGCCTCGACCAGATCCGCAGCGGGCTCGCCAACCGGCTCGCCACGCGCCCCGTGACGATCGAGCCGCTCGACATCCGCGTGTACGACAGCCTCGGCACGGTCGTCTATACGATCGCCGAAGCGCATCAGCAGGCCGACCTGACGGCCGAACCCGACATGGTTTTCGCGACGTACGTGATGATTCACGAACGTGGCGAGTGGCGCATCGCGCACATTCACGCGAGCCCGATTCCCGAACAAGCGGCCGGACAATTCGCCGCGAAGATCCGTCACGGGCAGGGTCCGCTGCACTGACGAAAAGACGAAGCAACGCATACGCGGGGCGATCATGAGTACGGCTTCTCCGCCCACCTCGCCGCTGACCGGGGCTCCGGCCCCCGACGACGACATACTGCGCTATCGCGCACCACGCTGGCTGCCCAACAGCCATGCGCAAACCATCGTGCCCGCGCTGTTCGCGCGGCGTCCCGTCGTCGCTTACCGACGAGAGCGATGGGAAACCCCCGACCACGACTTCATCGATCTCGACTGGGTCGCGCATCTCGACAGCGCGGCGCCGCGGCCCGATGCGCCGCTGTTCGTGCTGTTCCACGGCCTCGAAGGCAGCTCCGGGTCACACTACGCGCTCGCGATGATGGCCGCCGCGCGCGCGAAGGGCTGGCACGCCGTCGTGCCGCACTTCCGCAGTTGCAGCGGCGAGATCAACCGCCAGCCGCGCTTCTACCATCTCGCCGACAGCGCCGAAGTCGACTGGATCCTGCGCCGGCTCGCCGCGCAGCATCGCGGGCCGCTCGTCGCGGCCGGTGTGTCGCTCGGCGGCAACGTGCTGCTGCGCTGGCTCGGCGAGCATCGCAGCGACACGTCGATCCTGCGGGCGGCCGCCGCGATCTCGACGCCGATCGACGTGCACGCCGGCGGGCGCGCGCTGTCGCAAGGCTTTGCGATGGTCTACACGCGCAGCTTCCTGAAAACGCTCAAGCGCAAGGCGCTCGCGAAACTCGACCAGTACCCGGGGCTGTTCGACCGTGAAGCCATGCTGCAGGCCGTGACGATGCGCGACTTCGACGAGATCGTGACCGCGCCGCTGCACGGTTTCGCGAACGCGGACGATTACTGGACCAAAGCAACGACACGGCCGCTGCTCCCCGCAATCGACGTGCCGACGCTGATCCTCAACGCCCGCAACGACCCGTTCCTGCCTGAATCGGCGCTGCCGGGTCCGGCCGACGTATCGCCGGCCGTCGAGCTCGACCAGCCCGCGGCCGGCGGGCACGCGGGATTCATGACCGGGCCGTTCCCCGGCCGTCTCGACTGGCTGTCGGCGCGGGTGTTCGGCTATTGCTCCAAATTCGTCGACCATGGATGACATCGTCAGGCAGGCCCTCGCCAAGTGGCCGAACGTGCCGCACTGTACCGGCTGGCTGCTGCTCGACCGGCGCGGCGAATGGCGGCTGCGCGACGACGCGGCGCAGGCGGCCGGCGAACTCGGCTCGCCGATCCGGCATGCGGCGCTGAACGCGTTCATCGGCCGCAACTACGAATGCGACGCGCAGGGCCAGTGGTTCTTCCAGAACGGGCCGCAGCGCGTGTACGTCGAGCTCGCCTATACGCCGTGGGTCGTCCGGCTCGCCGAGCGCGACGGACAGCTCACGCTCACCGACCAGACCGGCACGCCGTTCGAACCGGACGAAGCCTGGCTCGACGACGCGGGGGGCGTGCTGTTTCGCGCGGCGGGCGCAGCGCCGCGCATCGCGGCGCTGCATGACCATGACCTCGGGCTGTTCGCCGATCACGTGGATTTCGATGCCGCGCCACCGGTGCTGCGCTGGCGCGACGGCCACACGCTGCCGCTCGGCAGCATCGTCTGCGCGGACGTGCCTGCGCGATTCGGCTATGTCGCAAGCCCGGCGCAACAGGCACGCGACACGGCTGACAGCGGCAACTGACCCACAGCGGTCTCGCCCGCGCTTGCCGCGCGCCGGCCGCTACCCGCGGCCGTTCTTCTCGTCTTCGCGCTCTTCCTTGTAGCGCGCTTCGAATTCCAGCAGCCGAGCGCCGATCATCGACTGCTCGTAGAACGACACGTCCTTCGCGTCGCGCGCCTCCTTCAGCTGGCGAATCGCCGACGGCCACGCGCCGTCGAGCGCGAGCTTCTCCGCGAGCGCACGGCGCCGCGCCAGCAGGTCACCCTTGCCGTCGCTCGCCTTCGCGAGATAGTCCCACCAGTCCGGCTGCTCGGGGTCGGCCTTCGCCTGCGCGCGTGCCTGCGCCTGCGCGTCCGCGAAACGGCGCGCCGCGATCAGCGCCTGAAGATGCGCGACGATCGCCGCGTGCGACGCCGGCCAGCGGCGCTGCGCGAGCGCCGCGAGCCGCACCGCGTCGTCGGCCCGCCCCGCGCGGCGCGCGATGTCGGCGGCCAGGACGTCGAGGCTCGGCGAGCTCGTCGCCGGATCGTCCTCGCGCCGCTCGCGGGCGTCGAACGCACTGCGTGCCGACGCGAGCGCCTTGCCGGCTGCGTCGTACTCGCCGAGCAGCGCATCCGCGAGTGCGATGCCGTACCAGTTCGCCGCGACGTTCGGCGCGGTGCGATCGTCGATCTCGAACTGCATCCGCCGCGCCTCGGCCGCGATGTCGGTCGGCGCACGGTTCTGCAGGACGCGCAGCCGCGCACGCACGAACCCGTATTCGGGCGACTGGCGCGGCTGCCGGTACGGCGCGCGGCGCGCGCGATCCTCCATGTCGGCGATCCGCTCGCCGGTCAGCGGGTGCGTACGCGCGTAGGCCGGCACGCCCGCATCGCCCATCGACGCGCGGTCGAGCCGCTCGAAGAAGCCCGGCATCCCGTACGGGTCATAGCCCGCGCCCGCGAGCAGCTGGAAACCGACGCGATCGGCCTCGCGCTCGGCCGACCGCGAGAAGCGCAGCTGGTTGTCCACCGCATACGCCTGCCCGCCCACCGCGATCGCACTGCCGAGGTCGCCGCTTCTCGCGAGCACGCCGGCCAGCACGCCGAGCAGCATCGTCGCGAGCGCCGTATAGCCGGTCTTCTCGTTCGCACCGATCATCCGCGCGATGTGCCGCTGCAGCACGTGCCCCATCTCGTGGCCGACCACCGATGCGAGTTCCGACTCCGTCTGTGTCGTGACGACGAGCCCGCTGTTGATCCCGATGAAGCCGCCCGGCATCGAGAACGCGTTGATCTGCGGATCGCGCACCGGGAACAGGTCGAAGTCCGGCATATAGCCGCCGATGAAGCGCGCGGCAGCCGCGGCCGCGAGCCGTGCCGCCATCGCGTTCAGGTAGTCGCGCGCGAGCCAGTCGTCGAGATAGTCGGGGTCGCGCCGCACTTCGCGCATCACGCGCTCGCCGAGCCGGCGCTCGGCCTGCGGCGTCAGCGAACCGCCGGAGCCGTCGCCCAGGTCGGGCAGCTCCAGCGCGCGAAGCGGCGCGCGCAGGCTCGCGGCCGGCGCCGACGCGCCGCCCGCGTCCGAAAACCGGCTCTCCGCGCCGCCGTACGTGCCGAACACGCCGGCCGCGATGCCGGACGGCACGGTGGAAATCGACCGCGCGCCGTCGGCCGCCGATTCGAGCGGCGGCGCGGACGCGCTCTGCGCACGGCCGCTCGGCGGCCATGCGAGCGCCACCGACAGCGACACGGCAAGCAACTGTTTGACACGCATGGCAGGATGAAAGCGACGCCGTCCCGCGCGCCCGGCGCGCATCGCGGCGTTTGGTCTGAATATTCGGGTCATTGTACCGGCGGCAGCGTGACTGTCCCGTTCGGCATGGACGCCATCTGCGTCCCCGGCGCCGCGCATGCCACTGCTATGATAGGCGCCCGTTGAACCGCTGGATCGGAGCGGGGCGCAGAGACAGGATGCGATGCCCCGGCCAATCGCGATGCGCGATCGCGGGACGCGCTCGCGCACGCCGTTCCACTAGAGGAAGACATGTCAGGACTCACCCATTTCGACGCCGCCGGCCATGCGCACATGGTCGACGTCGGCGGCAAGCAGGAAACCCAACGCATCGCGATCGCGCGCGGCACGATCCGGATGCTGCCGGCCACGTTCGCGCTGATCCGCGACGGCAAGGCCAAGAAAGGCGACGTGCTCGGCGTCGCGCGCATCGCGGCCATCCAGGGCGCCAAGCGCACGGCCGACCTGATCCCGCTGTGCCATCCGCTCGCGCTGACGCGCGTGGCCGTCGAGTTCGACCTCGACGACGCGCTGCCGGGCGTCCACTGCGTCGTGCAGGTCGAGACGTTCGGGCGCACCGGCGTCGAGATGGAAGCGCTGACCGCCGTGCAGGTCGGGCTGCTGACCGTCTACGACATGTGCAAGGCCGTCGACCGCGGGATGGTGATCACCGATGTGAGCGTGCGCGAGAAGCGCGGCGGGAAGTCGGGGGACTGGAAGGCGGAGGAACCGGCGGGTTGAGTGGCCCTGCGGCGGTCGATCCGGCCGGAACCGCTGACGGCCAGCCCTTGCCCGGCCGGATGACGTGCGCGCGTTGCCCGCCAGGCCGACGATCCGACCAGATTTGAAATGCCGTTGAAGGGCAAATTCGAGATATCCGTCGCTTATCTCATACAATTACGGGATTCCGCACGAGAGAGCGTGCGACCCAGCACAAAAAAAGCGAGCACGGGTAATGAATTCGCAAGCATTGAGAAGCGCACTGCTGGCCGGGCCGATCCAGGACGAGCGACTCGTCAAACTGGAGACGCCGCTCGGCCCTGACGTCCTGCTGCCCCATCGCGTCAAGGGGCGATCCCGGCTCGGACGGCATTTCGAGTTTGCGGTCGACGCCGTGTCGGTGTCCGATGACATCGAACTCAAGAAGCTGATCGCGCAGCCGGTGACACTGCGGATCCAGCAGGCCGACAAGTCGTACGCGCCGCACCACGGGTACGTGCACGCTGCCCGCCGGCTCGGGTCGGACAGCGGCCTCACGCACTACCAGATCGTCTTCGCCTCGTTCCTGCACTTCCTGAGGTTCCGCCGCGACCAGCGCATCTGGCAGGACAAGTCCGCCGACGAGATCATCACCGACGTCCTGAACCAGCATCCGCAGGCCAAGGGCTGTTTCGACTTCAGGCTCTACCAGCCGCTGCCGTCCCGTTCGTTCTGCATGCAATACGAGGACGACTGGAACTTCGTGCACCGCCTGATGGAATCGGAAGGCCTGTACGGCTTCTGGGAGCAGGCGCAGGACGGCAAGTCGCACAAGCTCGTCATCGTCGACCGGATCGACGCACTGCCCGCCCTAGCGCCACAGACCCTGCGCTTTCATCACGCCGGCGCACACGACGAGGCCGACACGCTCGTCCAGTTCTCCGGCACGCGCACACTGCGCAGCGTCGCGCGCACGACGCGCACGTTCGACTACAAGCAGCCGCCCACCGCATCGAATCCGAAGGCGACTCACCTGCCGACGATCGCGAACCAGGGCGACCTGCCGCAGCAACTCGAAGTCTACGAATACACCGGGGCCTACACGTACCCCGAACAGTCTCGCGGCGACCATCTGTCGAAGATCTGGATGGAGGAACAGGAGTCGCTCGCGAAGCGCTTTCACGGTATCGGCGGCGTCCGGCGCATGGACGCGGGACGCACGTTCGAGCTGGCGGATCACCCCGAACACGACAAGGACGATGCCGGCCAGCGCCGCTTCGCCGTGATCGAAACGACGTGGCTGATCGCCAACAACCTGCCCGTCGCCGATCGACAGGCCGGGTTCCCGCACAGCCTGCAGGCCGAAATCGACGACCTCGTGCAGGCCGGCGGCACCGACCTGCCGCATGTCCTGCATCCGGACGGCAGCGCGGGCATTTTCCAGGTCAGCATCGAAGCGCAGCGCACCACGGTGCCGTTCCGCAGCCCGTTCGACCACCCCAAGCCGCCGATGCATCTGCAGTCGGCGATCGTCGTCGCGCCGCAAGGCGAGGAAGTCCACACCGACGAACTCAATCGAATCAAGGTCCGCTTCCACTGGGATCGCCTCAACGACGGCGACGAGAAGGCCTCGTGCTGGTTGCGCGCCGCCGCATCGGATTCGGGCAACGGCTATGGCGCCGTGCACCCCCATCGCAGCGGCGAGGAAGTGCTCGTCGATTTCCTCGGCGGCGACTGCGACCGCCCGATCGTCGTCGGGAAGCTGTACAACGGGGCGACGAGCCCGCAATGGCACAGCAACGGCATCCTGTCCGGGTACCGATCGAAGGAATACGCGGGCGCCGGTTACAACCAGCTGGTGCTCGACGACGCGACCGCGCAGAACCGTGTGCACCTGTACAGCAGCCAGGCCAACACGCACCTGCACCTCGGCTACCTGATCGACCACACGGGCAACAACCGCGGCCGCTACCTCGGCAGCGGGTTCGACCTGCGCTCCGACGCCTTCGGCGCGGTTCGCGCGAACCGCGGCCTGTACGTCACCACGCATCCGAAACAACCGGCGAGCCAGCCGCTCGACGTCAAGGAGACGCAACAGCAGCTCGTCACGGCGGAAGGCCTGATGGAAGCGATGTCGGGGGTCAGCGCGCAGCATCAGGGCGAGTCGCTCGACCCCGGCCACGCGGCGCTGAAGCAGTTCACCGATGCGACGCAGAACAGCGTGAGCGGCAGCGCGTCGGGCGGGCGAACCGGCGGCGGCGGAGCCGGCAGCGCCAATGCATTCAAGGAACCCGTGATGCTGTTCGGCAGCCCGGCCGGCATCGCACTGTCGACACAGCAATCGGTGCAGTTCGCCGCGGACCAGCACGTCAACCTCGTCAGCGGACAGAGCACGCACGTCGCGGCCGGGAAATCGCTGATCGCGAGTGTCCTCGACCGGATCAGCCTGTTCGCGCAGAACGCGGGGATCAAGCTGTTCGCCGGCAAGGGCAAGGTCGAAGTGCAGGCGCAGGCAGACAATATCGAGCTGACCGCGCAGAAGGCGCTGAAGCTGATCGCCGTCACGCAATCGATCGAAGGTGCCGCGGCGAAGGAAATCCTGCTGACGTCCGGCGGCGCCTATATCCGCATCGCGAACGGCAACATCGAAGTGCACGCGCCCGGCAAGATCGACATCAAGGGCGCGCAGCATGCGTTCAGCGGCCCCACTCACCTGTCGCAAACCATGCCGACACTGCCGAACTCGAGCGGCAACTACGACCAGGCGTTCATCGCACACTGGGCCGGCACCGACATTCCGGTCGCGAACACGCGATACCAGATGTTCTCGAACGGCACGCTGATCTCGGAAGGCGTCACCAACGCGGCAGGCGAGACGGGGCTCACGCAGAGCCACGTGCCGCATGACGTCGTCGTCAAGTTTTTAGGGAAATCGAATGGCTGACGGACAACAGGACAAGGTGCTCGGCACCGGCGCGGCAATGCTGACCCCGACGGATTACAAGGATCGGCCCAAGGTGCAGATCAACATCTGCGACAAGCATGTGACGCCGGCGCCGAAATGGATTGTCGGCACCTGTCCGTTCTACTATCGGCCGCTGCATGGCGCTTATCTGGAGACTGTCGAAAAGGTCAGCATGTCGAGCATCTGGTCGACCATCAAGGGTTTCGCGCTTTCGTGGGATCCGTGGACAGACTCGGACGCGGCGCACAAACTCCTCCACCGGCGCGAGGAACTGATCAAGCCAGAAAGCTCGAATTCCGACTGGTCGCGTCATGGCAACTTCATGATGCGTCATATCGGATGCGGACATAAGCCACCCGACTACTACATCAGCTACGGCTACTACTATTGCTCTGACTACGGCGCCAACCTCCTCCCGCGACTGTCCGCGCAAGGGAAAGCGTGGTTGAACAAGGCACGGAAGCTGCTGCAGGCCAACATGGAAGACGGCCTGAACCAGAACATGATGGGCGACACGATCCAGATGGCCAGCCCGACACCGGGAAACGGCGGTGTCGATATGACCTGGCCACAGTTCGAACTGGAAATGAACAACGAGAAATTCAAGGAGTTCGCGTTCAAGACGCACCCGATGGCCTACCTCGACGGGGGATTGGCGGACCTGCCGATCATGGATCTCGTCAAGATCGGGATGCGTCCGAACATCCAGGAATGGGGCGACGGAAAGACATGGGGACAGGCTCGAGATTCGGCCATCCCCGTTGCACGGAAAAAGGCCGAGGACTGGGACGTCGACGATCCGGTCGGCAAGGCGCTCGGAAGACTGCTGGTGAAGTGACATGCGAAAAGGCACACGATGGCTTTGGGTCGCGGGATGCGTTCTTGTTCTGCCGATCGCTATTTACGGATACACGGAAATGACTTCAGGGTGGGACACGGTATCAACGGAATTCATGCGCAACGACAAGCCGTACGGTGCGGGCGCATTTCGAGTGCATCGCAACGACTTCATCTCATTGAAGATTGCCAGACCGGAACTCAGGTTCAAGCCGGAAAGCGAGCAGAAGAACCCTGACGTCGCGGAGTTCGCCGAGCCCTGGATGGACGATTCGAACGAGCGGCTGAACCGGTCGACCGTCAGCTTTCTGCGCGGCACGCTGGGCGGCGGCGTCGCACGCCACTTCCAACAACCGGGCCAGACCGCGTCTTGGTGGTATTCGCCTGACTGGCAGGTCCTGTACGTCAGCACCGGCTGGATGGATTACAAGGCGCCGCGCCCCGACGACGGAGCGGCCCCTCAGACAACCAGACTCTGGAAATCGAGCGACGGCGGCCAGCACTGGTCCCAACTCGAATGGCCGGCGAACCGCAACGTCAACCGGCTGCTGTTCATCGATACGCAACGGGGCTACGCCATCGGCTGGGGACCACGCGTGTGGCGCACGGCAGACGGCGGGCAATCGTGGCAGGAAATCAAGGAGCCGCCCGGTGCCGCCGTGCAAGGCAAGCCGAGGCGGACTTTCGACAGCATCAATCTCGGCCCCGACGGTGTTTTGCGCATTGCCTATCAGGTCGAGGACGCCGAGCATCCGCAACCGGCAACCATCGTCTGGCGGCTCGGGTGGAGCCAGCATGACTTCGCCCAGGAAGCGGTACTGCCCGGACAAGTCGTCGGTCTCGAATCGCCACCGGCACCCGTCCGGGATTACGCGCTGTATGCGTTGTCACGCACCAGCAGCGCATCTGGCAGCGGCCGTGGCGCGGGCGTCATTTCGACCTGGACCAGCGAGCACCCCGACCACATCCAGGAACTGCACGCGTTCGACAACCCGCTGACGCTCAATGGACTGAGCGTGGGTCGCAACGGTGTCGTGCTGGTCCACGCGACCGATCCGAACACCGCAAACGGCGGCGGCTCGCCGATTGACCAGACGATCAGCAGCACCGACGGCGGCAAGACCTGGCGGCATGCCGCCGACAAGGCTTCACAGGGCGGCTACTTCGACCCGGAAACGAATACGCTCTATTCGGTTTTCGCCTATACGCTGCGCAAACGGCAATTCTGATTGCCGCCTGACACGCTCGCCGCGGGCCGCGTCCGCAGAATCGGACGACGCCCGCGCATGACGCGCCTCATGATCCCTCCGCCGACGTCAGCCAGCCCTATGCGAAATCGATCTCGACTGGAGCGACTGGCCGCGATCGCGATCGGCAGCGTCGCATTGATTCTGCTGTACGAAAGCACCGGCCCTCGATGGGAAACCGTTTCGTCGCGGATTACGGGGCCCGACGGGTCGTCAGGCGTCGGGGATTTCTACGTCACCGGCAACGAGATCATGTCGTTCACGATCGCCGATCCCGTGGTGACGCTGAAGCCCGTCAGCGAGTGGAAAGACCCGATGGTCGCCGAACCCACCGAAGCATGGATGAACAGTGCGAGAGAAACCCTGAATCGGCGCACCGCGAATTTCTTCCGGGGCACGCTCGATCGGGGACTGCAGCGCTTCTTGCAAGTACCCGGTCAGCACACCGCATGGTGGCATTCGCGAGACGGTCATGTGCACTTGATCAGTGTCGGCCAGATGAGCTACACGTCGCCGGGCTCCGCAGACGACCTCGTCTCGCAGCAAACCCGTGTCTGGAAATCGCTCGACGGCGGCCGCCATTGGTCGCCACTCCCATGGCCCGAACCCGAAGATATCCATCAGCTCCTCTTCATCGATGCGCAGCAAGGCTACGCGATCGGCTGGGGCCCTGCCGTCCGGCGGACGTCCGACGGCGGCGAGTCCTGGCAGCGGATTGCACTACCGCCGGATGCAGTCGTCCCCGGTGCCCCTCAGCGCAAGTTCAACGCGGTGAGTCTTGGCCCCGACGGCATTCTGCGCGTGGCTTACCATGTCGACCGGTCTGCGACGGCCCCCGCCCGCAGCGTGGTCTACCGGCTCGCGCCGGATCAGCAGACGTTCGTCCCGGATGCTGTCCTGCCGATCCAGACCGTCACCCGACTCGCGTCGACGCCGGCCACGGCAGGCGGCTATGCGCTTTACGCGCTGTCTCTGCTCGACAGCGAGAGCGGCAACGACGCTACACCGGATCACACACACCGGACCGGCGTGCTTTCAACGTGGACGAACACGCGACCTGAGCACGTCCGGCAATTGACGACATTTGACAAGAAGCTCATCCAGCGTGATCTCGATGTGGGACGCGACGGCCTGTTGCTCGTATATGCGACCGATCCCCAGCAGGCAATCGATGATCCGCCGGTCCCACTGATGTTCAGCAGCACCGACGCAGGCATGACCTGGAAACAGCATGACGACAGAATCGCCTATCAAGGTCGGTACTTCGACCCGGATTCGAACACGCTCTATTCGCTGCTCGACAAAAGACTGAAGAAGCTGTCGTTTCCGGTGAGAAATACCCCCGCCTCAAAAGACTGAATCCCCTCGCTACGCCTGGGGACTCCGTTCGATGCAGAAATCGCTGCGCTGCGTGCGTACAAGCAGGCGCTCGTCGGCACGATCGATGCGTGGCTCGCGTGCAGCGACGAGCAGGTCGATCCGGCCGCACTGAAGCGCACGCTCGCGGCGGCGTTCGGCGTGCCGGCCCGTCCAGCCGAAAAACGGCGAATCGGCGTTCGGCCGCAATCCGGACGTCGACGTCGAACGCGGTGGCACGTCCCGCCCGATGCTGTTCGTGCGCGCCGGCTTCGACATCGCATGCGGCGACGACAACCTGCTAACCGCGTATGCATGGGAAAACGGCGGCTGGCGACGCGTATGGCAGCGGATTCCGGCTCTCGGCGCAACCTGGCGGGCAGGTCGCGGTCGCACCGGCCAACGGCTCGGCTGCGCAACGCACGGTGTTCCATTCAGAGAACGACTACGTGCTCGACGAGAACTCGGATTGCGGAATGCGCCCAAGCCACCGTGCCGCAGCACGACCCTGGCGCTTCAGCACCGAACCGTATGCTGGTTCCCCAGGTTCGTCAGTTACCGCGCTGCGGCTCGAACACGAACGGTTGGGTCAGCAGGAACGGGTTCGCGGTCGCGCCCGTCTGCACGCAGGTCGCGTGCGTCATCGCGTCGACAGCCGCGCGGTCGGCCGCCGCATTGCGGCTGCTCGTCGTCACGGTGACGTTCTGCGCTTCGCCGGACGTCGTCATCAGCGCGCGCACGAGCACGGTCGCCGGGCGCGTGAGCGGCTTCGCGGTATCCGGATAGACGGCGCGTGGAATGTGACAGGTCAGCTTGCTTTCCTGCGACGACGTCAGCATCGCGCAGCCGGAAAACAGCATCGCGACGGCGGGCAGGATCAGGTAGGTCGAGCGAATAGCCATGGTCGAATATCGTTCTTCAGCACTGTTCCGGACACACGCGCCGCGCACCGGAACACGTCGCCCGGCCGCATCGCATGCATCACACTGCGCCGCGGCCATCGGACCGGCGCCCCGTTACGGCCGCACGGCCGATCGATGCTCGGCCGCGATCCTGCGTGGCGGACTTCCCGGGTAGCCCGGGCTTTGCCTGTGTTCGCGCTACCCTCGCCTCACACGGGTCGGCACGCGAGCGCTTTCGCGCATTGTGCACGCCCTGCCCGGCAAGCGGCGGCGATTTGACAATGGTTGACGCGAATCGCCGTGCCTTCAGCCGGAATCCATGCAATCCGCGAGCTAATCGATGCGCGGCCGGAATCGCCGTGTTCGCGCCGGGCGCTAACGCCCGACGCGCACCGCCGCTCCGTCGCGGCGCGGCACATGCCGGAATTCCCCGTTCCGGCAGGCGCTGCGCGCATCAATCCGAATCGTCGTCGTCCTCGTCGTCGGCCGCATCGGCCGGAACTTCGCCGTATTTCGCGACGACCGCCGCCTTGAACGGCTTCAGCGCCGGCTGCTGATCGCACAGCTTGTACAGCGCGGCCAGTTGTTGCGGCCAGTCCTTCAACTCCTTCGCAAACACGTGCAGGCGTGCGACGGTGTCGAGCGCGTCGGCCTCGCGACCGGCCAGCGCCTGCAGCGCCGCGTAGCGGCGCAGCACCGTCTCGCCGGGCAGCAGCGCGATCGCGCGCTCATGGGCGGCGAGCTTGGCCGGCAGGTCGTCCGCCGAAATCGGGAGGAGCGTGGCCGCACCGTATTCACCCCACGCGCCGAACAGCAGCGACGGCGCATCGCGGTACTGCGCTGCCGGATCGCTGCCGTAATACAGCACTTCCGCGCGCTGGTAGTCGCGCAGCACCGGCACCGCCGCCAGCACGCCGCCGACCGACAGCACCGCGAACAGCCCGAATGCCGCACGCCCCGGCAGGATGCGCAGCGACTTCACCTCGAGCAGCCCGATCACGAACATGGCCGGCAACAGGAAGAACATGTACTGCTGCGGATACTCGACCAGCGCGTGCATCAGCAGGATGCCGATCAGCGCGAAGCCGAACACGCGCATGCTCGACTGCGGCGCGCGCACCGCGCGCACGAACCACGTCACGAGCGCGACGACGAGCACGCCCAGGCCGACGAGACCGGACTTCGCGAGCAGGTCGATGAAGATGTCGTGCGAGTTGTTCGCGATCTCGACGCCGCCGAGCGAGCGCACGAGCGCGAACTGGTGCGACGGGAATTCACCCCAGCCGACACCGAGTAGCGGATGCTCGCGGAACATCGCGAGCCCGTACTTCCACAGCGCGAGGCGCGGTGCGATCTGCCCCGCGTCACGCATCCGGTCGGCCGCGGATTCCGCGAGACCCAGGTGGTAATGGACGTTCGCCCAGCGCACCGCGACGTTCACCGCGATGAACGCCACCGCGAGCACGACCGGGATCGCCCACGCACGCGCATTGCCCGGCGCGCGGCGCGATTCGAGCCAGGCCATCCAGAAGCCCGCGACGACCATCACCGCGACCTGCAGCCACGGCCCGCGCGACACCGTCAGCGCAAGGCCGGCGGACAGCACGATCGACAGCGCGAGCCACGCCCATGCCGCAAGCCGGCGCGTCTGCACGAGATACAGTGCGCCCGCGAGCGCGAACGCGATGTAGCTGGCCAGATGGTTCGCCTGCGCCATGTTGCCGTACGGACGGCGATCGACCGCGACGTTGTATATCACGACGAACGGCGACAGCGCCGACTCGAGGTGGAACAGCTGCACGATCTGCGTTCCGACCGCGAACACGCCGCCGATGAGCAGCGCGCCGGCCATCATCCGCGACACGGCCTCGGCCAGCCCGTCGCGCGCGAGCGCATAACCGGCCTGCATCGCGACCAGCGCGGCGGCGAGGTAGCCGACCGCCAGCCAGTTCATCGACGGCACCTTGAGCGGGATCAGCGCGACCTGCGCGATGAGTACCACGGCGAACCCAAGCGGCGCGACGAACGCGGCCGGCGCCGCAAACGGCTCGGCCGGGCGGCCCGTGCGCGCGAGCAGCACGACGGACACCCCCACCAGCAGATACAGCACCAGCGCCGAAAACTCGGAATAGAAGGTCGGGATCGGATACGTGTGATTCGTGATCGCGTACGGCACGATCAGGGCGACAGCCAGCGCAACGAGCGGCAACGAACGGGAAAAAGTAGAAGGCATGAGCGAACCGGATGTCAGCAACCGGCGCACTATACAAAACTTTCCCCCCTCTGTGCGGGGCCTTCGCGCCGCGACCCGACGCCGGGTGGCCGCGCCGGCCGGCTGACGAGGCGGCCGGCATGCTGCCCGCACCGCCCCTGCTCCACCTCCGACACTAGGCGCGACACTCCGCCGGCGCATATTTCGCGGGCAGCGTCGCCGCGTCGACCGGCAGCGGCCCGGCCCCCGGCGCGGGCAGCGATGACGCCCCCTTGCCGGCGGCGAAGCACTCCCACACGATCGCGCCGGCCTGCATCGCGCCCTTTTTGAGCGGCACGCGTGCGGTGGGCGAGTCGGCCTTGTCGGGCGCGGACGGCACGAGCACCAGCGTGTTGGTGCCGGCCGCGGCGACGCGCGTGGTGAACGCGACCGTGATCTGCCCGGTCTCGCCGTCGATCACAACCGATTCGACGTTGCGGGTCCCGGCCGGCGGGCTGTAGCCGCCGTCGAGGCTCGCACCGCTTGCGGCGTTGTCGGCGACGGCGAGCCGCGCGGACGACGCAAGCGCGAGCCCTTCGCCGACACGCGAGCGCGCAAGGTAATCCTGATACGCGGGAATCGCATAGGCCGCGATCACACCGACGATCGCCAGCACGATCATCAGTTCGATCAGCGTGAAGCCGGCCGGCCGCCAGCGCGGCGACGGCCGGTTCGCGCGCCGCAGATCGGCGGCCACGCGACGGAACAGGGAAACGGAAAAGGCTTCGAACATGGCAGGCTCCGGAAACGAAAAACGCCTGCCGGTAAAGGCAGGCGTCTCGATCGTAGCCAGCAGGCCGTGAATCCGGCAGTCGGCCGGACGGCCAATGTCAGTGCGCGTGCGGTACGTCGCGGCGCTTCCTGAGCGTGTAACCGATCGCCACCACGAACAGCGCGCCCGCGATGCTCGCACCGTAGAGGACCTCCGGCGTATCGAGCACCGGCCAGCGGTCGCCGACCGGGTCGTTCACGATCAGGCCGCCCGCGATCCATCCGAGCAGTCCCGCGCCGAATGCCACGAAGATCGGGAAACGGTCGAGCAGCTTCAGCACCAGCGTGCTGCCCCACACGATGATCGGCACGCTGACGACGAGGCCGAAGATCACGAGCGCGATCCGGTGCGACGGGTCGGCCTGTTCGGCCGCGCCCGCGATCGCGATCACGTTGTCGAGGCTCATCACCGCATCGGCGATCACGATCGTCTTCACGGCGTCCCACAGCCGGCTGGCCGGCTTGATGTCGTCGTGCGCATCGCCGGCCGGCGCCATCAGCTTGATGCCGATCCACAGCAGCAGCAACCCGCCGCCGAGCTTCAGGAACGGCACGTCGAGCAGCGCGACCGCGAACGTGATCAGCGCGACACGCAGCAGGATCGCCCCTGCGGTGCCCCAGACGACGCCGCGCAACCGCTGGTTCGCGGGAAGGTTACGGCACGCGAGCGCGATCACGACGGCGTTGTCGCCGCCGAGCAGGATATCGATGATGACGATCTGGAGAACGGCGCCCCAGTGGAGCGACGTCAGGAATTCGAGCATGGCGTGAAGGGCAGGACGGCGGCCGCCCGCGGGCGGCCCGGTTCATCGCCGGCACATGCGCGATGCATGCCCGGTGCTTACGAATTCATTGCGCGAGCATAACAAAAAACGCCGGCAAAGCCGGCGTTTTCTGCAGGACGAACCCAGGGGAAATATTACAGCGCCTTCTTCAGCAGACGGCCCATTTCCGACGGGTTGCGCGTCACGGTGATGCCGCACGCTTCCATGATTTCCAGCTTCGCTTCGGCCGTATCCGCACCGCCCGAGATCAGCGCGCCGGCGTGGCCCATGCGCTTGCCCGGAGGCGCCGTGACGCCAGCGATGAAGCCGACCACCGGCTTCTTCATGTTGTCCTTGATCCACTCCGCCGCATTGGCTTCGTCCGGACCACCGATTTCGCCGATCATCACGACTGCGTCCGTATCCGGATCGTCGTTGAACATCTTCATCACGTCGATGTGCTTCAGACCGTTGATCGGGTCGCCGCCGATACCGACTGCCGACGACTGGCCGAGGCCGAGTGCCGTCAGCTGGGCAACCGCTTCATACGTCAGCGTGCCCGAACGCGACACGACGCCGATGCGGCCCTTGCGGTGGATGTGACCCGGCATGATGCCGATCTTCAGTTCGTCCGGCGTGATCGTGCCCGGGCAGTTCGGCCCGAGCAGCAGCGTCTTGCGGCCTTCGCGACGCATGCGGTCCTTCACTTCGATCATGTCGCGCACGGGGATGCCTTCCGTGATGCAGATCGCGAGATCCAGATCGGCTTCGACCGCTTCCCAGATCGCAGCCGCTGCGCCTGCCGGCGGAACGTAGATGACCGACACGGTCGCGCCGGTTTCCGCCTTCGCTTCCTTGACGCTTGCGTAGATCGGAATGCCTTCGAAATCTTCGCCGGCCTTCTTCGGGTTCACGCCCGCGACGAATGCTTCGCGGCCGTTTGCGTATTCACGGCAGGCGCGCGTATGGAACTGACCGGTTTTGCCGGTAATGCCCTGCGTGATGACCTTCGTGTCCTTGTTGATCAGAATCGACATGTATTTTGACCTCTGTTCGATGGGCGTCGCGTACAAACCGCGCCGCCATGCGTATTCGATAGCGTTACTTGCCTGCGGCAGCCGCGACGACCTTCTGCGCAGCCTCTTCCATGCTGTCCGCCGAGATGATCGGCAGGCCCGAATCGGCCAGCATCTTCTTGCCGAGGTCCTCGTTCGTGCCCTTCATGCGCACGACGAGCGGCACGTTCAGGTTCACGGCCTTCGAACCGGCGATCACGCCTTCCGCGATCACGTCGCAGCGCATGATGCCGCCGAAGATGTTCACGAGGATTGCCTTCAGATCCGGGTTCTTCAGCATCAGCTTGAACGCTTCCGTGACCTTCTCGGTGGTCGCGCCACCGCCGACGTCCAGGAAGTTCGCCGGTTCGCCGCCGAACAGCTTGATCGTGTCCATCGTCGCCATTGCCAGGCCCGCGCCGTTCACGAGACACCCGATATTGCCGTCGAGCGAGATGTACGCGAGGTCGAACTTCGACGCTTCGATTTCAGCCGGATCTTCTTCGTCCAGATCGCGGTACGCGACGATTTCCGGGTGACGGAACAGCGCGTTCGAGTCGAAGTTGAACTTCGCGTCGAGTGCGATGACCTTACCGTCGCTGGAGACGTTCAGCGGGTTGATTTCGGCCAGCGATGCGTCGGTTTCCCAGAATGCCTTGTACAGGCCTTGCAGGATCGCGCGCGCTTGCGGGATCGAAGCAGCCGGCACGCCGATCTTCGCGGCGAGGTCGTCGGCTTGCGCGTCGAGCAGGCCCGTCGACGGTTCCACGATGACCTTGTGGATCAGTTCCGGGTGCTTTTCGGCAACTTCTTCGATGTCCATGCCGCCTTCGCTCGAACCCATCAGCACGATCTTTTGCGTCACGCGATCGACGACGAGGCTGACATACAGTTCCTGCTTGATGTCGGCGCCTTCTTCGACCATCAGACGGTTGACCTTCTGGCCTTCCGGGCCCGTCTGGTGCGTGACGAGCTGCATGCCGAGGATCTGGTTCGCGTATTCGCGGACCTGCTCGATCGACTTCGCCACCTTCACGCCGCCGCCCTTGCCACGGCCACCTGCGTGAATCTGAGCCTTCACGACCCATACCGGGCCGCCGAGCTCTTCTGCCACCTTGACGGCCTCGTCAACCGAGAACGCCGGCTTGCCGCGCGGTACCGCGACTCCGAATTTCCGCAGGATTTCCTTACCCTGGTACTCGTGAATCTTCATGCGTGATTCCCTTCAGTCTGAGAGTTGGATGAAAAGTCGCTTTAGACGCTTCTTCGAATGATTTCCGTTCATTCCTTCGTGCTGCCTTCACCGGGCACGTCCGGCCGGCTCGCGCCATACCAGCGCGGGTAGTACTGCCGCACGACCTCGCCGTCGAACCGCAAAGCCCGGCAGCGGCCGAGCTGGAAAGGCGCTTCGTCGTGCACGCCGCCATGGTCCGGCCCTTCGCCCCCCTCCTCGCGCACGTTCCACACGTCACCGGCGAACGCCTGGATCGCTGCCGTCGGCAGCACGGCGCACAGTTCGGTGAGATGGGAGCAGCCTGCGACGCCGGCGAGCAGCCGGTTCGCGTTGCGGCGGAAATTGCGGAAGAGATTGAGCCCGATGAGGGCCCGATAGGCGGGAGTGGCGGATTGACAGTGACCGGGATAGGGAACCCATTCCGAAGACGCTTCGGCGTCGACGACATTGAGGTCACGATCGATAGTCACGCGCAGCCAGAGTTCGTGGATCGGCAGGCCCTGGGGCCGGATGCCCGACGCAAGCGCGACATCGCGCGGCTTGTGGTCGGTCAGGCAGGCTTCGATGTCCCACAAGCCGTCGCCGCGCTCGTAAGCTTCCGCTCGGATTGCGCGTTGATGTCGCAACTGACGGGGCACGGGCTCGGATAGCGGCATGCTGGAGGTTGAGGCCGAAGAGGAAAACCCAAGGATTTTAGCATATTGGGTATTTGAGACAGTTTGACGCGACGGCGGGTATTCCCGCCTGTCCGGAAGCGGTTGCATTGCAGCAAAATCGCGCGCCACGCGCGCGATCGGTGCGATCAGTCGTCGACCAGGAAATCGTCGCCGGCCTTCAGCAACTTCACGATGGTCGCACTCGAGAAGCCGCGCGCGGCGAGAAAGCGCGCCTGCTTCGCACGCTCGGCCGGCGTTTGCGGCAGTGCACCGAATTTCTTGCGCCAGACCGCCTGCGCACGCGCCCATTCGGTCTCGCGGAGCTGCGCATTCACCTCTTCGACGAGCGTGTCGCCCACCGCATGACGCTTCAGCTCGCTGACGATGCGTGCGACGCCGACACGCGACGCGCGACGATGCACGAGACTCTCGGCAAAGCGCGCATCGGACAGCCAGCCTTCCTGTTCCAGCGCATCGAGCACAGGATCGACGGATTCGTCTTCGCCGACGTAGGGCGCGAGCTTGCGCGCGAGTTCCGTGCGACTGTATTCACGGCGGGATAGATAGCCGAGCGCGCGGCCCTTCAGCGATCGTTGAGGGTTCGACGACTTGCGCTCGGTCGCGCCCGGAGCGTCACCTGATGCAGTGCTGGAAGAAGCTCCCGACGCGCGACGTGTGCGGCGCGGATGCTGGCTGCTGCGCGTATAGACATCTTCCCTGGCCGGCGCCGATGCATCGGCTGCGCGATCACCCGGGAAGCTGACACCGGAAACACGACGGCGGGAGCGGTCGTGCGCGTCGAACGATTCATCGTCGTCGAACGGATCGTCCGGTGCGGCAATCTCAAACGAAACGAGGGCATCGTCGGATGCCCTCGTCGCGGTGCGGTTCGCGGCATCGCTGCCTGCGCCCCGCCGATCGGCGCCCGAGGATCCGGTTCGCCGGCCGGAGCGACCCACCGTTTCCGGCGCGTCGCTCTCCTCCGGCTCGCCAGCCTGACCTCGGCGCCCGACCATCACTCTTCTTCGTCCATCGCCTCGGCTTCGTCCTGGACTACACCGTCGGGCATGGTGACCACGCCAAGCGATTCGCGAATGCGGTTCTCGATCTCGCGTGCGATTTCCGGATTCTCGCGCAGGAATTCACGCGCGTTGTCCTTGCCCTGGCCGATCTTCTCGCCGTTGTAGCTGTACCAGGCGCCGGCCTTGTCGACGATCTTCGCCTGCACGCCGAGATCGATGATCTCGCCCTGACGCGAAATGCCTTCGCCATACAGGATGTCGAAGATCGCTTCGCGGAACGGCGGCGACACCTTGTTCTTGACGACCTTCACGCGGGTTTCGTTGCCGATCACCTCGTCGTTCTTCTTGATCGAGCCGATCCGGCGGATGTCGAGACGCACCGACGAGTAGAACTTCAGCGCGTTGCCGCCCGTCGTGGTTTCCGGGTTGCCGAACATCACGCCGATCTTCATCCGGATCTGGTTGATGAAGATCACCAGGCAGTTCGTGCGCTTGATCGTGCCGGTCAGCTTGCGCAGCGCCTGCGACATCAGGCGGGCCTGCAGACCCGGCAGCGAATCGCCCATCTCGCCTTCGATTTCGGCCTTCGGCACGAGCGCCGCGACCGAGTCGATGACGATCATGTCGATCGAGCCCGAGCGCACCAGCGCGTCGGTGATTTCAAGCGCCTGCTCGCCGGTGTCCGGCTGCGAGATCAGCAGCTCCGGCACGTTCACGCCGAGCTTCGCTGCATATTGAACGTCGAGCGCGTGCTCGGCGTCGATGAACGCTGCGGTGCCGCCGATCTTCTGCAGTTCGGCGATGACCTGCAGCGTCAGCGTGGTTTTACCGGACGATTCCGGACCGTAGATCTCGACCACCCGGCCGCGCGGCAGGCCGCCGACGCCGAGCGCGATATCGAGACCGAGCGAGCCCGTGGACACGACCTGGATGTTCTCGGTCGCCTCGCCGTCGCCCATGCGCATGATCGAGCCCTTGCCGAACTGCTTTTCGATCTGGGCAAGCGCGGCGGCCAGCGCCTTGCTCTTCTCGGCGGTCATCCCGGAGCCCTTCTTGCTATCTTCCATGAATCGTCCTTTGCTATGATGAGCAGCGTCTGTTAGAGGCGCGCCCACTTTCAAGCGCTGCCCACGAATGCAGACACTGTATAAAAAAACAGTGTTTTGTGCAAGCCCGCAATGCAGAGCGTTGTACACGAATAACTTCGGAGACAGCCGGCCGGCGCGAACGCCCCGCCGGCCATCGGTCAGCACCATGCGAATTCTCATCGCGGAAGACGACAGCATACTCGCGGACGGCCTCACCCGGTCACTCCGCCAATCGGGCTATGCGGTCGACCACGTGAAGACCGGTGTCGACGCCGATACCGCGCTGTCGATGCAGACATTCGACCTCCTGATCCTCGATCTCGGGCTCCCGAAAATGCCCGGGCTCGACGTGCTCAAGCGCCTGCGCGCCCGCAATTCCAACCTCCCCGTGCTGATCCTGACGGCCGCCGACAGCGTCGACGAGCGCGTGAAGGGGCTCGACCTCGGCGCCGACGACTACATGGCCAAGCCGTTCGCGCTCAACGAACTCGAGGCGCGCGTGCGCGCGCTGACCCGGCGCGGCGCGGGCGGCGGCCCGACCGTCGTGCGCCACGGCTCGCTGGCGTTCGACCAGGTCGGCCGGATCGCATATGCGAACGATCACGTGCTCGACCTCTCCGCGCGCGAGCTCGGCCTGCTGGAGGTGCTGCTGCAGCGGATCGGCCGGCTCGTGTCGAAGGAGCAGCTCGTCGACCATCTCTGTGAATGGGGCGAGGAAGTCAGCAACAACGCGATCGAAGTCTACGTGCATCGGCTGCGCAAGAAGATCGAACCCAGCGGCGTACGGATCTCGACCGTGCGCGGCCTCGGCTATTGCCTCGAGAAGGTCGCGCCCGCCGCGCCGGCCGACACGGCAGCGCCCCAGCCCGCGGTGGCCGGCACGCCGTTGCGCTGAACCCGGGCGTCGCCGCGATGGCCACGCCGGCCCATCCCCGCCATCCGACCGGCGCGCCGTCGTCGGTCGCCGACGAAGCGCGCGACGCGCGCTACGAGAACCCGTTCGCGCCGCCCGACGAAACCGATGCGCCCGAGGCGCCGCGCCCGCGCTCGCTGTTCGGCGAAATCCTCGACTGGATGCTCGCGCCGCTGCTGCTGCTGTGGCCGATGAGCATCGCCGTCACCTATCTGGTCGCGAAGACGATCGCGAACGGCCCGTTCGACCGCGCGCTCGAGACCAACGCCTATGTGCTCGCGCGGCAGATCCATCCGGTGAACGGCGTCGCCGAGCTGACGCTGCCGGAGCAGACCCGCGATTTCCTGCGCGCGGACAACGTCGACAGCGTGTACTTCCAGGTGCTCGGCACACGCGGCGAGCTGGTCGCGGGCGAAGCCGACATGCCGCTGCCGCGCGACGAGGACCGCCCGCCGCCAGGCGTCGTCATGTTCCGCGACGACCTGCTGCGCGGCAACGACGTGCGCGTCGCGTATACGACGGTCGCGCTGCCGCAAGCGGGCAGCCCGCAGCCCGTGCTCGTGCAGGTCGGCGAAACGCTGGACAAGCGCAACGCGCTCGCGAACGACATCATCAAGGGCGTGATCCTGCCGCAGTTCGTGATCCTGCCGCTCGCGATCCTGCTGGTCTGGTTCGGGCTGTCGCGCGGGCTCGCGCCGCTCAACGCGCTGCAGGCGCACATCCGCGCGCGGCGGCCCGACGACCTGTCGCCCGTCGAGGCGCAGCGCGCGCCGCCCGAGATCGAGCCGCTCGTCACGTCGTTCAACGACCTGCTCGCGCGCCTCGAACAGAACATGGCGCTGCAGAAGCGCTTCATCGCCGACGCCGCCCATCAGATGAAGACGCCGCTCGCGGGCCTGCGCACGCAGGCCGAGTTCGCGCTGCGCCACCCCGTGCCGCCCGACGTGCAGCGCTCGCTCGAGCAGATCGCGACGAGCTCCGAGCAGGCCGCGCGGCTCGTCACGCAGCTGCTTGCGCTGGCGCGCGCCGAAAACCGCGCGAGCGGGCTGACGTTCGAGCCGGTCGAGATCGCCACGCTCGCGCGGCGCGCGGTGCGCGACTGGGTGCAGGCCGCGCTCGCGAAACGGATGGATCTCGGCTACGAAGGCCCGCCGGACCCGCCGGACGACGGGCCGCTCGACGTCGACGGCAATCCGGTGATGCTGCGCGAGATGCTCGGCAACCTGATCGACAACGCAATCCGCTACACGCCGGACGGCGGCCGCATCACGGTGCGCGTGCGCGCCGAACCCGCGGCGCGGCTCGTGCATCTCGAAGTCGAGGACACGGGGCCGGGCATCCCGGCCGCCGAACGCGAGCGCGTCGTCGAGCGCTTCTACCGGATCCTCGGCCGCGAAGGCGACGGCAGCGGCCTCGGGCTCGCGATCGTGCGCGAGATCGCCACGCAGCACGGCGGCACGCTGACGCTCGACGATCACGTCTACCAGCACGCACCGCGCCTCGCCGGCACACTCGTGCGCGTCAGCCTGCCGCTGGCCGAAGCTGCCCCGGATTAACCCTGATGGGCGCCGCCACAGCACGCCGCGATTGAGTCAAAATCTACGATTTAACAGAAAATAAAAGCACTTCGCAGCACGATGAGCGCACGAAACCACCGATTCGGCGCGGGTTAACCTGCAGTCGTTTTGCACGCGCGAGTCAGTCGGCCGTAAGTTTCCGTACCAATAATCCTCGACAGGCCCGTCCACCCAAGGCGGCCGCACATCTATATCAAGGGACTTGGAGACGACTCATGGCAACGTTAGGCGGGCAAATTTCCCACTCGCCGATGACGGGCGAAGAGAAGAAAGTGATCTTCGCGTCGTCGCTCGGCACCGTGTTCGAGTGGTACGACTTTTACCTGGCCGGCTCGCTCGCGGCCTACATCAGCAAGAGTTTCTTTTCCGGCGTCAATCCGACCGCCGCATTCATCTTCACGCTGCTCGGCTTCGCGGCCGGCTTCGCGGTGCGGCCGTTCGGCGCGATCGTGTTCGGCCGCCTCGGCGACCTCGTCGGCCGCAAGCACACGTTCCTCGTGACGATCGTGATCATGGGCGTCTCGACGTTCGTGGTCGGCTTCCTGCCCGGCTACGCGTCGATCGGCATCGCCGCCCCCGTGATCTTCATCGCGATGCGGCTGTTGCAGGGCCTCGCGCTCGGCGGCGAGTACGGTGGCGCGGCGACCTACGTCGCCGAGCACGCGCCGGCCAACCGTCGCGGCTTCTACACCGCGTGGATCCAGACGACCGCCACGCTCGGCCTGTTCCTGTCGCTGCTCGTGATCCTCGGCGTGCGCACGTTCATCGGCGAGGAAGCGTTCGGCAGCTGGGGCTGGCGCGTGCCGTTCGTCGCGTCGATCCTGCTGCTCGCGGTGTCGGTGTGGATCCGGATGCAGCTGAACGAATCGCCGGTGTTCCTGCGCATCAAGGCGGAAGGCAAGACGTCGAAGGCGCCGCTGACCGAAGCGTTCGGCCAGTGGAAGAACCTGAAGATCGTGATCCTCGCGCTCGTCGGCCTGACCGCCGGCCAGGCCGTCGTGTGGTACACGGGCCAGTTCTACGCGCTGTTCTTCCTCACGCAGACGCTGAAGGTGGATGGTGCGAGTGCGAACATCCTGATCGCGATCGCCCTCCTGATCGGCACGCCGTTCTTCCTGTTCTTCGGTTCGCTGTCGGACAAGATCGGCCGCAAGCCGATCATCCTCGCGGGCTGCCTGATCGCGGCACTGACCTACTTCCCGCTGTTCAAGGCGCTCACGCACTACGCGAACCCGCAGCTCGAGGTCGCGACGCAGAAGGCGCCGATCACGGTCATCGCCGATCCGGCCGCCTGCTCGTTCCAGTTCAACCCGGTGGGCACGTCGAAGTTCACGAACTCGTGCGACGTCGCCAAGAGCGCGCTCGCGAAGGCCGGCCTGAACTACGAGAACGTCGCGGCACCGGCTGGCGCGACGGCCCAGATCAAGGTCGGCGACACGGTGATCCCCGCCTATGAAGGCAAGGCGGCCGACGCGAAGGCGCAGGGCGCGGCGTTCGACAAGACGCTCGCGGCGACGCTGAAATCGGCCGGCTACCCGGCGAAGGCAGACCCGGCGCAGCTCAACTGGCCGATGACGATCGTGATCCTGACGATCCTCGTGATCTACGTGACGATGGTCTACGGCCCGATCGCGGCAATGCTGGTCGAGATGTTCCCGACGCGGATCCGCTACACGTCGATGTCGCTGCCCTATCACATCGGCAACGGCTGGTTCGGCGGCTTCCTGCCGGCCACCGCGTTCGCGATCGTCGCGGCGAAGGGCAACATCTACTCGGGCCTCTGGTATCCGATCGTGATCGCGCTGGCCACGTTCGTGATCGGCCTGCTGTTCGTCAAGGAGACGAAGGACTCGAACATCTACGCGCAGGATTGATGGCGGGTGCGCAGCGGGGACGGTCGGCGGAAGGTCTCCTTCCGAGGACCGGCTCCCGCCCGCAATGAAGGTCGGCACGGGCCGCCGGCAACTTTTTTCGGGAAAGATGGAAAAAGGTATTGACAGCCGGCCGGGTGATCAACATAATTCAAGTCTTCGGCGAATTAGCTCAGTCGGTTAGAGCGACGGAATCATAATCCGCAGGTCCGGGGTTCGAATCCCTGATTCGCCACCAAATGCGAGAGCCGCTGTTTCGAAAGGAACAGCGGCTTTTTCATTTGTATCTTCCGATGCGCCGGTTCCGCTTTCACGAGCCAGCCTTCGCCCCCCTCAGTCGTGCATGAACACCGCCCTGCTTCACAGGCACAATGACGCCGTCCATCACACGGCCGACGTCACCCGATGATCCCGACCACTCCCGACAAGCCATGGTGCACCGCCGCTCTCGCACTCGCGGCCGTCGTGCTTTGCTATACCGCCGCCGGTGCGCCGCCCCTCTCCCGCCTGCTCGACCCCGCCGTGATCGGCGAAGGCCTCGCCCTCAAGCCGATCAGCTATCACTGGGTCAATCACGTCGACCGCACGATCCCAGAGGCTGACCTGTTCGCCAGCCGCTTCTACGTGCTGGTGCTGGCCTCACTCAACGCCATGGCCGCGCTGTTCGCACTTGACGCCCATCGCAGCCGCAGGCGCTTCGCGCTCGTGCTCGGCTGGGCCGTCGTCATGCTGATCGTGCTCGTCAACGCGCAAATCCAGGCGTTCTACAACGTGGGCTGACCGATGAAGCAACGCATCATGATCGTCATCGCCACGCTGTTCACGCTGATCGGGCTCGTGCCCGTCGCCGGCACGTTCGTCAACCTGTCGACGCCCGACCAGTTGCATCGCCTGCTGAGCTACGATTACATGAGCTTCGCGGACAGCCTCGTCGAACGCAACCTCGGCGATTTCGCCAACGATTTCTACGTCGGCGCGGCGCTGATGCTCGTCGGCGGCACGCTCTTCATCCGGATCGAACGCACGCGCACAGTCGCCCGCATCGTCACGTCGCTGCTGTTCGCGCTGCTCGCCTTCAGCCTCGTCTATGCGTGCCTGAATCCGCGCATCGGCATACTGCCCCACTGATCGGCTCCGTCCGCGCGGCCCATCACGCACACTGCCGCCGCCCCCCCTGCGAAGAACCGGGCGCACTACTTCGACCGAACCGGGTCATAAACGCGGTCGATACGTTGATACGTATAGGAAATCTTCTTGTACTCGGGATCGTAAAGGCGCTGATACGCGTGATCGCACGCGTCATCCAGCTTCACCGGGTAACTCGGCGGCCATGCCGCGATAGGCTGACAGGTGAAATCGTCGGCTCTCGCGCCGTTCTGCTTGAAACGCAGGACCATCAGGCTTTCCTGAATCCCCTGTGCCGCATTCTCGTAGTAATGCTTGTTGTTCAAGACAACGCCGACCGGAAAATAGTCCGATTCGAGGCCTTCCGCCATTTCCGGCTCGGCCACCATGACGGCAGCCTTGCGCAGAAAGGCCTCGGCCGCCCCCGGATCCAACTCCATCAAGCGTCGTCCCTTATATTCGTAGGCCACTGCCACGACGGGAAGCTGACCTGGCGTTGGATGCTCGCCCCACCACGCGATGATCTGATCGAGGCTGCGCACGAAGGTCTGCTCATACTCGCCCGAGTTGGACTGAGTCACATGCAACGGTAATTGGCAGTCGATCACGCATTCCGCGACGACCGGCGGATCGCCCGCTTTCCATCGCCTCCAGGTTTCCTCTTCGCGCGCATTCTGCCGGTGCTTGTCGAGTGCGTCGGATACCAGCGCATAGGGTGCGAGGACCACCATCGCGGCTCCCCACGCAAGATCGCACGACGTCGAATGATTGCCGGAAAGGATGTTGCTGCAGTCTTTCGAGCATGCACCAAGCGCCAGTGCGCACAGCAGGCACGCTAGGCGTCGAATGATCGTCATGGACTTCGACACGGTTCCCCCCGGGTGATCGTGAGCATTTCTCGTAGCCGCAGTCACCCCAGCCGCAGCCTTTCCACGGCACGCGGAAAGCCGCTGCGCGAATTTAACGAATCAGTCGATCAAAGGATAACTGTCGGAGTTGTCAGGGACTCAACCGTTTCGGACGGGATCGCCGCACGGCAAATACGGGGAGAAAGTCGAAATGCCGCGCGAACGACAGATCTTTCGCGTCCTGACCGCCCCAGCCTGCATGCCCGGTCGGGTACAACCCGCTTCGCCCTCGTACCGGCCGCATCGCCATCACATCTCTTCTACGCACCGCTGCGCACGGGCATGCACGCCATGCCGCACTTCACGCCGCCACCGCCCCTCTCTGCACCTTCGCCGCCTGCACCCCCACCCGCCCGCGCCAGTTCTCCCCCCCTTCCAGCGACGGCGTCGACTCGAACACCTCCGCGATCCAGTCCGCGAACACGCGCACCTTCTGCGACAGATGCCGATTATGCGGATAGACGATCGAAATCGGCTTCGGCTTCGGATTGCAGTCCGGCAGCACCTCGACCAGCGAGCCGTCGAGCAGGTGCGGCAACACCATGAAGAGCGTCGGCTGGATCATCCCGAACCCTTCGAGCCCGCACGTCACATAGGCATCCGAATCGTTGACCGTGACGCTCCCGTTCATCCGCACCTCGAACGGCTTGCCGTCGATCATGAACACCCACGGAATCGCCCGCGCGCCGTGGCTCGACCGAAAATTCACCGCGTGGTGGTCGGCGAGATCGGCAATCTCGTGCGGCTCGCCGTGACGCGCGAGATAGTCGGGCGACGCGCAGGTCACGCGCTTCAGCATCCCGATCCGCCGCGCGACCATCGACGAATCCTCGAGCGGCCCGACCCGGATCATGCAGTCGATCCCCTCCTCGACCGGATCCACGTAGCGGTCGGAGAGCCCCAGTTCGAGCGTGATGTCCGGGTAGCGCTGCCGGAAAATCGACAGCGACGGCAGCACGATGCGCCGCCCGAGCGAACTCGGCATGTGAACGCGCAACACGCCGCTCGGCTTGCGGTTGCCGGTCTGGAAACTCGCGTCGGCCTCCGCAATCTCCGAGATGATCTTCATGCAATGCTCGTAGTACGCCGCACCTTCCGGCGTCAGCGACAGCCGGCGCGTCGTGCGGTGCATCAGGCGCACGCCGAGCAGCGCCTCGAGATTCTGGATGATGGTCGTCACCGACGCGCGCGGCATCGCGAGCGTGTCGGCCGCGCGCGTGAAGCTGTTCGCGTCGACCACGCGGGTAAAAACTTCCATTGCCTGGATTCGGTCCATGCTGCTCCCCCTTCGAATCGCCAACGGAACAGAATAGAGCGCACGACGGGCGCGGCACAAGTCCCCACCCATTGTTCTCCGATCCTGAATAGTTCCGGCGTTTCGTACTGGAAAGCGATCGATTTCCGTTCAGTCCCACGCGGCAATCGTTCCGGCCCCGCCGGTCGCCCGCCGCGCGTTACCGCACGAATCGCTCGCGATACCCCTGCGGCGATACGCCCAGCACGCGTACGAAACAGCGGCGCAGCGTCTCCTCCGAGCCGAAGCCGCACCGCGCGGCGATCCGCTTGACGGGCCATGCCGTTTCACCGAGCAGGCGTTGCGCGGCTTCGACTCGAATCTGCTCGACTGCGCGCGCGGGCGTGCGGCCGGTTCCGGCGCGGTAGTGGCGCACGAAGCTGCGCTCGCTCATGCGCACGCGCTCGGCCAGCGCGGGCACCGACAGGTCGGCCGCCAGGTGCTCGGCCATCCACGCGTGCAGTTCGCCGAACCGGTCGTCGGTGCGCTGCATCGACAGCATCGTGCTGAACTGGGCCTGCCCGCCCGGACGCTTCAGGAACACGACGAGTTCGCGCGCGACGTCGAGGGCGGTCGCGCGCCCGAGATCCTCCTCGACCAACGCGAGCGCGAGATCGATGCCGGCCGTCACGCCGGCCGAGGTCCACAACGCGCCTTCGCGGATGAAGATCGGATCGGATTCGACGCGCACATTCGGATAGCGTGCCGCGAATTCTTCGCAGCGCGCCCAGTGCGTGACCGCGCGCCGCCCGTCGAGCAAGCCGGCCTCGGCGAGCAGGAACGCGCCGGTGCAGACCGATGCCACGCGCCGTGTGCGCGCCGCCTGCTGTTGCACCCAGCGCACCAGCCGCGCATCCTTCGATGCCGCATGCACGCCCTTGCCGCCGGCGACGATCAGCGTGTCCGGATGGCGCGCCGCCGAGCGCAGCGATTCCGCCATCACGACCAGGCCCGACGATGTCTCGACGGGCCCTGCCTCGGCCGCGATGACGCGCGGCGCATACGGCGCCGGCTGGCCGCGCTCCTGCGCCAGCTCGTTGACGGACGCAAACACCTGCAGCGGCCCCGACACGTCGAGCAGCTGGGCACGAGGGAACGCGAGGATCAGGATCGAACGCGGGGTGGCAGGCATGGCGATTGGCTGAAAACGTGGGTGATATGGCAATTTCGCCAAACACTACGCGCCTAGAATCGACCTGTCCATCCCGTACCGGCTACGGCCCGCCCCCATCCAATCGGAGTCTTCGCATGACCCTGCATATCGGCTTTCTCGTGTTTCCAGGCGTCCAGCAACTCGATCTCACCGGCCCGCACGACGTGCTCGCGTCGCTGCCCAACGCCACCGTTCATCTGGTCGGGAAGTCGCGCGACTCCGTCGCATCGAGCAGCGGACTCGCGCTCGCGCCGACCTGCACGTTCGACGACTGTCCGCCGCTCGACGTGATCTGCATTCCGGGCGGGATCGGGATCAACGCGCTGTTGCTCGATGCCGAAACGATCGCGTTCGTGCAGCAGCGCGCGGCCGCCGCGCGCTACGTGACGTCGGTATGCACGGGTGCGCTGCTGCTGGGCGTGGCCGGCCTGCTGCGCGGGCGGCGCGCGACGACGCACTGGGCGTTCCACTCGCTGCTCGAGCCGCTCGGCGCGGTGCCGGTGCGCGAGCGCGTGGTGCGCGACGGCAACCTGATCACGGGCGGCGGCGTCACGGCCGGCATCGACTTCGCCTTGACGATCGCCGCGGAGCTGGCCGGCGAGGAAGAAGCGCAGGCGATCCAGCTGCAACTCGAATACGCGCCGGCACCGCCGTTCGACGCCGGTTCGCCCGACACCGCACCGGCAGCGGTCGTGAAGCGCGTCACCGAACGGTCGGCGGCAGGTTTCGCGACGCGCAAGGCGACGATCGAACAGGCGCTGCGCGCGAGGTCGCGCTGAACGCCGGTGCCGGAAAATCGACTTGAAAGCTCGAAGACTGGAAGACGAGAACGACGCGCATTCGCGCCGGAGAACCCATCGATGAACATCGTCCGCAGCGCCGCGTTCACCGCGGACCGCGCATGGGGCGCGCTCGACATCGCGAACCTGAACGGCATCACGGTCCGCCTGCACTGGACCGACCAGCCGTATCGGTGGCACGTCAACGACGGCGAGGAAGTGTTCGCGGTGCTCGACGGTCGCGTCGAGATGCGCTACCGAGAAGCAGGCGCCGAGCACGCGACGGTGCTCGAAACGGGTGACGTGTTCCACGCATCGGCCGGCACCGAACACGTCGCGCATCCGCTCGGCGAAGCACGCATCCTCGTGATCGAAACCGAAGGCAGCGTCTGACGGCCCGCGGCCGGGTGTCGATGCCGCGCGGATGGCAACCGCCGCCTCCGCGCGGCCGGTTTCACCCGGTGATCGTCCCGGTGGCCTGCGACGCGATCAGCTTCGGCTGCGGCGTGCACAGGCACTGGCACAGGTCGTGTTCGAGCGCGACGACCTTGCCCATCACGGTCATCGTCCGCTCGCCGCCGTCGGACACGATCACGCCCGGCGACTTGCAGGCGGCGCAGAACACCGCTGCGCCGAGATAGGCGAGTTCGCGTCCGTCGAACGACGAATTGGCGATCCCTTCGAGCACGACACCGCCGTGGTCGGTCGTGTCGCCCTTCAGAATGAATTTGCGGCTCATGTTGTCGGTTCTTCCCTCGGAAATGCCGTGCAACGCGGCAGCGCGCAGGCAGTCGGAATCTGCCCGTCGATCGCGGGCGTCCCGCGAGCATATCACCGCGCGCCTCAGCCGCCTCCCGGATCAGGGTTCGTGCCGTATGCCGCCGGCGCCGCCATTCAGACGAACAGAGCGAGACACAGCACGGCGCCGCACAGATACGTGCCGAGCGCGCCGACGAAACGCGCGGGATTCGGGTCGGCCATCGTCGGCCAGGCAAGCAGGCCGATCACGAGCAGGCAGCGGCACGCGGTCGCCGCGACGATCAGCGTCAGGATCGCGCGCGATGGATCGTGTGTACCGAAATAGAGAAACAGCACCGCGAGAAACGGCGCGTATTCGGCCGTGTTGCCGTGCGCGCGCACGATCTTGTGCAACCCGTTCGCGGGATCGGGCGCGCACCCGGAACCGGTCGTGCACCGGAAGCGCGTGACGGACACGACGAACCCGAGCCCGAACAGCAGCAGCCCGAGAATGGCCGTGCAAACGAGCGCGACGGGGTGGATCGCCATGGGACTCCCGGCAAACGCGGAAATGCGCCGCAGATCCAATGATCGTACCCGTGACCGACACACGCGACCATCACGGAAACCCTCAGCATCGCCGTGCGCCGGACACAATTTTTCGGTCGGGTTCCGATCCCAATTGTCGCTCGGCCGCACCGCACGAAACCGGTGCATCGCCCCTGCCTGCCAGGGTGTCCGAGCCTGCCCGCCGACCCACCCCGCCATACGACGCCCCCGGCACGAAACGCGCAAACGTTACGCGTCGACGGCATGCACCAGCACAACGCAACTTGTGTGACAGCGCGTCGCAGGCATGCGCGTTGCGCCGACGCATCTCGGTAGTGAACGCCCTTGGCAGCCCGCTGCGGAGGACTACACTAATCCTTAATGGGGTGCGGCCGGAGCCCGCGCCTTCAGGGAGACGCCGCCATGAATCGGCCGCTGAATCGTATCCTGCCGCGCGTGACCGGTCCCGCATCGGTCTGGACGTGGGTCAAGTGGTCTCTGCTGGCCGCGCTGCTGATCGCCGTGGCGATCGTTGCGCGACTCGTGCAGAGCGAGATCGAAACGTCGCGGCTGCAGGCGCACTACCTGTCCGAGCTCACCCGCGATGTCGGCTACACGGTCGAGACGGGCCCGAGCGATCACATCCGCTTCCCCGCGAACGGCCCCTACGACCAGCGCCTCGGCTACGCGATGATTCCGGCGTTCCAGGAGCGGCTGCTCGCGCGCGGCTTCGTCGTCAGCAAGCAGGCGCGCGATTCGCAGCGAATGCTGTCGCTCGGCGAGCGCGGATTGTTCCTCCCGTTTGAAGAAAAGGACCAGGCGGGCCTGATGCTGTTCGATTCGACCGGCGCGCCGCTGTTCGCGACCGTGTTCCCGCAGCGCGTCTACGCCGACTTCGACCTGGTGCCGCGCGTGGTGGCCGATTCGCTGCTGTTCATCGAGGATCGCTACCTGCTCGATGCGAACGAACCGAACCGCAACCCGGCGATCGACTGGGGGCGCTTCGGCCGCGCGGTCGCCGACCAGGCGCTGCACGTGGTCAACCGCCATCAGGCGCGCCCGGGCGGCAGCACGCTCGCGACGCAGATCGAGAAGTTCCGCCATTCGCCCGAGGGCCGCACCGCGACGCCGCCCGAGAAGCTGCGGCAGATCGCGTCCGCGTCGGTGCGCGCATACCTGAACGGCCCGCAGACGATGCTCGCGCGCCGCACCATCGTCGTGCGCTACCTGAACTCGGTGCCGCTCGCCGCGCGGCCGCATATCGGCGAAATCACCGGTATCGGCGACGGTCTCGCCGCGTGGTACGGCCGCGACTTCAACGACGTGAACCGGATCCTGTCCGCGCCGACGACCGGCGACAACGTCGACGAGCAAGGCAGGACGTTCCGCGAGGTGCTGTCGCTGATCATCGCGCAGCGCGCGCCGTCGTACTTCCTCAACCGCGGCTACCCGGCCCTGCAGAAGCTGACCGACAGCTATCTGCGACTGCTGTCGAACGGCGGCGTGATCTCGCCCGCGCTGCGCGACGCCG
This sequence comes from Burkholderia sp. AU15512, assembly GCF_002223325.1. Taxonomy (NCBI): domain Bacteria; kingdom Pseudomonadati; phylum Pseudomonadota; class Betaproteobacteria; order Burkholderiales; family Burkholderiaceae; genus Burkholderia; species Burkholderia sp. AU15512. Next base: position 472,896 of record NZ_NKEX01000004.1, read on the forward strand.
CGCTTGCCGCGCAGATCGAACGCAGCGCGCCGCCGGCCGCCGCGCACGTGCAGTCGTTCGTGTCGCGCAAGGCCGTGACGTCCGCGCGCGCGTCGCTGCTGTCGGCGCTCGGCATCAGCGACCTGTACCAGCTCGACCAGTTCGACCTGCAGGCGACCAGCACGCTCGACAACGGCGTGCAGCAGGCGGTCGCCGAACGGCTCGCCCAGGCGTCGACGCGCGACGGGGCGCAGAAGGCCGGCCTGTACGGTTTCGAGATGCTCGCGCCGAAGGACGACCCGTCGCACCTCACGTACAGCTTCACGCTGTACGAACACCGCAACGGCGCGAACCTGCTGCGCGTGCAGACCGACAGCGTGAACGAGCCGTTCGACGTGAATCGCGGCGGCCGCATCAACCTCGGCTCGACCGCGAAGCTGCGCACGCTGATCACGTACCTGCAGATCGTGTCCGACCTGCATGCGCGCTACGCGAACCTGTCGAATGCGGAACTCGCGCGCGTGAAGCCCGACCCGATCGACGGGCTGTCGCACTGGGCGCTCGACTACCTGTCGCATACGCGCGACCGCTCGCTGCAGGCGATGCTCGACGCGGCCGTCGAACGCAAGTATTCGGCGAGCCCGGACGTGTTCTACACGGGCGGCGGCGCGCAGGTGTTCTCGAACTTCGAGAAGTCGGACAACGGCCGCATCCTGACGCTGCACACGGCGTTCGAGCATTCGGTCAACCTCGTGTTCGTGCGGCTGATGCGCGACATCGTCCACTACGAGACGCTGCAGGCGGCCGGCCCGTCGTCATCGTGGCTCGGCGATCCGGAGCAGCGCCGGCATTACCTGCAGCAGTTCGTCGACGGCGAAAGCCAGGTCTACGTGAAGCGCTACTACACGCGCTATGCGGGCAAGGCGCCCGACGACGCGCTCGCGCTGATGCTGAAGGACGTGCGCAAATCGCCGCCGAAGATCGCGACGGTGCTGCGCAGCGTCGCACCGAACGAATCGCTCGCGTGGTTCGATGCGCAGATGCGCGTGCAACTGAAGGGCACGCCCGCCGCGACGCTGTCCGACGACGATCTCGCCCGGCTCTACGCGAAGTACGCGATCGACCGCTTCAACCTCAACGATCGCGGCTATATCGCGAGCGTGCATCCGCTCGCGCTCTGGACGCTCAACTACCTGCGCGCGCATCCGGCAGCGTCGCTCGCAGATGTCCAGCGCGAGAGCCGCGACGCGCGTTTCTACACGTACTCGTGGCTGTACAAGACGCGCTACCACGCGACCCAGGACCGTCGCATCCGTCGCATGGTCGAGCTGCGCGCGTACGCGGAAATCACGAAGTCGTGGCGCGCGCTCGGCTACCCGTTCGCGGAAGTCACGCCATCGTACGCGGCCGCGATCGGCGCATCGGGCGACCAGCCCGACGCACTCGCGAAACTGATCGGCCTGATCGCGAACGGCGGCCAGAAGGCGCCGACCGAGACGATCACGCGGCTCGACTTCGCGAAGGGCACGCCGTACGAAACGCACTTCGAGCGCGCGGTCGCCCGGCCGCAGCCGATGCTGTCGCCGGAGATCGTCAACGTGGCGCACACGCTGCTGCGCGACGTCGTGCTCAACGGCACCGCGCGCCGCCTCGCGGGCGGCTTCACGCTGCCCGACGGCAAGACGCTCGACGTGTACGGCAAGACGGGGACGGGCGACCAACGCTTCAACGTCTATGCGCGCGGCGCGCGGCTGATCGAGTCGCGCAAGGTGAACCGCAGCGGCACCTTCGTGTTCGTGCTCGGCGACCGGTTCTTCGGGGTCCTGACCGCCACGGCGCACGAGCCGTATGCGGCACGCTACGACTTCACGAGCGCGATGGCCGTGCAGTTGCTGAAGTCGATGGCGCCGGCGCTCGCGCCGCTGATCGAACGCCCGGCCGGCACGCGCACCGCGGGCCCCGCCCCGCAGGCGGAAACGCCCGCGCCGGGCGCCGCGACCGCGCAACCGTCCTGACGGCCACGCGTCCGTTCATGCGCCGGCGCGCCGCTCAATGCGAGCGGCCGTCGTAGTGCGTGACCGGCAGCGCGTCGATATCGACATCCTCGAGACAGCGCACGTTGATCGCGGCCATCGCGGTGCCGTTCGGGTGGACGCCCTCGCCGAACGTGTGAATCCCGCAGCGCTTGCAGAAGCGGTGCTGGATCACGTGCTTGTTGAACGTGTAGGTGGCGAGATGGTCGTCGGGCGTGAGGAGCGTCATGTGGTCGCGCGGCACGAACCACATCAGCGCGCCCTTGCGCCGGCAGATCGAGCAGTTACACGCCATCACGCCCTGCAGGTCGCCTTCCGCCTCGAACTTCACGTCACCGCAGTGACAGCTTCCGCGATAAAGCATGGTCGTCTCCCGGTGCGGCCCGTGCGCATCGACGGCGCCCCGGCGGAACACCGTTGGCCAGGCCGATCCAAGCGGGTACAGTAGCGCGCACCTGCGCCGCACGCAATGTCCGTGCGGCGCCCGTCCCGACCCCGTCCAAACCAAGGAAAACCGTCATGCTCGAACTGCGCCCCGGCTGCGAATGCTGCGACAAGGACCTGCCGCCGGATTCGGCCGATGCACGCATCTGTACGTTCGAATGCACGTTTTGCGCGACCTGCGCCGACAACGTGCTGAAGGGCCGCTGCCCGAACTGCGGCGGCGACCTGGTCGTGCGCCCGCGGCGGCCGGCGAGCCTGCTCGCGAAGTACCCGGCATCCACCGAACGCATCCACAAGCCGGGCGGCTGCGCGAACGCCTGACGGCGCCGCACGGCCCGCCCCTCCCCGTCACGACATCTCGATCCGTGCGCGCGTCACCGCGAGCAGCGCGGCCATCGCGCGGCGCGCACCGTCCTCGTCGCGCACGCGGATCGCGTCGTTGACGGCCATGTGCTCGGCGAGCGACGCGTTGTATACGTCCGCGCGGCGCGCATTGAGCTGCAGTTGCGCCTCGAGCGTGCGATCGATCAGCGTGCCGAGCGGCACCAGCAGTTCGTTGCCGCCGGCCTCGAGCACGCTCAGGTGAAAGCGCAGGTCGGCGCGCACCCATTCGTCGACGTTGCGCGCGGCGGCCATCGCGCGCGCCGCGCCGTCGATCGCGTCGAACGTTTCCGGCGTATGCATGCGCGCGGCGAGCGCGGCCGCGTACGGCTCGACCATCTCGCGCATTTCCTGCAGCTTCAGCGCGAACGCGATCGGCGGCGCGACACGCGCGTACCAGTCGAGCAGGTCGGCGTCGAGCAGGTTCCAGACGCCGCGCGGCCGCACGCGCGTGCCGATCTTCGGCCGCGACTCGACGAGCCCCTTCGACGTGAGCGTACGCAGCGCCTCGCGCATCACCGTGCGGCTCACGCCGTACATCACCATCAGGTCGGGTTCCCTCGGCAGCAGCGACTCGGGCGGGTAGTCGCCGCGCAGGATCGCCGTGGCGAGCCGGAAGGCCGTTTGTCCATGCAGGTCGCGTCGAATGATCGTTCTCCGTTATGCGAGTACCCGGGCGTGCCGGCTGCCCACTATCTGCACAATAGTGCTATTAATACTATTTTTTATCGGGCTGCGCTAGGATAACCGCGAAAGCACGCGACCGTGCGCCGCGCCCGACTGCCCGCGCCGGTCAACCCTGGAGACTCGCACCGTGAAAATCACCCGCCTCGAAACCTTCGTCGTCCCGCCGCGCTGGCTGTTCCTCAAGATCGAAACCGACGAGGGCATCGTCGGCTGGGGCGAGCCGATCGTCGAAGGCCGCGCACACACGGTCGAGGCTGCCGTGCAGGAGCTGGCCGACTACCTCGTCGGCCGCGACCCGCTGCTGATCGAGGATCACTGGCAGGTGATGTACCGCGCGGGCTTCTACCGCGGCGGCCCGATCACGATGAGCGCGATCGCGGGCGTCGACCAGGCGCTGTGGGACATCAAGGGCAAGCATCACGGCGTGCCCGTGCACGCGCTGCTCGGCGGCCAGGTGCGCGATCGCATCAAGGTGTATTCGTGGATCGGCGGCGACCGGCCGAGCGACGTCGCGAACAATGCGCGCGCGGTGGTCGAGCGCGGCTTCAAGGCCGTGAAGATGAATGGCTCCGAGGAGCTGCAGATCGTCGACACCTACGACAAGGTCGAGCAGGTGATCGCGAACGTCGCGGCGGTGCGCGACGCGGTCGGCCCGCACGTCGGGATCGGCGTCGACTTCCACGGCCGCGTGCACAAGCCGATGGCGAAGGTGCTCGCGAAGGAGCTCGATCCGTACAAGCTGATGTTCATCGAGGAGCCGGTGCTGTCGGAGAACGCCGAGGCGCTGCGCGACATCGTCAACCAGACCAACACGCCGATCGCGCTCGGCGAGCGGCTCTACTCGCGCTGGGATTTCAAGCACATCCTCGCAGGCGGCTACGTCGACATCATCCAGCCCGACGCATCGCACGCGGGCGGCATCACCGAGTGCCGCAAGATCGCGACGCTCGCGGAGAGCTACGACGTCGCGCTCGCGCTGCACTGCCCGCTTGGGCCCATTGCGCTCGCCGCGTGCCTGCAGCTCGACGCGGTCAGCTACAACGCGTTCATCCAGGAGCAGAGCCTCGGCATCCACTACAACCAGGGCAACGACCTGCTCGACTACCTGCGCAACCCCGAGGTGTTCCGCTACGAGGACGGCTTCGTCGCGATCCCGCAGGGCCCGGGGCTCGGCATCGACGTGAACGAGGAGAAGGTGCGCGAGATGGCGAAGACGGGGCACCGCTGGCGCAACCCGGTGTGGCGTCACGAGGACGGCAGCGTCGCCGAGTGGTGAGTGCGATGCGCGGCGCGCGGCTTCGGCGCGCGCGGCCAGTATCGATTCGAGAACGGCTGCCGACGGGCAGCCGTTTTTGCATGCGCGGTGCGGCGCCCGGCACGTGCCGGATGCGCGACGGCGGCCTTGTATCGCGCCGCGCGCGCCCTGCCGTCAGCCGATCGCCGCGAACCCCGGCACGCTGAACGACAGCACGGCGGCCGCGACGAACACGCCGATCATCGTCAGCGCCTCGAGATGCAGGATGTTGCGGAACGTGTGCGCATCCTCGGTCGACGCGGTGCGGCGCAGGCGCGGCAGCGCCGCGAAGCGGTTCAGGCCGCCGAGCACGAGCGCGAGCGCGACGAGCAGCAGCTTCAGCAGCAACACGCGCCCCCACGTGCTGCCGTCGAGCGGCGCGAGCGAACCGCCGAGCCCGCGGAGCGCATTGAGCGCGCCGGTGCCGAGCAAGAAGACGACCGCGATGATCGACGTGCGCGACAGGTGCTGGCCGATGCGGATCAGCGCGCCGCGCGCGACCGACGACCCGAGCGCCGGCAGCACCGCGAGCCCGCCCGCGAGCACGAGGCCACCCCACACGGCCGTCGCGAGCAGGTGCAGCGTCTGCACGCCGACCGCCGCGGACAGCGCACCCGTATCGGCCGCATGGCCGAGCGACGCCTTGCCGGCCGCGACCACGATCACCGCGAGCCACAGCACTGCGTGTGCAACCGGGCCCTCCGGCTTCCCCAGCGCGACGATCGCGAGCACCACGGCGCCGGCGAATGCAACGCTCCACGCGAAGCCCGTATGCGTCTGCATCAGCATCACGGGAATCGCGGCGAACGCGCCGCCGAGCCCCGCCCCGCTCATCGTCGCCGCCTCATAGACGAGCCAGCCGAGATCCGCGAGCACCAGCGCCAGCGCCGCCGCGACCAGCGAATGTTGCGCGCGCAGCCACGCGGGATGCGACGGCGCGACGACCGGACGCGCACCGTCCTTGCCGAGCCATGCCTTGAGCAGCGCCGAGCCGACCGCCATCGCGAACGCCGCGTCCATCAGCGCCGCGAGCGCGACCTGACCGATCCACAAGCTGTCGAACTTCATCGCGCACACCGTCCCGAAAGCGGCAGGCCGACGAGATGGCAGCAACGGGATGGACAGCGTGAGGAAGGCAACGGCACGGTAGAAAACGTCATCGATGAATCCGGAAACGGGAGAAATGACTGGACCTGCGGCGGAGGCGGCGCCGCGCGACCCGCGAGTGTACGGTCTTCGATGGTGAAAACGCACGCCGGTTCACACCGACACGTCGCAATGCGCGTCAAATTGTCGCAAGTCGCAGACGGACAGGAACCGATGTCCTTTTGCCAAATAGCCGTCATTACCCATCGATGATAGAATGCCGCGTCGCAGCAGCCCGGCTGCCCTGCCGTCATGCGCCGAGCCGATCGTAGCCCGGACAACAGGTCCCCGTCGAATAAACATGGAGTCTCGTGTGTCTTCAAGACGCCTCTTCCGTCCGCTGCTCGCCGTTCTGATGTTCGGCAGCGCGGGCCTTATGAGCGCTGCCCAAGCGCAGACCAAGCCCACGGAGCAAGCGCACGCCCAGCAGGCGCCGCTCAAGGCACCCGATACCATGGCCGAGCGTGTGCGCGGCTGTACGGCCTGCCATGGCGTCCATGGCCAGGGCACGGACAACGACTACTTCCCGCGGCTTGCCGGCAAGCCGGCCGAGTACCTGTACAACCAGCTCGTCAACTTCCGTGACGGCCGGCGCAAGTACCCGCCGATGAACTACCTGCTGACGTACCTGAACGACGACTACCTGCGTGAAATGGCCGAGCACTTCTCGGCCGAACGCCCGCCGTACCCGGCGCCGGCGAAGCCGACGCTGCCGGCCGCGACGCTCGCGCGCGGCAAGCAGCTCGTCACGCAAGGCGACCCGTCCCGCAAGCTGCCGGCCTGCGTGGCCTGCCACGGCGCGACGCTGACCGGCATGCAGCCGGCGATCCCGGGCCTGGTCGGCCTGCACGCCGACTACCTGAGCGCGCAGATCGGTGCATGGCGTTCGGGCAACCGTCACGCGAAGGCGCCTGACTGCATGCATGAAGTCGCTTCGAAGCTTTCCGACGAAGACGTGACGGCCGTGACCGCATGGCTTGCCGCGCAACCGGCGCCCGCCAACCCCGTGCCGGCTCCGGCGCGTTCGATGAAGACTCCGCTCGCCTGCGGCAGCGAACCGCAATAAGGCAAGGGAGACAGACACAATGAAACGCAAGTCCCTGTTTGCACTCTCGGCCGTCGCGATCGTCGCGGCTGCTGCCCTCGTGCCGGTCCTGTGGCCGGGCAACGACACGCTGCACGGCGCTTCCGCCGTCGCGGCCACGCCGGCCGACCAGGCCGCGCTGATCAAGAAGGGCGAATACCTCGCGCGCGTCGGCGACTGTATCGCGTGCCACACCGTGCGCGGCGGCAAGTCGTTCGCGGGCGGCCTGCCGATGGCGACGCCGTTCGGCACGATGTACACGCCGAACATCACGCCGGACGACAAGGACGGCATCGGCAAGTGGACGTCGGACGACTTCTACCGCGCGATGCACACCGGCCGTTCGAAGGACGGCAGCCTGCTCTACCCGGGTTTCCCGTTCGCGAGCTACACGAAGGTCACGCGTGCGGATTCGGACGCGATCTACGCGTACCTGCGCTCGGTCGCGCCGGTGTCGGTGCCGAGCCGTCCGCATGAACTGAAGTTCCCGTTCAACAACCGCAACCTGCTGATCGGCTGGCGCACGCTGTTCTTCAAGGAAGGCGAATACAAGCCGGATCCGACCAAGTCGGTCGAATGGAACCGCGGCGCGTACCTCGTCGAAGGCCTCGGCCACTGCTCGATGTGCCACACGTCGATCAACATGATGGGCGGCCCGGTAACGGGCTCGGCATTCGCCGGCGGCCTGATCCCGCTGCAGAACTGGTATGCGCCGTCGCTGACGAACGACAAGGAACTCGGCCTCGGCGACTGGCACGTGCAGGAGCTGTCCGACCTGCTGCAGGCCGGCGTGTCGCAGAAGGGCGCGGTATTCGGCCCGATGGCGGACGTGGTCCACAACAGCCTGCAGTACATGACCGACGAAGATACGCGCGCAATGTCGACGTACCTGAAGTCGATCCCGCAGAAGGCTGAAGCGCCGAAGAACATGCAGTACGAGCCGTCGAAGCAGTTCGGCAACGCGCTGTTCGACCAGGGCAAGAAGATCTACGCGGACAACTGCGCGACCTGCCACGCCGAAAACGGCGCAGGCAAGCCGCCGGCGTATCCGCCGCTCGCGGGCAACCACTCGATCATGATGGAATCGGCCGTCAACCCGATCCGCATGGTGCTGAACGGTGGCTATCCGCCGAGCACGTTCAAGAATCCGCGTCCGTACGGGATGCCGCCGTTCGCCCAGTCGCTGTCGAACCAGGAAGTTGCGGCGGTCGTCACGTATATCCGGGTATCGTGGGGCAACAACGGTACGCCGATCTCGCCGCAACAGGTGAGCGACCTGCGTTCCGCGCCGCTCGACTAAGAAGCGGCTGACACAAACGGGGCGCGGCTGCGGGAAACCGCGGCCGCGCCCTTTTGCATTTTGCATTTTGCGATGTCACCTCCCGCGCGGGCCGCGCGCGACGTCGCCGATCATAAAACTGAAGAGTGGTATCTATGTCTTTTGAATCTCTCGGCTTGGCCGAACCGCTGGTCAAGGCGGTCAACGAGCTCGGCTACACGTCGCCGACTCCGATCCAGCAACAGGCGATTCCGGCCGTCCTCGGCGGCGGCGACCTGCTCGCCGGCGCACAGACGGGCACCGGCAAGACCGCCGGCTTCACGCTGCCGATCCTGCAACGCCTGCATACGTTCTACGCGGAACATCGCGGCGCGAAGCGCGCGGTGCGCGCGCTGATTCTCACGCCGACGCGCGAACTCGCCGCCCAGGTCGAGGAAAGCGTCCGTGCGTACAGCAAGTACCTGAAGCTGCGCTCGACCGTGATGTTCGGCGGCGTCAGCATCAATCCGCAGATCGATGCGCTCAAGCGCGGCGTCGACATCGTCGTCGCGACGCCGGGCCGCCTGCTCGATCACATGCAGCAGAAGACGATCGACCTGTCGGACCTCGACATCCTCGTGCTCGACGAAGCCGACCGGATGCTCGACATGGGCTTCATCCACGACATCAAGCGCGTGCTCGCGAAGCTGCCGCCGCAGCGCCAGAACCTGCTGTTCTCGGCCACCTTCTCCGACGAGATCAAGGCGCTCGCCGACAGCCTGCTCGACTCGCCCGCGCTGATCGAGGTCGCACGCCGCAACACGACCGCCGAAAGCGTCGCGCAGAAGATCCACCCGGTCGACCGCGATCGCAAGCGCGAACTGCTCACGCACCTGATTCGCGAACACAACTGGTTCCAGGTGCTCGTGTTCACGCGCACGAAGCACGGCGCGAACCGGCTCGCCGAGCAGCTCACGAAGGACGGCATCAGCGCGATGGCGATCCACGGCAACAAGAGCCAGTCGGCCCGCACGCGCGCGCTCGCGGAGTTCAAGAACAGCACGCTGCAGGTGCTCGTCGCGACCGATATCGCCGCGCGCGGGATCGACATCGACCAGCTGCCGCACGTCGTCAACTTCGACCTGCCGAACGTGCCGGAAGACTACGTGCACCGGATCGGCCGCACGGGCCGCGCGGGTGCGACCGGCGAAGCCGTGTCGCTCGTGTGCGTCGACGAGAAGCAGCTGCTGCGCGACATCGAGCGGCTGATCAAGCGCGAGATTCCGCAGGAAGTGATCGCGGGCTTCGAACCCGATCCGAACGCGAAGCCGGAGCCGATCCAGCAGCGCCGCGGGCAGCAGCAGCCGCGCGGCGGTGGCGGCGGCGGCAATCGCCAGCCGCGCGCAGGCGGCTCAGGCCAGCCGGCCGCGAAACGCGACGGCAATGCGCAACCGAAGGCTACCCAGCAGAAAGCCGCGAAGCCGCGCACGCAAGGGCAAGGCGGCGCGGGCGGCACCGGCGGACGTCCGGCCGGTGGCGGCAACAGCGCGCGCCCGGCGAATGGCAATGCCGCGCACGCGAACCGCAACCGCTCGTCGCGCAGCGGCCAGCGCGGTCACTGAAGCCGTGCGGCTGCGCGCCGCAGGTGCTCGACCTGGCGTTGCCAGCGCGCGAGCACCTCGGCGCGCGCCCCTTCCAGCGTGAACGTGACACCTGTCGCGAGACGCGCATAGCCGACCCGCTGCGCATCGCCGTGCGCGATCGTCGCAGCGAATCCGGCCAGTCCGCCGAAGTCTCCTTCGAGCGGCGCCATCCTCAATTGCGCCTGAAAGAACGCGCCGTCCGCGACCAGCGTCAACGCGGCCGATCGCCGTTGCGCGATCGCGCGCGCCGCACGCGATTGCGGCCAGAGCGCCAGCAGCAGCGTGCGCGCATCGTGTGCATAGATTTCGCCGACGCCGAGCAGCGTCGTGCGCAACTGACCATCGTCGGTCGCGACGATCAGCGACGCGGCGAGGTCGGCATGACGTTCGAGCGCGGTACCGTCGAACAATGAGACGACGGCCGGCGGCCACGCATCGAACGTCCATTGTTCGAGCGCGTCGCGATGGGTATCGGTCATGATGGCGTGGCCCCGGTGGACAAGCGGATGAAGAGCCGCAGCATACGCGCGTCGGGCCGCGCCGCGGCGCTCAGCGCAGGAACACGTGCCGCGTGATCTTCGTGAGCGGATAGTGAACGCCCGGCTGGATCTTCGCGGGCAGGTCGAGCGGCTTGAGCAGCATCTTCACGCACATGTCGGCCGACAGGTTGCGCCGCACGAGCGTGCTGATGCGCGCGGCGCGTTCGCGGTTGTACTGGCTGTCGCCGACACGATCCGGATAGCGCACCGCGAACACGTGGCGCAGCGCGATCTCCGAATCCTCGTTCTTGATTTCCATCACGCGGCGCGCCAGCGCGCCGAGCACCGCAAGGCGGCCATTGCCTTCGACCTGGTTGTACTTCTTGAAGAACTTGAAGAAGTGCTTGTAGTGGCGTACTTCGTCGGTGCGAATGTTGTCGGTGATTTCCTTCAGCACGGGCTCGTCCGAGCACTCGTTGATCGCGCGATAGAGCGTGGCCGTGCCCGTTTCGACGACGCAGCGCGCGACCATCTCGAGCGCGCGGGTCTTCTCGAACGCCTCGACCTTGCAGGTCTGCGAATACTCGGCGAAGAAGTTCGCGAACGCGGTATCCCAGTCGAACTCCGGCCACACGTGCGCGATGTACGCCTTCAGCGCGCGCCCGTGCTGCAATTCTTCGTGCTCCCATGCATTGTTGAGCCATGCGGAGACTTCCGGATCGTCGTTGAAGAACTGGCTCAGATTGCTCGTGTAGAGATCCGAGCCGCTTTCGATGAACGACGACGCGCACAGCAGCAGCAACAGATCCTCGTTCGCGGCGGCACGTTGACGATCGATCCGGTTCAGGTCGATGTCCTCGATTCGCCACGGCATCACATGCGTCGTTTTGGTGTCCATGGTAGTGCGCTCCCAGTCGTCGCGCGGGGCCGGCCCATGCCTTCGGCACAGGCGCCGGCCATCCCGCAGGCGGCGTTTTACTTGCGTTTATAGTGGATTGGTCCGGCCGAACCATGCTGGCATCTTAGCCGGACTTTGATGTTCATGCTTCAAAGCACTGACCATACCCGACAAGCGCAGTTCCACGGCGTCTGTTGCCGTTCGTTAGACGAGTCCTTCAAACCGCTTGCGCCCGCGCGGTGATACGGCTTGCCGCAAACGAAACGGGCGGCCATTCGGCCGCCCGCGAAGCACACGACATGCCGGCGAAAGCCGCCAGGAATCCGTCAGAAACCGGCCGCCAGACCGTCGCGCCGGCTGTCGCTCGCGGCCACGTAGCCGCGCTCGCGATCGTCGCGATCGAGACGCCAGATGAACTGCCCCGAACCGAAATCCATGTAAGGATCGTCGATCGACTTGATCGTATGGCCGCGTGCGGCCAGCGCATCGACGGTCGCGCGATTCATCGTCGCCTCGACGTCGAGCGTGAAGTCGCGGTTGACCTTCCAGCGCGGCGCATCACAGGCCGCCTGCGGTTGCTGCCCGTAGCCGAGCATCCGCACGACGCTCTGCAGGTGCCCTTGCGGCTGCATGTCGCCGCCCATCACGCCGAAGCTCATCACGGCCTCGGTCCGGCCGTCGACCTCCTCGGTGACGAACGCCGGGATGATCGTGTGGAACGGCCGCTTGCCGCCCGCGACGACGTTCGGCGATGCCGGGTCCATCGAGAAGCCGTGCCCGCGGTTCTGCAACGCGATGCCGGTACCGGGCACGACGAGCCCCGAGCCGAAGCCCATGTAGTTCGACTGAATGAAGCTCACCATCATCCCGCGCTCGTCGGCCGCCGACAGGTAGATCGTGCCGCCCGAATGCGGCCGGCCGGCGGCGAAGTGCGTCGCGCGCGCGGGATCGATCAGTTTCGCGCGCTCGGCGAGATACGCGTCGTCGAGCATCTGCTCGGGCGTGAGCTCCATCGCGCGCGGATCGGCGACGTAGCGATAGACGTCCGCGAACGCGAGCTTCATCGCCTCGATCTGCAGATGCTGCGAGTCGACCGAATCGACTGGCCATTCGGTCACGCCCGCGTGCTCGGCGATCCCGAGCGCGATCAGCGCGGCGATGCCCTGCCCGTTCGGCGGAATCTCGTGGATCGTGTGACGGCCGAAGCGCTTGCCGATCGGCTCGACCCATTCCGGCCGGTACGCCTGCAGGTCGGCTGCGGTCAGCGCGCCACCGCCTTCGCGGGAGAAGGCGGCGATGCGATCGGCGAGCGCGCCCTCGTAGAACGCGCGCGCCCCCTCCTTCTGCAGCGTGCGCAACGTCTGAGCATGGCCCGGCAGGCACACGCGCTCGCCCACCTGCGGTGCGCGGCCGTGCGGCATGAAGGTGTCCGCAAAGCCCGGCAGCCCCTCGAGTTCCGGCACCGCGGCCGCCCACTTGTGCGCGACGATCGGCGGCACCGCATAGCCGCGCTCCGCGATCTCGATCGCCGGTTCGAGCAGGTCCGCGAACGGCAGCGAACCGAACTTCGCATGCAGCGCTTCCCAGCCCGCGATCACGCCCGGCACGGTGACGGTATCCCAGCCGCGCGTCGGCTTGTTCGCAATGCCGTTGGCCGCGTCGCCGTGGCGCTTGCGGAAATAGTCGACGTTCCATGCGGCCGGCGCGACGCCCGACGCGTTCAACCCGGACAGCCGCTCGCCGTCCCACACGAGCGCGAACGCATCGCCGCCGAGCCCGCACGACACGGGCTCGACGACCGTGATCGCGGCCGCGGCGGCCAGCGCCGCGTCGACCGCGTTGCCGCCCTTCCACAGCATCCGCAGCCCGGCCTGCGCGGCGAGCGGGTGCGACGTCGACACGACGTTGCGCGCGAACACCGGGATGCGGGTCGTCGGATACGGGTTGTGCCAGTTGAAGCCAGTCATCGGTTCCACCTCGTCGAAAGCTGAATGATCGCGCCGGACGCGCACCCCCGCGTGCGCGGGCAATCCGCCATTGCAGCGCGATCGGCACAATCGCACAAATTCATTTGTGAAATGAATCCATGCAATTTCCACATGAATATCGGGCAAGCCTGCGGGCCGGGCCGGCCTAACGCCGTTGCCGCCCTTACAATACCCGCTCCGTCTCACGACACGACCATCGAGCCATGACCCGAGATCCCCGCCTCACCCTCAACGCGCGCCAGCAGGAATTGCTCGAATGGGTGCAGCGCGACGGCTTCGTGACCGTCGACGATCTCGCCGCGCATTTCGCGGTGACGCCGCAGACGATCCGCCGCGACGTGAACTGGCTGGCCGACCTGAACCTGCTGCGCCGCTACCACGGCGGCGCGAGCCTGCCGACCAGCTCGGAGAACGTGTCGTACACCGCGCGCCAGCGGATGTTCCACGACGAGAAGCGGCGCATCGCAGCACTCGCGGCGTCGCACATTCCCGACCAGGCGTCGCTGTTCATCAACCTCGGCACGACCACCGAGGAAGTCGCACGCGCGCTGAACCGCCACCACGGGCTGCACGTGATCACGAACAACCTGAACGTCGCGTCGATGATGAGCGGCTACCCCGACTGCGAGGTGCTGATCACGGGCGGCATCGTGCGGCCGTGGGACAAGGGGATCGTCGGCGAACTCGCGATCGACTTCATCCGCCAGTTCAAGGTCGACTACGCGATCATCGGCACATCGGCGATCGAGGCCGACGGCACGCTGCGCGACTTCGACACACGCGAGGTGCGCGTGGCCGAGGCGATCATGCAGCATGCGCGCACCGTCTATCTCGTGACCGACCATTCGAAGGTCGGCCGTCCCGCGCTGGTGCGCCAGGGTCACCTGAGCCAGGTGCACGCGCTCTTCACCGACAAGCCGCTGCCGCCCGAGATGGCCGATACCGTGGCGGCCGCCGGCACCCAGGTGTACGTCGCCGAGTGACGGTTCCGATGCTGCACCGCACCTAAAACTTCAAGTGAAATCAAGAAGTTGGCGTCGCGAGCAAACCGCTTGCGCGCAGCCCGGCTGTCAAACGGAAAATTAACGGGGCCCGATTTGTCGTTGCCTGCGCGCTCGACTAGACTCCAGTTCCCCGGCCTATTTCGACCGTTCCGCCTGTGCCAGGGCGCGGACGAATGGCATGGCCGGCGAATACAGCTTTCCCCCCAAGCCATACCCCGCTGGGTATCGCGCGTCGGCCCGTGCGCCGGCTGCGCGGGCTGACTGGTCGCCATGGAGAGAACGATGCTGAGTCCGCATGAATTCGCCACGCTATTGCTTGTGAAGGACGCTCCCGATCAAACCCACATGGATCGGGACGAAATCGACGCGCTGCTCGAACAGCAGCTCGTCCGTCTGGAAGGCCTCGGTTCGGGACGCAAATACTGCGTGACCGAAACCGGCGACGCCGCACTGCGATCCATCAAGTACCGCTATTCGTAAAACCACACCGTTCCTGACCTGACCGCGCCGCCCGGATGCCGGGCCGCGCGGCCACTTCCGCTTCCGTCCCCCACCCCGCCCCAGCCTGTTTCAACCGCCGCGCAGCGTCGGATCGACCGCCGCCCGCCAGCTGATGGCCTGCGCCCGCGCACCGTTGAAATACGCGATCCAGCCGGCACGCGCCGCCGCGTCCGGCGCCGCATAGTGCGTCGAAAGTTCGTTTACGAACGCACAATAGTTCGCATCGGTCAGCCCACGATACCGTTTCGCCACGTACGCGTCATATAGCGTCGAGTAGACCGGCTGCGCGTCCGCGCCCCAGTCCCGCGCCGTGCCGCCGCATGACGTCTGCAGGTCGGCGAACGACGGCGTGCGCCAGTTGCCGGCTAGCGGCGGCATCCCGGCAGTGCACCCCGCCAGAAGGACGGCGCACGCGCCGGCCCACATCCCAATACGCATGATTCACCTCGCGAAACGGTCGATTTCGCCAGTATCGTCCGGGATCGTGCCGCGCGCTACTGGCCCCGCTTTATCGAACTTTACTTTTTCGATTTCGTTCGTTAAATTTCGAATTCGAACATTTTCTGTTCAACCCTTTCCCTCAGACGATAAGGACAGCAGGTGACCCAACCGAATCGCTACGATCTGCTCGTCGTCGGCGGCGGCATCAACGGCGCGGGCATCGCGCGCGATGCGGCCGGCCGCGGCCTGTCGGTCATGCTCTGCGAGCAGGACGATCTCGCGTCGCACACGTCGTCGTCCAGCACGAAGCTGATTCACGGCGGCCTGCGCTACCTCGAGTACAACGAGTTCGGACTCGTGCGCAAGGCGCTGCAGGAGCGCGAGACGCTGCTGCGCGCGGCGCCGCACATCATGTGGCCGCTGCGCTTCGTGATGCCGCACATGCCGAACCTGCGTCCGGCCTGGCTGATCCGCATCGGCCTGTTCCTTTACGATCACCTCGCGAAACGCGAACTGCTGCCCGGCTCGCGCGGCATCGACATGCGCCGCCATGCGGCCGGCGCGCCGCTGATCGACTCGATCAAGCGCGGCTTCGTCTATTCGGACGGCTGGGTCGACGACGCGCGCCTCGTCGTGCTGAACGCGATGGATGCGAAGGAGCGCGGCGCCCAGATCCTGACGCGCACGAAGCTGGTGTCCGCCGAACGCCGCGGCGACGAATGGGAAGCGCGACTGCAGCACGCCGACGGCTCGATCCGCGTCGTGCATGCACGTGCGATCGCGAACGCGGCCGGCCCGTGGGTCGGCGAAGTGCTGAAAGGCGCGCTCGGCCGCGGCGCGCACCACAGCGTGCGGCTCGTGAAGGGCAGCCACATCATCACGCGCCGCCTGTTCGATCACGACCACGCGTACATCTTCCAGAACCCGGACAAGCGGATCATCTTCGCGATTCCGTACGAACACGATTTCACGCTGATCGGCACGACCGACGTCGAATACACGAACGATCCCGCGAAGGTCGCGATCGATCGCGACGAGACGCAGTACCTGTGCGACTCGATCAACCGCTACTTCAAGCGCAAGATCTCGCCGGCCGACGTGCACTGGACCTACTCGGGCGTGCGCCCGCTGCTGGAAGACGAGAACGCCGCGAACGCATCGGCCGTCACGCGCGATTACCGGCTCGAGCTGGACGACGGCGCGGGCGCCCCGCTGCTGTCGGTGTTCGGCGGCAAGATCACGACGTTCCGCAAGCTCGCGGAAGAAGCCGGCGACATGCTGTGCCGCGCACTCGGCCGCGACGCGAAGACCTGGACGGCCGGCGTCGCGCTGCCGGGCGGCGACATCGCGAACGCGAAGTTCGACGCATTCGCCGATACGTTCGCCAAACGCCATGCGTGGCTGCCCGCCGCGCTCGCCCGCCGCTATGCGCGTGCCTACGGCACGCGCGCGGAGCGCGTGATCGACGGCGCGAAGTCGCTCGCCGATCTCGGCACCGAAATCGCACCGGGCCTCTACGACGCCGAACTGCGCTACCTGCGCGACGCCGAATGGGCGACCTGCGCGCAGGACGTGCTGTGGCGCCGCTCGAAGCTCGGCCTGCACGTCGCGCCCGGCACGCTCGACGCGGTGACCGCTGCGGTCGACGCGTGGTTCGCCGCCGCGCACGCGCCGCATGCCTGAGCGGAATGCAGTTGCAGTTGCTTGACCGACGTTGACTCACCGACGCGCCGCCCACATGCGGCGCGCATCACAACTAAGCCAAATCCACGGATGGAGATGAGAGACATGCAGGATCAGTACATCCTCGCGCTTGACCAGGGCACCACGAGTTCCCGCGCGATGCTGTTCGATCGCCAGGGCAATATCGTTTCGATCGCCCAGAAGGAATTCGAGCAGATCTACCCGCAACCCGGCTGGGTCGAGCACGACCCGCAGGAAATCTGGTCGACGCAAGCCGGCGTCGCCGCCGAAGCCGTCACGCGCACGGGCCTGAACGGCACGTCGATCGCCGCGATCGGCATCACCAACCAGCGTGAAACCACGATCGTCTGGGATCGCGAGACGGGCCAGCCCGTCTACAACGCGATCGTCTGGCAGGATCGCCGCACGGCCGACTTCTGCGATTCGCTGAAGGCGCAAGGCTTCGAGGCGAAGGTGCGCGCGAAGACCGGCCTGCCGATCGATTCGTACTTCTCGGGAACCAAGATCCGCTGGATTCTCGACAACGTGCCGGGCGCACGCGAGAAGGCGAAGCAGGGCAAGCTCGCGTTCGGCACCGTCGACAGCTGGCTCGTGTGGAACTTCACGAAGCACGAACTGCACGTGACCGACGTGACGAACGCGTCGCGCACGATGCTGTTCAACATCCACACGCGCGAGTGGGACAACGAACTGCTCGACATGCTCGACATCCCGCGCAGCATGCTGCCGGAGGTGAAGGCATCGTCGGAAATCTACGGCCACACGAAGACCACCGTGTTCGCGTCGAAGATCCCGCTCGCGGGTATCGCGGGCGACCAGCAGGCGGCGCTGTTCGGCCAGATGTGCACGCAGTCCGGCATGGTGAAGAACACCTACGGCACCGGCTGCTTCCTGATGATGAACACCGGCGACAAGCCGATCGAATCGAAGAACAACCTCGTCACGACGATCGCCTGGCAGATCGGCGACAACGTGCAGTACGCGCTGGAAGGCAGCATCTTCATCGCGGGCGCGGTGGTGCAGTGGCTGCGCGACGGCGTCGGCATCATCAAGTCGGCCGCTGAAATCGAAGCGCTCGCCGCGAGCGTGCCGCACACCGACGGCGTCTACCTGGTGCCCGCGTTCGCCGGCCTCGGCGCACCGCACTGGAACGCGCGGGCGCGCGGTTCGGTGTTCGGCGTCACGCGCGGCACGACCTCCGCGCACCTCGCACGCGCGGCGCTCGATTCGATCGCGTACCAGTCGCTCGACGTGCTGGCCGCGATGGAAGCCGATTCGGGCATCAGCATCGGCGAGCTGCGCGTGGACGGCGGCGCGAGCGCGAACGACCTGCTGATGCAGTTCCAGGCGGACCTGCTCGGCGTCGACGCGGTGCGTCCGCAGATCACCGAGACGACCGCGCTCGGCGCGGCCTACCTCGCGGGTCTCGCGATCGGCTACTGGAAGAACCTCGACGAAGTGCGCGACCAGTGGCAGCTCGATCGCCGCTTCTCGCCGTCGATGCCGAAGGAGCACGTCGAACGCTGCATGTCGGGCTGGCAGCGTGCGGTGCGTGCGGCGAAGGCATGGGCCGACGACGCGCAGTAACCGTCAAGCAATCCAGACGAAATACAACAACACCGGCGGACCGCGCACTGCGCGAGTCCGCCGTGATTCAAGAGAGACAAACATGTCACCTTATATTGCGGAATTCATCGGCACAGCGATCCTCGTGCTGCTCGGCAACGGCGCGGTCGCAAACGTGCTGCTTGCAAAGACCAAGGGCAAAGGCGCGGACCTGATCGTGATCGTGATGGGCTGGGCGATGGCCGTGTTCGTCGCCGTCTACGTGACCGCATCGTTCAGCGGCGCGCACCTGAACCCGATCGTCACCATCAGTCTCGCGCTCGCGGGCAAGTTCGCGTGGTCGAAAGTCGGCGGCTACGTCCTCGCGCAGATGCTCGGCGGGATGGCCGGCGCGCTGCTCGTGTGGCTCGCCTATCGCCAGCACTTCGCGAAGGAAGCCGATGCGGACCTGAAGCTCGCGGTGTTCTGCACGGCGCCCGCGATCCGCAGCGTCACGCACAACGTGCTGACCGAAGCGATCTGCACGTTCGTGCTGATCCTCGGCGTGCTGTACCTCGCGTCGCCGCAAGTCGGCCTCGGCGCGCTCGACGCACTGCCCGTCGGCCTGCTCGTGCTCGGCATCGGCATCTCGCTCGGCGGCCCGACCGGCTATGCGATGAGCCCCGCGCGCGACCTGTCGCCGCGCATCATGCACGCGCTGCTGCCGATCCCCGGCAAGCGCGACAGCGACTGGCGCTATGCATGGGTGCCCGTCGTCGGTCCGCTGCTCGGCGGCGCCGCGGCGGCCGGCCTGTACCTGCACCTGCACACGACGATCTGATCGTCGCTTGACCGAAACGCGCGGCGATCCTCGCCGCGCGTTTTGCTTTCCTTCCTTCGTTCGCCTTCCCTCGCGCTCCGCCGCTTCGCCGCTTCGTTTCCGCTACCGGCCTCACTCGGCCGAGACCAGCGACTTCAGCTTCACCCCCGTATCCGCGACAGCCGACGGGCTCACGTCGATCCCGCGCTCGACCAGCATTCTCGCCACCCGCATGTCCTTGACGAACCCGGACACGCGGCCGAAACCGCTTGCGGCGACGAGCCGCGCACCGGCGTCGAAATGGAAATGGATTTCCGCGTCGTCGCCGAGCGCGCGCGCGACCGATAGTTCGCCGAGTACCGGCTCACCGGCCACCTGCAACTGCGCGTCGTATTGATCCGACCAGAACCACGGCGTCTCGCGATACGGCTCGTCGGCGCCGAGCATGTTGCGCGCGGCGACGCGCGCCTGGGTCTCGGCGCCGTGCCACGTCTCCTGCCGGACGGGCCGCCCCGACAACGCACTCGGGAACACCGCGACGTCGCCGGCCGCGTAGATGCCGCGCGCCGATGTCTCGAGCCGCTCGTTCACGACGATGCCGCGCTCGACGGCGAGGCCCGCCTCACGCGCCAGCTCGTCAGCCGGCTCGATGCCGATGCCGGCGACGACCGTGTCGGCGATCAGCGTGTCGCCGTCGTCGAGTACGACGGCCAGCGCGCCGCCCGTCGTCCGCTCGATCGCAACCGGCTTCCGCTTCACGCGAATGGCCACGCCCTGCCGTTCGTGAAGCGCGTGCACGCGCGCCGCGATCGCCTCCGGCACTGCGCGCCCGAGCAGGCGCGACGCCGCATCGAGCACCGTCACGCGGCACCCGCGCAGTCGCGCCGACGCCGCGACTTCGAGGCCGATGAAGCCGCCGCCGATCAGCACGACCCGCGCATCGGGCGCGAGCCGCGTGCCGAGCGCCGCCGCATCGTCGAGCGTGCGCAATGCAAACACGCCGTCCAGCGTCGCACCCGGAATCGTCAGGCGACGCGCGCGGCCGCCGGTCGCGAGCAGCAGCGCGTCGTAGCCGACCACGCTGCCATCCGACAGGCGCACTTCGCGTGCGCCCGGATCGATGCGCTCGACCGTCGCGACGACCGGCTCGATACGATCGGCCGCCCACGCCGCCGGATCGCGCAACCGGCACTGCGCCGCGCTGCGTTCGCCGGTCAGCACGCCCTTCGACAACGGCGGCCGCTCGTACGGCAGGTGCGCCTCCGCGCCGATCAGCACGATCCGCCCACTCCAGCCGGATTCACGCAGCACCTGCGCCGCGCGGCCGCCCGCGTGGCCCGCGCCGACGATCGCCATCACCCGATCGTTCGTCATCGCGTCACACCTCGATCAGGATGCGGCCGTCTTCGATCTTCGCGCGGTACGTGCGCAGCTTCTCGCAGGCGGGCGCGGACAGCGGCCGGCCGTCGCGCACGTCGAAGCGCCCGTTGTGCTTCGGGCATTCGATCACGTGGTCGATCACAAGCCCGTCCGCGAGATGTACTTGCTCGTGCGTGCACAGGCCGTCGCTTGCATAGACTTCGCCGTCGATGCGGTAGATCGCGTACGTGTGGCCGGCATGGTCGAAGCGCGCGACGTCTTCGTCGTCGATGTCGTCGAGCGCGCCGGTGTCGATCCATTGCGTCATGTTGCGTGTCTCCTGGGTTGGAAGAGTCGATATCGGTCAGGCGCGCGCGGCATCCGGCACGGGCCGCACGACGTAATCGGTCGGGTCGCGCGTCTGCCGGACCAGCGCCGGCACGATCTCCGCGTATGCGGCCAGCGTGCTGCGATACGGCGGCGGCATGTCGGCCTTCACCGCCTCGTGCAGCTTCGGCAGCGCGTGGAACGGCACCATCGGGAACATGTGGTGTTCGACGTGATAGTTCATGTTCCAGTACAGGAAGCGGAACACCGGATTCATCATCACGGTCCGGCAGTTGCGCCGGTGATCGAGCACGTTCTCGGGCATGCCCGCGTGCTGCGTGAGGCCGAAATACAGGTACAGCCACGCACCGTAGAGGCTCGGCAGGCCGATGTAGAGGAGCGGCAGAATCGTGTGCCAGTAGAGCGAAGCACCGGTCACGAGTGCGTACACCGCGAGATGGATGCGAGACTCGCGCACCACCTTCGGCCGTTCCGATTCGGGCACGTAGGTGCGCTCCTCGTCGTCGAGCCGGCCGGTGAAGGCCGTCGCGATCATCTTGCGCAGCTCGCCGGCCACATGCTTCAGCGCGACGATGTTCAGCGCGAGCGAGCGCCAGTCGGTCGGCTTCGGCGCGGCGATTTCCGGATCGCGCCCGACGACCAGCGTATCGGTGTGATGACGTGCATGGCTCCACCGCCACGCCGTCGCGCGGCGGAACACCTGGAACGACGCGACCTGGTACAGCACGTCGTTCATCCAGCGCGTGCGGAACGCGGTGCCGTGCCCGCATTCGTGCCAGCGCGAGTCGGCCGGGCTGCAGTAGAGCGTGCCGTACACGAAGAACGCGGGGATCGCCCACGCCGAATGTGCACGCCACGCCAGCCATGCGAGCACCCCGCTGATCGCGATCGCCGCATACCAGATCAGCGTGTCGCGGAGCGCGCGCGCGTCGCCACGCTGCATCAGCTGCTTCATCAGCGGCCGCGGCACCGGGCATCGATACCACTCGGCGTTGGCGAGCCCGGCCGCCTGCGCGCGCTCGCCGGCGCCGCCGATCATCCGGTATGCCTGACGGCGCGCCACCGTGCGGTCGTGCGCCTGGTCGTCGATATGAGCCACGTGCGTCTCCTGGATTCCTTGTTCGTTGGAAGCGCGGCAAGCGCTTCGGCATGGAATCAAAATTAGGCCCGCGGCCTCCCCCGCTCAATCGAAACGTTGACGAAATTTCGCCATCGTTTTAGCGTTCCCCGCATCGCCACGTCTCGATGGCGACACCACGATGGAGACAACCATGGCAGGCGAATCCGGGCCGCGCTGGCGCAAGCGCACCGCACGCTTCGACGAGATCGCGGCGCTTGCCGGCGTCAGCACGACCACCGTCGACCGCGTGCTGAACGAGCGCGGCAGCGTCTCGGCGCAGGCCCGCGAACGCGTGGTGGCAGCCGCGCGGCAGCTCGGCGTGCCGCGCCAGCTGCCCGACACGCGGCACGGGCTGCTCCACGTCGACGTGCTGCTGCCGGATACCGACGCGGCTTTCTTCAAGCGGCTGCAGCTGGCGCTGCAGCGCTCGCTGCAGATGCTCGATCGGCGCGTGGTCGTGCACCGGACGATCCTGCCCGCCGCCGACGACGAGCGGGCCGCCGCGCTGATCGAACGGCCCGCCTACCGGCGCGCGGCGCTGATCGTCACGGCACGCGACACGAGCCGCGTGCGCGACGCGCTGGCCGGCGCGATCGCGCGCGGCGAGACCGTCGTCACGATGGTCACCGACATCGGCGGCATCGACCGCGCGCACTTCGCCGGTATCGACAACTACCGGGCCGGGCGCACGGCCGGCTATTACATCGGCCGCCTGGCGGCACGCCCCGGCCGCGTGCTGCTGCTCGGCGGGCGCATGGGCTACCGCGCGCACGCCGACCGGATGGCCGGCTGCCGCGACCAGCTTGCCGAAGCGTTCGCCGCCGTCCGCTGCGACGACGAGCCGGTCGAGACGCTCGACCAGGACGATCGCTGCTACCGCGCGGTGACGAAGGCGCTGCAGGCGCACGACGACGTAGTCGCGATCTACAACAGCGGCGCCGGCTCGGCCGGCATCGAGGCGGCGCTGCGCAAGGCCGGCGCGGCCGGTCGCGTCGTGTGGATCGGCCACGAGATGATCGACCTGCACCGCACCTTCATCGAATCCGGCGCGATGGATCTCGCGATCGACCAGGATCCGGACGGCCAGGTGATTTCCGCACTGCAGCACGTGCTGCATGCGTGCGGGATCGTCGAACAGCCGCCACCGGCCGATCCGGTCGAATTCCGCGTGTTCTGTCCGGCAAACGTGCGGACGAGCGCGTACCTGCCAGCCTGAATTCGAACGCCCGGCACACCGTCTGTCGCGCCGCACGCGCATTGCGAAAAAATCGACCGCCGCATTGGCGATTTTTCGCCAACGTTTGTCATGCAGCCCGCGCCGCGCCTCCGTACATTGGGCAACCCATCCCATGACAACGGCGGACAGGAGACGATGGCTGAACCGATCCTCATCGGCGTGAACCTCGACGGCGTGCTCGAACACGACGGCCTGCCGTTGCCCACGCCCGCCGAACGCTTCCGGATGGTCGCCGGCGCCGGTGTGTTCGACTACATCGAAAAGAACCCGGCGCGCGGCGAGGACCTGTCGCCGTATTTCGCGCTGGTCGAACGTCATGCGCTGCCGATTCGCGTGATCGGCGGCATCTGGTGCGCGGGCCGTGACGAAGCGCACGTCGCCGAGATCGTCGACGCGGGCGCGCGCTTCGGCAGCACGGTGCTCAACTGCCAGTTGCATGCGCATCACGCGAGCGGCCATCCGCTGTCCGATCGCGAGGTCGCCGATTTCTACCTGCGGACCTACGAGCGCGGCGAGCCGGCCGGTTGCCTGCCGAGCCTCGAAGTGCACGTCGACATGTGGAGCGAGGATTTCACGCGTGTCGCACGCGTTGCACGGCTTGTCGAGCAGGCCGGCGTGCCCTTCCGGATCACGCTCGATCATTCGCACCTGCTGTTCAAGATCGGCAACCACATCGAACTCGATGCGTCGGGCATCCGCGACGCGGCCGACGGCGGCCGGCGGTTGCTCGACCCTGCATCGCCCGACGCCCTGTACGCCGACTGGATCGCGCGCGGCTGGGTCCGGCATGCGCATGCCCGCAGCGTGATGCCGAACAATCCGGACAACCCGTGGATGCGCCGCGCCGACGGCAGGCCCGGGCGCGGCATCCAGTATCCGTTCGTCGCGCCCGCACCGGGCACCTATCACGACGTATGGCGCGCGGAGGCGCTCGACACGTGGAAGGCCGCGCTTCGGCAGTTGCTGCACGCGCAGGCCCACGCACAGCCGGCGCGCGTCGAGCAGATCAGTTGCGAATTCATCCCGTTTCCCGACTACGGCGGCGGCGCGCGCTATTCGATCTTCTACAACAACGTCGCGTGCGCGCACTGGCTGCGCGACACGTGGCACGCCGTCGCCGCGCCGCCGGCAACCGACGTCGCGCACACCGGCACCTGATTCGATCCCCGCCCCCACTCGAGACCCAAGGACAGAACGATGACGCAAGCCTTCCATTTTTCGCTGAACCGGATGAGCGCCCCGCGCTTGCCGTTCGACCGTTACGTCGCGCTGTGCCAGCGCCTCGGCGTCGACACGATCGAGATCCGCAACGATCTCGACGGCGTCGAGATCGCCGACGGCACGCCGGCCGCCACCGTGCGCGCAACGGCCGAAGCCGGCGGCGTGACGATCCTGACGATCAACGCGCTGCAGCGCTTCGAGCAATGGAACGCCGAGCGCGCGGACGAGGCGACCGTGTTGGCCGACTACGCGGCGCAATGCGGCGCGCGTGCGCTGGTGCTGTGCCCGACCAACAGCCGCGGCGACACGCGCAGCGCGGTCGAGCGCCACGCGGATCTCGTGAAGGCGCTGAAGGCACTCAAACCGATCCTCGACGCGCACGGCCTGCTCGGCTTCATCGAGCCGCTCGGCTTCGAGGAATGCGCGCTACGCCGCAAGTCGGATGCGGTGAAAGGCATCTACGACGCAGCGGGCGAACAGGTGTTCCGGCTCGTGCACGACACGTTCCACCATCATCTGTCGGGCGAGGACATCTTCTTCCCGAACCTGACGGGCCTCGTGCACCTCTCGGGCGTCGAGGAGGACGACCTGCCGGTCGACCGGATGCGCGACGGCCATCGCGTGCTGGTCGGCGGCGCCGACCGGCTCGGCAATATCCGGCAACTGCGCGAACTGCTCGCGCGCGGCTACCGTGGCGCGTTCTCGTTCGAGCCGTTCGCGCACGAAATCGCCGAGGCCGACGACATCGAGGACCGACTGCGCGCGAGCATCGACTACGTGCGCGGCGAACTGGCGAATCAATGAGCGCCGCCACGGTGCACGGCCAACTGAAGCCGCGCACCGGCGCATATCCACGAAATCAACAGGAGAACGGAATGATCGAATTCGCGTTGTTCGGCGCGGGACGGATCGGCAAGATCCATGCGGCGAATCTCGCGCGCCATCCGGGCGCGAAGCTGAAATACGTCGTCGACCGGCATGCGCCGTCGGCCGAAGCGCTGGCTCACGCGCACGGCGCGCAGGTGGCCGACGTCGAGCGCGCACTCGGCGATCCGGACGTCCGGGCGGTCGTGATCGCGTCGAGCACCGACACCCATGCGGACCTGATCGTCGCGGCCGCGAATGCGGGCAAGGCCGTGTTCTGCGAGAAGCCTGTCGACCTGAGCGTCGAGCGCTCGCGTGCGTGCGCGGACGCCGTCCGGCGCAGCGGCGTGACCTGCATGATCGGCTTCCAGCGCCGCTTCGACCCGACGTTCGCCGCGCTGAAGGCGCGCGTCGAGCGCGGCGACATCGGCGCGCCGGAAATGCTGGTCGTCACGAGCCGCGACCCGGGCGCGCCGCCCGTCGACTACATCCGCAGTTCGGGCGGCATCTTCAAGGACATGCTGATCCACGACTTCGACGTGTTCCGCTGGATTCTCGGCGACGAAGCGCAGACGCTGCACGCGACCGGCAGCTGCCTGACCGATCCGGCCGTGCAGGATGCGGGCGACATCGATTCGACGGCCGTGACGATCCGCACGCGGCGCGGGCTGCTGTGCCAGATCAACACGTCGCGGCGCGCCGCGTACGGTTACGACCAGCGTTTCGAGCTGCTCGGCAGCAACGGGATGCTGCAGGCCGGCAACGTGCGGCCGACCGAGGTGAGCGCGTGGCTCGCGGCCGGCATCGCGACGGACGTGCCGGAGCCGTTCTTCCTCGAACGCTACCGGCACGCGTATGCGGCCGAGATCGCGCATTTCGTCGATGCGCTGCGCGACGGCACGCCGGTCCGCACGACGATCGACGACGGGCTGGCCGCGCTCGAACTAGCCGAGGCCGCGATGACTGCGTGGAAAACGGGGCGCGTAATCGAGCTGTGACGTCACCGGCGACAAGCGGTGACAGGCGGCGGCGAACCGCGCAAGCGGGCCGCCGCCGGACGATCGGCAACCCACCCGGGGGAGACGCAGTCAGCACGCGGCCGCATCGGGAAATTTTGCCGAAGCGTCGCGCGGCGTGTGCGCGAATGCACGTATGATGGCGAATTGATCCGTGTCGCCGACCTCCCGCCTTTTCACCACCATGCTCGATCACCTTATCTGCGACTGCGACGGCGTGCTCGTCGACAGCGAAATCATTGCCGACCGCGTCCTGCTCGACACGCTGTCCGCCACGTTTCCGAATCTCGATTTCGAAGCTGCCGCCAAGTCGGCGTTCGGCCAGCAGACGTCGCGCTTCCTGACGGGAATCGAATCCCGCTTCGGGATCGAGATGCCGGCCAACTTCATCGAGACCATCGAGCACAACATCGAGCGCGCGCTGGCGCAATCGCTCGCGCCGATCTCCGGCGTGCGCGACGCACTACTGAAGGTGACCCTGCCGGCGGCCGTCGTGTCGAACAGCCGGCTCGCGCGCGTGCGCAGCTCGCTGAAGCGCGCGGCGCTCACCGAGATCTTCGGCGATCGCGTGTTCAGCTCCGAACAGGTGGCACGGCCGAAGCCCTACCCCGACGTCTACCTGCATGCGGCGCACGCGCTCGGCGTCGCGCCGGAGCGCTGCATCGTCGTCGAGGACAGCGTGTCGGGGTTGAATGCCGCGCGGGCGGCAGGCATGAAGACGATCGCGTTCGTCGGCGCGAGCCACATCCCCGACAACTACGCGGACGCGCTGCGCGCGATGGGCATCACGCGGATCATGCGCAAGATGGATGAACTACCGGCGTTCGTCGAAGCCGGCATGCGCGGCGAATTCGGGGACGTACAGTCCTGATGGTCGTGCCGGCCCGATCACGCTGATCGGGCCGATCCGGCGTGCACCGGTTCACGCACGCCGTGCAACGGGCGCGCGAACGCGCCCGCCTTCCCCTTCCCCGTACTCAGGCCGGTTCGCAGCAGCGCTCGCGCGCGGCGGCCAGCGCCTCGCGGAACTCGACGAGTTCCGCGATCGTCAGCATCGGCAGCCCGTGCTGTTGCGCGAAACGCTCGACATCGTCGCCGCGCGTCATCGTGCCATCCGGATTCATCAGTTCGCACAGCACGCCGGCCGGCTTCAGGCCCGCGAGGATCGACAGGTCGACCGTGCCTTCGGTGTGACCGCGGCGCGCCAGGACGCCGCCCGGTTGCGCACGCAGCGGAAACACGTGGCCCGGGCGCACGATGTCGTGCGGCTTCGCCCCTTCTGCGATCGCCGCGCGGATCGTCGTCACGCGATCGGCCGCCGATACGCCCGTATGCACACCTTCGCGTGCCTCGATCGACACGGTGAACGCGGTGCCGTTGCGGCTCTCGTTGGTCTGCACCATCGGCGGCAGCTCGAGCGCACGCACGGTGTCGTCGGTCAGGCACAGGCACACGATGCCGCTGCATTCGCGGATCAGCAGCGCCATCGTCTCGGGCGTGATGCGCTCGGCGGCAACGATCAGGTCGGCTTCATTCTCGCGGTCGTGGTCGTCCTGCAGCACCACGGCACGGCCTGCGCGCATCGCGTCGAGCGCGGCGGCGATGCGCGGCGGCATCGGTTCGGAATCCAGCAACGGGAGATCGGCAAAGGCGTCGGCGGGGGCCGACGAAACGGACATCAAGGACATGTGAAACGCTCCTCGCAAATACGATTTGGGCGAAAAACGTTTCAGGGCATTGCAAACAGACAGAACGACAACCCGCTTCGCACACATGGCGAAGCGGCCCTGACGGACATGACTATCTGCACATCTTCTCTCATCCGGACTATGACCGTCGGCTCTGGCATTCGACCAGATCTGCTGACCCCGCGCGAATGCGCGGGCGCTCGCGGGCTCGCCGGCTTACGCCAGCCTACCGCCGGTGGGGAATTTCACCCCGCCCTGAAGACGCACTGATTTGCCGGATGGGCCAACCCCATCGACGGCGGGCCAAGCATACAACAGCTGCGCGCTCGGCGCAGCGGACACGGCCTAAAACCTTACTGACGACTCCGTCTAGCGGCATCGTCCAAACGGCCGACGGACGACCCGCGTTCTCGTCCGAACGGCGAGCACGCGAGCCGCTTCTGTGCGGCCTGCGTTGCGCGGTCAGCCGGCCGCGTGCGCGGCATGTGCCGCGTGCGCCGCATCGGGCACGAGCCAGCGCGGCGGCACCTCGGGGCTCACCGTCACGCGGAATGCACGCGCCTCGCTGTCGCCCGGGTTGCGCAGGCTGTACGGCTGGTCGGCATCGAATACGATCGCATCGCCGGTCGCGAGCAACTGGCGGCGGTCATGCACGCTGACTTCGAGCGTGCCCTCGCTGACGACGAGGTTGACCGTCGTGCCGGGCGCGCGGCGGGCGCCGGGCTCCGTATGCAGCGGTGCGATCCGCAGCTCGTGGAACTCGGCCGCGGCCGGCTCGCCCTCCGGGTACAGCGCCCGCGCCGAGAAGCGACCGTTCGAGCTGACGACCCGCGACGCACGCTCGGCCGCCAGATGCTCGAAGCCGTTCACCGCATGGCGGCGCAGGAAGGCGGCGACCGATACCTTCAGCGCCGCGGCGATCTTGCAGAGCACCTTGATCGACGGCACGCTGCGCGCCGACTCGATCTGCGCGAGCATCGCGCGCGACACGCCGGACAGCCGCGCGAGCGCATCGAGCGACAATTGCCGCTCGGCACGCAACCGCGCGAGGTTCACGCCAACGACCTGTTCGAGCACGTCGAGCGACGCGGACGCCCGCGCATCGGCGGCGTTGCCGGATTCGAAGGAAGACACGTCGCGCACGAGCGCCAGGGATGAAGACATAGCATTGCCTCCGGGCCGCGGTGCAGCCCTGCGAATGGGGTAAGCCGGGATCGGAATCGGGTTGCGCCAGCAACGGCGCGTATCGAGACGCTATCACCCGGTCTTGCACCGGCAAACGAAGTTATCTTCACACCGTTATCAGCATCGCGGAGGAATGCGTTCCTCGCGAACCTTTTCCCGCCGCTATCGCGTCGTGCCGGTGCCGCGCGTTGCACCGTTCATTGCGCCGCCGGCGCCGTGCCGCGCGCCGGCCCGCGCGCGTCGAGCCGCATCGCGCACCACGTGACGACGAGCGCCGCGAACGTCACCGCGACGGCCACCCAGGGCAGCGCATCGAGCGCCAGGCCGTGTTCCAGCGCAACGCCGCCAAGCCACGCGCCGAGCGCATTGCCGACGTTGAACGCGCCGATGTTCAGCGTCGATGCGAGATGCGGCGCGCTCGCGGCCTTCTCGACCACGTGCGCCTGAAGCGGCGGCACCGTCGCGAATGCGGCGATCCCCCATACGAACACGGTGACGGCCGCCGCGACCGGATGGTGGCTCGTCTTGGCGAACACGACCATCACGGCCATCAGCGCGACGAGGATCGCGATCAGCGACGGCATCAGCGCGCGGTCGGCGAGCTTGCCGCCGAGCGTGTTGCCGATCGTCAGCCCCGCGCCGAACAGCACGAGGATCAGCGCGACCGCGCGCGGCGAATAGCCCGACACTGACTGGAGGATCGGCGCGATGTACGTGAACACGACGAACACGCCGCCGAAGCCGAGCACGGTCATCAGCAGCGCGAGCCACACCTGCGGCTCCTTCAGCACGCGCACTTCGTGGCCGAGGCCGACCGGCCCGCTGTCGTGGCGGTTCGGCACCAGCGCGGCGACGCCGCCGAGCGACAGCACGCCGAGCGCGGCGACGATCCAGAACGACGCGCGCCAGCCGAGCAACTGGCCGACGAAGGTGCCGAACGGCACGCCGAGCACGTTCGACAGCGTGAGTCCCGTGAACATCAACGCGATCGCGCTCGCGCGCTTGTCGGCGGGCACGAGCGACGCGGCGACCACCGCGCCGATCCCGAAGAACGACCCGTGCGCGAACGAGGTGACGACCCGCGCGACCATCAGCATCGCGTAGCCGGACGCGGTCGCGCACAGCACGTTGCCGACGATGAAGATCGCCATCAGCCACTGCAGCGCGGCCTTGCGCGCCATGCGGCTCGTCAGCACCGCGAGCAGCGGCGCGCCGGCCGCGACGCCGAGCGCGTAGCCGGTGACCAGCAGGCCGGCCGACGGCAGCGACACGGCCAAGTCGCGCGCGACTTCGGGCAACAGGCCCATGATGATGAACTCAGTGGTACCGATGGCGAAGGCGCTGATCGCAAGCGCCAGTAACGGAATGGGCATGAGGTTCTCCGGAAGGCGGCGGACGCGGCGCCCGGGCGGTGCCGCACCGCACAAAAGGCAGGATGTGCGCATTGTCCCGAAGATGCCGATATTTGATAATTGGCGTGGCGTTTGAACCATTTTCAAATATTTCTGGAAAATCGCATGGATCGACTGGGCGATATCCGGCTGTTCGTCGAGGCGGCCGAACTGGGCAGCCTGTCCGCCGCCGGGCGCAAGCTGAACCTCACGCCGGCCGCCGCGAGCGCGCGCCTGGCGAAGCTCGAGGCGGCGGTCGCCACCCGGCTGTTCGACCGTTCGACCCGGCAGTTGCGGCTCACCGACGAGGGCCGCCTGTACCTGACCGGCTGCCGGCAGGCATTGCAGGCGCTCGACGACGCGAACGCGCTGCTGCAGGCCGGCCGCAACGTCGTCGGCGGCCGGGTGCGGCTGTCGGCGACGTCCGATTTCGGCCGCCGCCGGCTGCTCGACTGGCTCGACGAATTCACCGCGCGCTACCCGGACGTGACGTTCTCGCTGACGGCGTCCGACTCGACGGCGAACCTGTGGCAGGACGAGATCGACCTCGCGATCCGCTTCGCGGCGCCGCCCGACGGCGCGCTGATCGCCCGCCGGCTCGCCGCGGACCGGCGCGTGCCATGCGCGGCGCCGTCGTTCATCGAACGCCACGGCGTGCCGAGTGATCCGCACGATCTGGCCCGCTTTCCGTGCACCGTGATCACGGTGGCGTCCGGCCCGATGAACACGTGGCGCTTCACGCGCGGCGACGACACACAAACCTGCACGGTGCCGCTCGCCACCGCGTTCGAGACCAACGACGGCGGCCTGGCCCGCGAATGGGCGCTGCGCGGCCGCGGCATCGTGCTGAACTCGATCTGGGATGTCGCCGACGACATCCGCGCCGGGCGGCTCAAGGTCCTGCTGCCGGACTGGCGCCACCAGAGCGCGCCGCTGCACGCGATCTATCCGGGCAAGCGCTACATGGCGCCGCGCGTGCGTGTGCTGCTCGACTTTCTCGCCGAACGCTTTGCGCGCGAGGAAGCCGTGCACGAAGACCTGCTGAACGCGTGCCGCTGACGGCCGGCACGCTGACGCCAAGGGGTCGGAACCTGGAGCGCGGCGTCGCGCGGCCGCAACCCGCCGCCCGTCCCGGCCAGCATGAAAAGCTATAATGAAAGGCTTTCCCGACGGCTTTTCATGCTGGCTGCGCGCCATCCGCGTGCAGCGCACGGCCGTCCCGATTCACCCTATAGACGACGCCCCCAGGTCAACCACTGCGAACGGCGAACCCCCATGACCAAGAAAGTTTACGTAAAGACCTTCGGCTGCCAGATGAACGAGTACGACTCGGACAAGATGGTGGACGTGCTGAATGCGGCCGAAGGCCTCGAAAAGACCGATACGCCGGAAGACGCGGACATCATCCTGTTCAACACCTGCTCGGTGCGTGAAAAGGCGCAGGAGAAGGTGTTCTCCGATCTCGGCCGCGTGCGCGAGCTGAAGGAAGCGAAGCCCGGCCTGCTGATCGGCGTCGGCGGCTGCGTCGCGAGCCAGGAAGGCGCATCGATCGTGTCGCGTGCGCCGTACGTCGACCTCGTGTTCGGCCCGCAAACCCTGCACCGCCTCCCACAGATGATCGATGCGCGCCGCGAGAGCGGCCGTGCGCAGGTCGACATCTCGTTCCCCGAAATCGAGAAGTTCGACCACCTGCCGCCCGCGCGCGTCGAGGGGCCGAGCGCGTTCGTGTCGATCATGGAAGGCTGCTCGAAGTACTGCAGCTACTGCGTGGTGCCGTACACGCGCGGCGATGAAGTGTCGCGCCCGCTCGACGACGTGCTGACCGAAGTGGCCGGCCTCGCCGACCAGGGCGTGCGCGAAGTCACGCTGCTTGGCCAGAACGTGAACGCGTATCGCGGCGCGCTCGCGGCCGGCTCGTCGGAAATCGCCGATTTCGCGACGCTGATCGAATACGTCGCCGATATCCCCGGCATCGAGCGGATCCGCTACACGACGTCGCACCCGAAGGAATTCACGCAGCGCCTGATCGACACCTACGCGAAGGTACCGAAGCTCGTGAGCCACCTGCACCTGCCCGTCCAGCACGGCTCCGACCGCATCCTGATGGCGATGAAGCGCGGCTACACGGTGCTCGAATACAAATCGGTGATCCGCAAGCTGCGCGCGATCCGCCCGGACCTGTCGCTGTCGACCGACATGATCGTCGGCTTCCCCGGCGAGACCGAGGACGATTTCGACAAGATGATGGCGCTCGTGCACGAGATGGGCTACGACACCAGCTTCTCGTTCATCTACAGCCCGCGCCCCGGCACGCCGGCCGCGAACCTGCATGACGACACGCCGCGCGACGTGAAGCTCAAACGCCTGCAACATCTGCAGGCGACCATCGAGGAAAACGTCGCGCGCATCAGCGCGTCGATGGTCGGGAAGGTCGAGCGGATCCTCGTCGAGGGCCCGTCGCGCAAGGACCCGAACGAACTCGCGGGCCGTACCGAGAACAACCGGGTCGTGAATTTCCCGGCGCCGCTCGCGTCGCACCCGCGCCTGATCGGCCAGATGATCGACGTGAAGATCAACCACGCCTACCCGCATTCGCTGCGCGGCGAACTCGTGCTCGTCAGCGACGACGCGAGCGCGGCCACGCACTGACTGACGCTCAACAGGAGCCCGACGCCACTTTGAAGCCGACCCAAGCACTGGAATTCGTCGCGCCGCGCGACGACAACGCGCGCCTCGCCAACCTCTGCGGCCCGCTCGACGAGAACCTGCGGCAGATCGAACAGGCGCTCGACGTCACGCTGTCGCGACGCGGCCACCGGATCGCGATCCGCGGGCGCGGCGCCAAGCTCGCGCTCGCCGCGCTCGAGAACTTCTACAACCGCGCGCGCGATGCGCTGTCGGTCGACGACATCCAGCTCGCGCTGGTCGAAGTGCGCCACACGTCCGGCAACGGCCGCCAGGACACGCTCGACGTGCGCTTTCGCGGCGACCCCGACCATCCGTTCGACGAGCCCGTCGTACAGCTCGACGCCAGCGAGCCGGACGAGGAGCCCGCGCCGAAGCTCTACACGCGGCGCGCCGACCTGCGCGGCCGCACGCCGGCGCAGCGCGAGTACCTGAAGCAGATCCTGTCGCACGACGTGACGTTCGGCATCGGGCCGGCCGGCACCGGCAAGACCTACCTCGCGGTCGCGTGCGCGGTCGACGCGCTCGAGCGCGACCAGGTCAAGCGGATCGTGCTGACGCGCCCGGCCGTCGAGGCCGGCGAGCGGCTCGGCTTCCTGCCGGGCGATCTCGCGCAGAAGGTCGACCCGTACCTGCGTCCGCTGTACGACGCGCTGTACGACCTGCTCGGCTTCGACAAGACGGCGAAGATGTTCGAGCGCCAGATGATCGAGATCGCGCCGCTCGCGTACATGCGCGGCCGCACGCTGAACCACGCGTTCATCATCCTCGACGAGGCGCAGAACACGACCCCCGAGCAGATGAAGATGTTCCTCACGCGGATCGGCTTCGGCTCGAAGGCGGTCGTGACCGGCGATACGAGCCAGGTCGACCTGCCGCGCGGCCATAAGAGCGGCCTCGTCGAGGCGCAGCAGGTGCTCGGCGGCGTGCGCGGCATCGCGCTCACGCGCTTCACGAGCGCGGACGTCGTGCGCCATCCGCTCGTCGCGCGCATCGTCGAGGCGTACGACGAATTCCACGCGCAGCACCAGGACGGCTGACCGGCCGGCGGCACCCGTACGCCGCCCCGGCCCGACAGCCCGGCCCGGCCCGCCACACGGCGCGCCGGGCTTTTTTTCGCCTGTGCGAATTCGGGTGCGATCGGCCGTTTGGTGTATCCTCAACGCGTCCTAATCGCCGTACGCGTCATGAAATCCTCCCGTTCCCGCAAGTCCGGGCGCGCCCAGTCGGCCGCGCCCGCCTCCCCCCGCCTTTCGCTGTTCGATGCGAAGGGCAAGGCCCGGACCGTCAACGCGCAAGGGCTGCGAATCGACTTCCCGGATGGCCGCAGCCTGATGTTCGACCTGTCGGGCAGTTCGGGAGAAGCCGCCGTCGCGATCGTCGCGCAGCACAACGATCCGGCCATGCGCGCGAAGCTCGCGCTGCAGCCCGAGCACTACGACAGCGTGACGCTGCACGTGGGCGCCGAGCCCGCGCCGCGCGAAGACGACGCCGAGGACGCGCTGCGCGAGCCGGAGCTCGACCTGTCCGTGCAATACGGTGACGAAATCACGAGCGACGTGCGCAAGACGCTACCCAAGCGCAAGCTGATCGCCGAGTGGATCGAGCCCGCGCTGTTCGCCAGCGCGCAGCTCACCGTGCGCTTCGTCGGCGAAGAAGAAGGCCGCACGCTGAACGCCGGCTACCGCCACAAGGACTACCCGACCAACGTGCTGACCTTCGCGTACGACGCGGCGCCCGACGGCACCGTGATCGGCGACCTCGTGCTGTGCTGCCCGGTCGTCGAGAAGGAAGCGCACGACCAGGGCAAGCCGCTCACGGCCCATTACGCGCACCTGCTGGTGCACGGCGCGCTGCACGCGCAGGGCTACGACCACGAGACGAGCGACGAGGACGCAGCCGAAATGGAGGCGCTCGAAGTCGACATCCTCGCGAAGCTGGGCTTCCCGAACCCGTACCAGTAAGCCCTCCGCACGATGCGCAACGCCGCGACGCTCCCGCCCGCCTACCCGCCGTCGATCGGCGCCGGGCGCCTGCTGACGGAAGACGAGCTTGCGGCCTCGCTCGCGCATACGATGCGCGACTGGGATGGCCAGCAGGATCTCTGGCTGTTCGGCTATGGCTCGCTGATCTGGAACCCGGGGTTGCCGACCGTCGCCGCGGTGCGCGGCAAGGTGCATGGCTATCACCGCGGGCTCTACCTGTGGTCGCGCGTGAACCGCGGCACGCCCGAACGCCCGGGCCTCGTGCTCGCGCTCGATCGCGGCGGCTCCTGCTCGGGCATCGCGTTCCGGCTCGCCGGCCCGACCGCGCAACCGCACCTCGAAACGTTGTGGAAGCGCGAAATGCCGATGGGCTCGTACCGGCCCGCGTGGCTGCCGTGCTCGCTGGAAAGCGGCGAACGCGTGAACGCGCTCGCGTTCGTGATGCGCCGCGACGCGCCGACCTACACGGGCAAGCTGACCGATCCCGTCGTGAAGGAAGTGTTCAGCTGCGCGGCCGGCCGCTACGGCACGACGCTCGACTACGTGAGCCGCACGGTCGACGCGCTGCGCGCGAGCGGCATCCCCGATCGCGCGCTCGAAGGGCTGCTCGCGCGATGCCGGTGACGCGGCCCGGCGCCCGGCTTGCCGCCACGCGCTGCCGCGCCGCATGCGCATTCGAACGAGGGCACGCCCGATGATGAAACCGTCACGCTGGTCGCGTTGCAGGATTGCCGCGCTGCTCGTTGCCGCGAGCGTCGCGCTGTCCGGCTGCGGCATCCTGGGCTGCGGCGGCGCCGCGACCAACGGCGCGGCCGCCGGCGGCTGCTCGGCCGGCATGCGGTTCTGAACCGCGGCGCGGCGACAAAACCCGCGTGCGTCAGAATGCCGCCCCCAGCCACCTCCGCCGGACGTTTTCCCGCGTCACGGCGCCCCACCCCTTCCGCACCCGTTTTTTGCCGCCGCTGCCCCGTCGCGCCTTTCTGAGATAGGATGGAACCGAGGACGATGCCGCGCCCGGCGCGGCCGTCCGCGAGCGGGGCCCGCGCGAGCCGCCCACCCTGGCCGTGCGGCCGGTGTGACACGGTCGCGTCGTGCCCTTGGTGTATCCTTGCCTACTCCGTGACCGCGCGCTCCGGCATGACCCGGGCGCACCACCATGAACGATTCGTATCCCAGTCGTAAGCTAACCGACAAACCGCAAGAAAAGCGCTCGCTGCTCGAGCGCCTGACCGACTTCATCTCGCCCGAGCCCGAATCCCGCGGCGAGCTGCTGGAAATCCTCCAGGACGCCCACGAGCGCAACCTGATCGACGCCGATTCGCTGTCGATGATCGAAGGCGTGTTCCAGGTATCCGACCTGTGCGCACGCGACATCATGGTGCCGCGCGCCCAGATGGACGCGATCAACATCGCCGACAAGCCCGAAGATTTCATCCCGTTCGTCCTCGAGAAGGCGCACTCGCGCTACCCCGTGTACGAGGAGAACCGCGACAACGTCATCGGCGTGCTGCTCGCGAAGGATCTGCTGCGTTTCTATGCCGAAGAGGAATTCGACGTGCGCGGGATGCTGCGCCCGGCCGTGTTCATTCCCGAATCGAAGCGCCTGAACGTGCTGCTGCACGACTTCCGCGTGAACCGCAATCACCTCGCGATCGTCGTCGACGAATACGGCGGCGTCGCGGGCCTGATCACGATCGAGGACGTGCTCGAGCAGATCGTCGGCGACATCGAGGACGAATACGACTTCGACGAGGAAGCCGGCAACATCATCTCGGGGCCCGACGGCCGCTACCGCGTGCGTGCGCTCACCGAGATCGAGCAGTTCAACGAGACGTTCGGCACCGATTTCCCCGACGACGAAGTCGACACGATCGGCGGGCTGATCACGCATCATTTCGGCCGCGTCCCGCATCGCGGCGAAAAGCTGCAGCTCGGCAACCTCGTGTTCGAGATCCAGCGCGGCGATGCGCGCCAGGTCCACGTACTGCTGGTGCGCCGCAATCCGCTCGCCAGCCGTCGCGCCGAAGCCTCGCACGAGGACTGACCGTCGCGCGCCAGCCGCGCGTTCCACAACCGCTCGCCCACTTCCGCTTCACATGGACGATCCGATCCTGTCCCGCCCGGCTGGCGGCCTGCTCGCGCCGACACCCGGCCGCGCGCTCCCGCGCTGGCACTACCCGGCCGCGCTGCTCGCCGGCGCAGCCAATACGCTCAGCTTCGCACCGACGCCGCATGGCGGCTGGCTGCAACTCGTCGTATTCGTCTGGTTTTTCGCGCAGCTCACGCGCACCGCAAGCTGGCGCAGCGCCGCGCTCACCGGCGGCGCGTTCGGCTTCGGCAACTTCATCACCGGCGTCTGGTGGCTCTACATCAGCATGCACGTGTACGGCGAGATGGCCGCGCCGCTCGCGGGCGGCGCGCTCGTGCTGTTCTCGCTGTACCTGTCGCTGTACCCGGCGTTCTCCGCCGGGCTGTGGTCGTTCTGCGCGGGCCATGCGTGGCATCGCCGCGCGCCCGACCCGCGGCCGTTCTCGCCGACCTGGCACGGCGCATTCGCGTTCGCGAGCGCGTGGGCGCTCGGCGAATGGCTGCGCGGCACCGTCCTCACCGGCTTCCCGTGGCTTGCCAGCGGCTATCCGCAGGTCGACGGCCCGTTCGCGGGCTTCGCGCCGGTCGCCGGCGTGTACGGGATCGCGTGGGTGCTCGCGCTGTTCGCCGCGCTCGTCGTGCAGGCGCTCGCCGCCGCCCGGCCGTCGCCGCTTGCCGAGCCCCGCGCCGGCGATGCGCGCGTGCGCATCGCCGCGCCGGCCGGCATCGCGCTCGCGCTGATCGCGGTCGGTCTCGGCCTGTCGCAGGTCACGTGGACCGTGCCCGCGAACAAGCCGCTCACGGTGCGGCTGCTGCAGGGCAACGTGAAGCAGGACATCAAGTTCGAGGAAGCGGGCATCGACGCGGCGATCAAGATGTACACGCAGATGATCATCGAGAAGCCGGCCGACCTGATCGTCACGCCGGAAACCGCGATCGCGGTGATGATCCAGGAGCTGCCCGAGCCGTTCGCCGTCGCGATCCGCAAGTTCAGCGACACGACGGGCTCGGCCGTGCTGTTCGGCGCGGTCGGCGCATCGGTGACCGAGGACGGTCACTACGTCGACTACACGAACAGCCTGTACGGCGTGACGCCGAATTCGCGCGACATCTATCACTACGACAAGCACCACCTCGTGCCCTTCGGCGAATTCATCCCGTGGGGCTTCCGGTGGTTCGTCGACCTGATGAAGATGCCGCTCGGCGACTTCGCGCGCGGCGCGCCCGTGCAGAAGCCGTTCCTCGTGCACAACCAGCCCGTGATGGCCGACATCTGCTACGAGGACTTGTTCGGTGAGGAAATCGCCGCGACGATCCGCGACAACCCGCAGCCGCCCGGCGTGCTCGTCAACGTGACGAACCTCGCGTGGTTCGGCGACACGATCGCGCTCGACCAGCACCTGCAGATCGCGCGGATGCGCTCGCTCGAGACGGGCCGGCCGATGCTGCGCGCGACCAACACGGGGATGACGGCCGCGATCGATGCGCGCGGCCGCGTGCTCGGGCAGCTGAAGCCGTTCACGATCGGCTCGCTCGACGTTCGGATCGAAGGCACCAGCGGCTTCACGCCGTACGTGACGAGCGGCAACAACATCGTGCTCGCGGTATCGCTCGTGCTGCTCGCGTTCGGCTTCACGTTCGGCCCCGGGCTGCGCCGGCGCAACGGCAAGAAGAACGGCGACGACCAGCCGGAATGACGCAACGGGCGGCCGCTGCGCAGCGCGTGGCGGCCGCAGCCGAATGCAACAAGCTGCAACATGCAGCAGCGGCCCGTGGCCGCGAAACGGCCGGCCGCTCAGGCCTGCCGGGTCGGCTCCTCCGGTTGAACCGGCTGCGCGGCCAGGCGCCGCAAGTCGCGGCTCACCTCCTCCATCACCGGTTCCCACGCGCCGAACACCGGTTGCCGGTACAACGTCGCGGTCGGATACCACGGGCTGTCCTTGCGTTCGAGCAGCCACGGCCAGTGCGGATTCACGTCGAGCAGCACCCAGGTGCGCGCGCCGAGCGCACCTGCCAGGTGCGCGACCGACGTGCACACGGTGATCACCAGATCCAGCGCGCCGATGAACGCGGCCGTATCGTCGAAGCTCGTCAGTTCCGCCGTGACGTCCTCGATCGCGAAGCCCGCCGCGCGCGCCGCCTCGACATCCGCGTTCGCGCCCGGCTGCAGCGAATAAAACGCGACGCCGTCGATCCCGCGGAACGCGTCGGCATAGCGCTCGAGCCCGACCCGCCGGAACGGATTGCGCTGGTGCCCCGCGCTGCCCGTCCACACGAGCCCGACCTTCAGCCGGCGGTCGCCCGCGAGCCGCGCGCGCCACGCATCGCGCGCATGCGGATCGGCCCGCAGATACGGCACCGACGACGCGAGTGTCGACGCTTCCATGCCGAGCATCAGCGGCAGGCCGATCAGCGGCACTTCGTAATCGAAGGCCGGCAGCAATTCGATGCCGCCGCCCGCGCTGAATGCGTCCGCATGCGCGCCGAGGCTGCGCTGCATCAGCGTGCCCACCAGCGGGAACGTATTCCAGACGAGCCGGCCGCCCTCGCGGTGCACGCGCTCGGCGAGCGGCGCGACGAAGCGGCAGAACTGCAGCACGTCGCCGAGCCCCTGCTCGCCCCACACGAGCAGCGTCTTGCCGGCGAGCGGCTCGCCCTGCCAGCGCGGGCCCGGCAGCACCGGCCGGCGGCCGCGCAATTCGCCCGCGCCGTCCCAGCGCGCCTCGTGGCCGCGCCAGCCGGCCGCGACGTTGCCGCGCACGAGCTGGATGATCGCCAGGTTGAAGCGGAACGACGCGTCGTCGGGCGCCAGCTCGCACGCGCGCGCCGCGTAGCGCTCGGCGTCGTCCCAGCGCTGCGCCTCCTTCATCGCCAGCGCGACGTTATTCATCGCGAGCGCGTTGTCGGGCGCGAGCTCGACGAGCCGCGCCGCGCACGCGAGCGCGGCGTCCAGGTCGTGCGTTGCAAGCCGCGCGACGACGAGATTGATCCACGCCTGCACGTCGCGCGGGTCGAAGCGCACCGCCGCTTCGAGCAGCGCGATCTCCTCCGCGCGGCC
Source organism: Burkholderia sp. AU15512 (assembly GCF_002223325.1). Lineage (NCBI taxonomy): Bacteria > Pseudomonadati > Pseudomonadota > Betaproteobacteria > Burkholderiales > Burkholderiaceae > Burkholderia > Burkholderia sp. AU15512. Next base: position 513,470 of record NZ_NKEX01000004.1, read on the forward strand.
GCTACCCGACAGCCGCAGCGCGATCGCGAGGTTGTTGCGCAGCGATGGCCGGTCGGCATCGAGCGCCAGCGCCGCGCGATACGGCGCCACGGCGTCCGCGTGGCGGCCCGCCATCTGCAGTGCGTAGCCGTGATTGAAGTACGCGGTCGCGCCCGGTTGCACGCGCGCCGCGCATTCGGCGAGCGCGAGCGCATCGGCCGTACGCTGCCGCGAGACGAGCGTGCCGGTGAGTTGCGCGAGCGCATCGGCGTCGACCGCATGCAGCTGCGCGGCGGCGGCAAGCCACAGATCGTGCGCGGCATGTTCGCCGCGCGCCTGCGCATCGGCGGCCTGCCCGAGCAGCGCGAGGAAAGGCGGAAGCAGCGGAATGAGGATATCGGTCGGATCGTCCATGCAGTCGGAATCGGCTAGCGGTGGCGCGGCACACGTCGCGCGCACCGCAATACGCGCATCTTAACGCCCGCGCGAAGCCGCGCGGCACGCGCGTCACGACAGGCCGCGCGCGGCCACCCGGCGGGCGCCGGTCACGCCCGCGCAGGCCGCCCGGACGGGGCCGACGGTGCGCCCGCCCGCGTTCCGGCCGCATCCGCTCGCCGATCCGGTAAAATTACGCGTTTCAGCACACTAACAAGCCGCGCCGCCGCGCGAGCCGACCCTCCGGGCCCCGCCCGGAGCGCCGCCCGCAACGGAGCGCCAGCGCCACGAAGGCTCTTCATGCTTACGTTTCAGCAAATCATCCTGACGCTGCAGTCCTACTGGGACAAGCAGGGTTGCGCCCTGCTCCAGCCCATCGACATGGAAGTCGGCGCGGGCACCTCGCACGTCCACACGTTCCTGCGCGCGGTCGGCCCCGAGCCGTGGCGCGCCGCGTACGTGCAGCCGTCGCGCCGCCCGAAGGACGGCCGTTACGGCGAGAACCCGAACCGCCTGCAGCACTACTACCAGTACCAGGTCGTGCTCAAGCCGGCGCCGGAAAACATCCTCGACCTGTACCTCGGCTCGCTCGAGGCGCTCGGTTTCGACCTGCAGCAGAACGACGTGCGCTTCGTCGAGGACGACTGGGAAAACCCGACGCTCGGCGCGTGGGGCCTCGGCTGGGAAGTGTGGCTGAACGGGATGGAAGTCACGCAGTTCACGTATTTCCAGCAGGTCGGCGGCCTCGACTGCAAGCCGGTGCTCGGCGAAATCACGTACGGCCTCGAGCGCCTCGCGATGTACCTGCAGAAGGTCGAGAACGTGTACGACCTCGTGTGGACCGAGTGGGAAGAGCAAGGCCCGAACGGCCCCGAGCTGCGCCGCCTGTCGTACGGCGACGTCTACCACCAGAACGAGGTCGAGCAATCGACCTACAACTTCGAGCACGCGAACGTCGACCTGCTGTTCACGTTCTTCAACAGCTACGAAGCGGAAGCGAAGAAGATGATCGACGCGCAGCTCGCGCTGCCCGCGTACGAGCTCGTGCTGAAGGCCGGCCACACGTTCAACCTGCTCGATGCGCGCGGCGCGATCTCGGTCACCGAGCGCGCGGCGTACATCGGCCGCATCCGCGCACTGTCGCGTCTCGTCGCGCAGGCTTACTACGACTCGCGCGAGAAGCTCGGCTTCCCGATGCTCGGCAACCCGCCGGGCGTGCCGGGCCTCACCACCGACGCCCAGGACGCCGCACAACCGGCGTGGGCGCCGCCGCTCAAGGTCGAACGCAAGATCGATCAGGACTGACGAGACGAGATTCATTCCAATCATGACGCACAATCATCCCGCCCCCCTGCTCGTCGAACTGCTGACCGAAGAGCTGCCGCCGAAGGCCCTCGCGCGCCTCGGCGACGCATTCGCCGATGGTCTCGCGCAACGCCTCGCGGCGCGCGACCTCATCGAAGGCGAACTCGTGTTCGAACGCTACGCCACGCCGCGCCGCCTCGCCGTCGTCGTGCAGAACGTGCGCGCCGTCGCCCCTGAAAAGCAGGTTCGCGAAAAGGTCCTGCCCGTGTCGGTCGCGCTCGACGCCGAAGGCAAGCCGACCGCGCCGCTCGCGAAGAAGCTCGCGGCGCTCGGCCACCCGAACCTGTCGATCGCCGATCTCGAGCGCGCGCAGGACGGCAAGGCCGAAGCATTCTTCATCAACTATTCGGCAGCCGGCGCGACGCTCGCCGACGGCCTGCAGGCCGCGCTCGACGAAACGCTCGAGAAGCTGCCGATCCCGAAGGTGATGACCTACCAGCGCCCGGACGGCTCCGACGTGAAGTTCGTGCGCCCCGTGCATCGCCTGACGGTGCTGCACGACGATCGCATCGTGCCCGTCACCGCATTCGGCGTCGACGCCGGCGACACCACGCTCGGCCACCGCTTCCTGTCCGACGGCCTCGTCGCGATCCAGCATGCGCGCAGCTACGCCGACACGCTGCGCGACAAGGGCCGCGTGATCGCGCACTTCGCCGATCGCCGCGAAACGATCCGCACGCAGCTGAACGAGCACGCGAACGGCGATACGGTCGTGATGCCCGAGTCGCTGCTCGACGAAGTGACGTCGCTGGTCGAATGGCCGGTCGTCTACCCGTGCCGCTTCGAGGACGAATTCCTGCAGGTCCCGCAGGAATGCCTGATCCTCACGATGCAAACCAACCAGAAGTATTTCGCGCTGACCGACGTCGCCGGCAAGCTGCGCTCGCGCTTCCTGATCGTGTCGAACATCGAGACGAAGACGCCGGGCGAGATCATCGAAGGCAACGAGCGCGTCGTGCGCCCGCGCCTCGCCGATGCGAAGTTCTTCTTCGAGCAGGACAAGAAGAAGCCGCTCGCCGACCGCGTGCCGCAGCTCGCGAACGTCGTGTATCACAACAAGCTCGGTTCGGCGCTCGCACGCGTCGAGCGCCTCGAGGCGCTGGCCGGCGAGATCGCACCCGCGATCGGTGCCGACGCCACGCACGCGAAGCGCGCCGCGCGTCTCGCGAAGGCCGACCTGCTGACCGACATGGTCGGCGAGTTCCCGGAACTGCAGGGCACGATGGGCACGTACTACGCGCGCCACGACGGCGAAGCCGACGACGTCGCGCTCGCCTGCGCCGAGCACTACCAGCCGCGCTTCTCCGGCGACGCACTGCCGACCACGCCGGTGTCGACCGCCGTCGCGCTGGCCGACAAGCTCGAGACGATCGTCGGCATCTGGGGCATCGGCCTCGCGCCGACCGGCGAGAAGGATCCGTTCGCACTGCGCCGCCACGCGCTCGGCGTGCTGCGCCTGCTGCTCGAGAAGCAGCTGCCGCTCGATCTCGTATCGCTGCTGCGCACGGCCCATGCACGCTTCGAAGGCGTGCCGGGCGTGGCCGAATCGACCGATGCGATCCTCGCGTTCTTCATGGACCGCCTGCGCGGCCTGCTGCGCGAGCGCGGCTATTCGGCCGGGGAAATCGATGCGGTGCTGAGCCTGAACCCGACGCGTGTCGACGATCTCGTCGCGCGCCTCGACGCGGTGCGCGAGTTCACGCGCCTCGCGGAAGCCGAAGCGCTCGCGGCCGCGAACAAGCGGATCTCGAACATCCTGAAGAAGTCGGAAGGCGGCGCGAACGGCACGGTGCAGCCGACGCTGCTCGTCGAGGCGGCCGAGAAGGCGCTGCACGAACAGCTCGCGGCCGTGACGCCGCACGTGCAGTCGCAGCTCGAGGCGCGTGCGTACACGGGCGCGCTGTCGGCGCTCGCCGCGCTGCGCGCACCGGTCGACACGTTCTTCAACGACGTGATGGTCAACGCGGAAGATCCGGCACTGCGCGCGAACCGTCTCGCGCTGCTGTCCGCGCTGCACCAGCAGATGAACTGCGTCGCCGACATCTCGAAGCTCGCCGCATAAGGGCCGCACGATGCCGACCAGCCCCAACCGAAAGCTCGTCGTCCTCGACCGGGACGGCGTGATCAACGTCGATTCGGATGCGTTCATCAAGACAACCGACGAATGGATCGCGCTGCCCGGCGCCCTCGAGGCGATCGCCCGGCTCAACCACGCGGGTTATCGCGTGGTCGTCGCGACCAACCAGTCCGGCATCGGTCGCGGGCTGTTCGACATGGCCGCCCTCAACGAGATGCATCTGAAGATGCATCGCGCGGCGGCTGCGGTCGGCGCACGTATCGACGCGGTGTTCTTCTGCCCGCACACGGCCGAGGATCACTGCGACTGCCGCAAGCCGAAACCCGGCATGATGCAGATGATCACCGAGCGCTTCGAGATCGATCCCGATCACACGCCGGTCGTCGGCGATTCGCTGCGCGACCTGCAGGCCGGTGTCGCGGTCGGCTTCCAGCCGCACCTCGTGCTCACCGGCAAGGGCAAGAAAACGCTCGCCGCCGGCAACCTGCCGCCCGGCACGAAGGTCCACGACGACCTGCGCGCGTTCGCGCTCGATTTCCTTTCACACGAACACGAGTGATGCAGCCGCCGCGCGCATCCTCCCTAACGCCAGACTTACGCCGATGCGCTTCGTCCGCTCCCTGCTGCTGCTGATCTACTTCGTCTTGTACACGGTGCCGTATGCCACCGCGTGCTTCATCGCCTTTCCGTTCATGCGCTCCGACGCGCGCTACTGGATGGCCGCCGGCTGGTGCAAGTCGACGCTGTGGGTCGTGCGCTGGCTGAACGGCATCCGCTACCGGATCGAAGGGTACGAGAACCTGCCCGACGGCCCGGCGGTGCTGCTGTCGAAGCACCAGTCCGCGTGGGAGACGCTCGCGTTTCCGGCACTGATGCCGAGGCCGCTTTGCTACGTGTTCAAGCGCGAGCTGCTGTACGTGCCGTTCTTCGGCTGGGCGCTCGGGATGCTGCACATGGTCAACATCAACCGCAAGGAAGGCAAGAACGCGTTCACGTCGGTGATCCGCCAGGGCAAGAAGCGTCTGTCGGAAGGCGCATGGATGATCATGTTCCCGGAAGGCACGCGCACGCCGGTCGGCAAGCAGGGCAAGTACAAGACGGGCGGCGCGCGCTTCGCGATCGAAACCGGCGCACCGGTCGTGCCGATCGCGCACAATGCAGGTCGGGTGTGGCCGCGCAACTCGTTCACGAAATTCCCGGGCGTCGTCACCGTGTCGATCGGCAAGCCGATCGCGAGCGAGGGGCTGACGCCCGATGCATTGAACTCGCAGGTCGAAGCATGGATCGAAGCGGAAATGCGCCGGATCGATCCCGATTCGTATCGCCAGTCGGGCAATGCGGGCACGCGCGATGCCGCGCGTGTCTGACGCCCCCAGGTTGCAGCCGTTGCGTACGACAAAAAGAAGCGAACTGATGAAACAGCGTCCGCGGCCACGGCCTGCCGTCGTGGCTCTCGATCATCGCCAGATGGACCTGCCGCTCTTCGACGGGCCGGCCGCCGCGCCGTCGGCGCCCGCCACGCCGCCGGCGCCGCCCGAAGCGGCGCCCGCGGCGCCCCTCGATCCGGGCCTGGCGCCCGACCGCTCGCGCGTGCGCACGTTCGCACTCGACAGCCGCGTGCTCGAATACCGCCTGAAGCGCTCCGCGCGCCGCACGATCGGCTTCACGATCGACGGCAGCGGGCTGTCGATCACCGCGCCGCGCTGGGTCACGCTCGCCGACATCGAAGCCGCGATCGCCGAGAAACAGCGCTGGATCTTCGCGAAGCTCGCGGAGTGGAAGACGCGCACCGAACAGCGCGCGCTGCCGCAGATCGACTGGCGCGACGGCGCAGCGCTTCCCTATCTCGGCAAGACGGTGACGATCGCACTCGGCGCGGGCGCCGTCGCGTTCGATACCGATGCGCTGCGGCTCTCGCTGCCGCTGCCCGTGCAGGCCGACATGCAGCAGATCAAGGATCGCGTGCAGGGCTGGCTGCAGGGCGAAGCCAAACGGATCTTCGGCGAACGCCTCGCCGTCTATGCGGAGAAACTCGGCGTCACGTATTCGATGTACGCGCTGTCGTCGGCCGCGACGCGCTGGGGCAGCTGCTCGAGCGACGGCAAGATCCGGCTGAACTGGCGGCTGATCCATTTCCCGATGTCGATCATCGACTACGTCGTCGCACACGAGCTGTCGCACCTGCGCGAGATGAACCACAGCCCGGCCTTCTGGCAGACCGTCGAATCGATCTTCCCCGAGTTCCGCGAAGCACGGCACACGCTCAAGCATCACCCGCCCGAGTTGCTGCCGTCGCTGTGATACGCACGGCGTCGCCGCCAACGGAAAAGGGCGATGCGGGTCACCCCGCATCGCCCTCTTTTGCTGCCGCGGCGCCCATCGCACGCCGCAGCCCGGTTCATCCGGCGCTCAGCGTGCCTTCTTCTGAATGAACTCGATCTTGTAGCCGTCCGGATCCTCGACGAACGCGATCACGGTCGTGCCGTGCTTCATCGGGCCCGCTTCGCGCGTGACCTTGCCGCCTTGCGCCTTGATCTGCTCGCAGGCCTTGTACGCGTCGTCGACTTCGAGCGCGAGGTGGCCAAAGCCGTTGCCGAGATCGTAGGCCGGCGTATCCCAGTTATGGGTCAGCTCGATCACCGTGTTGTCGCTTTCGTCGCCGTAGCCGACGAATGCGAGCGTGAACTTGCCTTCCGGATAGTCGTCGCGGCGCAGCACCTTCATGCCGAGCAATTCGGTGTAGAACTTGATCGAGCGGTCGAGATCGCCGACTCGCAGCATCGTATGCAGCAATCGCATGTGTTGTACTCCTGTGGGGACTTTCCAGAACCGGGAATTTTACCGGAGTCGGGTGAATTTCGCCGGGGGCGCCTAGCCGGGGGCGCCTAGCCGGGGGCGCCTAGCCGGGGGGCGCCTGGCCGGGAGCGCCAGGCCGCGGCTGCCCACGGGCGTCCAGCCGGAGGCGCCTCGCCCGAGTGCGCCAATACGATTCGTCGACATCAACCGGCGCGAGCACAACGGCGGAAAGCGGCACGATCCGACGCGCCCGGCGGCTGCGCCGATCGGGTAACATCCTTCCACCTCGCACCAAAAACGGGCATGCGACCTAGTGCCCGAACGCGACCACCCCTCCCCCGAGACAGCCACACTGCCGTGCGAAACCGCCGATTCGAGCGCGCCGGATGCGCCGCCCTCCCGATCATGCAGCTGCCGCGCCGAACCGGCGAGGTTCGCCGATGACCACGCTCGCCGCCGCCCCCGTGCGCCGCGCGCTCGACACGCGCGCCGTCGGCCTGATGCTGCTGCTATGCGCGATCTGGGGCTTCCAGCAAGTCGCGATCAAGAGCACGAACGCCGCGATCGCGCCGATGTTCCAGGCCGGGCTGCGTTCGGTGATCGCGGCGGTGCTGCTGTGGGGCTGGGCCCGCTCGCGCGGTACGCCGCTGTTCCAGGCGGACGGCACGTTCGCCGCGGGCCTCGCGGCCGGGGCGCTGTTCGCCGGCGAATTCATCTGCGTGTTCTTCGGGCTGACGCTGACGAGCGCGTCGCACATGGCGATCTTCCTGTACACGGCACCGTGCTTTACCGCGCTTGGCCTGCACCTGTTCGCACCGGGCGAACGGCTGCAGCGCACGCAGTGGGCCGGCGTCGGCCTGGCATTCGCCGGCATCGCGCTCGCCTTCGCGGACGGCTTCCTGAAACCGCGCGCGCCCGGCGCATCGGTGCTTGCCGGGCTGGCCGGCGATGCGCTCGGGATTCTCGGCGGCGCGATGTGGGCCGCGACGACGGTCGTCGTGCGCTCGACGGCGCTCGCGCGCGCGAGCGCAAGCAAGACGCTGTTCTACCAGCTCGCGGTATCGGCGGTCGTGCTGGTCGCGCTTGCCGCGCTGTTCGGCCAGGTGTCGTTCGCGCACGTCACGCCGGTCGCTGTGGCAAGCCTCGCGTACCAGTCGGTGATCGTCGCGTTCGTCAGCTACCTGTCGTGGTTCTGGCTGCTGACGCGCTACAGTGCGTCGCGCCTGTCGGTCTTCACGTTCCTGTCGCCACTGTTCGGCGTCGCGTTCGGCGTGCTGCTGCTCGGCGAATCGGTCGGCTGGCGCTTCATGTCCGCGGCCGCGCTCGTGCTGACCGGCATCGCGCTCGTCAACGCGCCGCCGCGCCGGCGGGCATGACGACCCGGCGCAGCACGCGCGCGCCCACGCAATAAAAAAGGCTGCCTCGCAAGGCAGCCTCTTGTTCGCATCCGGTACGGCTCGCGTAACCGGCCTCAACCGGCCTTGCGCACCGCCGCGAGCGCCTGCGCGACGCCGACGTATTCGGCCACGCTCACGTCCTCCGCACGGCGTGCGAGATCGAAGCCGAGCGCGTCGAAATCGATCGACTCGCGATAGTCGCCGAGCGTATTGCGCAGCATCTTGCGGCGCTGCGAGAACGCGGCGGTGACGATTTCGCCGAGCAGCACGGGATCGACGTCCGGCAGTTCGTGCGGTTCGTACGGAATCATCCGAACGATCGCGGAATCGACCTTCGGCGGCGGCTGGAACGATTCCGGCGGCACGTCGAGCATCTTCTCCATCACGTAGCGGTACTGCAGCATCACCGACAGACGCGAAAACGCCTTCGTGCCCGGCTCCGCGACCATCCGCTCGACGACTTCGTTCTGCAGCATGAAATGCTGGTCGATGACCGCATCGGCGAACGTCATCAGGTGAAACAGCAGCGGGCTGGATATGTTGTACGGCAGGTTGCCGACGATCCGCAGCGACGGCTTGTCGCCGGGCGCCGCGAGCGACCGGAAGTCGAACGCGAGCGCGTCGCCTGCGTGCAGTTCGAGCAGCGCGCCGAAACGTTGCTGCAGGCGCCCGATCAGGTCGCGGTCGAGCTCCACTGCATGCAGCGGCGACTCGGGCGTCGCGAGGCGCTCGATCAGCGGCTCGGTCAGTGCACCGAGCCCGGGGCCGATCTCGACCATGCGCTGACCGCGCGCGGGGCCGATCGTCGAAACGATCGAGTCGATCACGCCGTGATCGACGAGGAAGTTCTGCCCGAAGCGCTTGCGCGCGAAATGGCCTTGGTGCTGTCTGCTGTTCGACATCGACTGAGTAAAACGAAAAATACGACGAAAGAGGTGAAGCCGGGCCGCGTCAGGCCGTGCGGCGATGACGCGCCATCGTGACGGCCGTGTCGAGCGCGGCGATCATGCTGCCCGGATCCGCGCGGCCGGTGCCGGCCAGATCGAGTGCCGTGCCGTGATCGACCGACGTCCGGATGATCGGCAGCCCGAGCGTCACGTTGATGCCCTCGCCGAACGTCGCATACTTCAGCACGGGCAGGCCCTGGTCATGGAACATCGCGAGCACGCAATCGGCGTCCGCGAGATGGCGCGGCTGGAACAGCGTGTCGGCCGGATACGGGCCGCGCGCGTCGATGCCCTGCGCGTTCGCGCGGGCCAGCGCCGGCGAGATCACGTCGATCTCCTCGCGGCCGAGATAACCGTTCTCGCCCGCGTGCGGGTTCAGGCCCGTCACGAGGATGCGCGGTGCGGCGAGACCGAAGTCGCGCCGCAGGTCGCGATCGATGATCGCGAGTGTCTCGACGAGCCCGTCGACCGTGAGTGCGGCGGACACGTCCTTCAGCGGCAGGTGCGTGGTCGCGAGCGCGACGCGCAGCGGCTGGTGGCCGGTACCGGCCAGCATCATCACGACCCGCGGCGTATGCGTGCGCTCCGCCAGGTATTCGGTATGGCCGGTGAACGGCACGCCCGCATCGTTGATGGTGCTCTTCTGCAGCGGCGCGGTGACGATCGCATCGTACCGGCCTGCCAGCGCACCGTCGATCGCCGCGTCGAGCAACCCGAGCACGTACGGGCCGTTCGCGGCGTCCAGCTTGCCCGCCTGCACGGGCACGGCAAGCGCGTGATGCGCGACCGACACCGGCCCGCTGCCGGCCAGCGTGGCGCGGTCAGCGTCGACGGCCGCCGCACGCGCGTCGAGCAGCGTCGCATCGCCGAGCACGGTGAAATGTGCGTCGGGCCAGCGCTGCGCGGCATCACGCAGCGCCTGCACGGTCAGCTCCGGGCCGACCCCCGCGGGTTCGCCAGTCGTGATCGCGATCTGCAGCGCGGGTGTGGTCATCCGAAGCTCGCTCAGTTCGCCGGGCCGACGCCGCCGATCTTGTACTGCACGTACGACGAATCGCGCAGCTCGCGCAGCCAGTCGGCATAGGCCTGCTCGGCCTTGCGCTGGCCGATCGCCTGACGCGCGATATCCATCTGCTGCTGCACCGAGCCTTCCGCTTCGCGGCGGCTCAGCACCTGGATCAGGTGATAGCCGTACTCGGTCCGGATCGGCTGGCTGACCTGGCCGTCCTGCAGGTTGTTCATCGCGCGCTCGAATTCCGGCACGGTCTCGCCCGGGCTGATCCAGCCGAGATCGCCGCCTTGCGACGCCGAACCGTCCTGTGAGTAGGTGCGCGCGAACTTCGCGAAATCGCCACCGGCCTCGACCTGGTTGCGGATGTCGGCCAGTTGCTGGCGCGCCTGGCCTTCCGACTTGCCTTCGCCCACGCGCAACAGGATGTGGCGCACGTGCGTCTGCACGATCTTCGGTGCGGCGGCGGTCGCGCCCTGGCTCTGGCGACGATCGACGAGGCGCACGATCTCGAAGCCGTCCGGCACGCGGATCAGCGTCGGGTTGACCTGGCCCGGGCGCAGCTTCGATGCGGCGTCGACGACGTCGGCCGGCAGCGCGCTCGGCGCCTTGAAGCCGAGGTCGCCGCCCTTCTTCGCGTCGTTCGCTTCCGAATTGTTCTTCGCGAGCTTCTCGAAGTCGGCGCCCGACTTCGCCTGCTGCAGCAACGCGTCAGCCTTCTTCTGCGCGACTTCGATGTCGGCCTGCGGCGCGTTGGTCGGCGCCTTGATGAAGATGTGCTGGAAGCGCAGGTCCTGCTGTTGCGACGCACTCGGGCCGCGCTGGCTCGCGATGTAGTTCGCGACCTCGGCGTCCGACACGGTGATCTTGCCGTCGACCTCACGCTCGCGCAGCTTCGACAGCATCAGTTCGGTACGCGCGTCGCTCGTGAAGATGCTCCAGGGCACGCCTTGCGCCTCGAGACGCGCGCGGTACTGCTCGAGCGTCATGCCGTTCGCCTGCGCGAGACGCTGCAGCGTGGCCTGCACGGTCGCGTCGTCGATGCGGATCCCGTCGTCCTTGGCCTTCTGCACCTGGATACGCTCGAGCACCATCTGGTTCAGCACCTGCGCGCGCAACTGGTCGGTCGGCGGCACCGGTGCGTTCTGCTGCTGCAGCCGGCGCGCGATCAGGCCGGCACGCTGGTCGAGTTCGCGGCCCGTGATCACGTCGTTGTTGACGACCGCGACGACTTCGTCGGCGAGCTGCGCACCTTGCGAACCGAGCGCCTGCGCCGCGGCCGGCGCGGCGGCGAGCAGCGCGGAGGCCGCAGCGAGGCTGGACACGACTGCCGCGAAACGAAGGGTTTTCTTCATTGCCACTGGAACTCCATTGAAATCGTGCTGACCGGTGCAGACAAGCCGGCGTTACTCGTAGTTGCTGAAGCGGGACATCGGCGGCGGCGGCGGCGGCAGCGGCGTGTAGCCCGGCACCCCGGCGCGGAACGCCGACACGAGGCCGTTGTCGACGGTCGACAGGCCCTTGAGCGTCAGCTGCATCATGACTCGCGTCGACGAACTCTGCTGTCCCGACGAATTGATGCCGTTCGCCGCCCGTTGCACCCCGACCCCGAGCGCCCAGCAGTCCGCGTCGTATTGTAAGCCGACCAGACCGTCGACCACGCGATCGCCGGCGAGGTCGTAGTTGAAGCGGCCGATCGCATACAGGCGGCGCGTGAGCGGCCATTGCGCGGACACCAGGAACTGGTTGATCGGCTGGTTGTCGAGCGTGGTGTTCGAACGCGTGTAGCGGTAGCCGACGTTGATCACGCGGCGCTCGCCCGGGCTGTAGCCGAAACCGACGCTCGACTTCACGAGCTGATTGTTGTTCTGGTTGTACTGGAACGCCGTCTCCGACATGAAGCCCGAGCCGAGCTTCAGCGCGGCGCCGACGATCAGGTCCGAGTGGCGCGCCTGCGCGGCGGCCTGCCCGGAATTCAGCGTGACGCGCTGATCGGCGAAATAGTACTGCTGCGCAATCACGAAACGCGCACGCTCGTCGCCGGTGCGCGGATCGATGAAGCGCGACGTGAGGCCCGCCGTGATCCGGTTCGCATCGGCGATCCGGTCGTTGCCGACGAACGTGTTCGGCTGGTAGATCTCCGCGAGGCCGAAGTCCGACTCCGCGGTGTCGAACAACGGTGCGTTCGACTGGTCGCGATACGGCGTGTACACGTAGTACAGGCGCGGCTCGAGGGTCTGGATGAAGTCCTGGCCGAACAGGCGCACCGAGCGGTCGAAGATCAGCCCCGTATCGAAGCTCACGGTCGGGATCGACTCGGTGAAGCGCTTCGGGCTGTTCGGCGTGGTCGACGACAGGTAGTTCAGGTCGTACGACGCGAAGTGGTACTGGACCTTCGGCACGACGAAGTAGCCGGGGCCGTACACGCCGTACGAGATGTACGGATTGAAGACGATCCGGTCACCCTGGGTCGCATCGGCCGTCGTGATGCGGAACCGCGAATAGTCGGCTTCCGCGCCGAAGTCGAAGCCGCCGACGTTGTACTTCGTGTACTTCACGTTCAACTGCGGCTCGCGGCTGTACGGCGCGATCGACGGCGGCAGCGTCTGCCAGTGCTGGTAGCGCGCGAGCACCGACCACGGGCCGTTGTTGTACGTGATACCGGCTTCCTGCTGGTACAGCGTCTGCGTCCCGTTGATGAACTGGTTCGCCGACCCGAGGTCTTCGGGATACGTATTGTCCGAGACCTTGTTGTAGTACACGTAACCGCCGAAGCCGCCGCCGAAATTCTGCTGGTGCTGCCAGTAGATCGCGTAGCGGTTGCGGTGCGCGACCCGGTCATCCGGCAGGTAATTGGCCGTAAACGTGCCCGAATACGACGGCGACAGGTAGCGGAACGTCGCCTCGGCCATCACGCCGCGCCGCGAGATGATGCGCGGCGTGAGCGTCAGGTCGCGGTTCGGCGCGATGTTGAAGTAGTACGGCAGCGTCAACTCGAAGCCATTCTTCGAGTCCATCGAGAACGTCGGCGGCAGCAGGCCGCTGCGCCGCTCGCCCGACAGCGGGAACGTCATCCACGGGCTCGCGAAGATCGGCACGCCCTGGAAGAACAGCACGCCGTTGCGTGCGGTGCCTTCGTCGGCACCCGTATCGAAGTCGAAGCGGCTGCCCTTGATGTACCACGCGGGGTTCGTCGAGCACTGGCACGCGGTGTAGGTGCCGTTGACGAACACCGAGCGCTCGTTGTCGACCATGTCGACGCGTTCCGCGCTGCCCGAGCCGCCCGTCACGTTGAAGTGATACTTCGGCGCCGTCATGAAGCCCTGGTTCGCCTCGATCTTCAGGTGCGCCTCGGGGCCCGCGAACGACGTGCCGGCATTGTTGATCCTGACCTGGCCGTACGCATCGGCCATGTCGGTATCCTGATCGTAATGGATCGCGTCGGCCTTCACGACGGCGTCACCGCGCCGCAGCTCGGCCGAACCCTTCGCGGCGAGATCCTGCTCGGCCGTGCCGCTCGTGTGGTCGGCGATCACGAACGCGGCCGGCTTCGCGCCGTCCTTCAGCGGATGATCCTCGAGCTGGGGCGCGAGACGCAGATCCCACGGCGAGTCGAGCGGCTGCGGCTGCGCGGCCGCGCCCGACAGCTGCGCGTACGACACGGCCGGCACGAGGCCGGGCACGGCCAGGAGTGCGAGCGCGAGCCGCCGTTTGCGCGGCGCCCCGTCACCGGGGAAAACATTCGGGAATAGCGGTTTGGGCGGCATCTATCGTTTGGCGAATCGCCCCTTGTCAACCGCGCCGTCGCGGCACATGCGCGCGCGGCAGGCCGCACCGTCGCACCGCGACTGCGGCTGAGCGCAAACCGGGGAGGCGTTCGGGCGACCGCGCGACAGGCGGCGGGCCTGCACGGCGGAAAGCTGACGCGGGGCGCGTCAAAAAAGTCGTGGGGTATTATATGGCAAGACGTTCCCCCCTCCGCCGAGTTTCATGACGCCCCCATCCGCCGCATCCCAGCCCGACGCCCGCCTCGAAGCGCTCACCGCGTGGCTGCACCCGCTCGCCGAACGCTATGCGCTCGACCTGTCGACCCTCGCGCCCGCCTCGTCGGATGCCAGTTTCCGCCGCTATTTCCGTGTCGCGTCGGCCACGAGCGCCGGCGGCACGCTGATCGCCGTCGACGCGCCGCCGCCCGAAAAGTGCCGTGAATTCGTCCAGGTCGCGCAACTGCTCGCCGCGGCCGGCGACCACGTGCCGGACGTGCTGGCCCACGATTTCGACTCGGGCTTCATGCTCGTGACCGATCTCGGCCGCACGTCGTACATCGCGGTGCTCGATCCGGCCGACCCCGCCGCCGCGAAACCGCTGATGCGCGCGGCGCTCGACGCGCTGATCCGCTTCCAGCTCACGTCGAAGCCCGACGTGCTGCCGCCGTTCGACGAGGCATTCCTGCGCCGCGAGATGGAGCTGATGCCCGAATGGTTCGTCGGCCGCCACCTCGGCAAGCCGGTCACCGATGCGATGCGCGGCACGCTCGACCGCACCTTCGCGCTGCTGGTCGCCAGCGCGCACGCGCAGCCGCAGGGTTTCATGCTGCGCGATTTCATGCCGCGCAACCTGATGGTGTGCGAGCCCAACCCGGGCATCCTCGACTTCCAGGATGCCGTCCACGGGCCGCTGACGTACGACGTCGTGTCGCTGCTGCGCGATGCGTTCATCAGCTGGGACGAGGAGTTCGAGCTCGACTGCTTCGCGTACTACTGGGAAAAGGCGAAAAAGGCCGGCCTGCCGGTCGACCCCGATTTCGGCGAGTTCTACCGCCAGCTCGAATGGATGGGGCTACAGCGCCACATCAAGGTGCTCGGCCTGTTCGCGCGGATCAATTACCGCGACGGCAAGCCGCACTACCTGGACGACCTGCCGCGCTTCATCGCGTATGCGCGCAAGGTCGCGCTGCGCTATCGCCCGCTCGTGCCGTTCGCGAAGTTGCTCGACGAGCTCGAGGGCAACGCACCGGCCGACGTGGGCTATACGTTCTGATTTCTGATCGTTCCGACTCTCCTGACACCCGGCCGAACATGAGCAACACCCTGACCACGGCGATGATCTTCGCCGCCGGGCGCGGCGAACGGATGCGCCCGCTCACCGACACCCGCCCGAAGCCGCTGCTCGAAGCGGGCGGCAAGCCGCTGATCGTGTGGCAGATCGAGGCGCTCGCCCGCGCGGGCATCGAGACGATCGTGATCAACCACGCGTGGCTCGGCGAGCAGATCGAGGCTGCGCTGGGCGACGGTTCGCGCTGGGGCGTACGGCTCGTGTATTCGGCCGAAGGCGAAGCGCTGGAAACCGCGGGCGGCATCGCGCAGGCGTTGCCGCTGCTCGAACGCGACGGGCAGCCGGCCGTGTTCGCGGCGGTCAGCGGCGATGTCTACTGCGCGTTCGACTATCGGTCACTCGCGCCGCGTGCCGCCCGGATGGCCGCGCTCGACACGCCGGCGATGCACCTCGTGATGGTGCCGAACCCGCCGTTCCACCCGGCGGGCGACTTCGCGCTCGGCGACGACGGCCGCCTTGCACTCGACGGCGCCGCGCGCTTCACGTTCGGCAACATCGGCCTGTACGACACGCGGATGTTCCGCGATCTCGCGCCCGGCACGCGGCGCGCGCTGACGCCGTACTATCGCGCGGCGATCGAGGCCGGCCGCGCGAGCGGCGAACTGTATGAAGGTATCTGGGAGAACGTCGGCACGCCCGCGCAACTCGGCGAGCTGGATGCGCGGCTGCGCGCCGCAGAGTGACCGGCTGACGGGTCGTCGGGCTGATTGATCAACAGACCGGTCAACTGACTGGTTGGCTAGCTGGCTGACGGGCGAACTGGCGGCGTTGGCCTGGCCGATCAAAGGGTCCGCGCATGTCCGACCGCCATGCCGGCCCGACTCCCGCCCATCAAACGTCCCCCGTCCTGCTGCGCCCACCCCGCGCGCAGCCCCGCCGCTCACGCGGCTTCCGCTTCTTCCCCGCCTGCCGCCGCACGCTGCTGCTGCAACGCCCACATCTGCGCATACAACCCGTCGGCGCGCACGAGTTCGTCGTGCGTGCCGCGCTCGACGATCCGCCCGTGGTCCATCACGAGGATCTGCTGCGCGTGCACGACCGTCGACAGCCGGTGCGCGATCACGAGCGTCGTGCGATGCCGCGCGATCTGGTCGAGTTCGTGCTGGATCGCGCGCTCCGAGCGCGAATCGAGCGCCGACGTCGCTTCGTCGAACAGCAGCACCGGCGGGTTCTTCAATAGCGTGCGCGCGATCGCGACGCGCTGCTTCTCGCCGCCCGACAGCTTCAGCCCGCGCTCGCCGACCGGCGTGTCATAACCCTTCGGCAAACTTTCGATGAAATCGTGGATGTGCGCGGCACGCGCGGCCGCGATCACCTCGTCGCGGGTCGCGCTCGGCCGGCCGTACGCGATGTTGTAGTAGATCGAGTCGTTGAACAGCACGGTATCCTGCGGCACGATCCCGATCGACGCGCGCAGCGAGTCCTGCGTGACGTCGCGGATGTCCTGGCCGTCGATCCGGATCGCACCGCCCGCCTGCCGGTCGAGATCGTAGAAGCGGAACAGCAGCCGCGACAGTGTCGACTTCCCGGAGCCGCTGTGGCCGACCACCGCGGTCGTCGTGCCCGCATCGATCGTGAACGACACGTCGTGGAGGATCTGCCGCGCCGGCTCGTACGCGAAATTCACGTGCTCGAAGCGCACCTGCGCGCCGGCGACCGCGAGCGGCCGCGCATCGGGCAAGTCGGCCACTTCCTTCGCGGCCGACAGCAGCCCGAACATGCGATCCATGTCGGTCAGGCTCTGCTTCAGCTCGCGATAGACGACACCGAGAAAGTTGAGCGGGATGTACAGCTGCAGCATGAACGTGTTGATCAGCACCAGGTCGCCGAGCGTCAGCTTGCCCGCGAGCACGCCCTGCGTCGCACGCCACAGGATGAACACAAGCCCCGTGCCGATGATCGCCTGCTGGCCGAAGTTCAGCACCGACAGCGAATTCTGCGAACGGATCGCGGCCTTCCGGTAGCGCTTCAGGTTCTCGTCGTAGCGCTGCGCTTCCCACTCCTCGTTGCCGAAGTACTTGACCGTCTCGTAGTTGATCAGCGAATCGATCGCCCGCGAGTTCGCACGCGAATCGAGTTCGTTCATCGTGCGGCGGAAATGCGTGCGCCAGTTGGTGACCTTTACCGTGAACACGATGTACGTGACCAGCGCCGCGAACGTCACGTACGCGTAATAGGCCTCGTACTTGACCACGAAGAAGCCAAGCACGAGCCCGACCTCGACGAGCGTCGGCAGGATGCTGTACAGCGAATACGAAATCAGCTGCTGGATGCCGCGCGTGCCGCGCTCGATGTCGCGCGACATGCCGCCGGTCTGACGCTCCAGGTGAAACCGCAGCGACAGCCCGTGCAGGTGCCGGAACACCTGCAGCGCGAGCTGGCGCACCGCGCTCTCGGTGACCTTCGAGAACAGGATCTCGCGCAGCTCGGTAAACAATGACGTGGACAGCCGCACGAGCGCATACGCGACGACCAGCAACCCCACGCCGCCCGCGAGCACGATGCCGGCCGACTGCTCGGCGCGGCCGATCGCGGTGATCTGCTGGACGTAGGACAGGTGGTCGACGATGCGCTTCATCACGACCGGCACGCCGAGGTTCGCGACCTTCGCGCCGATCAGGCAGCCGAGCGCGAGCGCGACGCGCCATTTGTAGGTGGTCAGGTACGGCAGCAGCGACCGGATGGTTTGCCAGTCGTTGCGGGGCCCGGTCGAAGCCGGCGCGGGCTCGCCGGAAGCAGGAAATCGGCGCATGGGGGAAGGATCGGCGGCGGTGCCGGACGCGTGCATCGGCGGCCGGCTCGCTCACTTTCTCGTACAATTTGCGAACGTTGTATTGTCGCAGAAGCCGCTTCGCGCCGCTGCCGGCGCCCTCGCCGGCCAGCCTGCGCGCGGCGGCGTATTTATTACAGGATGAAAGCCCCCGCCATGACCGATTCGACCCTCGAACTCCCGCAAAAGCAGCCCGCGCTGCGCGTCGTCCCGCAACCGCACGACGCGAACGTCCACGGCGACGTATTCGGCGGCTGGATCATGTCGCAGGTCGACATCGCCGGCTCGATCCCCGCGAGCCAGCGCGCGAACGGTCGCGTCGCGACGGTCGCGGTCAATTCGTTCGTGTTCAAGCAGCCGGTGTTCGTCGGCGATCTGCTGAGCTTCTACGCGACCATCACGCGTACCGGCAACACGTCGATCACGGTCGACGTCGAGGTATACGCGCAGCGCATGCGCCTGATGGGTGAAATCGTGAAGGTCACCGAAGCGACGCTCACCTACGTCGCGACCGGCACCGACCGCAAGCCGCGGCAACTGCCGCCGCTCTGACGGACGAGCGCCGCGCGGCGGCGCTTCCCCCTGCCTTCGGCCACCTCAGTGCGTGGCCGTCAGCCCGAACTCCCGCATCGCGGGCAGGAAATCGTGGTTCAGCTTCGGCTTGCGCGACAGCTTCACCAGCACGTAGCGCTGGAACGGCGCGAGCCGCTGCCACTGCGCGAGCTCGGGCGCCATCAGCCCGGCCAGCGCGCTCTGCTGCACGAGCGACTCCGGCACGCTGTCGGTGGCACGCCAGGCCGGCTGCTCGTCCGGCTGGAACCACGAGGGCTCCAGATCCGCGTGCGTACGCAGCATTTCGAACAGCGCGTGATCGAAGTTGGGCTCGATCGCGGTGTCGTCGTCGGCCGGAAAGCGCGCGAGCAGCTTGCGGTCCTCGAGCGGCAGCAACTGCCACTGCTCCAGTGAGATCCGCAGACCGAAACGGTCGAGATTGAAACGCACGATCATCGGGATGTACGTGAAGTTTTCCGACGAAGCGTGTTCGAAGGCGAATAGCAGTGGAGCGTCGCTGAGTCCCATGATCGTTACCTGATGTGGCGGATACCGGCGCGGCCGGCTTGCCTGGGGTATTTTAGAACCTCTGCGCGCGGGTGGCGGATACGATTGCCGCCGGCCCCGCGCGCCGAATCAACGGGAGTGCTCGTGAATCCGACCGAATCCGGCGACCTGCGCGACGAACCGCGCGGCGCGATCGAACTGTCCGTGCGCCGCACGCGCGGCGGCGCCGTCGAAACCGCACACGACTACGTCGGCCAGGAATGGCCCGTCGCACTCGTCTTCAACGGTATCTCGCATGCGGTGATGATGTGTACGCCGTGCGATCTCGAAGCGTTCGCGGTCGGTTTCGCGATCTCGGAAGGAATCGTCGCGCGCGGCAGCGACATCAAGGACATCGAGGTGATCCTGCACGCCGACGCGCCGCTGCCGCATGCGGAAGTCCACCTGGAGGTCGTCCAGCAGGCGTTCGCCGCGCTGAAGGACCGGCGCCGTGCGCTCGCGGGGCGTACCGGCTGCGGCGTCTGCGGGATCGAAAGCATCGACCTGCTCGACCTCGCGCCCGAACGCGTGCCCGATACGGGCTTTCTCGCACGCCTCGCCCCCGACGCGCTGACGCGCGCGGCGCAGGCGCTGCCGGTTCACCAGGCGCTCACGCGGCTCACGGGCGGCCTGCATGCGGCCGCGTGGTGCGACGCAACAGGCGCGATCCGGATGGCATTCGAGGACGTCGGCCGCCACAACGCACTCGACAAGCTGATCGGCTCGCTCGTGCTGTCGCGCGCCGACGCGACCGACGGCTTCGTGTTCCTGTCGAGCCGCGCGAGCTACGAGCTCGTGCGCAAGGCCGCACGGGTCGGCATCCCGCTGGTCGCGACGATCTCCGCGCCGTCGTCGCTCGCGATCGAGATCGCGAAGGCAGCCGGCTTGCGGCTCGTCAGCTTCTGCCGCGAAACGGGCCACGTCGACTACGGCACGGCCTGATCGCGATCCCGGGAGCGCGCCGGCAGTCCGCTGCCGGCGCGCCCTGCTCCGTCAGACGGTCAGTCGAACTGACGGAAATCCGGCTTGCGCTTCTCGAAGAACGCCGTCATCGCCTCGCGCGCTTCCGGCGCGCGCAGCATCGTGGCGAAGTGGCCCGCTTCCTCGGCCATCCGCGCCTGCGTCGCCACCCCGCCCGTATCCTTCAGCAGCGCCTTCGTCACACGCAGCGATGCCGCCGGCAGCGCCGCGAGCTTTGCCGCCTGCTTCGCTGCGAACGCGTCGAGCTCGGCCGCCGGCAGCACGCGGTTGACGATGCCGATCCGGTGCGCTTCCAGCGCGTCGAACGCTTCGCCGAGCAGCAGCTTCTCGGCCGCGACCTGATGGCCGGCCAGACGCGGCAGCAGCGCGCTCGACGCGGCTTCCGGGCACAGCCCGAGCTGCGTGAACGGCAGCGAGAACGTCGCGGTGTCGGCCGCGTAGACCAGATCGCAGTGCAGCAGCATCGTCACGCCGACGCCGATCGCCAGGCCCGGCACCGCGGCCACGATCGGCTTGCTCGCGCTGCTGATCCGCGCGAGAAACTGGAACACCGGCGCGGTGTCGTCCTTCGGCGGCGACTTCAGGAAATCCTCGAGATCGTTCCCCGCGGTGAAGTTGCCGTCGCCACCGCGCAGCAGGATCACGCGAACCGCCTTGTCTTCCTGCGCTTCCGCGAGTGCGTCGGCCATCGTCTGGTACATCGCCGCCGTCAGCGCGTTCTTCTTCGCCGGGCGCGCGATCGTGATCGTCATCACGCCATCGGCGCGTTCCACTTGAATTTCGGCCACAACCGTCTCCTTTGACTTTCCTCTATCGGAATGAAAAAACGGTGCGCGAGCTCGTGGCCCGCGCACCGTCGTAGCTTGTCGTCGTGCTCCGCTTACAGGCGTTCGATGATGCCCGCGGCACCCATGCCGGTGCCGACGCACATCGTGACCATCCCGTACTTCAGGTTGCGGCGGCGCAGGCCGTGCACGACGGTCGCCGCGCGGATCGCGCCGGTCGCGCCGAGCGGGTGGCCGAGGGCGATCGCGCCGCCCATCGGGTTGACCTTCGACGGGTCGAGGCCGAGATCGCGCATCACCGCCAGCGATTGCGCGGCGAACGCTTCGTTCAGCTCGATCCAGTCGAGATCGTCCTGCTTCAGGCCAGCGGCCTTCAGCGCGGCCGGAATCGCTTCCTTCGGGCCGATGCCCATGATTTCCGGCGGCACGCCACGCACCGCGAAGCTCACGAAGCGCGCGAGCGGCGTCAGGTTGAATTCCTTGAGCACCTTCTCCGACACCACGAGCAGCGCGCCCGCGCCGTCCGACGTCTGCGAGCTGTTGCCGGCCGTGACCGAGCCCTTGTTCGCGAACACCGTGCGCAGCTTCGCGAGGCCTTCGATCGACGTATCCGCACGCGGACCTTCGTCGAGCTTGATCTCGCGCGTCTTCACGTCGACTTCACCCGTCGCGAGGTTCGGGAAACGCTCGGTGATCGTGTACGCGGCGATCTCGTCGTTGAACTCGCCGGCCTGCTGGGCGGCAAGCGCCTTGCGGTGCGACTCGACCGAGAACGCGTCCTGGTCTTCGCGGCTCACCTTCCACTGCTCCGCGACGCGCTCGGCCGTCAGGCCCATCCCGTACGCGATGCCAAAGTCTTCGTTGCGATCGAAGATGTGCGGCGACATCGACGGCTTGTTGCCCATCATCGGCACCATGCTCATCGATTCGCAGCCGCCCGCGAAGATCGCGTCCGATTCGCCGACGCGGATGCGGTCGGCCGCCATCGCCAGCGCCGTGATGCCCGACGCGCAGAAGCGGTTGACCGTCACGCCGCCGACCGTCTGCGGCAGGCCTGCGAGCAGCGCGCCCATGCGCGCGACGTTCAGGCCCTGCTCGGCTTCCGGAATCGCGCAGCCGATGATCGCGTCTTCGATCAGCTTCGTGTCGAAGCCGGGCACCTGCGCCACCGCCGACTTGAGCGCGTGGACCAGCAGCTCGTCCGGGCGCGTGTTCTTGAAGACACCGCGCGGGGCCTTGCCGATCGGCGTGCGGCTGGCGGCGACGATGTATGCGTCTTGCAATTGTTTGCTCATTTGAGACTCCTTGCCTTATCCGCTCGCTCAGTTACGCACCGGCTTGCCGGTCTGCAACATGCCCATGATCCGTTCCTGCGTCTTCTGCGTGCCGAGCAGCTCGACGAACGCACGGCGCTCCAGCGCGAGCAGCCACTGCTCGTCGACCAGGCTGCCGGCTTCGACGTCGCCGCCGCACACGGCTTCGGCGATGCGGCTCGCGATCAGGTAGTCGTGGTCGCTGATGAAGCGGCCGTCACGCATGTTGACGAGCGATGCCTTGATCGTCGCGATCGCCGAACGGCCGGCGACCGGCACGTCCTTCGCGCGCAGCGGTGCGCGGTAGCCGGTTGCGGCCAGTGCACGCGCTTCCTTCTTCGCGGTGTCGAGCAGTTCGAACACGTTGAAGATGATCGTGTCGGACGGCTTCACGTAGCCCATCGCACGGGCATCGTGCGCGGACGCCGACACCTTCGCCATCGCCGCGTTCTCGAACGACTTCGTGACGAACTTCAGGATGTCGGTGGTCGCGTTCGCGGCCGTCGCGGCCTCCGCTGCGCGCAGCGCTGCTTCCTTCAGGCCGCCGCCTGCCGGCACGAGGCCGACGCCCACTTCGACGAGACCGACGTAGCTCTCGACGTGCACGACACGCTTCGCGCTGTGCAGCATCAGCTCGCACCCGCCGCCGAGCGCGATGCCCGACACGGCTGCGACGACCGGCACGTTTGCGTACTTCACGCGCAGCATGCCTTCCTGGAACTTCTTCACGAACGGCTCGATACCCTTCGCGCCGCCCATCATGAACGCGGGCATCGCCTCTTCGAGGTTCGCGCCGGCCGAGAACGGGCCGCCCGGCGTGCCGAGCTTCAGCGACGTCGGCTGCCAGATCACCACGCCCTTGTAGTCTTTCTCCGCGAGCTCGATCGCCTGCACGAGGCCGTCGATCACGCTCGGTCCGATCGTGTTCATCTTCGACTTGAACGACACGATCACGACGTCGTCTTCACCCGCACGGTCGTCGACCCAGGCACGCACGGCATCGGTCTCGAACAGCGTCTTGCCGTACGTCTTCGGATCGGCACCGGCTTCGCCGAGCAGCGGCGCGCGGAATACCTGCTTGTCGTAGACCGCGAGGTCCGAACGCGGCACGAAGCGCTTCGCTGCCGGCGCCCACGAGCCTTCGGCCGTGTGCACGCCACCCTTCTCCGCCACCGCGCCTTCGAGCACCCACGACGGCAGCGGCACGTTCGCGAGCGCCTTGCCGGCCGCGATGTCTTCCTGCACCCATTCGGCGACCTGCTTCCAGCCGGCAGCCTGCCAGCCTTCGAACGGGCCTTCGTTCCAGCCGAAGCCCCAGCGGATCGCGAGGTCGACGTCGCGCGCGTTGTCGGCGATCGATTCGAGATGCACGCCGATGTAGTGGAATACGTCGCGGAAGATCGACCACAGGAACTGCGCGTGCGGATGGTCCGTTTCACGCAGCAGCTTCAGGCGTTCCGCCGGCGGGCGCTTCAGGATGCGGCCGACCGTTTCGTCCGCCTTCGCGCCCGAATCCACGTAGGTGCCCGTCTTCGCGTCGAGCACCTTGATCGCCTTGCCTTCCTTCTTGTAGAAGCCGCCGCCCGTCTTCTGGCCGAGCGCGCCCTGCTTCACCAGTTCGGCGAGCACGGCGGGCGTCTGGTAGACCGGGAAGAACGGATCGTCGGCGAGGTTGTCCTGCATCGTCTTGATCACGTGCGCCATCGTGTCGAGGCCGACCACGTCCGCGGTGCGGAACGTCGCCGACTTCGCGCGGCCGAGGCGGCTGCCCGTCAGGTCGTCGACTTCGTCGAAGCGCAGGCCGAACTTCGCGGCCTCGGTGATCACCGCGAGGATCGAGAAGATGCCGACGCGGTTCGCGATGAAGTTCGGCGTATCCTTCGCGCGCACGACGCCCTTGCCGACGATGCTCGTCAGGAAAGTTTCGAGCTGGTCGAGGATCTCCGGGCGCGTATGCGCGGTCGGGATCAGCTCGACGAGGTGCATGTAGCGCGGCGGGTTGAAGAAGTGCACGCCGCAGAAGCGCGACTTCAGCTCGTCCGAGAAACCTTCGGACAGCTTCGTGATCGACAGGCCCGACGTGTTGGTCGCGAAGATCGCGTTCGGCGCGATGTGCGGCGCGACCTTCTTGTACAGGTCGTGCTTCCAGTCCATCCGCTCGGCGATCGCCTCGATCACGACGTCGCACTCGGCGAGTTTCGCGATGTCGTCTTCGTAGTTCGCTGCCTCGAGGTACTTTGCATCGTCCTTCACGCCGAACGGCGCGGGCGACAGCTTCTTCAGGTTCTCGATCGCCTTCAGCGCGATCGCGTTTTTCGGGCCTTCCTTGGCCGGCAGGTCGAACAGCAGCACCGGCACGCGCGCGTTGATGAGGTGCGCGGCGATCTGCGCGCCCATCACGCCGGCGCCCAGCACGGCGACCTTGCGAATCAGGAAATTGCTCACGGGATGTCTCCGGATAGTGTCGTGCAGCGCGGGAGGTGGGGGCTGCACGGCGAAGTGAGTACCAGGAACCGTTGCGTTCGGGCGGCGCGGCACGCGGCGCGCCCCGCCCGGACTCGCGTCAGAACAGCGATTCGTCGACTTCCATCAGCGTCTTCGAACCGGCGCGCGCCGCGCGGATCGTCGACGCCGTCTCGGGCAGCAAGCGCGCGAAGTAGAAGCGAGCGGTGGCGAGCTTCGACTTGTAGAACAGATCGCCCGACGCTTCCTTGTCGAGTGCGAGGCGCGCCATGCGCGCCCAGAAGTACGAGAACACCAGGTGGCCGACGGTGCGCAGGTACGGCACGGCGGCAGCGCCGACTTCGTCCGGGTTCTGCATCGCCTTCATGCCGATTTCCATCGTCAGCTTCTGCACCTTGTCGCCGATGTCGGCGAGCGGGTTGATGAACTCGGCCATTTCCGGCTTCACGCCTTCGGCTTCCGCGAATTCCGTGACGAGCTTGCCGAACTTCTTCAGCTTCGCACCCATGTCGCCGAGCACCTTGCGGCCCAGCAGGTCGAGCGACTGGATCGAGTTCGTGCCTTCGTAGATCATGTTGATCCGCGCGTCGCGCACGTACTGCTCCATGCCCCACTCGGAGATGAAGCCGTGGCCGCCGTAGATCTGCATCGCGTGGTTGGTCGACTCGAACGCGTTGTCGGTCAGGAACGCCTTGATGATCGGCGTGAGCAGCGCGACGAGGTCGGCCGCTTCCTTGCGCACCGCTTCGTCACCGTGCGACAGTTCCTTGTCGATCTGCAGCGCAGACCAGTACGTGAATGCACGCGCGCCTTCGGCGTAGGCCTTCTGCGTGAGCAGCATGCGGCGCACGTCCGGGTGCACGATGATCGGGTCGGCCGGCTTGTCCGGTGCCTTCGGGCCCGTCAGCGAGCGCATCTGCAGGCGCTCCTTCGCATAAGTGAGCGAGTTCTGGTACGCGACTTCCGTGAGGCCGAGGCCCTGCATGCCGACGCCGAGGCGCGCGGCATTCATCATCACGAACATCGCGTTCAAGCCCTTGTTCGGCTCGCCGACCATCCAGCCCTTCGCGCCGTCGAGGTTCATCACGCACGTCGAGTTGCCGTGGATGCCCATCTTGTGCTCGATCGAGCCGCACTTGATGCCGTTGCGCTCGCCCGGCTCGCCGGCTGCGTCGGGGATGAACTTCGGCACGATGAACAACGAGATCCCCTTGGTGCCTTGCGGCGCGTCCGGCAGGCGCGCGAGCACGAGGTGGATGATGTTCTTCGACATGTCGTGCTCGCCGCTCGAGATGAAGATCTTCGTGCCGCTGATCGAGTACGAGCCGTCGCCGTTGGGTTCGGCCTTGGTGCGCAGGATGCCGAGGTCGGTGCCGCAGTGCGGCTCGGTCAGGCACATCGTGCCCGTCCATTCGCCCGTCACGAGCTTCGGCAGGTAGCGCTGCTGCAGTTCCGGCGCGCCGTGTGCGTGCAGGCACTCGTAGGCGCCGTGCGACAGGCCCGGATACATCGTCCAGGCCTGGTTCGCCGAGTTCAGCATTTCGTAGAGCGCGTTGTTCACGAACGCGGGCAGGCCCTGGCCGCCGTAGTCCGGATCGCAGCCGAGCGCCGGCCAGCCGGCCTCGACGTACTGCTGGTAGGCTTCCTTGAAGCCGGTCGGGGTCTTCACGACGCCGTCGCCTTCATACGTGCAGCCTTCGCGATCGCCGACCTGGTTCAGCGGGAACAGTACCTCGGAGCAGAACTTGCCCGCTTCCTCGAGGACCTGGTTGATCGTGTCGGCGTCGAGGTCCGCATGCTTGGGCATTTGCTTGACTTCGGCTTCGACGTTCAGAAGCTCGTGCAACACGAATTGCATGTCGCGCAGCGGCGCGGCGTACTGTCCCATGACTCTCTCCAAAGGTGGGCAAAACGGCTCGAGCTCCTGGCGGGCGGATCACGCGCCGCTAACGGCTCTCGCTCTGATACGAAACAATCGTCTTTTCCAGCGCGGCCCACGTGAGGCGCACGGCGTCCGGCGAATGCAGGAAGCGTGCGTCGTGATGCAGGCCGAGCGTGAAGCTGTACAACTCGAAGAGCATCAGGTCCGGATCCGTATCCGCACGCAGATGGCCTTCTTCCTTCGCCTGCGAAATGGCACGCAGCATCGCGGCACGCCAGGCCGTCACGCTTGCGATCAACTGCTCGCGCACGGGGCTGTCGGGCCGGTCGTCGTACTCGACCGCACCGCTGATGTAGATGCATCCGGTCGTCACCTCCTGGATGCGCTTCTCCGTCCAGCGGGCCAGCATCGCCCGAAGGCGCGGCAAGCCTCGCGGCTCGCGCAGGCTCGGAAAGAACACCTCGTTTTCGAAACGATGGTGATACTCGCGGACGACCTCGACCTGCAGGTCCTCACGCGATCCGAAGTGCGCGAACACACCGCTCTTGCTCATCTGCATGCGCTCGGCCAGCAGGCCGATCGTCAGCCCCTCCAGCCCGTCACGGCTGGCGAGGTCCAAAGCAGCTTCAAGTATCGCGGCACGCGTCTGTTCGCCTTTTCGCATAGCTATTTCTGTAACCGTTCGGGGGTTCGAATAAAATCGAACGGCCGTACTATTATTGAGTGCGGCCGCTCGCGAAACAAGGAAATTATTAGAAACCGGTGTCTAACCGAGCCGCTATTTTGCGCGATTCCGGCGGGACCGGAGCGGCTTTTCCGCACGAACGTGCGGACAGATTTTTTGAAGCGAATACTTAGTCTGCGTTCAGTCGTAACCGCCGACCGTCAGCGCCTTCATCACGAGGCGGTACGTGTTGTACGCAAGCCAGTTCAGCAGCCGCTCGATGCGCGGGCGCGCGGCGTAGCGCGCGGCATCGATCTCCCAGCCTTCGGCGAACGCAGTCGCGATCGCGTCGCGCAACTGGTTCGTCACTGCATCGTAGCGCACCAGCACGACGTTCGCTTCATTGTTCAGCATCAGGCTCAGCGCGTCCAGGTTCGACGAGCCGACCGTCGCCCAGTTATCGTCGATCACGGCCACCTTGCCGTGCAGCATCGTCTTGTCGTATTCGGCCACGCGCACGCCCGCGCGCAGCAGTGCGTGATAGAGGAACGGCACGGCCGTATCGAGTGCCGCGAATTCCTTGCGGCCGATCAGGATCCGCACGTCGACGCCGCGTCGCGCAGCGCCCGTCAGCGCACGGCGCAGCTTGCGCCCCGGCATGAAGTACGGATTGGCGAGCAGGATCCGCTGGCGGGCCTGGCCGATCGCGGCGAGATACGCCTTCTCGATCGCGCGGCGGTTCACGACGTTGTCGCGCGCGACGAACGCGACGCTCGGCTCCGTCACGACCCGCAGCGCGCCGGCCTTTATCCACCGGTGGCTGCGCATCCAGCGGCGGAACATGTCGGGAAATGCTTCGCCGCCATGCAGCCCGGCCGCGTACTGCGCGTACGGCTTGTGGCCGAACTGGATCCGATGCCACTGCAACTCGAACGCGGCACGCACGTCGGACACCGCGGGCCCGGCCATCTCGACCGCGAAATCCCAGCGCGGGAACGGCAGCGTCGCGCTGCCCTGCGTGTAGTCGTCGACGATGTTGATGCCGCCGCAGAACGCGACCGCGTGATCGATCACCGCGAGCTTGCGATGCGTGCGCGAAAAGCCGAAGCGGCCGAACAGGAAGCGGTTGTAGATGCAATGCTCGACGCCGGCTTCGGCCCACGTGTCGAACAACGGCAGGCGCGCGGTGCCGATGCCGTCGGTGATCACGCGCACGCGCACGCCGCGCTGCGCCGCGCGGATCAGCGCATCCGACACCGGCCGGCCGGCCGCGTCGTCGCAGAAGATGTAGGTTTCGAGCATCACCTGCTCGCGGGCGGCATCGATCCGCTCGATCAGCGCCCGGAAGAATTCGCCACCGGTTTCGCACAGACGCACCGTGTTGCCGGCCGTGAACGCGAGTCGCGACGCGGAACCGCGTTCCTGCAGGAACATCTGCCGCAATTGCGCGAAGCGCTTGCGGGCTTCCGCCGTCATGCGGACGAGCCGTGCGGCGCGCGCGACAGTGCCACGCGCGCGGGCAGTTGCAGGATCGCCTCGGCGTTCGACGGCGAGAAACAGCGCGCGGCCGCCTCGCGGAACGGCAGCCACGCATGGTCGACATGCTCGCGCGGCGACAGCGTCACGTCGACGCGATGCGGCACGCACAGGCCGAACCAGTGCTCGACGTTGCGCGTGACGCCCGGGGCGTAGCGGTGCAGGTATTGCGGATAGATCGTGTATTCGATCTTGTGGCGCCAGTCGACGAGCGCGCTGGCCGGCACCTCCGGCGTGCCGACCGCGATGCCGGTCTCCTCGGCTACTTCGCGCGCGGCGGTGAGCGCGAGCGGCTCGTCGAGCGCATCCTTCGAGCCGGTCACCGATTGCCAGAAATCGGGCTGGTCGGCACGCTTGATCACGAGCACATCGAGGTCGGGCGTGTAGATCACGACAAGAACGGATTCGGGGATTTTCGGCGGCTTCGTCATCTTTGTTTCATGCAACACAGGGCCGCGCGCCGGGCAAAGGCTCCGAACGGGCGGCAAGTGCTGCGACTGTACCGCAAAAAACGAAAAAGGCGCATCGCTGCGCCTTTTTCATGTGCGTCGTGTGTGCACGAACGCTCACACGACCGGGGACGAAGCGCGTTACGCCTTCGGCTGTTCCGGCTGACGCAGACGGATGTGCAGTTCGCGCAGCTGACGCTCGTCGACCGGGCTCGGCGCTTGCGTGAGCAGATCCTGCGCACGCTGCGTCTTCGGGAACGCGATCACGTCGCGAATCGAATCGGCGCCGGCCATCATCGTGACGATGCGGTCGAGACCGAATGCAATACCGCCGTGCGGCGGCGCGCCGT
This sequence comes from Burkholderia sp. AU15512, assembly GCF_002223325.1. Taxonomy (NCBI): domain Bacteria; kingdom Pseudomonadati; phylum Pseudomonadota; class Betaproteobacteria; order Burkholderiales; family Burkholderiaceae; genus Burkholderia; species Burkholderia sp. AU15512. The sequence goes on from NZ_NKEX01000004.1 coordinate 542,881, forward strand.
ACTGCAGCGCGTCCAGCAGGAAGCCGAACTTGAGCTGGGCTTCTTCAGCACCGATCTTCAGCGCGCGGAACACCTTGCTCTGCACTTCCTCGCGGTGGATACGCACCGAGCCGCCGCCGATTTCCCAGCCGTTCAGCACCATGTCGTAGGCCTTCGCGAGGCAACGGCCCGGATCCGTCTCGAGGTACTCGAGATGCTCGTCCTTCGGGCTCGTGAACGGGTGGTGAGCGGCGACGTAGCGCGCATCTTCGTCGTCGTATTCGAACATCGGGAAATCGACGACCCACAGCGGCTTCCAGCCGGCATGGACGAGGCCGTTCGCCTTGCCGAATTCCGAATGGCCGATCTTCAGGCGCAGTGCGCCGAGGCTGTCGTTGACGACCTTCGCGCGGTCGGCCGCGAAGAAGATGATGTCGCCGTCTTCCGCGCCGGTGCGCTCGAGGATCGCCGCGATCGATGCGTCGTGCAGGTTCTTGACGATCGGGCTCTGCAGGCCGTCACGGCCCTTCGCCTTCTCGTTGACCTTGATCCAGGCGAGGCCCTTCGCGCCGTAGATGCGCACGAATTCGGTGTAGCCGTCGATGTCGCCACGCGACAGCTCGCTGCCCTTCGGCACGCGCAGTGCCGCAACACGGCCGTCCTTCGCGTTGGCCGGCGTGCTGAACACCTTGAAGTCGACGTCCTTCATCGCGTCGGTCAGCTCGGTGAATTCGAGCTGCACGCGCAGGTCCGGCTTGTCCGAACCGAAACGCGCCATCGCTTCCGAGTACGGCATCACCGGGAATTTCGCGTCGAGTTCGACGTCGATCGTCGTCTTGAAGATGTGACGGATCATGTCTTCGAACAGGTCACGGATTTCCTGCTCGCCGAGGAACGACGTTTCGCAGTCGATCTGCGTGAATTCCGGCTGACGGTCGGCACGGAGGTCTTCGTCGCGGAAGCACTTGGTGATCTGGTAGTAACGGTCGAAGTTCGCGACCATCAGCAGCTGCTTGAACAGCTGCGGCGACTGCGGCAGTGCGAAGAACTGGCCCGCGTTCGTGCGCGACGGCACGAGATAGTCGCGCGCGCCTTCCGGCGTGCTCTTCGTCAGCATCGGCGTTTCGATGTCGATGAAGCCCTGCTCGTCAAGGTACTTGCGCGCTTCGATCGCTACGCGGTAGCGCAGGCGCAGGTTGTGCTGCATCTGCGGGCGACGCAGGTCGAGCACGCGGTGCGTGAGGCGCGTCGTTTCCGACAGGTTGTCGTCGTCGAGCTGGAACGGCGGCGTGACCGATGCGTTCAGCACGTTCAGTTCGTGGCACAGCACTTCGATCTTGCCGCTCTTCAGGCCGGCGTTGACCGTGCCGTCCGGACGGTTGCGCACGAGGCCCTTGATCTGCACGCAGAACTCGTTGCGCACGCCTTCGGCGGTCGCGAACATTTCCGCGCGATCCGGGTCGCACACCACCTGCACGAGGCCTTCACGATCGCGCAGGTCGATGAAGATCACACCGCCGTGATCGCGGCGGCGCTGCACCCAGCCGCACAGCGACACGGTTTGGCCCAGCAGGTGTTCGGTCACGAGACCGCAGTATTCAGTACGCATCGACATGATGTTTGCTTTCGTTCGGTTTGATCAACGGGCGCCGCAACGCGCGGCCCGGGCGATGATTCTTTACTTACAGCGGCGGCTCGACGGGGCGGCGTGCAGGCGCCGGAGCCGGCGCCGGGGGCGCCACCACGCCCATCGAGACGATGTACTTGAGCGCGGCATCGACCGACATGTCGAGTTCGATGACTTCGCTCTTCGGCAGCATCAGGAAGAAGCCCGACGTCGGGTTCGGTGTCGTCGGGATATAGACGCTCACGTATTCTTCCGTCAGATGATTGAGCACGTCGCCGCCCGGCGTGCCGGTCAGAAACGCGATCGTATACGAGCCGCGACGCGGGTATTCGATCAGCAGCGCCTTGCGGAACGCGTTGCCGCTGCTCGACAGCAGCGTGTCCGACACCTGCTTGACGCTCGTGTAGATCGGCCCGACGACCGGGATGTGACGCACCACGGCGTTCCACCACGTGACGAGCTTCTGGCCGATGAAGTTCTGCGTGGCCAGCCCGACGACGAAGATGAACGCGAGCGTCAGCACCGCGCCGATCCCCGGCAGATGGAAGCCGAGCATCCGCTCGGGCTGCCACGATTCGGGCAGCAGGAGCAGTGTCTGGTCCATCGTGCCGATGATGAGACCAAGCACCCACAGCGTGATCGCGAGCGGGACGAGAACCAGCAGGCCGGTCAGAAACACCGATTTCAGGGTCGTCTTTTTCATCATCTGCCGTCAATGAACCGCGCCGGCGGGCGCGGGTTGGTCGCAGCCCGGCCGGGCCGCGACGGTCAACTGCCGGCGGCGGGCGCTGCAGCCGGGGCGGGCGCGGCGCTCGTCGTCGTGCTTTCGGAACTGCTCGATGCAGCCGGCGCGGCCGCGGCGTCCGTTGCCGCAGCCGGGGCTGCGTCGCCCGACGCCGTCGCCGGTGCGCTGGTGCCGCCCGAACCGCCACGGAAATCGGTGACATACCAACCCGAACCCTTCAGCTGGAAGCCCGCGGCAGTGACCTGCTTGCGAAATGCATCCTTCCCGCATTCCGGGCACTGCGACAGCGGCGCGTCGCTCATCTTCTGGAGCACGTCCTTCGCGAAACCACACGCTTCGCATCGATAGGCGTAGATCGGCATGATATTTTTCCCGCGGAAACTGGAAACGGCTTGCAAAACCTTGAATTATAGCCGAAACCCTGCCGCGCTCCGGCAATGGCCGCGATACCCGCGCATCAGCGGCGGCGCCACGTGAGCCAGCGCTCGTTCCCTTCGAACACGGGCAGCGAATCGGTCACGGGCAAATCCTCGATCAGCTCGAAGTGCGGCGTGAGCAGCGCATCGAGTTCGGCACGCTCGATTCCGAACGGCGGCCCCTTCGGTTTCGCCATCAGGAAAAAATAGCCGGCCAGCAATCCGTCAGCAGGCAGCAGCTCGGCCATGCGCGCCGCATAGCCGGCACGCATGGCCGGCGGAAGCGCGCACAGGAACGCACGCTCGTACACCCACTGCACGTCGAACGGCGGCCGGTACGCAAAGAAATCGGCCTGCTCGACGACGCCCGCATGCGCGCCGAGCTGCACCTTCGCGGCCGCCACCGCCTGCGCGGCGAAATCGATCGCCCGCACGGGCCAGCCGGCGTCGGCCAGCCACCCGGCTTCCTGCGCACTGCCGCAGCCGGGAATCAGCACTGTGCACGGCTCGAGCCGGTGCGCGAACACGCGGAAACCCTCGGGCACGCCGCCGAATTCCCACGGCGTCACACCACGCTCGAAACGTTCGTCCCAGAACGATGCGTTGCCGGGATCGCGCGTCGCGAAATCGGCGGCTGACGGTGTAGCGGGTTGCTTCGGATCGGACATCGCCCTGCTCCTTTCGGTCATGTGCCGTACGTGAGCGCCAGCAGCACACGCGCGACGAGCGCCCCGACGCCGACGGCAAGGCCGAAGATCAGCAGCGCCTGCATCAGCCGGTTCGTCCGCTTCTGCTCGATGAGGATCTGGCGCATCAGGTCTTCGCTCGCGGCACGCGGCGCGTCATGGCGCGCGGCCATCGCGTGATGGATCAGGCGCGGCAGTTGCGGCAGCGTCTTGCTCCACTGCGGCGCCTCGACCTTGAAGCGCTCGTACCAGCCGCGCAGGCCGATCTGCTCGGTCATCCAGCGCTCGAGGTAAGGCTTCGCGGTCTTCCACAGGTCGAGCTCGGGGTCGAGCGAACGGCCGAGGCCCTCGACGTTCAGCATCGTCTTCTGCAGCAGTACGAGCTGCGGCTGAATCTCGACGTTGAAGCGGCGCGACGTCGAGAACAGCCGCATCAGCACCTGGCCCAGCGAGATGTCCTTCAGCGCGCGGTCGAAATACGGCTCGCACACCGCGCGGATCGCGCTTTCGAGTTCCTCGACGCGCGTTTCGGGCGGCACCCAGCCCGACTCGAGGTGAAGCGTCGCGACGCGGTGGTAGTCACGCTTGAAGAACGCGAGGAAGTTCTGCGCGAGGTAGTTCTTGTCGAAATCGGACAGCGCGCCGACGATCCCGAAATCGAGCGCGACGTAGCGACCGAACGTGTTCGGATCGAGGCTCACCTGGATGTTGCCGGGGTGCATGTCCGCATGGAAGAAGCCGTCGCGGAACACCTGCGTGAAGAAGATCTCGACGCCTTCGCGCGCGAGCTTCTTGATGTCGACGCCGGCCGAACGCAGCGTCTCGACCTGGCTGATCGGCACGCCGGTCATGCGCTCCATCACGAGCACCTGCGACGTCGAGAAATCCCAGAACATCTCGGGCACGAGCAGCAGGTCGAGGCCCGCGAAGTTGCGGCGCAGCTGGCTGCCGTTGGCGGCCTCGCGCATCAGGTCGAGCTCGTCGTGCAGGTACTTGTCGAATTCGGCGACGACCTCGCGCGGCTTCAGGCGCCGGCCGTCGGCCCACATGCGCTCGGTCCAGATCGCGATGTCGCGCATCAGCGCGAGGTCGGAGTCGATCACGGACAGCATGTTCGGGCGCAGCACCTTGACGGCAACGGCCTTGCCCGCGTGCTGGCCCTGCTTGAGCTTCGCGAAATGCACCTGCGCGATCGACGCGCTCGCGACCGGCTCGCGCTCGAATTCGTCGAACAGCTCGTCGACCGGCGCACCGAGCGACTTCTCGATGATCCCGATCGCGACCGCCGAATCGAACGGCGGCACCTGGTCCTGCAGCTTCGCGAGTTCGTTCGCGAAATCGACCGACAGCAAATCGCGGCGCGTCGACAGCACCTGGCCGAACTTCACGAAGATCGGGCCGAGGCTCTCGAGCGCGTGACGCAGCCGCACGGCAGGCGGATCGGAATAGCGACGGCCGATCGTCGTGATCCGCAACAGCAGCTTCACGCGCCGGTCGTCGATCCGGGACAGCATCACTTCGTCGAGACCAAAGCGGATGACGGTGTAGACAATCTTGATGAAACGGAAAATGCGCATGCCCTGCGGCCCCTCAGTGCGCGCCGCGCGGGCCGGAACCCGTGCGCGCGCCGATTTTTTGTTCGAGTCGCTCGACCCGCTTTTCGACCCGTGCGAGCGCATCGCGTGCGCGCGCCAGTTCGGCATCGAAGCCGCCGAGCGACGCGCGCCGGACGACTTGCGGGTTCTCGTCGAGCCAGTATTCGGCGACGGAATCGAGCACGTTGCGGCCGGTGCGTCGCGCGCGCGCGCCGGCGTCGCGCACGACCGTCGCGATCCGGTAGGCCGCCGCGTCGCCGACCAGCTTCGCGAGATCTTCTTCAGGTTCCCAGCGCAGGTGCTCGGTCAGCTTCGCGATCTGCGTGGCGAACTCCGCGTCGCCCTCGATCTTCACGTGCTTCATCACGGCCGCCTGGCCGCCCTGCAGGAACGCGGCGACCGTGTCGCCAGCAAGCGCGATCGACACGTCGACCTGTTGCGCATCGTGCGCGTCGACGGCCGACAGATAGCCGTCGGGCTGCACCAGCAGCGTCAGCGTAACCGGGGGCACGTCGATCCGTGCAGTCTTGCCCGAATAGGGAATCAGGCGGTCACGCGCCCACGATTCGCGGGCGAGCAGGTGATTGACAGCGGCAGCAAAAGGCTTGGCGGCAAAGGTCATCGGGCTGGGAAGGAAAAAACCCGCGCAGGCCGGGCGCCCACGCGGGTTTCTATTGTAACGTCGGATCGTCGGCAGACCGTGCCTGACCGCACACCCGGGCGGCAAGCGGTCGCAGTGCGGCGGCCGTCGCCCGGGTGCCGGCGGCGCGGGCCGCCGGTCACGCTCAGTGCGTGTTGATCTGCTGGATGCCCGCGAGCAGCCAGCCCTGACTGCCCGACTTCGACAGGTTCCACACCTCGTCGAACGGCGCGGCCGATGCATTCGCCGATTCGCGGATCAGGCCGTGGAAGCGCACGCTCGCCGACTGCTCGATGCCGCGATCCTCGATCGCGATCAGTTCCGCGTCGAGTTGCACGACGTCAGTCTGGTTCGACTCGTTACCGCGCGAATCGAGGTCGATCTTGATCTCGGCGAACATTTCCGGCGTCGTGAACTCGCGGATGTCGGCCAGGTTGCCCTGGTCCCACGCGGCCTGCAGGCGCACGAAATAGACCTTCGAGCTGCGCAGGAACGCTTCGGTGTCGAAGCCGGCCGGCACCTGGAGCGGTGCTGCCGCGGCAGCCGCTGCCGCGCCGGTGGCCGCGGCACCGCCGCCGAACACGCCTTGCGCTTCGTTCGCGTAGCTGCTGCCGCTACCCGAGTAGTTGCTGCCGGTGCCGCCCTGCTGGAACGACGGGCTTTGCGAGTAGCCGCCCGACGACGACGCCGAGCCGCCGACCGAGTAGGCCGGCTCCTGCGGACGACGGCGGTTCATGAACTTGCGGATCAGCCAGATGCCGACCGCCGCGAGCAGCGCGATCACGATGACGTTCGCCATCATGCTCGCGAATGCGCCGCCCAGGCCGAAGTGCGACAGCAGCGCCGCGATGCCGAGACCGGCCGCGAGGCCGGCGATCGGCCCGAGCCAGCGCGAGCGGTTAGGCTGCGCAGCCGGTGCGGGTGCGGCCGGATTCGCACGCTGCGCCTGCGACGGCGCGGCCTGCTGCATCGGCTGCTGCGCGGGCGGCGTGGCCTGGCGCTGCGTAACGGTGGAGTTCTGGCGGCCGATGCTGCGCCCGCCGCCCATGCGCTTGGCTTCGGCGTCGAGCGATGCGAACGTGCCGGCCGTGAGCAGGCCGACCATCAGCAGCGTGCCGACCCGTCGAGCCCACGGCTTCGACGGCTTGCTACGGTTGAACAACGAACGCGATTCGAACATCAGTTTCTCCGGATGTAAGACAAATGTATGGAAAGAGCCCCTTAATACTTGGCTCCCATGTGTAAAGCTACCACGCCACCTGACAAATTGTAATATTTGACGGCGTCGAGGCCCGCTTGTTCCATCATCGTCTTCAGTGTGTCCTGATCGGGGTGCATCCGGATAGATTCGGCAAGATACCGGTAACTTTCAGCATCTTTCGCGAACTTGTCGCCAAGCCACGGTAATACTTTGAAAGAATACAGATCGTACGCTTTTTTCAGCGGATCCCAGACTTTCGAGAATTCCAGCACCATCACGCGGCCGCCGGGTTTCGTCACACGGCGCATCTCGGCCAGCGCGGCATCCTTGTGCGTCATGTTGCGCAGCCCGAACGCGACCGTGACCACATCGAAGTAGTTGTCCGGAAAGGGAATTTTCTCCGCGTCGCACAGCAGCGACGGCGTCACGATGCCCTTGTCGAGCAGCCGGTCACGGCCGACGCGCAGCATCGATTCGTTGATGTCCGTGTGCCAGACCTCGCCGGTCGGCCCGGCCGCCTTCGCGAACGACCGGGTCAGGTCGCCGGTGCCGGCCGCAAGGTCGAGTACCTTGAAGCCGGGGCGCACGTTCGCCTGCGCGATCGTGAACGCCTTCCACGCGCGGTGCATGCCCGCCGACATCAGGTCGTTCATCAGATCGTAGTTGCTCGCGACCGAATGGAACACACCCGCCACTTTCTTCGCCTTTTCGTTTTCCTCGACGCTTTCGAAGCCGAAGTGGGTTTTGCTCATCGCGTTGATCCTCAGTAAATGGCAAGACGGCGCCGAGCGGGCGCCGTCGAATTTCAGTGGCAGTGGCCGTGCGACGCGTTCGCCGCCGGCATCGGGGCATCGCGCTCGACGCCCGCCGCCTTCAGTTTGTCGAAATAGTCGCGCCACAGCGCGTCCTGCTGCGTGGCCAGCTCGTACAGCAGGTCCCACGAGTAGATACCGGTCGAATGGCCGTCGGAGAACGTCGGCTGCAGCGCGTAGTGGCCGACGCCCTCGAGCGCGGTGATCGTCACTTCGCGCTTGCCCGTCTGCAGCGTCTCCTGGCCGGGCCCGTGGCCGCGCACCTCGGCCGACGGCGAATACACGCGCATCAGCTCGAACGGAATCCGGAAACTGTCGCCGTTCGGGTACTGCAATTCGAGCACGCGCGATACCGCGTGCACGACGACGCCGGACGGAATCGGCGTCGTGGAAGTCAAACCGCTCATGGCTGCCTCGAATCGGTCATGCGTTGAATTTCCTCGCGCACCGCATTGTGCAGCAGCGAGGCCTGCGCTGCGCGCGAGCGCAGCAGCGCCTCGGACACGCTGCGCTGGCGCGGCGCCCATACGGGCTGCGGGAAGTGTGCGTCGTTGGAAAAGCGCGGGATCACGTGCCAGTGCACGTGCGGCACCATGTTGCCGAGGCTCGCGAGATTCACCTTGTTCGGCTGCATCACGCGGCGCACGGCCCGCTCGACCGCGTAGACCACGCGCATCAGGTGTGCCCGCTCCGGTTCGCCGAGATCGGAGAATTCGGCCACGTGCGCGCCCCAGATTACCCGGCAGAAGCCCGGGTAGTCGTGCTCGCCCGTCGCGAGGACGACACGCACCGCATCGTCCTGCCAGAGCACTTCGCCGCCGTCTTCACGGCAAAACACGCATTCCATCGTCGCTCCCATGTGGACGGGCGCCGGCATTGCTGCGCCGGCGCCCGCTCATTCCTGGCCCGGTCGGGCGGTCGTCATGCCCGCATTAGACCAGCACGCGCTCGATCCCGCCATTGTTCGCACGTGCGACATAATCGGCCATCCAGTTCTCGCCGAGCACCTGGCGCGCGATTTCGACCACGATGTAGTCGGCTTCGAGGTTCGCGTCCTCGCTGTAGCGCGACAGGCCCTGCAGGCACGACGGGCAGCTCGTCAGGATCTTCACGTCCGGGCCGTTCGCGGCCGCGGCGGCCGACCCGGGCGCGTTGCCGGCCACGACCGGGATGCTGCGCAGCTTCGCGGCCCCCTTGCGGATCTCCTCTTCCTTGCGGAAGCGGACCTGCGTCGAAATGTCCGGGCGCGTGACCGCGAGCGTGCCCGATTCGCCGCAGCAGCGATCGTTCTTCTCGATCTTGTAGCCGTCCTTCTCGGCGCCCATCAGCTCGTTGACGAGCTTCACCGGGTCCATCGTCTTGATCGGCGTGTGGCACGGGTCGTGATACATGTAGCGCGTGCCCGTCACGCCATCGAGCTTCATCCCCTTCTCGAGCAGGAACTCGTGGATGTCGATGATCCGGCAGCCCGGGAAGATCTTGTCGAATTCGTAGCCGGCGAGCTGGTCATAGCAGGTGCCGCACGACACGACCACCGTCTTGATGTCGAGGTAGTTCAGCGTGTTCGCGACCCGGTGGAACAGCACGCGGTTGTCGGTGACGATCTTCTCGGCCTTGTCGTACTGGCCCGAGCCGCGCTGCGGATAGCCGCAGCACAGGTAGCCCGGCGGCAACACCGTCTGCACGCCGGCTTCCCACAGCATCGCCTGCGTGGCCAGCCCGACCTGCGAGAACAGGCGCTCGGAGCCGCAGCCCGGGAAGTAGAACACCGCTTCCGAATCGACGGTGGTCGACTTCGGATTGCGGATGATCGGCACGATCTTGTTGTCCTCGATGTCGAGCAGCGCGCGCGCCGTCTTCTTCGGCAGGTTGCCCGGCATCTTCTTGTTGACGAAGTGGATCACCTGCTCGACCACGGGCGGCTTGCCGACCGTCGCCGGCGGGTGCTGCGTCTGCTTCGTCACGACCTTCTTCAGCATGTCGTTCGCGAAGCGCTGCACCTTGTAGCCGGCGCCCATCATCACGCTGCGCGCGACGTTGATCGTCTGCGGATTGGTCGCGTTCAGGAAGAACATGCCCGCCGCATTGCCGGCGTTGAACTTCTTCTTGCCCATCTTGCGCAACAGGTTGCGCATGTTCATCGTGACGTCGCCGAAGTCGATCTTCACCGGGCACGGCGTCGCGCACTTGTGGCACACCGTGCAGTGGTCGGCCACGTCGTTGAACTCGTCCCAGTGCTTGATCGACACGCCGCGGCGGGTCTGCTCCTCGTACAGGAACGCCTCGACCAGCAGCGAGGTTGCGAGGATCTTGTTGCGCGGGCTGTACAGCAGGTTCGCGCGCGGCACGTGCGTCGCGCACACCGGCTTGCATTTGCCGCAGCGCAGGCAGTCCTTCACCGAATCGGCGATCGCGCCGATGTCGGACTGCTTCATGATCAGCGACTCGTACCCCATCAGCCCGAAGCTCGGCGTATACGCGTTGCGCAGATCGGCGCCTTCGAGCAGTTTGCCTTTGTTGAAGCGGCCGTTCGGGTCGACGCGCTGCTTGTACGCGCGGAATTCGGCGATCTCGTCGTCGGTCAGGAACTCGAGCTTCGTGATGCCGATGCCGTGCTCGCCGGAAATCACGCCGTCGAGCGAACGCGCGAGCGTCATGATGCGTGCGACCGCCGCGTGGGCGTCCTGCAGCATCTCGTAGTTGTCGGAGTTGACCGGCAGGTTGGTGTGGACGTTGCCGTCGCCCGCGTGCATGTGCAGCGCGACGAACACGCGGCCGCGCAGCACCTGCTTGTGGATCGCCTGCGCCTCGTCGAGGATCTGCTTGAACGCGCCGCCGTTGAAGATCGCGCGTAGTTCGGCGCGGATCTCCTGCTTCCACGAGATGCGGACCGTGCGGTCCTGCGTGATGTGGAACACGGTCGCGCCCGGCTGATCGTCCGCGCGATCGGCGAACTTCTCGGCAAGCGCCTCGTAGCCGAGCTGCACGAGGTAGTGCTGCGCCTCGCGCAGCGGCTGGTCGAGCCGGTCGCGCACGAATTCCCAGCGGGCACGCACGCGCTTGAGCAGCTCCAGCGCCTGCTGGACCCGGTCTTCGAGCAGTTCGGCGCTCGGGATCTCGTTCGCGTCGTCGGTCTTGCCGAGCGGCAGGTTGCCGGCACGGAAAAACGCTTCCAGCGCGTCGACGAGCTGCAGCTTGTTCTTCAGCGACAGCTCGATGTTGATCCGCTCGATGCCGTCGGTGTACTCGCCCATCCGGTTCAGCGGGATCACGACGTCTTCGTTGATCTTGAACGCGTTCGTGTGCTTCGCGATCGCGGCCGTGCGGCTGCGGTCGAGCCAGAAGCGCTTGCGCGCCTCCGCGCTGACCGCGACGAAGCCTTCGCCGCTCTTGCCGTTCGCCATCCGGATCACCTCGGACGTGGCGTGCGCGACCGCATCGGCATCGTCGCCGACGATGTCGCCGATCAGCACCATCTTGGGGAACGCATTGCGCTTGCTCTTGGTCGCGTAGCCGACCGCGCGCAGGTAGCGCTCGTCGAGGTGCTCGAGGCCCGCGAGGATCGCGCCGCCCTGCTTCGACGTTTCGAACAGGTAATCCTTGATCTCGACGATGCTCGGGATCGCCTCGCGCGCCTGGCCGAAGAATTCGAGGCAGACGGTGCGCGTGTGCGCGGGCATCTTGTGCAGCACCCAGCGCGCGGACGTGATGAGCCCGTCGCAGCCTTCCTTCTGCACGCCCGGCAGGCCGGCGAGGAACTTGTCGGTCACGTCCTTGCCGAGCCCTTCCTTGCGGAACCGGCGGCCTTCGATCTCGAGCATCTCGCTCTTCAGCAGCTTCTCGCCCGGCGCGTAGGCGCCGTCGAACCACTTCAGCTCGAAACGCGCGACCGCGATGTCGTGGATCTTGCCCTGGTTGTGCTCGTGGCGCGTGACTTCGAGCCAGTTGCCGTCCGGATCGACCATCCGCCACCAGGCCAGGTTGTCGAGCGCGGTGCCCCACAGCACGGCTTTCTTGCCGCCCGCGTTCATCGCGACGTTGCCGCCGATGCACGATGCGTCGAGCGAGGTCGGATCGACCGCGAACACGTAGCCGGCCGCTTCCGCCGCCTCGGTCACGCGGCGCGTGACGACGCCCGCGCCGGAGAAGATCGTCGGCACCTTGTGCGCGACACCCGGCAGCTCGGTCAGCTCGACCGCGCCGAGTTGTTCGAGCTTTTCGGTGTTGATGACGGCGGAGAACGGCGTGAGCGGCACCGCGCCGCCCGTGTAGCCAGTGCCGCCGCCACGCGGGATCACGGTCAGGCCGAGCTCGAAGCAGGCCTTGATGAGGCCGGCGATCTCGGCTTCGCTATCGGGGGTCAGCACGACGAACGGGTATTCGACACGCCAGTCGGTCGCGTCGGTCACGTGCGACACGCGCGACAGCCCGTCGAAACGGATGTTGTCCTTCTGCGTGCAGCGGCCGAGCGCTTTCGTTGCGCGGCGGCGCAGGTCGGCCATCTTCTCGAATTCGTCGGCGAACTCGTTGACCGCCCGCTGCGCGGCGGTTTCGAGCATCTCGACGCGCGACGCACGTTCGCGGCCCGCGTCGTCGCGGTGCTCGGTGAGGTCCGCGCTGCGGCGCTTGCCGATTTCGGTGAGGCGGTGGTTCAGCGCCTCGATCAGCAGCGCGCGGCGCTTCGGGTTGTCGAGCAGGTCGTCCTGCAGGTACGGGTTGCGGCGCACGACCCAGATGTCGCCGAGCACTTCATACAGCATCCGTGCCGAGCGGCCCGTACGGCGCTCGGCGCGCAGTTCGTCGAGCACCGACCACGCCTCTTCGCCGAGCAGGCGGATCACGATCTCGCGATCCGAGAAGGACGTGTAGTTGTAGGGAATCTCGCGCAATCGGGGCGCGGGGTCGGCGGCGACGGCGGCGGCCGCGCCATGCGGATCGAAAACTTGTGGTGCGTTCATGTTCGGACGACTCGGAGGGCCGATACACCGTGCACGGGCGTCGGCAAGCGCGTAGGCGCAATCTTGGGGAAATCTGTTCTGTTACCAGGCGCGCGGCTGTCCTTCATGGGGCCGGAGCGGGCGACTCGCCCCTCCTGGCCGGCGACAGGGCCTGGCGGCACTCGGAACGATCAGCACGATCGCGCGCGGCGCGCATGCCGTTCGGCCGCGGGGCTGGCTGCGCGCGGCGTCGGCTTCAACGGTGCGATCCGAGGGTGCCTCTGCATCTTCCGATCCTTGATTCAAAACGGAATTCTAACCCATGATCGGGCCACGCGTGACACGTCGGACAGGTCGTGGGGCTATCCCCGCAAGCCGCGCCAGGCCTGGCTCGGCGCGATTTCGCGCGATCATTCGCCGTCCGTCCGGTCGGTAACCGTGCGGTTAAGCCGGTAAAAAAGGCCGCGCGCGCGCCGACGCCCCGCCTGCACGGCCCCGCGAACACCGGCTCGGCATGCCGCTTGCGTGCAGGCAGACCCTTGGCGCTATCATTGATCCTTTACCGTCTGCTTTCCGCACTGCACGCGAGCGCCCATGGCATCCCACGATTACCTGAAGAAAATCCTCACCGCGCGCGTCTACGACGTCGCGATCGAGACGGAACTCGAATCCGCCCGCAACCTGTCGGCCCGCCTGCGCAACGCCGTCTACCTGAAGCGCGAGGACAACCAGCCGGTGTTCTCGTTCAAGCTGCGCGGCGCGTACAACAAGATGGCGCACATTCCGGCGGAAGCACTCGCGCGCGGCGTGATTACGGCGTCGGCCGGCAATCACGCGCAGGGTGTCGCGTTCTCGGCGGCCCGGATGGGCGTCAAGGCCGTGATCGTCGTGCCCGTCACGACGCCGCAGGTGAAGGTCGATGCGGTGCGTGCGCACGGTGGCCCGAGCGTCGAGGTGATCCAGGCCGGTGAGTCTTATAGCGACGCGTATGCACACGCGGTCAAGGTGCAGGAAGAGCGCGGCCTCACGTTCGTCCACCCGTTCGACGATCCGTACGTGATCGCCGGTCAGGGCACGATCGCGATGGAAATCCTGCGCCAGCACCAGGGCCCGATCCACGCGATCTTCGTGCCGATCGGCGGCGGCGGGCTCGCGTCCGGCGTCGCGGCCTACGTGAAGGCGGTGCGCCCGGAGATCAAGGTGATCGGCGTGCAGGCCGAGGATTCGTGCGCGATGGCGCAGTCGCTGGAAGCCGGCAAGCGTGTCGAGCTGAGCGAGGTCGGCCTGTTCGCGGACGGCACCGCCGTGAAGCTGGTCGGTGAGGAAACCTTCCGGCTCTGCAGCGAATACCTCGACGGCGTCGTGACGGTGAACACCGACGCACTGTGCGCGGCGATCAAGGACGTATTCCAAGATACGCGCAGCGTGCTCGAGCCGTCCGGCGCGCTCGCGGTCGCGGGCGCGAAGCTCTACGCGGAACGTGAAGGCATCGAGAACGAGACGCTCGTCGCGGTCACGTCCGGCGCGAACATGAACTTCGACCGGATGCGCTTCGTCGCCGAGCGTGCGGAAGTGGGTGAAGCGCGCGAAGCCGTGTTCGCGGTCACGATCCCCGAGGAGCGCGGCAGCTTCAAGCGCTTCTGCTCGCTCGTCGGCGACCGCAACGTCACCGAGTTCAACTACCGGATCGCCGATGCGCAGGCCGCGCACATCTTCGTCGGCGTGCAGATCAAGCGCCGCGGCGAATCGGCCGAGATCGCCGCGAACTTCGAATCGCATGGCTTCAAGAGCGTCGACCTGACGCACGACGAGCTGTCGAAGGAACACATCCGCTACATGGTGGGCGGCCGCTCGCCGCTCGCGCTCGACGAGCGCCTGTTCCGCTTCGAATTCCCGGAGCGCCCGGGCGCGCTGATGAAGTTCCTGTCGTCGATGGCGCCGGACTGGAACATCAGCCTGTTCCACTACCGCAACCAGGGCGCGGACTACAGCTCGATCCTCGTGGGGCTGCAGGTGCCGCAGGCCGATCGCGCCGAATTCGAACGCTTCCTCGCGGCACTCGGCTATCCGTATGTCGAGGAGAGCGCCAACCCGGCTTACCGCCTCTTCCTGTCGTAAAGGCGTCACGCATGAATCCCGAACATTCCCCGCTCGGCAAGGCCACCGTCTACGCCGCCCAGTACGACGCGTCGCTGCTGTTCCCAATCCCGCGCGCCGGCGCGCGCGAGCAGCTCGGCATCAAGTCGGCGCTGCCGTTCTTCGGCACCGACATCTGGAACGCCTACGAGCTGTCGTGGCTCAACGCGCGCGGCAAGCCGCAGATCGCGGTGGCGACGTTCTACGTGCCGGCCGAATCGCCTAACATCGTCGAATCGAAGTCGTTCAAGCTGTATCTCGGCTCGTTCGCGCAGACGAAGTTCGATTCGATCGACGCAGTGCGCGACGTGCTGAAGCGCGACGTGTCGGCCGCGTGCGGCGCGACCGTCTCCGTGCAGCTCGTGTCGCCGCACGATTTCGGCAAGCTCGAGATGGACGAGCTCGACGGGCTGTCGCTCGACCGGCTCGACCTCGACACCGACGTGTACGAACCCGATCCGTCGCTGCTGTCGGCCGCTGAAGACGAAGCGCCGGTCGAGGAAACGCTCGTGTCCGACCTGCTGCGCTCGAACTGCCCCGTCACCGGCCAGCCCGACTGGGGCAGCGTGCAGATCCACTACGTCGGGCCGCAGATCGACCACGCGGGCCTGCTGCGCTACATCATCTCGTTCCGCAACCACACGGGCTTTCACGAGCAGTGCGTCGAGCGGATCTTCCTCGACATCCTGCACGCATGCAAACCGGTGAAGCTCGCGGTGTATGCGCGCTATACGCGCCGCGGCGGGCTCGACATCAATCCGTTCCGCACCAACTACAACCAGCCGATGCCGGATAACGCGCGTAATGCGCGGCAGTAACGGCGGCGGGCGGCCGCCGCGGTTCGAAGTTGGCGACGCGCGGTGACCAACCCAGACAAAAACAGCCCGGCCGGGCTGTTTTTCAATGTGTAGAGGCGCGCGGACAGCCCTCATCCACTCGCCGGCCGCTCCGGAAGAATCTCCACCAGGCGCAACAAGTAGCCGTCGGGATCCTGCACAAGCATCTCGATCTGGCCATGCTCGATCTCGTCCTCCCGATACCAGGACGTGCGCGGCTCGACGAACAGCGTCACGCCCGCGGCATGAATCCTGTCGAGGATGGGATCGAGCGAATCGACCTCGATCTGAAAGTTGATCCCGCGCCCGAGCGGAGGCTCCAGCGGGCCGGTCAGCCAGCTCTCCGGGCTGTACTGCTCGAGCATCAACTGCGCGCCCCCGATCTCGAGATAGGCGAAACCGTCTTCCGGACGCTCGAAGCGGATCCGGAATCCGAGCACGTCACGATAGAAGCGAACGCTTCCGGCAAGGTCCGAGCAGATCAGCTCCGGCACCAGCGCAGCCCATTCCATGCATGTCCTCCCCATAAGGTCATGCGGCACATTACATGAACGGACGGGATGCGTTGCGGCGGTTGTGGCCTCGGAGGCGCCATCGGCCAGTCGACCGGTGCCCTGCACATGAAAAACGGGCCCGGCGCACGTGAATGCGCCGGGCCCGTTGCGTAGCGGCTCGCCGTGGCGGCGTTACTTCGCCGGCGCCTTGTACGCGATGCAGTCGACCTCGACCTTGCAGTCGATGACCATGCTCGACTGCACGCACGCGCGTGCCGGCGGATGCTCGCCGAAGTACGAAATGAACACCTTGTTGAACGACGCGAAATCGCGCGCATCGTCGAGCCACACGCCGCAGCGCACGACGTGCTCGAGGCCGTAACCGGCTTCCTTCAGGATCGCGATCACGTTTTCGATCGTCTGCTTCGACTGCGTGACGATGCCGCCTTCGACAACCTCGCCGTTCACCATCGGCGTCTGGCCCGACACGTACAGCCAGCCGTCGGCCTCGACCGCGCGTGCGAACGGCATCACCTGGCCGCCCGTGCCCTTCGCTTCGCCTACGCCATATCGCTTCATCGTTTCTCTCCTTGTTTGTCGGCCGGAGCCGGCGCTTCAGCGCCTGCTCCGGCCCCATGCAACGCACGGTTACGGATGCGCGCACCGACGACGGCGCGCGCGGCAGATCGGACAACCACCGCGTTCAGAACGCGGCGTCGGCACTCGCCGGCACGCGCTCGCCGCGCGCGACGAAGCCGCCGGCGCGCTCGCCGGTCGGCTGGCCGTTTTCATAAGTGAGCACGCCGTTCACCCACACGGCGTCGATCCCGTGCGCGGGCTGCTGCGGCTTCTCGAACGTCGCGGCATCGATCACGCTCGCCGGGTCGAACAGCACGAGATCCGCGTGGTAGCCCACATGCACCTCGCCACGCCGCGCGATCCCGTAGCGGCGCGCGGACAGCGACGTCATCTTGCGGATCGCCTCCTCGAGCGGCAGCAGGTTCGTGTCGCGCACGTAGTGGCCGAGCACGCGCGGGAACGCGCCCCACAGCCGCGGATGCGGCAGCGGATCGTTCGGCAGGCCGTCGGAGCCGACCATCGTCGCGGGATGCGACAGGATCCGGCGCACGTCGTCCTCGGACATGTTGTGGTACACGGCGCCCGCCGGGCGGATGCGCTGCGCGGCCTCCTGCTCGGTCACACCCCACTCGGCCGCGATCGCCTTCAGCAGCTTGCCCGCCACTTCCGGGTGCGGCTCCGACCACGTGATCGTGATGTCGATGTCGCCCGTCACCTGCTTCAGGTCGAGCGTCGACGAGCTGCGGCTATACGGATAGCAGTCGCAGCCGACCGGCTGGTAGCGGCGCGCGCCTTCGAGCGACGCGAGCACCTCGGTGCTGCGGCCCCAGTTCGACGGGCCCGCGCACTTCAGGTGCGAGATCACGACCGGCACGCGCGCATGGCGGCCGACCTGGTACGCCTCTTCCATCGCATCGAGGATCGCGTCGAACTCGGTGCGCATGTGCGTGGTGTACAGCGCGCCCGCATTCGCGAGCGGCTCGGCGAGCGCCATCACCTCTTCGGCCGGCGCCGCGAACGCGGAACCGTACGCGAGGCCCGACGACAGGCCGAGCGCACCGTTCGCGAGCGCCTCCTCGAGCTGCGCGCGCATGCCGGCGATCTCGCCGTCGGTCGCCGCGCGGTCGAGGCGGTCCATCTGGTTGTTGCGCAGCGCCGTGTGGCCGACGAGCGCCGCGACGTTTACGGCCGGACGCGCGTCGTTCACGGCCGCGACGTAGTCGGCGAAGGTCGGGTACTGGAACGCGCCGCGCTCGCCGAGGAGGTTCATCGGATCGGGCGGATCGCCCGCGAGCGTCACCGGCGACGCGCTGATCCCGCAGTTGCCGACGATCACGGTCGTCACGCCCTGCGAGATCTTCGGGATCATCTCCGGTGCGCGGATCACGTGCGTGTCGTCGTGCGTGTGCACGTCGACGAAGCCCGGCGCGAGCGCGCGGCCGTTCGCATCGACGACATTTTCAGCAAGCCAGTTCG
The DNA here is from genome assembly GCF_002223325.1 of Burkholderia sp. AU15512. NCBI lineage: Bacteria > Pseudomonadati > Pseudomonadota > Betaproteobacteria > Burkholderiales > Burkholderiaceae > Burkholderia > Burkholderia sp. AU15512. The sequence goes on from NZ_NKEX01000004.1 coordinate 561,040, forward strand.
ACAGGTTGCCGATCGCCGCGATCATGCCGTTGCGGATCGCGACGTCGCGCGTGACGGGCGGCGCGCCGGTACCGTCGTAAAGCTGCGCGCCGACGATCAGCGTATCGGCGGCTTCGGGATGCGAATGCATGGTCAGTCTCCTACCGGTTGACGGTCTCCGCCGCCGCGATGCGCATCGAGCGCATGCTTGATGCGACGCAGCGATTCTCGGCCCGCATCGCCGAGCCGCAATGCGACTCCGGTGACGAGCACGTCGATCGCCATCATCATCGCGTAACGCGATGTCGACGGCTTGTAAATGAAATCGGTTTCGAACGCGACGACCGGGATCAGGTGGTCGGCCAGCTTCGCGAGCGGCGACGCCGGCGCGGTGATCGCGATCAGCTTCGCGCCGTAGCGCTTCGCGAGCCGACAGCTTTCGAGCAGTTCGGGCACGCGGCCGCTCACCGACAGCGCGACGACGACGGTGTCGCGCGACAGCGTCGCGGCCACCATCCGCTGCAGCACGCTGTCCTGGTAGCTCGCGACCGGCCGGCCGAAGCGCACGAGCCGGAAGCGCAACTCGTCGGCGAGCGCGGTCGAGCCGCCGCCCTGCCCGTACACGTAGGTCATCTTCGCGGCGGCGAGCAGGTCGGCCGCTGCGTCGAACGACGTATTGCGCAGCAACTGATGGTTGTGCGCGAGCGCGACGCGGATCTCGTCGTAGACCATCGACGCGGGGCTCGTATCGTCGGCCGGCGTGTCGTCGGACGGCACCAGAAAACGCTGGCCGACGGCCGCCGCCTGCGCGACGAGCACCTTCAGTTCGCGCACGTCGCGGCAGCCGACCGCCTTCGCGAAACGCGTGACCGTCGCGACGCTGACCTCCGCGTCGCGTGCCAGCGCGCCGATGCTGGCATGCGCGGCGCGCGCCAGGTCGGCGAGGATGAACGCGGCGACCTTGCGCTCGGCTTCGCGCAGCTCGGGCGCACATTCGGCGATCCGCGCGACGATGTCGAGCACCGGCGGAGCGGCCGGCGCCGGATGAAGCTCGGCTGCGAGCGGGGCGGACGGGGTGGCGGGCGTATTCATCTGCGGAAAAAGGGTGCGAGGCTCGATGTTACTAAATAACATCACCGCGCCGATGCTACTTTCTGTACCATCGGCGTGTCAACTTCAGTGCAATGCATAGTGATGATGGAGCGGGATGACATGAAAGTTACAAACTATCAGGAAGCGACGATCGATCCGTTCGGCAAGGGCCTCGGCAATCTGCCCAGCGCGAGCGTGCCGCTCGGCGAAGCAGGCCGTCTCGAGTGGAACTTGCTTGCGGAAGACGTCAGCCTGCCGGCCGCCGTGCTTTACGAGGATCGCATCGAACACAACCTGAACTGGATGCAGGCCTTCGTCCAGAAGTACGGCGTCAAGTTCGCGCCGCACGGCAAGACGACGATGGCGCCGCAACTGTTCCGCCGCCAGCTCGACGCCGGCGCGTGGGGCATCACGCTCGCGACCGCGCACCAGACGCAGGCCGCGTATCACGGCGGCGTGCGCCGCGTGCTGCTCGCGAACCAGCTCGTCGGCCGCCAGAACATGACGATCATCGCCGGGCTGTTGTCCGATCCCGATTTCGAATTCTTCTGCCTCGTCGATTCGGCGGAGAGCGTCGACCAGCTCGGCCGCTTCTTCGGTGCGCTGAAGAAGCCGCTGAACGTGCTGCTCGAGCTCGGCGTGCCGGGCGGCCGCGCGGGCGTGCGCGACGCCGCGCAACGCGAGGCCGTGCTCGCCGCGATCGCGCGCTATCCGGACACGCTGAAGCTGGTCGGTATCGAACTCTACGAAGGCGTGCTGAAGGAAGAAGGCGAGATCCGCACGTTCCTGCAGGAAGCGGTCGCGCTCACGCGCGAGCTGGCCGAAGCCGGCCGCTTCGCGCGTACGCCGGCGATCCTGTCCGGCGCCGGTTCGGCGTGGTACGACGTGGTCGCGGAGGAATTCGCGAAGGCGTCGAACGCTGGCTTCGCGGAAGTCGTGCTGCGTCCAGGCTGCTACCTGACGCACGATGTCGGCATCTACAAGAAGGCGCAGACCGACGTGTTCGCGCGCAACCCGATCGCACGCACGATGGGCGAAGGGCTGCTGCCCGCGCTGCAACTGTGGGCCTACGTGCAGTCGGTGCCGGAGGCGGACCGCGCGATCGTCGCGCTCGGCAAGCGCGACGCGGCGTTCGACGCGGGGCTGCCGGAGCCGGCGCGCCACTTCCGCCCGGGCCGCGACACCGCGCCGCGCGACGTCGCCGCCACCGAAGGCTGGGCCGTCACCGGGATGATGGACCAGCACGCGTACCTGCAGATCCCGCCGGGCGCGGACGTGAAAGTGGGCGACATGGTCGCGTTCGACATCTCGCACCCGTGCCTGACGTTCGACAAGTGGCGCCAGGTGCTCGTGCTCGATCCGCAGTTCAGCGTGACGGAAGTCGTCGAAACCTTCTTCTGACGCCCGTCGCGCACAACGTGCACCACCGCCCCGCCGCTCGCGCGGGGCGGCCGTCACGCGCGCTTCAAGCGGCCGGAGTACACTGCGCTTTCGTCCTCGGGGCCCCACGCGGGCGTGGCACTTGCCTGTCGCGCGGGCCCTCAACGCAGCTCCACTGGAGAAAGCCATGGCCGCGAAGAAGATCCTGTTCCTGACCGGCGATTTCGCCGAAGACTACGAAACGATGGTGCCGTTCCAGGCGCTGCAGGCCGTCGGCCACCACGTCGATGCAGTCTGCCCGGGCAAGCGCGCGGGCGACAAGATCAAGACCGCGATCCACGATTTCGAGGGCGACCAGACCTACACCGAGAAGCCCGGCCACCAGTTCACGCTGAACGCGGCGTTCGACGACGTCGACGCATCGCGCTACGACGCGCTCGCGATCGCGGGCGGCCGCGCGCCCGAATACCTGCGACTCGATCCGAAGGTGATCTCGCTCGTGCGCGAGTTCGCCGAAGCCGGCAAGCCGATCGCCGCGATCTGCCACGCGGCGCAACTGCTCGCGGCCGCCGACGTGATTCGCGGCAAGCGCATCTCGGCCTACCCGGCCTGCGCGCCCGAGGTGAAGCTCGCCGGCGGCGAATACGCGGACATCCCGGTCGATGCGGCCGTGACCGACGCGCCGTTCGTCACTGCGCCCGCGTGGCCCGCGCATCCGGCGTGGCTCGCACAGTTCCTCGCGCTGCTGGGCACGCGCATCGAGCTTTGAACCCGCTTCTGAGCGTAAGTGAATTGAGATGAGATGAAGGGCCGGGCCGGCGGCGGATGCGCGCCGCCCTGCCCGCCCTGCCCGCGCTTCAGCGCGCGGCCGGCGTCGAGCCGACGTCCGCGATCCGCGACTCCAGCATCGCCAGCGCGCCCGACAGCGCAGTCAGCACGTCGTCCGGCAATTGCGCCATCGTCTGTTCGAGAAACGCCTTGCGGCGCGGCAGGCACGCGTCGAACGCGGCGCGGCCGTCGTCCGTCAGCGTCACGTTGGTCACGCGATTGTCGCGTGCGTCGGATTCGCGCTGGATCCAGCCGAGCGCGTCGAGCGACTTCAACTGGCGCGTGAGCGCGCCGGGATCGACGCGCAGCACTTCGACGAGCTTCTTCTGCGACGAATGCCCGCCCATCGTGTGCAACGCGACCATGATGCGCCAGCGCGGCATCGGTTGCCCGACGTGCGCCTCGAACGCGGTCATGAATGCGCGATACGTGCGTCCGAATTGCTGCAAGATCGCGACGCGGTCCTGTTCTTCCATGCGCTCAGTTCTACTCGTTCAATCGTTCAGTCGGCCGCGACATGCGGTTCGATCTTGTGCCGCAGCGCGATCGGCGGCACGCGGCGGCACTGCCACACCGACACCACGGCGACGACCGCCGCCATCGCGACGCCCAGGTGAATCGCGCCGACGAGCGATTCGCGGGCCGCTTCCAGCAGCAGCGCGCCATTATGCCCGGCGCGCGTCAGCTCCGCGACGAGACCGCCCTGCGCGGCACGATCGATCAGGATCTGCGGATCGGCGAGCTGCGCATGCCATTGCATCGCATGGTCGGCCGACAGCGCATTGCGCACGCCGCTCGAATACATCTGGTTGACGAGCGTGCCGGTGAGCGCGGTGCCGACCATCCCGCCAACCATCCGCAGCGACTGCAGCAACGCCGTGGCGATACCGAGATGCTCGCGGCCGGCCGTCTGCTGCGCGAAGACGGTGAGGTTCGGCAGCACGAAGCCGAGCCCGATGCCGCCCGCGACCATCAGCGCCATCAGCAGCCACTTCGGCGTCGTGTGGGTCGACACGACGATGCCCGCGCAGGTGATTGCGAACAGCACGAAGCCGACGTGCAGCATCGCGTTCGGGTTGCGGATGCGCGTGACGACCCGGCCGTTCATGATGCTGCCGATCGTGATGAACACGACGAGCGGCGTGATCACGAGCCCCGCCTCCTTCGGCGACATCCCGAACCCGCCCTGGAACAGCAGCGGCGCGTAGAACAGCAACGAGAACATCGAGAAACCGGCGAGGATCGCCAGCACGAAGAGTGCCGACAGCGCGCGGTTGCCGAACATGTCGAACGGCAAGATCGGCTGCGCGCAACGCTTCTCCCAGTGCCACAGGCCGAAACCGGCCGCGACCGCGACGACGAGCAGCAGCGACGCCCAGCTCGCAACGCCGTACTTCGGCAGCCATTCGACGAACAGCTGCAGCGCGCCGAGCGACAGCGCGATCAGCAGCGCGCCCGGCCAGTCGAGCCGCATCTTGCGATCGTGCTCGACGTGGCGCAGGTGCGGCAGGTAGCGCCACACGAACAGCAGCGACAGCAGGCCGACCGGCAGGTTCACGTAGAACACCGAACGCCAGCCGAACGACTGGGTCAGCACGCCGCCGAGCGACGGGCCGACCGCGTTCGCGATGCCGAACGCGGAGCTCATCAGCACCTGCCAGCGCAGCCGCACGACGGAATCGGGGAACAGGTCGGGAATGCACGCGAACGCGGTGCCGACCAACATCCCGCCGCCGATCCCCTGCAGCCCGCGCGCGAGCACGAGCATCAGCATGTCGTTCGCCATCCCGCACAGCACGGACGCACCGGTGAACACGACGATCGACGCGATGACGAACGGCTTGCGGCCGTAGTAGTCGCCGAGCCGGCCGAAGATCGGCACCGTGATCACGGAACTGAGCAGGTACGAGGTCGCGACCCACGCGTACAGGTCGAAACCGCGAAGCTCGGCGACGATGGTCGGCAGCGCGGTGCCGACGACGGTCTGGTCGAGCGCGACCAGCATGGTGACGAATGAGATCCCGATCATCGCCAGCAGCGATTCACGGAACGGCAGGACTTGCCCGCTCGAATGGTGGGCGGCAGTATGGACGGCCATTTTTTGTTGGCGCAACTTTTGACGAGTCAAACAATCTCAAAATTCTAGCATGCCGGAGTAATCTAGGCTGGCGACGGTCAAACCGAACCAGACCGCCAAGGAGAAAGATGGAACCGATTTCAATCACCCCCGCGACCACGCTGTCCCAGGAGGATCGGGACGCGCTGTGGCGCGCGAAGCAGGTGCTGGAAAGCCCGTCGCTGACGATGAAGCTGACGGGCATGCTCGGCGCGCCGGTCGAGAAAATGATCGCCCGGCTGCCGGATTTCGCGACCGGCAAGATCAACGACGCGACGCAGCTCGCGCTGCGCAAGTGCCTGAACATCGCACTGCGCACGCTCGGCAAGCCGCCCGGGCCCGACGCCGAGCCCGACAAGCCGAGCAACCTGCTGCACAAGCTCGCGGTGGCGACGACCGGCGCGGCGGGCGGCGCGTTCGGCTTTCTCGCGCTGCCGGTCGAGCTGCCGGTGACGACGACGCTGATCTTCCGCTCGGTGTGCGACATCGCGCGCAGCGAGGGCGAAGACCTGAGCTCGGTCGATACGCAGTTGCAATGCCTGGCCGTGCTCGGCATGGGCGGCAACCCGGACAAGCAGGAAGAGGACGCCGATCTCGGCTATTTCGTGCTGCGCGGCGCGCTCGCGCAGGCGATCTCGAAGGCGTCGTCCGACATTACGACGAAGGGCATCGCCGCGCACAGCTCGGCGGCCGTGTTCAAGCTCGTGCAGACGGTGGCGTCGCGCTTTTCGGTGCAGGTGACCGAGCAGATGGCCGCGAAGTCGATTCCGGCGATCGGCGCCGTGCTCGGCGCGACCGTCAATACGCTGTTCATCGACCACTTCCAGCAGATGGCGCACGGCCACTTCACCGTGCGCCGGCTCGAGCGCAAGTACGGCTCGGTGGCCGTCAAGGCCGCCTATCAGGCGATCGACGCCTCGCCGGCACGCTGAACCGCACGCTCGACCGCGACGCGGCGCAGGAACGCGGCCGCGCGGTCGAGCGCGTCACGTGCTTCCGGCACCATCGGCGCGTACAGCTGCCACACGTGCGGCATGTCGGGCCACACCTCGATCTCCACCGCGACCCCGGCCGCCTTCGCCTTCTCGGCGACGCGGCGTGAATCGTCGAGCAGCACCTCGGTGCTGCCGACCTGGATATACAGCGGCGGCAGGCCCGCGAAATCCGCATAGAGCGGCGATGCGTACGGATTCGTGCCCGGCTCGTCGCCCAGGTACAGCTTCGCGGCCTTCGGCAGCGCCGCGCCCGCGAACATCGGATCGGCGCCGTCGTTCGTGCGCAGCGTCGCGCCGGTGGCGGCGAGGTCGGTCCACGGCGAGAACAGGATCGCGCCGGCCGGCAGCGGCTCGCCGCGGTCGCGCAGCGCGACGAGCGTCGCAAGCGCGAGGCCGCCGCCCGCCGAATCGCCGCCGAGCACGATCGACTCGGGCGGCGTGCCGAGCGCCAGCAGTTGCCGGTACGCGGCCAGCGCATCGTCGAGCGCGGCCGGGAAGCGGTGCTCGGGCGCCAGCCGGTAGTCGAGCGAGAACGAGCGCACGCCCGCGCGCTTCGTCAGGCCGAACACGAGCGGACGGTGGGTCTTCGTCGAACAGAAGTAATAGCCGCCGCCGTGGAAGTACAGCAGCGTGCGGCCGGGGCCGCGGCCTGCAACCGAGTCGGTGCGTTCGAGCCATTCGCCGCGCAGCGGCGCATCGGCCACGCCGTAACACTGGCGCAGCCGGTAGCCCGACGGCGCACGGCGCGGCACATACATTCTCAAGTCGGTAAAGCGCCGTGCGCGAGCGGGATCGAGTACCTCACGCGTGGTCTCGGGACGGAACTGCCAGCGCAGCAGCCAGCAGGCGAACTTGCTTTGCCAACTCATCGGACGCACTCCGTAATCACAGTGTGACGATGGTACGTGCGATCGCTCCCGCACCACTCGACAGGTGCCTCTACATTAAACGCCGGCGCTCAGTTCGCCGGCATCACCTGGCCGCGGATCTCGCCGGCCGGGTGCTCCTTCGTATGGACGTTGAAATACCATTTGCCGCCCATCAGGTCGGTGACTTGCGCGTCGGTGAGTTCCTTCGAGCCCTTGATCGGGCTCGCCAGCTCCTCCTTCGGAATCGGCACCTGCACGCCCGCGTTCTGGCCGACCGGCGCCGGCCCGTGGAAGTGCGCGGCGGTGGCCGGCCCCGTGAGGTGTTCGTAAGTGACCTTCCACTGCAGCATGTGCGTGGCCGTGTCGTAGGTGGCTTCGACGTCGCCCGAGCCCTTGGTCGCCGTGGGCGGCACCTCACTCGACGGCTGGAGATTGGCGGACAGGCGCACCGTTTCGGCGGCGGCGCTGCCGGCGGCGAGCACGCCCGCGAGTAACGCGACCTGGAGCAAACGCAGCTTGAGCATGGACTCTCCTTGTACGACGTTGTACGCCGCCCGAGCGGGGGCGCCAGATAGGATGGTAGTCGATCGCCGCCGCTCCGGGAGTCCACCGAACGGCCATGCAGCGAATCGCCGCACCGCGCCCGGCCGACCCGCTCACGCGACGCACGGCGCATCAGTCTGCATCAACCTGGAATGGACCTTTGCAGCCAGGTGACTGAATCGGCGCGTAGCCTTTCGCTACACTTCGTCTCACAGTTGCTTGTTTCCTTCGTCCGAAGGAGTCTGCGAGTATTCACGCGGCCGCCCGGCCGCGTTTTTTTTTGCGCACGCCGCCGTCGGATCCGGTTCACCCCGTATCAGGCACGACGAAGCGAGCGCACCGCTTCACGTCACGCGCGATAGCCCGGATCGATGCGATCGACGATCCGCTGCAGCGCGTCGAACGCGTCCTGCCCCGCGCCATGCTTCGGATCGAAATTCAGCGAATCGCGCACACACCCTTCGAGCACCGGCGGCGCGATCGGCAGCGCGTCGCCGATCGCATGCGTGGCGACCTGCACCTCACATGCACGATTGAGCAGCCACATCAGCGAGAAGGTCTGCGCGAGCGTCGCGCCGATCGTCACGGGCCCATGGTTGCGCAACAGCAGCACCGGCCGCCAGCCGGCGCTCTCGACGATGCGCCGCCCCTCTTCGAGATGCACGGTGATGCCCTCGAAGTCGTGATACGCGATCTTCCCGTACAGCTGCGCCGAATAGAAATTGGAGAACGACAGCCCGTCGCGCGAACAGCACACGGCCATCGTCGGCGTCGTGTGCACGTGCATCACGCAGTGCGCATCGGGCAGCGCCGCATGGATCGCGCTGTGGAACGTGAAGCCGGCCGGGTTGATCGGCCAGTCGGAATGACCGATCACGTTGCCGTCGATGTCGATCTTCACGAGGTTCGACGCGCAAACCTCGCGGTAATGGAGCCCGAACGGGTTGATCAGGAAATGACCATCCTCGCCCGGCACGCGCAGCGAGATATGGTTGTAGATCAGCTCGGTCCAGCCGAGATGGTCGAAGATGCGGTAAGCCGCCGCGAGCTGCACGCGCGCCTGCCATTCGGCTTCGGAGAAACGGGCGGGACGCGTGAACGGCTGGTTCGGGACACGTTGCATGGGGGAACTCCGGTTGCGGGTGTGCGCGGCACGCGTGGCGCAGCCGCCCGGCGGCGCTGTCGCGCACGCCACATTAGTTGCGCACACAACCATATCACGCTTCCCCGAGCACCGGAAACGCGGGTTTAGCCGGAGCGCTTCCGTCCCCTTAAAGCTGGTCGTCCACCGGCAGCAGCATGAACATGCCGGTCATCACGTTGCGCAGCAGCCCCGCGTGCGGATCGACGTGATAGGTGGTCGGCTGGCCGTTGTCGATGCCCGTCCATTCGAGTTCGGGCGACCCGCCGCCCGCCGGCGTGACGAGGCTCACGCGGTAGCTTTCATCCGGCCGGGTCACGCGCGCGAAGATCGTCGCGACCTGCTGCGCGAGCGCCGGGCTGTGGATCACGAGCGCCAGTTCGGTGTTCAGGTGCGCGGAACGCGGATCGAGGTTCATCGAGCCGATCACGAGGATCGTCCGGTCGATCACGTACGCCTTCGCATGCAGGCTCGCCCGCGAGCGCGACCCGAACAGGCGCGCGCGCGGCTGACCCGGCTGCGCCTTGAACTCGTACAGCTCGACGCCGTGCCGCAGCAACGGCACGCGATACGGACCATAGCCGGCTTGCACGGCGACCGCGTCGGTCGCGGCGAGCGAATTCGTCAGGATCGCGACGCGCACGCCGCGCGCGGTCGCGTCGCCGAGGATCTTCACGCCCGCGTCGTGCGGCACGAAATACGGCGAGAACGCGAGAAATTCCTGCTGCGCGCCGCGCGTGAGTTCCACCAGGCGCTGCATCGGCGGGCTCACGTACGCGTCGGTCGGCTGCGCGACCTTGTCGGGCGCATCGACCTTGAACTCGGCCGGTGCCCAGACAAGCGCGAGTTCGTCGCGCGCGATCTGCTGCGCGAGCGGCGACGCGTTCAGCGGCTTCGCGTTGTACGGCTCGGCGTTCGTGCGCCAGTGGGCGCGCAGCTCGTCGCGCGTCGCGTCGAGGTCCTTCGGATCGAACGACTGGTGATTCAGCACGCGCAGCGGATAGCTGCTCGCGCTCGACCAGTACGCGTCGAAGCTCGCCGAGACGTCGTTCGTCACGGGGCCGGCGGCCAGCACGTCGAGATCGCGGAACTGCAGCGTCGGGCTCGCGTTGAAGTATTCGTCGCCGAGATTGCGGCCGCCGACGATCGCGATCTGGTTGTCCGCGATCATCGCCTTGTTGTGCATCCGGCGCGTGAAGCTGTCGATGCGCGTGAAGAAATTGGCCGTGCGCTCGACCATGCCCTGCTGCGACGCGCCGAACGGGTTGAACACACGGATCTCGATGTTCGGGTGCGTGTTCAGCGCGGCCATGATGCGATCGATGTCGCGGAAATTCAGGTCGTCGACCAGCATCCGCACGCGCACACCGCGATCGGCCGCGTACAGCGCCGCGGCGAGCAGCAGCTTGCCGGTCGTGTCCTCGGTCGCGATGTAGTACTGCATGTCGAGCGTCTTCGTCGCGGCGCGCGCGAGCGCGATGCGCATCTGCAGCGCCTCGGCACCTTCCGGCAGCAGCCGGAAACCGGACTGGCCCGGATGCGCGGCCTCGGGCGCGGCCAGCGCGTCGCGCAGCGGCGTCGCGGTATCGGGCGGCAACGCGTGGGAGACCGGGCGCTCGAGCGTGGTGGCGGGCGGATGCGTCGCGCAGGCGGCGACGAGCGACAACAGCACACCGACGGCCAGCGCGCGGGCCTGGCGGCAGGCGGCGCGCCACGACAGCGCGGCCGGTGCGCGCCGGATCAAAGAGGTAAACACGGAAACTTCCTCGACTGGCGGAACCAAAGTCCCGCATGCGCCGCGGCGCGCGGCTGGCGCGCGGTTCCGGCCGATTCTAGTGGGCGCCCGATGAACCGGTCAATCGCGCGGGGCGCCGCCGGCAGCTTCAGCCCACGGATGGCCGCCCGCCTGCCGGGCACCGATGCCCCGCCGCTCCGGAGTCGCCCGCCGGACGGGTCACGCACCAAAGCGGCCCAACCAATTTCATGCTCCATCGCCGCTGCGCTCGAAATGGCTGCGCACATAGTCGATATGCGTCTGCATCGCGGTGCGCGCCTCCTCGGGCCGTTGCGCGCAGATCGCGTCGCACACGACGCGGTGCTGCAGCAACAGCAGCTCGGACGCCTGCTCGTCGTGCGTCGTCATGCCCGCCACGTTGATCGAGATGTGCTCGCGCAGCATCCCGATCACGCTGGTATGCAGGTGCAGGAACATCGTGTTGTGCGACGCGAGCGCGATCGCCTCGTGCAGCTTCGCGTCGGTCGCGGCTTCGACGGCCGCGGCGCCGTTCGCGTGCGCGGTTTCGAGCTCGCGCAGCAGCGCCCGGATCCGGCGCCGGTCGTTCGCATCGGCGCGCAGCGCGGCGAAATAGGCGGTCGCGCCTTCGAGCACGCGGCGGAATTCGAGGATGTCGTCGCGCAGCGCCGGGTGATCGGCGACCAGCTGACCCCACGGCGACGCGATACCGGCGCGCAACTGGTCCGTCACGTAGACGCCCGCGCCGCGCCGGCTCTGCAGCAGCCCGCGCGCAACGAGCCGCTGGGTCGCCTCGCGCACCGTATTGCGCGCGACGCCGTATTCCTGCGCGAGCACGCGCTCGGCCGGCAGGCGCGCGCCGGCCGGCCAGGTGCCGTCGAGCAGCGCCGTCTCGATCTTGCGCATCACCACTTCGGTCCGGCCCCGTGCCGTCATCGCTGCCATCGTCGCGTCTCCCCGCGGAATGCCTTCCGCGCCGATTGGCCCAACCAATTTGAGCTGCGGCGCCGTCGCGGGAATTATGCAGCGAAATCGTCGTCCCGCATCCGCATGCCGGGCCGTCGCCTCTGGAGCGAGACATGAACGAAAGGCAGTACCCCGTCGCCGCCGCGCACGTCTACCTGTTCGCGACCTGCCTGGTCGACCTGTTCGTCCCCGAAGCCGGGCTCGACGCGGTCCGCCTGCTGGAACGCGAAGGCCTGACCGTCCACTATCCGCGCGGCCAGAGCTGCTGCGGGCAGCCGGCCTACAGCAGCGGCAATCCCGACGAGGCACGCCGCGTCGCGGCCGCTCAGCTCGACCTGTTCGCCGAACCGTGGCCCGTGATCGTCCCGTCCGGCTCGTGCGGCGGCATGATCCGGCACCATTGGCCGGCGCTGTTCGCCGACGATCCCGTCCACGGCCCCAAGGCGCGTGCGATTGCGGAACGCACCTACGAACTCACCGAATTCCTCGTACACGTGCTCGACGTGCGGCTCGATGCGCTCGCCGCGCCGGCCGGCGCCGACGAGCGCGTGGTGCTGCACACGTCGTGCGCGGCCCGCCGCGAGATGGGCACGCGCGTGCACGGCGTCGCGCTCGTCGACGCGTTGCCGGGCGTGACGCGCATCGAACACGAACGCGAATCCGAGTGCTGCGGCTTCGGCGGCACGTTCTCGCTGAAGCATCCCGACATCTCCGGCGCGATGGTGCGCGACAAGGTCGCATCGGCCTGCGCGACGGGCTGCGACCGGCTCGTGTCCGCCGACTGCGGCTGCCTGCTGAACATCGGCCACGCGGCCGACCAATCCGGCGCGCCGCTGCCGGTCGAGCACCTCGCCAGCTTCCTGTGGCGGCGCACGGCCGGCGCCGCATCGCTGCGCGGAGACAAGCGATGAGCGCGCGCGACGCCATCCTCCAGCGGCTGCGCGCCGCCGCCCCGGGTGTCGCCGCCGAGGCCGCCCCCGCGCTCGACGCGCGCATCGACACGCATTACGACATGCGCCGCATGCAAACCGAGACGGCACACGAACCGCACACACTTGCCCTCACGATGCAGGCCGCGCTCGCCGCGTCGCACGCGGACGTCTGGTGCGCGACCGGCGACGAGTGGCCCGCTCAGCTCGCCGCGCGGCTCGCCGAGGCCGGCGTGCGCCGCCTGCTGCTCGACCCGGCCCGTGCCGAATCCGCGGCGCTCGCCCGCGCGCTGCCCGACACGGTCGTGCCGGTGCCGTTCGACCGGCCGATCGACGCATGGAAGACCGAACTGTTCGACACGATCGACGCGGGCTTCACCGTTGCGCGCTCGGGCATCGCCGCCACCGGCACCGTCGTGCTCGCACCCGATGCCGGCACGCCGCGCACGGTGTCGCTGGTGCCGCCGCTGCATGTCGCGCTCGTCCATGCGAACACGCTGCACCCCGACCTGCACGCGGCCGTGCACACGGAGCGCTGGCACGCCGGCATGCCGACCAACCTCGTGCTGGTATCGGGCCCGTCGAAAACCTCCGACATCCAGCAGACGCTCGCCTATGGCGCACACGGCCCGCGCCGCCTGTGGGTCGTGATCGTCACCGATACGGCCGCCACCGCCAGCGAGGCTCTCCCGCAATGAACGACCAGACGCTGCACTTCGTCGCCCCCGGCGACTTCAAGGCCCGCGCGCGCGCCGCGCTCGACGATCCCGCACTGCGCAAGAGCTTTCGTGGTGCGATGGACTTCCTGCAAGGCAAGCGCGCGACGCAGTTCCCCGACGACGCGGAGCTGCAACAGTTGCGCGACCTAGGCGAAGCCGTGCGGCAGCACGCGCTCGCGCAATTGCCCGCCCTGCTCGAACGGCTGGAAACGAAGCTCACCGAAGCAGGCGTGCACGTGCACTGGGCGGAGACGGCCGCCGAAGCGAACGCGATCGTGCTCGGCATCGCGCAGGCGAAGAAGGCGCGCCGCGTGATCAAGGGCAAGTCGATGGCGAGCGAGGAAATCGAGCTGAACCACGCCCTCGCGGAGCGCGGCGTCGACTGCATCGAATCCGACATGGGCGAATTCATCGTGCAGCTCGCGGGCGAGAAGCCGTCGCATATCGTGATGCCGGCGATCCACAAGACGCGCGGCGACATCGCCGAGCTGTTCGAGGCGCACATCCCCGGCACGCGCTACACCGAGGACGTCGACGAGCTGATCCAGACCGGCCGGCGCGCGCTGCGCCGCGCGTTCGCCGAGGCGGACATCGGCCTGTCCGGCGTGAATTTCGCGGCGGCCGACACGGGCACGCTGTGGCTCGTCGAGAACGAAGGCAACGGCCGCCTGTCGACGACGGTGCCCGATACGCACGTCGCGATCATGGGGATCGAGAAGGTCGTCGAGAAGCTCGAGCACATCGTGCCGCTGTCGAGCCTGCTCACGCGCTCGGCCACCGGCCAGGCGATCACGACCTACTTCAACCTGATCTCGGGCCCGCGCCGCGACGGCGAACGCGACGGCCCGCGCGAGCTGCATCTCGTGCTGCTCGACAACGGCCGCACGCAGGCCTACGCGGACGAGCAACTGCGCGCGACGCTGCAGTGCATCCGCTGCGGCGCGTGCATGAACCACTGCCCCGTCTATACGCGCATCGGCGGCCACGCCTACGGCACGACCTACCCGGGCCCGATCGGCAAGATCATCTCGCCGCACCTGCTCGGCCTCGACGCGACGGCCGACCTGCCGACCGCATCGACGCTGTGCGGCGCCTGCGGCGAGGTGTGCCCGGTGCGGATCCCGATCCCGCAACTGCTCGTGCGGCTGCGCACCGAAGCGAACCGCAAGCCTAACGAGCCCGTCGCGCATCCGCTGCGCGGCCAGGGCGCGAACTACAACCGCGCGGAAGACCTCGTGTGGCGCTTCTGGTCGGGGGCGTTCGCGCATCCGCGTGCATACCGCGCGTTCCGCTGGACCGCGACGCGGCTGCGTGCGCTGACGCCGGCAAAACAGATGGGCTGGACGCAACACCGCACGCCGCTCGAACCGGCGCCGCGCAGCCTGTCCGACCTGCTGCGCGCCCGCGGCCAACCCGAATAGCCGTTTCGTTTCTCAAGCCGTATCGACAAAAACCTATGGAGGAGACATCCATGCAGGCCTGGCATCAGATCTACACGCCGCTCGGCAGCCTCGGGCTGTCGGCGTTCGTCGCCGCAATCCCGATCATCTTCTTTTTCGTCGCGCTGGCCGCGCTGCGGCTCAAGGGCCACGTCGCCGCGGCGATCACGCTGCTGCTGTCGCTCGGCGTCGCGATCCTCGCGTACGGGATGCCCGTGCCGCAGGCGCTCGCGGCGGCCGGCTTCGGCTTCGCGTACGGCATCTGGCCGATCGCGTGGATCATCGTCGCGGCCGTGTTCCTGTACAAGATCGTCGTGAAGACCGGCCAGTTCGACATCATTCGCGCGTCCGTGCTGTCGATCACCGACGACCAGCGCCTGCAGATGCTGCTGATCGGCTTCTCGTTCGGCGCGTTCCTCGAAGGCGCGGCCGGCTTCGGCGCGCCCGTCGCGATCACGGCGGCGCTGCTCGTCGGCCTCGGCTTCAAGCCGCTGCACGCGGCAGGACTGTGCCTGATTGCAAACACGGCACCGGTCGCGTTCGGCGCGATGGGCATTCCGATCATCGTCGCCGGGCAGGTGACGGGCATCGACCCGTTCCATATCGGCGCGATGGCCGGCCGCCAGCTGCCGCTGCTGTCGCTCGCGGTGCCGTTCTGGCTCGTGTTCATGATGGACGGGCTGCGCGGCGTGCGGCAGACCTGGCCGGCCGCGCTCGTCGCGGGCGGCAGCTTCGCGGTGACGCAGTACTTCACGTCGAACCACATCGGGCCCGAGCTGCCGGACATCACGTCGTCGCTCGTCAGCCTCGTCGCACTCGCCGCGTTCCTGAAGGTGTGGCAGCCGCGCACCGCGCAGCAGACGGCCGGCGGCCTCGTCGCGTCGGGCGGCGGCGCCGCGCTCGCGGGCTTCGGCGGCGCAGCCGCAGGCTCGCGCAGCGGCTTCGGCACCGGCACGAGCCGGCAGGCGTCGCCGTACACGCTCGCGCAAACCGTGCGCGCGTGGTCGCCGTTCCTGATCCTGACGGCCGTCGTCACCGTATGGAGCATCGCGCCGTTCAAGGCGCTGTTCGCCGCCCACGGCGCACTCGCGTCGACCGTGCTGAAGTTCCATGTGGCGGGGCTCGACCAGCTCGTCGTGAAGACCGCGCCGATCGCCGCGACGCCGAAGGCGCTCGACGCGGTGCTGAAGATCGATCTCGTGTCGGCGGTGGGCAGCGCGATCCTCGTGACCGCGCTGATCTCGATGGCGCTGCTGCGGATGAAGCCGCGCGACGCGCTCGTCACGTTCGGCGAGACGCTGAAGGAACTGACGCGCCCGATCCTGTCGATCGGCCTCGTGCTGGCGTTCGCGTTCGTCGCGAACTATTCGGGGATGTCGTCGACGCTCGCGCTGATGCTGGCCGCGACCGGCGCCGCGTTCCCGTTCTTCTCGCCGTTCCTCGGCTGGCTCGGCGTGTTCCTGACGGGCTCGGACACGTCGTCGAACGCGCTGTTCTGCTCGCTGCAGCAGGCCACGGCCCATCAGCTCGGCGTGCCCGAGACGCTCGCGGTGGCCGCGAACACGACGGGCGGCGTGACCGCGAAGATGATCTCGCCGCAGTCGATCGCGGTCGCCTGCGCGGCGACGGGCCTCGTCGGCAAGGAGTCGGAGCTGTTCCGCTTCACGGTGCGGCACAGCCTGCTGTTCGCGGTGATCGTCGGATTGATCACGCTCGCGCAGGCGTACGTGCTGCCGGGGATGGTGCCGTAAGCAGCACGCCCCAGAAAACAAAACCCCACGCCCGGAAGAGCGTGGGGTTTTTTTATGTCGCCGCTGGATCGCCCGCCGCAGCAGGCGACCGGTTGCGCGATCAGCTGCCCTTCGCGATGCGATCCTCGATGTGCTGCGCACGGCTCGCCGACGACGGGTGCGAATCCATCATCGAGCTCTTGCCGCCGTCGAGCTTCGCGAGCTTCTGGAATGCGGTGACGAGACCCTTCTGGTTCATGCCCTTCTGCTTCATCAGGTCGAACGAGTAGTCGTCGGCCGCGCTTTCCTGCGTCTGCGAGAATTGCGCGTTGATGAACTTCTCGGTGATGTCGCCGAGCTGCGAGCTCGTCAGTGCCGCCACGCCCGGCGATGCCGCGCCGGCCGCGGTGCGCGCCGCGCTGACCGCGTAGGCCGTCTGCATCGCCTTCTTCGAGTGACCCAGGGCGACGTGGCCCATTTCATGGCCGATCACGCCGCGCAGCTCGTCGTCGTTCATCTGGTCCATCAGGCCGCTGTACACGCGCACGCAGCCGTTGCCCATCGCCCACGCGTTGACGTCCTTGGTCATGTAGACCTTGTAGTTGATCTTCTGGCCGTTCAGCGTCATGTCGCCGAAGCCCTTCATCACCTTCGTCAGGCGCTTCGCGTACGCGCTGTTCGCCGGCGCGATCTTCGATTCGGCATCGCTCGCCTTGCACGAGTCGTTCGACAGTGCGGCGATGTCGCTGTCCGACAGCGTCGCTGCCTTGTACAGGCTGGTCCCCGCCGACGTCAGGCTGTTCGCGTCAAGGCTCTGTACCCCGCCGCACGCGCTCAACAGAAACGCCACGCCACACGCTGCCACCGCTTTCTTGAGTTGCATCCCGGAATCCCTCGATAGTTGTATTTGGGAGCGGCGATTTTGCATAATCCGGCAGAAAATTACCAGATGTTTACATCCGATGACACGTTGATTACTCGACGAACAGGGACGAAACGGCGCGTCGACACGGGATTGACGACGGAAAACGGAGCAATCGCCGCAGCCGGGCGACGACCGGAACGGGAAACGGGCGGGCTCAGGCCGTCTGGCCGTGGCGTCGCGTCAGCCGCCGCGCGACCAGCATCGGCAGCCGCACCGCGAAGCCGGTGAACAGGCGCAGGTGCATCCACGCGAGCAGCGCGTTGTCGCGGCCGTAGTGGAAGTGCGAGACGCCGCCCTCGTGGCGGCCGAAATAGCGCACCGGCGCGTCGATGCGGATCGGCCGCACGCCAGCCCAGCACAGCCGCACGGCCGCCTCGGGATCGAAGTCGAAGCCGCGCATCCACGGCTGGCGGCGCATGATCGCGGCCAGCGGCGCGACCGGATACACGCGGAACCCGTACAGCGAATCGCCGATCCCGGCCCACAGCGTCTCGAGGTCGGCCCACGCGTTCGACAGCCGGCGCCCCTGCACGCGCAACTGCGGCGCGCTCGCGTCGAACTTCGGCACGCCCAGCACCATCGCGTCGGGCGCGGCCTGCGACGCGGCCATGAATGCGGGAATCAGGTCGGCCGGATGCTGGCCGTCGGAATCCATCGTCAACACATGCGTGAAGCCGCTCGCGGCCGCCGCGTCGAGCCCGGCGAGCACCGCGGCGCCCTTGCCGCGGTTCTCCGGCAGCACGATCACGCGCAGCCCCGGGTCGCGCTCGGCCATCGCCTGCAGCCGTTCGGCGCTGCCGTCGGTGCTGCCGTCGACGACGACCCACACCGGATTCCACTGCGCGCGGGCATTGCGCACGGTCGTGTCGACCTTGGCACCCGGGTTGTAGCTCGGAATCAGGACGAGATGGGTGGACGAGGCGTGCAGCTTGGACATGGAAACGGCCGATTGCGAAGACGGGGATCCTGACAAAAGTTTATGACTTGCCGGCGACCGTCGGCAGGCTTCGTCGACGTCGCCCGCATGCGGGGCCGGCGGCTCGATCGTGAGGTTTTCTCGCTTCATGACAGCCACGCCTCCTGATGACCCGTGCTGGCCTCGATCTCGACCAGCAGGTCGTCGCGGCACACGTCCGCATGGACGACGAGCGGCCGCACGCCGGGGCCGGCCGCCTCGCGCAGCACGCGCTCGATCGCGGCCAGCGCCGCGGCATCGCCGGCGTCGCGCACGTAGACGCGATAGCTCAGGTCGGCGAGCGAGAACGGGCCGTGCCCCTGGCGCGCGGCCTGCTCGAGCACGGCCGCGAGGTTCGCGACCGTCTCGCGCGTTTGCGCGACGACGTCGCCGTGATGCACGGTGCGGTGCCCGACGATGCTCGCGGTGCCCGACACGAACAGCACCGGCGCGGCATCGCCGTCCGACCACGCGGCGGCGCGCGTGAACGTCGGCGCACGCGGGCCGTACTCGGCCGGATAGTGATACGCGCTGACCTGGCGCGGGTTCTCGACCGGATCGGCCGGCGTGCGGCTCGCGAGGAAATGAATCGCGAGCGGCGCGGCCGGCGATGCATCGCCCGCGACCGGCACGACCGAGCCGAGCGCGCATGCGGCCGGCACGCCGCCCGTCAGCGCGCGGCGACACGCATCGAACGCGTGCTGGCGGCCGATATTGAACTGACGATAGCGCTCGATCCCGAACTGCATCGCATTGATCGCCGGCACGGTATTCCAGATGCGCAGCGGATGCGGCATGCCGAGCGAATCGAGCACGTCGAACAGTGCGCGGTACGCGTCGCGGGTCGCGCGTTCGAGCGGGGTGCCGCTGTCGTGCGATTCGTTCGCCTCACGTGCTGCTTCGTGCACGACGATGCTGCCGAACACGAGGCCCGCCGTTTCGCTGTAGCGATAGTGCAGCGCGCCGCGCCGTTCGCTGCGCAGGTCGCGCGCACGGCATTGCCAGATTTCGCAGATGGCGTCGTCCGGCGCGATGCCGGCGCCGAGCAGCGTCATCGGCACCGGGGCGACCGGCAGGTCGGGCACGACTTCGGCCAGCATCCGTGCTGCCGCGTCCGCTCGTGATTCGGCATGCGAAGCCGTGTCCGCGCCGATGCATACCGCACCCAATGCGCCGGGAAACGCGCGCTCGAATCCATCGCCACTGCCACGCGCATCGTGCAGCAATGCTGCGAGCCGCGCATGGCTCGTCCGGACGAGCCGCAGTGCTCGGCCGCCGCCGTGCGCGAGCGCTTCGCCCGATCGCGATGCGGCCGGCCCGGCCGCCGTCTGCCCGCGCACGACGGGCGCGGTGGAGGACGACAAGGAACACGGGCGCCGTTCGGCGTCGACTGGATGCACGGACACTTCGATTTCCTCACTATGCGGCGCAGGCCGCGCAACCTCGCGGCCTGCGCCGCGTTGCGTTACGTCACGCCGACGCTGCGCGCTTCGTCAGGCGAGCCCGCCGTTGACGGACAGCACCTGCCCCGTCACATAGGCCGCGGCGTCGGACACCAGATACGCGACCATCGCCGCGACTTCGTCGGGCCGGCCCGCGCGCTGCGCGGGCACGAGCTGCTTGATGCGTTCCGCGGGAAACGCGTGCCCGGCCATCGGCGATTCGATGATGCCGGGCGCGACCGCGTTCACGGTGATGCCGCGCGACGCGAGCTCCAGCGACAGCGACTTCGTCGCGCCGATCAGCCCCGCCTTCGCGGCCGCGTAGTTGACCTGGCCGCGATTGCCGGTCACGCCGGCCACGGACGCGATGTTGACGATCCGGCCGCGCCGCGTGCGGATCATCGGCAACAGCAGCGGCTGCGTGACGTTGAAGAAGCCGTTGAGCGTCACGTCGAGCACGCTGTGCCACTGCCGGCGCGACATGCCGGCCATCGGCGCATCGTCGTGAATGCCCGCGTTGTTGACGAGGATCTGCACCGGCGCATCGTCGATGAACGGCTTCAGCGCGGCGAGCGTCGCATCGGCGTCGGTCACGTCAAACGCGATCGCGTGCGCGGTGCCGCCGGCCGCGACGATCTGCTGCGCGACGGCCTCCGCCTGCGCGAGATGACGGTTCGCATGCACCCACACTTCATGGCCGGCCTGCGCGAGCGCCGCGCAGATCGCCTGCCCGAGTGCGCCGCTGCCGCCCGTCACGAGAGCCCGCATCGAATTGCTCCGTTCATCGCGTTCCACCTCGACCGACGCGGCCGCGTATCGTCTGCCGATCGCGGCCGCCTGCCGTCATCATCTGCACGTCGCGCCCGTGGCGCGACCCCGTCACTTCGTGCGGTGCGCGGCGACGTACGCCGCCAGTGCACCGAGCGTCGCAAAGATCGTCTGGTTGTCCGGATTGTCCGAACGCAGCTCGAAGCCGTATTTCTTCGAGATCAGCAGGGCGATTTCCAGGATGTCGATGGAGTCGAGCCCGAAACCCTCGCCATACAGCGGGGTCTCGGCCGTCACTGTTTCGAGCGTGACGTCTTCGAGATTCAGTTCGCCGATGATCAGCGTGGCGAGCTCTTGTTCCAGTGCGTTCATCATGCGTGCGGGCAGGCGGCCCGTGGCAGCGGAAGGTGCCCGGAAACGGCTGTCGCCATGCACGCCCGGCGCGTGCGAATCTCCGTCCCTCCGGCGTCTGCCGGCTTCCCCGCCTGCTTTATTGGGGGATCGTTTGTAAAAGTTACGCGGATTCTAGACGAACGGGTATCGGGCCGTATACGGCCAATGGTTACAGACTGGCGAGCCGGCACCGCAGCCCGTTTCGGAGCCCGAATGCACGAGACGCTTGAGCCGCTTTGGATGGAAATGGACCGACCCCGCCAAACCGTTCATCCCGCGCCATACAATCGGTTACAAAACCCGTTCGCGCCCGCCCCGAACACGCGGTGCCGCGGCCCTAAAATGAGCGTGCCCGACCACCGGCCCGGACCCGCGTCCCGGCCGCCATTCATATGATGTTTGACGGCCCGACCACCACGTCCGGCCACGATCCGCCCGATGTCGCCAGTCATGCCGCGCCCGACCTTCCGCTCCGTTCCGGTTCGCCCGTCCGCCCGCTGCCGCCCGGCCGCCGGGCATGCGTTCGCGCGCCGTGTGCGCGGAGGCCGCCGATGAGCCGGCTGCTGCCCGCCGCGCGCGGCCTCGCCGCGGTCGGCGCCGTCGCGGCGTACCAGGCCGGCGCGCACTACGCGGCCGCGACACCCGGCGCGCACGGCTTCGGCCTCGCGATGGCGCTGGTGCCGCCGCTGCTGCTCGCGCTCGGTGCGGCGCTGCGCTCGCCGCATCGCGCATGGCTCGTGCCGGCGTGGCTGCTTGCCGCCACCGTGCTGTGGGCCGCGCGCGTGCCGCTCGCCCGGCATTTCGAATGGGGCCTGTATCTGGAACACGCGAGTTTCAACCTCGCGATGGCGCTAGTGTTCGGCCGCACGCTCGCCGCCGGCCAGGTGCCGCTGTGCACGCGCTTCGCGACGATGATCCACGGCGCGATCACGCCGGCCGTCGCGCGCTACACCCGGCAGATCACGCTCGCATGGACGCTGTTCTTCGTCGCGATCGCCGCCGTGTCGACGCTGCTGTTCGCGACCGCGCCGATCGTCACGTGGTCGACGTTCGCGAACTACCTGTCGCTGCCGCTCGTCGCCGTGATGTTCGCCGCCGAGCATGCGTGCCGGCGGTTCGCACTGCCGCACGAACCGCGGCCGCGCATGGTCGATGCGGTGCGCGCGTATCGCGCGACGACGCACGCATCGCAGCCGTCACGATGAATTCCCGGCCGGCGCGGCGCGCCGGCCTTCGCTCCCGTTTCGACCGATTTATGCCGACTCACCCGCTGGTTTTCCATTCGTCGCCGGACCAGACGATCGCCTGGCGCGACGGCGCGCCCGTCACCGTGCACGCATTCGTCGCCGACGTCGCGCGCGTGGCCGCCGCGCTGCCCGCCGGCGGCCACGTGTTCAACGTGTGCCGCGACCGTTACCGCTTCGCTGTCAGCCTGTGCGCCGCGCTCGTTGCCGGCAAGATCAGCCTGCTGCCGTCGACGCACACGCCGGAAATGGTTCGCCAGCTCGCATCGTTCGCGCCCGACGCGTTCTGCCTGCACGACGCGCCCGACTGCGCGATCGACCTGCCGCGCTTCGCGTACCCCGATGCCGCCCCCGGCGAGCGCGCGAGCGATGCGCCGTTCGTCGTGCCGCAGATCGACGCGGCGCGGATCATGGCCTACGTGTTCACGTCCGGCTCGACCGGCGCACCGGTGCCGCACCGCAAGACCTGGGGCTTCCTGGTCGGCTGCGTGCGCGCGGCGGCCGACCGCCTCGGGCTGCTCGACGGCCGCGCGGCCACGCTGATCGGCACGGTGCCCGCGCAGCACATGTACGGCTTCGAGTCGACGGTGCTGCTCGCGCTGATCGGCGGCCTCGCGTTCAGCAACCGCCAGCCGTTCTACCCGGTCGACATTCGCGACGAACTCGACACGATCCCGCAGCCGCGCGTGCTCGTCACGTCGCCGATCCACCTGCGCGCGCTGCTGGCGGCCGGCCAGGCGCTGCCGCCCGCGGCGCTCGTGCTGTCGGCCACCGCACCGCTGTCGGAAAAGCTCGCGTGCGAAGCCGAAGCCGCGCTCGACGCGCCGCTCGTCGAGATCTACGGCAGCACCGAAACCGGCCAGATCGCGACCCGTCGCACGTCGCAAGGCGCGACCTGGGCGTTGTTCCCGGGCATCCGGCTCGATGCGCGCGACGAACCGGAGAGCGACGACGGCGAGCCGACGATCTGGGTGTCGGGCGGGCACGTCGAGGCGCCCGTGCCGATGGGCGATGCGCTCGAACTGCTCGGCGACGGCCGGTTCCTGCTGCACGGCCGCAAGGCCGACCTCGTCAACATCGCCGGCAAGCGCACGTCGCTCGCGTACCTGAACCATCAGCTCAATGCGATTGCGCAGGTGATCGACGGCGTGTTCTTCATGCCCGACGAAGCCGCGCCCGCCCAGGCCGGCGCGGGCCTCGAACCGGTCACGCGCCTCGTCGCGCTGGTCGTCGCACCCACGCTCGCGGCCGCCGATCTGCAGCGCGCGCTGCGCGAGCGGATCGATCCCGCGTTCATGCCGCGCCCGCTCGTGTTCGTCGACGCGCTGCCGCGCAACGAAACCGGCAAGCTGCCGCGCGACGTGCTCGCCGCGCTCGTGGCGCAACATGCGCGCACCGCAGCCGCGCCGACGCCCATCCGCGACCCGGCCGGCGCGCCCGCGCCGGCGCTCGGGTTCACGATCCCCGCCGATCACCCGGCACTGCCCGGCCACTTCCCCGGCCATCCGGTCGTGCCGGGCGTCGTGCTGCTCGATCACGCAATCCATGCGATCGGTGCGGCGCTCGACCGTCCGCTGCACACGTGGCGGCTCGGGTCCGCGAAATTCCTGAGCCCGGTCGCACCCGGTGAACCGCTCGATCTCGCGTACGACGCCGCGGCGAGCGGTGCGATCCGCTTCACGCTGCGCGCCGGGGCGCGCGAAGTCGCGAGCGGCGTGCTGTCCGCGCCGCCGGCCGCGCAGGATGGCGCGCAGCCATGAAGCGCACCGCGTGGGCCGAACGCCAGGAACGCAGCAATGCGGGCTTGCTGCGCGCGATGACGTGGATCTCGCTGCGCTTCGGCCGGCAGCGCGCACGCGTCGTGCTGCACCTGATCGCGACGTATTTCGTGCTGTTCTCGCCGGTTGCGTGCGCGGCGTCGCGCGACTACCTGCGCCGCGTGCTCGGACGCCCCGTGCGCTGGCGTGACGTGTACCGGCACGTGTTCACGTTCGCGGCGACGATCCACGACCGCATCTACCTGATGAACGGACGCTTCGACCTGTTCGACATCCGGCTGCACGGTGAAACGCTCGTCGACGACGCGCTCGCGGGCGGACGCGGCGCGTTCCTGATGGGCGCGCATCTCGGCAGCTTCGAGGTCGTGCGCGCGATCGGCCGCACGCACCCGGCCCTGCGCGTGGTCGTGACGATGTACGAGAAGAACGCGCGCAAGATCAACGCGACGCTCGCCGCGGTGAATCCCGCCGCGCAGCCGGAAGTGATTCCGCTCGGTCAGGTCGACTCAATGCTAAAGGTGCGCGAGCGCCTCGATGCGAACTGCATGGTCGGCATGCTCGCCGACCGCACGCTGCTCGACGACGCGGCCGCGTCGCTGCGCCGGCTGCCGCTGCTCGGCGCGCCCGCCGCGTTCCCGCTCGGGCCGCTCTACATGGCCGCGATGCTGAAGCGCCCGGTGATCTTCATGACGGGCCTCTATCGCGACGGCAACCGCTACGATGTGCACTTCGAGACGCTCGCCGATTTCTCCGACGTGCGGCGCGACGCGCGCGCGGCGGCCGTCGACGCGGCACTCGCGCGCTACGTCGCGCTGCTCGACAAATACTGCCGCGCGGCGCCGTACAACTGGTTCAACTATTTCGACTTCTGGCAAGGCGGCGATGCCGCAACCGCGACCGCACGCAGCGACGCTGCATGCGCCGGTGCCGGCCTGGCCGCCACGAGGGATTCCGACGCATGACCGCCGTTCGCCGCTGCCTGCCCACGCTCCCGTCCACGCTGCGTCGCGCCGTCCGCACGCTGGCCGTCGCCGTCGCTGCGACCACCGCCGCAATCGCGCTGGCTGCCGCGCCCGCGCAGGCGGTCGACACGGCGCCGGCGTGGAACCTCGACCGGTTGATGTCGACGCTTGCGCAACACAAGTCGGGGCGCGCGACGTTCACCGAGACAAAGACCCTGTCGATCGCGACGCAGCCGGTCGAATCGTCCGGCGAACTCGTGTTCGTCGCGCCCGACCATCTCGAGAAGCACACGCTGAGCCCGAAGCCCGAACACCTCGTCGTCGATGGCGACATGCTCACCGTCGAGCGCAACAACCGCAAGTTCACGCTCGCGCTCGCACGCTATCCGGAACTCGGCGCGTTCATCGACAGCATCCGCGCGACGCTCGCCGGCAACCGCTTCGCGCTCGAACAGGTGTACAAGGTCGCGCTCGCCGGGCGCGGCGACGACTGGACGCTGACGCTCACGCCGCTCGACTCGCGGATGCTGAAGGTCGTCAGCACGATCACGCTCGACGGCACGCGCGACGTGTTGCGCAGCGTCGCGATCCGGCAGGCCGACGGCGACCGCTCGGTGATGCGGCTGCAGCCCGTTCCGGCGAACCCGAACTGATGGACGAACGCACCCGGCCCCCCGCGTCACCGGTCGCGCGCCGCCTGCACGCGCTGCGGCAGCGTGCCGTGCTCGCGTGGCTGCTCGCGCTCGTCGCATGCGGCGTCGCGATCGGGCGCGCGCACTTCACGGCCGACCTGTCCGCGTTCCTGCCGAGCGCGCCGAGCGCCGGGCAGCGCGTGCTCGTCGACCAGTTGCGCGACGGCGTCGTGTCGCGGCTGATCCTCGTCGCGATCGACGGCGGCGATGCCACGACGCGCGCCGCGCTGTCGCGACGCGTCGCCGGCGCGCTGCGCACCGATCCGCAATTCGCGGCCGTTCACAACGGCGAAGCCGCGAACGACGCGCGCGATCGCCAGTTCATCTTCGATCACCGCTACCTGCTGAGCCCGGCCGTCACGCCGCAGCGCTTCAGCGCCGCCGGCCTGCATCAGGCGCTCGGCGACAGCCTCGACCTGCTGAGTTCGTCGGCCGGCCTCGTGGCCAAGGCGATGCTGCCGCGCGACCCGACCGGCGAAGTCGCCACGCTCGTCGATCAGTTCGACAGCGCGGCGGAACCGGCGAGCCGCGATGGCGTGTGGGCATCGCGCGACGGCACGCGCGCGGTGCTCGTCGTGCAGACGGCCGCCGCCGGTTCCGATACCGACGCGCAGGCCCGCGCGATCCACACCGTGCGCGATGCATTCGCCGCCGCCAAGCAGGCCGTGCCGAACACCGCCGCGACCACGCTCGCGATGACGGGCCCCGGCGTGTTCTCGGTCGACACGCGCGACACGATCCGGCATGACGTCGAGCGGCTGTCGATGGCGAGCGTCGTGCTGATCGTCGCGCTGCTGCTGACGCTGTACCGTTCGCCGCGCACGCTCGCGCTCGGCTTACTGCCGGTGCTGACGGGTGTCGCGGCGGGCATCGCGGCGGTCAGCATCGCGTTCGGCACGGTCCACGGGCTGACGCTCGGCTTCGGCACGACGCTGATCGGCGAAGCCGTCGACTATTCGATCTACCTGTTCGTGCAATCGGCGCAGGCCGGCACGCGTGGCGCGGCGCGCCCGGCCGACGCGACGCGCGCATGGGTCACCGCGTACTGGCCGACGATCCGGCTCGGCGTGCTGACGTCCGTGTGCGGGTTCGCGTCGATGCTGTTCTCCGGATTCCCGGGCCTCGTGCAACTCGGGCTGTATTCGATCGTCGGGCTGACGGCCGCCGCGCTCGTCACGCGCTTCGTGCTGCCGCACCTGCGCGGCGAGCATGTCGCGATCCGCGACGTGTCGCGCGTCGGCGCCGTGCTCGCGCGTGCGGCCGACGCCGCGCCGCGATTGCGCTGGCCGCTCGCCGTGCTGGTGATCGCCGCGGCCGCGACGCTCGTGCTGCATCGCGACGGGCTGTGGAGCCGCGAGCTCGCCGCGCTCAGCCCCGTGCCGGCACAAGCGCAGGCGCTCGACGCGCGGCTGCGCGCCGATGTCGGCGCGCCCGATGTGCGCTATCTCGTCGTGATTTCCGCCTCGACCGAACAAACCGCGCTCGAAGGCGCCGAAAAGGTCGCCGCGCAATTGCAGCCGCTCGTCGACCGGGGCGCACTCGCCGGCTTCGAAAGCCCCGCGCGCTACCTGCCGAGCGACGCCGCGCAGCGCGCACGCCAGGCGAGCCTGCCGGATGCCGACGTGCTCGCCGCGCGGATGCGCGACGCCGTCGCGAACCAGCCGATCGCGGTCAAGCCCGACCTGTTCGCACCGTTCATCACCGACGTCGGGGCCGCGCGCCACGCACCGCTGCTGACACGCGCGGACTTGCGCGGCACGTCGATGGCGCTCGCCGTCGATGCGCTGCTGACCGAACGCGACGGCCGCTGGCGCGCGATGCTGTCGCTGCGTGCGCCGGATGCCGCCCGCGCCGCGCAACCGGCATCGAGTCTCGATGCCACGCCGATTCGCGAAGCCGTCGCCCGCGCGGGCGTGCCCGATGCGCTGTTCGTCGACATGAAGGCCGAAGCCGATCGCCTGTACGTGAGCTACGTGCACGAGGACATCCGGCTGTCGCTCGCAGGCTTCGCCGCGATCGCCGTGCTGCTGCTGATCGCGCTGCGCTCGCCGCGCCGCGCCGTGCACGCGCTCGCGCCGCTCGTCGCGGCCGTGCTGGTCGTGACGGCCGGCTTCGCGCTCGCCGGCGTGCAGCTGACGATCCTGCATCTTGTCGGGATGCTGCTGATCGTCGCGGTCGGCTCGAACTACGCGCTGTTCTTCTGCAAGCGCGACGACGCGCAGCCCGTCACGCCGTACACGCTCGTATCGCTGCTGATCGCGAATCTCGCAACGGTTGCCGGCTTCGGGCTGCTGGCGCTGTCGCGCGTGCCGTTGCTCGAAACCTTCGGGCTGACCGTCGGCCCGGGTGCGATGCTCGCGCTCGCGTTCGCGGCGATTCTCGCGCCGCGCCCGGCCGAGGTTGCGGCCATCAACCGTCATCGAGGAAACCGCGCATGAACGCGCCGTCGTCCGTTCCGTCGCGACAGCCCGGCGACACGCGCCGCTGGAAGCCGACGCCGCTGATCGCGGGCACGGCCGCGCTGCATGCGGGCGCGGCGGCGGCCGTCGTCGCGCAGCCGGCCGCGTGGCCGTGGGCGCTCGGGGGCGTGGTCGCGTCGCATCTCGCGCTGACCGCCGCCGGCCTGTGGCCGCGCAGCACGCTGCTCGGCCCGAACTGGACGCGCCTGCCGGCCAACGCTGGCCGCCGCATCGCGCTGACGATCGACGACGGCCCGGACCCGGACGTCACCCCGCGCGTGCTCGACCTGCTCGACCGTTACGACGCGCGCGCGACGTTCTTCTGCATCGGCGATCTCGCGCGCCGTCATCCGCGCTGGATCGAGGCGATCGTCGCGCGCGGTCACGCGATCGAGAACCACAGCCAGCGGCACCGGCACACGTTCTCGCTGTCGGGGCCCGCCGCGCTGCGGCGCGAGATCGCGGCCGCGCAGCAGACGCTGACCGAGCTCACCGGCACGCGCCCGCTGTTCTTCCGTGCGCCGGCCGGCCTGCGCAACCCGTTTCTCGAGCCGGTGCTGTGCGAACTCGGCCTGCAGCTGGCGAGCTGGACGCGGCGCGGCTTCGATACGCGCGCGCGCGATGCCGCGACCGTCACGCACCGCCTGCTGCACGGCCTCGCGGCACGCGACATCCTGCTCGTGCACGACGGTCACGCGGCGCGCGATGCGCGCGGCGCACCCGTCGTGCTCGACGTGCTGCAAGCGGTACTGCACGCCGCCGCTGACGCGCAATTGCACTGGACCACGCTGCGCGCGGCGCTCGCGCCGGAGCCGCCCGGCGGGCCGGGCGAGCCGGCCGGTTCGCTCCCCCCGTTTGATAAAATCTGACCTCGAACGGCGCGCCTGCCAGCCCTGCTGCGGCGCCCGTTCCGGCCACCGGATGCGACCCTCGTGAAACCTCTCCTGCTCTCGCACTTCACCGCCACCAGCTGCATCGGCCGCGGCCTCGATGCGACCCTCGATGCGCTGCGCAACGCGCGCGGCGGGCTCCAGCCCTGCGACTTCGAACGTGCGGATCTCGACACGTGGATCGGCGCGGTGGATGACGTCGATGCGCAGCCCGTGCGGGCCGATCTCGCCGACTTCGCGTGCCGCAACAACCGCCTCGCGCAACTCGGCCTCACGCAGGACGGCTTCGACGCACGCGTCGCGGCGGCCGTCGCGCGCTACGGTGCGGCGCGCGTCGGCGTATTCATCGGCACGAGCACGGCCGGCATCCTCGAGACCGAGCACGCATACCAGCGCCGCGATCCGGCGAGCGGCGCGCTGCCCGCCGACTTCCGCTACGCGCAGACGCACAACCCGTATTCGCCGGCCGCGTTCGTGCGCGCGTTTTTCGCGCTGCGCGGGCCGGCGATGGCGATCTCGTCCGCGTGCTCGTCCGGCGCGAAAGTGTTCGGCTCCGCGCGCCGCATGATCGAAGCGGGCTTGATCGACGCGGCCGTCGTCGGCGGCGTCGATTCGCTGTG
This sequence comes from Burkholderia sp. AU15512, assembly GCF_002223325.1. Taxonomy (NCBI): domain Bacteria; kingdom Pseudomonadati; phylum Pseudomonadota; class Betaproteobacteria; order Burkholderiales; family Burkholderiaceae; genus Burkholderia; species Burkholderia sp. AU15512. Next base: position 590,647 of record NZ_NKEX01000004.1, read on the forward strand.
CCTGACGACGCTGTACGGCTTCAATTCGCTCGAGCTGCTGTCGCGCCAGCCGTGCCGGCCGTTCGACGTCGCACGCGACGGCATCTCGATCGGCGAGGCCGCCGCGTTCGCGCTCGTCGAACGCGTGCCCGACCCGCCCGCCGCACTCGACGCCGATGCGATCCTGCTGCTCGGCATCGGCGAATCGAGCGACGCACATCACATGTCGTCGCCGCATCCGGACGGGCTCGGCGCGCGCGTCGCGATCGAGCAGGCGCTTGCATCCGCCGGCCTGGGCGCAACCGACATCGACTACGTGAACCTGCACGGCACCGCGACGCCGAGCAACGACGCCGCCGAAAGCCGTGCGATCGGCGCGCTGTTCGCCAGCACGCCGTGCAGCTCGACGAAGGGCGCGACCGGCCACACGCTCGGCGCGGCGGGGGCGCTCGAGGCCGTCGTCGCCGCGCTCGCGCTGCGCGAGCAGTTCGTGCCGGCCGGCGTCAACACGACGCAGCCCGACCCGGCACTCGCCGCCGACTACGTGCTCGCGAGCCGCGCTACCCGCGTGCGCGCCGTCCTGTCCAATTCGTTCGGCTTCGGCGGCACGAATTGCAGCCTGATCCTCGGCCGCGCCGACCACGCCCGCCGTTGAGGCCCGCCATGACACTCACCGCCTTCATCGAAAGCATCGGCCTCATCGGGCCCGGATTGAACGACTGGCCGCACGCGGCCGACGTGCTCGCGGGCCGCGTACCGTATGCGCCCGCCCGCACCGAGCTGCCTCCACCGGCCGGCCTGCCGTCGGCCGAGCGGCGCCGCACCGGCCCCGTCGTGCGCGTGGCGCTCGCGGCCGGCCACGAAGCGGTGGTCGCGAGCGGACGCGATGCCGCGACGATCGCGACCGTGTTCAGCGCGTCGGGCGGCGACGGCCAGAATTGCCACGCGATCTGCGAGACGCTGGCGGGCGACGACCGCCAGCTGTCGCCGACGCGCTTCCACAACTCCGTGCACAACGCGCCGGCCGGCTACTGGAGCATCGCGACCCGCGCGATGGCGACGTCGAACGTGCTGTGCGCGCACGACGGCAGCTTTGCCGCGGGCTTGCTGGAAAGCCTGTGCCAGGTCGTGGTCGATCGCGTGCCGACGCTGCTGATCGCGTACGACACCGACTATCCGGAACCGCTGCGTGCGGTGCGCCCGATCGGCGACGCATTCGGCGTGGCACTCGTGCTCGCGCCGGAAGCAAGCGAACGCGCGCTCGCCCGCATCGACGTGCAGCTCGCCGACGCACCCGCCACGCCGCTCGCGCATGCCGAGCTCGACGCACTACGCGCCGGCAATCCGGCCGCGCGCGTGCTGCCGCTGCTCGACGCCATCGCCGCGCGGCGTTCGACACGCGTCGTGCTCGACTACCTGGCCGATACGCGCGTGCAGGTCGACGTCGCGATGCCGGATACGTTCGCGGAGCGCGCGTGATGACCGCGACGATCCCGCTCGCACCGCCGCTCGACCACGCGTGGATCGCCGCGCACATTCCGCACGGCGGCACGATGTGCGTGCTCGATACGGTCGATGCGTGGGATGCCGCTCGCATCCGCTGCACTGCGACGAGCCACCGCGATCCGCACAACCCGCTGCGCGCGCACGGCCGGCTTGCCGCCGTCTGCGGGATCGAATACGCGGCGCAGGCGATGGCCGTGCACGGCGCGCTGCTCGATGCGCACGAAACGCGCCCGCGCGTCGGCTACCTGGCGAGCGTGCGCAACGTCGACGCGTTCGTCGACCGGCTCGACACGTTCGCGCAGCCGCTCGTCGTCGAAGCGGAACGCGTGAGCGGCGACGCCCGCTCGGTCCTGTACGGCTTCGCGCTGCGCTGCGGCGATCGCGTGCTGCTGTCCGGCCGCGCCGCGGTGATGCTCGACGCGTCGGCGGCCGGCGCGTTACGCCCGGGCGCGGCGCCAGCCGGCGATGCGAATCCTCGATGAAGCCGCTTACCCAAGAGAAGGAAACCAGGTCGTGAAAGTTCGTCAGTTCATTGGCACCGCGCTCGTTCTGGCGCTGATCAGCCCGATCGCGCACGCGGACATGTCGGAAGTGAAGCAGGACATCAAGCGCGATTCGAAGGAAGCCGCGCACAAGACCGGCGAGGCGGCCCGCAGCTTCGGCCACGCGACCGCGAGCGCCGCGAAGGCGGTCGGCCACGGGGTCGCACACGCGTCGCGCGAGGGCTGGGATGCCACCAAGCGCACGACGAAGCGGATCTTTCACAAGAACGACTCGGGCGAGTCGGGCGGGAAGACCGAAAAGAACGATTGATCAAGGGCATCGCGCGCATCCCCGCAGGCATGCGCGCGATGCACGACCGCTCGTCAAGCGTGACGCGTCACTGCCGCGATGCCGCCGTCAACGCGCGCCGCGCAGGCGGCGTGCCGGCCGGGCCCGCACGCGTGCGAAGCACCTGCCGTACGCGACGAGCGAGCAATCGCGATGATCGAAGTTGCGCAGCAGCCGTGCACGGCGCCGCTCGAGCCAGTAGAGCGAGACTGCCATCGTCAGCGCGACGGCCAGTGCCGTGCCGCCGATTACGAATCCCATCCAGGTATCGCCCATGCCTTCTCCGGAATGCGAAGCCGAAGCGGCGCGCCTGCCGCCGCCCCGGCACTGGATCGTGCGGAACGCGGCCCGGCAGGTGCGCGCACACCGCCGGGCCGCCCCGCGTCAATGCATGTGCTGGCCGCCGTTGATCGCGATGTTGGAGCCCGTCACGAAGCCGGCCTCTTCCGAGCACAGGTAAGCCACCAGCGCCGCGACTTCCTCGGGCTTGCCGAGCCGGCCCGCCGGAATCTGCGGGAGGATCTTCGAGTCGAGGATGTCCTGCGGAATCGCCGTGACCATCTTCGTCGCGAGGTAGCCCGGCGACACCGTGTTCACCGTCACGCCCTTGCGCGCGATCTCGAGCGCGAGCGACTTCGTGAAGCCGTGCATGCCGGCCTTCGCGGCCGCATAGTTGGTCTGGCCGACCGACCCTTTCGAGCCGTTCACCGACGAGATGTTGACGATGCGGCCCCAGCCGCGCTCGACCATGCTTTCGCAGACCGGCTTCGTCATGTTGAACACGGAATCGAGGTTGGTGCGGATCACCGCGTCCCAGTTGACCTTGTCGAGCTTGCGCAGCGTCATGTCGCGCGTGATGCCCGCGTTGTTCACGAGAATGTCGACCGGGCCGACGTCCCGCGCGATCTTCTCGATGCATTGCTGGCATGAATCGTGGTCGGCCACGTCCACTGGATACGCGTGGAACTCGCGGCCGGCCGCGTGCATCTCGGTCAGCCAGCGGTCCGCGCCGGTGTTGTTCGGCGAATACGTGACGACTACCCGGTGGCCCGCGTCGTTCAACCTGATGCTGACCGCTTCGCCGAGGCCGCCCATTCCACCAGTCACTACTGCAATTCGCTTAGTCATCCTATTAATTACCGACAAAAAAGTAATCGATCAAGGCGGAGCGGCGGCGTCGCTCACGCTGCCGCCCCACCGCTTCGATGCGCAGCCGCCCGCGTCGCGGGCGCGGCACGCACCGGCACCTCGCGCGTGTTGTTCACTGCTTGTCGTGCGCGAAAACCGCTTCGTCCGCGTGCGGTGCTGGCCGCTGCCGCACGCGGGACGAGTCGTCAGACCCTGCTCAGGCGCGCTCGACCGCGAGCGCGACGCCCATCCCGCCGCCGATGCACAGCGACGCCAGCCCGCGCTTCGCATCGCGCTTGGCCATCTCGTGCAGCAGCGTCACCAGGATCCGGCAGCCCGACGCGCCGATCGGGTGGCCGATCGCGATCGCACCACCGTTCACGTTCACCTTCGACGTGTCCCAGCCCATCTGCTTGTGCACCGCCAGCGCCTGCGCCGCGAACGCCTCGTTGATCTCCATCAGGTCCAGGTCGCCCGGCGTCCAGCCCGCGCGCTCCAGGCACCGGCGCGATGCCGGCACCGGGCCCATCCCCATCACGCTCGGATCCACGCCCGCGTTCGCATACGCCTTGATCCGCGCCAGCGGCGTCAGGCCGAGTGCCGCCGCCTTCTGCGCCGACATCACCAGCACCGCCGCCGCACCGTCGTTCAGCCCCGACGCGTTCGCCGCCGTCACCGAGCCGTCCTTCGAGAACGCCGGCTTCAGCCCGGCCAGCGATTCCGCCGTCACGCCGTGACGCACGAATTCATCGGTGGCGAACTGCAGCGGCTCGCCCTTGCGTTGCGGAATCGCCACCGGCACGATCTCGTCGTCGAAGCGGCCGGCCTTCTGCGCGGCTTCCGCCTTGTTCTGCGACAGCGCCGCGAACGCGTCCTGCTCTTCGCGCGTGATCCCGTATTCCTTCGCGACGTTCTCCGCCGTGATGCCCATGTGGTACTGGTTGTACACGTCCCACAGGCCGTCGACGATCATCGTGTCGACCAGCTTCGCATCCCCCATCCGGAACCCGTCGCGCGAGCCCGGCAGCACGTGCGGCGACGCGCTCATGTTCTCCTGGCCGCCTGCGATCACGATGTCCGCGTCGCCCGCGACGATCGCGTTCGCCGCCAGCATCACGGCCTTCAGGCCCGAGCCGCACACCTTGTTGATCGTCATCCCCGGCACTGCCGTCGGCAGCCCGGCCTTGATCAGCGACTGCCGCGCCGGGTTCTGCCCGGAACCGGCCGTCAGCACCTGGCCCATGATCACTTCGCTGACCTGCTCGGGCTTCACGCCCGCACGCTCCAGCACCGCGCGGATCACCGTCGCGCCCAGCTCGGGCGCTGCGATCTTCGCAAGCGAACCGCCGAATTTGCCGACCGCGGTCCGCGCGGCCGATACGATCACTACATCCGTCATGTCCAGTTCCTGCATCGAAATCAGTTCGTCGTTCTGACGCCGGCGCGTGCCGGCCTCGGCTGGCGATCGCGCATCCCGGGCCATTCGGCTCGATGGCGATCGCACGCCGCCATACGGCGCGCGGCACCCGTTCGAACGGGCGGCACACCGGTACGGCTCGCCGGTTCACCGGCGTCTTGCGGCATACCGGACATTCGCCGGACGCCCCGCGGCACACGCGGCGTCCGGCGCCATCCGGCGCCGATCAATCGTGTCGCACCCGTGCGCGACACGTGCTTGCGTGGCTACGCGATTACGCAGCCGATTCGCGTGCGGCCGCGGCGTCCTTGCGTGCGGCGGCGGCCGTTTGCTTCGCGCCACGCGCGGCCGTTTCGCTGACCGCATCGAAGCCGCTCTGCGCGGCTTCGATCGCCTGGCCGGTCGCGGCGCGAACCGAATCGGCTGCGGCGGTCGCCGCCGACAGCGCCGAGTTCAGCGCGGCCACCACCGGTGCCGAGCCGGCCGGCGCATGCTTCGACAGTTCGCCGAGCACGTCCTTCAGGCGCTTGTCGTTCTGTTCGTATTGCGCTTGTGCGACCTTCGCCCATTCGGACTGCGTCGACACGGCGATGTCGAACAGATGGCGGCCGTACGACACGGCCTTGCCGGCCGCTTCCTGCGGGGCGGCGACCTGCTGCGCGAAACCCGCGGCCGGGTTGCTGCTGTTGAATGCGTTCTTCAGCTTGTCCTCGTACTCCTCGAGCGCCGTCCGGGCCGCTTGCAGGTTGAGTTCGACGACAGCCTCGAAACCTTGGATCGCCGGACGGGCAATCGCGAACCACGCTGCAATACCGGATTGATATTCGGCGTTGATTTTTTCGGGGGCAAATACGGACATCGGGCACGCTCCTGTTAGCAATGCGAGAGACGACGTAAAGAAAATTGGAAGCCGGATCGACAGCAGGCTTCCTTATTGACAACCCACCACTTATTTGAGTGCGGGAAGTTGAAGGAGCCCATTCTAGATCGATTAATTGTCAATTAAATGGCATTAATGCTAGGTGTAAACCCTTATTTCCATCCAGGCGACCGCTGGAACCCGTGATGCGCCGACATCGCAGACGAGGCCGCGCATCACTCTGTCCCGCAATGTATTTTTACCTTTTTACAGGATAGCGGATCATGACGTCGCGCAACATTTACCAATCCATTATTCCGTTTATTAGAAAACCGGGGCGCATTGAAAATGGAGCAACCACTTATGTAATCGTTTTTTCTGGATTTATTATGAAATCGTTTTCGGGATTATTAATGACGGAATCAATGATCGGATGAATTACGGTCGCAAAAAAACGGCCGCATGATGCGGCCGCGGATTCGTCAGGCAGGGGCGGAATCAGCCGGCCAGTTCGCGATGCAGCGCGAGGAACTCCTGCGCGAGCTTGTGCCCGGGTTCCAGATGGATCACCGGCTTGGACTGCTGATGCGACTCGCGGATCTTCACCGACGCCGACAACCTCGACGCGAGCACCGGCAGCCCTTCTTCGACGAGTTCGTCGACCAGCCGCTGCGGCAGGCTCGCCCGCGGCTGGAACTGGTTGATCACGATCCCTTCCACCTCGAGCGCCGCGTTGTGGTCCTGCTGGATTTCCTTCACGTTCTCGAGCAGCGTGTACAACGCTCGGCGCGAGAAGTCGTCGCAGTCGAACGGGATCAGGCAGCGCTCGACCGCGATCAGCGCCGAGCGCGTATAGAAATTCAGCGCGGGCGGCGTGTCGATGTACACCGCGTCGTAGGTGTCGAGCTCGTTCAGCGCGTCGCGCAGCTTGTAGATCTTGTAGCGCGACTCGAGCTTGCCGTGCAGCGTGTCGAGCTCCGGATGCGCGGGCATCACGTCGAGCCCTTCGAACGGGGTCGGATGAATGAACGACGCGACGTCGACCGGACGGAAGTTGAAGGTCAGCGCGGTTTCGAAGAAATCGGCGACACCCGGCTGCGCGTCGGCTGCGGCGTCGCCGAGCAGGTAGCGCGTGGAGTTCGCCTGCGCATCGAGGTCGATGACGAGCGTGCGCAGCCCTTCGCTCGCGCTGATCGCCGCCAGGTTGCAGACGATCGTCGATTTGCCCACGCCGCCCTTCTGGTTGAATACGACCCGCCGCATTGTGTCTCCTCGATCGAATACGTCGAAAAGGCAAGCTTAGCCGGTCAATAATGGCGGTCGCGTGACGCAGGTCGAATTGTGCGCATTCTGGCACGGGGTGTATCAGCGGCGCGTCACTGGCCCCGAGACGTAAAGGTTGCCCGGCACGCTCCAGCGCCACGGCCGATCCGTGCCGACACGAATGCCGATGCGCGGCCCGCCCGCCAGATCAGCGGGCGGCGCGATGCCATCGTCGACGATTGCGAACCCTTCGTGCGCGCCGATCAGGTCGATACCGTCCTGCGCGCCGGTGATCCCCATCGCCTGGGTCAGCCGCGCCGGCCCCCGGCACAGGTCGCGATCGCGCGTCCGCGGCGGCCGTGCCGCACGCATTTGCTCGAGCCCGCGCAGCGGCTCGAGCGCACGGATCAGCACGCCCGTTCCCGTGCCATCCAGGCCGCACACGCAGTTGCAGCACCAGTGCATGCCATAGGTGAAATAGACGTACAGGTGCCCCGGCGGCCCGAACATCGTCGCATTGCGCGGCGTCTTGCCGCGGTAGGTATGCGCAGCCGGGTCGATCGCGCCGGCATAGGCTTCCACTTCGACGATCCGTCCGGCACGGCCGTCCGCGGCCGCGAGGATCTTGTTCAGCAGTTGTGGCGCGACGTCGGTGGCGACCCGGTCGAAGAATGCGCGGGGCAGCCCGGTGCCCGGCCACCGGGGCGCGGGTTCACCGCGCCGCATCCTGCCCCTCCAGTTGAAGACCGGAAGCGGCCTTCGCCTGCAGACGAAGCTGACGGTATGCGTCGACCAGATCGTCGAGGCCGAACGCGAGGTTTCTCCCGCTCGGATTGGGCAGCACCCAGACACTCGCCCCCTGCATGCGGGCCGGTTGCAGCCCCCAGTCGATTGCTCGCTGCCCGGAAAGCGCCGAGTACGCCGCCTTGCCGAGAAAGGCGACGAAGCGCGGCCTGTAACGTGCCAGCTTCTGGTCGAACTCGGCAGCCGCGGCGATGAATTCCGCGCGCGAAAGCTGATCGGCGCTCGCGGTCGGCCGCTTCACCACCGCGGTCAGGCCGCAGCCATATTGAAGAATCGCGCGATCGTCCTGCGGCGAGATTTCCGCCGGCGTGAAGCCCGCGAGATGGATCACGCGCCAGAAGCGGTTGCTTCTCCCCGCGAAGTGATGCCCGGTCGCGGCCGCGGTCAGACCCGGGTTGATCCCGCAAAACAGCACGTCGAGATGCGGAGCGATGAGGTCGGGAAGTTCGTCAGCCACGGTTTGCCTGGCGCGCAAGGAACATCGACGTAAACGAAACAAGGCCCGAAGGCCCGGGCCAAGCAGCTGGCTTGACTCGGACGTTCGGGCCCATCGTGATGCGGGATGCCGACTTGCCGATCAGAACGGAATATCGTCGTCCATCTCGTCGAAGCCGCCGCCTGCCGGCGCGCTCGGACGGCTTTGCGCGCCGCCGCCTGCACCGCCACGCGCTGCGCCGCCGGCACGACCGCCGCCGCCACCGCCACCGCCGCGTTCCATCTGCTCGCCACGGCCACCGCCGCCGCCGCCACCGTAGCCGCCGCCGTAACCGCCTTCGTCACCGCCACCACCGCCGCCGCCACCCGCACCGCGGCCGCCGAGCATTTGCATCTGGTCAGCGACGATTTCGGTCGAGTAACGATCCTGGCCGTCCTGACCCTGCCACTTGCGCGTGCGGATGCGGCCTTCGATATAGACCGACGAACCCTTCTTCAGGTACTCGCTGACGATTTCCGCCAGGCGGCCGAAGAACGCGACGCGATGCCACTCGGTCATTTCCTTGAAATCGCCGCTAGCCTTGTCCTTGTAACGGTCGGTCGTCGCGAGACGGATGTTCGCAACCGCGTCGCCGCTCGGCAGGTAACGGACTTCAGGATCGGCGCCGAGATTGCCGACGAGGATGACCTTGTTGACGGATGCCATGTGTTTCTCCAGTAAATTCGATGCCGGGCCGCCCGCTCATGCTGTCGGTGCGGCCCGCCGGGCAAGCCGGCGAAAGTCGCCGGTGCCTGCCCGAAATGAGTTCAGGCCTTGCGCGGCGGCGCTTTCATGCTGGCCGCGATTATAAGCCACGCGGCAACGAGCCCTGAACACGTGTAGAAGACCGTATTGGCCCCACCGTGCTTCAGCAGCCAGCCGCCCACGATGCCGCCGAGCGCGAGCCCGATCGACTGCGTGGTGTTGTAAACACCCGTGGCCGCACCCTTGCGCGAACCGGGCGCGAGCTTCGACACGAGCGACGGCTGCGACGCTTCCAGGATGTTGAAGCCGAGGAAGTAGACGAAAAGTACCGCCGCCACAATCAGGATGGTATGCGGCGCGCTACCCAGCAGCAATTGGCCGATCAGGATAGCCAGGATGCCGCCGAGCAGCACCGGCTTCATCTTGCCCCGTTTTTCCGCGACGATGATCGCCGGGACCATCATCACGAACGCGAGCCCCATCACCGGCAGGTAGACCTTCCAGTGCGAGGCGACCGGCAGGCCGCCGTCGACGAGCAGGCGCGGCACGACGAGGAACAGCGCCGTCTGCGTCGCGTGCAGCACCAGCACGCCGAAGTTCAGGCGCAGCAGCTCGACGTTGTGCAGCACTTCGCCGAACGGCGCGGGCACGTGCACGGGCTTGGCCGCATCGGGCACGATCCACAGCACGACGCCGATCGCGAGGATCGACAGCACGCCGACGATCGCGAACAGCCCGCTCATCCCGACCCAGTGGAACACGATCGGCGCACCGACGATCGCGACCGCGAACGACACGCCGATCGAGCCGCCGACCATCGCCATCGCCTTCGTGCGGTTCTGCTCGGAGGTCAGGTCGGCGATGAACGCGAGCACCGCGGACGACACCGCGCCCATCCCCTGGATCACGCGGCCGACGATGATCCACGTGATGTCGTGCGCGGACGCGGCGACGAAGCTGCCGATCGCGAAGATCACGAGGCCGGTCGCGATCACCGGCTTGCGGCCGAACTTGTCGGACGCCCAGCCGTAGAAGATGTAGAACAGCGACTGCGTGACGCCGTAGGCCCCGAGCGCGATGCCGACGAGCAGCACGTTGTCGCCGCCCGGGATGGTTTTCGCGTAGACCGAGAACACCGGCATGATCATGAACAGGCCGAGCATGCGCAGCGCGAAGATCGCCGCGAGCGACGTGGTCGCGCGCAATTCGGGCGCGGTCATGCGGGAAGACGTGGCAGACGGATTGGACATCGGGAATGAATTTCGAATGATCGGAATGCCCGCCCGACACCGGGCGGCGGAAGATCAGGACCAGTGGCCCGGGAGGCTTGGCCGGCAACACGTCGGGGCAGGATTCAGGCAGCCCGCAGGCCGCCCGGAACCGCGCGGCGCGGCCGCTGCGGCCACTTTTCCCGGCGCAGGCGCCATCTTGCTGCCACCTGCTGCTAAGGCTGGGGACCCCAAACGACGGCCTCGAAAAGCCGTTATAGTAGCAGGTTTGGTTCCCTCCATTTTCGCCAGGTTCATGGAACAGATCCGCATCCGTGGGGCGCGTACCCACAACCTGAAAAACGTCAATCTCGACCTGCCGCGCCACAAGCTGGTCGTGATTACCGGGTTGTCCGGATCGGGCAAGTCGTCGCTCGCGTTCGATACCCTTTATGCCGAGGGTCAGCGCCGCTACGTCGAAAGCCTGTCCGCGTATGCCCGCCAGTTCCTGCAGCTGATGGAGAAACCCGACGTCGACCTGATCGAAGGCCTGTCGCCGGCGATCTCGATCGAGCAGAAGGCGACGTCCCACAACCCGCGTTCGACCGTCGGCACGGTCACGGAAATCCACGACTACCTGCGACTTTTGTTCGCACGTGTCGGCACGCCGTACTGCCCCGACCACGACATCCCGCTTGAAGCGCAAAGCGTGTCGCAGATGGTCGACGCGGCGCTCGCGCTGCCCGAGGAAACCAAGCTGATGATCCTCGCGCCCGTCGTCGCGGACCGCAAGGGCGAGCATGCCGAGCTGTTCGAGGACATGCAGGCGCAGGGTTTCGTGCGCTTTCGCGTGCGCTCGGGCGGCGGCGCCGCGAACGAAGGCGTCGCGAAGATCTACGAGGTCGAGTCGCTGCCGAAGCTGAAGAAGAACGACAAGCACACGATCGACGTCGTCGTCGATCGTCTCAAGGTGCGCCCGGACATGAAGCAGCGCCTCGCCGAATCGTTCGAGACGGCGCTGCGCCTCGCCGACGGCCGCGCGATCGCGCTCGAGATGGATACCGACCGCGAGTACCTGTTCAGCTCGAAGTTCGCGTGCCCGATCTGCTCGTACTCGCTGCAGGAGCTCGAGCCGCGCCTGTTCTCGTTCAACAACCCGATGGGCGCGTGCCCGGAATGCGACGGCCTCGGCCAGATCACGTTCTTCGACCCGAAGCGGGTCGTCGCGCACCCGTCGCTGTCGCTCGCCGCCGGCGCCGTGAAAGGCTGGGACCGCCGCAACCAGTTCTACTTCCAGATGCTGCAGAGTCTCGCGGCGTTCTACGAATTCGACATCGACGCCGCATTCGAGGATCTGCCGGAAAAGATCCGGAAGGTGCTGCTGTTCGGCTCGGGCAAGCAGACGATCCCGTTCTCGTACATCAACGAGCGCGGCCGCACGACGATCCGCGAGCACGTGTTCGAAGGGATCATCCCGAACCTCGAGCGCCGCTACCGCGAGACCGATTCGGTCGCGGTGCGCGAAGAGCTGTCGAAGTACCAGAACAACCAGCCGTGCCCGTCGTGCGACGGCACGCGCCTGCGCCGCGAAGCGCGCCACGTGCGGATCGGCACGGGCGACTACGCGCGCGGCATCTTCGAAATCAGCGGCTGGCCGCTGCGCGACGCGCTCGGCTATTTCGACGGCCTGTCGCTCGACGGCGCGAAGCGCGAGATCGCCGACAAGGTCATCAAGGAAATCGTCGCGCGCCTCACCTTCCTGAACAACGTCGGCCTCGACTACCTGTCGCTCGAGCGCAGCGCGGAAACCCTGTCGGGCGGCGAGGCGCAGCGCATCCGGCTCGCGTCGCAGATCGGCTCGGGCCTCACGGGCGTGATGTACGTGCTCGACGAGCCGTCGATCGGCCTGCACCAGCGCGACAACGACCGCCTGATCGCGACCCTCAAGCACCTGCGCGACCTCGGCAACTCGGTGATCGTCGTCGAGCACGACGAGGACATGATCCGCACGGCCGACTACGTCGTCGACATGGGTCCGGGCGCCGGCGAGCACGGCGGCGTGATCGTGGCCGAGGGCACGCCGAAGCAGGTGCAGTCGAACCCGCAGTCGCTCACCGGCCAGTACCTGGTCGGCAAGCGCACGATCGAGTACCCGGACGAGCGGCTGGCCCCCGATCCCGAGCGGATGCTGCGCATCGTCGACGCGCACGGCAACAACCTGAAGCACGTCGATCTGGAGCTGCCGGTCGGTCTGCTGACCTGCATCACCGGCGTGTCGGGCTCCGGCAAGTCGACGCTGATCAACGACACGCTGTATCACGCGGTCGCGCGCCACCTGTACGGCTCGTCGGCCGAGCCGGCGCCGCACGAGGCGATCGAGGGCCTCGAGCACTTCGACAAGGTGATCAACGTCGACCAGTCGCCGATCGGCCGCACGCCGCGCTCGAACCCGGCCACGTATACGGGCCTGTTCACGCCGATCCGCGAGCTGTTCTCGGGCGTGCCGACCTCGAAGGAGCGCGGCTACGATCCGGGCCGTTTCTCGTTCAACGTGAAGGGCGGCCGCTGTGAATCGTGCCAGGGCGACGGCGTGCTGAAGGTGGAAATGCACTTCCTGCCGGACGTCTACGTGCCGTGCGACGTGTGCCACGGCAAGCGCTACAACCGCGAAACGCTCGAAGTGCAGTACAAGGGCAAGAACATCAGCGAAGTGCTCGACATGACGGTCGAGCACGCGTACGAATTCTTCAGCGCGGTGCCGGTCATCGCGCGCAAGCTGAAGACGCTGCTCGACGTCGGCCTCGGCTACATCCGCCTCGGCCAGTCGGCCACGACGCTGTCGGGCGGCGAGGCGCAGCGCGTGAAGCTGTCGCTCGAGCTCTCCAAGCGCGACACCGGCCGCACGCTGTACATCCTCGACGAGCCGACCACCGGCCTGCACTTCCACGACATCGCCCTGCTGCTGGAAGTGATCCACCGGCTGCGCGACCAGGGCAACACGGTCGTGATCATCGAGCACAACCTCGACGTGATCAAGACGGCCGACTGGGTGATCGACCTCGGCCCCGAAGGCGGTGCCGGCGGCGGCCAGATCATCGCGCAGGGCACGCCCGAGCAGGTCGCGAAGACAAAGGCGAGCTTTACCGGCAAATACCTCGCGCCGCTGCTCAAGCGCACGGCCCGCAAGGTCGCGGCCGGCTGACGCGTCCCGCCTGCCTCCCTTCCCGCGCGCGGCCGCCCGGCCGCGCGCCCTTGCGCACCGCCGAACCGGCCCCTTCTCGTTTTCCCTCCTGCGTTTACACCATGCGCCAAACGGCCCGGTTGCGGACCATAATGGCAGCTATACTTTACGGTCGTAAGGTTCGCCGTACGCACCAATCCAGTGCGGCGCCGGGCGAACACGGCTCTGCCGCGCATTCCGCGGCATGACACACGAACGACAGGAATCCACGATGGAGAAGCAACCAGACTCGTCGCGCGATGCGCAGAATCGCGAACCGCACCTGCGCAGCGTGCGGCTGACGAGCGACTTCAGCCTGCCGAAGCTGTCGGCGCTCGAGATCGGCAGCTATGCGTTCGCGATCCTCGCGATGTGGCTCGTGATCGAACTCAAGCTGCTCGGCGGGCTGCTGGCCGGCCTGCTGGTCTACCAGCTGATCCACACGATCGCCCCCGTGATCGAACGCCACACCACGAGCATGCGCGCGCGCTGGGTCGCCGTCGTGCTGCTGTCGATCGCGATCGTCGGCGCGTTGACGGGCCTGACGATCGGCATCATCGAACACTTCGAGCGCACGGTGCCGAACCTGCAAAGCCTGCTCGACCAGCTGATGCAGATCGTCGAGCAGACCCGCGCCCGCACGCCGGCCTGGATCGCGAACCTGCTGCCCGTCGACGTCGAGCAGATGAAGACGAAGGCCGCCGTGCTGATGCACTCGCACATGGACCAGCTCCAGCAAAGCGGCAAGAGCGTCGCGCGCGGCTTCGGCCATGTGCTGTTCGGGATGATCATCGGCGCGATGATCGCGATCGGCGTCGAGCACGGCAAGGTGCGCCGGCCGCTGTCCACGGCGCTCGTCACGCGCGTGTCGCGCTTCGCCGACGCATTCCGCCGGATCGTGTTCGCGCAGATCAAGATCTCGGCGATCAACGCGGTGTTCACGGGCATCTACCTGCTCGTCGCGCTGCCGATCTTCCATCAGCGGCTGCCGCTGTCGAAAACGCTCGTGCTCGTCACGTTCATCGTCGGCCTGCTGCCCGTGATCGGCAACCTGATCTCGAACACGCTGATCGTCGCCGTGTCGCTATCGGTCAGCATGGGCACCGCGATCGCGTCGCTGGCGTTCCTCGTGATCATCCACAAGCTCGAATACTTCCTGAACGCGAAGATCATCGGCGGCCAGATCGAGTCGCGCGCGTGGGAGCTGCTGCTCGCGATGCTGATCATGGAGGCCGCGTTCGGGCTGCCGGGCGTGATCGCCGCGCCGATCTTCTACGCGTACCTGAAGCGCGAGCTGTACCTGCTGCGGCTGATCTGAAGCAGCCCACCCGCCAACAGCGAAAAAAAACGCCGCGCCCCGTAAAGGGCGCGGCGTTTTTGTTTGTGATTGCCCGCCAGCCGACGGCCGGCAATCGGCATTCAACACATCAGCGGAACACGACCGTCTTCGTCCCGTTCAGCACGATCCGGTGCTCGACGTGCCACTTCACCGCGCGCGCCAGCGTCACGCATTCGACGTCGCGGCCGATCGCGGTCAACTGGTCGGGCGTCATGCTGTGGTCGACGCGCTCGACTTCCTGCTCGATGATCGGGCCTTCGTCGAGATCGGTCGTCACGTAGTGCGCGGTCGCACCGATCAGCTTCACGCCGCGATCGAACGCCTGGTAGTACGGCTTCGCCCCCTTGAAGCTCGGCAGGAACGAATGATGGATGTTGATCGCGCGGCCGGCGAGCTGCTTGCACAGGTTCGGCGACAGGATCTGCATGTAGCGCGCGAGCACGACGAGATCGGCCTGGTGCTCGTCGATCACTTCCAGCACGCGCGCTTCCTGTGCGGCCTTCGCGGCATCCGACGAGCCGCCGATCAGCGGAAAGTGATGGAACGGGATGTTGTAGCTCGCGGCGAGCTGGTAGAACTCCTTGTGGTTCGACACGATCGCCGGGATCTCGATCGGCAGCTGGCCGGTGCGATAGCGGAACAGCAGGTCGTTCAGGCAGTGGCCGATCTTCGACACCATGATCACGACGCGCGGCTTCACGGCCGCGTCATGCATTTCCCAGCGCATCGAGAACTGTTCGGCGAGCGGCGCGAATTCCTTGCGAAGCGTGTCGAGCGCCGTCGCGGCATCCGCGCCGCCGCCGTCCTGCTCGAAGTGCACGCGCATGAAGAACTCGCTGGTGCGGCTGTCGCCGAACTGCGCCGAATCGAGGATGTTGTTGCTGCGCTCGAACAGGAAGCCCGAGACCGCATGGACGATGCCGTGCCGGTCGGGGCACGACAGTTTCAAGATAAAGCTGTGATCGGTCGGCATGACCGCTACTCCCTTCGTTTCCGTATTCGTCAAATTGCCCGTTCGCGCCGCCAGGCTGCGTGCGCGGCACGCGTCACGCGGCCGGTGCGAACAGGGCGTCGATGCCCGCCGCGTCGGCCGCCGGGATCCAGCGGTGACGCAGCAGCGTGTCGAGCGTCGCGAGGCTCGCATCCATGGTCGCGCGGCCGGCGCGCAGCCAGCCGATCACCTCGGGCACGCCGGCCAGCAGGTGCTCGGCCACTTCGCCGTCCTGGTTGCGCGGCGCGAAGTCGCGCGGCAGCGGCAGGTCGTACACGAAGATCAGTTCGGACTGCGTGCCTTCCGGCAGCGAGCACAGCACCTGCACCGCGCGGCCCGCGATCGCGCGCGCGGCCAGTTCGGCCGGAATGCCGGCTTCTTCCCAGCATTCCTTCGCGAGCGTCTCGTGAACGCCCAGGCCCCAGCCAATTCCGCCGGCGACGACGTTGTCGAGCATGCCGGGGTCGGTTGCCTTGGTCTCGCTGCGGCGGCCGAGCCACATCTGCGGGACGGCCGCGGCGGACGGCTCGCCCGGTGCAACCGCATATTCTACGATGCCGTTCAGATGCACCGCGTAAGTCTGCGTGCCGAAGAAGCGCGATGCGGCGCGCTCGATGTACGCGAGCGGCGGATCGTCGAAGCGGTTGCGGATCGCGTAGATCTCGTCGCGCCAGCCGGGAATCGCGCCTTCGGCCGCGAGCGCCCCGATCGCGCTCGCCAGCGCCATGCTGCGTGCGTCGACCGAATCGTAGCGCGCCGACAGCACGACGCGCTCATCGGCCAGCTCGAACACGTCGGGCCACCGCGCCAGCATCGCGACGTCCTCACGGCGCACCCAGCCGACAGCCTGGCCGGCAATCTCGAAACGCAGGTGCGCAGCGGGATCGAAGCGGCGCGCAGCCGCAATGCACGGAAACGTCATCGTGTGTCAGTCCTTCAGCGCCACGCGGATGCCGATCGCGATGAACGTCGCGCCGGCGATCCGGTCGAGCCACACGCCGGCCTTCGGACGGCGCTTCAGCCATGCGCCGATCATGCCCGCGCCGACGCCGAACAGCGAGAAGACCGCGGCCGTCTGCAGCATGAACAGCGCGCCGAGTTCGAACATCTGCAGCGTGACGCCCTGCGCGCCGTGCGGATCGACGAACTGCGGCAGGAACACGACGAAGAACAGCGTGACCTTCGGGTTCATCAGGTTGCCGATCACGCTTTGCCGGAAGATCGTGCCGAGCGGCTGCGGCGGGCGCGCGTGCGCATTCGAGAGCCCCTGGCTGCGCAGCGCCTTGATGCCGATCCACACGAGGTATGCGGCGCCCGCGAGCTTCAGGATCTGGAACGCGACCGGCGACGAACGCAGCACGGCCGCGACGCCGAGCGCCGCGAGCGTCGTGTGGAACAGGATCCCCGCCGTGAAGCCGAGCGCGGCGACGAAGCCGGCCGCGCGGCCTTGCGAGATGCCGCGTGCGAGCACCTGCAGGTTGTCGGGCCCCGGCGCGAACGTGATCGCGATCGACGTGGCGAGAAACAGCATGAAGTTGGGCATCGTGACCTCGCTGCGTAACGTGGAAGCTCAGGCTGGCCGGCGTTCAGTGGCCGGCGAATTCGGTGACGGTATAAACCGGCAGTCCCGCGTTGCGCAGCAGCGCCGAGCCGCCGAGATCGGGCAGGTCGATGATCGCCGTGCCTTCGACGACCTCCGCGCCGAGCCGCTGCAGCAGGTTGCGCCCCGCCATCATCGTGCCGCCGGTCGCGATCAGGTCGTCCATGATGATCACGCGGTCGCCGGGGCGGCACGCATCTTCATGAATCTCGACGGTCGCGCTGCCGTATTCGAGGTCGTACGATTCCGAGCGCGTCTTGTACGGCAGCTTGCCGACCTTGCGGATCGGCACGAAGCCGACGCTCAGTTCGTACGCGACGATCGGCGCGATGATGAAGCCGCGTGCATCGAGGCCCGCGACATAGTCGAGCTTCGCATCGACATAGCGCTCGACGAACAGGTCGACGAGGATGCGCAGCGCCTTCGGGCTCTGCAGCAGCGTCGTGATGTCGCGGAACATCACGCCCGGCTGCGGCCAGTCGGGCACCGTGCGGATCTGGCTGTGGATGAAGGCGACCGGATCGAGCGGTGCGCCCGACGACGAATGCGGCATGAAACTCTCCGAAAAAAACGGTGCGCGAAGATCGGGCACCGTTCCGAATAAATACGGGTCAGGTTATCAAACCAGCGCGGCTCAGGCGGCCGCGGCTGGCGGTTCGCGCCGATGGCGCGACAGCCGCTCCTCCGCGAGCGCGAGCGCCTCGGGCAGCCCGCGCAGCACGACGATGTCGCTCGCGCGCAGCTTGGTTTGCGGATCGGGTTCGACGCCGCGGATACCATGCCGGCGAATCGCCGTGACTTCGAGCCCGAGTGCATACAGCCCCAGTTCTTCCAGCGAACGCCCGACCGCGTCCGCGCGCGCATCGACCGGCACCGATTGTAGCCGCACCTGCTCGTGGTCGTCGTCGTCCGCGTCGTCCGCGCCGCGGAAATAGCCGCGCAGCAGGCTGTAGCGCTCGTCGCGCATCTCCTCGACGCGCCGCACGACCTTGCGCATCGGCACGCCGACCAGCACCAGCGTGTGCGACGCGAGCATCAGGCTGCCCTCGACGATCTCCGGAATCACCTCGGTCGCGCCGGCTGCGAGCAGCTTCTCGAGATCGGCATCGTCGACGGTGCGCACGATCGCGGGCAGCGTCGGCTCGAGTTCGTGCACGTGATGCAGCACGCGCAACGCGGACGGCGTGTTCGCATAGGTGATCGCCACCGCCGCCGCGCGGTGGATACCGGCCGCGAGCAGCGACTCGCGGCGCGCCGCGTCGCCGAACACGACCGATTCGCCGGCCGCCGCGGCCGCGCTCACGCGATCGGGGTCGAGGTCGAGCGCGACGTACGAAATGCCTTCCTGTTCGAGCATCCGCGCCAGGTTCTGCCCTGCACGGCCGTAGCCGCAGATGATCACGTGGCCGCGCTGCTTGAGGCTTTGCGTCGCGATCCGCGTCATCTGCAGCGACTGCTGCATCCATTCGGTCGACGACAGCCGCATCACGATCCGGTCGGCGTTCTGGATCAGGAACGGCGCCGCGAGCATCGACAGCAGCATCGACGCGAGGATCGCCTGCAGCAGCGTCGAATCGACGAGATGCCGGTCGAGGATCAGGTTCAGC
Organism: Burkholderia sp. AU15512; assembly: GCF_002223325.1. NCBI lineage: Bacteria > Pseudomonadati > Pseudomonadota > Betaproteobacteria > Burkholderiales > Burkholderiaceae > Burkholderia > Burkholderia sp. AU15512. The sequence goes on from NZ_NKEX01000004.1 coordinate 609,579, forward strand.
AGCACGAAGCCGAATTCGCCGGCCTGCGCGAGCCCGATGCCGGTGCGCATCGCCACGCCCGGCGTCGCGCCGAACAGCCGCGCGAGCCCGGCGATCATCGTCCCCTTGAACAGGATCTGCCCGACGAAGAAACCGAGCACGAGCAACGGGTGCTCCCAGATCACGCGCGGGTCGAGCAGCATCCCGGTCGTCACGAAGAACAGGCCGAGCAGCACGTCGCGGAACGGCTTGATGTCCTCCTCCACCTGATGGCGGAACGGCGTCTCGGAGATCAGCATCCCCGCGATGAACGCGCCGAGCGCGAGCGACAGGCCGAAGCGGTCGGTGATGAATGCGGCGCCGAGCGTGACGAGCAGCAGGTTCAGCACGAACAGCTCCTGCGAGCGGCGCCGTGCGACGACGTTGAGCCAGCGCGTCATGAAACGCTGGCCGATGACCAGCAGCAGCGTGAGCGCGATCACGATCTTGACGGCCGCGAAGCCGAGCGTGATCGCGAGGTCCTTCGACGATTCGGCGCCGAACGCGGCGATCACGATCAGCAGCGGCACCACCGCGAGATCCTGGAACAGCAGCACGCCGAAGATGTTGCGGCCGTGCTCGGTCTCGATCTCGAGCCGCTCGGCGAGCATCTTCGACACGATCGCCGTCGACGACATCGCGAGCGCGCCGCCGAGCGCGATGCTGCCCTGCCACGTGATGTGCACCCAGTGCTCGAACAGCATGCCCAGCACGAGCGCGAGCACGAGGGTCGCGACGACCTGCAGCAGCCCGAGCCCGAACACGAGCCGCTGCATCGCCCTCAGCTTCGCCAGCGAGAACTCGAGGCCGATCGAAAACATCAGGAACACCACGCCGAATTCCGCGAGATGCTCGGCCCGCTCCAGATCCGCCGCGATGCCGAACGCATGCGGGCCGACCAGGATGCCGACGGTCAGGTAGCCGAGCATCGGCGGCAGGTTCAACGAGCGGAATACGACGACGCCCACCACTGAGGCCAGCAGCAGCAGCAGGGTCATTTCGAGCGGGGAAATCACGGGCGAAGCGTCCTCGTTCGTCGGGGCCACGGCAATGCGGGCGCGGGTGGTGGCGGTGGTCAGGCGACCTCGGACGAGTCCGAAGGCCCGGCGCGGCGAACAAACGCCTTTGCTATACTCCGCGCATGATAGCGAAAATCAATGATGACCGGGCGCTCGCGCTCGCCCGCGACGTGCTCGACATCGAGGCGGACGCCGTGCGCGCGCTGCGCGACCAGCTCGACGGCGGCTTCGTCCAGGCCGTCGCGCTGCTGCTCGGCTGCCGCGGCCGCGTGGTGGTGTCCGGTATCGGCAAATCGGGGCATATCGCCCGCAAGATCGCGGCCACGCTGGCCAGCACCGGCACGCCGGCCTTCTTCGTCCACCCGGCCGAGGCCAGCCACGGCGACCTCGGGATGGTCACCTCCGACGACGTCTTCATCGGCATCTCCTATTCCGGCGAATCGGAAGAACTCGTGGCGATCCTGCCGCTCGTGAAGCGGATCGGCGCGAAGCTGATCGCGATCACGGGCCGCGCGGAATCGAGCCTCGGCACGCTCGCCGACGTGAACCTGAACGCCGCGGTCTCGAAAGAGGCCTGTCCGATGAACCTCGCGCCCACGGCGAGCACGACCGCCGCGCTCGCGCTCGGCGACGCGCTCGCCGTGGCGGTGCTCGACGCGCGCGGCTTCGGCTCGGAAGATTTCGCGCGCTCGCACCCGGGCGGCGCACTCGGCCGGCGCCTGCTCACCTACGTGCGCGACGTGATGCGCTCGGGCGACGACGTCCCGTCCGTCGGGCTCGACGCGACGCTGTCGGACGCCCTGTTCCAGATCACCGCGAAGCGCCTCGGCATGACCGCCGTGGTCGACGCCGGCGGCAAGGTCGCGGGCATCTTCACCGATGGCGACCTGCGCCGCGTGCTCGCGCGCGACGGCGACTTCCGCACGCTGCCGATCACCGACGTGATGACGCGCGACCCGCGCACGGTTGCACCGGATCACCTGGCGGTCGAGGCCGTGGAACTGATGGAGCGCCACCGGATCAACCAGATGCTGGTGGTCGATGCCGACGGCGTGCTGATCGGCGCGCTGAACATGCACGACCTGTTTTCGAAGAAGGTGATCTGATGAGCGCAGCGCTGACTGCGGTCGAACGCGCGAGCCGCGTGAAGCTGATGATTTTCGACGTCGACGGTGTGCTGACCGACGGCGGCCTGCTGTTTACCGCGGCCGGCGACGCGATGAAGTCGTTCAATTCGCTCGACGGCCACGGCGTGAAGCTGCTCGGCGAAGCCGGCATCGCGACCGCGATCATCACGGGCCGTCGCTCGGAGATCGTCGCGGCACGTGCGAAGGAAATGAAGATCGCGCACCTGTTCCAGGGCGTCGAGAACAAGCTCGCCGTGTTCACCGACCTGATCGCGTCGCTCGGCCTCACCGCCGACCAGTGCGGCTACATGGGCGACGACTGGCCCGACCTGCCCGTGATGCTGCGCTGCGGCTTCGCGACGGCCCCCGCGAACGCGCACCCCGAGGTGATCGCCCGCGCGCACTGGGTGGCCGAGGCCCGCGGCGGCCACGGCGCCGTCCGCGAAGTCTGCGACGCGATCCTGCGCGCGCAGCGCCGCTACGACGCGCTGCTCGCGGCCGCCTGCGGAGCCTGACGGATGAACACGCATTTCCGCTGGACCCAGTTGCTGCCGCTCGTCGCGGTCGCCGCGCTCGCGGGCATCACCTGGTGGCTGCTGCAGGCCACGCTGCCGCCGCCCGGCGAGGGCACCGTGCAGCCGAAGCGCCACACGCCCGACTATTTCGCCGACAACTTCTCGGTCACCGAGCTCGACCAGTCGGGCGCGACCCAGTACCGGCTGACGGCCGCGAAGCTGATCCATTACGAAGACACCGAAGACAGCGACCTGACCGATCCGGCCATGCGCGCGTTCCAGCCCGGCAAGCCGGTCGTGACGACCACCTCGAAGCGCGGCACCGTCAACGGCGACGTGTCGATCGTCGACCTGTACGACGACGCGCGCATCCTGCGTGCGGCCGGCGGCGGCGATCCGCAGATGCAGGCTGATTCCCAGCATTTCCGGATCTTCGTCAATGACGATGTGATCCAGACCGAAAAGCCGGTTAAACTTCAGCGCGGCCTGTCGCTCGTCAACGCGACCGACGGCATGAAGTACAACAACGTCACCCGGGTCATCGAGCTCTACGGCAACGTGCGCGGCACGATCGCCGCGCAGGACACGTCCGGCGGCTCGAAAGGTCAACCCAAGTGACGCATCCCTCACGTGACTGCATGAACGAATCGTTCCCTCGACAGATTTCCGGCGGCGCTGCGCGCGCCGTCCGCGCCGCGCTTGCCGCGACGCTCGTGGCGCTCCCGCTGGTCGGGCTGGCGCCGCTCGCCCATGCCGAGAAGGCCGACCAAGGCAAGCCGATCAACGTCGAGGCCGACAACCTGACCTATGACGACCTGAAGCAGGTCACGGTCGCGACCGGCAACGTCGTGATCACGAAGGGCACGATCATCATCAAGGGCGATCGCGTCGAAGTGCGCCAGGACCCGGAAGGCTATCAGTACGCCACTTCGTTCGGCAGCGGCAAGAAGCACGCGACGTTCCGCCAGAAGCGCGAAGGCCTCGACGAGTACATCGACGGCGACGCCGAGCGCATCGACTACGACGGCAAGCAGGACCTGACCACGCTGACCACCGCCGCGACCGTGCGCCGCCTGCAGGGTACGTCGACCGTCGCCGATACCGTGCACGGCAGCGTGATCACGTACGACGGCCAGCGCGACTTCTACACCGCGAAGGGCGGCAAGGACGTCGCCGCGCCGGGCAACCCGAACGGCCGCGTGCGCGCGATGCTGTCGCCGAAGAACGGCGGCCCCGCGCCGCTGAACGGCGCGCCGGCAAAGCTGTCGCCGTCGACCACGATCCAGGGGGCGCCGGGCCAATGAACGCGCTACCGAACCGCCAGCCGGCCGGCACGACGAGCTCGCTCGTCGTCCGCAACCTGAAGAAGCGCTACGGCTCGCGCACGGTCGTCAAGGACGTGTCGCTCGACGTGAAGAGCGGCGAAGTCGTCGGCCTGCTCGGCCCGAACGGCGCCGGCAAGACCACGTCGTTCTACATGATCGTCGGCCTGGTGCCGCTCGACGCGGGCGAGATCTCGCTGAACGGCAGCTCGATCAGCCTGCTGCCGATCCACAAGCGCGCGTCGCTCGGCCTGTCGTACCTGCCGCAGGAAGCGTCCGTGTTCCGCAAGCTGACCGTCGAGGAGAACATCCGCGCGGTACTCGAGCTGCAGCACGGCGAAGACGGCAAGCGGCTGTCGAAGGACGCGATCTCGTCGCGCGCCGAAGCGCTGCTCGACGAGCTGCAGATCGCCCACCTGCGCGAGAATCCCGCGCTGTCGCTGTCGGGCGGCGAACGGCGCCGGGTCGAAATCGCGCGCGCGCTCGCCACCAACCCGAACTTCATCCTGCTCGACGAACCGTTCGCCGGCGTCGACCCGATCGCGGTGCTCGAGATCCAGAAGATCGTCAAGTTCCTGAAGCAGCGCAACATCGGCGTGCTGATTACCGATCACAACGTCCGCGAAACGCTCGGCATCTGCGACCACGCCTACATCATCAGCGACGGCTCGGTGCTCGCCGCCGGTGCGCCGAGCGAAATCATCGAAAACGAAAGCGTACGCCGCGTGTACCTCGGCGAACACTTCCGGATGTAACTCCTCCTCGTGGCTGGCTGCACCCCGCCCGGCGTCGCCGCGCGGGGCCGCGCCCCGCTTCGCGGCCATGCCTGCGGCCGGGCGGCGCGCCGCGCGTAATCGCGGATGGCTCAACGCGCCTGGGTCGTGGCAAACTGCCGGTATGACTCCCTCCTTGCCATGAAAGCCAGCCTTCAACTCCGCCTGTCGCAACATCTGGCGCTGACGCCCCAGCTACAGCAGTCGATCCGGCTCCTGCAGTTGTCGACGCTCGAATTGCAGCAGGAAGTCGCGATGGCCGTCGCGCAGAACCCGCTGCTCGAGAACGAGGATGAATGGATCGCGAGCCCGCTGCGTGTCGCTGCGGACGGATCGCTGATCGCGCAGACGCCTCCCGCGCAGAACACCGAGCCCGCTGCGACCAACGGCAGCAGTTCGTCGAGCGATCGTGCCGAACGCGACGAGCCGGCCGGCGCGGACGAATACGACGGTTATGCATCCGGCGACGGCAACGACGGCCCGCAGTGGAACCTCGACGAATACGGCCGCTCGAGCGGCGCATCCGACGACGACGACCTCCCGCCGCTGCAGGTCCAGGAAGCGGCGACGTCGCTGCGCGACCACCTGTCCGCGCAATTGCGCGTCACGCAGGCCGGCCCGCGCGACCGCGCGCTCGTGATGTTCCTGATCGAAACGCTCGACGACGACGGTTACCTGACCGCCACGCTCGATGAAGTGCTCGCCGACCTGCCGCCCGAGCTGGAAATCGACTGCGACGAACTGAACGCGGCGCTCGCGCTGCTGCACAGCTTCGATCCGGCCGGGGTCGGTGCCCGCTCGGCATCCGAATGCCTGAAGCTCCAGTTGCTGCGCCTCGATCCGTCCCCGACACGCACGCTCGCGCTCGAGATCGTGTCGCAGCATCTCGAGCTGCTCGCCGCCCGCGACTTCACGCGGCTGCGCAAGCACCTGAAGGCGAGCGACGACGCGCTGCGTGACGCGCACACGCTGATCCGCTCGCTGGAGCCGTTCCCCGGCGCCGCGTACGGCAAGGCCGAGGCCGACTACGTCGTGCCCGACATCATCGTGAAGAAAGCCGGCCAAGGATGGCTCGCGGAGCTCAATCCGGAGGTCGTGCCGCGCCTGCGGATCAACAACCTTTACGCGAACATCCTGCGCAACAGCCGCGGCGATCCGTCGGCCGGTTCGCTCAAGCAGCAGCTCCAGGAAGCACGCTGGCTGATCAAGAATATCCAGCAGCGTTTCGACACGATCCTGCGTGTCGCGCAGGCCATTGTCGAGCGTCAAAAGAACTTCTTTGCGCACGGTGAAATTGCCATGCGCCCCTTGGTTTTGCGGGAAATAGCTGATACGCTGGGCCTACACGAGTCGACTGTCAGCCGTGTGACAACCGGGAAGTACATGCTGACCCCGTTCGGGACGCTTGAATTTAAGTACTTCTTCGGATCTCACGTCTCGACCGACACCGGTGGCGCCGCTTCGTCGACAGCCATCCGAGCCCTCATCAAGCAACTGATAGGAGCTGAAGACCCTAAATCGCCACTTTCGGACAGCCGCATTGCCGAGCTGCTGGCAGAACAGGGATTCGTGGTCGCGCGCCGCACGGTCGCGAAGTATCGCGAAGCCCTCAAGATCCCGGCAGTGAATCTGCGCAAGTCTCTTTAAGCCTGCTGCCTGCCCGGCGGCAGGCGTGTCCCGACCACCGCGCACACGGGGAACAGGCCGGGCGACCTGTCCGCGATACGCCGCCTTCGTGCGGCACGGGCAAGTCGACCGGAGCGCCGCCTCGATGCGGCCGGGTGGTCACTCGCTTGGAGAAGCACTATGAACCTGAAGATCAGTGGACATCATCTCGAAGTCACGCCTGCAATTCGCGAATACGTGATCACCAAGCTGGACCGGGTGCTACGGCATAGCGATCAGGTGATCGATGGCACTGTGATCCTCTCGGTCGACAACCACAAGGAAAAGGACAAGCAGCAGCGCGCGGAAATCAACCTGCACCTGAAGGGCAAGGACATCTTCGTCGAAAGCGCGAACGGTAACCTGTATGCAGCGATCGACCTGCTGATCGACAAGCTGGATCGCCAGGTCGTCAAGCACATGGAGCGCCTGCAAACGCACGCGCACGACCCGATCAAGCTTCAACCGTCGATCGACCAGATCGAACTGCCGCCGCAGTAACCTTCACCGCAACACATACGTCGCCCGGTTCGCCGGGCGTTTTTTTTGCGACTCCGCGCAGGGGTGCAACCGGTCCTTCCGCGCTGCGCCACGCACGCGGCTGTGCTCTATAATGTTCCGGTTATCGCCGGGGGGCGCTGGATGCGGTAGCTGCCTTGCAGGTTGCCGATGCCGAACGCCTTGATATCGCCGAACATGGATAATCAGTCTGCCGCCGCAAGGAGACCCCAGGCCGCCCAATCGCCTGCCAACATGAATCGCCTAGCCAAAATCCTGCCCATAGAGAACGTCGTCATCGACCTCTCAGTCACCAGCAAGAAACGCGTGTTCGAACAAGCCGGGCTGATGTTCGAGAATCAGAACGGCATCGCCCGCAGCACCGTCACGGACAACCTGTTCGCGCGCGAGCGCCTCGGCTCGACCGGGCTCGGCGAAGGTGTCGCGATTCCGCACGGGCGCATCAAGGGTCTCAAGCACCCGCTCGCCGCGTTCGTCCGGCTCGCCGATGCGATCCCGTTCGAAGCCCCCGACGGCCAGCCGGTCGGCCTCCTGATCTTCCTCCTCGTGCCCGAGCAAGCCACCCAGCAGCACCTCGAGATCCTGTCGGAAATCGCGCAACTGCTGTCCGATCGCGACGCACGCGAGCGTCTGCACAACGAAACGGATATCGCCGAGTTGCATCGCCTGCTCACTCAGTGGCAACCTTGAGTTGATCCGGGCGGAATATTTTCCCGTACGCGGCGGCACACGCCGCCGTTCAGGGCCGCCCGGCGCCGGCCCGGCATGGCGACGTCCGTCGCCGCGCGCACGCACCGGCCCATTGGAGTGACGAGAGTCATGGATACGTCCAGCATCAACGCCCAGAGCATCTTCGACGACAACGCGGCCACGCTGAAACTGAGCTGGCTGACGGGGCATGAAGGCTGGGAGCGCGGTTTTTCGGCCGACACCGTCGGCAATGCAACCTCGAGCGCCGACCTCGTCGGCCACCTGAACCTGATCCACCCGAACCGGATCCAGGTGCTCGGCGAAGCCGAAATCGACTACTACCAGCGGCAAACCGACGAAGACCGCTCGCGCCACATGGCCGAGCTGATCGCGCTCGAACCGCCGTTCCTCGTCGTCGCCGGCGGGGCCGCGGCCCCGCCCGAACTCGTGCTGCGCTGCACGCGCTCGTCGACCCCGTTGTTCACCACGCCCATGTCGGCCGCCGCGGTGATCGACAGCCTGCGGCTCTACATGTCGCGCATCCTCGCACCGCGCGCGACGCTGCACGGCGTGTTCATCGACATCCTCGGGATGGGCGTGCTGCTGACCGGCGATTCGGGCCTCGGCAAGAGCGAACTCGGCCTCGAGCTGATCAGCCGCGGCCACGGCCTCGTCGCCGACGACGCGGTCGATTTCGTCCGACTTGGCCCCGATTTCGTCGAAGGGCGCTGCCCGCCGCTGCTGCAGAACCTGCTCGAAGTGCGCGGTCTCGGCCTGCTCGACATCAAGACGATCTTCGGCGAAACCGCCGTGCGGCGGAAAATGAAGCTGAAGCTGATCGTCCAGCTCGTGCGGCGCCCCGACGGCGAATTCCAGCGCCTGCCGCTCGAAAGCCAGACGGTCGACGTGCTCGGCCTGCCGATCAGCAAGGTCACGATCCAGGTGGCGGCCGGCCGCAACCTCGCGGTGCTCGTCGAGGCGGCCGTCCGGAACACGATCCTGCAGTTGCGCGGAATCGACACATTGCGCGATTTCATGGATCGGCAACGACTGGCGATGCAAGATCCCGACAGTCAGTTCCCCGGCAAACTGGTGTAACCCGCACGCGCCGGCCGCGCAACGCCGACGCGTCGAGCCGGTGCTATGATGAAACGTCAGGATTCTCTGCTTCCCATGCGCATCGTCCTCATCACCGGCATCTCCGGCTCAGGCAAGTCCGTCGCGCTGAACGCGCTCGAAGACGCAGGCTATTACTGCGTCGACAACCTGCCGCCGCACGTGCTCCCCGAACTCACCCGCTACCTCGCCGAGGATGGCCAGCACCGGCTCGCGGTCGCGATCGACGCGCGCTCGAGCGCGTCGCTCGACGAAATGCCTGGCCTGATCCGCGACCTGTCGCGCGAGCACGACGTGCGCGTGCTGTTCCTCAACGCGAGCACCCAGGCGCTGATCCAGCGCTTCTCCGAAACGCGCCGCCGCCATCCGCTGTCCGGCTCGCTGTCGCACGATGCGGACGTCGGCCTGCTGTCGTCGCTCGAGGAAGCGATCGAGCGCGAACGCCACCTCGTCGCGCCGCTCGCCGAATTCGGCCACCAGATCGACACCAGCACGCTGCGCGCGAACGCGCTGCGTACTTGGGTCAAGCGCTTCATCGAGCAGAAGAACAACGACCTGATGGTGATGTTCGAATCGTTCGGCTTCAAGCGCGGCGTGCCGCTCGACGCCGATCTGATGTTCGACGTGCGCGCGCTGCCGAATCCGTACTACGACCACGAGTTGCGCCCGCTCACCGGGCTCGACCAGCCGGTCATCGCCTTTCTCGACGCACTGCCGATCGTCCACCAGATGATCGACGACATCCATGCGTTCCTGATGAAATGGCTGCCGCACTTCCGCGATGACAACCGCAGCTACCTGACCGTCGCCATCGGCTGCACGGGCGGGCAGCATCGGTCGGTGTTCATCGCGGAAACGCTCGCCGCGCGCCTTGCGCACGACGCGAACGTGATCGTGCGGCATCGTGACGCGCCAGTGGATGTCGACGCGTCGTCGCGGCTCGTCTCCGAGGTCGACCGACCCTAGCGACGCCCGCCCCAACGCCCGCGCGCCATGTCCTCCCTATCGACCACCCTGATCGACCTGCCGCTGTTTCCGCTGCACACGGTGCTCTTCCCGGGGGGCCTGCTCCCGCTCAAGGTGTTCGAGGCGCGCTATCTCGACATGGCCCGCGCGTGCCTGCGCGACGATGCACCGTTCGGCGTGTGCCTGCTGAAGAGCGGGCCGGAAGTCGCGCAGGACGGCGCCGTCTCGGTGCCCGAGACCATCGGCTGCATGGCGCGCATCACCGAATGCGATACCGGTGAATTCGGCATGCTGTACCTGCAGGCGGTCGGCACCCAGCGTTTCGAGTTGCTGTCGTATCGCGTCGAAGGCAACGGGCTGCTGGTCGGTATCGCGGAGCCGCTGCCGGACGACATCCCGCTCGAAGGCGAGCAGGCGCTCGCGCAGTTCGGCTCGTGCGCCGAGGTGCTCGAGCGCATCATCGACGCGCTGAAGAAATCCGATCCGCAGAAGATGCCGTTCGGCGAACCGTTCCGCCTCGACGATCCGAGCTGGGTATCGAACCGTCTCGCGGAACTGCTGCCGCTCGACCTGCGCGCGCGGCAGAAGCTGATGGAGTTTCCGGACGTCGGCGCGCGCATCGATGCCGTGCACCACGTGCTCGACCGGCACGGCTGGTTATAGCGAGCGCGGGACCTGTCGCTTTGCCTGAGTTATCCGGGAGAGGGCGTCCAACGAGGGGCTTCCTTCCGGGCGAAAAGCCGGGCCGGCGTGTTCCGAATCGCCCCAGACAGCCACTTCCCGCCAGCCAACCCAAGGCGACTTCCGTCGGCACGAAAAACCACGAGCGTCCGACGTTTCCCTGAAAGCGCGGCATGCGCCGCGCCCCTTCCCCTTCGTTACAGCAGCGGCCCGCTCAGCGCATCGAGCAGCTTGCGCACGGGCGCTGGTACGCCATACGCGTCGAGCCGGCTCAGCGGCACCCACGCGGTGTCCGCGTCCCGCGCGCCGGCGGGCAGGCCGCCGGCGGCCATGTCGCTCAGCCGCGGCTCGATCTCGAGCCGGAAATGCGTGAACGTGTGCGTAAGCGGCGCGAGCGGCACCGTGCCGCCGCCGCCGAAGCCACGTGCGAGTTCCGCGAGCGCGGCGTCGCCGTCCGCTTGCGGCAGGCTCCACAGCCCGCCCCAGATGCCGGTCGGCGGCCGCCGCTCGAGCAGCACGGCGTCACCGTCGCGCAGCACGAGCATCCAGGTCTTGCGGGTCGGCACGGCCTTCTTCGGCCGCGCGGCCGGCAGTTCGCGCTGGCGGCCCGTCGATTGCGCGACGCAGTCGCCCGCGAACGGGCAGCGCGCGCAATCGGGCTTGCCGCGCACGCACAGCGTCGCGCCGAGATCCATCAGCCCCTGCGTATACGCGCTCACGTCGGCCGCGTTCGCGGCGTCGGGCAACAGCGATTCGGCGAGCGCCCACATGTCGTTCTCGACACGCTTCTCACCCGGGAAGCCTTCGACGCCGAACACCCGCGCCAGCACGCGCTTCACGTTGCCGTCGAGAATCGTCGCGCGCGCGCCGTACGCAAACGACGCGATCGCCGCGGCCGTCGAACGGCCGATGCCCGGCAATTCGGCCAGCGCGTCAGGCGTCGCCGGAAACGCACCGCCGTGCTCGGCGACGACGACCTGCGCGCAGCGATGCAGGTTGCGCGCGCGCGAGTAGTAGCCGAGCCCCGCCCAGAGCGCCATCACGTCGTCGGTCGGCGCGGCCGCGAGCGCGGCCACGTCGGGGTAGCGTTCGAGAAAGCGCGTGTAATACGGGATGACGGTCGATACCTGCGTCTGCTGCAGCATGATTTCCGACAGCCAGATCCGGTACGGATCACGGGTGTTCTGCCACGGCAGGTCGTGGCGGCCATGCTCGCGCTGCCACGCGACCAGGCGCGTGGCGAACGTGCGATGCAGCGGCGTGACGGGGAACGGAGCGGGGGCGATGCGGGGCGGCTTCAAGTGATCTAATTGTGGAAAAAGGTTTCAACGCTGGCAGGTCGGGCAGAAATAGGTCGACCGCTGGCCCTGCACGATATGGCGGATCGGCGTGTTGCATACGCGGCACGGCTGGCCCGCACGATCGTAGACGAAGCAGTCGAGCTGGAAATAGCCGCTTTCGCCGTTGCTGCCGACGAAATCGCGCAAGGTGCTGCCGCCGCGCTCGATCGCGTCGGCAAGCGTCGCGCGCACTGCGTCGGCCAGCCGCTCGTAGCGCGGCAGCGACACCTTGCCGGCGGCCGTCGTCGGCCGGATGCCGGCGCGAAACAGGCTCTCCGACGCATAGATGTTGCCGACGCCGACGACCATGTCGCCCGCGAGCAGCGCCTGCTTGACCGACACGGTGCGCCCGCGCGTGCGCGCGTGCAGCAGCGCGCCGGTGAACGCCGGCGAGAACGGCTCGACGCCGAGGCTAGCGAGAAGCGGATGCGCATGCACGTCGCCCGCTTCGCGCGGGTGCCACAGCACCGCGCCGAAGCGGCGCGGATCGCGGAACCGCAACACGAATTCGTCGAAGATCCAGTCGATGTGGTCGTGCTTCGCGGCGACCGGCACGCCAGCCGCGGGCAGCACGCGCAGCGTGCCCGTCATGCCGAGGTGGACGATGAACCAGCCCGCGTCGACCTCGAACAGCAGATACTTGCCGCGACGCTCGACGGCGAGCACCTCGCGCGCGCGCAACTGCTCGGCGAGCCCGGCCGGCACGGGCCAGCGCAGCATCTCGGTACGGACGTCGACACGCTCGACGCGGCGGCCCGCGACAAAGGGCGCGATGCCCCGGCGCGTGACTTCGACTTCTGGCAACTCTGGCATGTTTTGCGGGTCTGAGACTGGATTCACGATCGTGCGTGTATTGTAGCGAGCGCGTTACAATCGGTTGAAACATCGAACGGATTTCCATGACCCTGCCCTCGAAGCTGCTTCAGAAGCGTCCCGCCGCCGTGCGCGGCGCGCGCGCCTTCCCGGTCCGCCGTGCACTCGGCGCCGCGCTGTTTGCCGCCTGGACCCTCACCGCCTTCCCGGCCCACGCGCAGGATCCGGCATCGGACGACGCGGAGTCGCAGGGCGCGTTCGAGCATGTGATGCCGGACGAGAAAAAAGATCTCCCCGGCGTTCCGCTGACGAGCCAGATCGTCTACCAGGTGCTCGCCGCCGAGGTCGCGCTGCAGCGTAACCAGCCCGCACCGGCCTACCAGACCTACCTCGCGCTCGCCCGCGACACGCGCGATCCGCGCATGGCGCAGCGTGCGACCGAGATCGCGCTCGGCGCGCAGAGCCCGGCCGACGCACTGTCCGCCGCGAACCTGTGGCGCCAGTACGCACCCGATTCGAATCGCGCATCGCAGGTCGACGCCGCGCTGCTGGTGCTCGCCGGCAAGCCGGCCGACGCACAGCCGATGCTCGCGCGCGAGCTGGCCCGGGCGACCGGCGAGACGCGCGGCCCGGCGATCCTCGCGCTGCAGGCGCTGCTCGTGCGCGGCTCCGACCGCGTCGGCGGCCTCGCGGTGCTGAAGGACATGCTGAAGAACGACCTGAACCGGCCCGAAGCGCAGCTCGCGATCGCGCGCCAGCAGCTCGCGGTCGACGACAAGGACGGCGCCGCGCAGTCGCTGAAGCAGGCGCTGCAGCTCCGCCCCGACTACCTGCCGGCGGCTTTGATGCTGTCGCAGATGGGGCCGGCGGAACGCGCGGCGGGCATCGCGTCGTTCGAGAAGTATGTTCAGCAGAATCCGAAGTCGCGCGATGCGCGGCTCGCGCTGTCGCAGCTCTATCTCGCCGACGATCGCCTCGACGACGCGCAGAAGCAGTTCGAGACGATGCGCAAGCTCGACTCGAAGGATCCGACGCCGCTGATGGCGCTCGCGCTGATCAAGATCCAGCAGAAGAAGCTCGACGAAGCGACCGGCTACCTGAAGCAGTACGTCCAGCTCGGCGACAAGCAGCCGAACCTCGACGTCGGCCAGGGCTACATCTACCTCGCGCAGATCGCGATCGACCAGAACAACGACGCGCAGGCGTCGCAGTGGCTCGACAAGGTCGACCAGACGAGCCAGCACTACCTGCCCGCGCAGATCACGCGCGCGCAGCTGCTGCAGAAACAGGGCAAGACCGACGAGGCGCGCAAGGTGCTCGACGACCTGCCGATCACGGATCCGCGCGATGCGGCCGTGGTCGCACGCACCGACGCGTCGATCCTGTTCACCGCGAAGCGCTACCCGGAAGCCGAGGCACGGCTCGGGCAGGCGGTTCAGGACTTCCCCGACGATCCCGACCTGCGCTACGACTACGCGATGGCGGCCGAAAAGACCGGCCACTACACGACGATGGAAAAGCAGCTGCGCGAGCTGATCCGCACGCAGCCCGACAATCCGCAGGCGTACAACGCGCTCGGCTATTCGCTCGCCGACCGCAACCAGCGGCTCCCCGAAGCCAGCAAGCTGATCGACAAGGCGATGACGCTCGCGCCGAACGACGCGTACATCATGGACAGCCTCGGCTGGGTGAAGTACCGGATGGGCGATACGGCCGGCGCGACGAAGGTGCTGCGGCGCGCGTACGAACTGCAGCCGAACGCCGAGATCGGCGCGCATCTCGGCGAAGTGCTGTGGAAGAGCGGCGCGCAGGACGATGCGCGTTCCGCATGGCGTGACGCACTGAAGCTCGAGCCGGACAACGACACGCTCGTGCAGACGCTGAAACGCCTCCAGATCAACGGTCTCTGATGCAGATGTTCCCGACGTTTTCCCTGTCCTTCCGCGCGCAGCGCACGCTGGCCGCAGCCGGCACGGCGCTCGTGCTCGCCGGCTGCGCGAGCACGCCGCCGTCGGCCAGCGCGCCGACCGGCGCGGCGCTGCAGACCGCCGCAACGCACGCTTACCATGGCCGCTTCGCGGTGCGGTACGACGACCGTCTCGGCAATCCGCAGAACGTGTACGGCAACTTCGACTGGCAGGAGCACGGCGACGACGTGTCGCTCGAGCTGCGCAGCCCGCTCGGCCAGACGCTCGCGGTCGTGAAGTCGACGCCGCAGGCGGCATCGCTCGAATTGCCGAACCGTCCGACGCAATATGCGCCGGACGTCGGCGACCTGATGCAGAAAACGCTCGGCTTCGAACTGCCGCTCGCGGGCCTGCGCTACTGGCTGCTGCCGACCGCCGCGCCCGCCACGCCCGCGCAGACGGTGCGCGATCCGGCCGACGGTACGCGCGTCAAGCAGATCCGCCAGGACGGCTGGACGATCGACTACCTTGCCTACGCGGACGCCCCGGCCACGGGCGTCAAACGCGTCAACCTCGTGCGCGCGACACCGCCGCTCGACATCAAGCTCGTGCTCGATCAGTGAGCACTGGCCCAGCCCAGACATACGCATGACCGATTCGACCCGCTCGCTGCGCAACTGCCTTGCGCCCGCGAAACTCAACCTGTTCCTGCACATCACCGGCCGCCGTCCGAACGGCTATCACGATCTGCAGAGCGTGTTCCAGTTGCTGAACTGGGGCGACACGCTGCACTTCACGCTCCGCGACGACGGCCGCGTCGCACGCGTCACCGACGTGCCCGGCGTGCCCGAGGAAAGCGATCTCGTCGTGCGCGCGGCCAACCTGCTGAAAGCGCATACGGGCA
The DNA here is from genome assembly GCF_002223325.1 of Burkholderia sp. AU15512. NCBI lineage: Bacteria > Pseudomonadati > Pseudomonadota > Betaproteobacteria > Burkholderiales > Burkholderiaceae > Burkholderia > Burkholderia sp. AU15512. The sequence continues at coordinate 624,954 of NZ_NKEX01000004.1, forward strand.
CCGCGCACGGTGTCGACATCGAGATCGACAAGTGCCTGCCGATGGGGGCCGGCCTCGGCGGCGGCAGCTCCGACGCGGCGACGACGCTGCTCGCGCTGAACCGCCTGTGGCAACTCGACCTGCCGCGCGCCGAACTCCAGTCGCTCGCGGTAAAACTCGGCGCAGATGTCCCGTTTTTTATTTTTGGAAAAAATGCGTTCGCAGAGGGTATCGGAGAAGAATTAGCTGAGGTACAATTGCCGACTCGCTGGTTCTTGGTTGTAACGCCCCGCGTTCACGTCCCAACCGCTGAAATATTTTCAGATGAGTTGTTGACAAGAGATTCGAAGCGCGTCACAATTACGGACTTTCTTGCACAGCAAAGCAGCGACGCGGGATGGCCAGATAGTTTCGGTCGGAACGATATGCAGCGAGTTGTGACAAGTAAGTACGCGGAAGTTGCGCAGGTGGTCAAATGGTTGTATGATGTGACCCCCGCGAGGATGACCGGCTCCGGAGCAAGCGTGTTTGCAGCGTTTCGCAGCAAGCATGAGGCAGAAGCGGCGCAAGCCAAGCTGCCCACCGGCTGGAACGGTGCAGTTGCCGAGAGCCTGAACGAGCATCCGCTCTTCGCTTTCGCGTCATGAAGTTTTACTTTGCCGAACGGCCTACACAAGTTCGGTGAAGTTATCAGTTAAGTGTAGGGGAGTCGCCAAGTTGGTCAAGGCACCGGATTTTGATTCCGGCATGCGAGGGTTCGAGTCCTTCCTCCCCTGCCAAAAATTTTCCCGCATTTCCCGCCTAAGCCCGAAGCAGGTGCACGATGAGCAGCCATGACGGCCTGATGGTTTTTACTGGCAACGCGAATCCCGCGCTCGCCCAGGAAGTCGTCAATATCCTTGGAATTCCCCTCGGCAAAGCAATGGTCAGCCGTTTCTCCGACGGCGAGATCCAGGTCGAGATCCAGGAAAACGTGCGTGGCAAGGACGTCTTCGTCCTGCAATCCACGTGCGCACCGGCGAACGACAACCTGATGGAGCTGATGATCATGGTCGATGCGCTCAAGCGCGCATCCGCCGGCCGGATCACCGCAGCCATCCCCTACTTCGGTTACGCCCGTCAGGATCGCCGCCCGCGTTCGGCGCGCGTCGCGATCTCGGCGAAGGTCGTCGCGAACATGCTGGAAATCGCCGGCGTCGAGCGGATCATCACGATGGATCTGCACGCCGACCAGATTCAAGGCTTCTTCGACATCCCGGTCGACAACATCTACGCAACGCCGATCCTGCTGGGTGACCTGCGCAAGCAGAACTACCCGGATCTGCTCGTCGTGTCGCCGGACGTCGGCGGCGTGGTGCGTGCCCGGGCACTCGCGAAGCAGCTCAACTGCGATCTCGCGATCATCGACAAGCGTCGCCCGAAGGCGAACGTCTCCGAAGTGATGAACATCATCGGTGAAGTCGAAGGCCGCACCTGCGTGATCATGGACGACATGGTCGATACGGCAGGCACGCTCTGCAAGGCCGCGCAAGTGCTGAAAGAGCGCGGCGCGAAGCAGGTCTTCGCCTACGCGACGCACCCGGTGCTGTCGGGTGGCGCAGCCGATCGTATCGCCGCATCGGCGCTCGACGAGCTGGTCGTCACCGACACGATCCCGCTGTCCGCCGAATCGCTCGGCTGCTCGAAGATCCGTTCGCTGACGAGCGCGAGCTTGCTGGCCGAAACGTTCTCGCGGATCCGCCGCGGCGACTCGGTGATGTCGCTGTTCGCGGAATCCTGATCGCGAATCGACTGAACAAAGCATGCGCAGAAAGCGAAGCGGCAACGCTTCGCTTTTTGCACAATCGGACGGGATAGACGAAACCCCGTCCGTTTCATCGGGGGCCGCAGTTTGACGGCCCCGTTTTACTGCCTGGTCGCGGGCAGCTATTGGAGAATCACATGAAAGTCGTCGCTTTCGAGCGCCAAGAGCAAGGTACGGGTGCGAGCCGCCGCCTGCGCAACGCTGGTAAGACCACGGGTATCGTTTACGGTGGCGAAGCAGCCCCGCAAAAGATCGAACTCGATCACAACGCCCTGTGGCACGCCCTGAAGAAGGAAGCTTTCCACTCGTCGATCCTCGACCTCGAAGTGGCTGGCCAGTCGCAACAGGTTCTGCTGCGCGACGTGCAATACCACCCGTTCAAGCAACTGGTGCTGCACGTGGACTTCCAACGCGTTGACGCGAAGAAGAAGCTGCACACGAAGGCTCCGCTGCACTTCCTGAACGCTGAAATCAGCCCGGCCGTGAAGCTGTCGAGCGCGATCGTTTCGCACGTCGCGACGGAAATCGAAATCGAGTGCCTGCCGGCTGACCTGCCGGAGTTCCTCGAAGTCGACCTGTCGAAGATCGAAGCCGGTCAATCGCTGCACGCGAAGGACATCACGCTGCCGAAGGGCGTCGCGCTGGTCGCGCACATCGACGCGGAAAACCCGGTTGTCGCATCGGCGACGGTCCCGGCGGGTGCCGTGTCGGACGCAGCAGAAGGCGAAACGCCGGCTGCCTAAGCGGGCTGCCCACGCGCCCCATCGATCCGTTTCTCGAAACGGTCGACGCAACCCGCCGCGGCTTGCCCGGCGGGTTTTTCTTTTTCTGCGCCCAGGCGGCCGTTGCCGCCTTCGAAACGTCATGATCAAACTGATAGTCGGCCTCGGCAATCCCGGGGCGGAATACACCGCGACGCGCCACAACGCCGGCTTCTGGCTGATCGACCAGCTCGCCCGCGAAGCCGGCACGACGCTGCGCGACGAGCGCCGCTTCCATGGCTTCTACGCGAAAGCGCGCCTGCACGGCGAAGAAGTCCACCTGCTCGAGCCGCAAACCTACATGAACCGCTCCGGCCAGTCGGTCGTCGCGCTCGCGCAGTTCTTCAAGATCCTGCCCGACCAGATCCTCGTCGCGCACGACGAGCTCGACCTGCCGCCCGGCACCGTGAAGCTTAAGCTCGGCGGCGGCAGCGGCGGCCACAACGGCCTGAAGGACATCACCGCCCACCTGTCGTCGCAGCAGTACTGGCGGCTGCGGATCGGCATCGGCCATCCGCGCGACCTGATTCCGGAAAGCGCGCGCGCCGGCGCGAAGCCCGACGTCGCGAACTTCGTGCTGAAGCCGCCGCGCCGCGAGGAACAGGACGTGATCGACGCGTCGATCGAACGCGCGCTCGCCGTGATGCCGATGGTCGTCAAGGGCGAACTCGACCGCGCGACGATGCAGCTGCATCGCAACTGACCGCATCGCACCGCTCCTGTGCATCGAGCCGTCCGGCGCCGCCGGCCGGCCCCTCCCGCCCCGCCCCGGCGCACATGCGGTAATCTGGTCGCTTTGCCCGACAGGAGCCAAGCGGTGAGCCGTTACTGGAGCGACATCGTTCAGCAACTCGTGCCTTACGTGCCGGGCGAGCAGCCCGCGCTCGCACACCCCGTCAAGCTGAACACCAACGAGAATCCCTATCCGCCGTCGCCGCGCGTCGTCGCGGCGATCGCGCGCGAACTCGGCGAGACCGGCGACACGCTGCGCCGCTATCCCGACCCGGTTGCGCGCGCGCTGCGCGAAACGGTCGCGGCCCATCACCGGATCAAGCCCGAGCAGGTGTTCGTCGGCAACGGCTCCGACGAGGTGCTCGCGCACACGTTCCAGGCGCTGCTCAAGCACGACCGGCCGCTGCGCTTTCCCGACATCACGTACAGCTTCTATCCGACCTATGCGCGCCTGTACGGCGTCCAGACGTCGATCGTGCCGCTCGCGGACGACTTCTCGATCCGAGTCGACGACTATCTCGACGACGCCGGCGGCGTGCTGTTTCCGAACCCGAACGCACCGACCGGGCGCGCGCTGCCGCTCGCTGACGTCGAGCGGATCGCAGCGGCGAATCCGTCGTCGGTCGTCGTGATCGACGAAGCGTATGTCGACTTCGGCGCGCAGTCCGCGATCACGCTGACCGACCGCTACCCGAACCTGCTCGTCGTCCACACGACGTCGAAGGCGCGTTCGCTTGCGGGCATGCGCGTCGGCTTCGCGTTCGGCGATGCCGCGCTGATCGACGCGCTGAACCGCGTGAAGGACAGCTTCAACTCGTACCCGCTCGACCGGCTCGCGCAAGTGGCCGCGCAGGCCGCCTATGAAGACACCGACTATTTCAACGCAACCTGCCGGCGCGTGATCGACAGCCGGACGCGTCTGACGCATGCGCTGGACGCGCTCGGCTTCGACATCGTGCCGTCGGCCGCGAATTTCGTGTTCGCGCGCCATCCTGCGCACGACGCGGGCGCGATCGCAGCGAAACTGAAGGAACGGGAGATTTTCGTGCGGCACTTCCGGCTGCCGCGGATCGACCAGCACCTGCGCATCACCGTCGGCACCGACGCCGAATGCGATGCGCTCGTCGCGGCGTTGCGCGAGCTGCTGGCCTGAAACGGAAGAACCGGCGCCGGGCGGCGCCGATCCGGATGCGTGACGGTCGTGCCGAAGGACTCGAGCGCGCGCGTCACCGCAGGGTCACGACGCGTCGTCGCCCTTTTCGGCGGTCAACGCGTGATACTTCTCCATCAATTGCGCGTGCGATTCGTCATGCTGCGGATCGCGCGGAATGCATTCGACCGGACACACCTGCTGGCACTGCGGTTCGTCGAAATGGCCGACGCACTCGGTGCACTTGTTCGGGTCGATCACGTAGATGTCCGGGCCCATCGAAATCGCGCCGTTCGGGCACTCGGGCTCGCACACGTCGCAATTGATGCACTCGTCGGTAATCATCAAAGCCATACTGATCTCACTTCTTCAGGCCGGCGGCCGGCTTCGCAACGAAACCGGCCGGCGCCGCATCACGCGGCAGGGCCTCCGATCGCGGCGACTTTCTCGGTCAGCCACTTCTCGACGGACGGGAACACGAACTTGCTGACATCGCCGCCCAACTGCGCGATTTCGCGCACGATCGTCCCCGAGATGAACTGGTACTGATCGGACGGCGTCATGAACATCGTCTCGACGTCGGGCAGCAGGTAGCGGTTCATCCCCGCCATCTGGAACTCATACTCGAAATCGGACACGGCGCGCAGGCCGCGCACGATCACGCGCGCATTGTTGGTGCGGACGAAATCCTTCAGGAGGCCGGTGAAACTCATCACCTTCACGTTCGGATAATGGCCGAGCACCTCGTTCGCAATCGTCAGACGTTCTTCGAGCGAGAAGAACGGCTTTTTCGCGCGGCTGTCGGCCACACCGACCACCAGCGTATCAAAAATGCTCGACGCACGCCGCACGAGGTCTTCGTGCCCGCGCGTCAGCGGATCGAACGTACCGGGATACACGGCGACTACCATGTCGCTCCTCCTGTCATCACGCAAACGGGATGGCAGCGGTGCGATGCGCACGCCGCTGCCGAGATGGGCATGCGTCGCCTTTGCGGCGCGCCGCCTCGTATGGAACGCGCATTATTCATCATTTTCGCGCCGCAGCAAATGATAGTGAACCGCACCGGCCTTGCCGTGCTTCACGACCTCCCAACCGGCGAGCGCGTCGTGCGCGGCCGGATCGAGCTCCGCCCCCGTCTCGACGTACAGCGCGCCGCCCGCCGCGACGAGCGGCGCCGCCAGCGCAATCGCGCGCTCGAGCGCGGCCAGATCGTCGAACGGCGGATCGAGAAACACGACGTCGAACGCGCCCGGCGTGAGCCCGGCCGCGAGCCGCAGCGCGTCCGCCTCCGCGACCTCGACCGCACGTGCACCGAGCTTGTCCTTGATCGCACGCAGTTGCTGCGCCGCGCGCGGGTGGCGCTCGACCATCACGACGCTCGCCGCGCCGCGCGACGCCGCCTCGAAACCGAGCGCACCGGTGCCTGCGAACAGGTCGAGGCAACGCCGGCCTTCGAGATCCTGGCCAAGCCAGTTGAACAGCGTCTCGCGCACGCGATCGGGGGTCGGCCGCAGGCCGTCCAGATCGAGCACCGCGAGCGGCGTGCGTTTCCAGTCACCGCCGATGATGCGGATCGTGTGCGGCTTGCCGCGGCCAGAAGGGGCCGCCGGGCGGCCGGGAGAGGAACGGGACATACGGAAATATCGACGACGGAGGGACCGGGCGCGCGCGGGGGCGCGCCGCTAAACAGGCGCACGTTACCACAGCGGCGATGCACACTGGCGCGAGCGCCACGCCGCACTGATAAAATGCACGGTTTCGGCCGCCGTGCGCCGCGCCCGCGCGAACGCAGAGCGGCCCGTCTGGTGCCCGTCCCTGGCGGCGGCCCGCCCTCTTCCCGACGTCAGACCATGTTCAGCTTCTTCAAACGATTCAAGAAAACGCAGGAGCCCGATCCGGCGGAATCGCAATCGGCCGACGCGCAGCAAACGGACGAGCCGTCCGATGCGTCCGCGGTCGAGGCCCCGCCCGCGGCCGACGTGCCGCAAGCGCCCGCGCAACCGGCCGCGCCGGCCGTCGTGATGACGGTCACGCCGACCAACGACGGCCGCGACGAAGTCGTCGAGACGGTCGAAATCGTCCCGCCGCCGCTGCAGGACGCCACCGCGAAGAAATCGTGGCTCGCGCGCCTGAAAACGGGGCTCGCCAAGACGGGCTCGAGCATCACCGGCGTGTTCGTCAATACGAAGATCGACGAGGATCTGTACGAGGAGCTCGAGACCGCGCTGCTGATGTCCGACGCGGGCGTCGACGCGACCGAGTACCTGCTCGGCGCGCTGCGCGAAAAGGTGCGCACGGGCCGCCTGACCGACCCGCAGGAGGTGAAATCCGCGCTGCACGACCTGCTCGTCGAGTTGCTGACGCCGCTCGAGAAATCGCTGATGCTCGGCCGCGCGCAGCCGCTCGTGATGATGATCACCGGCGTGAACGGCGCCGGCAAGACGACCAGCATCGGCAAGCTCGCGAAGCATCTGCAGAGCTTCGACCAGTCGGTGCTGCTGGCCGCGGGCGACACGTTCCGCGCGGCCGCGCGCGAACAACTGGCGGTCTGGGGCGAGCGCAACAACGTGACGGTCGTGCAGCAGGAAAGCGGCGATCCGGCCGCGGTGATCTTCGACGCGGTCAGCGCCGCACGCGCGCGCAAGATCGACGTGATGATGGCCGACACGGCCGGCCGCCTGCCGACGCAGCTCCACCTGATGGAAGAGCTGAAGAAGGTGAAGCGCGTGATCTCGAAGGCGCACGACGGCGCGCCGCATGAAGTGCTGCTGGTGATCGACGCGAACACCGGCCAGAACGCGCTCACGCAGGTGAAGGCATTCGACGACGCGCTCGGCCTCACCGGCCTCATCGTCACGAAGCTCGACGGCACCGCGAAGGGCGGGATTCTCGCCGCGATCGCGCGGCAGCGCCCGGTGCCGGTCTACTTCATCGGCGTCGGCGAGAAGGTCGAGGATCTGCAGCCGTTCAGCGCGGTCGAATTCGCGGACGCGCTGCTCGGCTGAACACCGCGGGCACGCATCGCACAGGGCGCCTTCGGGCGCCCTTTTTCATGCGCGCCCGGTCATGCATGCCGGGCGCACCACGCTCATTCGGCGTCGGGCTGCGCGCCGGGCTCGGCGGCCTTGAACGCATCGAGCGTCGACGCATGGTCGACGATCCGCTGGATCGTCGGATAGCGCGTCGTGTCGATCGAGAAGCGGTTCGCGTTGAACACCTGCGGCACGAGGCACACGTCGGCAAGCGTCGGCGTATCGCCGAAGCACAGCTTGCCGGTGCGCGGATCGCTCGCGAGACGTGTCTCGAGCGTCTCGAAGCCGGCCTCGATCCAGTGCCGGTACCACGCGTTCTTCGCGTCCTCGGGCACCTTCAGCGTGTGCTTCAGGTACTTCAGCACGCGCAGGTTGTTGAGCGGATGGATTTCGCACGCGATCTGCAGCGCGACCGCGCGTACATACGCGCGATCGACCGGCTGCTTCGGCAGCAGCGCCGGTTCCGGATGAGTTTCCTCGAGATATTCGATGATCGCGAGCGACTGCTGCAGCGTCGCGTCGCCGTCGATCAGCGTCGGCACGACCGCATCCGGATTCAGCGCGCGGTACGCGTCCTTCAGTTGCTCACCGCCGTCGCGCAGCATGTGCACGGGGACATAGTCGAACGGCAGCTGCTTCAGGTTCAGGGCGATCCGCACGCGGTACGACGCGGAACTGCGGAAATAGCTGTAAAGCTTCATGGGATGTCTCTCGTAGTCGTATTCGGCCGGCGACGGCACGGGCGCGGCGCAGCCGGCGCGCACCGCCGGGAATCAGAGTGTAGCGCGCCGCGCCGCGCGGCCCCGCCTGGCGGCAGCCGCACCCGTGCGATACTCGGGGCATTCCTCACCGCTCACAGCGCGGCCCGATGCCGGCCGCCCGCCCCACGCCCCGATGACCGCTTCCCACGATCCCGCCGCCGTTCCGTTCCCGTGCGCCCGCTTCATCAAGGAAATCGGCCGCGGCCCGCACGGCGCACGCGCGCTGTCCGCCGAGGACACGTTCGAGCTCTACCGCGCGATGCTCGACGCGCGCGTGTCGGACATCGAACTCGGCGCGATCCTGATCGCCTATCGGCTGAAAGGCGAATCCGCCGACGAGCTGGCCGCGATGCTCGCCGCCGCGCAGGCGTCGTTCGAGCCGGTGCACGTGCAGGATGCCGCGTTCCGCCCCGTGTCGATCCCGAGCTACAACGGCGCGCGCAAGCAGCCGAACCTCGTGCCGCTGCTCGCGCTGCTGCTCGCGCGCGAAGGCGTGCCGGTGCTCGTGCATGGCGTCGAGCAGGATCCGGGCCGCGTGACGAGCGCCGAGATTTTCTCGGCGTTATCGCTCGCACCGTCGGCTTCGCACGATGCGATCGAGGACATGCTCGCCGAGCGCCGCGTCGCGTTCGCGTCGATCGAGGTGCTGGCGCCGCGCATCGCACGCCTGCTGTCGATGCGCAGCGTGCTCGGCGTGCGCAACTCGACGCACACGCTCGTGAAGATCCTGCAGCCGTTCGCGCCGGCCGGCCTGCGGCTCGTCAACTACACGCACCCGCCGTACCGCGACAGCCTGGCGCAATTGTTCCGCGACCATCCGGATGCCGCGCTCGGCGGCGCGCTGCTGGCACGCGGCACCGAGGGCGAAGCCGTTGCCGACACGCGGCGCCAGGTGCAGGTCGACTGGCTGCACGACGGCGTGTGCGACACGCTGATCGAGGCCGAACGCTCGTCGACCGATGCGCCCCCGGTTCCCCTGCCCGAATCGCGCGACGCGGCCACGACGGCCGCATGGACCGACGCCGTATTGCGCGGCGAAGTGCCGGTGCCCGACACGGTCGCCCGGCAGGTCGCGACGATCGTGCAGATCGCCCGCATCGCACGCTGACGGCACGCTCGCGAACCGGCCCCGCTTGCGGGGCATTTGACACGCGAGCGCATCCTGGCATAGAGTTGCCGTCATGCGTTCCTTTCCGAACACCCTCCGAATTACCTCCGGCCGCCTAGCGCGGCCGCTATCGCTACGACTAGCCTAAGGCTTTCGTAGCGCCGTGTGCTGTCCGCACGGTCCCTCCCAGCAGTTCCTCGCCGTACCCCTCTCGTAGTTTTTACAACCCGAAGTCGTCAGCATTCGTCCGTCTATCCGTCGGCCGACTCGCGAAGATCATCCGCATCCGCAGCGCGTTCACGTGCCGCGGAGCGAGGCAGCGCCAACCGTCGCCCATGCCGCCCGTCTTCGCTCGCGACTTGAGACCCGAGGTCCAGAAGATGCAGCGCAATCCGCAAGACAAGTACCGTCCGTTCGAGCCCGTCCGCCTCAATGGCCGCAAATGGCCGTCGCGCACCATCGAGCGCGCGCCCGTCTGGATGAGCACCGACCTGCGCGACGGCAACCAGTCGCTGATCGAGCCGATGAGCATCGAGCAGAAGCTCGAGTTCTTCGAGATGCTGGTCGCGATCGGGTTCAAGGAGATCGAAGTCGGTTTTCCGTCGGCGTCGCAAACCGACTTCGATTTCGTCCGCAAGCTGATCGACGACAAGCGGATTCCCTATGACGTGACGATCGAAGTGCTCGTGCAGGCGCGCGAGGACCTGATCGCCCGCACGTTCGACTCGCTCGAAGGCGTGCCGCGCGCGATCGTGCACCTGTACAACGCGGTGTGCCCGTCGTTCCGCCGTATCGTGTTCGGGATGTCGAAGGCCGACGTGAAGGCGCTCGCGATCGACGGCACGCGCATCATCAAGGAGCACGCCGCCGCGCGCCCCGACACGCAGTGGACCTTCCAGTACTCGCCGGAAACCTTCAGCATGACCGAGCTGACGTTCGCGCGCGAGATCTGCGACGCAGTCGCGCAGACTTGGCGACCGACCCGCGATCACAAGATGATCGTCAACCTGCCGGCCACCGTCGAAGCAGCGAGCCCGAACGTGTTCGCCGACCAGATCGAGTGGATGGACCGCAACCTCGCGTACCGCGACAGCATCGTGTTGTCCGTGCATCCGCACAACGATCGCGGCACCGCGGTCGCGGCGGCCGAACTCGCGCTGCTCGCGGGCGCCGACCGCATCGAGGGCTGCCTGTTCGGCAATGGCGAGCGCACCGGCAACGTCGATCTCGTCACGCTCGCGCTGAATCTCTACACGCAGGGCATCGATCCGGGCCTCGATTTCTCCGACATCGACGCGGTGCGCCGCGTCGTCGAACGCTGCAACCAGATTCCCGTGCATCCGCGCCATCCGTACGCGGGCGACCTCGTGTTCACCGCGTTCTCGGGCTCGCACCAGGACGCGATCCGCAAGGGCTTCGCGCAGCAGCGCCCCGACGCGGCCTGGGAAGTGCCGTACCTGCCGATCGACCCGGCCGACCTCGGCCGCAGCTATGACGCGGTGATCCGCGTGAACAGCCAGTCCGGCAAGGGCGGCGCGACGTTCCTGCTCGAACGCGGGATGGGCTTCACGCCGACGCGCCGCGTACAGATCGAATTCAGCCATGCGGTGCAGACGCTCGCCGACGCGTCCGGCGAGGAAGTGACGGGCGACGCGATCTGCGCGTTGTTCGCGCGCGAATTCTTCGACACCGACGGGCCGGCCGCGCGACACGGCAACGGCGCACGCTGGCAGAACCGCGAGATCGCGGCAGCGCCCGCGGCGGATACGACGCCCGACGAGACCGTGCGACGTTTGGCCGCGGCATTCGCGGCGGCTGCCGGCGCGGCGATCGACGTCGCGTCGTGCGAACACGCCCGCACGACGGACGGACGAATCGCGGTATCGGTCGGCTGCCGGGTCGGCGATGCGCCGCTGCGGCACGGCGTCGGCCTGCACGCCGATGCGGCGAGCGCCGCGCTCGACGCGGTCGTCAGCGCGATCAACCGCTCGGCCTGGCACTGCGCGGATCGCCGCGCGGCGGCCTGAGCGGCAGGTTCCGTTTCAGGGTTCAAACGTCAGCGAGCGGGGCGTGACTGCCCGTGCGCCGCGCGATCCGCGCCGCACGAGGCAGCAAAAAGCGGCCCAGAAGGCCGCTTCGGTCGGGACATGAAAAGGAGCGCCACACGCGCTCACGTCTCGGTCGCGCACCGCGTCGCCTGCCACGCGAACAGGCTCCAGCGGCCCTGTTCGTGGGTATGGACGGAGGTATAGGCGATCGGGAAGACCAGGCCGCCGTTGTTCGTTTCCATCTCGATCAACGCGCGCCCGGTGACGACGCAGGTTTCATCGCCGACGGGCAGCACGTCCTGCGACTGGATTTCGATCTGGCGATAGCGGCGGCGGCCGGCGACGATGGCGTCGATGAACTGCTGCTTGGTTTCGCGTTTGCCGTTGGTATGGACGAAGAACACCTTGTCCGACAAAAGCGTGTCGAGCGCCTCGCCGTCCCCGTCCACCATCGCCCGGAACCGATCGCGCTCGAGCGCGCGGATCGCATCGACCACCTTCGCCATCGCCTGACTCCTCGGCAACGCGCACGCCGTGCGCGGGCGTGCGGATCAGAAGTTGTACTGCAAGTAGAACTGGTGGAAATTTATACCAGGATTCGGCTCTTTGATACCCGCGTTAGACACATGTTCAAAACGGTAGCCGACCTGATACTGTTGCCGTTGGCCGAACTGCACGCCCACCCCCGCCGTCGGCGCGAACTGGAACGCGGTCCCCAACGAGAAGTGATCCGAGATCGTCGGGTGCGTCAGCAGCCTCACGCCGCCGCCGGCCTCGATGAACGGGCGGATCTCCCCGGCGCTCTTGATGAAACGGAACATCGGCGTCACGCCGAATTCGCCGATGCTGCTGTGGACGTTGCCGCCCGTGTGCCAGTAGCCGGCATGCCCTTCGACGACGAACGCGAAGTGCCAGCCGCCGATTTCCCACCAGTTCCAGCCCGGATCCCACACCACGCCGAGATCGGCCTTGTCGACCCCACGGCGATCCGAAAAACCGCCGCCCGCCTGAATCCCCCATCGATCCGCGCATGCCGCACCCGATCCGCCCAGAAGGGACGCCGCCAGCATCGCATGCAGCGCCAGCCGGCTGCGGGGCCGGCGATTCTTCTTATTGTTCATCTGTCACTCCAACTTTGTGGGTTGAATGGAGCCAGCCGCTTCGGCCGGCTCAAGCGAACTGAATGGTATGGTAAAGGACTTTTCGGATCGGCATCACAAAGCGAAATGGCTTGCTTCCAAAACGACAAAAATTGAAATCGTCTACCGATTACCATCAGAAACAACGGCTTACGGAACTTCGCTTCGCCCCCTCTGTCGCAGAATAGACTATCGACTCGACTTGCTCGATAGAAAAAGCGGGAACTCCGATGCCCACGCTTGCTCTAAGGAATTAGCACTCGGTTTCCGGGAGTGCTAAGATGGCTCCCGGAATCTCATCCGAGACCGGGGGTTTGTCCCTGATTCCAAAGGAGTTTTTTAGTGAGCAACGCCCTGACCCTCCCGAACACCCTGAGCCCCACGCCGGCCAAGGCCGCATCGGCAGGCTCGCTGGCGCTCGCAGCCCAATCGATGTTGCCGGGCCAGCTTGGCAACATCGACGCGTATATCCAGGCCGTCAATCGCATTCCGCTGCTGACGCCGGAAGAGGAACGCCAGTACGCGACCGAATTCCGCGAAGGCAACAACCTCGACTCGGCACGCCGCCTCGTGCTGTCGCACCTGCGGCTCGTCGTGTCGATCTCGCGCAACTATCTCGGCTACGGCCTCCCGCACGGCGACCTGATCCAGGAAGGCAACATCGGCCTGATGAAGGCGGTGAAGCGCTTCGACCCGGCGCAAAACGTGCGCCTGGTGTCGTACGCGATCCACTGGATCAAGGCCGAGATTCACGAGTACATCCTGCGCAACTGGCGCACGGTGAAGGTCGCGACGACGAAGGCGCAGCGCAAGCTGTTCTTCAACCTGCGCAGCCACAAGAAAGGCCTGCAGGCAATGACGCCCGAGGAAATCGACGGCCTCGCGAAGGAACTCAACGTCAAGCGCGAAGACGTGACCGAAATGGAAACGCGCCTGTCGGGTGGCGACATCGCGCTCGAAGGGCAGGTCGAGGACGGCGAGGAGTCGTACGCGCCGATCGCCTATCTGGCCGACTCGCACAACGAACCGACCGCCGTGCTGGCCGCGCGTCAGCGCGACACGCTGCAGACGGACGGCATCGCGCAGGCACTCGGCGCACTCGACGCACGCAGCCGCCGCATCATCGAGGCGCGCTGGCTGCACGTCGACGACGACGGCTCGGGCGGCTCGACGCTGCACGATCTCGCCGCCGAGTTCGGTGTGTCGGCAGAGCGCATCCGCCAGATCGAGGCGAGCGCGATGAAAAAGATGCGCACCGCCCTCGCCGAATACGCGTAAATCGCTGCGATTTAGAGCGCCTCATCAAAAACCGCTGCCCGACCGGCAGCGGTTTTTTTTCGCCCGTCTTTTCCACTGCTTTTCATTCGCTGCTTCGTTCGTTTTTCGGCGCGTTTCAGTGCGGATTAATTGACCTGATTCGTCAGGTAATAGGCCGTTTGGGGGCCCCTTCCGCATAACCTTGATCTGCCTCAAGTTTCGGCCCGGGTTTCGCGACGGTCTGCCGCAGCGCAGCACTCGGCATCGGAAAGCCGTCCTTTTAAAATTGGCATGTCAGGCGCAAAAGGATTAAAACAGCTTCACGGCCGTCATAAATCCGACGTAAAGTCGCCCCAAATCAGACTTAAATCGATTCAGGATATTCGCCTTGATCTCGATCAATAAAGAGCCTGCGCCGCCTCCCGCGCGGCCGGCCGGTACGATCGGCTGGCGCGCGCGCATCGCCGCGTGGGCACGCGGCCCAACCCTCGCCCGCGACATCACCCTGGTGCTGATCGTCAAGCTGATCCTCCTGATGTCGCTCAAATACGCATTCTTCAATCATCCGCAGGCCGAGCACATGTCGTTGCCGCCTGCCGCCGTCGCCGAGAAGCTGCTCTCGGTACCGGCGCCTGCATCTACCGAGGGAGACCACCATGATAAGTAGTGAAGTCGTCGATCTGTCACGTCTGCAGTTCGGCATCACGGCGCTCTACCACTTCCTGTTCGTGCCGCTGACGCTCGGCCTGTCCTGGCTGCTCGTCATCATGGAAGCGGTTTACGTGATGACCGGCAAACAGGTCTACAAGGACATGACCCAGTTCTGGGGCAAGTTGTTCGGGATCAACTTCGCGATGGGCGTGACGACCGGCATCACGCTCGAATTCCAGTTCGGCACGAACTGGTCGTACTACTCGCACTATGTCGGCGACATCTTCGGCGTACCGCTCGCGGTAGAAGGCCTGATGGCGTTCTTCCTCGAATCGACGTTCGTCGGCCTGTTCTTCTTCGGCTGGAACCGCCTGTCGAAGGTCAAGCACCTGATGGTCACGTTCCTCGTCGCGCTCGGCTCGAACCTGTCCGCGCTGTGGATCCTGGTCGCGAACGGCTGGATGAACAACCCGGTCGGCGCCGAGTTCAACTACCAGACGATGCGCATGGAGATGACGAGCCTGTTCGACGTGCTGTTCAACCCGGTCGCGCAGGTGAAGTTCGTGCACACGGTGTCGGCCGGCTATGTGTCGGCGGCGATGTTCGTGCTCGGCGTGTCGTCGTGGTACCTGCTGAAGAAGCGCGACGTCGACTTCGCGCTGCGCTCGTTCGCGGTCGCGGCCGGCTTCGGCCTCGCGGCGACGCTCTGCGTGATCGTGCTCGGCGACGAATCGGGCTATACGACCGGCGAAGTGCAGAAGATGAAGCTCGCCGCGATCGAATCCGAATGGGAAACGCAGCCGGCACCCGCATCGTTCACGCTGATCGGCATCCCGAACCAGGAAGAACAGCGCACCGACTATGCGATCAAGATCCCGTACGCGCTCGGCTTGATCGCGACGCGCTCGATCGACGAACCGGTGATCGGCCTGCGCGAGCTCGCGAAGCACAGCGAGGAGCACATCCAGAGCGGCATGGTCGCGTACGGCGCGCTGCAGAAGATCAAGCAGGGCGACACGAGCGACGCGACCCGCGCCCTGTTCGACCAGCACAAGCAGTATCTCGGCTACGGGCTGATGCTCAAGCAGTTCACGCCGAACGTGGTCGACGCGACGCCCGAGCAGATCAAGGCCGCCGCGAAGAAGACGATCCCGCCGGTCGCGCCCGTGTTCTTCTCGTTCCGGATCATGGTGGCCCTCGGCTTCCTGTTCGTCGCGACGTTCATCGCCGCGTTCTGGTTCTGCGCGCGCCGCGAACTGCTGCAGGACAACCGCCGCTGGTTCCTCCGCTATGCGGTGTGGGCGATCCCGCTGCCGTGGATCGCGATCGAATTCGGCTGGATCGTCGCCGAGCTCGGCCGCCAGCCGTGGACGATCGCCGGCGTGCTGCCGACGCACCTGTCCGCGTCGAGCCTGCAGCCGAGCGACCTGTACCTGAGTCTCGCGGGCTTCATCCTGTTCTATACCGCGCTGTTCGTCATCGAGATCAAGCTGATGTTCAAGTACGCGCGCCTCGGCCCGTCGTCGCTGCATACCGGCCGCTATCACCACGAAATCGCGGCCGCCAGCGAGCGCGCCACGGCGTGAGCACGCACCTGAAACGGAACAAGGAATCGCTATGGACTACGCAACTCTCAAGCTGATCTGGTGGCTGCTCGTCGGCGTGCTGCTGATCGGCTTCGCCGTCACCGACGGCTTCGACATGGGCGCGACCGCGCTGCTGCCGTTCCTCGGCAAGACCGACGAGGAGCGCCGCATCATCGTCAACACCGTCGGCGCGACGTGGGAAGGCAACCAGGTGTGGCTGATCACGGCCGGCGGCGCGATGTTCGCGGCCTGGCCGCTCGTCTACGCGGCGTCGTTCTCCGGCTTCTACTTCGCGATGCTGCTCGTGCTGTTCGCGTTGTTCTTCCGGCCGGTGGGCTTCGACTACCGCAGCAAGCGCCCTGACCCGCGCTGGCGCGCGGGCTGGGACTGGGGCCTGTTCGTCGGCGGCTTCGTGCCGGCGCTCGTGTTCGGCGTCGCGTTCGGCAACCTGCTGCAAGGCGTGCCGTTCAAGTTCGACAGCGACCTGCGCGTGACCTACTACGGCGGCTTCTGGGCGCTGCTGAACCCGTTCGCGCTGCTGTGCGGGCTCGTCAGCCTCACGATGCTCGTCGCGCACGGCGCAGCCTTCATCAAGATGAAGACGGACGGCGTGATCGCGCGCCGTGCGTCGGTCGCGCTGCGCGTGGCATCGTTCCTCGCGGTCGTGCTGTTCGTGCTGGCCGGCGTGCTGGTCGCGTCGACCATCGGTGGCTTCCACATCACGCACGCCGCACCGACCGACACCGTCGCGAACCCGCTGCTCAAGGACGTCGCCGCCGGCTCGGGCCTGTGGCTCGCGAACTACGGCGAATTCCCGTGGATGATCGCAGCGCCCGTCGTCGCGATCGCGGGTGGCCTGATCGCGCTGCTGCTCGCCGGTTCGAAGCAGGAGAAGACGGCGTTCTTCTGCACGGGCCTGATGATCACCGGCGTGATCCTGACCGCCGGGTTCTCGATGTTCCCGTTCATCATGCCGTCGTCGCTCGACCCGCGCAGCAGCCTGACCGTGTGGGATTCCACGTCGAGCCACATGACGCTGCAGGTGATGCTGTTCGCGGTGATCGTGTTCCTGCCGATCGTCCTGCTCTACACGAGCTGGGTGTATCGCGTGATGCGCGGCAAGGTCACGCGCGAGGTGCTCGAAGAGAACAAGCATTCGATGTATTGATGCTTTGAACCGGGCCGGGGCGCGCACGCGCCCTCGCCCACCGTTTCGCAAGGAGTCGGATCATGTGGTATTTCAGCTGGATTCTCGGTATCGGCGTCGCGCTGTCGTTCGGCATCGTCAATGCGATGTGGCTCGAAGCGCGGCAGAAGACGCAGGAAGCACGCGTTCGCCACGACTGATACGCGCGCGGCCGATCGTGCCGCCGCCGTCCAGAAGGAACCTCGCCTCGCGCGAGGTTTTTTTTCGCCCCGGCCGGCTGAACAGGCCCATCGACGCGATGCCAATTTAGCGCCAGATTGATACCACTTGAATACCAATAAAAGGTTTCATAAGATCTTTGGACACGGCCGCTGACAGGCCGAATCCTTCCGGGTGGGGGAGACATGCGAATCCCGTATGTGGCGCGCGCTGGCGCGCCGTCTCGTCGTCGGCGCGCGGCGGCCGGTTGTGCGTCGTCGGCGAGTGTCGCCGTCATCGACCGCGCAGGTCGCGCGCGCGCCTTTGCCCATGGGCACGTCGTCACGGCATCCACATCAGCAGCAGCCGCTGCCGTGCGCCGCCGATGAAGACGCGCACCCGCCCGCGCCGATCCGACCGGCACGCCTGCCCGCCCCCCGTTCCGTAACGCACGCGCCCGCGTGCCGACTTCGCGCGGAGCAGCCGCATCGCCCGCGCACCCTGTTGTCCCCGCAGCTCCGTTGAAAGACCCGTTCGCAGCGACGTCATCCCGTGACGCCGCTACGCCCCCTTTTGTCTCAGGAGTCCGCATGAACCGAACCTTGTCCACCCTGTTTGCCGGCCTGCTGATCGTGGCGCTGTCGCCGGTCGCGCTCGGCGCGCCGCCGGCGTCGAGCGCGGCGGTCGCGACGGCCGGCGCCGTCCGTCCCCCCGTGCCGCCGGCCGAGCTCGCGGCTCGGCTGTCGAACGGCCTCGCGTTGCGCGTCGCCGTCGACAACAATCACGCGGCCGCGGCCGGCGTGCCGTGCGCCGATCTCGGCGCCGACGGCGCGGCCTGCGCGACCGGCCGCCTGATCCTGCAGAACCGCGGCCACCAGGCGATCGCCGATGGCGGCTGGAAGCTCTACCTGCACAGCATCCGCCGCCTGCTGCGGATCGACCGCCCCGGCTTCGCGCTGCGGCGGCTCACCGGCGACCTGTACGAACTGACGCCGCAACCGGGCTCGGTGCGGCTTGCACCGGGCGAGCGCATCGAGCTGCCGTTCGTCGCCGAATACTGGCTGCTGCGCTACAGCGACGTGATCCCGCGCCCGTACGTGGTCGTCGACGGCGCGCCGCCCGCCGTGCTCCGCTACAACGACACCGACGACGAGCTGCGCTACGTCGAATCGCTGCCGGCCGACGCGCAGAACAACTCGACCGGCAATGCGCCGCCCGTCGCCGCGCGGCCCGACGCGAGCCGCGCGCTGCCGAGCGTGAAGCGCGAGCAGCCGCTGCCCGGCACGCTCGACCTGCGCGGCGTCGAGCTCGCGCTGCCCGATTTGCCGGACGCGCAGGTCGCGGCACTGCGCGAGCGCGCAACGACACTCGGGCTCGACGGCGCACGCGTGCCGGTGCGCGGCGCCGTCGCGCCGCGCCGGCTGCCGGCCGACATCGCGACGCCGGGCGGCTACCGGCTCGCGATCGGGCCGCGCGGCGTGCTGATCGAAGGCTACGATCGTGCCGGCCTCTACTACGGCGTGCAGACGCTCTACTCGCTCGCGCCCGCCGGCGGCGGCCCGATCCCGGCGATGCTCGTCGAGGATGCGCCGCGCTTCGCGCATCGCGGAATGCACGTCGATCTCGCACGCAACTTCAAGCACCCGGCGACGCTGCGCCGGCTGATCGACCAGATGAGCGCGTACAAGCTCAACCGCCTGCACCTGCATCTGTCCGACGACGAGGGCTGGCGCATCGAGATTCCCGGCCTGCCCGAACTCACCGAGATCGGGGGGCGCCGCTGCCATGACCCGAGCGAGACACGCTGCCTGCTGCCGCAGCTCGGCTCCGGCCCGGACAACCGCTCCGGCGGGGGCTACCTGACGCGCGACGACTATGTGTCGCTGGTGCGCTACGCGGCCGCGCATTTCGTCGAGATCATCCCCGAGATCGACATGCCCGCGCATGCGCGGGCGGCCGTCGTGACGATGGAGGCACGCTACAAGCGGCTGCATGCGGCCGGCCGCGAGCAGGAAGCGAACGCATACCGGCTGCTCGATCCGCAGGACACGTCGAACCTGACGACGGTGCAGTTCTACGACCGGCGCAGCGACCTGAACCCGTGCGTGCCGGGCGCGCTCAATTTCGCGTCGAAGGTGATCCGCGAGATCGCGGCGATGCATGCGGACGCGCAGGCGCCGCTGCACACCTGGCACTACGGCGGCGACGAGGCGAAGAACATCTTCCTCGGCGGGGGCTTCCAGCCGCTGAGCGGCACCGATCCGAACAAGGGGCGCATCGACCTCGCCGCGCAGGACAAGCCGTGGGCACGTTCGCCCGCATGCACGGCACTGCTCCAGCGCGGCGAGATCAAGTCGATCGACGAGTTGCCGACACGTTTCGCGCAACAGGTGAGCGCGGCGGTCAGCGCGAACGGGATCGACACGATGGCCGCGTGGCAGGACGGCATCAAGCATGCGAACGGGCCGCAGGACTTCAGCACGCGCCACGTGATGGTGTCGCTGTGGGACACGATCTTCTGGGGCGCATCGGACAGCGCACGCGACCTGAGCGGCAAGGGCTACCTGACGGTGCTCGCTCTGCCCGACTACCTGTACTTCGACTTCCCGTACACGCTGAACCCGCGCGAGCGCGGCTACTACTGGGGCTCGCATGCGACGGACGAGTACAAGGTGTTCTCGCTCGCGCCGGAGAACCTGCCGCAGAACGCCGAAGTGATGGGCGACCGTGACGGCAACACGTTCGAGGTGACGGGCACGGGCGCCGCGCCGCGCATCGAAGGCATGCAGGGGCAGGCGTGGGGCGAGGTGATGCGCAACGACACCTTCCTCGAATACATGGCCTATCCGCGGCTGCTCGCGCTGGCCGAGCGCGCATGGCACCGGGCCGACTGGGAGCTGCCGTATGCGGCCGGCGTGCGCTTCAGGCGCGGCGACACGCATCACGTCGACACGGCCGCGCTGCAGCGCGACTGGGCCGGCTTCGCGACGCTGCTCACGCAACGCGAACTGCCGAAGCTCGACCGGGCGGGCGTCGGCTACCGGAAACCGACCTTCACGCTGACGAATCCGTGAACGGCTGAGCGGTTGCAGGGCTGAGCGACGGCGCGACGCAGGCGAACGCATCGCGCCATCACCCGCACCAAAGAAAAACGGCTTGCGACGCATCGCAAGCCGTTTTCGTTTTACCAGCCGGCCCGAACCCGCAGCGCGGATCGGATCGGCTTCATCGCATCAGCATCAGGCCGGTTGTGCGGCCGCCCCGCTGCCCGACGGCGGCAGGCGCGCGCCGAGCTGTTCGGCATAGCGCGCCGCCGCGTTGCCGCAGACGATGTGGAACGTGTCGAGCGACACCCATGCGACGTCGAGCGCACCGAGACGATCGCGATCGACCGCCGACGGATCGCGTACGACCACCCGCAGGCGCGTGGTCGCGACCGCGTCGAGCGACACGACGTTGGTCGCGCCGCCGAACACCGCGAGCCAGCGCGTCGGCTCCGGATCGAGCGGGCCGGCGGCCGCGCCCGTGACGGGCTGTGCCGCGGCGGCCGTCGCCGTCGATGCCGCGCCTGCCGCGCCGCTGCCGATGGCCGCACGCATCTCGTCGGCAATGATGTCGGCCTCCGGCCCGATGATCACCTGCACGCTGTTGCCGCCGCGCTTGAGCACGCCGCGCGCGCCGATCGACTTCAGTTCCGGCTCCGAGACCTTCTCCGGGTCGACGACGGTCAGGCGCAGGCGCGTCGTGCACGCGTCGACGACCGACAGGTTGCCTGCCCCGCCGAGCGCGGCGATGTAGCGTTGCGCACGCGGTGCAGCGGCAACCGCAGCGGCACCTGCAGCCGGCGCGACGAAGCCGCCCGATGCGTACGATTCCGCGGCCGCGTCGGCCGAAGCCGGCTCACGGCCCGGCGTGGCCATGTTGAACTTGCGGATGAAGAAGCGGAACAGCCCGTAGTACGCGGCGCCGTACGCGATGCCGAGCGGGATCGCGATCCAGCCCTTCGTCGACAGCCCGTAGTTCAGCACATAGTCGATCGCGCCGGCCGAGAACGTGAAGCCGAGCTTCACGCCGAGGATCTGGCAGATCGCGAGCGACAGCCCCGTCAGCACCGCGTGGATCACGTACAGCACCGGCGCGAGGAACATGAAGCTGAATTCGATCGGCTCGGTCACGCCGGTCAGGAACGACGTGAGCGCCATCGAGAACAGCAGGCCGCCGACCATCGCACGGCGTTCCTTCGGCGCTTCGTGCAGCATCGCGAGACACGCGGCCGGCAGGCCGAACATCATGATCGGGAAGAAGCCGGCCATGAAGGTGCCCGCGGTCGGGTCGCCCGCGAAGAAGCGGTGCAGGTCGCCGTGCACGATCTCGCCGCCGGCGGGCGGCGTGAAGTTGCCGAACACGAACCATGCGAGCGAGTTGATGATGTGATGCAGGCCCGTGACGAGCAGCAGTCGGTTCAAAAAGCCGAACACGAACGCACCGATCGCGCCCGCCGTCGTCAGCCACTGGCCGGCCGCGTCGATCAGATGCTGGACCGGCTGCCACACGTACCCGAACGCGATGCCGAGTACCACGCAGACCAGCCCCGTGATGATCGGCACGAACCGTTTGCCGCCGAAGAACGCGAGGTAGTCGGGCAGCTTGATGTCCTTATAGCGGTTGTACAGCAGCCCTGCGACCACACCGGCGATGATCCCGGACAGCACGCCCATGTTCAGCTTGGGATCGATGTCCTTCATGATCGCGGTTTCGATCAGGTAGCCGATCGCGCCCGCGAGCGCCGCCACGCCGTTGTTGTCCTTCGCGAAGCCGACCGCCACGCCGATCGCGAACAGCAGCGGCAGGTTGTCGAAGATCGCGCCGCCGGCGTCGGCGATCATCTTGATGTTGAACACGTCCGGCTGGCCGAGTCGCAGCAGGATGCCGGCGACCGGCAATACCGCGATCGGCAGCATCAGCGCCCGGCCCAGGCCCTGTATTTTCAGAAACGGATTCCCGTTCATTCAGTCCTCCAATCCTTGTCTCGTCATTAATCGTCGTTGACCTAATTGCTTTCGTCTTGAAACCGGTCGCGAACCTGCCGTCGACGCTCAGTCGAGCGGCCAGACCTCGCGGCTTGCTGCCCTTACCGCCTGTGCCGAATCGAGCGCGAGCAGATCCTGCGCGCGCTGACGGCACAACTGGTAATCGAGACGGCGCACACGCGCCTTGATGCCCGGCACCGATACGGGGTCGACCGACAGTTCGGTCACGCCGAGGCCCACCAGGATCGGCACCGCCAGCGGATCGCCGCCGAGCGCGCCGCACACGCCCACCCACTTGCCGTGCTTCGCGGCGCCGCGCACCGCGATGTCGATCAGGCGCAGCACGGCCGGATGCAGGCCGTCGGATTGCGCGGCCAGGTCGGCCTGGCAGCGGTCCATCGCGAGCGTGTACTGCGTCAGGTCGTTGGTGCCGATCGACAGGAAGTCCGCGTGCTGCGCGAGCTGATCGGCCAGCAGCGCGGCCGACGGCACCTCGATCATCACGCCGACCTCGATCGGCTCGGTGCGGCCCAGTACGCGCGCGAATTCGTCGATGCTCTTTTTCAGGCGCACGAGCTCGCCCGCGTCGGTCACCATCGGCAGCAGGATGCGCACCGCGCCGAACGGCTTCACCGCGAGCAGGCCCTGCAGCTGATCGTCGAGCAGATCGGGGCGCACCTGCGCGAGACGGATGCCGCGCAGGCCGAGCGCCGGGTTCGGTTCAGGCGGCAGCGTCAGGTAGTCGACTTCCTTGTCGGCGCCGACGTCGAGCGTGCGGATGATCGCCGTGCGGCCCTGCAGCGCGTCGACGATCGACTGGTAGCTCTGCTGGTGCTCGACGACCGTCGGCGCGGCCTGGCGATGGATGAACATCAGTTCGGTACGCAGCAGGCCGACTGCATCGGCGCCGTTGTCGACCGCGGTGTTCGCGTCGTCGAGCGTCGCGATGTTCGCGGCGACCTCGATCGCACGGCCATCGACGGTCGAGGCGGCTTCACCCGCCAATTGCCGATTCGCCTCGCGCACGCCGTCCAGGCGCTGGCGCTCGTGCCGCGCACGTTCGACGTCGAGCGCGGTCGGCGCGTGTTCGAGCCGGCCCGCGCTCGCATCGACGACGACCTGCGTGCCGTCCGGAATCGCGTACAGCGCATCGCCGACCGCCACCAGCGCCGGAATGCCGAGCTGCCGCGCGATGATCGCCGCGTGCGACGTCGCGCCGCCGCGCGCCATCACGAGCGCGGTCACGCGCTGGCGATCGAGCGACGACAGGTCGGACGGCGTGAATTCCTCGGCCGCGAGCACCGCTTCGTCGGGCAGCGCACGTGCCGCACCGTTCGTATGGCCGAGCGCGCGCAGCACGCGCTTCTCGATGTCGCGCAGGTCGGCCGCGCGTTCGGCGAGCAGCGCATCGTCGAGTTTCGACAGCGTGTCGATCTGCGTGCGGATCGTCGCGCGCCACGCGAAGCCCGCGCTCTTGCCGAGGCTGATCAGGTCGCGCGCCGCGTCGATCAGCGTCGGGTCTTCCAGCAGCACGCGGTGCACCGCGAAGATGCCCGCTTCGCCGACCGCGCCGCGCGCCGATGCATTGCGCACCGTTTCGTCGAGTTCGGCGTCGACGGCCTTCAGCGCCTGGTCGAGCTGGCGGCTTTCCGTGGCCGGCGTGCCGGCGGCCTGTT
The DNA here is from genome assembly GCF_002223325.1 of Burkholderia sp. AU15512. NCBI lineage: Bacteria > Pseudomonadati > Pseudomonadota > Betaproteobacteria > Burkholderiales > Burkholderiaceae > Burkholderia > Burkholderia sp. AU15512. Next base: position 649,016 of record NZ_NKEX01000004.1, read on the forward strand.
CGGGCGGCATGATTTCCGCATCATCGAGACGCACCAGCGTGCCGACCGCGATGCCGGGTGCCGCGCACACGCCTGCCAGCGTGTTCGGGTCGATGGGCGCACCGACGTTGCGTGCGACCGTCTGCGGCGCGGGCGACCTCAGCCGCGCCGGTTTCTCCTCGACTTCGCCGTGCGCTTCGCGCAGCAGCTCGTGCTCGACCGCATCGACGGCCTGCTGCGCATGCGCGCCACGGCCGACCAGTTCGACCGTCGCGCCTTCGCCGGCGCCGAGGCCGAGCAGGCCGACGACGCTCGCGATCGACGCCTTGCGGCCGTCGAACAGCACGTCGACGGTCGCGTCGAACCCGCGCACGGCTTCACGCGCCCGCGCGGCCGGCCGCGCATGCAGGCCGCCCGGCTGCGCCAGCACGATTTCACGGCGTACTTCGTTCTGCGCCGCGGCGCCGGTTTGTGCCGCCTGCGCGGCCGCTTCGCCCTTGCCGCGCAGCGCGAGCAGCGGGGTCTCGCCGGCCGTCGCGAAACCGCTCGCGCGGTCGACCACCTCGAACGCATCCGAGTTGGCGATCGCGATCACCGACACGAGCGAATGCGCGCTGCGCGCCACCGCATCCTGGTCGAACTCGATCAGCAGCGTGCCGGCCTCGACACGCGCGCCGGCCTCGACGTGCGCGATGAAACCCTGCCCGTTCAGCTCGACCGTGTCGATGCCGATGTGCAGCAGCACTTCCGCGCCTTGCGGCGTCGTGATCGTCACCGCGTGGCCCGTGCGCGCGAGATGCGACACGACGCCCGCGCACGGCGCGACGAGCTGGCCCGCGAGCGGGTCGATGCCGATGCCGTCGCCGAACATCCCGCCGGAGAACACCGGATCGGGCACGTCGGCCAGTGCGACGATCGGCCCCGTCATGGGGCTAAGCAGGACGATCTGATCGTGGGTGGGGCTCTTCAACTGGGACTCCTCGGCGCGTCTCATCGGCGGTCTCGGCTATCAGTGCGTTTCGGTGACTTTGTTCAGGTGGCGCGGCGTGTCCGGATTGCGGCCGCGCGCAACGGCGAGATCCGCCGCCATCACGTAGAACGAAAGAATGGCGGCGATCGGGTCGAGCGCCGAATGGGCGGACTGCGCGAGCGGCAGCGTCGCGCCGGGTATGCCGGCGGGCGCCGCGAGCAGCACGGCGGCGCCGCGGGCGCGCATGTCCGCGGCAAGCTGCAGCAGGCCGGCCTGCTCGGGCCCCGGCGGGGCGAACACGAGCAGCGGATAGTCGCGGTCGATCAGCTCCATCGGGCCGTGACGGACTTCGGCACTCGAGAACGCCTCGGCCTGGATGCCGGACGTCTCCTTCAGCTTCAGCGCGGCTTCCTGCGCGATCGCGAGGCCCAGGCCGCGGCCGATCACGATCATCCGCTCGACACCCGCCAGCGCGGCCACCGCCTGCGACCAGTCGAGCTGGCCGGCCTGTGCGAGCACGTCGGGCAGGCCGCGCAGTGCGGTCATCAGCGCGGCGTCGCGCTGCCAGTACGCGACGATCTGCGCGGACAACGACAGCATCGCGATATAGCTCTTCGTCGCGGCCACCGACAGTTCGGGGCCGGCGAGCAGCGGCAACTGGTGCTCGCACGCGTCGGCGAGCGGCGACGGCAGCACGTTCACGGCGGCGACGGTGCGCGCGCCGGCTTCGCGCAGCGCGGCCATCGTATTGACGAGATCGGGGCTCTTGCCCGACTGGGAGAAGGCGATCGCGAGCTGGTCCTGCACCTTCAGCGGCGCCTGCTGCAGCGTCGCGACCGACATCGGCAGCGACGCGACCGGCACGCCGAGGCGGCTCATCGTCAGGCTCGCGAAATAGCTCGCGGCGTGATCCGAGCTGCCGCGCGCGACCGTCAGCGCGACGGCCGGCGGGTGATCGAGCAATTGGCCGGCGAGCGCTTCGACGCGCGTCGTGTCGGCGATCTGCGCGGCGACGACCTGGGCGGACTCGCGCGCTTCCTTAAGCATATTCGACAATCGATTCTCCTTCGACGTAGGTCGCGGTGAGGTTCAGGTCGCGGTCGAACACCGCGAGGTCGGCCCATGCGCCGCGCTCGAGGCGGCCGCGATCGGCGACGCCAAGGTAGTCGGCCGCGTAGCGCGACATCCGGTTCGACACGTCGGCGATCGGCAGGCCGAGCGACACGAGGTTGCGCAGCGCCTGGTCCATCGTCAGCGTGCTGCCGGCGAGCGTGCCGTCGGCGAGGCGCACGCCGCCGAGGCACTTCGTCACGTGCTGGCTGCCGAGCCGGTATTCGCCGTCGGGCATGCCCGTTGCGGACGTGCTGTCGGTCACGACGTACAGGCGCGGGATCGCGCGCAGCGCAGCACGAATCGCGCCCGGGTGGACGTGCAGCAGGTCGGGGATGATTTCCGCGTATTCGGCGTGGGCAAGCGCCGCACCCACCAGGCCCGGGTTGCGGTGATGCAGCGGCGACATCGCGTTGAACAGGTGCGTGAAACCGCACGCGCCGTGCTTGAGCGCGGCCACCGCGTCGTCGTAGGTTGCGAGCGAATGGCCGAGCTGGACGCGCACGCCGCGCGCGGCCATCTCGCCGATGATCTCGATGTGGCCGGCGATTTCCGGCGCGAGCGTGACGACGCGGATCGGCGCGATCGACAGGTACTTCAGCACTTCGTCGAGCACGGCCGACACGGCCGCGTCGGGCTGCGCGCCGAGTTTGCCGGGGTTGATGTACGGGCCTTCGAGGTGCACGCCGAGCACACGCGCGCCGCCCGGCGTGCGGGTGCGCGCGACGGTGCCGAGGTTCGCGACGACCTGCATCAGTTCGTCGCGCGGCGCGGTCATCGTCGTCGCGAGCAGGCTCGTCGTGCCGAATTGCGCGTGCGTGCGGGCGATCGTCTCGATCGCGTCGCCGCCTTCCATCACGTCGGCACCGCCACCGCCGTGCACGTGCAGGTCGATGAAGCCGGGCAGGATGTAAGGCGCGTCGTTCTTCGCGGGATCGACGGGCTTGCCGTCGAGGGTCGTGATGCGGCCGTTCTCGCTATCGAGCGAACCGTGAATCCAGCCGTCGGGGGTAAGGATGTTTCCAGTCAGCATGACGTTCTCTTGATGATCTGGTGACGCGGGCATCCGCGTCGTGATTTGCAAATCCGTGTCGTTGCTTCACGCGTGTCGCGCGCGGGCAGTCTCGCGCGTCAGCGTTTCAGTTCGGCGACGAAGTCGTAGTAATCGTCGCGGCAATACGTTTCACTCACTTCGATCGCGCGCTGGTCGGCGCCGTAGCCGATCCGCGTGATCACCAGCAGGGCCGATCCCGGCTTCACCGCCATCCATTTCGCGATCGCGTGGGTCGCGTTCGCCGCGCGAAAGTGCTGCAGCGCGCGCACGACGGTCATGCCGCGCGCTTCGAGGTATTCGTACAGCGACGCGCCGAGCACCTGCGGATCGGGCACCACCGCGGCCGGCAGCGTCGAGTGCTCGACGGCCATCACGATGCCGTCCGCGCGGCGCAGCCGTTCGAGCCGCGCCACCGTCGCGCCGGGCGCGAGGCCGAGCCGCGTGATCTCGTCGCGGTTTGCGGCGCGCAGCGTGCGCGACAGCCACACCGAATCGGGCACGAAGCCGCGCTGCTGCATCTTCGCGGTGAAGCCGACGAGACGCGACAGCGGATCGGCGACGCGCGGCGTGATGAAGCTGCCCGCCCCGCGCGCCCGCTTGATCAGCCCCTGCTCGACCAGCAGCGCGAGGGCGCGACGGGCCGTGATCCGCGACACGCCGACCGACACCGACAGCAGCCGTTCCGACGGCAGCGCCTCGCCGGCCCGCCACGCGCCGGCGTGGATCGCGCTCGCCAGATTGCGGGCGAGCTGCAGATAGAGCGGCGTATCGCTGAGGGGATCGGGCGCCAGTTCGGACCAGCCGGTTTCCATGTGCCTCCGGGTGTCGGACGACGACCGCAGGCCGTCGAAAGTGAGGGCATTATATAACCACCATAATACCAGTCAACGAACTGGTATTAGTGGTGCCGAAATCGCCGGAAGCCTTGCCCGGCAAGCGTTTTAGCTCCCACAAACCCTTTGTTTACAATGAAGTACGGGATAGGGATTTACCCGGATTGGTATGCAAGGGGACAGTTCCAGTACGCGGTTCGGCCAGGTTTTGGGCACGAATATGAGACCTGGATAGGACCAGTTGAGCCGATTGGTATGCACGGGTGGCGACGCATCGCGCGTTCGGCGGCGCGCGCCGGTTGCGTCAGTGGAATCAGTGGAATTCGCGGCTCGACGTGCGCAGGCCGCCGAGCAGCGGCGTCAGATCCTCGAAATGCTGCACGACGAGGTGCCTCACGTCGCTCGCGACCTGCCACACGCCGGACGCGGCAAGCAGCCGCGAATCGAGGGTTTCGCGGCGCTGCCGCGCGAGCAGCTCGGGCCGGACGATCAGGTTCACGCAGCCCGTTTCGTCCTCGAGCGTCATGAACATCACGCCTTTCGCGGTGCCCGGCATCTGCCGCGCGGTCACGAGCCCGCACGCACGCGCGAGCCGGCCGTCGGGGCGGTCGTGCAATTCGGCCGCGGACGACAGCCGCCGCGCGCGCAGTTCGGACCGCAGCAGCGCGACGGGATGGCGGTTCAGCGTGAGGCCGGTGGTGTGATAGTCGGCGAGGATGTCGTCGGCTTCCGACGGCGCGCCGAGCGCGGGCTTCTCCACTTCGTCGATCGGCGCGGTCGCGAGCAGGTCGCGTTCGGGGGCGGCCGCAACCGCTTGCCATAGCGCATCGCGGCGATGGCCGGCGAGCGTCGCAAGCGCGTTCGCGGCGGCGAGCGCTTCGAGATCGCGGCGTTCGAGTTGCGCGCGGCGTGCGAGGGTGTCGACGTTGTCGAACCGGCCGGCCGCCGTGCGCGCGGCTTCGATGCGGCGTGCGGCGGCTTCGCCGAGCCCCCGCACGAGCGACAGGCCGAGCCGCACGGCCGGCTGGCCGTGCGGCGGCGGCTGATCGGGCAGCGCTTCGAGCGATGCTTCCCAGTTGCTTTGCGTCACGTCGATCGGCAACACCTGCACGCCGTGCCGCTTCGCGTCCTGCACGAGCTGCGACGGCGGGTAGAAACCCATCGGCTGGCTGTTCAGCAGCGCAGCGAGGAAGATCGCCGGTTCGTGGCATTTGAGCCAGCTGCTGGCGTACGCGAGTTTCGCGAAGCTGGCTGCGTGGCTTTCGGGGAAACCGTATTCGCCGAAGCCCTTGATCTGTTCGAAGATCTGTTCGGCGAAGTCGGGCGGATAGTCGCGCTCGCGCATCCCGTCGACGATCTTGCGGTGATATTTCTCGAGATTGCCCTTGCGCTTCCATGCGGCCATCGCGCGACGCAGTTCATCCGCCTCGCCGGGCGTGAAGCCTGCCGCGATCATCGCGATCTGCATCACCTGCTCCTGGAAGATCGGCACGCCGTACGTACGCTCGAGCGCGGGCTTCAGGTCCTCCTTTGGATAACTGACCTTTTCGAGTCCCTGGCGCCGTTTCAGATAAGGGTGCACTGCCCCGCCCTGGATCGGCCCCGGCCGCACGATCGCCACCTCGATCACCAGATCGTAGTAAGTCTCCGGGCGCAGGCGCGGCAGCATCGACATCTGCGCGCGCGATTCGATCTGGAACACGCCAACCGTATCGGCACGACAGATCATGTCGTAAGTCGCCTTGTCATCCTGCGGAATATGCTTCAGCGTGAACGGCTCGCCATCCGGCTCCGGCGGCCCGCGCCACGCGGTACGCATGTCGAATGCGCGATGCAGCGCCGACAGCATGCCGAGCGCGAGCACGTCGACCTTCATCAGCTTGAGCGATTCGAGGTCGTCTTTATCCCACTGGATCACGCGCCGCCCGTCCATCGCCGCATTCTCGACCGGCACGAGCCGCGTGAGCTTGCCGCGGCTGATCACGAAACCGCCCGAGTGCTGCGACAGGTGACGCGGAAAGTTCAGCAGCCGCGCGGCGAGCCGGGCCCATGCCTGGATGAGCGGCGTCTCGGGATCGAGCCCGATCGTCGAGAATTGCTGCAGCAGGTCGCGGCTACCGTCGAACCAGCGGTGCGCTTTCGCGACGCGATCGACCAGCATCGGATCGACGCCGAGCGCCTTGCCGGTTTCGCGCAGCACGCCGCGCGGACGATAGGTCGATACGGCGGCTGCGAGTGCTGCGCGGTTGTGTCCGTACTTCTCGTAGATATGCTGGATCACCTCTTCCCGGCGCTGATGCTCGAAGTCGACGTCGATATCGGGCGGCTCGCCGCGCTCCGCGCTGATGAAGCGTTCGAACAGCATCGTGCTCTGCTCGGGATTCACCTCGGTGATGCCGAGGCAGAAGCAGACGACCGAGTTCGCCGCCGAGCCGCGCCCCTGGCACAGGATGTTCTGGCTGCGCGCGTATTTGACGATGTCGTAGACGGTCAGGAAGAACGGCTCGTAACTCAATTGCGCGATCAGGTCGAGTTCATATCGGATCTGCTTCGACACCTTCTCCGGCACACCTTGCGGATAGCGTGTGGCCGCCCCGGCCATGGTTTCCTGCTCCAGATAGCTCGTCGGCGTGAGCCCCTTCGGCACGATCTCGTCGGGATACTCGTAGCGCAGCGAATCCAGTTCGAAAGGACACGCATCGAGAATCGCGCACGTCTGCGCAATCTCCTCCGGCGAGAACAGATTCCCGATCCGGTTCCGCCCACGCAAATGCGGTTCCGCATTCGGCGCAAGCGCATACCCGCACTCGGAAACCGGCATGCCGACGCGAATCGCCGTCATCACGTCCTGCAGCTCCTTGCATGAGCGCCGGTGCATCGTCACGTCGCCCAGCGCGACGACACGCACGCCACGCCGCTCGCCGGCCGCACGAATCTCCTCGCGCTGCGCACCGTCCAGCGCGCGCTGCAGTTGCACGAGCCCCAGCCGCGCCCGCTCGCCGAACGTCGTGCGAAACCACGCGACCTGCGCATCGAGTACATCAGCACGCACCGGATACGTCGGCACGAGGATCGCGAAGCAGTCGGGCATCCCGCGCAAATGCGCAAACTCGGCAGGCGGCGCCGACAGCATCCGCGACGTCAGCTTGTAAGTCCCCTTCGGCGATGCCATCCGCCGCCACGAAATCAGCTCGGACAGGTTGCCGTAGCCCTCGCGATTCTGCGCCAGCAACACGAGCCCGAACGCGCCGGGGCCCGGATCGTGGCCAGGCGCGACTTCATCCGGCGTGACGTCGAAATACGACCCGATGACGAGCGGCAACCCTTTCGCCTTCGCCGCGACGTGCATGCGCGGCGCGCCTGCAAGCGAGCATTCGTCGGTGATCGCAATCCCGCGATAGCCGAGCTCGACCGCGCGCTCGACCAGTTCCTCCGCATGCGACGCGCCATGCAGGAACGAAAAGTTCGAACGGCAGAACAACTCCGCGTAATCGGGCAGCCAGCTGAATTCCGCAACCATGACCGCTCACCCGAACAGGCCGTGCAGGAACCAGCGCGGCTCGGCCTCGCTCCCCGCCCGCTCCTTGAACACCCAGTAGCACGCGCCGGCCTCGTCCTGCGCGACGCAGTAATCGCGCGCAGCGAGCTGACCGTCGAACCACCCGGCCTCGATCCGCTCCACCGACGACATCATCCTCAGCGGCGTATGAAATACCGGCCGCTCCCCGCGCATCAACAGCGGCAGCGGCTCCGCCAGCAACCAGGCTGGCCTCGGCGGCACGGCGGGCGGCCCGGGAGCCGGCTTGCCGGCCTGCGCATCGAGCGGCAGCCAGCGGTTCGCCGCCTCGGGCCGGTGATCGGCGACGGGCGCCGCGCGCAGCACGTTGTCCGCGCCGAGCCGCGCGACCAGCAGCTCGAACAGCCGCGCGCGCGTCTCGCGCGTGCCGCCCGGCTCGGGGAAAAGATCGTCGGCCGGCGGCGCGACCGATTCGACGCGCGTGGCCTTCAGACGCACCGCGATCACCGCGGCCGGCAACTCGACGCGCGCGAGCCGCTCGCCGAGCAGCCGCATGAAATGCGCCTCGTCACGCACGGGCGACGCGAACGCGAGCTCGAGCGGCGTCGGCGGCACGGCCTGGCGGCCGCGCTCGTGTTCGAGATCGAACGTCATCGCGGCCAGCGACAGGTGCCGCGCGGCCAGCCAGCCGCACAGCTGCACGACGAGCCGCCGCGCCACGAACAACACGGCTTCCGCGTATTCGACGCGCTCCTGCAATTCGAGCCGCACGTCGAACACGGGCGGCACCGCCATCCACGCAAGCGGCTCGACCGCGTCGCCATACGCACGATCGAGCGCAGCCAGCAACGCGGGACCGCAACGGCGCTGCAGCCCCGCGCGCGGCAGGCCGCGCAGATCGGCGAGCGTGCGGCAACCGAGCCCGTCGAACCAGCCCGCATACGGACGCGCATCGGGCAGCAGCACGCAGGGCAGCCGGTCAAGCGCGCGGACAAGCGAGGCCGGGCTCGCGACGCGGCGCCGGATCCGCGCACGGGCCGACACACGCGCGAGCAGCCACGCGCCGCCCCCGGTCGGCGCGGCGGACAGGCGTGCCGCATAGCCGAGCGCCGCGAGCGTCGCGCGCACCTGGCGGCACAGCGACGGCAAGCCGCCGAACAAGCGCAGGCTCGGGCCGACGTCGACGAGCAGCGTGGCTTCGTCGCCGAGCGCGACGCACGGCGAGAAGCGCAGCAACGCGAGCGCGACCGCGCGCAGCGCATCGGCCTCGCGCGCGGGATCGCGTTCGACGAGCTGCGTATGCGGCGCGAGCGTGAGCACGCCGCCGCGCTTCATGCCCGCGCGCACGCCCTGCCGGCGCGCGGCCGCGTCGGCGATCAGCACGACACCCTGCTCGAATACCGCACTGCCTGCGCTGCCGGCCTCGCCCGCCTCGCCGTCAGACGGAAGCGCGACGCACACGTCGAGCGGCAGGCGCGGCAGATGGATGCCGAGCAAGACGCGCATAGCGGCTCTCCACGATGGGCGACGGCAGGTCGAGCACGAGCGGCTCGCTGCGGGCGGGGCCGCGCCGCTTGACGATGTCGAGCGACACGCCGCCCGGCACCGGATACAGCGCGACGCGCAGCACGGCCGGCGACGGTTGCCGCTCGGCCGACAGCGGGCGCAGCATCACGAACAGCGTGTCGCCCGTGCGCGCGGCCGCGAGATGCAGGCGCCGCAGCGCATCGGGCCGCGCGTCCTGCCACAGCAGCAGCGCGCCGCAACAACCGGTCTTGAGTGCCTGCTCGGCGGCCCACAACGCATCCGTGCGGCTGCCGGCGCGCAGCCACAGCAGCGCGTCGGCCGGCACGCCGAGACTGGCGAGCGCGGTCGCATGCGGCGACTGCGGCGGCGCGACGAGCGCGAGCGGGCGCCGGGCGCTGACGGTGTGCGCGAGCGCAGGCGCGAGCAGCCGCATCTCGCCGCAGCCCGGCTGCGCGGCCAGCAGTTCGACGAGCCCGCCGACCGGCCAGCCGCCGCCCGGCAGCTCGGCCGACAGCGGCGCGAAGCCGGTCTCGATCGTGCGCGGGCCGCCGCGCGCGAGCTGCGAGCCGCGCCACAGCGATGGATGAAGGGATTCGGGAGAAATGGAGGATGCGAGCATGATGCCACCCACAACTGTATGGATATACAGTATATGGCAATGCGTCCACGCCGCACAGTACTGGTACGAAACCGGTATTTCGTCAGATGAAAGACGGGTGAAAAGCCGGCAGGCCCACGCTATGACGGCGGGTCGCCCCGGCATCACCGGCTCGCACCGCCCGGACGGACGCCACACCCCTCGGGCGCCGATGCGGCGCATGCGAACCGAATCGCACAGCCGGGCCGAACCGAGCAGAGCCCGGCCCGGCCGGCCAACCGGCACGATGCGCACCCTGCACACCGCGCCGGCCCCGCCTGCCGCCCGTCAGCCGAGCAGCAATGCGTCGTCGTCGAGCTGCTCGTGCCGCACCTTCTCGAACATCTGCAGCAGGTCCGGCACGTCGAGCCCCTTGCGCGCGTCGCCCGACACGTCGAGCACGACCTGCCCCTGGTGCAGCATCACCGTGCGGTCGCCGTAGTCGAGCGCCTGCCGCATGCTGTGCGTGACCATCATCGTCGTCAGCTTGCTCTCGGCGACGATGCGCGCGGTCAGCTCCAGCACGAACGCGGCCGTCTTCGGGTCGAGCGCGGCCGTGTGCTCGTCGAGCAGCAGGATCCGCGACGGCCGCAGCGACGCCATCAACAGGCTCACCGCCTGCCGCTGGCCGCCCGACAGCAGCCCGATCCGGTCGGTCAACCGGTTCTCGAGGCCGAGGTTCAGCAGCCGCAGCTTGTCGCGGAACAGCTCGCGCGACGGCCGGTCGAGCGCGGCCCGGAAGCCGCGCCGCGCACCGCGCGCCATCGCGAGCGCCATGTTCTCCTCGATCGTCAGCGCCTCGCAGGTGCCGGCCATCGGATCCTGGAACACGCGCGCGACGAGGTGCGCGCGATCCCACGCGGCCTTGCGCGTCACATCGGTGCCGTCGATCGAGATGCGTCCCGCATCGACGGCCTGGTCGCCGCTGACCGCATTGAGGAAGGTCGACTTGCCGGCGCCGTTCGAGCCGATCACCGCGACGAACTGGCCGTCGGGAATCTCGAGCGACAGCCCGCGCAGCGCGCGCGTCTCGATCGGCGTGCCGGGATTGAACGTGAGTTTCAGGTCTTGTGCGGACAGCATGTCAGGCGCCTCCGTTCTTGCGCGCGAACAGCTTCTTGCGCGTCGCCGGCAGCACCAGCGCGATCGTGACGAGCGCCGCCGTCACGAGGTTCAGATCCTGCGCCTTCAGCCCGATGAATTCGCTGTTGAGCGCAAGCGCGATGAAGAAGCGATAGACGATCGCGCCGAGCACGACGGCGAGCGTCGTCAGCACGAGCCGGCGCGCCGGCAGCAGCGTCTCGCCGATGATCACCGCGGCCAGCCCGATCACGATCGTGCCGATCCCCATCGAGATATCCGCGCCGCCCTGCGTCTGCGCGAACAGGGCGCCTGCAAGCGCGACGAGCGCGTTCGACAGCGCCATCCCGGCGAGCGTCGCACGGCCGGTCGCGATGCCCTGCGCACGCGCCATCCGCGGGTTCGCGCCGGTCGCGCGCATCGCGAGGCCGAGCTGCGACGAGAAGAACCAGTCGAGGCCAAGCTTCGCGACCACGACGACGATCGCGAGCAGCGCCGGGCGCAACACGTAGTCGGGCATCCAGTCCGGCTGCAGCACGGTGAAAATGGTCGGCTCGGTAATGAGCGGCACGTTAGGCCGGCCCATGATCCGCAGGTTCACCGAATAGAGCGCGATCATCATCAGGATACTGGCGAGCAGGTCCATGATCTTCAGGCGCACGTTGAGCCAGCCGGTGATGAAGCCGGCCACCGCGCCCGCGACGATCGCGATGCAGGTCGAGCTGAACGGGTCGTAGCCGGCCGAGATCAGCGTCGCGGCGACGGCGCCGCCGAGCGGAAAGCTGCCGTCGACGGTGAGGTCGGGGAAGTTGAGGATGCGAAACGAGATCAGCACCCCGAGGGCGACGAGGCTGAAGATCAGGCCGATCTCCAGCGCGCCCAGAAACGAGAACAGAGACATGATGGGGAAATCCTGTTGCTTCCCGGCCGGACGTGTACGGCCGGGCGAAGCGAACGGGCGGCCCCGGGTGGGAGCCGCCCGTCCGGCGGTGTCGTTCAGGCCCGGATCGGGCCCGCAAGCGCGGCGGTCGGGCCGCGGCTTACTTGATGACCGTCTTCGCGTCCTTGAGCAGATCCGGCGACAGCGTCACGCCCTGCTTCGCGGCCGCGCCCGTGTTCGCGAACAACTCGAGGTTGCTGCTCGTTTCCGATGCGATCGCGCCCGGCTTCTCGCCCTTCAGGATGCGCGCGACGACCTTGCCCGTCTGGCGGCCGAGGTCGCCGTAGTTGATGCCGAGCGCCGCGATGCCGCCGCGCTTCACGCTGTCGGTGTCGCCGGCGACGAGCGGGATCTTCGCTTCGTTTGCGACCTTCACGAGCGCTTCGTACGCGGACACGACGTTGTTGTCGGTGTTCGTGTAGATCACGTCGACCTTGCCGATCAGGCTCTTCGCGGCCGAGCCGATGTCGACGGTGCGCGGCGCGGCCGCTTCCTTCAGCGTCATCCCCTGCTTCGCGAGGATCTCCTTGAGCTCCTTCACGACGACGACCGAGTTCGCCTCGCCCGGGTTGTAGACCATGCCGACCGTCTTCGCATTCGGCACGACGCGCTTGATCAGCGCGACCTGGCGATCGAGCGGCAGCTTGTCGGATACGCCCGTCACGTTGGTGCCCGACGCGCCCCAGCCCTTCACGAGCTGCGCGGCGACCGGATCGGTCACGCCCGAATAGACGACCGGCACGCTCTTCGTCGAGGCCACCACCGCCTGCGCGGCCGGCGTCGCGATCGCGACGATCACGTCGGGCTGGTCGCCGACGAACTTGCGCGCGATCTGTGCGGCCGTGCCCGTGTTGCCCTGCGCGCTCTGATATTCCCACTTGAGCTTGTCGTCGCCGTAACCTTCCGCCTTCAGCTCGGCGCGCACGCCGTCGCGGATCGCGTCGAGCGCCGGGTGGTCGACGATCGACAGCACCTTGACGGTCTGGGCGTGCGCGGCACCGGCCAGCGCGAGTGCGGCCACGCCGGCCGTGATCGAACGGATCGCGAAAGTCTTGAAACGCTTCATAGGTGTGTCTCCCCCGTATTGTGTCGGTTCTGGATGATGGATTCCCGCCGCCGTCGGGCGGGCGCCGCCATGCGTACGACGCGCTGGCGAACGGCCCGCGCACGCTCCGGGAAAGCGTGCAGCGGCGAACGCACGAGGATACCATTTCCGCAGACCACCGCCTGACTCCGCGCTTTCGTATCGCGCCCCGGATTGCAGCGCGCGCCGACGTGCGCGAACGCGCGTGAAGCCCGTCCGGCAGGGGTTCCGGCCGGCCCCGGCACAACGCGTCAGCCACGTGCGCGGCTTTACGTTATGCTGTCGGCCGACCCAGTCCACGCCATCGGAGGGCACATGAAACGGGGGAGCCGAGTCATCGCATGCGCGGCCGTCGCGCTGGCGCTGCCGGGTGCGGCATTCGCACTGACCGACGGCAGTGCGCAATACGACGACTGCATGCTCAATGCGCTGCGCGAAAGCCGCAACGGCGCGGCGGCGCAGCTGATCCAGCGCTCGTGCGACGCGCTGTATCGCAACAACGCGATGCTGCTGCCGCGCGAGCGGCGTTTTCACGAGTGCGTCGTGCAGTCGCTGCCGGGCGTGCGCGACAACTATGCGATCCAGCAGATCATGTCGATCTGCTCGCGGCGCGGCGAGATGTGAGCCGGCGTTGAACGCGCCATACCGTGCGGCCGTCGTCGATCGGCCGCGCCAATGAAAAAGGCCTGCGCGATGCAGGCCTTTTCGTTCAGCGGTTAGGCGGGTGTGCGGCGTTCAGAACGACGCGACCATCGAGCCCTTGAACTGCTTCTTGATGAATTCCCGCACTTCCGGCGACTGGTATGCCTTGACCAGCTTCTTCACCCACGGCTGGTCCTTGTCCTTCGCGCGCACGGCGATCAGGTTCGCATACGGGCTCGTCAGCGATTCGAGCGCGATCGCGTCCTTGGTCGGCTGCAGGTTCGCGGCGAGCGCGTAGTTCGTGTTGATCACGGCCGCGTCGACGTCCGACAGCACGCGCGGCAGTTGCGCGGCGTCGAGTTCGGAGATCTTCAGCTTCTTCGGGTTCTCGGCGATGTCGAGCACCGTCGCGTTGTTGCCGCCCGTGCCGGCGCCCGCCTTCAGCTTGATCACGCCTTGCGTCTGCAGCAGCAGCAGCGCGCGGTTCTCGTTCGACGGATCGTTCGGCACCGCGACCTTCGCGCCTTGCGGCAGGTCCTTCAGCGCCTTGAACTTCTTCGAGTACACGCCCATCGGCGAGATGTAGGTCAGGCCCGCGCTGACCAGCTTGTAGCCGCGCTGCTTCACCTGGCTGTCGAGGTAGGGCTGGTGCTGGAAGCTGTTGGCGTCGAGGTCGCCCGAGTCGAGCGCCGCGTTCGGCTGCACGTAGTCGTTGAACTCGATGACCTTCACGTTCAGGCCTTCCTTCTCCTTCGCGACCTTCTGCACGAGCTGCCACACTTCCGAATCCGGGCCGGCGACCGTGCCGACCTTGATCACCTTGTCTTCGGCGTGCGCGCCTGCCGACAGCGTCAGTGCCGCACCGGTGGCCAGCACGGAAAATACCTTCAGGAGACTGCGACGCTTCATCTGTTTCTCGCTTTCTTGCTTACTGGATGACTGAAAATGGGGCGCGATACGGGTATGCCCCGACTCGCAGGAAGGGGCAAATGGTGTCACAGGATCGGCGGGAAGTGAAATACATCCCGCTCATATGGGTATGCACCGCAGCGGTGCTGGCAGGGGTGTCGCGATTCGGCCGTTAGTTGCATTTGTGCGAGTCGCGCATCGGCCCGAGCGCGTTACGCCACCGCCGCCCGGCCGGCCGCCTTCGTCTCGAATGCAGGCTCGCCCATCTGCCCGCCGACCCGGAACGCGCCGACCGTATCGCGCAGTCGCGCGGCCTGTTCCTGCAGCGACGCGGCGGCCGCGGCGGCCTCCTCGACGAGCGCCGCGTTCTGTTGCGTCACCTGGTCCATCTGCGTGACCGCGCGCCCGACCTGCGTGATGCCGCTCGCCTGCTCCTCGGACGCCGCCGCGATCTCGCCCATGATGTCGGTCACGCGTGCGACGGCCTGCAGGATCTCGCCCATCGTCGTGCCGGCCTGGCCGACCAGCGTCGACCCGTTGCGCACGCGCTCGACCGAGTCGACGATCAGCTCGCGGATCTCCTTCGACGCCGTCGCGCTGCGCTGCGCGAGCGAGCGCACCTCGCCCGCGACCACCGCGAAGCCGCGGCCCTGCTCGCCGGCGCGTGCGGCTTCGACCGCCGCGTTCAGCGCGAGGATGTTGGTCTGGAACGCGATGCCTTCGATCACGCCGATGATGTCGGCGATCTTGCGCGAGCTGTCGTCGATCTGGCCCATCGTGCCGATCACGCGGTTCACGACGTCGCTCCCCATGCGCGCGATCTCCGATGCGCTGTTCGCGAGCCCGCTCGCCTGCCGCGCGTTGTCGGCGTTCTGCTTCACGGTCGCGGTCAGCTGCTCCATGCTCGCGGCGGTTTCTTCCAGCGACGCGGCCTGCTCCTCGGTGCGCTGCGACAGGTCGTCGTTGCCGGCCGAGATCTGGCGGCTCGCCGACGCGATCGATCCGGCCGACTGGCGAATCCCGCCGATCGTCGCCTGCAGCCGAGCCTGCATGTCGTGCATCGCGGCCATCATGCTCGTGCGGTCGCCCGCGCGAACCGGCACCGGCAGCGTCAGGTCGCCCTGCGCGATGCGCGTCGCGAGCGCGGCCGCTTCGTCGGGTTCGCCGCCGAGGCTGCTGCGCACGTTGCGGATGATCACCAGCATCGCCGCGCTGATCACGAAGCCGATCACGAACACGACCGCGAGGTGGCCGAGCAGCGTCCGGTAATAGACGGTGTCGATGTCCTTCAGGAACACGCCGCTCGAGATGTTCCAGTCCCACGGCGTAAATCGCGTGACGTAGCTGATCTTCGGCACGGCGGTCTCGCTGTGCGGCAGGCGCCCGCGATACTCGGCGAAGCCGCTGCCGGTTTCCTTCGCGGCGTTCAGGATCGCGACGAACAGCGGCTTGCCGTCCGGGTCGAGATAGTCGCCGACCTGCGTGTTGACGAGCTTCGGCAGCGTCGGATGCATCAGCACGACCGGCTTCGAGTCCATCACGAACACGTAGCCCGAATCGCCGTAGCGCATCGCGGCGAGGCTCGCGAGCGCGTCGCGCTTCGCATCGGCCTCCGGCAGCGTACCGCTCTGCGCGAGTGCGTGATACGCCTGCACGATGCCGGCCGCCGAATCGACGAGATTCGCGATGCCGGCCTTGCGTTCGGCGAGCATCGTCGCGCGCGTCTCGTACGCGCTCCATGCGCCGACGCCCAGGAGACCGATCCATACCAGCGCAAGCGCGAGCCACAGCTTGCGGTTCAAACTCATTCTGCTCATCTGCGTGCCTCTGTCGATGTCGATGCGCACGCTGCGCGCGAACGGCCTGCCGCGCGCAAACGCTTGCTCATTCATTTACGGCACCGAGGCTTACAACTTGAATACGGCCGGCGCCGCGAACCGGCGATCGACAGGCCGCCCGCGCCCTGCGCCGCACCGCGGCCGCCGGCGCGACAGTCCGCATCTGCTGTGCTAAAAAGACCGGCTAGCCGGCACACGAAGAGCCGGCGCCATTCCGAGGGCCATCCATGTACGTCATCGACATTCACTACACCGCATCGCTCGAGCGCATCGACGACGCGCTCGAACGCCATCGCGCATTCCTGCAGCCGCAGTTCGACAAGGGCATCTTCATCGCAGCGGGGCCGAAGGTGCCGCGCGAAGGCGGCGTGATCCTCGCGGCCCGCATCGATCGCGACGAACTGGACGCGATCCTGAATACCGATCCGTTCGTCATCGAGGGGCTCGCCACGTATCGCGTGACGGAATTCCGGATCACGCGTGCCGCAACCGGCTTCAACGTGCCCGCGCTGCCGTAACGCGACCTCTGCACGACCTCTGCACGATACGCGCGCACGCCGACACGCCGCCCGCCGGGCGGCGTATGCAAACAACGAAGAGAGCGGGAAAACGTGACGGCGCGAGGCGGCCGTCACGTGATCGCCGGGCCGGGCGCCCGGCGGCTGCCGGTCAGTCGACCAACAGCTTCAGGTCGTGGACCCACGGGCCGGGGCCCTGGCCGTCGCGTACGAACAGGCGCAGCTTGCCGTCGCGGTCGAACACGTAGCTCGCGGCCGTGTGATCCATCGTGTAGCTGCCGGGCGTCTTGCCGGGCACCTTCGCGTAGTACACGCGGAAATCCTTCGTGACCTTCTTCAGTGCCGCTTCGTCGGCCGGCCGCAGGCCGATGAACGACGGATCGAACGCGGGCACGTACTGACCGAGCAGCGCCGGCGTGTCACGCTCCGGATCGACGGTGACGAACAGCACCTGCACGCGCTTCGCGGCATCGGGCCCGAGCTGCTTCAGCGCTTCGGACAGCTCGGCCATCGTCGTCGGGCACACGTCCGGGCAGTGCGTATAGCCGAAGAACATCACGACGGCCTTACCCTTGAAATCGGCGAGCGTGCGTACCTTGCCGGCCGTATCGGGCAGCGAGAAATCGCTGCCGAACTGCGTGTTGCCGGTGATGTCGAGATTCTGGAATTTCGGCGCGTTGTCGCATCCGGCGAGCAGCAGCGCTGCCGTGAATGCGCATGCGAGCATCCAGCCTTGGCGCGCGCGGCGCCCGAACCGTGATTGGAGCATTGCGTTCAAACCGTGCGGTTACACGCCGAGCAGCGGGCGTGCATAGTGATCGACGAGCAGCGCGGCGAACAGCAGCGACAGGTAGACGATCGAGTAGCGGAAGGCCTTGCGGGCGAGTTCGTCCGAGTAGTCGCGATGGATCTTCCACGCATACGCGAGGAACACCGCGCCGAGCAGCACCGCGCTCGTCAGGTAGACGGCCCCGCTCATCCCGGAGATGAACGGCATCAGCGTAACCGCGAACAGGATCACCGTGTACAGCAGGATGTGCAGCCGCGTGAACTTCTCGCCGTGCGTGACCGGCAGCATCGGCAGCCCCGCGTTCTCGTAATCCTTGCGGCGATACAACGCGAGCACCCAGAAATGCGGCGGCGTCCACACGAAGATGATCAGCACGAGGATCCACGCGTCGCCCGGCACCGCGCCGGTGACCGCGGCCCAGCCGAGCGCCGGCGGCATCGCGCCCGATGCGCCGCCGATCACGATGTTCTGCGGCGTCATCGGCTTGAGCAGCAGCGTGTAGATCACCGCGTAGCCGACGAAGGTGGCGATCGTCAGCCACATCGTCAGCGGGTTCGTGAACGTATAGAGCGTCCATGCGCCGACACTGCCGAGCACGGCCGAGAAGATCAGGATCTGCGGGGGCGTGATCTCGCCGCGCGCGGACGGGCGCCACGCGGTGCGGCGCATCATCGCGTCGATCTTCTGTTCGACGAGGCAGTTGATCGCGAACGCGGCGCCGGCCAGCAGCCAGATGCCGACCGTACCGCCGATCAGCACGTGCCACGGCACCATGCCCGGCGTCGCGAGGAACATGCCGATCACCGCGCAGAACACCGCGAGCTGCGTGACACGCGGCTTCGTCAATGCCATGTACTGCGAAAACCGGCTACCGGGCGATTGGGAGAGGGTGCTTTGCATGGGGGCGGTCACGCCGGGGCGGCGTCGCGCGCAGGCTGCGCGACACGGCCGGGGCGGCTTGAAAGGATGCGAAAGTTTAACATGACGACGAGCAGCAGCAGGATCGCGGCCCCGCCGTTGTGCGCGACGGCGACCGGCAGCGGCCACTGCAGCACGATGTTGGTCAGGCCCGTCACGAACTGCAGCAGGACCACCACCAGCACGCCGTTCGCGGGGCGCCGCAGCGATTCGAAGCGGCGCATCTTCAGCGCGAACGCGACCAGGTACGCGACCACCACGAACGCGAACGTGCGGTGCGTCCAGTGG
The DNA here is from genome assembly GCF_002223325.1 of Burkholderia sp. AU15512. Taxonomy (NCBI): domain Bacteria; kingdom Pseudomonadati; phylum Pseudomonadota; class Betaproteobacteria; order Burkholderiales; family Burkholderiaceae; genus Burkholderia; species Burkholderia sp. AU15512. The sequence goes on from NZ_NKEX01000004.1 coordinate 667,650, forward strand.
ATCGCGACCAGCGCGTCCTGCGTGATCGCGTCGCCGTCCTTCGTCATCCCGAGCGCGCGCCACAGGTGGAAGCCGTGCTGGAAATCCATCGGCGGGATCCACTGGCCGTTGCAGGTCGGGAAGTCGGTGCACGCGAGCACCGCGTAGTTGGTGCTCACCCAGCCGCCGAGCGCGATCTGCACGACCAGCAGCACGAGCGCCGCGAGCGCGGCCGCGCGATAGCGGCCGGCTTCGGGGTCATGCGACGGCAGCGGCGTCTGCCGCGCCGCGAGCCAGCCGAGCGTGCCGAGCAGCGCGAGGCCGAGCAGCAGATGGATCGTGACGATCACCGGCTGCAGCTTCATCGTGACCGTCCACGCGCCAAACGCGCCCTGCACGAGGATCAGCAGCAGTAGACTCGTCGGCCACCACGGCGACACGTGCAGCGGGCGGCGGCGCAGCCGCGCGGACCACGCGATCACGACCTGCGCGATGATCAGCACGCCGATCGCCATCGCGAAATAGCGGTGGATCATCTCGATCCACGCCTTCGACATGCTGACGGGGCCCGTCGGCATCGCCTGGTGCGCGGCCGTGATCGCGGCGTGCGCGATGAACGGCGACGACGTGCCGTAGCAGCCGGGCCAGTCCGGGCAGCCGAGCCCCGAATCGGTCAGCCGCGTGAAGCCGCCGAACATCACCAGGTCGAGCGTCAGGAAGGTGGTGATCCACACCAGCTTGCGAAACTTGTTGTCGTCGGCCTTCACCCACACGTACGACAGCGGCAGCAGCGCGATGCAGAAGCCGATCAGGCCGAGTTGCAGTAGATACGCCATCGGTTCAATGCCTCTCGTGTTGCGTTAGCCGATGCTCGACCACTTCAGCAGCTTCGTCACGTCCGCCTTGATCTTGCCGGGGTTCGGATCCTTCGGGAAACGCATCATCAGGTTGCCGTTCGGGTCGACCATGTAGAGGTGGTCACTGTCCTTCGTGCCGGCGTCGGCCGGCAGCCACGCGGCCACCGCGGCCGGATCGGCGACGAGCCGGCGCGTGTCGGGGTACGCGTCCAGCACCTTCTGCGGCATCGCGCCCGCATCGCTGCGCAGCCAGACCATCGTGAGCCGGTGCCGCTCGCCCGCCTGCGTGACGCGGATCTGGCGCATGAAATAGAGCTTCTTCGCGCAGGCCTCGTCGCACGCGCTGCGGTCGGTCATCACGAACAGCCACACGCCGCGCAGCGACGACAGCGGCACGGTCTTGCCGGTTTCGTCGGTTACCTGCAGATCCGCGGGGATCGGGCGCTGCGGCTCGATCAGCGTGCCGTAGTTGGTCGAGCCGCCCTTCGGCTTGATCACGTAATAGGTGAAGTACGACGCGATCATCGGCGCGGCGCACACGAGACCCAGCAGCACGAGCATCCAGCGGCCGCGCTTGCGGGCCGCCGGCGACATCGGCGCAGCGGCCGAACCTTGACGGGGAGATTGCATGGACAAATCAGACCTCTCGAAACGAACCCGCGGCGCGAGCGCCGCGTCCTGGCATGGCGCTCACGCGCCGGCCGACTTCTTCGCCGCACGCCGCGCGGCGTACAGGCCGAAGCCGAGCGCGGCCGCCGCCATCGCCCACCACTGAAACATGTAACCGTAATTGCGCTCGACGCCGGTCGTCGCCGCCGGCCAGTCGCGCACGAGCTTGTCGCCGTCGTCGCTCGTCTGCTGGATCACGAACGGCTGCAGCGGCAGCCCCGTTTCCTTCGCATACGCGGCGACGTCCAGGTTCTGCCGGATCTTCTGGTGCGCGGCCGACCCGCCTTCGCCGAGCTCGAACGCGCGCGACGCGTCGGCGCGCGCGATGCCCACGATCTCGACGTCGCCCGCGGGCGTCGCGAACGGCTCGATCGCCGTGCGATCGGAAATATTGCGCGGCAGCCAGCCGCGGTTCACGAGCACGACGCCGCCGCCCGTGAGTTTAAACGGCATCACGACGTAAAAACCCGGCTGGTCGTTATACGGCCGATTGTCGAGGAACACGGCCTGCTCGGGCAGGAAGCGGCCCGTCGCACGCACGCGATGGAACTCGATCGACGCGAGCGGCATCGGCTGCGCGCCGATGTCGACGGGCGCCGCCTGCTCGTAGCGCGCGATGCTCGCCTGCAGCGCTTCCTTCTGGTGCGCGCGGTCGCGCTGCCAGAAACCGAGACGGATCGTGACCGCGACGACGACGACGATCAGCAACGCGGGCAGCCAGCGGATCTTCATCATGCGGCCCGCCCGGCACCTGCCGACAGGCGAAGTGCGATAATTATCCTCTTCCTTTCGAATTGCCGTCGTCCGGTTCGTGTCATGCACATACTCGTTCCCATCGCCTTCGTCCTTATCATTGCCAGCATGGGCTCGGCGCTCTACTTCATGATGCACGACCGCGGCCACACGAAACGCATGGTCTGGTCGCTCGCCACCCGCGTCGGGCTGTCGGTGTCGCTGTTCCTGCTCATCCTGATCGCGAACGGGATGGGCTGGATCCATTCGACCGGCCTGCCGATCGGGCGTTGATCGATTCGCCGCCGCGGCCGCTGTGGCATTTCGCCGCACGGCCACGGCACCAAGCAAAAGCGCCGCCTGACTGAGTCGCGGCGGCGCCCGGGTGGTGAAAGCCGGCAGTCACGCTGCCCGGCCGACCCAATGAAAACGGCCCGCGCATTGCTGCGCGGGCCGTTGTTCCATTTACAGCCAGTAGACGACGACGTACAGGCCGAGCCAGACGACGTCGACGAAGTGCCAGTACCACGCGGCGCCTTCGAATGCGAAGTGGTGATCGGGCTTGAAGTGGCCGCGGATCATCCGCACCAGCACCACCGCGAGCATCGTGCCGCCGAGGAACACGTGGAAGCCGTGGAAGCCGGTCAGCAGGAAGAACGTCGAACCATACACGCCCGAGTTCAGCGTCAGGTTCAGTTCGTTGTACGCGTGGTAGTACTCGAAGCCTTGCAGGAACAGGAAGCAGATACCGAACGCGAGCGTCGCGGCCAGCCAGGCGATCGCCTTCTTGCGATGATCGTCACGCAGTGCGTGGTGCGAGATCGTCAGCGTCACGCCCGACGACAGCAGGAATGCGGTATTCAGCGTCGGGATCGGCCACGGGCCCATCGTCTTGAAGTGACCGGCGAGCGCGGCGGGGCCTTCGTTCGGCCACACGGCGGAGAAATCCGGCCAGATCAGCTTGTAGTCGAGGCTGCCGAGCTGGTGCAGCGCGATTTCACGTGCATAGAACAGCGCGCCGAAGAACGCGCCGAAGAACATGACTTCCGAGAAGATGAACCAGCTCATGCTCCAGCGGTACGACTTGTCGACGTTCTTGCCGTAGTGACCGCCTTCCGATTCGGCGATCGCGTCGCCGAACCAGTGATACAGCGTGAAGAGCAACCACAGCAGGCCGAGCAGCGCCGTAAACGGCGCCCAGTCGTGACCGTTGATCCACAGCGCCGCCGATCCGAGCATGACCAGCAGGCCGATGGCCGCACTGATCGGATGGTGCGACGGATGCGGCACGAAATAGTACGGGGTCTGGTTTTGACCGCTCATGCTTGATTCTCCACTTCTGTCCAATTTGTGTACCGGAAACCGCTCCGGCTTTATTTCTTGCGCGGCGTGACCACCACCGCTCCTTCCTGCACGCGGCGCCGTGGCGCCACGCACTGCATTCTTCCTTCGTGGCCGCGGGCTTCAGCCCACGACGGCACGCACGACCAGGATCAGCACGCCGATGAACAAACCGGCTGCCAACAACGCGACGATCAGCACGTGCAGCGGATTCAGCTGCGTCGCGTCGGCCTCCAGGTCGCGCCGCTTGCGCACCCCGAAGAACGACCACAACACCGCTTTCAGCGCCTGGCCGAACGATCCGCCCCGCTTGCCCTCCGTCATCGCCCCCGCCTCCGTCGTCATGCGTCCGGCTTCGCCGCGCCCTGCGCCGCGGTCTTGCCCGGCGCCGGCGCCGGCGTGGCCGGCGTATTCAGCTCGAAGAACGTGTACGACAGCGTGATCGTCTTCACGTCCTTCGGCAGTTTCGGATCGATCACGAACACCACCGGCATCTTGCGCGACTCGTTCGCGGCCAGCGTCTGCTGCGTAAAGCAAAAGCACTCGATCTTCTTGAAGAACTCCGTCGCCTGCTTCGGCGCGTAGCTCGGAATCGCCTGCGCAACGACCGGCCGGCCCTGCCCGTTCGTCACGTCGTACACGATCGTCATCAGCTCGCCCGGATGCACGTCGAGACTGTTGTGCTCCGGCTTGAAACCGAGCGGGCCGCGCGCGTTCGCATCGAACTCGACCGACACCGTGCGGCTATAGTCGACCTGCGAGTTCTTCACCTCGCGCTCGCTGACATCGCGCTGCACCAAGTTGTTGATGCCGGTGATCTGGCAGATCGCCCGATACATCGGGATCAGCGCGAAGCCGAAACCGAACATCAGCCCGGCCACGACGAAGAGCTTCACCAGCATCGAACGATTGAACGCGCGATCGACGGCGCCCTCTTCCGGCTTCGACATACGACAACTTCCTCGCTACTGCGTCTGTTGCTGCATCAGTGAGTGGACAGCCACCACTGCTTGATCACGACACCCACAAAAAAAACGGCGGCGATGACGAGCAGGATGAGGCCGAGCCGCTTGTTGCCCGCGCGGATCTGCTCGGGCGTTCGTCTTTCTTGTGGATTCCGGTTCATCTGAAACTTCGGTTCGGCGCCCGCCGCGCCTGCCTGCGCGGCAGGCAGCGGCGGAACGCACTGTGAAACTTACTCGACGTGCGGCGGTTGCTCGAACGTGTGGAAGGGAGCCGGGCTCGGCACCGTCCACTCGAGGCCTTCCGCGCCATCCCACGGCTTGTCCGACGCCTTTTCCAGCTCGCCGCCGCCACGGTAGGCCGGCAGCGCGACGGCGAACAGGAAGTACACCTGCGCGAGGCCGAAGCCGAATGCGCCGATCGTCGCCACCTGGTTGAAGTCCGTGAACTGCGCCGGGTAGTCCGCGTAGCGACGCGGCATGCCTGCGAGACCGACGAAGTGCATCGGGAAGAACGTCAGGTTGAAGAAGATCATCGACGCCCAGAAGTGGATCTTGCCGCGCGTCTCGTTGTACATCCAGCCCGTCCACTTCGGCGCCCAGTAGTACCAGCCCGAGAACAGCGCGAACAATGAGCCGGCCACCAGCACGTAGTGGAAGTGCGCCACCACGAAGTAGGTACCGTGATACTGGATGTCGAGCGGCGCCATCGCGAGCATCAGGCCCGTGAGACCGCCGAACGTGAACACGAACAGGAAGCCGATCGCGAACAGCATCGGGGTTTCGAACGTCATCGAGCCGCGCCACATCGTCGCGAGCCAGTTGAACACCTTCACGCCCGTCGGCACCGCGATCAGCATCGTCGCGTACATGAAGAACAGCTGGCCGGTGACCGGCATGCCCGTTGCGAACATGTGGTGCGCCCAGACCATGAACGACAGGATTGCGATCGAAGCCGTCGCGTACACCATCGAGCTATAGCCGAACAGCGTCTTGCGTGCGAACGCCGGGATCACCTGCGACACGATCCCGAACGCCGGCAGAATCATGATGTACACCTCGGGATGGCCGAAGAACCAGAAGATGTGCTGGTACATCACCGGGTCGCCGCCGCCTGCCGCGTTGAAGAACGACGTGCCGAAGTGGCGGTCGAACAGCACCATCGTGATCGCGCCTGCCAGAACCGGCATCACCGCGATCAGCAGGTACGCCGTGATCAGCCACGTCCATGCGAACATCGGCATCTTCATCAGCGTCATGCCCGGTGCGCGCATGTTCAGGATCGTCACGACGATGTTGATCCCGCCCATGATCGACGAGGCGCCCATGATGTGGACCGCGAAGATCGCGAAGTCCATGCCCGGACCCATCTGCGTCGACAGCGGCGCGTACAGCGTCCAGCCGGCGGCCGTCGCGCCGCCCGGCGCGAAGAACGAACCGACCAGCAGCACGGCCGCGACCGGCAGCAGCCAGAAGCTGAAGTTGTTCATCCGCGCGAACGCCATGTCGGACGCGCCGATCTGCAGCGGAATCATCCAGTTCGCGAAGCCGACGAACGCCGGCATGATCGCGCCGAACACCATGATCAGGCCGTGCATCGTCGTGAGTTCGTTGAAGAACTCCGGACGCATGATCTGCAGGCCCGGTTCGAACAGCTCGGCCCGGATGGCGAGCGCCATCACGCCGCCCGACAGGAACATGATGAACGAGAACAACAGGTACAGCGTACCGATGTCCTTGTGGTTGGTGGCGAACAGCCAGCGCCGCCAGCCGTGCGGCATTTCGTGCGCGTGGTCGTCGTGCGCGTGGTCCGCGGCTACGTCGTGCCCGATGCTAGACATGAGAATCTCCTAATGCGAATACGTCGACTAACTCAGCGACACGTCAAGCCGCCGGGCCGATCTCGACACGCCGGGCTTCCTTCGCGTCAGCCCCGCCCGTGATCGTTTCCGGCTTTTTGAGAATAATGTGGTCTTCCGCCACGCCTGCTGCCTTCAGCGCGTCGCGCACGGCTTGTGCGCGATGCTTCGCCAGTTCGGCGTTCGCGTCGGCCGAGCCCGTCTTGTCGGTAAAACCCGACAGCGCGAGCTTCGCGTCCGGATGTGCCTTCGCATAGTCGGCCGCGGCGGCGATCGCCGCCTTCGCGTCGGCCGGCAGCACGCTCTTGCCCGTCTCGAAGTAGATCGTCGACAGTGCGGCCGAGGCCGCTGCCGCCGGCTGCTCCGCGCCCGACGCAGCCTGCGCCGGTGCCGAAGCGGCTTCCGCCGGTGCCGCTGCCGCTGCGCCCGCCGCGTCTTCCGGCATCTTGCCGTTACGCGCGTCGGCCACTTGCTTCGGCTGCAGCAGGTCGTTCTTGTGGTTGCCCCACGAATTGCGTTCGTACGTGACGACCGACGCGATGTCGAGATCCGACAGCGACGCCCAGGACGGCATCGCGCCCTTGCCGTGCAGCACGCGCTCGACGTGAGCAGCGATCGGGCCGTTCACGATCGGGCTGCCATCCATGGCCGGGAAGGCGCCGAGGCCCTTGCCGTTCACCTGGTGGCAGGCCGCGCAGTTCGCCTTATAGACTTCCTCGCCGTGCGCGACGAGCTCAGCCATCGTGTAGACCTTGTTCGGATCGACTGCGGCGCTGGCCAGCTTGGCCTTCTGCGCGGTGACCCACTTCGCGTAGTCGTCATCCGACAGGACTTCGACCACGACCGGCATGTACGCGTGTTCCTTGCCGCACAGCTCGGTACAGAAACCGCGGAACGTACCGACCTTGTCGGCCTTGAACCACGTGTCGCGCACGAAGCCGGGGATCGCATCCTGCTTCACGCCGAACGCGGGCACGTACCACGAGTGGACGACGTCGTTCGCGGTCGTGATGATGCGGATCTTCTTGTTGACCGGCACGACGAGCGGGTTGTCGACTTCCTGCAGATAGGTGTCGGTGATCGGCTTCTTGCCCATCACTTCGTCACGCGGGGTGCTGAGCGTCGACAGGAAGCCGATGCCCTCGCCCGGGCCCTTCACGTAGTCGTAGCCCCACTTCCACTGGTAGCCGGTGACCTTGATCGTGAGATCGGCGTTGGTCGTGTCCTTCATCGCGACGACGGCCTTCGTCGCCGGCAGCGCCATCAGCACGACGATGACGAACGGCACGATCGTCCAGATGATCTCGACGGTCGTGCTTTCATGGAAATTGGCGGCCTTGTGGCCCTTGGATTTGCGGTGCGCGAAGATCGAATAGAACATCACGCCGAACACGCCGACGAAGATCACCGTACAGAGGATGAGCATCATCGTGTGGAGATCGTAGAGCTCCTCGGCGATCTTCGTGACAGGCGGCTGAAAGTTGATCTCGTTGACACGGGGGCCGCCCGGGCTATCACCGACCGCCAGGGCGGCACCGGCAAAGAGCAATCCGCTGCATGCCAGCACGCCCGCGAGGGCTCGCTTGATTGTTTTCATAGCATCCTTACCCAAAATTTCCATTCAAACCCTCCCCCGTCGCAAGCGACCGGCCCTATCCGCCGGTGCCCGCGCCTCGTCAGCCGCAGCGCCTGAGCGATATACGCAGTTCGTCGGCGAACTGCGCACGCTTGTACTGCGCGAGATGCTGACCGATTACGACGGTCTGCCCGCGCGATACCAGCCGAATCGGATCGCGTGGCGTCGCACCCGGCTCGACCCGCACCCAGCGCGGGTTGAATTCGATCTGCGTGAGCCGCTCCGCATCCATCCGCTCGATCACGAGCCGGTGCGGATACAGCCTGATGCGTTCGTAATCGACCGCATGGCGAGCATAGATCGCAAATGCGACACCCACAGCCAGCAACTCGATTCCGGTGAAGGGCATGACGAGCCAAGCCCCCCGCCACATCAGCAATGTCGCGATCACCAGCGAGAAGCTCGCGAGCGACGCATAAAACAGCACGAACTGGCGCGGCGACGCCGAACAGTTGCGTTTCATCAGCCAGTCTTCGAGGACCGGCTCGCCGTTCGTCGTCTCCGCCAACACCCTCGCTGCTTCCATCGCCGCCTCACGCGAATGGCATGCGATGCATGCCTGCATCGGACTCGTCGGCCCGTATTGCGGGGACCCCGGGACGACAAGCTGACGCATTATAGGCGGGTTCAATGGCATCCACAAGCAAGCGACTATCGGCCCGCGAGCCAAGCGCGACAAGCTTTCCGGCCATTTTAGGCGCCAATTCGACCCCGCTTTGCGCCGCTAATTTCAGACATAACAAAACCCCTCTTTACCGCTTTACCGATTCTTCGGACGCCCCTTTCCGATGTCCTCGATGCGCACGATCCCGTGCCCTTCGGCGGTCGTGCGGGGCACGGCCTTCCACGCGTGGCCGTAGATCACTTCGAATGTCAGCGGAATCGTGCCGTCCTCGCGCCGGCGGGCCTCCAGCGCGTCGCCGAGCGCCGCGCGAAAGCGCCGCGTCGCGCGCTGCGGCGCCTCGCGGTCGAACGGATAGGCGCCCCAGCGGCGCACGTCGGCCAGCAGCGAGTCGGGGGATTTGTAGGTGACGGTCAGCACTTCCTGATCCATCACCGGAATCTCGAAGCCGCTCTCGACGAGCATGTCGCCGAGGTCGTGCATGTCGACGAAATCGATCACGCGCGCGGCGGGCGGCGCCATGCCCAGCGCCGCTTCGGCGTCCGCGCAGGCCGCGCGCAGTTCGCGCAGCGTATCGGGGCCGAGCGTGCTGAACATCAGCAGCCCGTTCACGCGCAGCACGCGCTGCCATTCGGGCAGCACCGCGTCCGGGCGCGAATGCCAGTGGAGGGCGAGATTCGACCAGATCAGGTCGAACGCGCCGCCGGGAAACGGCAGCGCGGCGAAATCGGCCTGCGCGACGCGCGGGCCGCGCGGGCCCAGTGCGCGGCCGAGCGAGGCCGGCAGCCAGCGGCGCCAGCTCGTCTGCTCGACCTCGCGCTGCCCTGCTCGCGCGAGCATCGCGCCGGACAGGTCGACGCCGAACACGGGCGCCTCGGGAAAGCGCGCGCGCAGCGCCGGCAGGTCGTCGCCCGGGCCGCAGCCCGCGTCCAGCACGGCCGTGGGGCTCACCTTGATGTATTCGAGGCGCTCGTTCATGCGCTGCGCGATCTCGCGCGGCAGGAACGCGACCGCATCGAACGTGGCGGCACGGCGGTCGAAGATCCGCCGCAGGCGCCTTGCGTCATTGGCCGGACGGCCGGTTGAAGTCGAAGCTGGGGACATGTCGGGCACACTGGCGAAGAGCCCGAAGTATACTCGCTCGCCCCGCAGGCTTCATTGAGGCGGGGTGTCAGGAGTGTTGCAATGATCCGCCGTTCCGCCCCGCGCACGATGCGCGTCGCTTTGTCGCAGGTTCGCGCGCTGGCAGCGCGCGTCATCGCGGTCGCGCTGCCGAATCGCTGCGCACTGTGCGGCAATTTGTCACACGCCGTGATTTGCGGTGCTTGCGACGCCGCGTACTGGAATGAAGCGCGGCTGCGCTGCGACGTCTGCGCGCTGCCGCTGGGCATCGGGCCATCGCGTTCGCCCCCGCTACGTGGCGCTCGCGCCGGCCGCGTTACCGCATACCGTTGCGACGCGTGCCGCACGGCGCCGCCGCCGTTCGATGCGACGCTCGCGCTGGCGGATTACCGCGCACCGCTCGACGGGCTCGCGCGCGGCCTGAAGTTTCACCGGCAACTCGCGCTCGGCACCGAATTCGCGGCGCGGCTCGCCCGGTTGATCGACGATACGCCCGGCGCCGGCGGCTTCGACCTGGTGGCGCCGGTACCGCTGTCGCACCGGCGGCTCGTCGCGCGCGGCTACAACCAGGCGTGGGCGATCGCGCGTCCGCTCGCGCGGCGGCTCGGCGTGCGCGCGGATGCGGTGCTGCTCGCGCGCGTCGCCGACACCGCGCCGCAGTCGCGGCTCGACCGGCACGCACGGCGCGACAACGTGATGGCGGCATTCGCGGTGGCGGGCGGCGTCGCCGGCCGCCACGTCGCGCTGGTCGACGACGTGATGACCTCCGGCGCGACGCTTGCGGCCGCCGCGCACGCGCTGAAAGCGGCGGGCGCCGCGCGCGTGACGAATCTGGTTGCGCTGCGCACCGCCAGGGATTAATTAGATAGAGAGGCCAGCCGCCCGGACACGGCGGCGGCCGCCACGAACCGGCCGGCCGGGAGCGCGCGTTGCGCCGTCCCGGCCGGCCCAGCCAGACCGAAACATGTTCAACGTCGTCCTAGTCGCCCCCGAAATTCCGCCGAACACCGGCAACGTGATCCGCCTGTGCGCCAACACGGGCGCGCGCCTGCACCTGATCGAGCCGCTCGGCTTCCCGCTCGACGACGCGCGGATGCGCCGCGCGGGCCTCGACTATCACGAGTATGCGCAGATGCGCGTGCACCGCGACTGGGATGCGTTCGTCGCGACGGAAACGCCCGACCCCGCGCGAATGTTCGCGTTCACGACGCGCGGCTCGGGCCGCTTCCACGATCACGCGTTCCTGCCCGGCGACTGGTTCGTGTTCGGCTCGGAAACGCGCGGCCTGCCCGCCGAGCTGCTCGAGCGCTTCCCGAACGCACAGCGCGTGCGCCTGCCGATGCGGCCGGACAACCGGAGCCTGAACCTGTCGAACACGGTCGCGGTGGTCGTATTCGAGGCGTGGCGCCAGGCCGGCTTCGAAGGCGGCGCCTGACGCCTGCACGGCGCAGCGCGCCCCGCGGGACGCGTCACGTCCGTGCGAGCCGCGCGCGATACAGGTCGTAGATGTCGGGAGAAAAGCACGCGAACACCACGCGTGCGAGGTTCGGCGCCTGCGGCAGCATTTCGGCAACGGTGCCCACCGCGATCTCGACAGCTTCCTCGGCCGGATAACGATAGATGCCGCAGCTGATCGCCGGGAACGCGATCGACGTCGCCGCGACCTCCTCGGCCAGCTCGATCGCGCGCCGGTAGCACGACGCGAGCAGGTCGGCCTCGCCGCGCCCGCCGCCGTGCCACACGGGTCCGACCGCATGGATCACGTAGCGCGCCGGCAACCCATGACCGCGCGTGAGCTTGGCGTCGCCCGTCTCGCAGCCGCCGAGCGTGCGGCATTCGGCAAGCAGGCCGGGGCCGGCCGCGCGATGGATCGCGCCGTCGACGCCGCCCCCGCCGAGCAGCGAGCCGTTCGCGGCGTTGACGATCGCATCGACCTCGAGCGTCGTGATGTCGACGACCTGCGCATCGAGCGTGGTGGAATGGATCTGCAGCATGACAACCTCCCGGAACGCCGGAGACTGTTCAAGCGTAGCGCGCTTTGACGCCGCGCGCCCGCAGTGAACACGGCGCCAGGCGGCGCCGGGCCGCGTTACTCGGCGCGCGCGTCGCGCCGCAGCAGGCCGCTGACGGCGTCGCGCGGCGCGATGCCGTCGAACAGCACGCCGCACACGGCTTCGGTGATCGGCATTTCGATCGACTGCGCGCGTGCGATGGCCAGCACGGCCTGCGCGCAGCGCACACCTTCGGCCACGTGGCCGAGCGCGCCGAGGATGTCGTTCAGCGTGCGGCCGGCCGCCAGCTGCAGGCCGACCGTGCGGTTGCGCGACAGGTCGCCCGTGGCGGTGAGGATCAGGTCGCCGAGGCCCGTGAGGCCCGTGAAGGTTTCCGCCCGGCCGCCGAGCGCGACACCGAGGCGCGACATTTCGGCGAGGCCGCGCGTAATCAGCGCGGCGCGCGCGTTCAGCCCGAGGCCGAGACCGTCGGCGATGCCGGTCGCGATCGCGAGCACGTTCTTCACCGCGCCGCCGACCTCGACGCCGACCACGTCGTCACCCGTGTAGATCCGCATCGCGCCGTGATGGAACGCGGCGAGCGTGCGCTCGCGGCATTCGGCGGACGTGCTCGCCACCGTCAGCGCGACGGGCAGCGACTGCCCGACTTCGCGCGCGAAGCTCGGCCCCGACAGCACGCCGTTGCTGAGCTGCCCGGGCAGCTCGGCCGCGATCACCTGATGCGGCAGCAGATGCGTGTCGGCCTCGAAGCCCTTGCAAACCCAGACGACATGCGCGGGCACGCAGCCTGCGTCGCGCATCGCGTGACACAGCGTGCGCAACCCGGCCACCGGCGCGGCGATCACGCACAATGCGTCGTCCGCGGCGCCATGCGCGAGCGCGGCGCCGAGATCGGCGTCGTAGCGCAACACGTCAGGCAGCGCGATGCCGTCCAGATAGCGGGAATTTTCGTGCCGGGCCTGCAGCCCGGCGATGAGCGCGGCGTCGCGCGCCCACAAAAGCGTATCGTGCCGCGCGGCCAGATGGCCCGCGAGCGCGGTGCCCCAGGCACCGGCGCCGAGAACGGCTACTTTCATACCCAGCACCGGTCCGAGTGAAACGTCAGTTCAGCGTCGTGCCGTTCGGTGCGCCTGCTGCGGCACCGGCCTGCTGCTGAAGCTGCGCGAGGCGTTGTTCGTACAGCGCCTGGAAGTTGATTTCCGCCAGGTGGATCGGCGGGAAGCCCGCACGCGTGATCGCGTCGGCGATGTTCGAACGCAGGTACGGGAACAGGATCGTCGGGCAGGCGATGCCGACGAGCGGGTCGAGCTGTTCGTCCGGAATGTTGCGGATGTCGAAAATGCCGGCCTGCTTCGCTTCGATCAGGAACGCGATCTTGTCCTTCACCTTTGCGGTGACGGTGCCCGACACGACGACTTCGAACACGCTTTCCGCGAGGCGGTCGGCCTTGACGTCGACTTCGACTTCAACCGACGGCATGTCCTGCTCGAGGAAGATCGCCGGCGAATTCGGCTGCTCGAGCGACATATCCTTCAGGTAGACGCGCTGGATGTTGAAGAACGGTTGGTTTTCGACGTCGGACATGGTGTTTCCCTAAAAGTGGTGACGGGGCGGCCCGGCTTCACGCCGGCCGCCACGGATGAATCCTGCGCGCCCAAGCCGCGGCGCGGCCGGCGGCCATTCTGCCCTAATCAGGCCGCTTGCAGAAGCGGGACGAGGCCGCCTTCGCGGTCGAGCTTCGACAGATCGTCGTAACCGCCGACGTGCGTGTCGCCGATATAGATCTGCGGCACCGTGCGGCGCCCCGTGCGCGTCATCATTTCGTCGCGACGGGCCGGATCGCGGTCGATCAGCACCTTCTCGATCTGCTCGACACCGCGCAGCTTCAGCAGGCGCTCGGCCTGGATGCAATACGGACACACCTGCGTGCTGTACATCAAAACCTTGTTCACTTCGCCACTCCTTGTTTGACGACCGGCATCCCGGCCTGCTGCCAGGCGGCCACGCCGCCCTCGAGCACGTGCACCTCGGCGTAACCCGCCGCCTCGACCTCGCGCGCCGCCTTCTGCGACTGCTGGCCGTTCTGGCAGACGAGCAGCACCGGCGTGCTCTTGTTCTTCGCGACCTGCGCGATCTTCGTGCCGATCTCGCCCGCCGCGACCTGGCGCGCCGACGGCAGGTGGCCGGCAGCGAAGTCGGACGCGGCGCGCACGTCGATCACGACCGCGTTGCGGCGGTTGATGAGTTGCGTCGCCTCCGCGGCCGACAGGCCGCCGCGGCCGCGGCGCAGCGCGGGCCAGGCCAGCAGGCCGCCGGATACCACCAGGATCGCGATAAGGGCCAGGTTGGTGTAATTGGTAAAGAACGTCACGGAATTCCGCCGGAAAAAGAGAAATCGGATGAGGACAATCCCGCCATTATAAAATAACCGTCTTGCGCGATGGCGGGCCCGGGTCGGGTCCCGCGCGACGCGCCACCGCTTCCTTCACTACCGACCGCAAGATCCATGTACAAACTCGTTCTCATCCGCCACGGCGAATCGACGTGGAACAAGGAAAACCGCTTCACCGGCTGGGTCGACGTCGACCTGACCGAACAGGGTCGCAACGAGGCCTACCAGGCCGGCGAATTGCTCAAGGAGGCCGGCTACACGTTCGACATCGCGTATACGTCGGTGCTCAAGCGCGCGATCCGCACGCTGTGGCACGTGCAGGACAAGATGGACCTCATGTACCTGCCGGTCGTCCACTCGTGGCGCCTGAACGAGCGCCACTACGGCGCGCTGTCGGGCCTGAACAAGGCGGAAACGGCCGCGAAGTTCGGCGACGACCAGGTGCTCGTGTGGCGCCGCAGCTACGACACGCCGCCGCCCGCGCTCGAGCCGACCGACGAGCGCGCGCCGTTCAACGACCCGCGCTACGCGAAGGTGCCGCGCGAGCAGCTGCCGCTCACCGAGTGCCTGAAGGACACGGTCGCGCGCGTGCTGCCGCTGTGGAACGAGTCGATCGCCCCGGCGGTGCGCGCCGGCAAGCAGGTGCTGATCGCCGCGCACGGCAACTCGCTGCGCGCGCTGATCAAGTACCTCGACGGCATCTCGGACAGCGACATCGTCGGCCTGAACATCCCGAACGGCGTGCCGCTCGTGTATGAACTCGACGAGAACCTGAAGCCGATCAAGCACTATTACCTCGGCGACCAGGACGCGATCGCGCAGGCGCAGGCCGCCGTCGCGAAGCAGGGCAAGGCGGGCTGACGCCCGTCGGCCGGGTGAGCCGGGCGGGCCGCGTCCGGTGCGGCCCGCCCGGCCCCGGCCCAGCCCCTTGCCCTGCGCCCCGCGCGAACCTTCGCGGCGCCGGCGCTGTCGAACCCGCTTTCGAACCCGCGGTGCGCACGGCGATGCCCGCCTGACCGGCCCCGGGCCCTTTTCGACGCTTTTCGCGCCGTTCCACTGAGTTATCGGACGAACAGTTATACTTGTCCGCTACATCATCCCCGCTACCGCCACGCGCTTCCCGACCGCACCAGATCTCTATGCGAATGAAATTGAAGAACATCGGCCTGATTGCCGCGGGCCTCGCCACGGGCGTGTTCGCCACGCTGCAGGTTTCCGCATCGGCCGAGCAGACCGCCACGGCGCCGCTTCCCCTCGACCAGCTCCGCCTGTTCGCGGAAGTCTTCGGACAGATCAAGCGCGAGTACGTCGAACCGGTCGACGACAAGAAGCTGCTGACGGCCGCGATCAAGGGCATGGTGTCGAGCCTCGACCCGCACTCGTCGTTCCTCGACAAGACCGACTATGACGAGCTGCAGGAGCAGACGAAGGGCCGCTTCGCGGGTCTCGGCATCGAGATCTCGCAGGAAGACGGCCTCGTCAAGGTGATCTCGCCGATCGAGGATACCCCCGCGTTCCGCGCCGGCATCCGTCCGGGCGACCTGATCACCCGCATCAACGACAAGCCGGTGCGCGGCATGACGCTCGACAAGGCCGTGAAGCAGATGCGCGGCGAGCCGGGCACCAAGGTCACGCTGACGATCTTCCGCAAGAGCGATGACCGCACGTTCCCGGTCACGGTCACGCGCGCGATCATCAAGGTCCAGAGCGTGAAGATGAAGATCCTCGATCCGGGCTATGCGTATGTCCGCATCACGAGCTTCCAGGAGCGCACGACGCCCGATCTCGCGCAGAAGCTGCAAGATATCGCACGCCAGCAGCCGAACCTGAAGGGCCTCGTCCTCGACCTGCGCAACAACGGCGGCGGCCTGCTGCAGAGCGCGGTCGGCGTGGCCGGCGCGTTCCTGCCGCCCGACTCCGTCGTCGTGTCGACCAACGGCCAGATCGCCGATTCGAAGCAGGTCTACCGCGATACGTATGACAACTACCGCCTGCCGTCCTTCGACGGCGATCCGCTGAAGAACCTGCCGCCGGTCTTCAAGACCGTGCCGATGATCGTGCTGACGAACGCCTATTCGGCGTCCGCGTCGGAAATCGTCGCCGGTGCGCTGCAGGATTCGAAGCGCGCGCAGATCATGGGCAAGACGACGTTCGGCAAGGGTTCGGTGCAGACGGTCCGCCCGATGACGGCCGACACCGCGCTGCGCCTGACCACCGCGTACTACTACACGCCGAGCGGCCGTTCGATCCAGAACAAGGGCATCACGCCGGACGTGCCGGTCGATCAGTACGCGGACGGCGATCCGGACGACGTGCTCGTGACGCGCGAGGTCGACTACACGAACCACCTCGCGAACACGCAGGATCCGAACGAGAAGAAGGAACAGGAAGACCGCGAGCAGCGCCGGATGGATCAGCTGCGCGTGCTTGAAGAGCAGAACGACAAGAAGACGCCGGAGCAGCGCCAGAAGGATCGCGATCGCAAGCCGATCGAGTTCGGCAGCGCCGACGACTTCATGATGCAGCAGGCGCTCAACAAGCTCGAAGGCAAGCCGGTCCAGGAATCGAAGTCGCTGCTCGCCGAAAGCACGAAGGGCCCGGCCGGCAAGGCCGCCACGGCCCCGAAGGCATCGGGCGCCAGCGCGAAGCCGGCTTCCGCACCGAAGCCCGCGTCGGCGCCGAAGTAAGCGCCGGCCGGCATCCGACGGGCCATCGCGGGAAGACCGCGATGGCCCGTTTTTCATGCGCGCCTAAAATAACGACACCTGTGCCGCCTCGCCACGACTCCCCATGAACGACGATCAACTCCTTCGCTACTCCCGTCACATCCTCGTCGACGAAATCGGCATCGAGGCGCAGCAGCGCTTTCTCGACGCGCATGCGATCGTCGTCGGCGCGGGGGGGCTCGGCTCGCCCGCCGCGATGTACCTCGCGGCATCGGGCGTCGGCACGATCACGCTCGTCGACGCCGATACGGTCGATCTCACGAACCTGCAGCGACAGATCCTGCACGTGACGGCGTCGGTCGGCCGCCACAAGGTCGAATCGGGGCGCGACGCGCTCGCGCAGTTGAACCCCGAGGTGACCGTGCACGCGGTCGCGGAGCGTGTCGACGATGCGTGGCTCGGCGCGCACGTGCCGCATGCGAGCGTCGTGCTCGACTGCACCGACAACTTCGCGACGCGGCATGCGATCAACCGCGCGTGCGTCGCGCACGGCGTGCCGCTCGTATCGGGCGCCGCGCTGCGCTTCGACGGGCAGATCAGCACGTTCGATTTCCGCGACCCGGCCGCGCCCTGTTATGCGTGCGTGTTTCCGGAAGACCAGCCGTTCGAGGAAGTCGCGTGCGCGACGATGGGCGTGTTCGCGCCGACGGTCGGGATCATCGGCGCGATGCAGGCCGCCGAGGCACTGCGCGTGATCGGCGACATCGGCAAGACGCTCAACGGCCGGCTGATGATGCTCGATTCGCTGCGGATGGAATGGACGACGATGAAAATCGCGCGTCAGGCCGACTGCCCCGTGTGCGGGGGCCGGCACTGACGCGCGACGCGCATGCGCCGGGCGGCGCATGCGTGGTGACACTTCGCTACGATTAACGGGGACGCCAGCGCCTCAAGCCGCCGCATCCGCGCGCGGCTCCGCAACCGACAGGCGCTGCAACGCGGCCTGCACTTCCTCCGGCTCGAACGCGGCGAGTACGTCGGCCGTCGGCTTTTCGAGCGCCTTCAGGTGCGCACGCAGGATCTCCTGCTTCACGACCAGCAACTGGCTCGGGTGCATCGAGAACTCGGTGAGCCCCATCCCGAGCAACAGGCGCGTGAGCGCCGGGTCCCCCGCCATTTCCCCGCACACCGACACGGACACGCCCGCGCGCTTCGCTTCGCGCAACGTATAGGCGATCAGGTGCAGCACCGCCGGATGCAGCGGGTCGTACAGGTGCGCGACCGCGTTGTCCGCACGATCGATCGCGAGCGTGTACTGGATCAGGTCGTTCGTGCCGATCGACAGGAAGTCGAACCGCTTCAGGAACAGCGGCAGCGCGATCGCCGCGGCCGGAATCTCGATCATCGCGCCGATGCGCACGTTCGGGTCGTACGCGAGCCCCGCGTCGTCGAGCTGGCGCTTCGCCTCGCGGATCAGGTCGAGCGTCTGGTCGATCTCCTGCGCGTGCGCGAGCATCGGGATCAGGATCTTCACCTGGCCGAACGCGGACGCGCGCAGGATCGCGCGCAACTGCGTGAGGAACATCTGCGGCTCGGACAGGCTCCAGCGGATCGCGCGCAGGCCGAGCGCGGGGTTCGGCGCCGTCTCGTAGCCTTCGTCGAGCGCCTCGAGCGGCTTGTCCGCGCCGACGTCGATCGTGCGGATCGTCACCGGCATGCCCTTCATCCACTCGACGGCCCGCTTGTACGCGGCGAACTGCTCCTCCTCTTCCGGCATCTCCTTCTGATGCATGAACAGGAACTCGGAACGGAACAGCCCGACGCCGACCGCGCCGGCCTCGACGGCCGCCTTCGCGTCGTCGGGCAGCTCGATGTTCGCGTACAGATCGATCTTGGTGCCGCACAACGTTTGCGTCGGCGAGAACTTCAGACGCTGCAGCTTGCGTTGCTCCAGCAGCTTCTCGGACTGCCGGTACGAATATTCCTCGAGGACGATCGGCGCGGGATCGACGATCACGATGCCCTGGTCGCCGTCGACGATGATCAGGTCGTCCTGGCGGATCAGCGCGCTCGCGTGCTGCACGCCGACCGCGGCCGGAATGCCGAGGCTGCGCGCGACGATCGCCGTGTGCGACGTGCGCCCGCCGAGATCGGTGACGAATGCCTGGAACGACTGCGACTTGAACTGCATCATGTCGGCCGGCGCGATGTCGTGCGCGACGACGATCATCTCGTTCGTGCCGTTCCTGGCCGCGCGGTCGAGCGCCTGCGACGCGGACGGCGCGCCGGCGAGCGCCTTCAGCACGCGCTCGACCACCTGCTCGATGTCGGCCTTGCGCTCGCGCAGGTATTCGTCCTCGATATCGTCGAAGTGGCGCGTGAGCAGCTCGAGCTGCTCGGTCAGCGCCCACTCGACGTTGTAGCGGCGCGTGCGGATCAGGTCGATGGTTTCCTGCACGAGCATCTCGTCGCTCAGGATCATCGCGTGGACGTCGATGAAGGCGCCGACTTCGCTCGGCGTGTCGTCGGTCAGGTCGGCGCGCAGCGCTTCGAGTTCGTGATGCACGACCTCGAGCGCGGTGCGGAAGCGCTCGACCTCCGCATCGATCTGGTTTGCCTCGACCAGGTAATGGGCGACGTCGAGCGCCGCCGGCGCGATCAGATACGCTCGCCCGATCGCGATACCACGTGAGACGGGAATGCCATGCAGCGTGAAGGACACGCGCACCTCCTCTGTACAAGTAAAGCCGCGGCACACTGCTGCGATGCGCTTATGACCCCGGTTAGCGATTATAAATTCCGCGACTCCCCGCTGACTGCATGCACCGCAGCATTGCGCATTCCGCATCAATGCTTGCGACGAAAAAAATGCCGCGGAATCCGCGGCATTCTGGCTGGAAACGGCAACGATCCCGCTTGAGGATTATTGGCCTTCGCCGAACTTGTCGGCGATCAGCTTCAGCAGCGCGTCCATCGCTTCCTGCTCGTCGGCCCCGTCGGTCTCGATCGTCACGGTGCTGCCGATGCCGGCCGCCAGCATCATCACGCCCATGATGCTCTTCGCATTGATCTTGCGCCCGTTGCGCGTCATCCAGACTTCCGACTGGAAGTTGCCGGCCAGTTGCGTAAGCTTGGCCGATGCGCGCGCATGGAGCCCCAATTTGTTGACGATGGTGGTTTCTTGTTGAAGCATGATTCTCGGTCGGGTCGGTCGGGGCCGCCGGCGGCGCGCGTCGGCGGTGCGGTCTAAAACGGAAAACGGGAAATCAGTGCGACTCGGTGCGCGGCTGCGGCTCGGGCGGAATCGGCGCGCACTGGCCGCAGCCGGTTTCCGTCGGCGGCGGCGGCGTACCGGACGACACCTCGTGGACGCCCTTCGCGCCGCCGGACAGCGCCTTGTCGACCAGCTTGTCGAGCGGCACCGTGCGGTAGCAGACGGCCCGCACGAGCATCGGCAGGTTCACGCCCGCGAGCACGCGCACGTTGTCGATCTTGGCCAGCTGGCCGGCGATGTTCGCGGGCGTCGCGCCGTACATGTCGGTCAGGACGACCACGCCGTTCTCTTCCTTGAGCCGCGCGAGCTCCGCGTGCGCGAACGCCATCACCTGGGTCGGATCGCTGTCCGCCATCACGTCGATACAGCCGATGCGGGCGGGCACGCCGCCATAGATGTGCGCGATGCAGTCCCGCAGCGCGGTGGCGAGCGGGGCGTGCGCGATGATCAGGATCCCGGCCATGTCAGATCGCTCCCGGCCGCCCCTGGCGGGCCAACACCCCGCGGCGGGGCAATGAGCGTAGCGAGTGAGGGAAACGTTCCATGTTCAGCCTTGCAACAGTTTCGGCCCGACCGCCGGGCCTTGGGCGCGCGAGCGCGGCACCAGACAAGCGGGCATTGTAGCAGGCCGGTCGAACTGCTCCGGCGACGGGGGACCTGCGCGGCCGCCGCCGGGGTTGCGCGGGAAAGCGGCCTACGCGGCCGCACGCTCCAGCGCGTCGATGAACATCGCGGCGACGTCGAAGCCCGTCTGCTCCATGATCTCGCGGAAGCACGTCGGACTCGTGACGTTCACCTCGGTCAGCCAGTCGCCGATCGCATCGAGGCCGACCAGCAGCAACCCGCGTGCCGCCAGCACCGGCCCGAGCGTGTCGGCGATCTCGCGATCGCGCGCGGTCAGCGGCTGCGCAACGCCGAGGCCGCCCGCCGCGAGATTGCCGCGCACCTCGCTGCCCTGCGGAATCCGGGCGAGCGAAAACGGCACCGGCTCGCCGCCGATCAGCAGGATGCGCTTGTCGCCGGCCTTGATCTCGGGGATGAATTTCTGCGCCATCACCGAACGCGTGCCGTCGTGGCTCAGCATCTCGATGATCGAACCGAGGTTCATGCCGTCCGGCTTCACGCGGAACACGCCCATCCCGCCCATCCCGTCGAGCGGCTTCAGGATCACGTCGCCGTGCTCGGCGTGGAATGCGCGCAGCCGTTTCGCGTCGCGCGTGACGAGCGTCGGCGCGACGAACTGCGGAAACTCGCCGATCGCGAGCTTCTCCGAATGGTCGCGGATCGACTGCGCCTTGTTGAACACGCGTGCGCCGGCGCGCTCGGCCAGCTCCAGCAGCCAGGTCGACGTCACGTATTCCATGTCGAACGGCGGATCCTTGCGCATCAGCACCGCGCCGAACGATTCGAGGCGGCGCGCGTCGACCGGCCCGGCCTCGTACCACGTCTCGCGATGCAGGTCGTCCGGATCGCCGACGAACGTGATGCGACGCACGTCGGCCTCGACGGCCGAGCCCGTCCACGCGAGCTGGTTCGGCTCGCACGCGTACACCGCATGCCCGCGCCGCGCCGCCTCGGCCATCATCGCGTAGGTCGAATCCTTGTAGATCTTGAAGCGCTCGAGCGGGTCGGCGATAAAGAGAATGTCCATGAGGTCCTGTACGTGGCGAAGGTCCGTTACACCTGGATGGCTTCGGGGTCGGTCTTTTCCAGTTCGATCGACGACGCGATCAGCGACAGCCGCGCGACGACGCCGTACATGTAGAAACGGTTCGGCGGCGCGGCACCCGGCTTCGCGCCCGCATCCGGCAGCGCGGTGTGCTCGAAGCCGAGCGGCACGTAGTGCATGCCGGGCGCGTTCAGGTTCTGGTCGCGTTCGCGGCCGGCGTGCGTGCGGTAGAAGCCGCCGACCACGTAGCGGTCGATCATGTACACGACGGGCTCCGCGACTTCGTCGCCGACGCGCTCGAACGTATACACGCCTTCTTGCACGATCACGTCGCGCACCGCGAGGCCGGCCTTCGACTCGGCCATCTGCGCGCGCTCGGCCTTCGACATCCGGCCGATCTCGGCCGCGTCGTGCACGGTCATCACGCCGCGCCCCGCCGTGCCCGCGTCGGCCTTCACGACGACGTACGGCTTCTCGCTGATCCCGTATTCGCGGTATTTGCGCGCGATCTTCTTCAGCACGCCGTCGATCGCGTCGGCGAGCGCCTGCTCGCCTTCATGCGCCTGCCAGTCGACGCCTTCCACGTGTGCGAAATACGGATTCACCATCCACGGATCGACGCCGACCATCTTCGCGAACTTCTTCGCGACGTCGTCGTAGCACGAGAAGTGCGTCGACTTGCGGCGCACGGCCCAGCCCGCGTGCAGCGGCGGCAGCAGGTACTGCTCGTGCAGGTTTTCCAGCACGGCCGGGATGCCGGCCGACAGGTCGTTGTTCAGCAGGATCGAGCACGGATCGAAATTCTTCAGGCCGAGGCGGCGCTGCGAACGCTCGAGCGGTTCGAGCACGATCTTCTGGCCGTCGGCCAGCGTGATCGGCGTCATGTCGGTGATGCTCGGGTCGAGCGAACCGAAGCGCACGTTCAGGCCGGCCTGGCGCATGATCGTCGCGAGGCGTGCGACGTTCTCGAGGTAGAACGCATTGCGGGTCGGCAGCTCGGGAATCACGAGCAGGTTCTTCGCGTCCGGGCAGATCTTCTCGATCGCGGCCATCGCCGCCTGCACGGCGAGCGGCAGCACTTCGGACGGCAGATTGTTGAATGCGCCGGGAAACAGGTTCGCGTCGACGGGCGCCAGCTTGAAGCCGGCATTGCGCAGGTCCACCGAACAATAGAACGGCGGGGTATGTTCCTGCCATTCGAGCCTGAACCAGCGTTCGATCGCAGGCGTCGCGTCGAGGATCTTCTGCTCGAGTTCGAGCAGCGGACCGTTCAACGCCGTAACGAGGTGGGGAACCATGAATCACTCGCGAGCGGGAGAATGAAGATTGTAGAGCAATTGCCCTGCCCATTTGGGGATTGTTCCCGGCTTCGCAAGGGTTTGAAGGAAGTTTTCGGCTATTGACCCGATAGTGCAAAGGGTTATGCGCTACGGCAGTGGGTGACAGGAGAAAAAAAGCCCGCCGGGTGAGGCGGGCCCAAGTCGCTGCGCTCATTCATGGCGGGCGCCGTCGTCGCGGCGGCCCGCCGGTCATTCCCATGACTTATTCGACATGCTCGCCGTGCAGGACCACGTCGAGGCCTTCGCGCTCTTCCTCTTCCGACACGCGCAGGCCGATCGTCAGGTCGATCAGCTTCAGCAGCACGAAGCTCAGCACGCCGCTGTAGACCAGCGTGATCAGCACGCCCTTGGCCTGCAGCAGCAGGCTGCCGTCGGCGCCGCCGATGTCCTTGATCGCGAACACGCCCGTCAGCAATGCGCCGAGAATCCCGCCAATGCCGTGCACGCCGAATGCGTCGAGCGAATCGTCGTAGCCGAGCTTCGACTTGAGCCACGTCGCCGACCAGAAGCACACGACACCTGCGGCGATACCGATCACGAGGGCACCCGTCACGCCGACGAAGCCGGCCGCCGGCGTGATCGCGACGAGACCCGCGACCGCACCCGACACGATGCCGAGCACCGACGGCTTGCCGTGCGAGATCCACTCGGCGAACATCCAGCCGAGCGCCGCGCAGGCCGTCGCGACTTGCGTCGTCAGCATCGCGAAGCCGGCACGGCCGTCGGCCGCCACCGCCGAACCCGCGTTGAAACCGAACCAGCCGACCCACAGCATCGAGCCGCCGATCATCGTCAGCACGAGGTTGTGCGGCGCCATCGATTCACGGCCGAAGCCGATCCGCTTGCCGAGCATCAGGCACGACACGAGGCCCGCGATACCGGCGTTGATGTGCACGACGGTGCCGCCCGCGAAGTCGAGCACGCCGTCCGACGACAGCCAGCCGGTCGGCTCCCACACCATGTGCGCGATCGGCACATAGACGATCAGCGACCAGAGCGTCATGAACACGAGCATCGCCGAGAACTTCATCCGGTCGGCGAACGCGCCGCAGATCAGCGCCGGCGTGATGATCGCGAACGTCATCTGGTAGACGAAGTAGACCGATTCCGGAATCGTCGGGGCCAGGTGGCTGACGGTCAGCGTCGTCGCCTTGTCGCCGTGGATGTAGTTCATCCCGTGCAGGAACGCACGCGACAGGCCGCCGATGAAGCCGTTGCCCGGCGTGAACGCGAGGCTGTAGCCGACCACCGTCCACAGCACCGTGATCACCGCGGTGATCGCGAAGCTCTGCATCACGGTCGCGAGCACGTTCTTCTTGCGGACCATGCCGGCGTAGAACAGCGCGAGGCCGGGGATCGTCATGAACAGCACGAGCGCGGTGGACGTCAGCATCCACGCGGTGTCGCCCGCGCTGATCTTCGACGAGTCAACCGAGAACGGCGCGGTCGGCGCGGCGGGAGCGGCCGGTGCCGAAGCGGCGGCAGCAGCCGACGCGTCGGTGGCGCCCGAGGCCGGCGCGGCGGCGGCCGTGGCGGATGCGTCGGTGGCAGCCGGCGCCGAGGCGGCCGGAGCGGCGGCAGCCGACGCGTCGGAAGCCGTTGCGGCGGGCGCGGACGCAGCCGCGGCGGACGCCGCGTCGTCGGCGAGCGCGGGGCCGACGCCGGCCGCGATCAGCGAGCCGGCCATCAGCAGGGACATCAGAAGTTTGCGCATCTTGGGTTTCCTCTTGTCGCTTGTCTTGTCTGTTCTGTTACAGCGCGTCAGCGCCCGTCTCCCCGGTGCGAATCCGGATCACCTGTTCGATCGCCGTGACGAAGATCTTGCCGTCGCCGATCTTGCCCGTGCGCGCGGCCCGCTCGATCGCCTCGACCGCCTGGTCGACGAGATCGTCGGACACGGCTGCCTCGATCTTCATCTTCGGCAGGAAATCGACCACGTATTCGGCGCCGCGGTACAGCTCGGTGTGCCCCTTCTGCCGCCCGAACCCTTTCACCTCCGTCACCGTGATGCCCGAGACGCCAAGCGCCGACAGCGCTTCGCGCGTCTCATCGAGCTTGAACGGCTTGATGATTGCGGTAATGAGTTTCATGAAGTCCTCTCGCTGGGTTGTCCCGTCGAATTGGTTGGAATGTTGTAACGGACTCTTCTCAGCAACTCGCATGCCAAGTCGGTTCGAGCACCGTTTCAAAGGGCTTCATCAAGGGGTCGCATCGCGTGATGTAAGGTGCGGAGGCCCGGCCGAATGGCCAACGTGGCCCGGTTTGCTGGCGCGGCGAAAGGATCGTTGCTAGAGTGCACGCACGTCCCGGATCGCCGGGGCATTCACCCATGCGGGCGCCATGCCCGGAATTCGCGCTCCGGGCGCACCATTTCCGGTCATGCGTGCATCATGGGCACGTACGCAACTGAAGATGCACATTTTTTGTGCAAGGAAGGGGAATCACATGAAGCAACCCAGCGACGTTTTCAACGATCTGCAGTCGCGCGTCAGCGATCTGCTGAAAAACTCGCCGGCCAAGGACGTCGAGCGCAACGTGAAGGCCATGCTGTCGCAAGGCTTCTCGAAACTCGATCTCGTCACGCGCGAGGAATTCGACACGCAGGCGCAAGTGCTCGCCCGCACTCGCGTGCGCCTCGAGGAACTCGAGAAACGCGTCGCGGAACTCGAGCAGAAGCTCGCCGCGCCGCAAGCCTGACGCCCTGCCCGGCCGCAAGGCCCGGGCGCGGGCCGCCTCGTGCGGCCCGCGCCCGCCGCCTCAAGCACTGAAGCACTGAAGCACTGAAGCACTGAAGTCACCGTACCGCTCTTCGTCGTCCGTCGTTCTCCGCAGCCCTCGCTCTTCGCTGTTCATCGCTCTTCGCAGTCCGACGTTCCGCTGTTCCTCGTTCTTTCCCCGCGCCTCGCCGGCAAGCGCGCACCAATTCCTCCGATTCCCGCGGCACGCGGCCTCGAACGGCCGTCGTCCGTCCGCCTTGTTTACAGGAGCCTCGCCATGTCGCTCGCCGTGGTGCGCAGTCGCGCGCCCGCCTCCGGCCGCGCGCCGGACGTCACCGTCGAAGTCCATCTCGCCAACGGGTTGCCGTCGTTCTCGATCGTCGGCCTGCCCGATCTCGAAGTCCGCGAAAGCCGCGAGCGGGTGCGCGCCGCGCTGCAGAACTGCGGCTTCGAATTCCCCGTGCGCCGCATCACCGTCAACCTCGCGCCGGCCGACCTGCCGAAGGAGTCGGGACGGTTCGACCTGCCGATCGCGCTCGGCATCCTCGCCGCGAACGGCCAGATTCCGGCCGACGCGCTGGCCGGCCGCGAATTCGCGGGTGAACTGTCGCTGACCGGCGCGCTGCGGCCGATGCGCGGCGCGTTCGCGATGGCGTGCGGCGTGGCGCGGGATGCGCAGTCAGCGGAAAGTGGCGCGGCTTCCGGCCTGGGTTCCGGCACGCTGTCCGGTTCAGGCGACGGTGGCCAAGGGGCCGGCCCGGCGCCGCGCTCCACCGCCGCGTCGAACGCCCCCGAGCTATACCTGCCGCTCGCCAGCGCTGCCGAGGCTGCGCTCGTGCCGGGCGTCACCGTGTTCGGCGCGCCGGACCTGCCCGCGCTGTGCGCGCACCTCACCGGCGCACCCGACGGGCGGCTCGCGCCGGTCGCCGCGCCGTGCCTCGACGGCCTGCCGACGCCGGCCGCCCCCGATCTCGCCGACGTGGTCGGCCAGCGCGGCGCCCGCCGCGCGCTGGAAGTCGCGGCCGCGGGCGGCCATCACATGCTGATGGTCGGGCCGCCGGGGGCCGGCAAGTCGATGCTGGCCGCACGACTCCCGGGCCTCCTGCCGCCGCTGACCGACGACGAGGCGCTGACGTCGGCGGCGCTCCTTTCCGCGAGCCGCCTCGGCTTCTCGCCCGCGCAGTGGCGCCGGCGGCCGTTCCGTGCACCGCATCACTCGTCGAGCGCCGCCGCGCTGGTCGGCGGCCGCAACCCGCCGCAACCGGGCGAAATCACGCTCGCGCACCTCGGCGTGCTGTTCCTCGACGAACTCCCTGAATTCGACCGGCACGTGCTCGAGATGCTGCGTGAACCGCTAGAGGCAGGCCGCATCACGATCTCGCGCGCGGCCCAGCAAGCCGACTTCCCGGCCGCTTGCCAGCTGATTGCCGCGATGAATCCGTGCCCGTGCGGCTGGCACGGCGATCCGTCGGGGCGCTGCCGCTGCTCGCCGGACGTCGCCGCGCGCTACCTGCGCAAGCTGTCGGGGCCGCTCGTCGACCGCATCGACATCCAGATCGACCTGCCCGCGCTGTCGCCGGCCGAGCTGGCGACGCGCGCGTCGGCGCCCGGCGAGCCGAGTGCGGCGGTCGCTGCGCGGGTTGCGCATGCGCGTGCGCTGCAGCTCGATCGGCAGGGCAAGACGAACCACATGCTGAGCGGCCGCGAGACCGACGACCTGTGCCGGCCGACCGACGAAGGCGAACGGCTGCTGCGCGAGGCCGGCGAGCGCTTCGGCTGGTCGGCGCGCGCGTATTTCCGCGTGCTGAAGGTTGCGCGCACGATCGCCGACCTGGCCGGCGACCCGCTGCCGACGGCCGCGCAGATCGCCGAAGCGATCCGCTACCGGCGCGCGCTGACGGCGCTCTGAACGCCCTCGGAGGACAAAATCAGGCTGTCAAGACTTGACTTATGCACAATTCCGCGAATCCGGCCCCGGATCGGGGCTCGGCGAGACCTTTGCAGCACGGAATCCGTATCCCGTTGTTTTGATTGACTTTTATCAAAACGCGAGCGAGCGACCAAACGGGCCGGAAGGCCGTCCCGCGCGGCTTGGCGGGAATTCAGGGCGACTTTTCAACAAAGTTATCCACATGCGTTGTGGATAGCCGAAAAAACCTCGCAAAATCCGGCGACTAGCGTCGAAAGCTGCGAATGAACTTTCAGTTGTCACAGCGTGTCTGAGCGCCCCCTCCGGCCGCCGTCAGTCGAGTTTGAACGACCCGAAAAACTGGTCGAGCTGCTCCTGCGTGAGCGGGCCGTCGGCGATCACGACGGCCTGGTACGCGTGCCGGCCGCGCGCGACGAGTCGCGCCACGATCGTCTTGTGCGCGCGATCGCCGCCGGCGGCCGCGCCCGCGACGCGCAGTTCGAGCCCGTTCACCGCGCCGCCGGCCGCGAGCGGCACGGGCACCGAAGCCGTCCGCGGCGCGCCTTCGAGGTTGCGCGACAACCCGGCACGCAGGAACTCGAGCGCCGCGCGGCGCGTGTCGTCGCGGTCGTCCGGCAGCGTCAGCGTGCCGACCGCGAACACCGCGCCATCGACGTGCGCGGCCTGCATCCGCATCGGCATCGACGCGCCGCCGATCGCCACCGGTTGCTCCTCGACGGTCGGCTTCGCCGGCAGGTCGATCGTGTAGCCGGCGTCGTTGTGCAGCGTGCGCCAGTCGTACGACGGCGAGCACGCGGCCAGCGCCGCGCTCATGCACGCGAGCGCGGCGAAGTGTCGCAGCGGACGAAAAAGGGGGCGCAACGAAACGGTGACTTCCTTCGGCATGGCGTGGATCGGGCAGGCAAAGCCGGCATTATCCGCCGAACGTGAATTCCGGGATGCGTGGCCGCCGCCGGTGCGCAAGCCGCATTCGCGCTAAAATGAGCGTCGAATTTCGATGTCCTTTGCATTGATCCGCGTCATCGACCGACTCCGAGAGCACCAGATGAACACCACGCCTCCCGTCCGGCGCAGCGCCGGCCCCGTCCGCTACATCGTCGCCGCCGCTGTCGTCGCGGCGATCGCCGTCGCCGGCTTCTTCGCGTTCAACGGCAAGTCCAGCGTGCCGGACGCCACGTTCACGCTGCTGTCGGGCCAGAAGGTCTCGACGGCAGGCGACCTGAAAGGCAAGGTCTATCTCGTGAACTTCTGGGCGACGAGTTGCGCAACCTGCATGCAGGAAATGCCGCAGATGGTCGATACCTACAATCGCTTCAAGGGTCAGGGGCTGGAATTCGTCGCGGTCGCGATGAACTACGATCCGCCGATGTACGTCGCGAACTACGCGCAGACGCGCCAGTTGCCGTTCAAGGTCGCGCTCGACGACGGCAGCGTCGCGAAGCAGTTCGGCAACGTGCAGCTCACGCCGACGACCTTCGTCGTCGACAAGGACGGCAAGATCCTGAAGCGCTACGTCGGCGCGCCGCAGTTCGCGGAACTCGACGCACTGCTCAAGAAGGCACTCGACGGCAACGCGGCCTGAGCGCCGCCCGATCCGGCTGGAAGGGCCGCGCACCGCGCCCTTCCCCGCACCACGGACCGCACGACCGGGCAACCCGGTTCCGCGGTCCGTTTGCTTTTCAGCGCTCGGTTTCGCCTTTCGCCGACAGCCCGTAGCGCTTCATCTTCTCGTACAGCGTCGCCTTGCCGACGTGCAGCCGGTCGGCCGTCGCGGCGACCGCGCCGCCCGTCTGGTTCAGCGCCTCGGCGATCACCGCGCGCTCGAATTGCTCGATGCGCTCCTTCAGCGTCTGCTCGCTGTCGGCGTCGTCGCCGCTCGCGCCCGTCTCCTGCGGCATGTCGGCCACGCCGAGCACGAAGCGGTCGGCCGCGTTGCGCAGCTCGCGCACGTTGCCGGGCCAGTCGCGCTGCATCAGGCTCGCGCGCTGCCGGTCGGTCAGCACCGGCGCGGGCCGCGCGTAGCGCACGGCCGCGTCGAGCATGAAGTGCTCGAACAGCGGCACGATGTCCTCGCGGCGCTCGGCCAGCGGCGGCAGCGCGATCGTCACGACGTTGAGGCGGTACAGCAGGTCGCGCCGGAACGTGCCGGCCGCGACGAGCTCGCTCATGTCGCCCTTCGCGGCCGCCACCACGCGGCAGTTCACGCGGATCGGCTGGTTCGAGCCGAGCCGCTCCAGCACGCCGTCCTGCAGCACGCGCAGCAGCTTCACCTGCAGCGCGAGCGGCATGCTTTCGATTTCGTCGAGGAACAGCGTGCCGCCCGACGCATATTCGAGCTTGCCGACGCGGCGCTTCGCGGCGCCGGTGAACGCGCCGGGCTCGTAGCCGAACATCTCCGATTCGAACATCGGCTCAGGCAGCGCGCCGCAATTCACCGCGATGAACGGCTTGTCGCGGCGCGGCGACAGCTCGTGCAGGCTGCGCGCGATCAGCTCCTTGCCGGCGCCGGTGTCGCCGTTGATCAGCACCGACGCGTCGGTGGGCGCGACGTTCGCGATCAGCTTGCGCACCTGCTCGATTGCCGGGCTGCGGCCGATGATGCGCGGCGCGACGACGTTCTGCCCGGCCAGCTCGCGCCGCAGCGCGTGGTTCTCGAGCACGAGCTCGCGGCGCTCGAGCGCGCGGCGCACCGTCTCGATCAGGCGCTCGGCCGCGAACGGTTTTTCGATGAAATCGTACGCGCCGTCGCGCATCGCCTGCACGGCCATCGAGATGTCGCCGTGCCCCGTGACGAGGATCACGGGCACGTCGGGCACGCGCTCGCGGCACTGCGCGAGCACGTCGAGCCCGCTCGCGCCGGGCAGCCGGATGTCGCTGACGATCGCGCCGGCGTTGTCCGCGACGATCGCCTTCTCGGCCGCTTCGGCCGACTCGAAGCCGGCGACGTCGAACCCCGCCAGCTGAAGGCTCTGCACGCTGGCCCGGCGAACGAGCGCATCGTCTTCGATATAGATCACTTGCAGCCGGTTGGCCATCGTACTCACTTGCTCCTGACGGGCCGCGCGGCGGCAGCGCGCGCGGCGTCGTTGATACCGATCGTGCGCCGATCGGGCGGGCGGCGTGGCGCGCCTAGCGCGAGCCCGCCGGCTCGGACACGGAGTCCGGATGATGCGTGCGGGCGCGCCGCAGCGTCAAGACGAACAGCGCACCGCCCGACGGCGCGTTCCGCGCTGTGAGCGCACCGCCCGCATCGCTCGCGATCGACGACGAGATCGCGAGGCCGAGGCCGAGCCCGCGCCCCATTTCCTTGGTCGTGAAGAACGGCTCGAACAGGCGCGGCAGCAGGTCGGGCGCAATGCCGCTTCCGTTGTCGCGCACCTCGACGGCGAGCGTGGCCGCCGACACCGCGATCGTCACCTCGATCGCCGGCGCCGCCACGCCGGCCACCGCGTCGAGCGCGTTGCCGAGCAGGTTGATCAGCACCTGTTCGAGGCGCAGATCCTCGCAACGGGCGACGAGTTCGGGATAGTCGCGCGCCAGGTCGAGCGGCGCATCCTGCGCGGGCGACACGGTCGCGTCCTGCAGCGTCAGCGTGAGCGCGACGCCGCGCAGACGCTCGCCAAGCAGCGACAGCACGCTGCGCAGCGCGCGCACGACGAGCGCCTGCTCGTTGCGCGGCTTCGCGCGGCCGACGAACAGCTTCAGCTGGTTCGTGATCTTGCCCATCCGCTCGGTGAGCGCAGCGATCGCCTCGAGGTTTTCCCGCGCGGCCGCCTGCTCGCCGCGATCGAGCAGCACGCGCGTGTTGTCCGAGAAACTGCGCAGCGCCGCGAGCGGCTGGTTCAGTTCGTGCGTGATGCCGGCCGCCATCTGGCCGAGCGCGGCGAGCTTGCTCGCCTGGATCAGTTCGTCGTGCGCGGCGCGCAGCTCCTGCTCCGCGCGGATGCGGTCGCCGACCTCCTTCTGCAACTGCTCGTTCGCTTCCGACAGGTCGGCCGTGCGCTCCTCGACGCGCCGGTTCAGCTCCGCATACGCCTGCTGCAGCAGCGCACGGCCGCGGATCATTTCACGCACGCGCGCGCGGCGCATCCGCCAGTAGAACGCGAGCAGCGCGACCGACACGAAGCCGAAACCCGTGACGATCGTCGCGTTGCGCGCATCGGCGTCGACGGGCGCGATCGGCGCGAGCGTGACGAGCAGCCAGTCGGGCTCGCCGATCCGGCGCTTGCTCGCGAGGAACCGCGGCGCGCGCAGGCCCGGGCCGAGGCGCACGATCTCCGCATCGGGGCCGAGCACCTGCTCGATGCGCAGCGGCAGCGGCGTGACGGGCTGCTGCGCGTACTGGCGCGTCTCGTAGATCGACGCGGCGACGGAGCCCGTCAGCGGCCGCAGCGTGTGGTACTTCCACGCGGGCACCGACGACAGGAACACGACACCATGGTCGTCCACGACGACGAGCGGCTCGGATGCATCGGCGCCCTGGAACCATTCGAGGTTGAGCTTCACGACGACCACGCCCGCGATCTTGCCGTCGCGCCACACGGGTTGCGAGATGTAGTAGCCGGGATCGCGCGAGATCGTGCCGATCCCGAAAAAGCGGCCGACCTGGCCGTTCATCGCATCGAGGAAATACGGGCGGAAGCGGTATTCGATCCCGACGAAGCTGTCGGGCGCGCGCCAGTTGCTGGCGGCGACACACAGGCCGTCCGCGCCGATCACATAGGTGACGGTCGCGTGCGCGTGTTCGTTGAGGTCTTCGAGATAGCGATTGACGCGCCCGGTGTAGTCGGCGCGCGTCGGCTCGGCGAGCAGGTCCTGCACGTACGGATGGCTGCCGAGCAGATAGGGCAGCGACTCGTAGCGGTCGAGCGTGCTCTTGAGCGCGTTGGTGGTGCGATCGACGCGCACGGCGGCGTTGCGCTGCAGCTCGGCGACGCCGCGCCGCCAGGTGATCGTCCACGTCAGCGTGCACGCCGCGGCGAGCGCGGCGGCAAGCACGACGAGAATGAGCAGACGACGCGTCACGGTCGAGGCTTCCTGGCGATGCGGATCGCCTATTGTGTCATAGGCCTCCGCCCTTACGCCTCGACCGCCGCAGCTCGCACCGCCGGCGGGCGGTGCCGCCGCCTGCTCCTTCATCGCGTCAGACGCCGGCCGTCTCGGTCGGCGTCACTTCGCCGCCGCCCTTCAGCGCCTGGCGCAGCTTGTTGCGGTCGAGCTCCTTCTCCCAGGCTGACACGACGACCGTCGCGACGCCGTTGCCGACGATGTTGGTCAGCGCACGGCATTCGCTCATGAAGCGATCGATGCCGAGGATCAGCACCATGCCCGACAGCGGGATCGTCGGCACGACGGCCAGCGTCGCGGCGAGCGTGATGAAGCCCGCGCCCGTGACGCCGCTCGCGCCCTTCGACGTCAGCATCGCGACGGCGAGCAGCGTGAGCTGCTGCATCCACGTCAGTTCGATGTTGGTCGCCTGCGCGATGAACAGCACGGCCATCGTCATGTAGATGTTGGTGCCGTCGAGGTTGAACGAATAGCCGGTCGGCACGACGAGGCCGACGACCGAACGCGAGCAGCCGGCCTTCTCGAGCTTTTCCATCAGCTGCGGCAGCGCGGCTTCCGACGAGCTCGTGCCGAGCACGATCAGCAGCTCTTCCTTGATGTAGGACACGAAGCGGATGATCGAGAAGCCCGTGACCCGCGCGATCGTGCCAAGCACGACGAGCACGAACACCACCGACGTCAGGTAGAAGGTGCCGATCAGCTTGAGCAGCGGCACCAGCGAGCCGACGCCGTACTTGCCGATCGTGAACGCCATCGCGCCGAACGCGCCGATCGGCGCCAGCTTCGTGACGATGTGCACGATGCCGAACAGCACGCGCGTGAGGCCGTCGATGAAGTCGGTGACGACCTTGCCGCGCTCGCCGAGGTGCGCGAGCACGCTGCCGAACAGCAACGCGATCAACAGGATCTGCAGGATCTCGCCTTGCGCGAACGCATCGACCATCGTGTTCGGGATGATGTGCATCAGGAAGTCGACCGTCGACTGCCCGTGCGCCTTCGCCGCGTACGACGCGACGGCCTTGCCGTCGAGCGTCGCCGGATCGATGTTGAAGCCGACGCCCGGACGCAGGATGTGCGTGGCCGCCAGGCCGAGCACCAGCGCGAAGGTCGACACGATCTCGAAGTACAGCAGCGCCTTGCCGCCGACGCGGCCGACCTTCTTCATGTCCTCCATGCCGGCGATGCCTGTGACGACCGTACAGAAGATGATCGGGCCGATCACCATCTTGATCAGCTTGATGAAGCCGTCGCCGAGCGGCTTCATGTCGGTGGCGATCGACGGGTAGAAATGGCCGAGGATCACGCCGACGATGATGGCGAAGATCACCTGCACATAGAGCACTTTGTAGAAGGGTTTCTTCTTCACGATGGTTCCTGCAGAAGTAGATGAGCCGATGGAAACGGCGTCACGCGCGTGGACGAATGTCACAGGGGAGATTCACTCGCCCGCGCGGCTGCCGTGCCGCAACAAGCGATGCCTCAGGACGTCCGGAGGGGGAGGAAGGCAGTGGTCATCGATTGTCTCCTTGCTTGCTGTAGTAGTTCGGCCGGGGGAAGGCCGTGCGCTTTATATTGCAAGGTCAATGCCAGGTTCCTGAAACCCGTCAAACCTTTGTATTCATTGTATTTCTCATAATGCGGCAGGCAAGGAAATCCGGGATTCCGGATTTCCGGAAAATATCCGTCCGGCGATCCGGACGGATGCGCTCATTCATCTGACGAATCAATGCTGCACGGCGCGGCCGGCCAGCACGCCCGTCTGCGCGTAGAACTCCTGCTGCGCGAACGCGTCGCGCTCGCGCCGCGCGCGCTCGCCGCGATCCGCGAGCGAGCCGACGACGATCCCGATGAACGCGAGCGGCACCGACACGAGCGCCGGGTTGTCGAGGAACACCGGTGCGTGCGCGTGGTGCAGCACGTCGACCCACACCGACTTCGACAGCACCGTGAGCGTGACCGCCGACACGAGGCCGAGGCCGCCGCCGAGCACCGCGCCGCGCGTCGTCATCCCGCGCCAGAAGATCGACATCGCGAGCACCGGGAAATTGGCGCTCGCGGCCACCGCCGCGACGAGGCCGACCATGAACGCGACGTTGACGTGCTCGAACAGGATCGACAGCCCGATCGCGACCGCCGACAGCGCGATCGTCGCCGCGCGCGAGATGCGCATCTCGACGCGCTCGTCGGGCTTGCCGCGTGCCCACATCTGCGCGTACAGGTCGTGCGAGATCGTCGTCGCGCCGGCGAGCGTGAGGCCCGCCACCACCGCGAGGATCGTCGCGAACGTGACGGCCGCGATGAAGCCGTAGAACCAGTTCCCGCCGACCGCCTGCGCGAGCTTCACCGCGACCATGTTCGAGCCGCCGAGCAGGTCGTGCGTCAGGCTGAACGTGCCGTTCGCGCCGAGCTTGAAGAACTCCGGATGCTGCGCGAGCAGCACGATCGCGGAGAAGCCGATCACGAAGGTCAGCAAATAGAAGTAGCCGATGAAGCCGGTCGCATAGAGCACCGACTTGCGCGCCTCCTTCGCGTTCGGCACCGTGAAGAAGCGCATCAGGATGTGCGGGAAGCCGGCCGTGCCGAACATCAGCGCGATGCCGAGCGACAGCGCGTTGGCCGGATCGCGGATCAGCTTGCCGGGGCCCATGATCGACAGCGCGCCCGGATGCACGGCCACCGCGCGGCGGAACATCTCGTCGACGCTGAAGCCGAATTCGCCGAGCGCGAGCACGACGAGCAGCGTCGCGCCGCACAGCAGCAGCACGGCCTTGATCACCTGCACCCAGGTGGTCGCGGTCATCCCGCCGAAGAACACGTACACCACCATCAGCACGCCGACGATCAGCTCGGCCGTGCCGTACGACAGCCCGAACAGCAGCTGGATCAGCTTGCCCGCGCCGACCATCTGCACGACGAGGTACAGCACGACGATGGTCAGCGAATTCGCGGACGTCAGCAGCCGGATCGGCCGCTGCGCGAAGCGGTACGCGACGACGTCGACGAACGTGAACTTGCCGAGGTTGCGCAAGGGTTCCGCGATCAGGAACATCACGAACGGCCAGCCGACCAGGAAGCCGATCGAGTAGATGAGCCCGTCGAAGCCGAACATGAACACCATCCCCGACAGCCCGAGGAACGACGCGGCCGACATGTAGTCGCCCGCGATCGCGAGCCCGTTCTGCAGCCCGGTGATACCGCCGCCGGCCGTGTAGAAGTCGCGTGTCGAGCGCGTGCGGCGCGCGGCCCAGCGTGTGAGCGCAA
Source organism: Burkholderia sp. AU15512 (assembly GCF_002223325.1). NCBI lineage: Bacteria > Pseudomonadati > Pseudomonadota > Betaproteobacteria > Burkholderiales > Burkholderiaceae > Burkholderia > Burkholderia sp. AU15512. The sequence goes on from NZ_NKEX01000004.1 coordinate 703,757, forward strand.
GCGTCGCGAACACGAACGCGAAGAACATCCCGATCGCGACCGGGTTCAGTTCGACCTTGTCGGGCATCGGGCCCGCGACGGATACCGCGTGCGCGGCGGTGGAAGCGAGAACGGCAGGCGCGCCGAGCGCCATCGAGAGTCGTCGCATGTCGGCCTCCGTCACGAACGCTGCAGGATCGCGTCGACGCGGCGGTCGAACGCACGGTTCGCGCGCAGCACGTAGCACGCGGTCAGGCCGATCGCGACCAGGATGATCGCGACGCCGGCGGCGATCCCGACCGTCATCGTCGCTCCGCGGTACAGCGGCGCGGCGAGCACGTGCGGCGCGAGCGCGACGAGCAGGATGAAGCCGTAGTACGTGGCGATCATCAGCGCCGTCAGCGTGAAGCTGAAGCGGCGCCGCGCCCGCACGAGCTGCTGGTAGTCACGGCGCGCCGTGACCGATTCGATGACGGAAAGCTCCATGGTGTCTCCATTTCCACCGCGTCGTTGCGCGAGGGTTGTCTTGTGGATGGCTGGCGCGTCGACTACTCCGCCCGCGCCACGACGGCAAGGCATGAAGCGCGTTACACGATGCGATCCGCACGCAGCCGCGCCACCTCGTCGGCCGACATCCCGAGCCAGCCGCCGAGCACCGCCTCCGTATCGGCACCGAGCACCGGCGGCGCACCGCGCACCGGCAACCGCGCGCCGTCGAACCGGTACGGCGGCGCCAGCACGTCGACGCCGCCCGCGACCGGGTGCGGCTGCCGCGTGACGAGCCCCGCACTCGCCGCGCGTTCCGACTTCAGCGCCTCGTGCAGCCCGAGCACTTCGCCGCACGGAATGCCCGCGCCGGAAAGCGCCGTGAGCAACGCCGCGCGCGGCCGGCGTGCGAGTTCGCCGCAAATCTCGGGCAGCAGCTCGGCGCGGTTTTCCGAGCGGCCGAGGTTGGTCTTGTAGCGCGCGTCGGCCGCGAGATCAGGCCGCTCGATCGCCTCGCAGAAACGCGCGAACTGCGTGTTGTTGCCGACCGTGATCACGAGCGGGCCGTCGGCCGCGTCGAACACGCCGTACGGTACGACCGACGGATGCGCGTTGCCGTAGCGCGGCGGGTCCTCGCCCATCAGCAGCGCGTCGAGCCCGTAGTACGCGGTGATCATCAGCCCGCAGTCGAACAGCGCCATCTCGATGCGCCGCCCGCGCCCCGTTGCGTGTCGTTCGTACAGCGCGGCGAGGATCGCCTGCGCCGAATACATGCCGGTGAACAGGTCGACCGCCGCGACGCCGAACTTCAGCGGCGGCTGGCCGGCCTCGCCGTTCAGCGCCATCAACCCGGCCTCGCCCTGCACGACGAGGTCGTAGCCAGGCCGCGCGGCCTCGGCGCCCGAGCGGTCGTAGCCGGAGATCGCGCAGTGCACGACGCGCGGATTCAGCTCGGCCAGCGCGTCGTAGCCGAGCCCGAGCTTTTCCGCGCCGCCGAACTTGAAGTTGTGGAGCACCACGTCGGCCTGCGCGGCCAGCTCGCGCGCGAGCCGGCGCCCGTCTTCAGTCTGCAGGTCGAGACAGATCGAGCGCTTGCTGCGGTTCACGCTGTTGAAGTAGGTCGTCTCGGTGTCGCCGATCCTCAAGCCCCAGTCGCGCGTGTCGTCGCCGCGCGCCGGATGCTCGACCTTGATCACTTCCGCGCCGAAATCGGCGAGCACCATCGCGCACCACGGGCCCGCGAGCACACGCGAGAAATCGAGCACCTTCACGCCGGCCAGCGGCAATGCGCGCGATTCGTTCGTCATCCTTGTCTCCTCCGTTCGCGTCGTTCGTCTTTACTGTTTCGACAGCGCGATGTAGCGCGCGAGGTGATGATCCTCGTCGCCGAGCTGGTGATCGATCATCACGAGGCGCTTCGCGTAGTGCGACAGCGGCAGCTCCCACGTCATCCCGATCCCGCCGTGCAGCTGGATGCTCTCTTCGGCAACGAGCGTGCCGATCCGGCCGATCGTGACCTTCGCCGCCGCGAGCGCGCGTTCGCGCACCCCGCGCGGCGCATCGAGCTGCGCGGCCGCGTTGATCACGGCCGAGCGCGCCTGCTCGACCTCGAGCAGCAGGTCGGCCATCCGGTGCTGCAGCGCCTGGAAGCTGCCGATCGGCAAGCCGAACTGCTTGCGCGTGCGCAGGTAGTCGAGCGTGTATTCCTTCGCGACGTCCATCGCGCCGAGCGCCTCCGCCGACAGCGCGAGCAATCCGTAGCCGAGCACCCGTTCGAGCAGCTCGACGCCCGCTTCGCCGTCGTGCGCGCCGAGCGCGGCATCGGCCGGCAGCACGACGCGTTCGAAGCGCACCTCGGCCGCGCGGCCGCCGTCGATCTTCCGGTAGTCGCGCAGCGATACGCCCGGCGCATCGGCCGGCACGACGAACAGGCCGATGCCGGCCGCATCGTCGTCGTGCCCCGACACGCGCGCGCTGACGACGAAGAACGCCGCTTGCGCGGCCTGGTCGACGACACCCTTCGCGCCCGTCAGCACCCAGCCGTCGCCCGAGCGTTCGGCGCGCGTGCGCACGGTCGTCAGTTCGTAGTGCGAGCCCGGCTCGTCATGCGCGAACGCGGCGCTCACGCTGCCGTCGATCAGCGCGGCCAGCCGGTCGCGATGCGCGGCGCCGCCGGCGAGCGACAGCGCACGCCCCGCGAGCAGCGCGCCGAGGAACGGCTCGACGACGAGCCCGCGCCCGAGGCATTCGAACACCACGGCGATGTCGAAGCCCGCGCCGCCGAACCCGCCGTCGGCTTCGGCAAACAGCGCGCCGACCGTGCCGAGGTCGGCAAGGCGCCGCCACATCGCGCGATCGAACCCCTCGGCCGACTGCGCGATGCGATCGCGCACCGGGAACGCGTACTGTTCGGCGATGAAGCGGTTCAACGTATCCGCCAGCATCCGGCGGTCTTCTGTGTGCTGGAAATCCATCGTCGCGTCCCTCGTTACAGCCCGAGCATCATCTTCGCGATGATGTTCTTCTGGATCTCGTTCGAGCCGCCGAAGATCGACAGCTTCCGGTTGTTGAAGTACTGCTGCGCGGCGCTCGCGGCTTCGTCCGGGCCGACCGGCTCGCCGTCGTAATCGGCATCGAGCGCTTCCTCGACGAACGGCTGCGCGTACGGCCCCATCGCGCGCCGCATCAGCGCGGTGATCTCCTGGCGGATCTGCGTGCCGCGGATCTTCAGCATCGAGCTTTCCGCGCCCGGCGCGCCGCCGCCCGCGACCGCGGCCAGCACGCGCAGGTTGGTCGTGCGCATGTTCTCGAGTTCGATCTCGACCCGCGCGACGCGCGCCGCGAAGAACGGATCGTCCGCGAGCGGCCGGCCGTTCTTCGTGACCTTCGCGGCGACTGCCCGCAGCCGGTCGAGCGCGGCCGTCGAGAAGCCGATTCCCGCGATGTTGGTACGCTCGTACGTGAGCAGGTATTTCGCGTAGGTCCAGCCGCGGTTCTCCTCGCCGACGAGGTTGGTCGCCGGCACGCGCACGTCGGTGAAGAACACCTCGTTCACTTCGTGCTCGCCGTCGAGCGTGACGATCGGGCGCACCTCGACGCCCGGCGTGTTCATGTCGATCAGCAGGAAGCTGATGCCTTCCTGCTTGCGCACGTCGGTCGCGGTGCGCACGAGGCAGAAGATCATGTTCGCGTAGTGGCCGAGCGTGGTCCACGTCTTCTGGCCGTTCACGAGATAGTGCTCGCCCTGCGCGTCGATCCCGCGCACCGCGCTCGTCTTCACCGCTGCAAGATCGGAACCGGCGCCCGGCTCCGAGTAGCCCTGGCACCACCAGTCGGTGCCGTCGAGGATGCGCGGCAGCCAGTGGCGCTGCTGCGCGTCGTTGCCGTACTTGATCAGCACGGGGCCGAGCATGTTCACGCCGAACGGCACGATGCGCGGCGCACCCGCGAGCGCGCATTCGTTGTCGAACAGGAACTTCTGCGCGACGCTCCAGCCGGGGCCGCCGTATTCGCGCGGCCAGTGGCTCGCGAGCCAGCCGCGCGCGTTGAGGATCGCGTGCCATTCGCGCATGTCGTCGCGCGTGAGATGCAGGCCGCTCTTCACCTTGCGCGCGATGCGCGCGGGCAGTTCGGCTCGCAGGAAGCGCTGCACTTCGGTGCGGAAGGCTTCCTCTTCGGGAGTGAAATTGAGGTCCATCTTCGGTCCGTGGCGAATGCGGTGGGCGTTCAGTCGATGCGGTTCAGGCTCGCGAAATCCGCGCCGCGCGCGACGAGATCGACGAGCAGCGGCGACGGCTTCCAGAACAGCGGATCTTCCTTCGCGAACGCGCGGATATCGGCGAGCACGTTCGCGAGGCCGACCGTGTCCGCGTAATGCATCGGGCCGCCGCGATAGCGCGGGAAGCCGTAGCCGTGCAGGAACACCGCATCGACATCGAGCGGGCGCAGCGCGATCTTCTCGTGCACGACGTTCGCGCCTTCGTTGATCGTCGCGGCGAGATAGCGGCGCAGGATCTCGTCGTCGGTGAACGTGCGCGGCGTGACGCCCTTCTTCGCGCGTTCTTCCGCGACGATCGCCTCGACTTCCGGGTCCGGCGTGCCGACACGCGCGCCGTCCGGATACAGGTAGTAGCCGCGCGCGGTCTTCTGGCCGAACCAGCCGCGCTCGCACAGCCGGTCGGAAATCTCCACGTAGCGCGCACGCGGGTCGCGCGTCGCCGCGCGGCGCTTGCGGGTCGCCCAGCCGATGTCGCCGCCCGCGAGGTCGACGACCTGGAACGGCCCCATCGGGAAGCCGAATTCGCGCACCGCGCGGTCGATCTGGTACGGCGACGCGCCGTCTTCCATCAGATGGTCGGCCGCCGTGCGATAGACCGCGAGGATCCGGTTGCCGATGAAGCCGTCGCACACGCCCGCGCGCACCGGCGTCTTCTTCAGCTGCTTGGCCAGCGCGAACGCGGTCGCGACGACGTCCGCGCTCACGCGCGCCGGCACGACGATCTCGAGCAGCTTCATCACGTTGGCCGGCGAGAAGAAATGCAGGCCGATCACGTCCGCCGGCCGGTCGATGCTGGCGGCCAGTTCGTCGATGTCGAGATACGACGTGTTGGTCGCGAGCACCGCGCCCGGCTTGCACACGCGCGCGAGTTCGGCGAACACGGCCTGCTTCACGGCCATGTCCTCGAATACCGCCTCGATCACGACGTCGGCCTGCGCGAGCGCGTCGTACGACGTGCTGCCCTTGAAGCGCGCGAGCCGCGCCGCGTGCGCGGCCGGCGTCATCCGCCCTTTCGCGACGAGGCCGTCGTACACCTTCTCGACGTGCGCTCGGCCACGTGCGAGCGATGCTTCGTCGCGTTCGATCATCGTCACCGGCAGCCCGGCATCGAGCGCCGCGACCGCGATGCCCGCGCCCATCGTGCCGCCGCCGACCACGCCGATCCGCTCGACCGGCCGCGCGCTCGCGCGCCGCGCCTCGGGCGCCTTCGCCGCTTCGCGCTCCGCGAAGAACGCATGCACGAGGCCCGCGCGCTGCGGGCTGTCGATGCACTGCAGGAACAGGCTGCGCTCGAGCTTCATCCCCGCGTCGAACGACTGCGTGAGCGCGGCCTCGACCGCGTCGACGATCTTCGCCGGCGAGAACAGGCCACGCGATTTCTTCGGCAGTTCCGCGCGCGCCGTATCGATCGCGGCCTGCGCGGCCACGCGGTCGGCGAGCCCCCGCGCATCGCGCGTGCGGCGCACCGGCGCGCCGAGCGACACGAGTTCCTGCGCATACGCGAGGCCTTCGGCGAGCGTGTCGTCGCTGTGCGCGACGCGGTCGACGAGGCCCAGCGCGAGCGCTTCGTCCGCGCTCACATGACGACCCGTCAGCATCAGGTCGAGCGCGGCCTTCGCACCGATCAGGCGCGGCGCGCGCTGCGTGCCGCCCGCGCCGGGCAGCAGGCCGAGCGTGACTTCGGGCAGCCCGAGCTTCGTGCCGGGCACCGCGAGCCGGTAATGCGCGGCGAGCGCGACTTCGAGGCCGCCGCCGAGCGTCGCTCCGTGCAGCGCGACCACGACCGGCTTCGTGCCCGATTCGATCCGCTCGCATACATCAGGCAGCGACGGCGGCGCGATCGGCTTGCCGAATTCGCGGATGTCGGCGCCCGCGATGAAGTTGCGGCCGGCGCCGACGATCAGCACCGCACGGATCGCGTCGTCGGCCTGCGCGGCGTCGAGCGCGTCGGCGAGGCCGCGCCGCACCTCGACGGACAGCGCGTTGACGGGCGGATGGTCGATCGTGACGACGAGCACCTTGTCGCGCCGTTCGCGCGTGACGGTGCCGGCCGGGCTGGTGGGGGAAGCGGGTGAATTCATCGTGTCTCCTTGACGCGGCGGCGGGTGCGTCGACGCCGGTTCGTGGCTCACGGCCAGGAGTGGCGTCGGGGCACCGGCCCCCCGTCCCGCACGAAGCGGGACAAGATCCGGCCGTACGCCGGGCATGACCTGATTCTCGATTGATCGAGATTCATTGACAATTCCCTCCTGCTTTTACAAGCTGTCAAGTCTGACTTGACACTGAATGCTTCCGACCATTAACCGGGACGGATCAGGAGACGCGACGCATGGATCTGAACGCGCTGACGCTGCTCGTCGAGATCCTCGACGCCGGCAATCTCAGCAAGGCCGCGCAGCGGCTCAAGATGAGCCGCGCGAACGTCAGCTACCGGCTGAACCAGCTCGAGCGCTCGATCGGCCAGCAGCTCGTGCGGCGCACGACGCGGCGCATCGAGCCGACCGAGATCGGGCTGAAGCTGTACGAGCACGGCCGGCGCATCCGCAACGAACTGCTCGCCGCGCAGGAATCGGTGACGACGCTCGCCCAGGACCTGCAGGGCCGCGTGCGGCTGTCGGTGCCGAGCGGCTACGGGCAGATGGTGATGTCCGACTGGCTGCTCGCGTTCAAGCGGCTGCACCCGGGCATCGTGCTCGACGTCGTGTTCGAGAACCGCGTGGAAGACCTGATGCGCGACGAGATCGACATCGCGGTGCGCGTGATGCCGGAGCCGCCGCAGAACCTCGTCGCGCGCGACATGGGCGCGGTGCGCTACGTCGCGTGCGCGTCCGCCGCATTCGCGACCGAGCACGGGATGCCGGCGAGCCTCGGCGCGTTGTCGGCCGCCCCGGTCGTCACCGCGACGGTGATGGGGCGGCAGCTCCGGATCGCCGCGTATCTGGGCGACGAGCGCCACGAGGTGCTGCTCGAGCCCACGCTGGTTTCGGAGAACTTCCTGTTCCTGCGGCAGGCGATCCTCGGCGGGATCGGCGTCGGCATCGTGCCCGACTACGTGGTACAGGACGACATCCGGCGCGGCACGGTCGTCACGTCGCTCGACGCGTACCGGCTCAGCATCTTCGGCACGCACATGTACATGCTCTACATGCCGAACCGGCACCACACGCGCGCGACGTCGACGTTCATAGAGTTCATCCTCGAACAGGCCGGAAAGACCGGCCGGGGCGGGCCCGGCGCGATGCGTCAGGGTTTCCTGTCGGGTGACAAGCCGCCGGGCGCGCGGCGACAATAGCGCGCCGGGGCGGGCAGCCGCGTTGCGCCGGCACTGTCGCCTCCTTCGAATTCACTGCTGCCGAGGGTTCAATGTTCGACCGGATTCGTCCGCATTCGCGCTCCTGGACGCTGCTCGCCGCCGTCGCGCTCGTCGCGTTCAACGCCGGCTGCACGTCCCCGTCCACGCCGCCGTCGGGCGCGGTGGTGCCCGTCGTCGCCGCCTCGGGCGCCGCCGTGCCGCTGCCCGGCTTCCACGCGCCCGAGCTGTCGTCCGGCTGGACCGACAAGCCCGGCTGGACCTCGCAGCACTTCATGATCGCGGCTGCGAACCCGCTCGCGACGCAGGCCGGCTACGAGATGCTGAAAGCGGGCGGCACCGCGATCGACGCGGCGATCGCCACGCAGATGGTGCTCGCGCTCGTCGAGCCGCAATCGTCGGGGATCGGCGGCGGCGCGTTCCTGCTGTACTTCGACGGCAAGGCAACGCAGGCCTACGACGGCCGCGAAACCGCGCCGGCCGCCGCGACCGACCGCCTGTTCTACGGGCCGACCGGCCAGCCGATGAGCTTCTACGAAGGTGTCGTCGGCGGACGCTCGGTCGGCACGCCGGGCGTGCTGCGCATGCTCGACGCCGCGCATCGCGCGCACGGCAAGCTGTCGTGGCGCCGGCTGTTCCAGCCGGCGATCCGGCTCGCCGAGCACGGCTTTACGATCAGCCCGCGGCTCGCGACGCTGATCGCCAACGACCGATACCTGAAGAACGACCCGGCCGCGCGCGCGTACTTCTACAACCCGGACGGCACGCCGAAGGCGGCCGGCACGGTGCTGAAGAACCCCGCGCTCGCGACCGTGCTGCGCCAGGTCGCCGACCGCGGCGCGAACGCGTTCTACAGCGGCGCGATCGCGCGCGACATCGTCACGAAGGTGCGCAAGCACCCGACCAACCCGGGCCTGCTGTCGCTGCAGGATCTCGCGCGCTACAAGGCGAAGGTGCGCGCGCCGCTGTGCGCCGACTACCGGCGCTCGGTCGTGTGCGGGATGCCGCCGCCGTCGTCGGGCGGCCTCGCGATCGCGCAGATGCTCGGCATCCTCGAAGCGATGCCCGACTGGCAGCAGATCGGCGCGCAGAAGCCGGTGCGCAACGACGTCGGCTACGAGCCGACGCCGTTCGCCGCGCACCTGTTCAGCGAAGCCGGGCGCCTCGCGTATGCGGACCGCGCGCGCTACGTCGCCGATCCCGATTTCGTGCCGCTGCCCGGTGGCAGCTGGGCGAGCCTCACCGACAAGACCTATCTCGCGCAGCGCGCGCACCTGATCGGCGACAGCAGCATGGGCGTGGCCCAAGCCGGCACGCCGCAGGGCGCGACGCTCGCGATGGCCGACGACCGCAGCCCCGAGCTGCCGTCGACGTCCGACATCGCGATCGTCGACCGCTACGGCCAGGCGCTGTCGATGACGACCAGCATCGAGGACGCGTTCGGTTCGCGGCTGATGGTGCGCGGCTTCATGCTGAACAACCAGCTCACCGATTTTTCGTTCGTGTCGAACGACAACGGCCGGCCGGTCGCGAACCGCGTGCAGGCCGGCAAGCGGCCGCGCTCGGCGATGTCGCCGGAGCTGGTGTTCGACAAGAAGACGAAGCAGGTGACGATGATCGTCGGCTCGGCCGGCGGCCCCGCGATCATCAACCACGTCGCGAAGACGCTGGTGGGCGTGCTCGACTGGGGGATGACGATGCAGCAGGCGATCGCGCTGCCGAACTTCGGGTCGATGAACGGGCCGACGCAGCTTGAACGCGGCCGCGTGTCGGAAGCGCTCGCCGACGGGCTGAAGGGCCGCGGGCACGACGTGCAGGTCGTCGAGATGAACTCGGGGCTGCAGGGGATCCAGCGGCTGAACGTGCAGGGGCAGACAGTGTGGTTCGGCGGCGCGGATCCGCGGCGGGAAGGCGCGGCGATGGGGGATTGAGGGCGATGAGCGACAACTTCACGTGGCTGATCGACCCAGCGGTCTCACTCGATGCGGCGCCCGCGCAAGCGCAGAGAATGATCGCTTGGCTGCAGGCGGCAGGCATCGTCGGCACGGCGACGCGCGTCGGTGACCTGTATCGCGAATGGGGCAAGACCTGGGGGCTCAAGGAAAGCCATCTGACGGCCATCGACCGAACCGGTTACCCACCCGGCCCGCATCATGCGAACGCCTGCGACGCGCGCGCGAATTTGCCGCCGTCAATCCCGAACTGGCTGGAGGTCGCCGTGGAGCGCCGCATCTTCGATGCCGGGGGGAACGGCCTCGAAATTTTCTGCCGGGCGTGCAACGCGGAGCAGACCGCACTCGGCGACGCATGGGGTGATGCATTTTCCGACTGGTTCAAGGGTGACGATGCGGCTCCGCTCGTATGCGGCGCGTGCGGACATCGGCAGGCCGTGACGCAGTGGCGCTACGACCCGCCGTGGGCCTTCGGCAATCTCGGCTTCAATTTCCAGAACTGGCTGCTGAGCGATGCGTTCATCGCCGAATTCACCGCCGCGTATGGCCAGCCGCTGGCGGTCGTGCACCAGCACATCTGAGCACTGCGCACTGCGTCAACCACGCCCCTTCCACGGCACGATCCGCCGCTCGACCCACCGCATCGCGAGATCGAACAGCCACGCGATCGCGCCGATGATCAGGATCCCCATCACGACGATGTCGGTGCGCAGGAAGCTCGACGCGTTGAGCACCATCTGCCCGAGCCCGGCCGTCGCGGCCACCATCTCGGCCGCGACGAGCGTCGTCCAGCCGAAGCCGATCGCGATCCGCAGCCCGGTGAGGATTTCCGGCAGCGCGGCCGGCAGCACCACATGCCGCACGATCTGCGCGAAGCTGCCGCCGAGCGAATACGCGGCGTTGATCTGCTCGACCGTCGCAGCACGCACGCCGGCGCGCGCGGCCATCGCGATCGGCGCGAAGCACGCGAGGAAGATCACGACGAGCTTCGCCGTTTCGTCGATGCCGAACCAGATCACGACGAGCGGCAGGTACGCGAGCGGCGGCAGCGGCCGGTAGAACTCCAGCAGCGGATCGAGCACGCCGCGCGCGACGCGGCTCACGCCCATCAGGATGCCGGCTGGCACGCCGATCGCGGTCGCGAGCAGGAACGCGCCGAACACGCGCGCCGCACTCCACAGCAGGTGCTCGGACAACGGCAGCCCACCCTGAATGCGACCATGCCAGGCATCGACGAACGCCGTCCACACGGCTTCCGGCGCGGGCAGGAACAGCGGCGGCAGCCACTGGCGATGCGTGGCGACCCACCACAGCACGGCCAGCACCGCGACCGTCGCCGTGCTCAAGGCCGCTGTCTTCCCCTCCCCCGGCAACCGGTAGCGGCGCGACGACGGCGCACGGCGCTCCGTCGCTCGAGCCTGCGTGCGATCGCCCTGCTCGACACCTGCGGCCGTTCCGTCGGCCGTCCACGAATCCTGCGTGCTCATGCTGTCCTGCCTGTGCAAAGTGCTGATCCGACCGCGTCCGACCGACGCGCCCTGTCGCGCGAGTTCGTGCATCACGCGGCCGCCTCGGCCGCTTCGTCGCGATGCAGGTACGCGATCAGCCGCTCGCGCCACGCGATGAAATCCGGTGACGACTTCACCGCGCGCGCATCGCGCGATTCGACGTAACGGCGCGCGAACGGCAATTCGAAGGTTTCCGCGATCCGGCCGGGGCCGGGCGTCATCACGACGAGGCGCGTCGCGAGGAACAGCGCCTCCTCGACATCGTGCGTGATGAAGAACACCGTCTTGCCGGTGCGCGCCCATACGTCGAGCACGAGCGCCTGCATCGTGCCGCGCGTCATCGCGTCGAGCGCGCCCATCGGCTCGTCCATCAGCAGCACGCGCGGGTCGCTCGCGAGCGCACGCGCGATGCCGACACGCTGCTGCATCCCGCCCGACAGCTCGTACACGCGCGCATGTGCATGAGCGTCGAGCCCGACGAGCGCGAGCATCTCCCGCGCCCGCGCTTCGCGTTCGGCTTTCGACACGCGCGCGAAGCGCAGCCCGAGCGCGACGTTGTCGAGCACGTCGAGCCACGGCAGCAGCGCGTACTTCTGGAACACGACGCCGCGATCGGCGCCGGGGCCCGTGACCGGCACGCCGTCGACGCACACCTCACCGGTGGTCGGCGCGACGAAGCCGGCCATGCAATTCAAGAGCGTCGTCTTCCCGCACCCGGACGCGCCGAGCGCGACGACGAATTCACCGGCATCGATGCGCAGGTCGACGCGCGCGAGCGCCTGTGTCGTCGGCCTGCCGCGCTCGCCCGGATAGGCCACCGATACCTGACGGACTTCCAGCGTGCTCATGCTCAGGGCTCCGCGATGATCGCCGCTTAGCGCGCGGCCTTCTGCACGAACTGCGGATCGACGCCGGCCGAATAGTCGGCGAGCACCGTCTGGATCGTGCCTTGCGATTTGAGGAAGGTGGCCGTCGCCGCCAGCGACTTCGCGGCACCCGATTGCGAACCGCCGCCGAGCCACGTCGGCGACGCCTGCTCGGCCGCGGTCGGGAACGCATAGAGCGCGAGGCTGGCCGGCACGTCCTGCGCGTTCGCGCCCGATACCTTCGCGACCGCCGCGACCTGCGGCGAACCGACCTTCCACGCCGCCGCATGCGCGCGATAGTCGGCATCGGCGGCCGCGAGCACCTTCACGAAGCGCGTGACGAACTCGGGATTCTCGCGCGCGAACTTGCGGCTCACGACGAAGCCGTCGAAGGTCGCCTTGCCACTTTCTTTCGCAACCTGGCCGGACGTCGTCAGCACGGTGCCCGACTGCTTGACCTTCGCGAGCACCGGATCCCAGATGTAGGTCGCGTCGATATCGCCGCGTGCCCACGCCGCCGCGACTTCGGGCGGACGCAGGTTGACGATCTTCACGTCGTTCGGATTGACGCCCGCGGCCTGCAGCGCGACGAGCGTGTGGAAATGCGACGTCGACACGAACGGCACGCCGATCTTCTTGCCCTTCAGCGATGCGACGTTCGTCACGCCCGAGCCGTTGCGCGCGACGAGCGCCTCGGCGTCGTTGATGTTGTCGAGCACCCAGAACAGCGAGATGTCGAGCCCCTGCGACAGCCCGGCCGCGATCGGGCTCGAGCCGGCTTCGCCGAGCTGCACGGAGCCCGACGCGAGCGCGCGGATCACGTCGGCGCCGCTGTCGAGCTTGCGGAACGTGACCTTGTAGCCGGTCGCCTTTTCGACTTCACCGCTCGCCTGCGCATAGCGCCACGGCACCACCATGTCCTGGTACGCGATCACGACTTCGCGCGTTTCGGCGTGCGCCGCGCCGAGCGCGGCAAAGGCGGTCAGCGCGACGACGGCGCGGCGGATGAAGCTGAAACGGGACATGCGGCTCTCCTTCGGAATGCGGGCATTGCTGCGGGAGAGCCGACTATAGGAGCTTTGCGCGCGGCGGGAGCGAACTTATCCTGCGAAGCTATCGATGCCGTTTCAGCTTTGCTTTCCATGCTCGACCGGATTACGCGTCCGGTCGGGTGGCGATTGTCGTGCGGGGACGCGGAACGCGTGTGTCAGCGTTCGCGGGTCGCGGGTCGCACTGGCCGGCCGAGATACCTGCGCGCTAGCTCGGTCTGCGGGTGCTCGAACGCGTCCTCTAGATCGTCGAGTTCCCGTACCGTCAAACCGATATCCGCCAATTGACCGACGCGCCGCCAACTCTGAACGGCATCGAACACGCCGCCCAGCACGTCAAGCGCCTGTTCGCGCGTCAACGAAAAATGACTGCATGCATCGAGCAGCATGCCAATCGAATCGATCGGACCCGTATCCTCGGTGAGCCACGTCTTCGATTCGCGCAACTTGCCGGGCATCGGATCGACGTCGAAAGCCGGTGCCAACCGCCATCGTCGATTGCCGTCGTAAAGGAAGCCGAGATTCTGCAGATGGTCGTCAGTGTTCGTGATAAGGAGGTTGAACACGAGACGCCGCCAGAGCTCGCGCGCATCATCGAGCGGCCGGGCGCCATGCTGGCGCATCGCATCGACGATCTCCGTATAGGCGTGCTCATCGTCACGGGACGCCTGCAGCATCGACGCGGCTGACAGATACGGAATACGAAGATCGTCGCCGGTGCGGTCGAACCGTTCGATGAGCGCAACGGGCGTCTCGCCCACCATCACGCATCGCGCGCCCGCCGCATCGATACCGGCCATGCGAGCGAGACGCAGTGCCAGCACCTCGGCTCGCGTGACGTTGATCGTGTCCCCGATGCTGGGAAACTTGCCGATGGCGAGCCTGCCGTTCTCGTCCAGCACCGTGCATTTCGGGCGCATACCACCCAGCGACGTACCCTTGCCCTGCAGATAGCTCAGATCGGCGGCCGTGTCGGTGCCCGCCTCGAGCGCGCGCGTGGCATCGGCGATCCGCTCGAGTTCGATGAAAGGTGGCGTGGTCCGCCGCCCGCCCTCCTCGGTCCGCAAATACCGGCCCGAACGACACAGCCTCAGCGCACCAACCCGGCTGAAGTCATCGACCGCACACAAATAATCCAGCTCGTTGAGTGGCCTGAGGTCGGGCTGGGTTCGACGCAGCTTGGCGTGCGCTCGATCGATGACGCGTCTCCCCCATGCATCGGGCTCCGTATCGGCGAGCGCGAAGTGAAAGACCGAATCCACCGCGCGCGGTGCGCGGCGGGTCTGATAGCCAGCGTGCAGCGGCAGATCCGGCGATATCTCGAAGCGATCGGGATGCGTCAACCAGCGCTCGTCATAGACGAACTGGGACAATTCGCGCCGCCCTTGACTCACATAGAGTAAGCGCCCGACCGGCAACCCGGCCGTGCCGATGTGCAAGTCCAGTGCGTCGCTGACATCCGGTTTGATCGCTTTACCGTTCATTCGCTGCTCAAAATGCGTGGGGGCTCTTCTTGGGCGTGCGAACCCGTTGGGGCAGTTGCTCGTCCATCAGCGCGAGCCCGACGTCGTCCTGTGCACTGTCGAGCAGATCGCTCAGCCGGTCGAGTTCACCGAACACCTGAAGCACGCGCGCAAGCACATGCAGTTGCATGCGCGGATCACCGGCCTCCAGTCGCTTGATCGTGCTGAGTCCTGCTCCGACACGCTCGGCCAACGCCTGCTGCGTCAACCCTCGCCGACGCCGGCCACGATTGATGTCGCCACCCAGTTTCTTGAGCGTACGCTGCGCGATGACAGGCAAAGGTCGCTCAACCTTACGGTTCTCAACCGAGCCTTTATCTGACTTAATGGTTTCCATGAGACCCATTATAAGTCGACACAGCAGGATCTCAAGGCGAGCACCCCTTAAGAGCCCCAACGAGAACCATTAACCCCTATAACAGCTCTCATTGGATACCTTAAAGGGCATTCATTGATGGGCAATGCGCTACTGCACCCAACGCGGCCACCGTTGACAGCGCGACTCTGACGTGTCGCGTAGTCCAACACTTCGTCGTCGCATACATCATCGACGGCACCCTACCGGCACACAATTCGGCCGTTTGGCCACGCTCCGCGTCAGCATCAACAAAAAAGCCCGCATCGCTGCGGGCTTCTTTTGGTTTCGCCGGAAGACGGCAAAGCAACGGTGCTCAGACCACCCCGGCCCCATGCGCCTGCAGATCGGCGTGATAGCTCGAGCGCACCATCGCGCCGACGGCCGCGTGCGTGAAGCCCATCTTGTAAGCCTCTTCCTCGTACATCTTGAAGGTATCCGGATGCACGTACGCCCGCACCGGCAGGTGGTGCTCGGACGGCTGCAGGTACTGGCCGATCGTCAGCATGTCGACGTCGTGCGCGCGCAGGTCGCGCATCACCTGCAGGATTTCCTCTTCGGTTTCGCCGAGGCCGACCATCAGGCCCGACTTCGTCGCGACGTCCGGATGCAGCGCCTTGAAGTCCTTCAGCAGCTTCAGCGAGTGCGCGTAGTCCGAACCCGGGCGCGCTTCCTTGTACAGGCGCGGCACCGTTTCGAGGTTGTGGTTCATCACGTCCGGCGGCGCGGCGTTCAGGATCGAGATCGCACGGTCGAGACGGCCGCGGAAGTCCGGCGTCAGGATTTCGATGCGCGTTTCCGGCGACTGCTCGCGCACTTCGCGGATGCACTCGACGAAGTGGCCCGCGCCGCCGTCGCGCAGGTCGTCGCGGTCGACGCTCGTGATCACCACGTACTTGAGCTTCAGCGCGCCGATCGTGCGCGCGAGGTTCTTCGGCTCGTCCGGATCCAGCGGATCGGGGCGGCCATGGCCGACGTCGCAGAACGGGCAGCGGCGCGTGCACTTGTCGCCCATGATCATGAACGTCGCGGTGCCCTTGCCGAAGCATTCGCCGATGTTCGGGCAGCTCGCTTCCTCGCACACCGTATGCAGGTTGTGCTCGCGCAGGATCGTCTTGATCTCGTTGAAGCGCGAGCTGCCGGTGGCCGCCTTCACGCGGATCCACTCAGGCTTCTTCAGCTTCTCGATCGGAATGACCTTGATCGGGATGCGCGCCGTCTTCGCCTGCGCCTTCTGCTTGGCGGTCGGATCGTAGGCAGGGGTCGCGGCCGAATCGGCCGGTGCGGGGGAAGCGGTAACGTCAGTCATTCGAATGTTGTTCCAGTGCCTGCGGCTTGTCGGCGGCCGCGGATGCGCCGTCGAGGTTGGCGATCAGACGGCGCACCAGCGTGTGGGCGACGTCGTTCCAGTCGGCGGCAACCTCGAGGCTCGCCATGTCGACAGTTTCCAGTCCGGCATAGCCGCACGGGTTGATCGCAAGAAACGGGCGCAGATCCATCTTCACGTTCAGGCTCAGCCCGTGATAGCTGCAGCCGTTGCGGATCTTCAGGCCGAGGGCCGCGATTTTCGCGCCTTCGTGCACGCCGGACGCCACGTAGATCCCGGGCGCGCCCGCCTTGCGGACCGAAGCGAGATTATACGCCGCGAGGGTTTCGATCACGGCCTCCTCGATCTTCGTCACCAGCGTGCGCACCATCAGCTTGCGCCGACGCAGGTCCAGCAGCAGGTACGCAACGATCTGGCCGGGGCCGTGGTAAGTGATTTGGCCGCCGCGGTCGACCTTCACGAGCGGCACGCCGCTGTCGGCCACCAGCAGGTGGGCCGGGTCGCCGGCCTGGCCGAGCGTGTAGACGGGCGGGTGCTCGACCAGCCAGATCTCGTCGCCGGTGTCGGCGGTGCGCGTGTCGGTGAACGCTCGCATCGCGTCGAAGCTCGCCTCGTAGGTCTCGACGCCCCGCCACCGCACGGTGACCGGCGGGGCCGGCTGATCCGGGGACCCGGTGGGCGATGCGGAAACGGCAACAGGCGTGGACACGATGGAAACCGGCGAAACGGACATGGGCGGTAGTTTACCGAAAACCCGTGGGTCTCGCCGGCCTGGGGAGGGGGACGGATCGCCGGTATCCGTCGGAGGAAATGATGGTCAGACGGTGCGCCATCCGTCATGGAGCAGCGCGGACAGCCGTTCACGCAGCCGTGCCAGCCCGCCGAGCGCGACTTCCCGGGGCGGCCGCGACACCGAGAACGCCACGCGCGTGCCCTCCCGGCCCTCCGCGCTGAGCCACAGCCGCTCGCCGCGGCGCAGCTTCAGCGTTTCGCCGTCGACCAGGAAGTAGTCGTTGACGTCGTTGCTGCGCGTTGCCCACACCGGCCCGCTCTGGACGATCAGCCGCGTGCTGCGTTGTACCTTCATCGGCACGGTTTCGCCCGCGGGGATTTCGAACGTGATGCTTGAAGAAATTTCTTGCATGATCGACTCCGCCAAAAAGTGCTTCGATGGCTACAATCGTAGTCACTCCAAGGCGTCAGACAAAACGACCAATTTTCACGTCGATGTGAGGAAAATTAGCAAATGGACCTCCGCCAGCTACCTGCGCTGAACGCGATTCGCGCGTTCGAAGCCGCCGCCCGTCACGAGAATTTCTCGCGCGCCGCCGACGAGCTGTTCGTCACGCACGGCGCGGTGAGCCACCAGGTACGCGCACTCGAGGAAGAACTCGGCGTGCAGCTGTTCACGCGCAACGGCAAGCGGCTGTGCCTGACCGACGCCGGCATGCGCTACGCGCAGCAGATCCGCACCGCGCTGATGGTGATCGCCGATGCGACCCGCGACGTGCGCGCGAGCGACCGCGACCGGCGGCTCGTGGTGTCGATGCTGTCGTCGTTCGCCGCGCGCTTCATCACGCCGCGCATCGGCACGTTCATCGAGCGGCATCCGGAAATCGACGTCGAGCTGCAGTCCACCAACTCGCTCACCGATTTCGCGCGCGACGACGTCGACATCGCGATCCGCTTCGGTCAAGGCAACTATCCGGGGCTCCATGTCGAGCCGCTGTTCGACGAGGTGTTCTTTCCGGCGTGCGCGCCGACGCTGAACGGCGGCAAGCTGCCGCAAACGCCCGCGGATCTCGTGCACTACAACCTGCTGCGCTCGGACGACGAGCTATGGCGGCCGTGGTTCGACGCGGCCGGGCTCAAGACGCTGACCGAGCCGAAACGGGGGATTCTGTACCAGGATTCGTCGAACCTGCTGCTGGCCGCGATCGACGGCCAGGGCATCGCGCTCGTGCGCCGCTCGCTCGCGGTGCACGACCTGCTCGACGGGCGCATCGTGCGCCTGTTCGACATCGACGGGCCGAGCCCGTGGCACTATTTTTTCGTGTGTCCGCCGCCGCTCGTGAACACGCCGCGCGTGCAGGCGTTCAGGACCTGGCTGCTTCAGGAAGTCGCCGAATACAAGCGGCTGTGCGACGAGCTGGACGCGCGGCGCGCGGCGGGGAAGACCCCCGCCGAGTGCGCGCAGGAAGGAGGATGGAAGGCGCTTAGAGTACGACCTTGACCATCGGATGGCCGGTCAGTGCGCGGTAGATGTTGTCGAGCTGTTCCTGGCTCGTCGCCCGCACGGTGATCGTGAGGCCCGTGTAATTACCGCCGCTCGACGCGCGCTCCTCGATCTTCTCGACGTCGATCTCATTGTCGTGAACGGCGACGACCTTGAAGATCGTGTCCTTGAACTCGGGGTGCGCCTTGCCCATGATCTTGATCGGGAAATCGCACGGGAACTCCAGCAGCGACTCCTTCCGGGTATCGATCGCGCCGGTCACCTCGATGGTTTTGGTCGGTTCGCTCATCATTTGCTCCGGGTTAGGTCAAACTGTTCAAACTCGCGCGCTTTCGCGCGCTGGTACGCGTCGTACAACGCCGCGAATACGGGGCCCGGCTTGCCGCCATGCACGGGCAGATCGTCGAGCGACGTGACGGGCAGCACTTCCTTCGTGGCCGACGTGATCATGATTTCGTCGGCCGCGCGCAACTCCACTTCGCTGATCTCGCGTGCGACGAACGGGATCTTGCATTCGTCCGCCAGCTCCTCGATCAGCGCGTAGCGGATCCCCTCGAGGATCTTGTTGCTGCGCGGCGGCGCGAGCAGCTCGCCGTTCTTCACGATCCACACGTTCGACGACGAGCCTTCCGTCAGGTTGCCGTCGCGCAGCTGCAGCGTCTCGAACGCATCGCGTTCGGCCGCATGCTGCGCCATCAGCACGTTGCCGAGCAGCGAGATCGACTTGATGTCGCAATGCAGCCAGCGACGATCCTCGGCCGTCACGCAGCGCACGCCCCGCGCGCGCTCTTCGGCGGACGGCAGGCGCAGCGGGCTCGTCATCACGAACACCGTCGGCACCGCGTTCGCCGGGAACGCGTGGCCGCGCTTCGCGACGCCGCGCGTCACTTGCAGGTAGACGAGCGCGTTGCCATCGCCGAGCCCTTCGGCATTCGCCGCCACCACGCGCTCGATCAACGCCCGCCAGCCCGCGTCGTCGTGCGGGCTCGCGATGCCGATCTTCTTCAGGCTGCGCTCGAGCCGTGCCAGATGCTGCTCGATCCGGAACGGCACGTGCGCGCCGTCGTGCGCATAAACGGGGACAACTTCATACACGCCGTCGCCGAAGATGAACCCGCGGTCGAGCACCGGTACACGGGCTTCCGACAGCGGCACCATTTCCTCCTGCGACGAGACGCTGAGGTAGACGATCGGTTCGAATTCGGCTTGGCTCATAGCTATGTCAGATGGGGATGAAGTCGCGAAAACAAAGGCCCGTCGTGCTTACTTCTTCTTGCTGAACATCAGCAGGATCGAGTCCCAGATACGCCCGAAGATACCCGCTTCCGGCACGGCCTGCAGCGCGACGACCGGGAATTCCGACAGCGTCTTGCCGTCGGCGACGATCTTCACGGTGCCGACCTGCTGGCCTTCCGCGAGCGGCGCGATCAGCGGCGCGTTGACGTCGACTTCCGTCTTGATCTTGTCGCCGAGGCCGCGCGGCACGGTCGCCCACTGGTCGGCCTTCACGCCGACCTGCACGGTGTTGTCCTTGCCCTTGTAGATGCGCGGCGTCGACATCGCCTGGCCGCCCTTGAACAGGCGCACCGAATCGAACGCGCTGTAGCCGTAGTTCAGCATCTTCATGCTGTCCTGCGTGCGCTCGCTTTCCTTCTGCTCGCCCATCATCACCGACACCAGGCGGCGCTGGCCGTCCACGCCCGGAATCGCGCGCTTCGCCGACGCGATCAGGCAGTAGCCGGCCGCTTGCGTATGGCCCGTCTTCAGGCCGTCGACCGTCGGGTCGAGCCACAGCAGGCGGTTGCGGTTGCCCTGGCGGATGTTGTTGTACTTGAATTCCTTCTCCGAGAAGATGCTGTAGTACTGCGGAAAATCGCGGATCAGGTGCGCGGACAGCTTCGCGAGGTCGCCGGCCGTCGTGTAGTGGTTCGGGTCGGGCATGCCGTTCACGTCGGCGAAGTGCGTGCCCTTCATGCCGAGGCGCTGCGCCTCGTCGTTCATCAACGTGACGAACTGCCCTTCGCTGCCGCCGACGAGTTCAGCCAGCGCGATCGCGGCGTCGTTGCCCGACTGGATGATCATCCCGTACACGAGGTCGTGCACCGACACCGGCTTGTTCGCCTCGATGAACATGCGCGACTCGTCGCGGCCGACGCGGCGCACGGCTTCGCTCGGCGTGACGATCTGCTCCATCGAGATCTTCTTCTTGTCGAGCGCCTCGAACACGAGGTACGCCGTCATCAGCTTCGTCAGCGACGCGGGCTCGACGCGTTCATCGGCATTGCCCGATGCGAGCACCGTGTTGCTGGTCGCATCGACGAGCACCCACGAGCGCGCATTCACACCCGGCGGCGGCACCGCGCCCGGCATGTAGGTCGCGGGCGCGCCGGTGAACTGCTCGGTGGCGGCCGGCGCCGCATGCGCGGCCTTGGCCTTGGCGGCCGGTTTCGCTTCGGCGACGACGATCGTCGAGGCGAGCGCGACGGGCAGCATCACGCCGAGCGCGACGTTGCGCGCGGCGGTGCCGAAGGCGATGGAGGAAGCGAGGGACTTGAGGCCTTGGGGAGACAGACGCATGATCGATTCAGGCTGATGGCAGAAAGTGCGGTGCGAAACGCGCAGGGTTGAACGGCAAGGCGGCGGGCGTTTCGGGCACTCGCCCGAGATCGTCGGGCGACGCGAAACGCGCCGGTTGGACTCGTGCGGACGCGTTCGGTTCGCGGCCGTCGCGAGCGGGCGGACAGGCGGCGAAACGAGCGCCGCAATGCGCCCAGCCGGGCCGCGGGCGACGCGGAATCCGGCCATTATACGTGGGCGCGCAGCGCGTTTTCGCGAACCTGGCGCCGGACAGTTGCGCATCCGCATCGGGCGCGGGGTGACGGCAAGCTGCCCGTCATCGCACGCGAAGGGGTGCGAAAGGCATGCGCAGGCGAGGCGGAAGTGAGGTGGCGCCGCACGGCGCGGCGCGATGTCGCGTGGGGGAACGCGCGTCCGGCGCGTGCCAGGAGATCCAGGGTGAGATGCGACGCGGGTGCCGGCGTTACGCCCGCACCCGCGCACTGGCTAGCGCCACGCGTCGACGATGATGCGCTTCAGCACGTGCAGCTTGCGATGCAGGAAATGCTCGGCGCCGGGGATCACGACGACCGGCAGTTCCTGCGGCCGCGCCCAGTCGTACACGGAAGCGATCGGCACCGTGTCGTCGGTTTCGCCGTGGATCACGAGCGTGTTCTCCGGCACGTCGGCCACCTGCCAGCGGCTCGCGGCCGTGCCGACGAACACCATCCGCTCGATCGTCTCGCCCGCGTCGCGCAGCCGCTTCGCGACGTGCGACAGCACGAAGGTGCCGAACGAGAAGCCCGCGAGCACGAGCGGCAGGTCGGCATACGCGGGCTGCGCGCGCATGTGCGCGAGCACCGCGAGCAGGTCGTCGGCCTCGCCGGTGCCGTTGTCGTGTACGCCTTCGGTCGCGCCGACGCCGCGGAAGTTCGACCGGAACACGACGTAGTTCAACTGCACGAGCGTGCGCGCCAGGGTTTGCGCGACCTTGTTGTCCATCGTGCCGCCGAACAGCGGATGCGGATGCGCGACGAGCGCGATGCCGCGCGGCGCGGCGCCGCTTTCGCGCACGGCGTCGGGGAGGTCGACGGCGATTTCGATCTGCCCGACCGGGCCCGCGATCAGCGACTTCTGCGTATGAACGTTCATTGCGCCGGCCCGCTCAGATCTTCAGGCGGTCGACGACCTTGCCGTCGCGCAGGTGCGATTCGACGATCTCGTCGATGTCGGCCTGGTCGACGTACGTGTACCACGTGCCTTCCGGATACACGACCATCACGGGCCCTTCCTCGCAGCGGTCGAGGCAGCCGGCCTTGTTGATGCGGACCTTGCCGGGCCCCGCGAGGCAGAGTTCCTTCACGCGCTTTTTCGCATATTCCTGCATGGTCTGCGCGTCGCATTGCGCGCAGCTCGGGCGTTCGGCGCCCGGTTCGCGCTGGTTCAGGCAGAAGAAGACGTGGTGCTGGTAGTAGGAATCCATGATGGTGACGAGCGGCCCGGCGCGAGGCCGTGCGGAAAGAGGAGCGGTTGCCGCTGCGCGGGGCAACGGAGGAGACGATTATAGCGAGCGGCACGTGTCGCTGCCCGCGACAGCACTGCGGCCGTGCTGCGCCCACGCGTCAGCGGCGCAGCACGGCCGGCAGCCACGCATGCTCGACGCGTTGGCCGAGCCAGATCAGCGCCGCGTAGGGCCAGATCCACGCGAGCCAGCGCGCGAGGCTGTTGAAGTGCACGTAGCGGCCCTGCCGCCAGCCCGACAGCGTGAAATCGAAGAACGGATTGACCGGCAGCAGGTTCACGAGCGCCACGCCGGCCAGCAGCGCGAGCGCCGCCAGCGTCGCGCGCCAGGTCGCCGGCACGTGCAGCGCGACGAGCGCGGCCGCGAACCCGAGCTCGATCCCGAGCCGCGCGCCGGGCGTCGCCCAGACGACGACGAGGCCGGTGGCCGACTGCATGAAGGTCGCGGCCGCCTTCAGCACGAGCGTCGCGACGACGAGCGCGACCAAGAGCCGGATGCGCGGCGCGCGCGGCCGCATCGCGAGCGACGCGATCGTCAGCGCGGCGAACAGCATCAACCCGCCGAGCGCGGCTTCCCAGCCGGAGTCGGACAGCCAGCCGTCGACGCGCTCCGGCCATTCGCCCACGCGCCACGCGGCCGGCAGCCACGCGAGCAGCGCGTCCTGCATCGACACGTCGGCGCGCTCCCACAGCGCGGCCGGCCAGTCGCCGATGCCGAACAGGAACGGCGACGGAAACAGGATCGCGAACGGCCACAGCCCGGCGAGCAGCAGCGGCGTCGCGCCGTCGTCCTCGAACCACGCGAAGCGCAGCCGGCGCAGCGCGCCGCGATCGAGCAGCGCACCGGTGGCCGGCGCGACGAGCGCCGCGCCCAGCAGCGCGCCGAGCGCGTTGGCCGCGAGATCGAGATTCGACGCGACGCGCGTCGGCAGGTAGGTTTGCAGCGCTTCCATCGTGCCCGACAGCAGCACGCCGAGCCCGGCCGCGATCAGCGTCGCGGCCACGCCGCGCCAGCGCGGGTGCAGCGCGAGCACGGCAAGCGCGCCGAATGGCATATAGCCGAGCACGTTCGTGACCACGTCGAATGCGGTCACGTAGCGCTGCATCGGCGCGAACAGGTAGTCGAACGGCCCGATGCCGAGCGACACCCAGCCTGCGAACGGATACAGCGACGCGTAGACGACGAGGGCCGCATAAGCGGCAAAGGCCTGCCGCGCGAGCGGCGATGCGCGAAGGGTGCCGGTCGCGCTCATCGCGGCTGCACGGCACGCGTCACGGCGTGCCCGCGTACGCCTGCATGCCGACCCACGCGGCAATCTGCGACACGAGCTGGTCGCTCGCCGTCGCGAGCGCGCGGGCGCCGCCCGCCGCGTCCGGCGTGCTGGACGGCGCGCGTGCCACGAACGTGCGCTGGCCGAGCACCTTGCCGTCCAGCATCAGCGTCGCGCGCGCGGTGACGGCGCCGTGGCTCTGCGACTGGCCGTCGAACACCTGTTCGAATTCGTTCAGGTCGACCTTGAGCGTCGGCGCGCGCACGCCGTCGGAGCCTTCGAGCACCGTGCCGCGCGACGACAGCGCGCCGCGCAGCCGCTGCGTGAGCAGTTGCGCGGGCGGCGCGGTCCAGCGGCTGTCGCGATAGACGGCCACGTGCTGCGCGTCCACGTACGCGAGGCGGTACGCGAACTTGTCGGAGTCGAGCGCGTCGGGCGCGGCGACGTCGAGCACCTTCAGCGCGGGGCCCGGGCCCGCGGTCACGACCGACGTGGCCGGCCCGAGGTCATAGCGGACATTCGACAGCACCGCGCCGTTGCCGGCGCAGCCGGCCGCGAGCGACAGCGTCAGCACGGCAAGCGCGGCCGCGGCGGGACGCAGCGCGCGGTCAAGGATTCGTGGCATGGCGTGTTCCTGCATGATGTTTCCGGTTTCGATGGGTGTCACTGCCCGGCCGTCGCACCCGGCCAGACGAAGCCCGGCTCGCCGGGCCCCGGCGCCGCGCCGGGCGAACCGAACAACAGACTGCGCGGATTGCGGCCAAGTTCACCG
Organism: Burkholderia sp. AU15512; assembly: GCF_002223325.1. NCBI lineage: Bacteria > Pseudomonadati > Pseudomonadota > Betaproteobacteria > Burkholderiales > Burkholderiaceae > Burkholderia > Burkholderia sp. AU15512. Next base: position 728,246 of record NZ_NKEX01000004.1, read on the forward strand.
GCCACGTCCTTCAATTGCCGCGATGCGTCGCCGACGCTGCCGGCGAGCGCGTTGAAACGCGGCAGGGTGTCGTACTGCACGCGCGTGTTGAGACCGTTGAGCGCGACGCTGATCTGCTCGGCGGCCGTGCCGGCCTTGTTCAGGTTCGACACGAGCGGCCCGTTCGGCTGCAGCAGCGTGTTCGCCGACGCCATCGCGCGGTTCACCTCGTGCATCGTTTCCGGCAGCGCGGTCACCGCCGGGCCGAGCTGCTTCGTCAGCGTGGCGGCGCCATCGGCCGCGTGCTGCAGGCTTTCGGCGGTCGCGCGCAACTGCTCGCGCATCTCGGGCGACATCAGCGCATTCGCGCTCTTCGCGGCCAGTTCGAGCTGCCGCAGCAGCACGTCGCCGCGCTCCTGGATCTGGTCGAACAGGCTCGGCCGCATCGGGATCTGCGCGATCGCCTTCGGCGACGACGGCAGCGGCGCCAGGTCGCGGCCCGTGTCCTCGAGCTGCACGAACGCGATGCCCGTCACGCCCTGGAAGCCGAGGCTGCCGTAGGTCGACTGCGTGATCGGCGCGTCGTGATCGACGAGGATCCGGATCCGGATCTGGCCCGGATGCGTGCGGTCGAAGCCGATCGACTGCACCTTGCCGACGTCGAGGCCGCGAAAACGCACGGCCGCGTCCGGGAACAGCCCCGTCACGTTGGTGCGCGCGAGCAGGTCGTACGGCACACGCACGGTGCGATCGACGTTGAACCAGAACACGGTGCCCGCGATCGCGAGCGTCAGCGCGATCGTGAACAGGCCGGCCCAGAACGCATGTGATTTGTTTTCCATTCGCTGATTCCTTCGTGCCTACAGCTCGACGCTCGACAGCGCCGGTTCGAGGGCCGCCTTCGGCAGCTTCGCGCGCCGCTCGGGCGGCAGCGCCTGCAATGCGCGGCGCCCGCGCAGCCCCAGGAAATATTCGTGGATGAACGGATGGTCGACGTTCGCGGCCTCCTCGACCGGCGCGGCGACCAGCACCTTGCGGTCGGCCAGCACCGCGACGCGCGTCGACAGCGCGACCATCGTGTCGAGATCGTGCGTCACCATCACGACGGTCAGCCCGAGCGTGCGGTGCAGCGTCGCGATCAGCTCGACGAATTCGTCCGACGCCTGCGGATCGAGGCCGGCCGTCGGCTCGTCGAGGAACAGCAGCTCGGGCTCGAGCGCGATCGCGCGCGCGATGCCCACCCGCTTGACCATCCCGCCCGACAGCGCGGCCGGCATCTTCGACGCGTGCTTGCACGGCAGCCCGACCATCTCGAGCTTCAGCATCACGATGTCGTGCAGCAGGTCCGGCGGCACGCGGCCGAGCTCGCGCAGCGGCTGCGCGACGTTGTCGAACACCGTCATCGACGAGAACAGCGCGCCCTGCTGGAAGAGCATCCCGGAGCGCGTGCGCATCATCCGCGCGCTCGCGTCGTCGATCGTCGCGGTATCTTCGCCGAATACCTTGATCGTGCCCGACGTCGGCCGCTCGAGGCCGAGGATCTGCCGCACGAGCGTGGTCTTGCCGGAGCCCGAGCCGCCGACGATCGACACGATCTCGCCGCGCCGCACGTCGAAGTCGAGCTTCTGGTGGATGATGTTACGCCCGTAGCGCTTGGTCAGATTGCGCACCTCGATCACGAGGTCGCCGCCGTCGGCCGCCGCGGCCGGCCCGTTGCCGACCGACCCGGCGCCGATGGCCGCGGCGTGCGCGGTCGTTTCGTTCGATGCGTTCATCCGAGCCCCACGTTCTGGAACAGGATCGCGAACACCGCGTCGGCGAGGATCACGACCGTGATCGACGTCACGACCGACGTGGTCGTGCCTTCGCCGAGGCTCTGCGAATTCGCCTTGATCCGGAAGCCGAAATGGCAGGCGACCAGCGCGATCAGCATGCCGAACACGACGCCCTTGCCGACCCCGATGTACAGGTTCGCGATCGGCACGACGCCCGGCAGCGAGCGCACGAAATAGTTGACGTCGATGCCGAGCACGAGCTTCGCGGCGAGCGCGCCGCCCGTCAGCGCGATGATGTTGGTCCACATCACGAGCAGCGGCATCGCGACGCCGAGCGCGAGCACGCGCGGCAGGATCAGCCGCAGCCCGTGCGGGATGCCCATCACGCGCATCGCGTCGAGCTCCTCGGTCACGCGCATCACGCCGATCTGCGCGGTGATTGCCGAGCCCGAGCGGCCGGCGACGAGAATCGCCGACAGCACCGGGCCGAGCTCGCGGATCACCGACAGCCCGAGGATGTTCACGATGTAGCGGTTCGCGCCGAACATCTGCAGTTGCTGCGCGGACAGGTAGCTGAGCACGATGCCGATCAGGAACGCGACGAGCGCGGTGATCGGCAGCGCCTGCGCGCCGGCGCTGTAGATGTTCGCCGAGGTCTCCTTCCACGGCATCGTCTTCGGGCGACGCAGCACCGACAATGCATCGAGGATCACGAGGCCGAACATCGCGATACCGCCCTTCAGGTGTTCGCCGAACGCGAACAGCATGAAGCCGAAGCGCGTGATCGGGCCGAAGCGCACCACGCGCTCGGGCGCCTCGCGCGCGCTGTCGAGCCGCTCGATGCGCTCGAAGATCGTGCGCTGCGTGGCGCTCAGCGCGACGCCGGCCGGCAGCTTGCGGCCCCACACGCGCCACAGCGCCTGGCCGCCGACATGGTCGAGCCGCTCGATGCCGGACAGATCCCATTCGCTCACGCGCCCGGACGCGATGCTCGCGATACGGCGCGCCACCGCGCCGCGATTGCGTGCCAGCGCGAGCGCGGTCCACTGGCCGGTCAGGCGCACCGTCTGGCCCTGGCCGCCGGCGTCGACCGACAGGCCGGGAGGAGTCTCGAAGTCCAAGGGCGGATTGTTTGCAAAAAGGTGACAGCGGCCATTGTAGCGAACCGCCCGACGACGCGACGTGAGGATTTCCGTCGGGGCGCGCAGCCCGGGCGGCAAGCGTGGGGGCAGCGTAGCTGCGGGCGGCGAGCTCGGCGCGCGCGGCGGGGGCGCCGGGGCGCCGAGCCGGGGGGCCGGTCGGAACCGGCCCGAAGCCGTCGCCGGCCACGGCCCGCTGCCGACGTCGCAACCTTTCATTGTTCCGTCACGATTCCTTTCGATACTCTCACGCGCCGCACATCAGGCCGTCGGCGCCCCGCGCCGCCAATCGTTGCGACTCTCGCCTTTCATAAAACAGAACACCGAACAGGACAACCGATGCGTCTCCCCCTGCTTTCCCGCCGCCGCATGCCGGCCATCGCCGCGCTCGCCAGCCTCGCCTTCATCCTCGCCGCCTGCGGCGGCGACGACGTCACCTCGCCGCCCGCGACGCCGCCGGCGGCCCAGGCGCCCGTCGGCACGACGGCCACGCTCGCGTTGCTCGAGACGACCGACCTGCACACCAACGTGCTGTCGTATGACTATTTCAAGCTCGCCGCCGACAATTCGCTCGGCTTCGAGCGCGTGTCGACGCTGATCGCGCAAGCGCGCGCGCAGTATCCGAACACGCTGCTGCTCGACAACGGCGACACGATCCAGGGCACCGCGCTGTCGGACTACCAGGCGCTCGTGAAACCGGTCGGCTGCGACCAGACGCTCGCGATCTACAAGGTGATGAACGCCGCGAAATTCGACGGCGGCGGGATCGGCAACCACGAATTCAACTACGGGCTGCCGTACCTGTCGCAGGTGACCGGCAACACGTTCGAGGTCGACGGCCTGCCGGCGCCGGCTCAGCAGAAGAAGTGCGCGGGCCCGAACTTCCCGCAGGTGCTCGCGAACGTGATCAGCGCGAAGACCAACGCGCCGCTGTTCACGCCGTACACGATCCTGACCCGCACCGTGACCGCGACGACGCCGGACGGCAAGACGGTCAGCGCGCCCGTGAAGATCGGCATCATCGGCTTCACGCCGCCCGCGATCATGAACTGGGACAAGCGCTGGCTCGACGGCAAGGTCTACACGACCGGCCTGAAGGAAGCCGCCGAGAAGTACATTCCGGAGATGCGCGCGAAGGGCGCCGATCTCGTCGTCGCGATCTCGCACGGCGGCCTCGACAATTCCGCGTATTCGCCGACGATGGAGAACGGCAGCTGGTGGCTGTCGAAGGTGACCGGCATCGACGCGATGCTGATCGGCCACTCGCACCAGGTGTTCCCGGACGCGAACAGCACCGTGTCGCAGTTCAACCTGCCGGGCGTCGACAAGGTCAAGGGCACCGTCAACGGCGTGCCGACCGTGATGGCCAACTACTGGGGCAAGCACCTCGGCGTGATCAAGCTCGGCCTGAAGTTCGACGGCAAGACGTGGAGCGTCGACAAGTCGCAGACCACCGTCGAGGCGCGGCCGATCCAGAACGCCGACAAGAGCTACGTCGCGGCCGATCCGTCCGTGTCCGCCGCGATCGCCGCCGAGCACCAGGCGACGATCGACTACGTGAAGACGCCGATCGGCTCGACCGACTACCGGATGAACTCGTACTTCGCCGATGTCGGCGATCCGGGCGCGATCCAGATCGTCAACGAGGCGCAGGCCGACTACGTGAAGACCTACGTGCAGGCGAACCTGCCGCAATACGCGTCGCTGCCGGTGCTGTCGGTCAGCGCGCCGTTCAAGAGCGGCTTCGGCGGCGGCACCGACTACACCGACGTCGCGCCGGGCGCGCTCGCGATCAACAACGCGGCCGACCTCTATCTGTACCCGAACACCGTGTACGCGGTGAAGGTGAGCGGCGCCGACGTGAAGAACTGGCTCGAAACGGCCGCGAAGCGCTTCAACCGGATCGACCCGACCAAGGCGACCGTGCAACCGCTCGTCAGCACGTTCCCCGGCTACAACTTCGACATGTTCACGTCGGCCGATCTCGCGTATGAGATCGACGTCACGCAGCCGGTCGGCAGCCGGATCAAGAACCTGACCTACAAGGGTGCGGCGATCGACCCGAACGCGCAGTTCATCGTCGCGACCAACAACTACCGCGCGAGCGGCGGCGGCAACTTCCCGGGCCTCGACGGCAGCAAGACGATCTTCGCGTCGCCCGACGCGAACCGCGACGTGCTGATCGCGTTCGTCAAGAAGCGCGGCGCCATCACGCGCGCAGCCGACGGCGCGCAGCGCAGCTGGCGCTTCACGAAGCTCGCGAGCTCGGTCGCGCACGTGCAGTTCGCGTCCGCGCCGAACCGCCTCGGCGACGCGGCGGCGGCCGGCCTGACCGGCATCACGCAGGTCGCGGCCGACGACGGCTCGGGCAAGAACCTCGCCACTTACGAAATCGACCTCACGCAATGAGACCCGCGATGCAACCGATCCGGACGATGCGGCCGGCCGAAACCGGCCTCGCCGCCGCCGCGCGGCGCCTGCTGCGCGCGAAACTCCCGCCGGCCGCGCTGCTCGCGGCGGCGGCCGTGACCGTCGCGGCCGTCGTCGCGGCAGCCGGCCTGCGCGGCGCCGGCCCCGCGCCGAGCGCCGCGCAGCTCGACGAGTGGCAGGCGATGGTCACGCAGGCCACCGAGCCGCATGCGCTCGCGCAGTTGCGCACGCTGGCGCGCCGCGGCTCGGGCGACGCGCAGGCGGCGCTCGGGATCGCGCTCGTCGACGCGCGCGAACCGGGCTTGCGCGACGAGGGGCGCGGCTGGCTGGAAACGGCCGCGGCGGCAGACAGCAAGGCCGACGCGCCGGCCGCCCGGCGTGCGCAGCTCGCGCTCGGCAAGGCGTTGCTGCTCGGCAGCAGCGACATGCCGAAGGACTACGCACGCGCCCGCACGCTGCTCGGCGAAGCGGCCGCGCAGGGCGACCCGGCCGCCGCGTATTACCTCGGGCTGATCTATCGCAGCGGCTACGGCGTCGCCGCCGATCCCGTGCAGGCCGCGCACTGGTTCGACGTCGCGTCGCGCGCGGACATCCCGGCCGCGGACTTCATGCTCGCGAACGCGTACCGCGAAGGCAGCGGCGTGCCGCGCGACGAGGCGCGCGCGCTGGCGCTATATCGCCGCGCCGCCGAGCACGAACTGCCGGAAGCCGTGCAGACGCTCGCGATGGCCTATCGCAACGGCGAACTCGGGCTCAAGCCCGACGCGGACGCGTTCCACGCGCAGTGGATCGAGACCGCGCATGCGCTGAAGCACCCGGTCGTCGCGCCGTAACGGTTCGTCCGCACGCACCGGCATCCCACCGGCTGCATGACGCGCATGCCCCGACGCACCGCGCATCGATCACCCGGCAACGGAATCGATCGCGGCGCGTCCGGGCTCGCGCGCCGGTTGCATTGCCGCCCTCCGGCTGCGCCACGTCGACCGTTCGACACGCGGCAATGCATTAACATGCAGCCTCACAATAAAACCTGAGAGAACTGCATCCATGTCCCATCGCCTTTCCAGGCTTGGTGCCGCTGCCGTCGGCGCCGTCGCCCTCGTCATTGCCGGCGCACCGCTCACCGCACGCGCCGCGCCGCCCGCCCAGCCCGACATCTTCAACGCCGCGCTTTGCAAGCCGCCGTTCACGTCGGACCTGATGGACTCGATCTACAACATCGCCAAGGCGGCCGATCCGAAGCCGGACGAATCGATGCTGGGCGCCGCGGTCTATCGCCTGCCGGAGCCGATCCACCGCGACGGCTTCACGACGCAGCAGGTCGTGTTCGTCAGTACCGGGATCGGCGTGCTCGTCGACGGCGAAGTCGCCGACCAGCTCGCGAAGCGCTACCAGCTCGCCCTCGAGAAGGGCCACCTGCTGGGCGCGTCGTCCGTCGGCTATTCGCGCCGGCTGACGGTCCGTGGCCCGGGCGGCGCGCTGATCCTCGTGTCGGCCCGCCAGGGCCCCGCGCTGAAGGGCAAGACGCTGCTGGCCTGCGAGATGACGTCGGAGGAGGACATCAAGGCGCTGGAGCGGATGGAGATGCGGCGCTGAGGAGGTGAGGCGCTGGCGCGACGCAACGCAACGCAACGCCACACCGGGGATATCTCGCATGCGAATACCGTGCGTCGTTACTTCTGCTCCGGCAGGACCGTACCGCACGGATTCTCGCAACCTTCCGATGAACACGCTGGAATAAACTCTATCTCTATCTGATTGCGTTTACTCGACGGAACAACGGAGTTGCTTCGCCAGATTTTAGAGTCCATGTGAATCCGATCTTTTGCTACGCCGAGATCGAGCAGATACGCTCGGACAGCATTGGCCCGAGTACGGGCGATCGAAATTGCGTCGCGCTCACGCTCGTCGGCATATCCGTAGATCACGACGGGACCATTGTTGGCCGCACTGTTCCGAACGGTCACCAACAAGCTGGCGAGCGCAATCCGGTCAGCATTCGAAATGGCCACGACGCCGAGGTCGAGCTTACTTGCGTATTGCAAGGAAAAGCTGCAAGCAAACAGGACGCTTGAAGCACAAAGCCCCACAAGGCTAATCGATGCACAAGATATACCACGCAATATTGTCCGCATTCCTGATCGCCATTGTCGGGACCTCTTTGGCGAGCCGCCTGCTGAGAAATTGTCCATAGGTGTTCTTGTAGTCAATCGCTCCGAATGTATCCCGAAAATGCACACACTCGTGAACAATGGTCAGTTGCATCGAGGAAAACGTACCCGCACTCGTATCCGGAAGCTCACAGAACTTCGGGGAAATCGATATCGTGTGCGTGGCGGTATCGGGGCCGCAAACGTGCGCAACTTCGCCGTCTAGATTTTTGGTATTTGGCGTACAGCCGAGAGCCCGATCAAGGTCGGGATCGGAGCGAACGAAATTCCTTGCCGTCAATCCGTTCATGACTGTGATCAACGCCACCAATCCGTTCGTCAGCGCATCGCGAGTGGGCTCGTCGGCGACCCCGAACCACTCTCTGACTCTCGCCCGCGCAGGCTCTCTCCAGACATCGAGTTCGTCGACTCTCTGCGTGATTATTTTTACGGCATCGTCGCGCAATGTCAGGACTTTCTTCCGAAATTCCGCATCGGTCATGTTTTTACAGATGGGCGGCCCGTCGACTGCCAGTAAAAGCTCAACCTTCGAACCACGCGTCGTATTCGTTATGGCCGAGTCATGCACGGTCACGTATTCGTAGTCATCGTGCGGCATGGCCATGCTCCACTATTTCAATTCGCAGTTTCTCCGAATGACGAGTCGCTACGCGCTGTGTGTGCCCGGCACGATCAGTCATACCGCTGAAGACCTGGCCGGAACTGGTATGTATTCGATAAGGCACACATACCAAGGGCTGCCCCGTCTTCTCGTTTTTCAATACATACTGCTCGTCGCATTCCACCCCAGAGACCGGCGAGTGAGAATGATCGTCTCCCAGTTCTTTCGGCTCAGTCGCCCCGTCACCGACCCGCATCCTCATGCCCCGCTCGGCATAGAACACAGGCGGCGGACTGCACCCGCATGCATTGATATCCCCACTCAACGCCCATCCCTGACCATTCGGCGCCCTGCCGGGCAAGCGCGGGCCTTTCGGCGCGACAAACCCCACCTGCTCGCAAGCCGTACAGTAAGTTTTCATGTAGAGCGTGGCGATCTGCACACGCGGCGGCGGATTGGAACACGTGACGCATTCCAATCCCTCGGTGATCGTCGCGCTGCCGCCCCGATCGCCCTTGGCGAGGAAATAGCGGATCATGCGGCGTCACCTCGGCTCATCGCGCCCGAGCAACGCTCATCCGCGAAAGTACCGGGCCCCGCCCCTCCGCCAACGGTCAACGAAGACTCGCTTAACCATTTCTCGCCACCATTCATCCGGATTCCCTCTCGTCGCTATCAGCGCAATCTCATCCCACCAAAATGCACGATCGGCACCGGGAAATCCATCATACGAATTCGAACTTCTGACCGATCGATATCGGTCGGCGATGTTTCGTCAATTGATCGACCGGAATGTCGGTGCGGCATTTCTTCCGGCTCGCATGCCCATGACTACCTGAACGTAACTTCCTTCGATTCGGCACGAGCACATACGCGCGAAGCGTCGGATACCAATTGGCCCCTGTCCCGGGGAAATGACTATTACCCCGCCCGACGCGCGCCACCGCCCCCTGTCGCTACAATAGGCGCCATGAACGCCCCCACCTCCTCCGACACGCCCGATTCCGGCGACGCGCACATCGCGCGCAACCGGCTCGAGGCGCACCTGGACGCCGCGCCGCGTGCGTGGCCGCTCGACATCGTCGCCGCCACCGGCTCGACCAACGCCGACGTCGCCACCCGGCTCAAGGCGCTGCCGCGCAACGCGAACGCGCTGCCCGCGCCGCTCGTGCGCGTCGCGTTCGAGCAGACGGCCGGCCGCGGCCGGCAGGGCCGCCCGTGGTTCGCGCAGCCCGGCAATGCGCTGCTGTGCTCGGTCGGCTGCATCGTGCCGCGCCCCGTCGAAGCACTCGGCGGCCTCAGCATCGCGATCGGCGTCGCGCTCGCCGAAGGGCTGGCCGCGCTGCCGCTCGACGCCCATACACGCGTCGCGCTCAAATGGCCGAACGACCTGCTGCTGACCGCTACCGACGACGGCACGCCGCGCATCGTCGGCAAGCTCGCCGGGATCCTGATCGAAACCGCGTGGACCAGCGCCGACGCCACCGCCGTCGTGATCGGCTTTGGCATCAACGTGCGCGGCGCGGAGGCCGTCGCCGCGCAGGTCGACGCGCTGCGCGCGCGCGAAGCGACGCTCGCGAGCGGGCTGCCGCCCGCCGCGCTGTCGATCGCGTGCGCATCGGCCAACCTCACCGATACGCTCGCCGCTTCGCTGAACGCACTCACGCCCGCGCTCGCGCAGTTCGGCGCCGAAGGGCTCGCGCCGTTCCTGCCGCGCTGGCACGCGCTGCACGCGTACGCGGGGCGCGAAGTCGTGCTGCTCGAACAGGGCGTCGAACGCGTGCGCGGCATCGCGACGGGCATCGACGCGACCGGCCAGCTGCTGCTCGATACGCCGGACGGCGTGCAGGCGATCGCCGCCGGCGACGTGTCGCTGCGCGAAGCGCAATGAACGAGCCGCACCTGCTGATCGACGCCGGCAACAGCCGGATCAAGTGGGCGCTCGCCGATGCGCAGCGCACGCTCGTCGAGACGGGCGCGTTCGGCCACACCCGCGACGGCGGCGCCGATCCCGACTGGTCGGCCCTGCCGCGTCCGCGCGGCGCGTGGATCTCGAACGTCGCGGGCGCCGACGTGGCCGCGCGGCTCGACGCGCTGCTCGACGCACGCTGGCCGGCCCTGCCGCGCACGACGATACGCGCGCGGCAGACGCAATGCGGCGTGACGAACGGCTATACGACGCCCGACCAGCTCGGCAGCGACCGCTGGGCCGGCCTGATCGGCGCGCACGCGGCGTTTCCGGGCGAGCACCTGCTGATCGCGACGTTCGGCACCGCGACGACGCTCGAGGCGCTGCGCGCGGACGGCCGCTTCACGGGCGGGCTGATCGCACCGGGCTGGGCGCTGATGATGCGCGCGCTCGGCACGCACACCGCGCAGTTGCCGACGCTGACCACCGACATCGCGAGCGGCCTGCTCGCCGGCGCACCAGCCGAACCGTTCCAGGTCGATACGCCGCGCTCGCTGTCGGCCGGCTGCCTGTATGCGCAGGCCGGGCTGATCGAACGCGCGTGGCGCGATCTCGCGGATGCCTGGCAGGCACCCGTGCGGCTCGTGCTGGCCGGCGGCGCGGCGGACGACGTCGCGCGTGCGCTGACGCTCCCGCATACGCGGCACGATGCCCTGATCCTGTCCGGGCTGGCGCTGATCGCCGCGGAAGCAGCAACCACCACGCCGACGCAGGCGTGACGGAAAAGCGCCGGCATCGCGCCGGCGCACGGCAACGCGAGCCCGTGCGGGCCTGCGTCACGATGACGGTGAAGCACCGGCGGCGCCGTGCTGGCCGCCCGCGCGCACGGTCAACGGCAGGAATGGGAAGGAATGAAATCGCCGGCGATGCGGCCGGCCCGATTGAATGACGTGAACCACGTCAATGACGACGAGGAGTGTCGACGATGCTGCGCTGGCTGATCGCTGTTCTCTTTCTCGCCAACATGCTCGCGTTCGTGGTGGCGCGCGGCGTGTTCGGGCCGCTGCCGGCGGCCGGCCCGCGCGAACCCGGCGTGCTGGCGCGACAGGTGCGGCCCGATGCGCTGCGCGTGACGCCGCTCGCACGGGCCACCGACCAGCCCGTCATCGGCGGCCCGATCGCGCCGCCGTCCGTCACGGCCGAGCCGCTCGCCGCGTCCGCGCCCTGACGGCGCCGGGCCGCGCTCACGACTGCTGCGCGCGCACCTTCTTCAGCAACGCGGTGGTCGAGCGATCGTGCTCGAACGGAATCGCCAGCGCCCGGCCACCCCAGCCACGCACCAGCGCCGATTCCGGCAACGCATCCATGTCGTAGTCGCCGCCCTTCACGAGGATGTCCGGCCGGACCGCCTCGATCAGCGACACCGGCGTCTTTTCCTCGAACGTCACGACCCAGTCGACGCTTTCTAGCGCCGCGAGCAGTGCCGCGCGGTCTTCCTGGCGATTGATCGGCCGGTCGTCGCCCTTGCCGAGCATGCGTACCGATGCGTCGCTGTTCACGCCGACGATCAGGCATGCGCCGAGCGCCTTCGCGTCGGCGAGATAGGTGACGTGGCCGCGATGCAGGATGTCGAACACGCCGTTGGTGAACACGACGGGCGACGGCAGCGACGCGCGCAGGGCGACGAGGGCATCACGAGTGATCAGCTTGCGTTCGAAGGTGGCGGACATGATGGAGGTCGGACGAAGTGGGCAACGGCGCGCGCGGCGGCGGCGCCAGATAAAAAGCCCGCCGGACTGACCGGGCGGGCTTCATGCAACGGGTACGACATCGCGCAACGCGGCCGGCGCGATTCACGCCGGCTGCGGCGCCAACCGGCCTCAGGCCGGCTGGGCGGCCGACGACGGGCCGCTTTCGGCCTGCAGGCGGCCGGTGACCTCCTTGCGGTAGCGGTTCAGCTCCTGCGCGGTCGCGAACGTGCGCTCGAACAGGATCGACAGGTTGTGCAGGATCCGCTCGACGACCTTCTTTTCCCACTCGCCGTCGAACCGGATCTGCTCGTCGAGCCAGCGCTCGAGCCATTCCGGATCGGGCAGGCGCGACTGCACGGTGTCGCGCGGGAACAGCGCCTGGTTCACGTGCAGGTTGGTCGGGTGCAACGGCTTTTCGGTGCGACGCGCCGACGCCATCAGCACGCCGATCTTCGCGAATGCCGCACGCGCGACGTCGCCGCAGTTGTTCAGCGCTTTCTTCATGTAGCGCAGGTACGCGCCGCCGTGGCGCGCTTCATCGCGCGAGATCGTTTCGTAGATCTGCTTGATGACCGGCTCGGTGTGCCAGTCGGCCGCGCAACGGTACCAGTGGTTCAGGCGGATCTCGCCGCAGAAGTGCAGCATCAGCGTCTCGAGCGGCGGCGCCGGGTCGAACTGGAAGCGCACCGCGTGCAGTTCCTCTTCGGTCGGCACCATTTCCGGCTTGAAGCGGCGCAGGTATTCCATCAGCACGAGCGAATGCTTCTGCTCTTCGAAGAACCACACGCTCATGAACGCGGAAAAGTCGCTGTCGTGCTGGTTGTCGCGCAGGAACATTTCCGTCGCGGGCAGCGCCGACCATTCGGTGATCGCGTTCATCTTGATCGTCTTCGCCTGCTCGTCGGTGAGCAGCGACGCGTCAAACTTGTCCCACGGAATGTCCTTCTCCATGTCCCAGCGGACGGCTTCGAGCGATCGGTAAAGTTCCGGATAAAGCATCGTGTTCATGATGGTCCCACCCCTGTTCTGCGCAATGCGACTTCTCTAAACGTGACTGTTGCCGCGCAAGCACGCCCGAGCGCGCCTTTTGCAGCCAAGACTCTAATTTTACGCGGGAAACCGGCCAGCCGGACGGTGATTCCTCGTCCGGCAGCCGGGCGGCCGCGCCGCCGCCGTTGCGGCATGCCGCAGCCACGCTCCGCGAACGGAACCGGCTGCACGCCTGCCTGAGTGGGGGGCCGGCGCTGGCCGGCTCGTTGCGCGCCCGTCCCCTGCCCCAGGCGGTTCCCCGAAAGGTCCCGTGCGGATGCCGGATCGGCGGGCTGCTCGATATGGTGTATACGGCGGCGGCCATGATATCACGCGTGCATGACGGTTCCGAGACGCCTGCCCGGTCGTGCGCCGCCCATCGGTGCGGCGATCGGTCGCGGCCGAACGTCGCGAAAACGCAACCTTACATTGCTCTGCAAGCATCAGACCCGTATTTCTCCGGTCGCGAGGCCATCTTCCGGCGGCATGCGGGCGGCCGGCGCGCTGCCGCCGTCCGCTCGCGCGATCCAGCCGGCCAGCGTGTCGCGCTGCGCACGCCCGTCGCGGTAGCCGAGCTCGATCAGTTCGCGCGTGAACGCCTCCTCGAACAGCAGGTAGCTCGCAAACGACGCGCCGGCCGGCTGGCTGCCGCCGATCGCGCCGAGCAGCCCGCGCATCGTCGCCGGCATCTGCTTCAGGTGCTTCGCGGCGATCAGCTCGATGCGCTCGGACGGCGCGATCGCGAGCACGTCGACGTGCCGCCAGCCGCTGTCCATCTCGACCTGGTGCGGCAGGTGCTCGATCATCCGGTTGATGTGCTCGATGCGCTCGATGTCCGAGCCGATCGAATCGAGGAACACGCTCGCGAGCACCTGCTGGCCGATCTGTGCGGGCGTCGGGTAGCCGCGCACCAGCCCGTGGCCGTTCGCGGCCGGAATCTCGGGCCGCGGGTCGGCCGCGCCGATGACGACGATCCGGTCCGCGCCGAAGTGGATCGCCGGCGACAGCGGCGCGATCTGCCGGATCGAGCCGTCGCCGAAGTATTCGATCTGCCCGTCGAGCACGAGCGGCACGGCCGGGAATACGAACGGAATCGCCGACGACGCGAGCAGGTGCGACGCCGACAGGTCGACCAGCCGCGCGGTGCGCTGCGCGCGCCGCCACGCCTGGATCGGCTGGGCGGCCTGGTAGAACGTGAGGTGCCGCCCGCTCGAATAGCTGAGCGCCGTCACCGCGAGCGCATGCAGCAGGCGCGCCTCGAGCATCTGCTCGATCCGGTGAAAACTCAGCTCGCGCTGCAGCAGGTGCGCGAGCGGCGCGTTGTCGAGCAACCCGCGCGGCGAACGGCGGGCCGCCCAGCCGAAGGTCATCGTCGCCAGCCAGCGTGCACCGGCGCCCGCGATGCCGAGCCAGTCGGTGCGATACACGTAGTCGGCGCGTAGCGGCTCCCAGAATTCGAGCAGGCGCCGCACGCCGTGGGAAAAGTCGTCCGCGTGGCTCGCGATCGACGTCGCGTTGATCGCGCCGGCCGACGAGCCGCACACGACCGCGAACGGCAGCGTGTGCCGCAGCGGATCGGCCTCGCGCGCGATCTCGGCCAGCGCCTTCAGCACGCCGACCTGATAGGCGGCACGTGCGCCGCCTCCCATCAGCACGAGCGCGAGCCGCATGATCGACCTGCTACCTGCGCCGCGTCACGTCGAGCGCTTCGGCGGACGGGTTTCGGGCGACGATGCGGCGGCCGCGCGCGCCGCGGCCGAACCGGCCGCACCGGCTGATTTCGCGCGCTTCGCGGCAGGCTTGCGCGGCGCGGCGGCGGCCGGTGCCGGCTTCGCGGCCGGCTCCGGCGCAGCGGGCGCGTCCGGCGGCGCATCGCCCGACGCGGCGGGCTGCATGCCCGGCTGCGCCATCGCGAGGCTCGCGAGCTGGTTGAACTGCGACTGCAGCAGGTTCCACCAGCCCGACGGGTCGAACGCCTGCTGCGCGGCGTCGCCCGACGCTGCCGCCGACGCGTCGGCATCCGGTGCCGGCGGCGCATCGTTCGACGCCCCCGACGCGTGTTTCGCCGCATGCGCGGCCGCGACGGCCGCTTCCTCGGCGGCCGACATCGAACTCTGCGCGAACGCGCCGAACGCACGCAGCGTCGCGAGCGTCGCGCGCTGCACCTCGAGCGCCTGGATCGCGGACTGCAGCATCCCGAGGTTGAGCTTCAGCCACTGCTCGACCGCGCGCAGATCGGTGATCCGCTTGTCGAGCTCCTCGACGCTCGTGAGCGGCGCCATCATGTCGGACATGCTCG
Source organism: Burkholderia sp. AU15512 (assembly GCF_002223325.1). Taxonomy (NCBI): domain Bacteria; kingdom Pseudomonadati; phylum Pseudomonadota; class Betaproteobacteria; order Burkholderiales; family Burkholderiaceae; genus Burkholderia; species Burkholderia sp. AU15512. The sequence continues at coordinate 743,329 of NZ_NKEX01000004.1, forward strand.
ACAGCGACGGCGGCAGCCCTTGCGTGGCGCCCGGGAACGACGTCATCCCGCCGAACGGCGACATCCGCATCATGTCCCACATCCGGTCCATCATGTCGGCGGGCTTGAAGCCGGCAAAGCCGGCGAAAGGGTTGGAGCCGGAGGCATCGGTCGTCATACGGGCATCCTGGTTGACTGGGTGAGAGCGAGGCGGCCGCCATGCGTCGCGCGAGCCGCGCCTGGATCGATCATAGCGCCGGCGCGTGTCAGAACGGCGCGTCGCCGGGAAACTCGGGCGGCCGCCGCTCGCGCAGCGAGCGAATGCCTTCCTGCACGTCGGGCCCCGAAAAACCCATGAATTCGAGCGCCAGCGACGTATCGAAGGTCGGCCCGGCCGTGCGCAGCCAGTTGTTCAATGCGTACTTGGTCCAGCGGATCGCCGACTGCGAACCGTGCGCGAGCCGCTCGGCCACTTCGTAGGCCTTCGGCAGCAGGTCGGCCGGCTCGACCGCGAGCGACACCAGCCCGATCCGCTCGGCCTCCTCGCCGCTCACCGGCTCGCACAGCATCAGGTAGTACTTCGCCTTCGCCATCCCGCACAGCAGCGGCCACACGATCGCCGCGTGGTCGCCGGCCGCGACGCCGAGCCGCGTGTGGCCGTCGATGATGCGCGCATCCTTCGCGGCGATCGAGATATCGGCGAGCAGCCCGGCGACGAGCCCCGCGCCGACGGCCGGGCCATGCATCGCCGACACGATCGGCTTGCTGCAGTTGATCACGTTGTAGACGAGGTCGCGCGCCTCGCGCCACACGCGGGCGCGCACGTCGAAGTCGTTCGCCATGTCCTCGACGAGCGCGAGGTCACCGCCCGCGGAGAAGCCCTTGCCTTCGCCGCGGATCACCGCGACGCGCGTGTCGGGATCGCGGTCGATATCGCGCCAGATGTCGGCGAGCTCGCGATGCATGCGTGCGTTCGCGGTCGCGAGGCCGCTGCGGTTCGCGCCCTCGCCGCTCATCACGATGTCGAGCACGCCATGGTCGCGGCGCGTCACCTTCAGTGCTTCGTAACCGCCGTACGCGGCGAGATCGGCCATGCGCTGCTCCTTGCTCGAGGCTTTCGCGCCCCTGAATCGAGTGTAGCCAAGCCCGCGCGGGCAAACATCAGGCGAAACCCGGCGCGCGGGCCGGGCCCGGGTTTCGCGAAAGCGCAGCGCTGCGTGCGCCGCGCGACTTACGCCGCGCCGTCGGGCGGTGCGACCGACTGCTCGATCGCGCCGAAGATCGACTTGCCGGCCGTGTCGAACATCTCGATGCGCACGGTGTCGCCGTAGCGCATGAATTCCGTCTGCGGCGCGCCGTGCTCGATCGTCTCGAGGCAGCGCTTCTCGGCGATGCAGCAGTAGCCGCGCTTCGCGTCCTTGTTCGACACCGTGCCCGAGCCGACGATCGAGCCGGCGCGCAGGTTGCGCGTCTTCGCCGCGTGCGCGATCAGCTGGCCGAAGTGGAACACCATGTCGGTGCCGGCATCGGGCTGGCCGACCTTCTTGCCGTTCCAGTGGACGATCATCGGCCGGTGCACGCGGCCTTCGCGCCATTCGTCGCCGAGCTCGTCGGGCGTCACGGCGACCGGCGCGAACGCGGTGGCCGGCTTGCTCTGGACGAAGCCGAAGCCCTTCGCGAGCTCGGCCGGGATCAGGTTGCGCAGCGACACGTCGTTCACCAGCGTGACGAGCCGCACGGCCTTCAGCGCTTCGTCGGGCGTCGCGCTCATCCGCACGTCGCCGGTGATCACCGCGACTTCCGCCTCGAAATCGATGCCCCATTCCTCGGACGGGCACACGACGTCGTCGCGAGCGCCAAGGAAATCGTCGCTGCCGCCCTGGTACATCAGCGGATCGGTCCAGAATTCGGGCGGCATCTCCGCGCCGCGCGCGCGGCGCACGAGCTCGACGTGGTTCACGTACGCGGAGCCGTCGGCCCACTGGAACGCGCGCGGCAGCGGCGCCATGCAGTTGGCCGGATCGAACGCGAACGCATTGCGCGCGCGGCCGTGGTTCAGTGCGTCGTACAGGTCGCGCAGCTGCGGCGCGTAGAACGCCCAGTCGTCGAGGACGCGCTGCAGCGTCGGCGCGATCGCGTCGGCGATCGCCGCGGTGTGCAGGTCGCGCGACACGACGATCAGCTGGCCGTCGCGCGTGCCGTCCTTCAGCGAAGCAAGTTTCATAAGGGGACTCTGGCGTTGTAGTGACGATGGAGGGAATCTATTTTACGATGGTGAATCCCTGCGGCGCGCTGCGATCGTGCGTGCCGTTTTCGCCCCGATTCTTCGGCCCGGTTTTCCAGTCCGACTCCTGCCGCGTTTTCGCGCACCTGCCACCCATGCCTGCCAGCCCGCTTCCCGACGACGATCTCGCCGACTCCGACACCGACGACGCCGCTTCCGGCGAGCACGGCGAGAAGGTCCGTTCCGGCATCCAGTCGATCGAGGTCGGCTTCCGCCTGCTCGACGTGCTGACGAGCGAGCCGCGCGCGATGATGCTGCGCGACCTCGCGCAGCGCGCGGGCATGAGTCCCGCGAAGGCGCACCGCTACCTGGTCAGCTTCTCGCGGCTCGGCGTGGTGTCGCAGGATCCCGTCTCCGGCCGCTACGAACTCGGCGGCTTCGCGCTGCAGATGGGGCTCGCGCGGCTCGCGCGCGTCGACGGCGTGAAGCTCGCGCGGATCGCGCTGACCGAATTCCGCGACCGGCTCGACCAGACGGTCGGCATCGCCGTGTGGGGCAACCAGGGGCCGACGATCGTGCACTGGATGGAATCGAGCCACCCGGCGAAGGCGTCGCTGAAGCTCGGCGACGTGATGCCGCTGCTCGGCTCCGCGACGGGGCTGTTGTTCGCCGCGTACCTGCCGCGCAGCAAGACCGCCGCGATGCTCGAGCGCGAACTCGCCGATACGCGCCGCTCGCCGCACCACGGCGGCCCGCGCACGCTCGACGAGGTCGACGCGGTGCTCGCCGACGTGCGCCGGCACGAGGCCGCGCGCGTCGAGGGGATGCTGCTGCCGACGATCCACGCGTTCTGCATGCCCGTGTTCGATGCGGTCGGCGAACTCGCGCTCGCGATCGTCGCGCTCGGCCAGGAAGGCTCGTTCGACATTGCATGGGGCGGCGAGATCGACACCGCGCTGCGCGCCTGCGCGCAGAAACTGTCTTACGAACTCGGCTATAGTGCCGACGCGCGCGACGCCTGACGCATCCGGTAACCGCCCCCGGCACCTGCCCGTCACGCAGCGCGAACGTGCGGCGCATTCGACAGTCCGATTCCTGTGGCGCGCGCTGCGCGCCCGAGCTCACGCGAACGCCCCGATCCTGTCCCGATGCCCATGCAGCCTGCCGACACCCGCCCGAGTCACGCGTTGCCCCGCCACTGGCTGCGCGTGGGCATTGCGCTCGTGATCGTGCTGGTGCTGCATGCGCTCGCCGCGTTCTGGCTGATGCGCAACCGCGATTCGTTCACGCCGCCGCCAGCCGCCGAAGTCCCCGTGCAGATCGAGCTGCTGAAACCGCAACCGATCGAGCGCCAGCCTGCGCCGCCTGCGCCGCAGCCGGTCGAGCAGCCGGCCGCGCCCGCGCCGGCGGCCCCGAAGGCCGCCGCACCGAAACCCGCGCCTGAGCCGGTCCTCACGTCGACGCAAACGGCCGAGCACGGCGAGCCGCCGGCCGCCGCAGCAGCAGCGAGTGGTGTGCCTGCCGCATCGGGCGCGCATGCCGCGTCGGCTGCCGGCGCCGCCAGCACCGCGACTCCGGGCCCCGCGACGAACGGCGTGAAGTTCAACGCGCCGCCGTCCGGCGACCTGCAGTACGACACGTTCTACAACGGCATGCAGAACATGATCGGCACGATCCACTGGCGCACCGACGGGCACACCTACGACCTGTCGGTGTCGATGCCCGTGCCGTTCGTCGGCCCGTTCACCTACCGCAGCGAAGGCCGCATCGACGCGTTCGGCGTCGCGCCCGAGCGCTACGTCGAGAAGCGCGGCAAGCGGCCGGAAGACATCGCGATCTTCAACCGCGAGATCCGGCAGGTCGTGTTCACGCGCACGCCGAACAACGCGCCGCTGCCCGACGGCGTGCAGGACCGCTTCAGCATGCTGATGCAACTGTCGGGGCTCGTGCGCGGCAATCCGTCCGCGTACAAGCCGGGCGTCACGCAGCAGTTCTTCGTGATCGACAACAACAGCGGCGAAACCTGGCCGATCACCGTGATCGGCGACGAGCAGGTGCAGACGCAGGCCGGCATCATCGGCGCGCGGCACTTCATGCGCCTGCCGCGACGCGACGGCGACACGCGCCGCATCGACATGTGGCTCGCGCCGTCGCTCGGCTGGCTACCGGCGCGGCTCGTGCAGACCGAACCGAACGGCGCGCAGATCGAGCTGTTGTGGCATGGCCGGCTCGCGGCGCCGGGCGTACCGTCCGACGACGCACCCGCAGGCGGCGCACCGCATGCGCCCGCCGGTACGCCGACGCCAGACGCATCAACCGCTCCCGCCGCGGAACCAGCACAACCCGCACCGCCGGCCGCCGTGCAACCGCCGGCACAACCGGCTGCACCGCCCGCGCCCTCGCCTGTCACATCGCCTGTCACACAGTGAACTCGCGCGCACATGCACGCGATTCGGCAATTTCGACCGATTACAGATTTCCGTGAAATGGCCGATGACACTCTTTAACAACTATTTCAGTCCACCGGCAGACAATGGGAAACGTTTCATAGACATCGGCTTCTAACCGATACACCCCATGCAGACGGGAACGGGGTGTGCAGCGCAAGCCCCTTGAAACCGGCAAGGCTCGCCCCACCTAGGGGACAACAAGGCCAGATGCCACTGCGAAGAGGAGTGCCGCCATGCAAATGATCTACAACAGCCCCAACTACTGCGTCGTCGAATTCGCGCCGCAGGCCGGCCACCACCTGATGAATGCCGGCGGATATGAAATCGTCGACAAGAACGCGCAGCGCGAAATCTTCATCGACGGCGAACTTGCCGAACGATTCCGCGCGCACGTGAAGCAGTTGATCGAGGATGAACCGTCGCTCGATGAAGTCGACGAATTCCTCGGACAATTCGACAGCCTGATGATGATGCCCGTCGTACTGCACTGACGGCCCGCGGCCCGGCGCCTCGTGCGGCCGGGCCATTCGCCGCGCATCGATGCGGCGCCGCGAGCACTCCGATCCTGCCCCCGCCCGGTTCGCCGGCGGGGGTTTTCATTTGGCGGCCCGGCCGGCGCGGCGCGAGGCCGGGCGGCGCCCATGCGCACCGGCTACAATGACGGCTTTCCCGTCTTCGCCGGTCTTTCGCCCATGTCTGCGACTCCTCTCGCCGCTTCCGTCCCGCTCGACGCGTCCTACACGCGCGGCGCCGCTCTGCCTGCGCTGCTCAAATCGCGCATCCTGATCCTCGACGGCGCGATGGGCACGATGATCCAGCGCTACAAGCTCGACGAAGCCGCGTATCGCGGCGAGCGCTTCAAGGATTTCCCGCGCGACATCAAGGGCAACAACGAGCTGCTGTCGATCACGCAGCCGCAGATCATCCGCGAGATCCACGACCAGTACTTCGCGGCCGGCGCCGACATCGTCGAGACCAACACGTTCGGCGCGACGACCGTCGCGCAGGCCGACTACGAGATGGAAGATCTCGTCGTCGAGATGAACATCGCCTCGGCGAAGCTCGCGCGCGAAGCGGCCGAGCAATACGCGACGCCCGACAAACCGCGCTTCGTCGCGGGCGCGATCGGGCCGACGCCGAAGACGGCCAGCATCTCGCCGGACGTCAACGATCCGGGCGCACGCAACGTCACGTTCGACGAACTGCGCGCGTCGTACTACCAGCAGGCGAAGGCGCTGCTCGACGGCGGCGTCGACCTGTTCCTCGTCGAGACGATCTTCGACACGCTGAACGCGAAGGCCGCGCTGTTCGCACTCGACGAGCTGTTCGAGGACACCGGCGAGCGCCTGCCGATCATGATCTCGGGCACCGTCACCGATGCGTCGGGCCGGATCCTGTCGGGCCAGACGGTCGAGGCGTTCTGGAATTCGCTGCGTCATGCGAAGCCGCTCACGTTCGGCCTGAACTGCGCGCTCGGCGCGGCGCTGATGCGCCCGTACATCGCCGAGCTCGCGAAGCTGTGCGACACGTACGTGTCGTGCTATCCGAACGCGGGCCTGCCGAACCCGATGGCCGAGACGGGCTTCGACGAAACGCCGGACGTCACGTCGGGCCTCCTGAAGGAATTCGCGCAAGCCGGGCTCGTGAACCTCGCGGGCGGCTGCTGCGGCACGACGCCCGAACACATCGCCGAGATCGCGAAGGCGCTCGCCGACGTGAAGCCGCGCCGCTGGCCGAACCAGTACAGCGACAACGCCTGACCCGACCGTCCCCCGTCCTTCATCACCAGAATTCGCACCGCCATGACCGATCACATGATGCGCCTCGCCGGCCTCGAGCCGTTCAACGTCACGCCCGGGACGCTCTTCATCAACGTCGGTGAACGCACCAACGTCACCGGCTCGAAGGCGTTCGCACGCATGATCCTCAACGGCCAGTTCGACGAGGCGCTCGCGGTCGCGCGCCAGCAGGTCGAGAACGGCGCGCAGGTGATCGACATCAACATGGACGAGGCGATGCTCGATTCGAAGGCGGCGATGGTGCGCTTCCTGAACCTGATCGCGTCGGAGCCGGACATCGCGCGCGTGCCGATCATGATCGACTCGTCGAAGTGGGAAGTGATCGAGGCGGGCCTGAAGTGCGTGCAGGGCAAGGCGATCGTGAACTCGATCTCGCTGAAGGAAGGCGAGGACGCGTTCCGCCACCACGCGCACCTGATCCGCCGCTACGGCGCGGCGGCCGTCGTGATGGCGTTCGACGAAACCGGCCAGGCCGATACGTTCGCGCGCAAGACCGAGATCTGCAAGCGCTCGTACGACTTCCTCGTGAACGAAGTCGGCTTCCCGCCGGAAGACATCATCTTCGACCCGAACATCTTCGCGGTCGCGACCGGTATCGAGGAACACAACAACTACGCGGTCGACTTCATCGAGGCGACCCGCTGGATCAAGCAGAACCTGCCGTACGCAAAGGTGAGCGGCGGCGTGTCGAACGTGTCGTTCTCGTTCCGCGGCAACGACCCGGTGCGCGAGGCGATCCACACCGTGTTCCTGTACCACGCGATCCAGGCGGGGATGGACATGGGCATCGTCAACGCGGGCCAGCTCGGCGTGTACGCCGACCTCGACCCGGAGCTGCGCGAGCGCGTCGAGGACGTGATCCTGAACCGCCGCGACGATTCGACCGACCGCCTGCTCGAGATCGCCGACAAGTTCAAGGCGGGCGGCGCGAAAAAGGAAGAGAACCTCGAGTGGCGCAACCAGCCGGTCGAGAAGCGGCTCTCGCATGCGCTGGTGCACGGCATCACGAACTTCATCGTCGAGGATACCGAAGAAGTGCGCGCGAAGATCGCCGCGGCCGGCGGCCGCCCGATCAACGTGATCGAAGGGCCGCTGATGGACGGGATGAACATCGTCGGCGACCTGTTCGGCCAGGGCAAGATGTTCCTGCCGCAGGTCGTGAAGTCGGCGCGCGTGATGAAGCAGGCGGTTGCGCACCTGATCCCGTTCATCGAGGAAGAAAAGCGCCTGCTCGCGGAAGCGGGCGGCGACGTGCGCGCGAAGGGCAAGATCGTCATCGCGACCGTGAAGGGCGACGTGCACGACATCGGCAAGAACATCGTGTCGGTCGTGCTCCAGTGCAACAACTTCGAAGTCGTCAACATGGGCGTGATGGTCCCGTGCAACGAGATCCTCGCGAAGGCGAAGGTCGAGGGCGCGGACATCATCGGGCTGTCGGGCCTCATCACGCCGAGCCTCGAGGAAATGGCCTATGTCGCGTCCGAAATGCAGCGCGACGACTACTTCCGCGTGAAGAAGATCCCGCTGCTGATCGGCGGCGCGACGACCTCGCGCGTGCACACGGCCGTGAAGATCGCGCCGCACTACGAAGGCCCGGTGGTGTACGTGCCGGACGCGTCGCGCTCGGTGTCGGTCGCCTCCAGCCTGCTGTCCGACGAAGGCGCGACGAAGTACCTCGACGAGCTGAAGTCCGACTACGAACGCATCCGCGACCAGCACGCGAACCGCAAGGCGCAGCCGATGGTCACGCTCGCCGAAGCGCGCGCGAACAAGACCAAGGTCGACTGGGCGGGCTACCAGCCGGTGAAGCCGAAGTTCATCGGCCGCCGCGTGTTCAAGAACTACGACCTGAACGAGCTCGCGCAGTACATCGACTGGGGCCCATTCTTCCAGACCTGGGATCTCGCGGGCCCGTACCCGGCGATCCTGAACGACGAGATCGTCGGCGAATCGGCGCGGCGCGTGTTCTCCGACGCGAAATCGATGCTCGCGCGCCTGATCCAGGGCCGCTGGCTGACCGCGAGCGGCGTGATCTCGCTGCTGCCGGCGAACACCGTCAACGACGACGACATCGAGATCTACAGCGACGAGTCTCGCTCGGATGTGCTGCTCACCTGGCGCAACCTGCGCCAGCAGAGCGTGCGCCCGGTGGTCGACGGCGTGATGCGGCCGAACCGCTCGCTCGCCGACTTCATCGCGCCGAAGGAATCGGGCGTCGCCGACTACATCGGGATGTTCGCGGTGACGGCCGGCCTCGGCGTCGACGCGAAGGAAAAGCAGTTCGAAGCCGACCACGACGACTACAGCGCGATCATGCTGAAGGCGCTCGCCGACCGCTTCGCGGAAGCCTTCGCGGAAGCGATGCACGCGCGCGTGCGGCGCGAGCTGTGGGGCTACGCGAGCGGCGAGACGCTCGACAACGATGCGCTGATCGCGGAAAAGTACGCGGGCATCCGCCCGGCACCCGGCTACCCGGCCTGCCCCGACCACCTCGTGAAGCGCGACATGTTCGACGTGCTGCGCGCGGACGAGATCGGCATGAGCGTGACCGACTCGCTGGCGATGCTGCCGGCCGCGAGCGTGTCGGGCTTCTATCTCGCCCATCCGGACAGCACGTATTTCTCGGTCGGCAAAATCGGCCAGGATCAGCTCGAGGACTACGCGCAGCGCATGGCGCTGTCGCTCGACGACGCGCGCCGCGCGCTCGCGCCGCAGCTCTGATCGGCCCTTCGACGGGCGCGGCGCCGCCCGTTATCATCAGACAAAAGAAAAAGCCCGCTCGAAAGCGGGCTTTTTCATGCCTTTCGATCCTTTCGGACCGGCCGGGCAAGCAGGCTCAGAAGCCCCAGTGCACGTCGGCTTCGCCGGCTTTCGCTTCGCGCAGCATCGTGAGGAAGGGCGCAACGCGCTGGGCCAGGCTCGCCGGCACTTCGTGGTGCGCGTGGTCGGCTTCGTCCTCGTGGAAATGGCCGGCGTGCTCGGCGCGTTCCTGCTTCGCCTGCGCGACCGCGCCTTCCAGCTTGGCGATCGCGTGGTCCAGCTCGTCGTGCGTAATCACCCCGCGCTCGCCCAGCTGCTTGCCGACGAGACCCAGCACATACACGGCGAAATCCTTCAGCACGTCGAGATCCTGTGCCGCCTTGCTCTTGAACGTAATCATGACAATTCCCTTTTCATCTTGTTGTGCCTGCGCGGCGCGGTTGGGGAACGCCGGCAGACCGGCGTCCGGCCTCGCGGACGCGGGCCGCCTGAGCGGCATATTAGCACCTGTTAAAATTCTGCGATCCCTGAAACGCGCGCTTAAAAAGCGCGCCGGCGGGCCGGCGTTTCCGGCCGCCACCAACGAAGCCTTCTACCAGCATGCTGCCAGCACACAAACAGACCCTCGAAGCCCTGCTCGCGGATAGCGTCAAGCAGGTCGCACACGCGCTGAAAGGCGCCGACGCCGCGTCCGTCGCCCCCGTCATCACGCTGGAGCGCCCGAAGGTCGCCGCGCACGGCGACGTTGCGTGCAACGTCGCGATGCAGCTCGCGAAGCCGCTCGGCACGAACCCGCGCCAGCTCGCCGAGCAGATCGTCGCCGCCCTCACCGCCCAGCCGGGCGCGCAAGGCCTCGTCGAAGCCGCCGAGATCGCCGGCCCCGGCTTCATCAACTTGCGCCTGTCGGCCGCCGCGAAGCAGGCGGTGATCGCCGCCGTGTTCGACCAGGGCCGCGCGTTCGGCACGTCGGATCGCGAGAAAGGCAAGCAGGTGCTGCTCGAATTCGTGTCGGCGAACCCGACCGGCCCGCTGCACGTCGGCCACGGCCGCCAGGCCGCGCTCGGCGACGTGCTCGCGAACGTGATCGCGAGCCAGGGCTACGCGGTGCACCGCGAGTTCTACTACAACGACGCGGGCGTGCAGATCGGCAACCTCGCGATCTCGACGCAGGCACGCGCACGCGGCCTGAAGCCGGGCGACGCGGGCTGGCCGGAAGCCGCGTACAACGGCGAATACATCGCCGACATCGCACGCGACTTCCTGAACGGCGAAACGGTCGCCGCGTCGGACGGCGAGCCGGTCAAGGGCACGGGCGACGTCGAGGATCTCGACGCGATCCGCAAGTTCGCGGTCACGTACCTGCGTCGCGAGCAGGACATGGATCTGCAGGCGTTCGGCGTGAAGTTCGACCAGTACTACCTCGAGTCGTCGCTGTACAGCGAAGGCCGTGTCGAGAAGACGGTCGACGCGCTGATCAAGGCCGGCATGACCTACGAGCAGGACGGCGCGCTGTGGCTGCGCACGACCGACGAAGGCGACGACAAGGATCGCGTGATGCGCAAGTCGGACGGCACGTACACGTACTTCGTGCCGGACGTCGCGTACCACGTGACGAAGTGGGAGCGCGGCTTCACGAAGGTGATCAACATCCAGGGTTCGGACCACCACGGCACGATCGCGCGCGTGCGCGCCGGCCTGCAGGGCCTGCACATCGGGATCCCGAAGGGCTACCCCGACTATGTGCTGCACAAGATGGTCACCGTGATGCGCGACGGCCAGGAAGTGAAGATCTCGAAGCGCGCGGGCAGCTACGTGACGGTGCGCGACCTGATCGAATGGTCGGGCGGCGCGGCGGCGGGCCAGGAAGCGGCGCCCGACCTGATCGACGAAGCGACCATCACGCGCGGCCGCGACGCGGTGCGGTTCTTCCTGATCTCGCGCAAGGCCGATACCGAGTTCGTGTTCGACATCGACCTCGCGCTGAAACAGAACGACGAAAACCCGGTCTATTACGTCCAGTACGCGCATGCGCGGATCTGCTCGGTGCTCAACGAGCTGAAGTCGCGCTACAACGTCGACGTCGCGCAGCTGCCGGGCGCCGACCTGTCGCAGCTGACGAGCACGCAAGCGGCGTCGCTGATGCAGAAGCTGGCCGAGTACCCGGACATGCTCACGCACGCGGCCAACGAACTGGCACCGCACGCGGTTGCGTTCTACCTGCGCGACCTCGCTGGCGAATTCCACTCGTTCTACAATGCGGAGCGCGTGCTGGTCGACGACGAAGCGCCGCGCAATGCGCGCGCCGCACTCCTCGCCGCGACCCGGCAGGTGCTCGAGAACGGCCTGGCGGTGCTCGGCGTGTCCGCGCCCGCCAAGATGTAAGGCAGTAAGCGGCCCGAACCGGGCAGCGAATGGCTGCGGCTGGAGTGCCCGTCGCAGCCTTTTCACGATTCTTTTTGCAGGTGACTCAAGCAATGGCACAACCACGCCGAACTTCGAAGCAATCGAAACAAGCCGGAGGGACATTTCTTGGAATCGTGCTGGGCCTGATCGTCGGCCTCGCGATCGCCGTGGTGGTGGCGCTCTACATCACGCGTTCCCCGTCGCCGTTCGTATCGAAGGTCGCGCCGCCGCCGGCCGACAACGGCGCGAGCCAGCCGCAGCAGTTCGATCCGAACCGCGCGCTGCAGGGCAAGACGCCGGGCCAGCCGGTGCCGCAGGCCGCGCAGCCCGCGCCGCCGAACACCGCGCCCGGCCAGGCCGCGAACCAGACCCAGGGCGGCCTGCTGCCCGAGCCGCAAATCGTCGAAGTGCCGCCGCAGGCCAACGGGTCGAGCGGCTCGAACAACACTGGCAGCTCGAACAACACGACCGCGTCGAACAACACGTCGTCGAGCAACGGCGTGGCCGTCGCGCCGAAGCCGGCCGACACCACGCCGCCGCCGAAGAAGACGCAGCAGGCGCAGCAGCAACAGCAGCAAGGCGGCGAGGACGACCTCGCCCGCTTCGCCGCGCAGAAGCAGGCGCAGCAAGCGGCCGCGCAAAAGCAGCAGCAACAGCAACTGGCCGCGAACACGCCGAAGCCGACCTCGTCGGCCGCGGCCGCCGCGACGGCAAAGCCGCCGACCGCGAACGACGCGAATACCGGCTACTTCCTGCAGGTGGGCGCGTACAAGACGGAAGGCGACGCCGAGCAGCAGCGGGCGCGCCTCGGCTTCCAGGGCTTCGAGTCGAAGGTGTCGAAGCGCGATGTCAGCGGCGTGACGTATTTCCGCGTGCGTGTCGGCCCGTTCTCGAAATTCGAGGATATGAACTCGGCTCGCCAGCGCCTGTCCGATGCAGGTGTCGACACGGCGGTGATCCGTTTCACGAAGCAGTAAGCAACCGGCCGAGCCCACTCAGAACCCGTTACGTTTCGTAACCCGAGCAACTGATTCGACGTTCACAACATGAAAAAACTGCTTAGCACGCTCCTTCTGTCCCTGGGCCTGGCCGCCGGCCTCGCGCAGGCTTCGCCCGCCGCACCGGTCTCCGGCAAGGACTTCGAGGTGATGAAGTCGCCGCAGCCGGTGTCCGCACCGGCCGGCAAGGTCGAGGTGATCGAATTCTTCTGGTACGGCTGCCCGCACTGCTACGAATTCGAGCCGACGATCGAGGCCTGGGTGAAGAAGCAAGGCAACAACATCGACTTCAAGCGCGTCCCCGTCGCATTCCGTGACGATTTCGTCCCGCACTCGAAGCTGTTCTACGCGGTGTCCGCGCTCGGCATCTCCGAGAAGGTCACGCCGGCGATCTTCAACGCGATCCACAAGCAGAAGAACTACCTGCTGACGCCGCAGGCGCAGGCCGACTTCCTGGCCACGCAGGGCGTCGACAAGAAGCAGTTCACGGACGCGTACAACTCGTTCAGCGTGCAGGGCGAAGTGAACCAGTCGGCCAAGCTGCTGAAGGACTACGCGATCGACGGCGTGCCGACGGTCGTCGTCCAGGGCAAGTACAAGACGGGCCCCGCTTACACGAACAGCATCCCGGGTACCGCCCAGGTGCTCGACTTCCTCGTGAAGCAGGTTCAGGACAAGAAGCTCTGATCCCCGCCCGCGCGCCGGCATGACTACTCCGCTGAAGGTCTTCATCACCGGCGCATCGAGCGGCCTCGGCCTCGCGATGGCCGAGGAATACGCCCGCCAGGGCGCCATGCTCGCACTCGTCGCGCGCCGCACCGATGCCCTCGAGGCGTTCGCGCGGCGCTTCCCGAAGCTGTCCATCTCCGTCTATTCCGCCGACGTGCGCGATGCCGACGCGCTCGCGACGGCCGCCGCGTCGTTCATCGCGGCGCACGGCTGCCCCGACGTCGTGATCGCGAACGCCGGCATCAGCCAGGGCGCCGTCACGGGCCAGGGCGATCTCGCGACGTTCCGCGACGTGATGGACATCAATTACTACGGGATGGTCGCGACGTTCGAGCCGTTCGTCGGCCCGATGACGGCCACGCGCCACGGCACGCTGGTCGGTGTCGCGAGCGTCGCCGGTGTGCGCGGGCTGCCTGGTTCCGGCGCGTACAGCGCGTCGAAATCGGCCGCGATCAAGTATCTCGAAGCGCTGCGCGTCGAGTTGCGGCCGGCCGGCGTCGGCGTCGTGACGATCGCGCCCGGCTACATCCGTACGCCGATGACCGCACACAACCCGTACCGGATGCCGTTCCTGATGGACGCCGACCGCTTCGCCTCGCGTGCGGCCCAGACGATCGCGCGGCAGCGCGCGTTCCGCGTGATTCCGTGGCAGATGGGTGTGGTCGCGAAGGTGCTGCATGTGCTGCCGCGCTGGCTGTACGACCGCCTGTTCGAGAAGGCGCCGCGCAAGCCGAAGGCGGGCGCGCATTGACGCTCCGGTGAGCGCTCGGCCCGCGTGAAGCTTCGCGGGCCGTCTCTCCGTCTCTCCGTCTCTCCGTCTCTCCGTCTCTCCGTCTCTCCGTCTCTCCGTCTCTCCGTCTCTCCGCTTCTCCGCTTCTCCGCACCGCCACCTGGCCGTTTCGACGCTTCGATTCGCGACACGTCCGCACCGCTCCCGCGCCATCCCCGACGCGTCGCTGCCCGGCATCCCCGGCGCCAGCGTTCCGCCGCCCGCCGCCTCCTTCGCCCCACTCGCCGCCCCAACACCCGTTCCGTCGCGAACGCAGCCGTTTTTCGGCCAATTCGCCGCGTTCAGGCGCCTTTTTTCACGCGCCGCGCGCTTTGACGGTATGCTATTCGCCAGCCGCGCCGGCCCTGTCCGCTTCCGGGCCGCGCCCGCATCCCGTCACCGAGCAAAAAACACAAGCCACGTGGGAGATCCTATGCAGGTCAAGCTGTTCGCCGCGGCCACGCTCGCCGCCGCCCTCGCCGCCCCCGGCCTCGCCGCCGCCAAGCCGCTCACCGTCTGCACGGAATCGAGCCCCGACGGCTTCGACGTCGTGCAATACAACTCGCTCGTCACGACCAACGCGTCGGCCGACGTGATCTTCAACACGCTCGTGTCGTACGACGAAGCCGCGAAGAAGGTCGTGCCCGCGCTCGCCGACAAATGGGACGCGAGCGCCGACGGCCTCACGTACACGTTCCATCTGCGCCCGAACGTCGCGTTCCAGACCACCGAGTATTTCAAGCCGACCCATGCGCTCGACGCGGACGACGTCGTGTTCACGTTCTCGCGGATGCTCGACGACGCGAATCCGTGGCACAAGGTGGCCGGCGCGAGCGGCTTCCCGCACGCGCAGTCGATGGGCCTCGTGAAGCTCGTGAAGTCGGTCACGAAGGTCGACGACAGCACCGTGAAGTTCGTGCTGAACGAGCCGAACGCGACGTTCGTGCCGATCCTGACGATGGGCTTCGCGTCGATCTACTCGGCCGAATACGCGGACCAGCTGCTGAAGGCCGGCAAGCAGGCCGACCTGAACGCGAAGCCGGTCGGCACCGGCCCGTTCGTGCTGAAGAGCTACACGAAAGATGCGCTGATCCGCTACGACGTGAACCCGACCTACTGGGGCACGAAGCCGAAGGTCGACCGGCTGATCTATGCGATCACGCCCGATCCGTCCGTGCGGCTGCAGAAGGTGAAGGCCGGCGAATGCCAGATCGCGCTGTCGCCGAAGCCGCAGGACGTGCTCGCCGCGAAGGGCGAAAGCGCACTGAAGGTCGCGCAGACGCCTGCGTTCATGACCGCGTTCGTTGCACTGAACACGCAGAAGAAACCGCTCGACAACGACAAGGTGCGCGAGGCGCTGAACCTCGCGTTCGACCGCGCGACCTACCTGAAAGTCGTGTTCGACAACACCGCGACGGCCGCGAACAACCCGTATCCGCCGAACACGTGGAGCTACGCGAAGGACGTCGCGCCGTATGCATACGATCCGGCGAAGGCGAAGCAGCTGCTCGCGCAGGCCGGCTTCCCGAACGGCTTCTCGACGACGATCTGGACGCGCCCGACCGGCAGCGTGCTGAACCCGAACCCGAAGGTCGGCGCGGAGCTGTTGCAGGCCGACCTCGCGAAGATCGGCGTGAAGGCCGAGGTCAAGGTGATCGAATGGGGGGAGCTGATCAAGCAGGCGAAGCTCGGCCAGCATGACATGCTGTTCATGGGCTGGGCCGGCGACAACGGCGATCCGGACAACTACCTGTCGCCGCTGTTCAGCTGCAATGCGGTGAAGTCGGGCATCAACTTCGCGCGCTTCTGCGACACGCAACTCGACAAGCTGATCGCCGACGGCAAGTCGACCGCCGATCAGGCCAAGCGCGCGAAGCTGTACGAAGCGGCGCAGAAGATCATCCACGACCAGGCGCTGTGGATTCCGCTCGGCTATCCGACCGCGGCCGCGCTCACGCGCACGAACGTGAGCGGCTATCACGTGAGTCCGTTCGGGCGGCAGAACTTCACGACCGTCGCCGTGCAGTAACGCGACCCTCGCGCGTGGCGCGCAAGCGACGGTGCGTCCGACCGTCGCTTGCGGCCCGCGCGCCGCGCTTGCTACACTGCGCGCCTATTCCTCATACCGGACGCCAGCCAAAGTGAACAACTAAGCCTTCCCGAAATGTTTTCGCCGCCGTGCCACGTACGCCGCGCGCGAAGGTCTTCACGCATTTTTGGAGGTGCTTATGGCTGCAGCCACGCCCACCGGCGCGCTCGTCGCGCTTCATCACGTTTCCTTCCGCTTCGACGACGGCTTCACGCTGTTCGATTCGCTCAACCTTTCCATCGATCGCACGCCGACCGGCATCGTCGGCCGCAACGGCATCGGCAAGAGCCAGCTCGCGCAATTGATCGCGGGCCGCTGCGCGCCGAGCGCGGGGGCGATCGAGCGGCACACGCACGTCGTCTACGTCGCGCAGCAGCACGACTACGGTGGCGTATCGGCCGGCCCGCGAACCGTCGCGCAGATCGCCGCGCTCGATGCACCGCTCGGCGCGCTCGCACGTCTCGCCGACGGCCGCGCGGAACCGCACGACTTCGACCTGATCGGCGATCGCTGGGATCTTGCGGAACGGCTGCGCACCGCGCTCGACGCAGCCGGCCTGCACGACGTACAACCCGACACGCCCGCGCAGGCACTGAGCGGCGGGCAGCTCGCGCGCGTCGCGCTGATCGGCGCGCTGCTGTCCGGCGCGGGCTTGCTCGTGCTCGACGAACCGACCAACCATCTCGACGCGTCGGGCCGCGCGTGGCTGCGCGCGGCGCTCGACGGCTGGCGCCGGGGCCTCGTCATCGTGAGCCACGACCGTGCGCTGCTCGCCGACGTGCAGCGCATCGTCGAGCTGACGCCACAAGGCGTGCGCGCGTACGGTGGCAACTACGCGCTCTATCGTGCGCAGCGCGACGCGGAACAGGATGCCGCGCAGTCCGCGCTCGACAACGCGCGTGCCGAACGCGGACGCGTCAGGCGCAGGCTCGAACAGGAACACGACACGATCCAGCGCCACGCGGCCGCGTCGCTGCGCGACGCGAAGACGGCCAACCTGTCGTCGGGGGCAAAACAGAGTCGCAAGGGTGCGGCGCGCAGCATCATGGGCACGGTGCGGCGCCACCAGAATGAATTCAAGGCGACGCTCGACGAACGCGTGCAGGAAGCGGCCGCGCGCGTCGAAGCCGATGCGCCCGTGCTCGTGTCGCTGCCGGGCACCGAGGTCAGCGCACGCCGCCAGCTGTTCACGCTCGACCGCGCGCAACTGCCGTGGCGCATCGCCGGCGATGCCGACGCGATCACATGGTCGGCCAGCGGCCCGGTGCGCATTGCATTGACCGGCCCGAACGGCTGCGGCAAATCAACGTTGCTGCGCATGCTCGCGGGCGAGCTTGCGCCGCGTTCGGGCGCATGCACGACACACGTAAGTGCCGCGTATCTCGACCAGCGGCTCGCGCTGCTCGATCCCGATCGCTCGATCGTCGAGCAACTGGGGCTGCTCGATACGCCGCTCGCCGAAGGCGACCTGCGTAGCCGTCTCGCGTTGTTGCAGCTCGACGCGGTACGCGCAACGCAGCCGGCGCGGCAACTGAGCGGCGGCGAACGGCTGAAGGCCGCGCTCGCGTGCGCGTTGTGGCGCGGCACGCCCGCGCAACTGCTGCTGCTCGACGAGCCGACCAATCACCTCGATCTCGAATCGGTGCGGGCGATCGAAGCCGCACTGGCGGGCTTCCCCGGCGCGATCGTGGTCGCGTCGCACGACCCCGCGTTTCTTGCGGCGCTCGACCCGACGCATACGATGCAATGGCATCGCGACGGGTGGCGCTACGAACCCGTCGCTTGAGGAAAGCGAAACGGTGTCAGCCGGCGGTGCGGAACCGCAGCACGCCGTCGTCGCCCTGCTCGCGCACGAGCTCGCCCGCGAGCCACAGCAGGTTCAGGTGCGCGAGCGCCTCGCCGAGCGCGAACGTCATCTGGTGGATGTCGAGTTCGCGGCGGCGGAACATGATCGGCACGATGTCGGCCGCGCTCATCGGCTGTTCCGCGCACGCGACGCGCACTTCGGCCAGGCGCGCGTCGTGGTGCTCGCGCAGTTGCGTGATGCGCGTGCGCACGCCGCGAAACGGCTTGCCGTGCGACGGCAGCACCAGCGTATCGGGCGCCATCGTCTCGTAGCGGCCGAGCGACTGCAGGTACAGCGCGAGCGGGTTCGCCTCCGGTTCGAGGTCGAACACGGACACGTTCGTCGAAATGCGCGGCAGCACCATGTCGCCGGAGATCAGCACGCCGTCCGCTTCGCTGTGCAGCGCGCAATGTTCAGGCGAATGGCCGAAGCCGGTCACGACGCGCCACGTGCGCGCGCCGATCGTCACCGCGTCGCCTTCGCGCAAGCGCCGGTAGCGCGGCGGCACGGCCGGCACGAGATCCGAGTAGTAGTGGCGGCGGTTGCGCAGCTTGTCGAGCGCGGCCGGATCGGTCAGCCCGTGGCGCGCGAAGTGATCGGCGGCGGCAGCGCCGCCCGCGTTCGAGCCGTTGCCGGCCGCCATCAGGCAGCCGAACATGTACTCGCCGAGCGTCATCCACAACCGCACGTTCCAGCGGCCCTTGTCGCCGCCTTCGCACAGCCAGTTCGCGAGGCCGAAGTGATCGGGGTGGCAATGCGTGACGAGCACGCGCAGCACGGGCAGGCCGTCGAGATGCGTATCGAAGATCTGTTCCCAGTGCGCGCGGATCGCATCCGACGCGATCCCGCAATCGACGATCGTCCAGCCGGCCTGCCCGTCGATCTCGTCGCGCAGCAGCCAGAGGTTGATGTGATCGAGCGAGAACGGCAGCGGCATGCGCAGCCAGCGCACGCCGGGCGCGACCTCGAACGTGTCGCCCGCGGCGGGCAGCGTATCGGCGAAGGGATAGTCGAGTTGGTGTTCCAGTGCGTTCATCGGTGGGGCGTCTCGTCGTTATCGGTGCGATTGCGCGCGGGCGGCAGGCCATGGCGGGCGTTCCGCCGATTCTATCGCCGTCCCGGGGAACGCGTGCCCGGCGGCTTGCTGCCCGTCAAAAAAAGTTCGTGCCAGAATCGGTTCCGTACCCGTATCTTTACGCGAAGATGCACCGAACGGCACCCAACGGCGGGCAACCCGCCGCTTGCCGGCCGGCTGCGCCTTGCCGCAAAGCCCTTGAACCGCCCGCTTGGGCGCTAAAATGGCGAGTGCTTACAGCCCCTCCCGAACGAGCCTGCACGCGATGAATCACTTCCCCAAACTGCTGTCCTCGCAGATCGGTTTCGACGTCGCGCAGACGATGCTCGAAAACTTCGACCGCCACTACCGGATCTTCCGCGACGCGGCCGTCGAGGCGAAGACGCTGTTCGAGCGCGGCGACTGGCACGGGCTGCAGCGGCTCGCGCGCGAGCGGATCACGTCGTACGACGATCGCGTGAAGGAATGCGTCGAGGTGCTGGAAGACGAATACGACGCGGAGAACATCGACGACGAAGTGTGGCAGCAGATCAAGCTGCACTACATCGGCCTGCTCACGTCGCACCGCCAGCCCGAGTGCGCGGAGACCTTCTTCAATTCGGTGTGCTGCAAGATCCTGCACCGCTCGTACTTCAGCAACGATTTCATCTTCGTGCGCCCGGCGATCTCGACCGAGTATCTGGAGAACGACGAGCCGGCCGCGAAGCCGACCTACCGCGCGTACTATCCGGGCACCGACGGGCTCGCGGCCACGCTCGAGCGGATCGTCACGAACTTCCAGCTCGAGCCGGCGTTCGACGATCTCCCGCGCGACATCGCATGCGTGATGGACGCGATCCACGACGAATTCGGCCATTTCGACGAAGCGCCGAATTTCCAGATCCACGTGCTGTCGTCGCTGTTCTTCCGCAACAAGAGCGCATACATCGTCGGCCGCATCATCAACGCCGACCGCGTGCTGCCGTTCGCGGTGCCGATCCGCCACGTGCGCCCGGGCGTGCTCGCGCTCGACACCGTGCTGCTGCGCCGCGACCAGCTGATGATCATCTTCGGCTTCTCGCACTCGTATTTCCTCGTCGACATGGGCGTGCCGTCCGCGTACGTCGACTTCCTGTGCACGATCATGCCCGGCAAGCCGAAGGCGGAGATCTACACGTCGGTCGGCCTGCAGAAGCAGGGCAAGAACCTGTTCTATCGCGACCTGCTGCACCATCTGTCGCATTCGAGCGACCGCTTCATCATCGCGCCCGGGATCAAGGGCCTCGTGATGCTCGTGTTCACGCTGCCGTCGTTCCCGTACGTGTTCAAGATCATCAAGGATCAGTTCCCGCCGCCCAAGGAAACGACGCGCGCGCAGATCATGGAGAAGTACCAGCTCGTGAAGCGCCACGACCGCCTCGGGCGAATGGCCGACACGCTCGAGTATTCGAGCGTCGCGCTGCCGCTCGCGCGGCTCGACCACGCGCTCGTGCGCGAGCTGGAGAAGGAGGTGCCGTCGCTGCTCGAATACGAGGACGGCAATCTCGTGATCGAGCACCTGTACATCGAGCGCCGGATGACGCCGCTCAACCTGTACCTGCAGAACGGCTCCGATGCCGACGTCGAGCACGGCGTGAAGGAGTACGGCAACGCGGTGAAGGAGCTGATGAAGGCGAACATCTTCCCCGGCGACATGCTGTACAAGAACTTCGGCGTCACGCGCCACGGCCGCGTGGTGTTCTACGACTACGACGAGATCGAGTACCTGACCGACTGCAACGTGCGCCGTGTGCCGCCGCCGCGCAACGAGGAAGACGAGCTGTCCGGCGAACCGTGGTATACCGTCGGCCCGCACGACATCTTTCCGGAGACCTACGGGCCATTCCTGCTCGGCGACCCGCGCGTGCGCGAGGTCTTCATGAAGCATCACGCGGACTTTTTCGATCCCGCGCTGTGGCAGGCCAGCAAGGACAAGCTGATCCAGGGCGAATTACCCGACTTTTATCCGTACGACACCGCGCTGCGCTTTTGCGTGCGCTACCCCGCGCGCTTCGGCGCGACGGACCAGAACGAGGGCGCAGGCGACGCGCAGCGCGCCGCCTGACGCCCGCTATGCCGCACCGATTGCGACCCGATTTCCGTCAACGGAATCCACACCGATGAACCCCCAAGACAATCCGCTTTCACACCTGTTCGACAACAACGACGCCTGGGTCAAGCACAAGCTCGAGGACGACCCGCAGTTCTTCGCGCGTCTCGCCCACCAGCAGGCGCCGGAATATCTGTGGATCGGCTGCTCGGATTCGCGCGTGCCCGCGAACGAGATCATCGGCCTGCCGCCGGGCGAAGTGTTCGTCCACCGCAATATCGCGAACGTGGTCGTGCACAGCGACCTGAACTGCCTGTCGGTGATCCAGTTCGCGGTCGACATCCTGCGCGTGAAGCACATCATGGTGGTCGGCCACTATGGCTGCTCGGGCGTGAACGCCGCCCTGCTCAACCGCCGCGTCGGCCTCGCCGACAACTGGCTGCATCACGTGCAGGACGTGCGCGAACGCCACTCGGCGCTGCTCGACGCATGGCCGGTGGGCGAAGCGCGGTATCGCCGCCTGATCGAGCTGAACGCGATCGAGCAGGTCGTCAACGTGTGCCGCACGACGATCGTCAACGACGCGTGGGCGCGCGGCCAGTCGCTCACCGTGCACGGGCTCGTGTACGGCGTGCATGACGGCCGGATGCGCAACCTCGGGATGGCCGTGTCGAGCTTCGACGCGCTCGACGAGACCTACAAGCGCTGCGTGGCCGCACTCGTCGCCGGCGGCGAGCATGCGCCGGACAACGACATGATCGCGGCGGACGCCGCACGGCTCGAAGGCGTCGCGCAGGCAGTCGCCGCCACGCTGAAGCCGTGCGACGACGCGAAGTGACGCCACGGCCTGCGTAGCGGATCGCTACACAGGCGTGCCGCTGCGCACTCATCGAACGGATCTGACACCGGCGCTGCCGCCACGGCGGCGCCAAGCAAAGGAGCGACGGGCATGAAAACCGCATTGATCGTCGGCGCATCGCGCGGCCTCGGCCGCGAATTCGTCCGCCAATACCGGCGCGACGGCTGGAACGTGATCGCCACCGCGCGCGACGACGCGTCGCTCGACGCGCTGCGCGCGCTCGGCGCGCAGGCGCATGCGCTCGACATCACGCAGCCCGAGCAGATCGCGGCGCTCGGCTGGAAGCTCGACGGCGAGCGGCTCGATGCGGCCGTGCTGGTGTCGGGGGTGTACGGGCCGCGCACCGAGGGCGTCGAGACGGTCACCGCCGAGGATTTCGACGCGGTGATGCACACGAACGTGCGCGGGCCGATGCAGTTGCTGCCGATCGTGCTGCCGCTGGTCGAGGACGCGCGCGGCGTGCTGGCCGTCGTGTCGAGCCGGATGGGCAGCATCGCCGAGGCGACCGGCACGACCGGCTGGCTGTACCGCGCGAGCAAGGCCGCGCTGAACGATGCGCTGCGCATCGCGTCGCTGCAGACGCGCCACGCCGCATGCATTTCGCTCCATCCCGGCTGGGTGCGCACCGACATGGGCGGCGCGCAGGCCGCGATCGATCCGGAAACCAGCGTGACCGGCATGCGCCGCGTGATCGCCGAATCCGGCGCGGACGTGTCGCAGGCAAACGGCCGCTTCTTCCAGTACGACGGTATCGAGCTGAGCTGGTGAACCGGTAGTCAGCCGACAACCCTACGTCGTTAATTCCTGTTTCGCATGATTTTGAACCGACCTGATGCGTGCCCGTGCGGCGGCGCGTCCCCCGCTCCCGCCGGCAAAGCGCCGGCGCCCCGCTATGCGGCCTGCTGCGGCCGCTTCATCGACGGCGGGCAAGCCGCGCCGACCGCACTCGAGTTGATGCGCTCGCGGTACAGCGCGTACGTGCTCGGCGCGACCGACTACCTGCGCGCGACCTGGGCCACGCGCACCTGCCCGCCGGATCTCGACACCGACCCCGAAGCGCCCGATGCGCCGCGCTGGCTCGGCCTCGCGGTCAAACGCCACGCGCCGCTCGACGAGCGGCATGCGGAGGTCGAGTTCGTGGCCCGCTACAAGGTTGGCGGGCGCGCTTACCGGCTCCACGAGACGAGCCGTTTCGAGCGCGACGAACAGGGTTTCTGGCGCTACGTCGACGGCGAAGTCAGTGAACGTTGACAAATAGTTGCTGTGTCAGACGCCGGGTAATTCCCGCATTGCACAACCCCATTTTGTCCGGCTACGATGACCTCGAATTGGTCATGTTGCATGGCAGGGCTTACGAATGGCGTTCAGCAAGGGATTGGTGGGATGGATGGCGGCGTGTGCGCTGTCGGCCGCTCAGGCCGGTACGCTGCCGAGCGCCAATACGGGGTCGGGTGCCGGCGCCAGCGGGTCGCTCGCCCACGCCGAACGCTTCGACTACGCCGATTCGAACCTGCCGCAGGTCGCCGCCGACCTGAACGAACAGATCCTCCGCATTCCGGCCGACGCATCGGGCTCCGTTACGCTCGAGGCCACGCTTTTCAAGCCGAACGGGACCGGCCCGTTCCCGCTCGTCGTCTTCAACCACGGCAAGAACACCGGCGATCTCCATCAGCAGCCGCGCAGCCGGCCGCTCGCGTTCGCGCGCGAATTCGTGCGCCGCGGCTATGCGGTGATCGCGCCGAACCGCCAGGGTTTCGCCGGCTCGGACGGCACGTACCAGCAGGAAGGCTGCAACGTCGGCAAGAACGGCCTCGCGCAAGCGGCCGACGTCGACGCGACCGTGCGCTACATGTCGCATCAGTCGTACGTCGATGCGTCGCGCATCGTCGTCGCCGGCACGTCGCACGGCGGCCTCGTATCGGTCGCATATGGCACCGAAGCCGCACCGGGCGTGCGCGGCATCATCAACTTCTCCGGCGGGCTGCGCCAGGACCTCTGCGACGGCTGGCAGAAAAACCTCGTCGACGCGTTCGACCAGTACGGCGCGCACACGGCCGTGCGGTCGCTGTGGCTGTACGGCGACAACGACTCGGTGTGGACGCCCGGGCTCGTCGCGCAGATGCACGACGCGTACGTTTCGCACGGCACGCAGGCCCGGTTCATCGATTTCGGCCGTTACAAGGACGACGCGCACCGGCTGATCGTCGATCGCGACGGCGTGCCCGTGTGGTGGCCGGCCGTCGACGCGTTCCTCGCGCAGCTGAACCTGCCGACGTCGGTGCGCTACGCGGTCGCGAGCCCGCACGAACCGAAGGCGAGCGGCTATGCGTCGATCGACTCGGTCAACGCGGTACCGTATGTCGACGAAGCCGGCCGTGAAGGCTATCGCCGCTTCCTGAACCAGCATCCGAGCCGCGCATTCGCGGTGTCGTCGGAAGGCGCGTGGTCGTGGGCCGAAGGCGGCGACGATCCGATGGCGCTCGCGCTCGACAACTGCTCGAAGCAGGGCGCAGGTTCGTGCCGGCTGTATGCGGTCAACGACCGGGTCGTGTGGAACGACGCGACGCAAACGGCCGATCACGACGACGGCACCGCACGCGACACCGGTACGCCGGCGCTGGCTTCGCGCTGATCCAAGCGCGTCATTTCCTCCCCTCGCCCATCACACCGAGGCCATTGCAGCGCCTCACTTCACGCCTCGCTCGTGCTCGTAAAATCGAGCGCAATCCATGGAATGCTCGTTTTTACGAGCATCCAGCTTGAATTCGCATACGCATGATCTATCATGATCGTTATTTCGATCCCTATCGATATAACGATCGATTTTACGAACATGAAGGTCAATCAAGCCGCTGCCGCCAGCCCAACCGTTCTCGCAGAAGCCGCCCGCGTTGGCGAAGCGCTCGCCCGTCTGCGCGTTGCGCGACGCATTCAGCAAAACGAGGCGGCCACCCGCGCCGGGCTCTCGCGCAATACCGCCTATCGTATCGAGAAAGGCGATCCTGGCGTCGCCCTCGGGCAGTGGCTTCGGTATCTCGACGCGATTGCGCCAGGAACGACCCTGCTGGAACTGCTCTCCGGAACGGACCCGTCGCTCAAGGCTCAAGCGGCCCGCGAACGCGGCCGGCGGGTGCGCTCGCTCACCGACAACGAACTCAAGGATCTGGACTTCTGATGGCTGCCGTCGTCAAAAGACTCGCGGTGTTTGCCTATCTCGACGATGACTGGGCACCCGCCGGTCTGCTCGAAATGACCGAAGAGGGCGTGAGCCTGCAGGCGTCGAGCTTCGCATACGGCTTGCGCTATCTCGGCCGGCCCAACGCCATCGAAATCGACCCGGTCAGCCTGAGCCTCGCAAGAAAGGACGAGATACGCGGCAAGATGAACTTTCCGGCGGGCGGATTGACGCAGTTCGGCGGTATTCGCGATGCCGCGCCCGATGCATGGGGGCGACGTGTCATCGAAGCCAAGCTCAGGGCCAAAGCCAACGCGCTGCCCGAGTCCACCTATCTCCTGCACGCCGGCAGTCAGCGGATCGGCGCACTCGATGTTCGGGAAAGCCTGGACACGCCCCCCGGCCCGCAGGCGGGCAATGGCCTGCTCAACCTCGAATACCTGGTCGATTCGGCGGCGCGCATCGAGGAAGGCGAGGCCGTGCCCGCCGAACTCGAGGCCATCTTCGTACAAGGGAGCGGTCTCGGCGGTGCGCGCCCGAAGGCGACGGTGCGAGACGAAGACGGCGTGTTGTGGCTGGCCAAATTCCCCAGTCTCAGCGATCGGTTGAACCTGACGGTCATCGAAGAAGCCACGCTTCGTCTGGCGGCACAGTGCGGCATTCGGGTACCGCCCACCCGCATCGTCGACGTGGGAACCCGTCAGGTCATGTTGATCCGTCGATTCGATCGGTACTGGACCCACCCCAAATTCGGCACCCTTCGCGGCGACGACGCGTTATACCTGCCCCCTCGCGCCGGAGCAACCGAGCGAAGACTCCCCTTCGCGAGTGCGTTGACGCTGGTCGGCTGTGCCGAGATGGAATCGATGGCGAAAAGTTACCAGGACGTCGCGCACGCGATCCGGCAGCATGGACACATCGATGCCATTCGCGCCGACAACCGGGAACTGTTCAAGCGGATGGTCTTCAACATCCTCGTGAGCAACGACGACGACCACCTGCGCAACCACGGATTCATCTACGACCCCCGCCTCCCCGGCTGGCGCCTCAGCCCGCTGTACGATGTCCTGCCCCGGCCGAGCAGCGCGCACGAACGCTATTTGCACCTCGGCATCGGGCCGCAAGGCCGGCTCGCGACGCTGGACAACGCGTTCGACGCCCGGGATGCGTTCGGTCTTTCGAAAACGGATGCCGGACTCGCAATTGCGGAAGTCTGGCAGCCGACCCGCGAGTGGAAGACGTGTTTCGAGGAGCGCGGCGTGCCCGGCAAGGAAATCGACAAGATCACGCCGGCGTTCCGCCACATCGATGACGTATCCCACCCGGCGTTGCGTAAAGCGTTGCCCTGATCTCACCTTCCATCGGCGTCCGTCCCGGCGCCTTGCCATGCATGGTCCCCGTCGATCGGGCAACGCGAGACGCTGGATCGTTCGATCTCCCAGTGTCGCCACAAACCACCCATTTCATCATTCCCCATATTTCTGCGCCATCACGCCCCACCCGCCCCACGATTTTTTCAGTTGGGGGGTCTCACTCGAACGTCGTCATCTGCGGTCATTTCGGGATATCTGAACCGTACCGTCCCGAGCCGCCCCGATCTGCGCCAAACTCCCGCCCGGCAAGGCTTTGCGGTGTTTGTAACCGGTAGTGCAACGGGTCGCGGAACACGCTAATCTCAGCGCGTTTCGTATCTCGCCGCGCGGCATCCCGTCGATGCCGCGCAGCCGTTTTATCCCCCGGAGTCGCCTTGAGTACGCCAGCCACCGACGACTGGGTCGCGCGCAGCCTGCGCGCGGTCTGGCATCCCTGCACCCAGATGAAGCATCACGAGCGCCTGCCGCTTATCCCCGTCGCGCGCGGCGCGGGCCTGTGGCTGTACGATCGTGACGGCCGCCGCTACTTCGACGCGATCAGCTCGTGGTGGGTCAACCTGTTCGGCCATGCGAACCCGGACATCAACGCGGCGCTGAAGGACCAGCTCGACACGCTCGAGCACGCGATGCTCGCCGGCTGCACGCACGAGCCCGCGATCGCGCTCGCGGAGCGGCTGCACGCGCTCACCCAGCGCACGCTCGGCCATGCGTTCTTCGCGTCGGACGGCGCGTCGGCGGTCGAGATCGCGCTGAAGATGAGCTTCCACGCGTGGCGCAACCGCGGCCGCGCGAACAAGCAGGAATTCGTCTGCGTCGCCAACAGCTATCACGGCGAGACGATCGGCGCGCTCGGCGTGACCGACGTCGCGCTGTTCAAGGACGCGTACGACCCGCTGATCCGCCATGCGCACGTCGTCGCGTCACCCGACGCACGCGGCGCACTGCCGGGCGAAACGGCCGCCGACGTCGCGGGCCGCGCGCTCGCGGACGTGCGGCGCCTGTTCGTCGAACGCGGCGACCGGATCGCCGCGCTGATCGTCGAGCCGCTCGTGCAGTGCGCGGCCGGCATGGCGATGCACGATCCGTCGTACGTCCGCGGGCTGCGCGCGCTGTGCGACGAATTCGGCGTGCACCTGATCGCCGACGAGATCGCGGTCGGCTGCGGCCGCACCGGCACTTTCTTCGCGTGCGAGCAGGCCGGCGTGTGGCCCGATTTCCTGTGCCTGTCGAAAGGCATCAGCGGCGGCTACCTGCCGCTGTCGCTCGTGCTCACGCGCGACGACGTGTTCGCCGCGTTCTACGACGACGACACGACGCGCGGCTTCCTGCACTCGCATTCGTACACGGGCAACCCGCTCGCGTGCCGCGCGGCGGTCGCGACGCTCGACCTGTTCGCGCGCGACGACGTGCTCGCGGCCAATGCCCGCAAGTCGGCGACGCTGCGCGCCGCGCTCGCGCCGCTCGATGCGCACCCGCAGGTACGGCACCTGCGCGAGCGCGGCACGCTGTTCGCGTTCGACGTCGCGCTCGACGGCGACGTGGCGCGCGGCTTCTCGCGTCGCTTCTTCGAGCGCGCGCTGGAACGCGAGCTGCTGCTGCGCCCGATCGGCACGACCGTGTACCTGATGCCGCCGTACGTGATGAGCGACGACGACATCGCGTGGCTCGCGCAAAGCACGCGCGACACGCTCGATGCAACGCTCGCGGAGATCGCCGGATGACACAACAGCCCCCACACTCACTTCGTTCACTGCCCCCCGAGGGGGCGGCTGCCTCCCTTGGGGCGGCCCGGCGGGAGGCAGCGACGAACCCTCTGCTCGATACCCTGCAACGCGGCCTCGCCGCGCTCGACGCGCAAGGGCTGCGCCGCGTGCGCCGCACCGCCGACACCGCGTGCGATGCGCGCATGACCGTCGACGGTCGCGAAATCGTCGGCTTCGCGAGCAACGACTACCTCGGCCTCGCCGCGCATCCGGCGCTCGTCGCCGCGTTCGCCGACGGCGCGCAGCGCTACGGCTCCGGCAGCGGCGGCTCGCACCTGCTCGGCGGCCATTCGCGTGCGCATGCCACGCTCGAAGAAGAACTCGCGGCCTTCTCGGGCGGCTTCTCCGATGCACCGCGCGCGCTGTACTTCAGCACCGGCTACATGGCGAACCTCGCTGCGATGACGGCGCTCACCGGCAAGGGCGCGACGATCTTCTCCGACGCGCTGAACCACGCGTCGCTGATCGACGGCATGCGGCTGTCGCGCGCGAACGTGCAGGTCTATCCGCATGCGGACACGGCCGCGCTCGCCGCGTTGCTCGACGCATCGGATGCCGAAACGAAGCTGATCGTCAGCGACACGGTGTTCAGCATGGATGGCGACATCGCGCCGCTCGCCGAACTCGTCGCGCTGGCCGAACGCCACGGCGCGTGGCTCGTCGTCGACGATGCGCACGGCTTCGGCGTGCTCGGCCCGCAAGGCCGCGGCGCGCTCGCGGCCGCCGCGCTGCGCTCGCAGCATCTCGTGTACGTCGGCACGCTCGGCAAGGCCGCCGGCGTCGCGGGCGCGTTCGTGATCGCGCACGAGACCGTGATCGAATGGATGA
The DNA here is from genome assembly GCF_002223325.1 of Burkholderia sp. AU15512. Lineage (NCBI taxonomy): Bacteria > Pseudomonadati > Pseudomonadota > Betaproteobacteria > Burkholderiales > Burkholderiaceae > Burkholderia > Burkholderia sp. AU15512. The sequence continues at coordinate 772,516 of NZ_NKEX01000004.1, forward strand.
TCCAGCGCGCGCGCAGCTACATCTTCACGACGGCCGCGCCGCCGGCCGTCGCGCACGCGGTATCGGCCAGCCTGAAAGTGATCGCGGGCGACGAAGGCGACGCGCGACGCGCGCATCTCGCCGCGCTGATCGACCGCACGCGCGCGCTGCTACGCAACACGCGCTGGCAGCCGGTCGATTCGCACACGGCCGTGCAGCCGCTCGTGATCGGCAGCAATGACGCGACGCTCGCGGCGATGCGCGCGCTCGACGCGCACGGCCTGTGGGTGCCCGCGATCCGGCCGCCGACGGTGCCCGTCGGCACGTCGCGGCTGCGCGTGTCGCTGTCGGCCGCGCATTCGTTCGACGATCTCGCGCGACTCGAAGCCGCGCTGATCGAAGCCAGCGAAGCGCAGGCCGCGCAAGAGGAAGAACAGCCCCCACGCTCACTTCGTTCACTGTCGACCGGAGTTGGCGCGTCAGCGCTTACTCCGGTCCCATGCACGGCTCCCCCCGAGGGGGCTGCAGCCTCCCTTGGGGCGGCCCGGCGGGAAACAGAACCGCCCCCACGCTCACTTCGTTCGCTGCCCCCCGAGGGGGCTGCCGCCTCCCTTGGGGCGGCCCGGCGGGAGACTGCGGCATGACCGCCCCGCTCTCGCTGTTCGTTACCGGCACCGACACCGAAATCGGCAAGACCTTCGTGTCGGCCGCGATGCTGCACGGCTTCGCGCGGCATGGCCTGCGCGCGGCCGCGCTGAAACCCGTCGCGGCCGGCGCGTATGAACGCGACGGCGTGTGGCGCAACGAGGACGCCGACCAGCTCGACGCGGCCGCGAACGTCGTGCTGCCGCCCGAGCTGCGCACGCCGTTCCTGCTGAAGGCACCGGCCGCGCCGCATATCGTCGCCGCACAGGAAGGCGTGACGCTCGACATCGACACGATCGTCGCGTGCCATCGCGAAGCGCTGACGCGCGCGGAGATCGTCGTCGTCGAAGGCGCCGGCGGCTTCCGCGTGCCGATGAACGACACGCAGGACATGGCCGATCTCGCGGTCGCGCTCGGCGTGCCGGTCGTGCTCGTGGTCGGCGTGCGGCTCGGCTGCATCAACCACGCGCTGCTCACCGCCGACGCGATCGCCGCGCGCGGCCTCACGCTCGCCGGCTGGGTCGCGAACCACGTCGACCCGGCGATGTCGTTCCCCGATGAAAACATCGCGACGATGCGCGACTGGCTCGCGCGCGAGCATGGCGCGCCGCTGCTCGGCCGCATTCCGCACCTGAGCCCGGCCGCCCCCGAATCCGCCGCGGCGATGCTCGACATCGCCGCGCTCGTCGAGACGCTGCGCACCGCGCGGCATTGACCAACCGAAACAGATCCCCCCGATCCCTCATCCCCGACCAGGACAGGAAAACGATATGACCCAAGCCCAGACCGCCGCCACCGTGCATCCCGACGCGATTCCCGTGGCCGCTCCGGTCTCGCAGCGCTGGCGCGTCGCCGACGTCGTCGCGCTGTTCGAGCTGCCGTTCAACGACCTGCTCTTCCGCGCGCAGCAGGTGCACCGCGAGCACTTCGACGCGAACGCGGTGCAGCTGTCGACGCTGCTGTCGATCAAGACGGGCGGCTGCGAGGAAGATTGCGGCTATTGCTCGCAGTCGTCGCACCACGACACAGGCCTGAAGGCCGAGAAGCTGATGGACGTCGACGCGGTGCTCGACGCCGCGCGCGCGGCGAAGGCGAACGGCGCGAGCCGCTTCTGCATGGGCGCCGCGTGGCGCAACCCGAAGGAGCGCCACATGCCGGCGCTGACCGAGATGGTGCGCGGCGTGAAGGAACTCGGCCTCGAGACCTGCATGACGCTCGGCATGCTGGAAGACGAGCAGGCGCAGGAACTCGCGAGCGCGGGCCTCGACTACTACAACCACAACCTCGACACGTCGCCGGAGTTCTACGGCCAGGTGATCTCGACGCGCACTTACCAGGATCGCCTCGACACGCTCGACCGCGTGCGTGACGCGGGCATCAACGTGTGCTGCGGCGGCATCATCGGCATGGGCGAATCGCGCCGCGAACGCGCGGGCCTGATCTCGCAGCTCGCGAACCTGAACCCGTACCCGGATTCGGTGCCGATCAACAACCTCGTCGCGATCGAAGGCACGCCGCTCGAAGGCACCGCGCCGCTCGACCCGTTCGAATTCGTGCGCACGATCGCGGTGGCGCGGATCACGATGCCGAAGGCCGTGGTGCGCCTGTCGGCCGGCCGCGAGCAGCTCGACGACGGGCTGCAGGCGCTGTGCTTCCTCGCCGGCGCGAACTCGATGTTCTACGGCGACCAGCTGCTGACGACGAGCAACCCGCAGTCGCAGAAAGACCGCGCGCTGTTCGAACGCCTCGGGATCCGTTCGAGCGATGCGGACGCGATGACGGCGAACGCGTAAGCGGCAGCATCGCGTACCCACGAAAAAGCCGGGGCATGCCCCGGCTTTTCTTCACCCGATCGTCTGCACCGGATAGACTCGCGCGCCGTCCCGCGTGGCGAATGTCACGCCCGTCATGTGGCCCGCCCTTCCGGATGGCGTACCGGTGTGTCGTATCGGCACGTACGGCAGCGGCCGCTGCCCGCTGCGGTGCGCGTCACACGTGTGCCGCCGCGCCGTCGATCGCCGCGCGCACGCGCTCGACGAGTGATTGATCGACCGGCGCCAGCACCTCGCCGCGCGGCCGCACACCCGAGCCGACATGCACCGCGCGCACGCCGGTCGCGCGGACGAAATCGCCGACCGCATCGACCGTGAGCCCCGAGCCGGCCAGCACCGTGCAGGTCGAGCCTGCCGCCTGCCGCGCGAGCCGCGTGATCGTCGGGACCGCGTCGAGCACCGATGGATGGCCGCCCGACGTCAGCACCGACGTGACGGCCGGCACGCGCAACAGCGCGTCGAAGGCGGCATTGAGGTCGCGCGACACGTCGAACGCGCGGTGGAAGGTCAGCGCGCGGCCGTCCGCCGCGGCCGCGATGCGCGCCAGCGCGCCGAGATCGACGTCGCCGCGTGCGTCGAGCGCGCCGAACACGACGCCGTTCGCCCCGGCCGCGACGGCTGCACGCACGTCGCGTTCGATCACGCGGAGATCGTCGACGTCATAGACGAACGACCGGCTGTGCGGTCGCACGATCACGTTGACGGGAATCGGCACGGCGGCCACGACGGCTTCGATCAGGCCGACGCTCGGCGTCAGCCCGCCCTCGGTGATCGCGGTCACGAGTTCGAGGCGGTCGGCGCCCGCGCGGGCGGCGGCCTGCGCATCGCCGACGGTCGTGGCGATCACTTCGAGGAGAACGGAGGAAGCGGCGTTTCGGTTCATGGGCGGCCCGCGAATCGTCAGGACAATTCGCGCATCCTAGCCGAGCCGCGTGACGGACGCCAGCGTGCCGGCGGCCGCCCGTGATGCGCGCGGCGCTAGCCGGCGTCCGCTTCGTCGTCGCGCCAGTCGATATCGCCGCACAGCACGCGCTGCGCATCGCCGATGCGCACGGCCACCGACAGCGTCACGCACGGCTGCGCCTCGTTGATCGACAGGTACGGCCGCGTGACCTGCACGCGCCCAGGCTCGGCGATCGCCGAGCGGAAATACGGCCGGCGCAGCCAGTTCGCGCCCTGCGCGTCCGCCAGCGGCGAGAAGCGCGCCTCGGCGAGCGCGCGGTCGGCGCGCAGCACGACGTTGCGGCCCGACTGGCGGCCGTGCGCGTCGAGCAGGAAGCAGCGCGCGGCCGCGTCGAGCGCGAGGAAGTTCCAGCACACCTCGTCGAGCGGCTCGCCGGCCGCGAGACGCTCGGCCGCACGTTCGAACGCGCGCAGGTACGGCGCGAGCCGCTGCGCATCGCGCCGCTCGCGCGCGTCGGTCTGCTGCCGGAAGCGCTCGGTCAGCTCGCCGATGCACCCCGTCGCGGCCGCGCTGTCCGGCAGCCCCGGCGCCGGCCGGCCGAAGTAGTAGCCCTGCACGAAATCGGCCTCGCACGACAGCGCGATCTGCGCCTCGTGCTCGGTCTCGATGCCCTCGACGAGCACCAGCTTGCCGGCCTCGTGCAGCAGCGTCACGAGCCCGTGCAGGATCGCGGTGAGCCCGGTGCGGTGCGCCGCGTGCGACAGCATGATCCGGTCGAGCTTCACGATGTCCGGGTTCAGTTGCCAGATCCGCTCGAGGTTCGAGTGGCCCGCGCCGAAATCGTCGAGCGCGATCAGGAAGCCGTGCGTGCGGAATTCGCGCACGGCCTCGGCGAGCCGCTCGACGTCTTCCGCGCGCTGCTCGAGCACTTCGAGCACGACGCGGCGCGGCGGCATGCCGAGCCGCTTCAGGTTCGCGAGCAGCGCGGCCGCCTGGAACGGGTCGGTGAGCACGCCCGGATGCACGTTGAGGAACAGCCACTCGCGCTCGGCGCCGAGCAGCGCGAAGTTCTCGAGATGCAGCGCCTGCGCGAGCCGGTCGAGCTGCAGCAGCTCGCCCTGGCGCGCGGCTTCGCCGAACACGTCGAGCGGCGACACCGCGCGATCGAGCGCATCGTGCGCGCGCAGCAGCGCCTCGTAGCCCACCGCACGCTGGTGCGACAGGCTGAAAATCGGCTGGAATACGGTCGTGAGCGTCATGTCGCGGTGCTGCGTCGCCAGACGTTCGAAGCCGGAACTCACCTCCCGCTCGAACCGGTACGGCGACGCGGCGGCCGGACGCTCCTGTTGCACGATCGTCATGCCTTCCTCCTGGTATTGCCTTCGAACGCGGCGCCCGACGAAGCGAGCGGCGCGTGCAATGTCATTGGTTGGACCCTCGGTTGTCCGGTCGACGCCGGACGGCTGCCGAACCTCAAGCAAGCTCCGTGCAAGGCGCCGACAGCCCGTGCGCCGCACGGCTCGCGCCGGGTTGCCGCACCATCCCGGCGCAGGTCGCGCGCACCGTTTTCGTGCACACGCACCGGCCGCTCGAACGCAGCCGTCACGCCAGCACGCTACACTCCGTACGATCGTTTCATTCCCCGTATTCGCCGTATCGATGGAAATCGTCTTCACCGTCCTGATCCTGCTGCTGACCGTCGCGCTGTCCGGCGCCGTCACGCGCAACCTGCCGTTCCAACTGCCGTTGCCGCTGATGCAGATCGCGTTCGGCGCGATGCTCGCGTGGCCGAAGCTGAACCTGCACGTCACGTTCGATCCCGAAATCTTCATGCTGCTGTTCATTCCGCCGCTGCTGTTCGCGGACGGCTGGCGGATTCCGAAGCGCGAGCTGTACCTGCAGCGCCGCGCGATCCTGATGCTCGCATTCGGGCTCGTGTTCATGACGGTACTCGCAGTGGGCTACTTCGCGCACTGGCTGATACCCGAGTTGCCGCTGCCGATCGCGTTCGCGCTCGCGGCCGTGCTGTCGCCGACCGACGCGGTCGCGTTGTCCGGTATCGCCGGCAAGGGCCGGATCCCGCCGCAACTGATGCACATCCTAGAAGGCGAGGCGCTGATGAACGACGCGTCCGGCCTCGTCGCGCTGAAATTCGCGATCGCGGCCGCGCTGACGGGCATGTTCTCGCTGCGCGACGCGTCGGTCACGTTCGTGATCGTCGCGGCCGGCGGGCTCGCGACGGGCGCGATCGTGTCGTGGGCGTTCAGCGCGCTGTCGACGCGTTTCCTGAACGCCGAGCAGGAAGGCGATCCGGCCCCCGGCATCGTGATGACGCTGCTCGTGCCGTTCGCGGCCTACCTGTTCGCCGAGCACCTCGACCTGTCGGGCGTGCTGGCGGCCGTGTCGGCCGGGATGATGATGAACTACACGAGCTTCTCGCGTAAAAGCACCGTCGCATCGCGCGTGCGCGCCGAAAGCACGTGGGCGATGATCGAGTTCGTGTTCAACGGCATGGTGTTCATCATGCTCGGGCTGCAACTGCCGCACATCATCGGCCGCACGCTCGTCGACGCGCACCACACGAGCGACGCGCTCGTCGGCCGGATGATCTTCAACGTCTGCGCGATGATGCTCGCGCTGTATGCGATCCGCTTCCTGTGGGTCTGGCTGCTGCGCTGGTTCGCGAGCCGACGCGCCGCCCGCCACGGCCTCGCGGGCACGATGGCCGGCGTGCGCACGATCGCGGTGATGACGGTCGGCGGCGTACGCGGCGCGGTCACGCTCGCCGGCGTGCTGTCGATTCCGGTCGCGCTGTCCGACGGCGTGCCGCTGCCGGGCCGCGATACGGCGATCTTCGTCGCGTCGGCCGTGATCCTCGGCTCGCTCGTCGTCGCGGTGATCGGCCTGCCGCTGCTGCTGCGCGGCGTGCGTTCGTCGCGCAGCCCGCTCGGCGACGAGGAGCGCGCCGCGCGCGCGGCCGCCGCGCAGGCCGCGATCCGCGCGATCGACTCGTCGCACGACGCGATCTCGGTCGATCTCGACGAATCGGGCGCCGCACGCTGCGCGGACATCTCCGCACGCGTGATGGACCAGTACCGCCGCCGCCTCGCGACGCTCGCCGAGGACGGCCCCACGCCGCGCGCGGAAGCGAAGCAGGCCGAAACGATGGAACTGCAGATGCGGATCGCGGCCGTGCGCGCGGAACGCTCCGCGCTGTACCGGCTGCGCAGCGAAAGCAAGATTTCCGACGAGACGCTGACGAAGCTGCTCCGCGAGATCGACCTGTCGGAAACCGCGCTGTCGACGCGCAAGAAGGGCATTCTCTAAAGGGCCGGCCGCTGCCCGTACGCGGCAGCCGGCGCCCAAGAAAAAACGGCGACGCACACGCGTCGCCGTTTTCACATCCGCCCGCGCTCGCGTTACTTCGCGACGACGACCGGAATCCCCTTCAGCATCCCCGCGCCCTTCATCTCGTCGAGCGCGTGCTGCACGGCCGCGCTCGTCGCCGCTTCGATGCCGAGCTGCAATGCGAGCTCGCGCTCCGCGCGCTTCACGCCGGCGAGATTGCGCACCTTCACGTGCCCGAAGCCGCGCACACGTGCATGCAGATCGGCCAGTTGCGTGACCTGCGCCGCATTGCCGGCCGTCATCGCGGCGAGCGCACGCGCGAGCGTCGTCTCGTAGTCGTCGGCGAGCGCACGCTCCATCTTGCGCTCGACAGTGCGGCCGAACGGATCGAGCCACGTGCCGCGCAGGCTGCGCACGCGCGCCAGCATGCCGAACACCGGCCACATCCACTGGCCGAACACCCGCTTCTTCGGTGCGCTGCCGTCGCGGCCGGCCTTCGCGACCGTCGGCGGCGCCAGGTTGAACTTCACGCGATAGGCCTGCCCCGGCACGCCTTCGAACTGCGCTTCGAGCGCCGTGCGGAACGCGTCGTCCGCGTACAGCCGCGCGACCTCGTATTCATCCTTCACCGCGAGCAGCCGGTAGAACGTCGTCGCGACCGCGCGCGTCAGCGCGTCGTCACCCTTCGCACGCGCCGCGCTCACGAGCGTACGGTAGCGCTCGACATAGCGTGCGCCGCCGTACGCGTCGAGACGCGCTTCGCGATCGGCGATCAGCTCGGCGAGCGTCTCCGGCGCGGCATGCGCGGCCACCGTGTGACGCGCGTTCCACAACGCATCGAGGCCCGCCGCGTCGCCGGCCGCCATCCGGCCGATCGAGAACGCGAGCTTGTTCATCGGCACCGCGACGTTGTTCAGCTCGATCGCACGCATCATCGCCGCGAGCGACACCGGTACGAGGCCGAGCTGCCATGCATAGCCGAGCATCAGGATGTTCGCGCCGATCGAGTCGCCGAGGAACTTCGCGGCGAGCGCCTGCGCGTCGCAGCTCGACAGGAAGCCGTCGCCGGCCGCGTGGCGCATTTTCTCGAGCAGCGCGTCCGCATGCAGGTTCGCATCGGGGTTCTGCACGAACGACGCGTTCGGGATCCGGTGCGTATTGACGACGATCCGCGAACGCTCGTGACGCACCGTCTGCAGCGCCTCGGCGCTTGCGCCGACGACCATGTCGCACGCGAGCAGCACGTCGGCCTGCTGCGTGTCGATACGCACCTGGTTCAGCCACCGGTCGCTCGACGCGATCCGCACGAACGACAGCACCGAGCCGCCCTTCTGCGCGAAGCCCATGAAGTCGAGCACCGACGCGCTCTTGCCTTCGAGGTGCGCGGCCATGCTGATCAGCGCGCCGACCGTCACCACGCCCGTGCCGCCGACGCCCGTCACGAGCATGTCGAACGGCGCCGCGTCGAGATGCGTCGCCGGCACCGGCAGCGCGTCGACCCGCACGGCAAGCGCGGCCTCGTCGAATGCGGCACCGGCGGCCTTCTTCAGCGCCGCGCCTTCGACCGTCACGAAGCTCGGGCAGAAGCCGTTCACACACGAGTAGTCCTTGTTGCACGACGACTGGTCGATGCGGCGCTTGCGGCCGAGCGGTGTTTCGAGCGGCTCGACCGACAGGCAGTTCGACTGCACGCCGCAATCGCCGCAGCCTTCGCACACGGCGTCGTTGATGAACAGGCGCTTGTCCGGGTCGGGGAATTCGCCCTTCTTGCGGCGGCGGCGCTTCTCGGCCGCGCAGGTCTGGTCGTAGATCAGCACGGTGACGCCCGGCGTCTCGCGCAGCTCGCGCTGCACGGTGTCGAGTTCGCTGCGGTGATGGAACGTCGTGCCCGTCGGGAACTGGCCGTGATGACCGTCGTACTTCTCCGGCTCGTCGGACACGACGACGAAGCGCGACACGCCTTCCGCCTCGACCTGCCGCGCGATCTGCGGCACCGAGATGCTGCCGTCGACCGGCTGGCCGCCCGTCATCGCGACCGCGTCGTTGTAGAGGATCTTGTACGTGATGTTCGCTTTCGCGGCCACGGCCTGGCGGATCGCGAGGATGCCCGAGTGGAAGTAGGTGCCGTCGCCGAGGTTCTGGAACACGTGCTTCGTGTTGGTGAACATCGCGTGCGCGGCCCAGTCGACGCCCTCGCCGCCCATCTGGATCAGCCCCGTCGTGTCGCGCTCCATCCACGACGCCATGAAGTGGCAGCCGATGCCGGCCTGCGCGATCGAGCCTTCCGGCACCTTCGTCGACGTGTTGTGCGGGCAGCCCGAGCAGAAATACGGCGTGCGCTTCACCGCGTCCGCCTCGTTCGACAGGATCTGCGGCGCGACGAGATCGACCACGCGCTCGCGGCGGTCGAGCGCCGGCTTGTGGCGCGCGAGCCAGTCGGCGAACACCGGCAGGATGCGCGACGGGCGCAGCTCGCCGAGCTCGGACAGCAGGCAGGCGCCGGCGGCGTCGTGCTTGCCGAGCACGCGCGGGCGCGCGCCTTCCGTGCGGTTGTACAGGTAGTCCTTGATCTGCTGCTCGATGACCGGGCCCTTCTCCTCGATCACGAGCACTTCGGCCAGGCCGTCGACGAAGGTTTCGACGCGCGTCATCTCGAGCGGATACGACAGGCCGACCTTGTAGATCCGCACGCCGGCCGCGTCGAGATCGGCCACCGTCAGGTCGAGGCGGCGCAGCGCTTCCATCAGGTCGAGGTGCGCCTTGCCGCAGGTCACGATGCCGACGTTCGCCTGCGCGCTCGGCGCGATCCACTTGTCGATGCTGTTGGTGCGCGCGAAATGGCGCACCGCGTCGAGCTTCGCGGCGAGGCGCGCCTCGATCGTGAGGCTCGGCAGATCGGGCCAGCGGTTGTGCAGGCCGCCCGCCGGCGGTGTGAAGCCTTCCGGCGCCGGCCACTGCGTCTGCAGCGCGTCGAGGTCGACGGTCGAGCCCGATTCGACCGTTTCCGAGATCGCCTTGAAACCGACCCACGCGCCCGAGTAGCGCGACAGCGCCCAGCCGTACAGGCCGAATTCGAGCATGTCGGCGATGTTCGCCGGGTTCACGACCGGCATGTGCCACGCGATCATCGCGAAGTCGCTCTGGTGCGGCATCGACGACGACACGCAGCCGTGGTCGTCGCCCGCGACGACGAGCACGCCGCCATGCGGCGACGAGCCGTACGCGTTGCCGTGCTTCAGCGCGTCGCCGGCGCGATCGACGCCCGGCCCCTTGCCATACCACATCGCATACACGCCCTCGACCGTGCGCTCGGGATCGGCCTCGACCCGCTGCGTGCCGAGCACGGCCGTGCCGCCGAGTTCCTCGTTGATCGCGGGCAGGAAGCGCACGCCGCCGGCGTCGAGCAGCTTCTTCGCCTTCCACAGCTGCTGGTCGACCATGCCGAGCGGCGAGCCGCGATAGCCGCTGACGAAGCCGGCCGTGTTGAGCCCCTGTTCGACGTCGACCGTGCGCTGCATCAGCAGCAGGCGGACCAGCGCCTGCGTGCCGGTCAGGAAGATCCGGCCGCGCGTCGCGGTCAGGTTGTCGGTCAGGCGGTAGTCGGACAGGGCAGGCGTGCCATCGACGGGCAGGCGGGCAGTCATGGGGGGATGTCTCCGGATTGTGCTGTTCTGGGCTGCTCGGCAGGGCGTCGGGCGACGCGTGACTGGCGGCAGCGAATGGCTCTATTTTTTCGCGCGCAGCCGAGAATGTTTTTTCTCATCTTGCTCGGGCGGGCCCTCTGTGAGAAAAACTGCGCACCTTTTTGGCGGGATTTGAGAGAGTTTTCGCGCACGGCGGTCGGGCGGGATGGGCGACGCGTCGGGGTGGGCGGGTCGCTTGTCGGGGAAACGCGTGGCGGTCCGACGGTGGCCCCGGGTAGGGGGCGGATGGCGCTCGTGCCCCGTGCGACAAGCGTTTCAGCACTTCGTGGCGGTGACCCTCACCATTGAAATGCACAGCGTTGCGATTGGTCGGCGGCGCGGGATGTCCACAACGCCGCGCCCCTCGGCCGACCGGGCTCGCGCGCTCACCGTTCGATTGCACAGCGTTTCGAGTGGCGTGGAGGCCGGGATGTCCACATCGTTGGCGGCATGCGTTTGGCGCTTGCCTCGACGCTCACCGTCGAAATTCACAGCGCGGCGAGTGGATTTCGGCTGCGGATATCCACATCGGTGAGGGCGTGTTGCGTCGATCGGCGGCTCGCCTTCGGCGTTCGAATGCTCAGGGTCGTGAGTGAGTTTGTCGGCTGGAAAGGCGTGCGGAAACATGCATGCCGGGCAAGTGCAGACTCGCGCTCATGGTGGAAGTACGTTGGGTCGCGAGTGGGTTTATCAGCCGGAAAGGCACGCTGGAACACGCATGCTGCGCAATCGCGGGCCTGCACTCACCGTGGAAATACACCGGGTCGCGAGCGGGACGATCCGCCGGACGGGCGCCCTGGTGCACGCATGCCGCACCATCGCGGACTCACACTCACCGTGGAAATACACCGGGTCGCGTGTGGGTTTATCGGCCGGACGGGCACGCTGGAACCCGCATGCTGAACAACCGCGGGCTCCCGCTCACCATGGAAATGCATTGGGTCGAGAGCGGGCCTATCGGCCGAACAGGCAGGCCGGAACCCGCATGCTGCGCAATCGCGGATTCACACACTCCGCAGAAGTACACACGGGGGCACGAGCAGGTTTATCGGCCGGGCATGTACGCCGCAACGCGCATGCGGCACAATCGCGGGCTCGCGTTCACCGTTGAAATACACAGGGCTTCGAGTGTCCACAACAGCGGTTATCCACGCCCGATCCGGCATTGCCGACCAGCCACGCGGGCACCCTCACCGTTGAAAACCACAGCGCGTCGAGTGGTCCGCGACGCAGGATATCCACATGCATGCGCATCTACCAATGCGATGACGGATGCGCGCCGCGGAAGGCGAGACCGGCCGGCAATCCTTGCTGGCAAAGGCTCATCGGCCGATCGGGTACTGCCGCTCACCGTCGAAATGCACAGTGTCGCGAGTCGTTTCGGTGATCGGATATCCACACGGGGGCTTGCGTTGGCCCCGCTCGCACGCTCGCGTCCGAACCGGACATGCACGCCACTTCGGACGGAACCGCTGGCGGAACGATCGCATCTTGCCGCGCCGACCACCGCTCGCGTATTCGCGCTCGCCGCTGCATTGCGCAGCGTTTCGAGTCGCTTGCGAACGCGGCGAGGCGCCGCGAAATCTGCATGTTGCAGACCACGCACCCGCACTCGCCGTTAAAATGCACGGCCTTCCGGGTGACAGCCGGAACCGGATCTCCACATCGCGGCACGCACGCGGTTCCGCCAAGCATGCGCGCGTTCGGCTAGAATGCGCGACGCCTCGAACCACGCAAAGACCGGTAAGCCGCGCCAGGAAAGGCGCATCGCCCGATCGGACGCGGCCCCTCACCGTTGAATTCCACAGCATTTCGCGTCGTTTCGCGGGCGAGTTGTCCACAACCCGCTTCATGCGTTCCGTATCATCCGGTGACCCTCACCTGTGAAATGCACAGGGCGCCGAGTCGTTTCGGCGTGAGGATATCCACAACCGATCACGCGGCGCGACTTTCTTCCAACCATCGACCGGAACGGCCCGCGCATCCGCCAACCGCTATCGGGCATTTGCCAGAAAGCCGCATCCAGACTGCCTCGGCGGCGCCCTCACCATTCAAATGCACAGTGTTTCGAGTCGCCTCGGGGGTCGGTTATCCACATCCGCCCATCCCGGCTGCCTCGAATGGGCAAGCGTCCTCGCGTCGGATTACTCGACAATCGACCGGATGACCGCCGCCGGATTGCCGCCGACCAGCACATTCGGCGGAACATCCCGCGTGACGACGGCGCCGGCCGCGACCACCGAGTTTTCGCCCACCGTCACACCGCCGATGATCGTCGCGCCGGCGCCGATCCAGACGTTCCGTTCGATCACGATCGGCTTCGCGACGACGAAGTCGCGCCGCCGCGAAGGTTCGACGGGATGGCCGGACGTGATGAGGCTGACGTTCGGCCCGATCATCACGTCATCGCCGATCTCGAGCCCGCCAAGATCGTAGAACGTGCAGTTCTGGTTGATGAACACATTGCGCCCGAGCGTCATGCCGGTGCCGCCCGTCGCATGGAACGGCGGGATCAACACGAAGCCGTCATCCACCTGCGTGCCGATCAGCTCTCCGAATAATGTGCGCACCTCGGCGGCATCGTCGAACGTCAGGCGATTGATCCGCGCGGCGATCGACATCGCCCGCTTGACTTCGGCCACCATCGCCGCCGATTCCGGCGTTCTTCTCGGAATGATCGTGGTGCAATCGTCGTTTGCCATGCGTGAGTTGTCTCCCATGATTTCCCTGTTTCGCGATGCATCGGCGCTTGCGGAAGGATGCCGGTGTTGGCGTGTGCGCGGACGCTGCGGGCTCCGTGATGCCGTGTGCGGGATGCCAGCCAATACCGGGATTTCCGCAAAATTTATAACTAGTTTAAATATAACTAGTCATAACCAAACCTTCTTGTGTCGTAAGGCTTTGCCCGGCCTTCTGCCTGATTCACGCCCGACACATAACGCATCGGGTCATCACACGCAGATAGCCGCGCGCGGCGGGAAGCCCCTCGCCGGGCGCCCCTAGCCAGGCGCCCCTAGCCCGGCGCCCCTGTCCGAACCGCCGCTGCTCGGGTACGCTGGAGCATCCACCGGACCGACAGTTGCACCCCAACGCGGAGGCAAGATGAAGCTCTACTATTGGCCGAAGACCCGGGCATTCCGGGCCTTGTGGATGCTCGAAGAACTCGGCGTGGTGTACGAACTCGTGCCGATCGACCTGCGTTCGCACGAACAGGGCAGCGACGCGTTCGTGCAGGTCAACCCGATGGCCAAGCTGCCCGCACTCGACGACGGCAGCATGCCGTTCGCCGAATCGGGCGCCGTGCTGCTCTATCTTGCCGACCGCTGCCCGGCTGCCGGGCTCGGCGTCGCGCCCGACGATCCGCTGCGCGGCCGTTTCCTCCAATGGATGTTCTTCACGCCGACCTGCCTCGAACCGGCGATGGCCGAAAAATTCACCGGCGCGTCGGGAAATCCGGTCGCGTTCGGCTGGGGCAACATCACGCGCGTGCAGCGCGCACTCGCGCAAGCGCTCGCCCATCGTCCGTGGCTCGTCGGCGACCGCTTCACGGCGGCCGACCTGCTGCTCGCCAGCACGCTGAAGATCGCCTTCGACGCGCATCTGCTGCCGCACGAAGGCGTGCTCGGCGACTACGTCGCGCGCGCCGAGGATCGCGACGCATTCCGCCGCGCGGTCGCGATCGAACAGCGCGAAGCGGCGCGCCTGCTGCATGCGTGACGTGTAGACGCGTCGCTCGGGGGCGGCACGACCGGCCCGCCCGCGAGCGCCGCTACGCGGCCGGGCCCGACGTCGCGGCGCCGGCGTTGACCACCGCACCCGGCGAGCCGCGCTCGTCGGTATCGGCGTCGACCGGCACCACCTCATGAAAATGCGTGTAGTCGATGTGCGTGATGCCGTCTTCGTCGTGCATCAGGTCGACATAGCGGTGACGCCAGCGGATCTCGTCATGCTCCCACGAGTGACGCGCCTGCATCACCTGCGCGGTCGTCTCGTCCGAGCCTTCGATCGTGATCAGTAACGACGCGTCGCGCGCGGCGAGCGATTCGGGCGTCTCGCCGAACAGCGCGCTCGATTCGTCGATCACGTGCATCAGGTTCCAGCCGAGCAGGAAGATCGGATGCTCGCTGCGCACGAGCGCCAGGTCGTGGATCTTGCGCAACGTGTAGCCCTCGTGCGTGCCTTCGACGCGCATCAGCCGCAGTTTCGCCTGCGCCTCGGCAATCACGTTCTGGCGCGCATTCGCGGCGCGCACCATCAGCGTCATCCTGCCGTTCAACGGCCGGACGATCGCGTAGCGTGCGAACAGGATCTTCGCCTGCGGCCGCGAAAACCGCGCGAACACGAGCCCCGTGGCCATCGCAATGCCCGACATCCCGACGAAGATCTCGAACGTCGCGACCAGGTGCGCATAGACGGTCTGCGGGTGCATGTCGCCATAGCCGACGGTCGCGAGTGTCTCGACACTGAAGAAGAACGCGCCGCCGAAGCCGGCCGGCGACTGGTTCGCGATCGGCGCATGGCCAAGCAGGTAGAGCGTCGCGAAGGCGCCATTGAGCAGCAGGAACAGCACGGCGAGCGACAGGAAGAATACGGGCCAGCTCACCGTCAGCGCGCGGTGATAGAGGTCGCGCCAGCCGAGCGGCGGCATCCCGTACGCAATCACCGGGCGGGTGCCCGACCAGAGCTTGCGGCCACGGCCGCGGGAGGCTGAGGAGGACGAATCGACGTTCATCGCGCGGTGCCGGAAACAGGGAGGCGATGAGCGTAGCACGCGCGGCGGCGGCCGGGTATGCGTGCCGGTTCGGAATGGAAATCCGTCGCGCCACCGGCCGCGCGGCGCAAAAAAAACCGGCCGCGGAAGCGGCCGGCTGCATCGTCGGCGGATGGGCGAGGGCGCGCTGCGCGCGGCGCTCACTTGCGGTCGACGATCACCTGGTCGAACGTGCCGCCGTCCGCGAAGTGCGTCTTCTGCGCGTTCGCCCAGCTGCCGAAGACCTGCTCGACGCTGAACGTCTTCAGCGACTTGAATTCGGCCGCATGCTTCTTCAGCACGTTCGCGTCGCGCGGGCGCAAATGGTGTTGCGCGATGATTTCCTGCGCTTCCGGCGTGTACAGGTAGTCGAGATACGCCTGCGCGACCTTGCGCGTGCCCTTCTTGTCGACGACCTTGTCGACGACGGCGACGGGCGGCTCCGCGAGGATGCTCGCCGACGGATACACCGCGTCGAACTGCGCGCCCGATGCGCCGGTGTCCATCAGCGCGACTTCGTTCTCGAACGTGACCAGCACGTCGCCGATGCCGCGCTGCGTGAACGTCGTCGTCGCGCCGCGGCCGCCGGAGTCGAGCACCGGCACGTTGCGGAAGATCGCCTTCTCGAAGTCGATCGCCTGCTGGTCGGTCGCGCCCTTCTGCTTCTGGAAGCCCCACGCGGCCAGATACGCATAGCGGCCGTTGCCCGACGTCTTCGGGTTCGCGATGATCACCTGGACACCCGGCTTCGCGAGATCGCTCCAGTCCTTGATCGCCTTCGGGTTGCCCTTGCGCACCAGGAACACCATCGTGGTCGAGTACGGCGAGCTGTTGTCCGGGAAACGCGCGCGCCAGTCCTTCGGCAGCAGCTGGCCACGCTCGGCGAGCAGGTCGATGTCGTTCGGCTGGTTCATCGTCACGACGTCGGCCTGCAGCCCTTGCAGCACCGACAGCGCCTGCGCGCTCGACGCGCCGTGCGACTGCTTGATCGCGACCGTCTCGCCGGTCTTCTGCTTGTAGGCAGCGGCGAAACCCGCGTTGATGTCCTTGTACAGTTCGCGCGTCACGTCGTACGACACGTTCAGGATCGACGTATCCGCGTGCGCGGCCGTTGCCGCCACGACCAGCGCCGCCGCCGCGCCCGTGTGCAGCCAGCGGCCGATCCCCTTCATGCTTGCCATCGTGATATGCCCCGTTTCCAGTGGTGGTGAATGTGCGTGACGGCACGCGTACGCGCTGTCATCGAAACGTAAGCGGGCATTCTAGCGGCCGGGCGCGGCGCGCTTTCCAATCAGTCGTGGAAAGCAAATCTCGAATCCTGCTAAACGACGGCAGGCGCTCGCGCGCGGATCGGAACCGGTGTTAAGATCGCCGCTCAGCCCATTTCCCGGTTCCTCCATGTCCGCTGCCCTGCGCTCGCTTCCGATCCTCGCCGCCGTCGCGGCAGGTGCGCGCGCGGCCGGGCTGAAACTGAAAAAACGACTCCTCGACTGACGGGGACGTCGCGTCCCGTCAGGCGAATGCCGGACGGGATGCCCGCAGGTCGTTTCTTTCTCCTTGCTCGCACGCCTCGCTCCGGCTCTCCGCCGGCGGAACGGTTCCTTCCCACTCCGTTTCCACCCTGAGGCTTTGCATGAACACACGTTTCGAAGGTATCTGGCTGCCGATCATCACGCCGTTCCACCACGGCGAAGTCGACCATGCCGCGCTCGCGCGACTCGCGCGCCACTATGCGGCCGCGGGCCTCGCGGGCTTCGTCGCGGGCGCGACGACCGGCGAAGGCGTGCTGCTCGACGCGCGCGAACAGGACGCGGTGTTCGCGACGCTGCGCGACGCGGCACCCGGGCTGCCGATCGTCGTCGGGCTGACCGCGAGCGCGACGCATTTCGCGGCTGCCCGTGCGCGCGAACTCGCGGCGCTGCGGCCTGACGGGCTGCTCGTCACGCCGCCCGTCTACGTGCGGCCGACGCAGGACGGCATCCGCCGCCACGTCGAGGCGATCGTCGACGCGGCCGACCTGCCGGTGCTCGTCTACAACATCCCATACCGCACCGGCGTGAACGTCGAACTGGACACGCTGCAGACGCTCGCGCGCGACCCGCGCGTCGCGGGCATCAAGGAATGCGGCGGCACGCTCGACCGGATGAGCCGGCTCGTGCACGACACGCCGCTCGCGATCCTGTCCGGCGACGACAACCAGAACTTCGCGGCGATGTGCACCGGTGCGCACGGCGCGATCGCGAGCAGCGCGCACGTGCTGCCCGAATGGCATGTGCGCATCCACGCGCTGCTGCGCGACGGCCGGCTCGCCGATGCGCGGCGCCTGTCGGTCGCGCTGCGGCCGCTCGTCGCGGCGCTGTTCGCGGAGCCGAACCCGGCGCCGGTGAAGGCCGTGCTGGCCGCGCAAGGGTGGTGCGAGGACGGGTTGCGGCTGCCGTTCGTGCCGGCGAGTGAAGGGTTGAAGGAGCGGCTGGCGGCCATTTGTGCGGAACTGGACGAAATCGAGCCGGACGTCGCGGCCGCATGAACCGCGACGCCACATGACGTGCAGGCGACCGATCGATTTCGCCCCGACAGATTGCTTCAAACTGTCAGAACGAGAGACCGGTCGTACCGCGCGAGATAGGCATCGGCCGTCACGAGCTGAAGCGGCTCGTGACGAGCCTGCGCGACCAGCAAGCGATCGAATGGATCACGATGGTGGTGCGGCAAATCACGGACCGCGGCCCCATGCGCGGCCCGAACCGGTAGCTCGCGAATCCCGCTCGAGCCGATCGCTCCGATCAGCTTGCCGACGTCGATATCGAGCTTCCCCAGGCCGGCCTTGATGGCGGCCTCCCAGATACTCGCGCTGCTGACGAAACGGTCATCGGCGGCCGAGATCAGCCGGCGCGCCGTTGCGCTCAGCCTGGGGTCATTGGTCACGATCCACAAAAAGATGTGCGTATCGAGCAACAGCCGCATCAGCGCCCTTCGAAGGCATCCAGCAGGTAATCGGGCAGCGGGGCATCGAAATCGTCCGCGATCCACGCCTGCCCTTGCAGGATACCGAACCGAACAGGCGGATCGCCAGGCACGAGTCGATCAGTTGACGCCCCGTCACCGCGGATCGTGACATCTGCCCTTTGGGCCGGATCGGCCGCACTGGCGCCGGGCGTATTTGCGTTTCGCATGATGACCTCCGTTTCAAGTGATCATCACTGTAGTCAGGTTCACCTGATCGATCCATTCGACCGATCGGCAGAGGGAGTGCCGAACAACACCCTGCCACGGCAATCGAAGGTTTCGTCACGCCGCCAGCGCCACCCCCGTCCCCTCCGTCGCATCCCGCACCGCCTGCTTCACGATCCGCGCGAGCCGATCGACGGTCGGCGTCGCCGACGACGTGCGCCGCAGCAAGATCAGCGGCAAACTCGGCAGCGCCGGCAACCCGCACGAAGCCGCATCGAGCACGCGCACTGACGCGGGCAGCCCGTACTGCGAGCGCACCGTCAGCCCGAGGCCGGCCGCCGCCGCGGCCCATAGCCCGGCGAGACTGGGGGTCGTGAACGCAACGCGCCACGGCACGCCCGCGCGATCGAGCGCGCCGGTCGCCGCGCCGAAGAATCGGCACGGCCGGTCGAACACGACGAGTGGCAGCGGCTCGCCTGGCGCGCGCACCGCATCGCCGCCTGTTTCGTCCGCGCCGCCCTCCTTCTCCGCACCGCCGCCCGGCACGCCGAAGCCGCCCGCCGCCCCCACCCACTGCATCGGCACCTGCGCGATCGCTTCGCTGTCGATCCCCGCGCGCGCCACCAGCGCCGCCGACGCCGGGTCACCCCACACCAGCGCGAGATCGAGCTGGTTCGCGTCGAGCCGGTCGAGCAAGTCGGCATTGCGCGCCACGCGCGCCTCGATCCGCACCTTCGGATGCGCACGCGCGAACCGCCCGAGCACGTCGGGCAGAATCGCCTCGCCGAAATCCTCCTGCAGCCCGACCCGCACCCAGCCGTCGAGATTCATGCCGCGCACGGCCGCGGCCGCCTCGTCGTTCAGCTCGATCATCCGCCGCGCATAGCGCAGCATCGCGTCGCCGGCATCGGTCAGCGCCAGCCCGCGCCCCGCCTTCACGAACAGCGGCGTGCCGGCCTGCTCCTCGAGCTTGCGAATCTGCGCGCTCACCGCCGACGACGAGCGCGCGACGCGGTCGGCCGCTTTCGCAAAACTGCCGAGATCCACCCCGGCGACGAGGCTGCGCAGCGCCGCCACGTCGAAGTTGGGCCGGGCCAGCGTGGCATCGGCCGGCGCGAGCGACGCGCCGTCGTCGTGTGGAATGTCTTGTCCGGACATCTCAATCATCCTGTTTTATCGAACGATTCATCAAGAACTTTCCGATTTTCAGGATTAATGTAGGTTGCCAGACTGTGGATGTCAATTTCCACCCGGGCCTGCCGTCATGGATACCTCGTGCATCGCTTCCCCCTCCTCGCCCGCCCGCGACGTGCGCGGCGCGGCTCATCGCTGGCGCGTGCTGGCGGCCGGCGTCGCCGCGAACATGAGCTTTTCGGCCGCGGCGGCCGGCATTCCGACCACGGCTGTGTGGATGCGCACGGCCTATCACCTCGACAACGGCGCGCTCGGCCTCGTGCTCGGCGCGCTCGGCTTCGGCGTCGCGCTGTCCGAGCTGCCTTGGGGGATGGCCGCCGACCGCTTCGGCGACCGCCGCGTGCTGCTCGCCGGGCTCGTCGCGACGGCCGCGATGTTCGCGCTGATGGTGGGCACGATCGTCCCGACCACGCACGGCGTGCCGCCGCTGATGCGCGTCGTCGCGGCGATGTGCTGCGTCGGCCTGCTCGGCGGCAGCGTGAACGGGTCGAGCGGGCGCGCGGTGATGCGCTGGTTCGGCGAGCGCGAACGCGGGCTCGCGATGAGCATCCGCCAGACGGCCGTGCCGCTCGGCGGCGGCATCGGCGCGGCGCTGCTGCCGTCGCTCGCGTCGCATATCGGCTTTGCCGCGGTATTCGGCGCGCTGATGCTGCTGTGCGCGGGATCGGCCGCGCTCACCTGGCGCTGGCTGCATGAGCCGCCGGCCGAACCGGCCGTGATGCACCCGGCCACGCATCGCCCCGTCGAGCGGCAGCCGTCCGCGCATCAGGGGCGCAACCCGCTCGCGAGCGGCCCCGTGTGGCGCATCGTGCTCGGCATCGGCCTGCTGTGCGCGCCGCAGTTCGCGGTGCTCACGTTCGCGACGGTGTTCCTGCACGACTTCGGCCGGCTCGGCCTCGCCGGCATCAGCGCGGCGATGGTCACGCTGCAGCTGGGCGCGATGGTGATGCGCGTGTGGAGCGGCCGTCATACCGATCGGCACGGCAACCGGCGCGCGTATCTGCGCGGATCGGTATTCGTCGCGGCCGGCTCGTTCGCGCTGCTCGCAGCCGCAACGGCTGGCCATGCGCACGTGCCGCTCGCCGCGATCGTCGCGATTCTCGTGTTCGCCGGCATCTGCGTGTCCGCGTGGCACGGCGTCGCGTACACGGAGCTCGCGACGCTCGCGGGCGCGAATCAGGCGGGCACCGCACTCGGAATGGCCAATACCATCGTCTACCTCGGGCTGTTCGCGACGCCACTCGCGATTCCACCGCTGCTCGCGGTCAGTTCGTGGAGTGTCGTGTGGCTCGCGGCCGCGCTGGTCGCCGGCGCGACCTATCCGCTGTTCGCCGCGAAATAGCAGCCGCACGTCTCAGGCCGGCGTCGCCGCGCACGCCACGACGCCCGCGCAATCCGTCAGACCGCCTCGCGCGCCAGCGCACGCCGCGACGCCGGCCGCTCGGCCTCGCGCTGCGCGTGGGCAGTCCAAGCCGCATGCCGCGTCATGTCGAGCCCGATCGCGACGCCCCAGCGATACAGCACGAACAGGAACGGATCGACGATCGAATGCGCACCCGGCTCGGCCCATGTGCGGCCGTCGGCGAGCGCGGCTTCGATCGTTTCGTTCGCGGCTTCGATGGTGCGTCGCCCGTGCGCGCTGACCTCGCCATGCAGGGCCGGATCGCCGATGAAGCGGCCCGGCCGCCACAGCGCGCCATAGCCGACGCCATGCACCCAGCCGACCAGCCAGGCGAGCCATTCGTGGCACCGTGCCTCGCGCAGCGGATCGCCGAGCGGCAGCAATTGCGCATCGGGATAACGGCGCGCGAGATACGTGAGGATCGCCGGCGTTTCGGTCAGCACGTGCGGCTCGCCTGGAATCGCGAGCACCGGCACGCGCGCCTTCGCGTTGATCGCGAGATAGCGCGCCTCGAGATTCTGCTGCTTCTGCACGGAGACGATCTCGACGTCGAACGGCGCGCCGGTTTCCTCCAGGGCGATGTGGGCGGCAAGCGAGCAGGCGCCCGGCGAAAGATAGAGACGATAGGCGTTCATGGTGGGGGGCCCGACGAGGCTGTGGAAGACGGAACCGAGTGTAGGAACGCGTGCCTGCCCGCCGCAAACGATGAATTGTCGTGCTCGGACATTAGTGTTACTAATACCCGCATGCGACGCATCCACCTTCCTCCGCTGCAGACGCTGCGCGCGTTCGAGACCGCCGTGCGGCTGCAGAGCTTCACGCGCGCGGCCGACGAACTCGCGCTCACGCAAGGCGCCGTCAGCCAGCACATCCGCGCGCTCGAGGCGCAGCTCGGCTATCCGCTCTTCACGCGCGAGCGCAACGGCGCGACGCCGACGCACGCCGCGCACGCGCTCGCCCTGCAGGTACGCCAGGGCCTCAGCGTGCTCGAGCGTGCGTTCGAGCCGGCGCTCGCCGTGCGCAGTCGCCCGCGCACCTGCGACGTCACGCTGAACGTCAGCGTGCTGCCGAGCGTCGCCGAGCGCTGGCTCGCGCCGCGCCTGCCGCGCTTCGCGGACGCGCATCCGCACATCGCGATCGTGTTGCACCCGGACGTGGCGCTCGCACCGCTGCGCAAGCGCGACCGCATCGACGTCGCGCTGCGCTACGGGCCCGGCACGTGGCCGGGCGTCGTCGTCGAGAAGCTGATGAACGAGACGATCTTTCCGGTCGCGAGCCCCGCGTATCGCAATCGCGACGGCATCGCACCGCGCGTGCCGGCCGATCTCGTGCGCGCGACGCTGCTGCGCCATCCCGCGCAACCGTGGGAACCGTGGCTCCAGGCCGCGCGGCTCGACCTCACCGAATCCGCACGCGCGCCGCGTTTCACCGATCCGAACGCGCTGATCGACGCGACGCTGAAGGGGCGCGGCGTCGCACTCGCGCGCCGCTCGCTGATCGAGCCCGAACTCGCGAACGGAACGCTCGTGCGCGTATCGACGGTGCGCATTGCCGACGTGTACGCACACTACGTCGTGTGGCGCCCGGGCCATCCGCACGAAGCGGCGATCCGCACGTGGCTCGACTGGCTGCGCAGCGAGGTGCGGCGCAGGACGCCGCAGCGCTGACGCCGGCGCTCACGCCCGCATCGGCATCGCCACCTTGTCGAGTGTGATCGGCAGATCGCGCACCCGCACGCCGGTCGCGTGAAAGACCGCATTGGCGATCGCGGCCGGCACGCCGGTGATGCCGATCTCGCCGATGCCGCGAATGCCGAGCGGATTGAAATGCGTGTCGCGCTCGTCGACGAAACTCACATCCAGCTCGCCGATGTCCGCGTTCACGGGCACGTGATATTCAGCGAGATTCGCGTTCGTGAAGCGGCCGTGCCGCACGTCGAGATGCGAGCCTTCCTCGAGCGCGGTGCCGAGCCCCCACACCATCCCGCCGATCAACTGGCTGCGTGCCGTTTTCGCGTTGAGCAGGCTGCCGACGCTGTAGACGCCGACGATGCGCGGTACGCGAATCGTGCCGAGCTCGGCGTCGACGTGCACTTCGGCAAACACCGCGCCGAACGAATGGGACGCATAGCGTGACTTCTCGTCGCCCGGCTTGGTCGTCGCCTGCGCGTCGATCGGCCGGCCGCCCGCACGCGCGATCACCGCCGCGGCCGGATCGCGCCGCGACGGCTCGCCGCGATGCACGACCCAGCCGTTGTCGACCGTCACGTCGCCGGCCGCGGTGCCGTGCAGCGGCGACCCGGGGTCGGCGACCGCCAGCGCGATCAGCTTCGCGCGCGCCTGCAGCGCGGCCTCGCGCACGGCCGGCGCCACGCTCGCCGCTGACTGCGAGCCGCCCGAAACCGGCGCACGCGGCAGGCTGGAATCGCCGAGCACGAAGCGCACGTTCTGCGGCGAGAAACCGAGCGCATCGGCCGCGACCTGCGTCATCACCGTGTAGGTTCCGGTGCCGATGTCCTGCGTGCCCGACGCGACTTCGGCCGTGCCGTCCGGCAAGATGCGCGCCCGCGCCGACGCTTCGCTGCGGTTCGCCGGATACGTGGCGGCCGCCATCCCGAGGCCGATCAGCGTGTCGCCGTCGCGCATCGTGCGCGGCGTGCCGGTGCGGCGCGACCAGCCGAAGCGCCGCGCGCCGACCTCGTAGCATTCGCGCAGCTTGTTGCTCGACCACGGCTTGCCGTCCTGCGGATCGACCGCCGCGTAATTCGCGAGCCGCAGCGCGACCGGGTCCATGCCGAGCCGCCACGCGAGTTCGTCCATCGCCGATTCCAGCGCGAACGAGCCCGACGCCTCGCCCGGCGCACGCATGAACGTCGGCGTGCCGACGTTCAGCGACACGATCCGGTGCGTGGTCGCGTGGTTCGGCACCGCGTACATGATCCGCGACGGCATCCCGCACATCTCCATCCAGTCCTCGAACGTCGACGTGGTGGCGATCGTGTCGTGGCGCATCGCCGTCAACGTGCCGTCCTGGCGCGCGGCCAGCACGATGCGCTGTTCGGTGAACGGCCGACCGCCGACCGGGCCGAACATCTGCGGCCGCGTCAGCGCGAGACGAACCGGGCGCCCGACCTGCTTCGCGGCCATCGCGCACAACGACACGTGCGACCACGACGAACCCTTGCAGCCGAAGCCGCCGCCGAGGAACTGTGAAATCACGCGCACGTGGTCCGGCGTGATGCCGAAGACCGCGGCCACCGCCGTGCTCGCGCCCGACACGCCCTGCGTCGCATCGTGCAGCGTGAGCGTCGGGCCGTCCCAGCGCGCCATCGTCGCGTGCGGCTCGATCGGGTTGTGGTGCTGCATCGGCGTCGTATAGGTTGCGTCGACGCGCACCGCGCCTTCGCGCAGGCCCGCATCGAGGTCGCCGCGCTGCGTATCCATCGGGCGGCCCTGCTGCTTCGGCGGCACGCGCGCGCAGCGCTTCGCCAGCGCGAAATCCACCACGGCATCGGTCGCGCGATAGCGCACCTGCACGGCATGTGCGGCGTCGGTCGCCTGCTCCAGCGTTTCGGCGACGACGACCGCGACGGGTTCGTTGCTGTAGCGCACCGTGTCGTCCTGCAGCAACGTGAGCCGGCGCCCGGCCGGCGGCGACAACGGCGGCCGGCCGCCGTTGGGCAGCCGCATCGCGTTCTCATGCGTGATCACGCTCAGCACGCCCGGCATCGCACGAGCGCGCGCCGCATCGATCGATTCGATGCGGCCGGATGCGATCGTGCTCGTCACGAGCACCGCGTGCGCGAGCCGCGCATCGGAGAATTCGGCCGCGTAGTGCGCGCCGCCCGTCACCTTGAGCACGCCGTCGACACGGTCCAGCGGTTGTCCCGTCATCGTGTTCATGCTGCACCTCCCGGCATGGCGGCTGCCGCTTCGACCGCACGGACGATCGCCCGCTGCGCGAGCGCGACCTTGAAGCCATTACCGTCGAGCGGCCGCGCGTCGCGCAACGCCAGCGCGGCCGCCTCGCGCAACGTCGCGTCGGTCGGTGTGCGGCCCGCGAGATGCGCTTCCGCCTCCATCGCCCGCCACGGCTTGTGCGCGACGCCGCCGAGCGCGATCCGTGCGTCGGCGACACGCGGGCCATCCATCCGCAGCGCAGCCGCGACCGACACCAGCGCGAACGCGTAGCTCGCGCGATCGCGCACTTTCAGATAGTGCGCATGGTCGGCGAAGCGCGGCGGCGGCAAGTCCACCGCGGTGATCAGCTCGCCCGGTTCGAGCGTCGTGTCAAGGTCGGGACGATCGCCCGGCAAGCGGTGAAACGATGCGATCGGAATCTGCCGCGCGCCGCGCGGGCCGCTCACCTGCACGACGGCGTCGAGCGCGGCGAGCGCGACGCTCATGTCCGACGGGTTCACCGCCACGCACTGGGGGCTGGCGCCGAGGATCGCGTGCATCCGGTTGTGGCCGCCGATCGCCGCGCAGCCGCTGCCCGGCTCGCGCTTGTTGCATTGCGCGAACGCGGGATCGTAGAAATACGGGCAGCGCGTGCGCTGCATCAGGTTGCCGCCGACGGTCGCCATGTTGCGCAATTGCGCGGACGCGCCGGCGAGCAGCGCCTGCGACAGCAGCGGATAGTCGGCGCGCACGCGCGGATGATCGGCCGCATCGCTGTTGCGCACGAGCGCGCCGATGCGCAGGCCGCCGCCGGGCAGCGCATCGACCGTATCCAGGCCCGCGATCCGCGTGATGTCGATGAGCGTGACGGGCCGCGCGACGCCGCCCTTCATCAGGTCCAGCAGGTTCGTGCCGCCGCCGATGAATGCGGCGCCGGACCGCTGCGCCGCGCGCACGGCGCCGGCGACGTCGGTCGCGCGTTCGTAGGAGATCGCTTCCATTGCGGTGCTCTCCGTCGGCTAGCCGCGCGCCGCGTACGCGGCGCGCACGGCGGCGACGATGTTCGGGTACGCGCCGCAGCGGCACAGGTTGCCGCTCATGCGCTCGCGGATCTCGTCGTCCGACAGCTGCGTGGGACGGCGCCGCACGTCGTCGGTGGCGGCGCTCCCGGCCCCCGCCGCGAACTCGTCGAGCAGCGCGGTCGCCGAGCAGAGCTGGCCGGACGTGCAGTAGCCGCACTGGAACGCATCGCATTCGACGAACGCGCGCTGCACCGGGCTCAGCACCCCGCCGCGCGCGAGCCCTTCGACGGTCGTGATCCGCGCGCCTTCGTGCATCACCGCGAGCGTCAGGCATGCGTTGATGCGCCGCCCGTCGACGAGCACCGTGCACGCGCCGCACTGCCCGCGATCGCAGCCCTTCTTCGTGCCCGTGAGCCCGGCGTATTCGCGCAGTGCGTCGAGCAGCGTGACGCGCGGTTCGAGCTGCAGCGTGTACGCGCGCCCGTTGATGTCGAAACGCACGGGCTGCGCCGGCACCGTATCGCGGCGGGGCGCGGCCGGCGTGGATGCCGCGTACGACGGCTGCGGATGAACGTGCGATGCGGCGCTGACGGTCGCGGCCGCCGCCGCGGATTGCAGGAAGTGGCGCCGCGCGGCACTGGACGGCAATTCGTGCGGCAACGGCGGCAGCGCCGCTGAATGGCCGGGCCCGAGCGGCGACGGGGCGTCGCGCGGCGGTTCGGCAGACGGAGAATCGGATCGATCGCTGGACATGACTTCTGCGAGCTCCATGGTTGATGGACGCGGCGGTGCGCCGCGTGCCCGGATGGCAGCGCGGTCGGCGCACGCATCGGCAAGGAGCAATTCGGGTGCCGCGACACTGCGGAGGCCGCATGCAGGTGCAGCGCGGGCTACCGTGCGCGGCGCGCACCGGGCGGCAGACGGGCCGGGTCGGCGGTGATCGCGCCGCCATGACGCCACGCTGGCGCGCGGCTGGCCGTTCGCTGACGAAGTGGCAATAACGCCCGGTTTTTCGGCGTGGCCGGCCGCGCATCGGTCGCAAATTGCCGGTCGTATTTACGATGCCGCGCAGGGTGCCCGCGTCGCCGTGGCCGGGTCGCGGCATCGCGCGCCGTGTAAATGCGCGCAGCATCCGCCTCTGCTGGAAAATTCCGCCATGCGTGCCGGTGGATCGCCGCGACAGCATTCGGTCAGCCTGACGAAAACGCTTCGCGATCAGGCCAGAATTGCAAACGATTCACCGAAACGTCGCATCGCGGCGGCATACTCGAAAACGTTTCCCGATCAGCCTGCCAGGAGAGAAGTCATGCGTCGCGTTTTCGTCGCCGTCGTTCTGTGTGCCGCCGTTTTCGTCGCCGCGTGCAGCGACGACGCGCCGCACGACGCCAACGCGACCGACGCCACGCAGCAGGCCGGCGGCGCATCGAGCGGCGCCGCCAGCGCGTTCAACAGCGACGCA
The DNA here is from genome assembly GCF_002223325.1 of Burkholderia sp. AU15512. NCBI lineage: Bacteria > Pseudomonadati > Pseudomonadota > Betaproteobacteria > Burkholderiales > Burkholderiaceae > Burkholderia > Burkholderia sp. AU15512. The sequence continues at coordinate 799,804 of NZ_NKEX01000004.1, forward strand.
AGCGCGAATACCGCCGCATCCGATGCCGCGCCGCTCGCGCCGCCCGTCGTGCACTACCCGCCCGATGACGACGACGATGCGAAGCCCGCCGCGAATGCAGCCGCCTCCAGCGCGGCCGCGTCGTCGCCGGGCTGATCCCGTCACCACGCGATAGGAGTCGGACCCGCTCGGGGAGAGCGGTGGGCATTCGTTGGGAGGCGTCGCTGACATGACGTCACGGTCGGCGGTGGCGCAAACGGCATGACGTCGCGCCACCTCGCGGGCCACGCCGAGCCCGGCCGGCCGAGCGATTCGGATCCGGCGGCGGTGCGGCCCGTCGCCGCGGCGTAAGCGCGCCGGCGCGCGGCACGCGCCGCGCCGCCCGCCCGTCAGACCGCGTGCGCGAGCGCGCGGTCGACGAGCGCGGTTTCGAAGCCGTCGTCCGCGTCGCGAAAGCGCAGCGGTGCCGCGCAATGGACGAGCGTGTCGATGAAGTACTTCGCGCGCGGCCACGGCCCGAAGCCGGCCGCGGTGTTGATGTGCCCCGCGTCGCCGAGGTTCACGAACGCGCTGCCCAGATGCTGCGCGAGCGTGCGCGCGTCGCCGAGCGGCATCCACGGATCGGTTTCGCTGCCGATCACGATCGACGGCACGGCGAGCCGGCGCGCGTCGAACGGCCCGGCAAACGTGAACTTCTTCGGACTGGCGGGCGCGACGAGCAGCACGCCCGCGACGTCGCCCGTATGCGGCCACTGCGCGAGCGCATGCGCGGCCGCGAGGCAGCCGAAGCTGTGCGCGGCCAGCACGAACGGGCCGCGTTCGCGGTCGAGCAACGCGCGCACCGATTGCGCCCAGCGCGCGAGATCGGGCGCGTCCCAGTCGTCCTGTTCGACGCGCAGCGAGCGCGGGAACTGCCGTTCGAGCCAGGTCTGCCAGTGAGCGCCTTCGCTGCCGTGCAGGCCCGGAACGGTGACGAGCCGCGGCGGCCACGCCGATTTGCTGCATGCGCGCATGATTGCCCTCGCTTGCTTGAAGACGGGATTCGATTGTGGCGCGGCGTCCGCGGCGGCCGAACCAATATTTTGTGCTTTGCTTTTAATTGGGCGGGCCAGCAGGGGCGTCCGCCTGCTCCGCGCACCGGCGCGCGATGCGCCGCGAAACCGTAGAATGTGGGCTTCCCGTCAGCTTCACACGGAACCGGGGCCGGGCGCCGACGCGCCGGGCGCCCGGTCGTCAGGAGACGCCCGATGTCCGCTACGCTCGCCGGCGCGCCGCGCCCGGCCCCGCTCGCCGTTCCCGTGACGCGCCTCGCCGGCGCGCGCGCCGTCATCCAATGAAGATCCTGTTCCATTCCCCGCACCAGGAAGCGGCCGCGTGGCGCGACCAGATCGCGCATGCGCTGCCGGAAGCCGAACTGCGCGCGTGGCAGCCAGGCGACACGGCCGCCGCCGACTACGCGCTCGTCTGGCGCGCGCCGCGCGAATTCTTCGCCCCGCGCGACGGCCTGCGCGCGATCTTCAACCTCGGTGCCGGCGTCGACGCGCTCCTCGCGCTCGAGCACGCGCATCCGGGCACGCTGCCGCGCCACGTGCCGCTCGTGCGGCTCGAGGATTCGGGCATGGCGCAGCAGATGGTCGAATACGTGACGCACGCGGTGCTGCGCTACCTGCGCCGCTTCGACGAATACGAAGTGCTGCAGCGCGAGCGCCGCTGGCAACCGCTCGAACCGCATGCGCGCGCCAGCTTCACCGTCGCCGTGCTCGGCCTCGGCGTGCTCGGCGCGCAGGTCGCGCGCGCGCTCGCCGCGCTCGGCCTGCCCGTGCGCGGCTACAGCCGCAGCGCGAAGCAGCTCGAAGGCGTGACGACCTTCGCCGGCGACGGCGCATTCGATGCATGCATCGACGGCGCGAAGGTGCTCGTCAACCTGCTGCCGAGCACGCCCGACACCGACGGCATCCTGGCGTCGCGCACGTTCGCACGGCTCGCGCCCGGCGCGTATGTCGTCAACGTCGCGCGCGGCGCGCATCTCGTCGAAGCCGACCTGCTCGACGCGCTCGCGAGCGGCCAGATCGCCGCCGCGACGCTCGACGTGTTCCACCGTGAGCCGCTGCCGGAAGACCATCCGTTCTGGCACGCGCCGCGCATCACGATCACGCCGCACAGCTCGGCCGAGACGCTGCGCGACGAAGCCATCGCCCAGATCGCCGGCAAGATCCGTGCACTGGAGCGCGGCGAGCGCGTCGGCGGCATCGTCGATTACGCACGCGGCTACTGAACCTACAAGCACACCAGGAGACAACCATGACGTTCCCCACCGCCGTCAAGATCGTCGAAGTCGGCCCGCGCGACGGGCTGCAGAACGAGAAGACCTTCGTGCCGACCGACGTAAAGATCGCGCTCGTCGACCGCCTGTCGCACGCCGGCTTCCGCAACGTCGAGGCCGCGTCGTTCGTGTCGCCGAAATGGGTGCCGCAGATGGCCGACGGCGCCGACGTGATGGCCGGCATCGAGCGCCGCGCGGGCACCGTGTACTCGGTGCTCACGCCGAACCTGAAGGGCTTCGAGAATGCGGTCGCGGCGCGCGCGGACGAAGTCGTGATCTTCGGCGCGGCGAGCGAGGCGTTTTCGCAGCGGAACATCAACTGCAGCATCGCCGAGAGCATCGCGCGCTTCGAGCCGGTCGCGAAGGCGGCGAAGGATGCGGGCCTGCGGCTGCGCGGCAGCGTGTCGTGCACGCTCGGCTGCCCATACCAGGGCGACGTGCCGGTCGCATCGGTCGTCGACGTCGTCGAGCGCTTCGCGGCGCTCGGCTGCGACGAGATCGACATCGCCGACACGATCGGCGTCGGCACGCCGAAGCGCACGCGCGAAGTGCTCGCGGCCGTCACGCGCGTATTCCCGCGCGAACGCCTGTCGGGCCACTTCCACGACACCTACGGCCAGGCGCTCGCGAACATCTACGCGGCGCTGTTCGAAGGGATCGAGATCTTCCACGCGTCGGTCGCGGGCCTCGGCGGCTGCCCGTACGCGAAGGGCGCGACCGGCAACGTCGCGACCGAGGACGTGCTGTACCTGATGCAGGGCCTCGGCATCGACACCGGCATCGACCTCGCGCAGGTCGTCGCCGCCGGCGACTTCATCTCGAACGCGATCGGCCGCGCGAACGTGTCGCGCGCCGGTCGCGCCCTGCTCGCCAAGGCGCAGAGCGCGGCCGACGCCGCGAACTGCGTATGACCCCGGTATTCGATGGATTCCTCAACATGACGACACCTGCTTCATTCGATTCCCTCCCCGATTCCGCGCGACGCGTCGCGCTGCTGCTGCGCGAGCGCGGCCATGCGAAAGGCATCGTGATGCTCGCCGAAACCGGCAAGACGTCGGCCGAAGCCGCGGCCGGGCTCGGCTGCTCGGTCGCGCAGATCGCGAAGTCGATCCTGTTTCGCCGCCAGTCGGACGGCGCGCCGGTGCTCGTGGTCGCGAGCGGCGTGAATCGCGTCGACGAGAAGAAGGTCGCCGCGCAAGTCGGCGCGGTCGGCCGCGCGGACGCGAAGTTCGTGCGCGACAACACCGGCTATGCGATCGGCGGCGTGTGCCCGATCGGTCATCTCGTCGAACCCGTCACGCTGATCGACGCCGACCTGCTCGAGCTCGACAGCCTGTGGGCGGCCGCCGGCCATCCGCACGCGGTGTTCAACCTGTCGCCGAACGAACTCGTGTCGCTGACGGGCGCGCCGGTCGCGGACGTCGCGTTGCGGGAGCCCGCATGAGCGACGTGCCGGTGACGGTGCCAGTCGGCACGGTCGCGTCGCCGTGCACCGACGTATGCCGGATCGATCCGCGCACCGACTGGTGCGCGGGTTGCCTGCGCACGCGCGACGAGATCAAGGGATGGCGTGCGTCGGACGACGACGCGCGGCGCGCGTTGCTCGCGCGGCTCGATGCGCGGCGGCGTCTGCTAGCGAGAAGCGGCGCATAAAAAAAAGCCGTTCAGCCTGACAGGCGAACGGCATCGAGATCGGAATCCTGTGAACGTGATCAACGTCACAGCCCGCATCATACGAGCGACGCGGCCGCATCGCATCGGGTGTTTCCCTACAACTTCTTACAGCGTCTTCCACGCGTGTGCGCGCACGACTTTTGCTCGCCATGTACGCACCCGCTGCCCGCAATAGGCGCGCCTGAAATACGCATTCGACGAGCAGCTGCGCTGCCCCGTAGCGGCTCGCCGAATCGCACGACCGTTTCAGTGGCCGACGGCCGCACGACGGGCCGGCACGATGCGCCAGCCGAGATTCACGCCGGCCGCCGCGAGCAGGATCAGCAGCGCGCCGACCACCTGCGTCCACGCGAGCGTCTGCCCGAACGCGACGCGATCGACGACGATCGCGACGACCGGATAGACGAACGACAGCGCGCCGGTCATCGCGGTCGGCAGCTTCTGGATCGCGCCGTACAGCAGCACATACATCAGACCTGTGTTCACGACGCCGAGCACGACGAGGTCGAGCCACTGTCCGGCGGTCGCCGGCAACGTGCCGAAGTGCGCGAACGGCGCGAGCAGCAGGACCCCGAGGCCGGCCTGCAGCAACGCGAGCAGATGCGGCGGCGTGCCCTTCAGGTGCTTCGTGACGATCGACGAGATCGCATACAGGAACGCCGCGCCGAGCGACAGCGCAACACCTTCCAGATATTCGCCCGGCACCGCGAGCACGGCCGGCTCGACGCGCACCACGGCGACGAGCCCGACGAAGGCGAGCGCGAGCCACGCGAGCGTCGACGCGGTGATCCGCTCGCGGAACACGATCGCGCCGAGCGCGACGAGCATGAACGGCTGCGTGTTGTAGACGGCGGTCGCCATCGAGATCGACGCGCGCGAATAGGCGGCGAACAGCAGCAGCCAGTTCGCGACGATCGCGACGCTGCCGAGCGTCGCCAGCGCGAGCATCCGCGGCGAGAACAGTGCACGGCGCAGGAACCCGAACGCCGCGCAGACGATCGCGAGCGTCGCGGCGCCGAACAGGCAGCGGAAGAACACGACGTTCGTCAGCGGCTGCTGCGACGACATCACGAGCCAGCCGATCGTGCCGGACATCATCATCGCGACGACCATCTCGGCGGCGCCGCGGCGAATTTCATTCGAAGCCATCGTGAACTCCGTTCGGAAGAGTGGATGACTTCGATTCTAGAAACTTGCTTTCGCGGCAACCACGGCTAAACTGAAGTGAATCGACCGATTCACCTTCGAAAGCAAAGCGATCATGCCGAAACGCCTTTCCCCGCCCGCCGTCGCGTCGCTCGACGCGACCGACCGCGCGATTCTCGCGGCGCTGGCCGACGACGCGCGCATCGCCACCAGCGAACTCGCCCGGCAGATCGGGCTGTCGGCGCCCGCGACCGCCGACCGCGTGCGGCGGCTCGAGGCGCAGGGCGTGATCGCCGCGTTCACCGTCGAGCTCGACCCGCGCGCGCTCGGCTACACGCTGCAGGCGATCGTCCGCGTGAAGCCGCTGCCCGGCCAGCTGCATCTCGTCGAAGAGATGCTGCGGCGGATTCCCGAGTTCGTGGAGTGCGACAAGGTGACCGGCGACGACTGCTTCATCTGCCGGCTCTACCTGCGCACGATCGCGCACCTCGACGACATCCTGTCGAAAGTGACCGAGCGCGCCGAGACGAGCACCGCGATCGTGAAGTCGACACCGGTGCCGCGCCGGCTGCCGCCGCTCGTCGAGGACGACGCCGCGCACCGCTGAACGAGCCGGCACGCGCGCCGCGCCGCCGACGTGCCCGCGCGTGTACCGTCAGGCAGCCGCGTCGCGCGCCTCGAAGAACGCCAGCAGTTCGTCGATCAGCGCGACGGGCGCCTCCTCCGGAATGTAGTGCCCGCACTCGAGCGCGCGGCCGCTGACGTCGCGCGCAACACGGCGCCATTCGTCGAGCGGATCGAAGCAGCGGCCGACGATTCCGTTCTCTCCCCACAGCACGCGCAGCGGGCACGCAACCTTGCTGCCGCGCTCGAGATCCGCACGGTCGTGCTCGAGATCGATCGTCGCGGACGCGCGGTAGTCCTCGCACATCGCATGCACGGCGCCCGGCTGCGCGAGCGCGGCGCGGTACGCGGCGAGCGCCTCGGGTGCGAACGGCGCCAGCCCGGCGGACCGGTTGCCCATCACGCGCTCGATATACGCATCGGTATGCGCGCCGACCAGCGTCTCGGGCAGCGGCTCCGGCTGGATCAGGAAGAACCAGTGGAAATACGCGGTCGCGAACGCGCGATCGGTTTTCTCGTACATCGCGAGCGTCGGTGCGATGTCGAGCAGCATCATCCGTTCGACGGCGTCCGGATGATCGAGCGCGAGCCGGTGCGCGACCCGCGCACCGCGATCGTGCGCGCACACATGGAAGTGCTCGAAGCCGAAATGCCGCATCACGGCGACCTGGTCGGCCGCCATCGCCCGTTTCGAATACGGCACGTGCTGCGCGTCGCTCGGCGGCTTGCCCGACGCGCCGTAGCCGCGCAGGTCGGTGGCGATCACCGTGAAATGATTCGCGAGCGTCGCCGCAACGCGATGCCAGATCATGTGGGTTTGCGGATGTCCGTGCAGCAACAGGAGCGGCGGACCCGCGCCTCCTTTGACACCGAAGATGTCGGTGTCCTGCACCGTCACGCGAAACGGTGCAAACGCCTCAAACGACATGGTTTATTTCTCGTTGGTTTGTTATGGCCGCTATTTTAGGAGCGCTTGCGCCTCTGCACAGCGGGGCAACAGCCAGAATCCGTAGAAAGAGAACACTCCCTCGATTGGCGGCACGCCACGCATTTTGTTAAGCTCGCGTAGAATCGCACGATCGTTCGTATTAATAAGGACGACCTCGTTTTACCGCTACACTCGAATCACCGTTCGACCGCAAAGCATGGCGCCGGCGCGACCGCGCGGGCGCCCCTGGAGACTGGAGACATCACATGGCATTGCCCACCGTCCTGCAGAACCTGACGCTGCCCGTCATCGCGTCGCCGATGTTCATCGTCAGCTACCCCGAACTCGTGCTCGCGCAATGCAAGGCGGGCATCGTCGGTTCGTTCCCCGCGCTCAACGCCCGTCCGGCCGAACTGCTCGACGAATGGCTCACGCAGATCCAGTCCGAGCTCGCCGACCACCAGGCGAGGAATCCCGGTGCGGTGATCGGCCCGATCGCGGTCAACCAGATCGTCCACCAGTCGAATGCGCGGCTCGAGCACGACGTACGCGTGTGCGTCGAGCACAAGGTGCCGATCTTCATCACGAGCCTGCGCGCACCGGCGCGCGAGATCGTCGACGCGGTGCATAGCTACGGCGGCATCGTGCTGCACGACGTGATCAACCTGCGCCACGCGCAGAAGGCGCTCGAAGCCGGTGTCGACGGGCTGATCCTCGTCGCGGCCGGCGCAGGCGGCCATGCGGGCACGACGTCGCCGTTCGCGCTCGTCGGCGAAGTCCGCAAGATCTTCGACGGCCCGATCGTGCTGTCCGGCGCGATCGCGAACGGCGGCTCGATCCTTGCGGCGCAGGCGATGGGCGCCGACTTCGCGTACATGGGCACGCGTTTCATCGCGACGCAGGAAGCGCACGCGATCGACGACTACAAGCACGCGATCGTGAACGCGAAATCGTCGGACATCATCTACACGAACCTCTTCACGGGCGTGCACGGCAACTACATTCGGGAGAGCATCGAGAAGGCCGGCCTCGATCCGGAGGCGCTGCCGGAATCCGACAAGACCAAGATGAATTTCGGCAGCGACAAGACGAAGGCGTGGAAGGACATCTGGGGCGCCGGCCAGGGCGTCGGCCTGATGGACGACCTGCCGAGCGTGGGTGCGCTCGTCGAGCGCCTGAAGCGCGAATACGACGACGCGAAGGCGCGACTCGGCATTCCGCGCTGACGAAGGCGGCGGCCCTCGCGGCCGCCGCCGGCGCGCATGCCGTCGGACAAAACAAAAAGCGCGAACCGCAGCGGTTCGCGCTTTTTCATTGCCCCGCTGTAGCGGGACACACGGCGGTTCAGACCGCGCGCTTCATCCGCGTGATCGGCAGCACGCGCAGGCGCGATTCGATCGACGGGCACAGCGACTGCCCTTCGAAACGCGCCGCCAGGAAGTCGACGAACGAACGCACCTTCGCGGATACGTGACGACGGCTCGCGTAGACCGCGTAGATCGGCGCCTCGTGCGGCGGCACCGCATCGAGCAGCACCGGCACGAGCCGGCCGGACTCGATGTCGTCGCCGACCACCTCCGTGCCGAGCAGCGCGATGCCCGCGCCCGCGAGCACGGCCGCACGCAGCCCTTCGAGATGGTTCACGATCAGGTTGCCGTTGAGGTTCACGCGCGACGCGGCGGCCGCGTCGATCACCAGCGAGTCGAGCATCGTCGAATTCGAGTCGCGCCGCAGGTAGTTGTGGTGCGCGAGATCGCCGATCGTCGCGGGCGTGCCGTGCTTCTCGAGATACTCGGGCGACGCGACCAGCAGGATGTGCGCGGTCGCGATCTGCCGCGCGACCAGCGACGACGATTTCAATCCGTTCGGCGCCGCGCGCACCGCGACGTCGTAGCCTTCCTCGATCAGGTCGACCACGCGATCGGACAGCGTCATGTCGACGGTCACGTCCGGGAACCGGCCCGCATAGTCGGTGACGGCCTGCATCACGTGCCGCAGCCCGAACGCCGATAGCGACGTGACGCGCAGCCGGCCTTGCGGCACCACGCTCGCGGCGCCGACGGCCTGCCCGGCTTCGTCGAGTTCGGACAGCGCCTGCACGAGGCGCTCATAGTATTCGCGTCCCGCCTCGGTAGGGGCGACGCGTCGTGTCGTGCGATGCAGCAGCCGTGCGCCGAGCTGCTGCTCGAGATGCATCACGTGCTTGCTCGCCATCGCAGCCGACATCTGCATGCGCTCGGCCGCGCCGACGAAGCTGCCCACTTCGACGACGTAGCGAAACACATTCATGCTGACGAGGGTATCCATCGAACTAGCTCGTAATGACGGGGAATGGTCCAATTACGAGATAGGGTAACAAAGGCGGGGAAACAGAAAGGTCAAGAAAGGCAAAACGGCGCCGCGGGGTCGCAGCGCCGTTTTGGCGGGAAAACATGCAGTCCGGACGCGTTTTTCACACGCGTCCGGCGCACCGGCCGCGCGTGCGCGTCAGAACTTCGCGCGAATGCCGGCGCCGAACGTGTTGCCGGTCGACAGGCCGCTGATGTGGTCGTTCATGTACGCGGCGTAGACGTCCGTGCGCTTGGACAGCGGATAGTCGTAGCCGACGGCCCAGGTCTGGCGCGTCTGGTCGAGGCCGCCCGAATCGCGCGAGTACGCGTACGACGCCATCGCGTTGCCCACGCCGAGCGGCACCGACACGCCGCCCTGCGCGGTGTTCACGTGCCAGCTGCCCGCGACCTGGTCGTTCTTCGTATACATGTACTGGCCGAACAGCTTCACGTACTTGAGGTCGTAGGTCGCGCCGACTTGCGCGATGCCCTGGCTCTTCATGCCGGCCACCAGCGCGCTCAGGTCACGCGGGCCGTTGTTGAAGTTCACGTACTGGTAGACCGCGGTCGCCGCGAACGGGCCGTTCGCATAGTTGAACTGCGCGCTCCACTTCTTCGAGCCGTTGTCGCCGGCCTGGTTGCCGAGTGCGTACATCGCGCCGAAATTCAGGCCACCGAACGAAGGCGACGTGTACGAAAGTGCGTTGTTCCAGCCCGAATCGCCGACGGCACCCTGGTCGCTCGGGTAGGTCGGGAACGTGCCGAGGCCGAGGAACACGTGGTACACCATCGGCGAGAAGGTGTACGAGTCGTAGAACGGGTTGAACAGGATCGTCGACAGGAACAGGTGCGTGGTCAGGCGGCCGGCCGTGACCGTGCCGTACGGCGAATCGATGCCGACGTAGGCGTTGCGCGCGAAGAACGTGTCGCCCTGGAAGCGGCCGAACTGGCCGTTCTGTGCGCGGAAGAAACTTTCCAGCGTGAAGATCGCCTTGTAGCCGTTACCGAGATCCTCGGCGCCGTGCAGGCCCCAGTACGACGTCGACATCCCGCCGCCGCTCACGTTCCACGCACGGTTGCCGCCCGGGAACTTGGTTGCGCCGACCCATTCGTCGACCTGACCGTAGAGCGACACGCTCGACTGTGCATGGACGGGTGCGGCAGCCGCCACGCAGGCGGCCGCGGCGATCAGCTTGACGGACGTGCGCGACGCACGGCGAGCGAATGCTTTCATTGGATCTCCAGATTTTGTCGAATGGTCGATAAGTGGCGCGAGCGTTGTTTTTTGGAGCCGAGTGCTTGCGTCGTATGGGGCGCAGCCATCTTTACGGATCATTCGTCCGGCCAAAATTGCGCACACTTATTGCTGGTATAGCGCCAGCATTAACTTCGCGGAATGGATACATGGCCGGGCACCTGCCGGCGGCCCCGCACGAACGCGGGCGCGCGGCGGGACGGCAGCGGGGCACACGCGAGCCGGGCGCGAAAGATAGCGCAATGCGACGGGAAAATCAGCGGAAATCTGTGCGCGACTGTGGCGAATTCGCATCAGCCGGCGGAGGGCCGAGCGCGCGGGCGCTCAGTTTCGGTAGAACGGGGAGAAAGACGGCGAGTGCGCAGGCTCTTCCTGCGAGCGGGGCGGCGGCATCGGACGTCCGCCGCGCTCCTCGTTGTAGCGCGCGACGTCGGCGCGGATCGAACCGGCACGCAGCGGCACGTTGCCGCCGCCCGGCGGGCGCGGCACCTGGCGCACGTCGGCGCTGATCGGACGATACGGGCTTTGCGCGGCGTAATGGCCATACGACGGCGTCGGCCGCAGCCCCCAGCGGGAGCCGTAGCCGTTCACACCGCCGGCGCGTGCACCGGGCGAAGGCGCCACGCGGCGCCAGACGGGCCCGCCACCAGCCGGCTGACCGTACGCGCGCATGTCGCCGCCACCGAAGCCGTGGCCGCCGAAGCCCTGGCCGCCGAACGCATGACCGCCGTGGGGCGGCTGCGCGAGCGCGAGCGGCAACAGCAGCGCGCCGAGCACGCCTGCCACCCATCGTCCGATCTTCCGTTTCACCCGTTCCGTCATCGTTCAGTGCCTGTCCACGCCCGCCGCCGGCTCCTTTCGGCCGACCCAAGGCTTTCAGCAGTAATTTATGAGCGGGCCGAAAGCGTGTCGAGCCAAAAAGTGTTATGTCGCCGGCATCGGTGTAACACCATGTTACTGCTAGGTTTTTTCACTTCCGGGCGCGACCGCGACAGAACATTCTTCTGCCGTTTTGCGCACGGCCGGGCCGGCGCCGCGGGCGCTGGTGCATGAGATTGGCTCATCAATCGATTCCCACAATGCATTTGTGTAGTGAATCGCCGACCGGGACAATGGCGCCATCCGCGCGCGCGACGCGCGCCCTGGTCGTTTCCGAATCGAGTTCCCGATGGTCCGTCCCCGTTTTCTCCCCGACAACTTCACGCTCGCGCTCGTCGGCACCGTCGTGCTCGCGAGCCTCCTGCCGTGCCGCGGCCCGGCCGCCCATGCGTTCAACTGGGCGACCAACATCGCCGTCGGCCTGCTGTTCTTCCTGCACGGCGCGAAGCTGTCGCGCGAGGCCGTCGTCGCGGGTGCGACCCACTGGCGGCTGCACGCGGTCGTGCTGCTCAGCACGTTCGCGCTGTTCCCGCTGCTCGGCCTCGCGCTGAAGCCCGTGCTGCAGCCGCTCGTCACGCCGACGCTGTATGCGGGCGTGCTGTTCCTGTGCACGTTGCCGTCGACGGTCCAGTCGTCGATCGCGTTCACGTCGATCGCGAAGGGCAACGTGCCGGCCGCCGTGTGCGCGGCATCCGCGTCGAGCCTGCTCGGGATCTTCGTCACGCCGGCGCTCGTCGGGCTGATGATCACGTCGCAGTCGGCGGCCGCCGCGTCGCCTTGGAGCACCGTCGGCAGCATCGTGATGCAGCTGCTCGTGCCGTTCATCGCCGGCCAGTTGCTGCGGCCCGTGATCGGCGGCTGGATCGACCGCAACCGCGGCGTGCTGCGCTTCGTCGACCAGGGCTCGATCCTGCTGGTCGTCTACGTCGCCTTCAGCGAGGCCGTCAACGAAGGCCTGTGGCACCAGATCCCGCCGCGCGCGCTCGGCGGCCTGCTCGTCGTCAACCTCGTGCTGCTCGCGATCGCGCTGCTGCTGACCGCGTTCGTCAGCAAGCGGCTCGGCTTCAACCGCGCCGACCAGATCACGATCATCTTCTGCGGGTCGAAGAAGAGCCTCGCGGCCGGCGTCCCGATGGCGAAGGTGATCTTCTCGGCGAACGCGGTCGGCGCGATCGTGCTGCCGTTGATGCTGTTCCACCAGATCCAGCTGATGGCGTGTGCGGCGCTTGCGCAGCGCTGGGGCGCGCGCGACATGAGCGGCGAGCACGACGAGGGCGACGCGGCATCGGCGTCCGGGGCGCTCAGCGCGGGCAAGCGCTGACGAGCAGGCGGGACGGCCCTCGAGGGGTGCCGTCCCGACGTTCTCGCTTTCCGCCTTTCCGCCTTTCCGCCTTCCGCCTTTCCGCCTTCCGCCTTCCGCCTTCCGCCTTCCGCCTTCCGCCTTCCGCCTTCCGCCTTCCGCCTTCCGCCTTCCGCCTTCCGCCTTCCCGCCGCACCGCCGCACCGCCGCACCGCGCTTCCCGCCGCACCGCCCTTCCCGATGCGCCCCAGGCGCAATGCACCACCACCGCTCATCGCGTCACGAAATCTTCATTCAATTCTCCGCGGGCGATGCCGTTATGCCGGGCGTCCTGTCGATTCGGCTGCCCTCGCCCATGCCCGCGCCCCACTCCGACTCCGCTGCCGCCAGCATCCCGCGCCTGATCGCGGATCGCGCGCTCGCCGCCGTCTTCCAGCCGATCGTCGATCTCGGGTCGGGAACGGTCGTCGGCTACGAGGGCCTGATACGCGGCCCGCGCGGCACCGACCTCGAACCGCCCGCCGCGCTGTTCGCGCAGGCCGCGCGCGAAGGCGAGACGATCGCGCTCGAACAGGCCGCCGCGCGCACCTGCCTCGATGCATTCGCGGCGCTCGGCTGCGACGGCAAGCTGTTCCTCAACTTCAGTGCCGGAACGATCCTGAAGCTCGCCAGCGAACGCGAGCGGGCACGCCAGCTCCTCGTCCGCGCGCGGATCGGCGCCGAGCGCATCGTGATCGAGCTGACCGAGCAGAACGCGATTCCCGATGTCGCCCAGATCGGCCCGGCGGTCGCGTCGCTGCGCGACGCCGGCATCCAGTTCGCGCTGGACGACTACGGCACCGCGAACGCGAGCATGAACCTGTGGCTGCGCCTGCATCCCGACGTCGTGAAGATCGACCGCTTCTTCATCCACGACATCGCCCGCGACCCGCTGAAGTTCGAGGCCGTGAAGGCGATGCAGCACTTCGCGCAGGCGAGCGGCGCGAAACTGATCGCGGAAGGCATCGAGAACGAAAGCGACCTGATCGTCGTGCGCGACATGGGCATCTGCTGCGTGCAGGGTTTCCTGCTCGGCCGGCCGAACGCGCAGCCGTCGCGGGTCGTCGCGCCGGCCGCGCGCGATGCGATCCGCGCGCCGCACATCGCGGTGTTTCCCGGCGCGACGCGCTCGGTGCGGCCGGCCGGCACGATCGCCGGGAAGATGCTGGTGCCTGCGCCGGCGCTGCCGCGCGACGCGACCAGCAACGACGTGCTCGAACTGTTCAACCGGATGCCCGACCTGCATGCGGTCGCGCTCGTCGAACGCGGGCGGCCCGTCGCGCTCGTGAATCGCCGCGGCTTCATCGACCGCTTCGCGCTGCCGTATCACCGCGAGGTGTTCGGGAAGAAGCCGTGCCTGCAGTTCGCGAACGACGCGCCGCTGATGATCGACAACGCGACGACCTTCGAGCAACTCGCGATGCTGCTCGCGAGCCACGACCAGCGCTATCTCGCGGACGGCTTCGTGATCACCGAACACGGCCGCTACGTCGGGCTCGGCACCGGCGAGAGCCTGGTGCGCGCGGTGACCGAGATGCGCATCGAGGCCGCGCGCTACGCGAATCCGCTGACGTTCCTGCCCGGCAACATCCCGATCAGCGCGCACATCGACCGCCTGCTCCAGCGCGACGCCGGCTTTCATGCGTGCTACGTCGACCTGAACCAGTTCAAGCCGTTCAACGACCAGTACGGCTACTGGCAGGGCGACGAGGTGCTGAAGTTCGCGGCGACGGTGCTGGCCGGCGTGTGCGACCCGCAGCGCGACTTTCTCGGGCATGTCGGCGGCGACGATTTCCTCGTGCTGTTTCAGCGCGCCGACTGGCGCGAACGCGCCGCCGACGCGATCGCCCGCTTCAACGCAGGCGCGCAGCTCTTCTACACGCAGGCCGACCGGCAGGCGGGCGGGCTGCACGGCGAGGACCGCCACGGCAACCCGGCGTTCTTCGGCTTCGTGACGATGGCGATCGGCGCAGTCGGCGTGGCGGCCGGCGCGCACGGCGCGAAACGCTACGGCAGCGACGAGATCGCGTCGGTCGCCGCACTCGCGAAGCGGCGCGCGAAACAGCAGCCGGATGGGCTCGCGGTCGTCGACCTCGATGCGGGGCGCGCCGCGCTGCGCCATCGTGGCGAACCGCCGGCCGTGGCAATCCGCTGAACGGCGGGTGACCGCCGCTTGCAGACACGGCGGCGCCCGGTGCGGTGATGGCGCACGTCCACCCGCCATGCAGCCAGACCGTTAGTTGCACTGCGCCTGTCCAGCGGCCCGCGGAGGCAACCGCGCACGACTCGCGCGAATGCGTGAAGCCAGCCCGCTTGCCGCCCGTTTCCCGCTCGCCATGCACCCGCACGTTCACCTTGCCTTTTTCGCGTTTTGTTTAGTATTTTTAGTAACGGCGTTTTCGCAGATTAGCGCCTAAAACACGGGAATTTGCGGGTATTCCCCGGCTATCCGGCCCGAATTCCGCAATACGTTTTACTATACAATCCCTTTCACCCTAAACAAACCGGACCCCGAACGATGGGTACGACCATTCGCGATGTGGCACGGGCGGCAGAGGTCTCGATCGGCACCGTCTCCCGCGCGCTGAAAAACCAGCCGGGCTTGTCCGAAGCGACGCGTGCGCGCATCGTCGAGATCGCGCAGCGGCTCGGCTACGATCCCGCGCAACTGCGGCCGCGCATCCGCCGGCTCACCTTCCTGCTGCATCGCCAGCACAACCGCTTTCCGGCCAGCCCGTTCTTCTCGCACGTGCTGCACGGCGTCGAGGATGCGTGCCGCGAGCGCGGCATCGTGCCGACGCTGCTCACGGTCGGGCCGAACGATGACGTGCTGCGCCAGATGCGCCCGCACGCGCCCGACGCGATCGCGGTGGCCGGCTTCATCGAGCCGGAGACGATCGAGGCGCTCGCCGCGACCGGCCGCCCGCTCGTGCTGATCGACCTGTGGGCGCCCGGGCTGCGCTCGGTGAACATCGACAACGCAACGGGCGCGGCGCTCGCGATGCGCCACCTGCTCGCCACCGGCCGCACGCGGATCGCATTCATCGGCGGCTCGCCCGCGCACTACAGCATCGCGCAGCGCGCGATCGGCTACCGGCGCGCGTTCTTCGAGGCCGGGCGGCTGTTCGATCCCGCGTACGAAGTGACGATCGATGCGGGGCTCGATCCCGACACCGGCGCCGCGCGGGCGATGGAGCAGCTGCTCGACGCGCCGGGCCCGCGCCCGGAAGCCGTGTTCGCGTACAACGACGCGGCCGCGCTCGCCGCGCAGCGCGTCTGCACCGCGCGCGGGCTGCGCATCCCCGACGACATCGCGATCGTCGGCTTCGACAACATCCCGGCCGCCGCGCACGCAAGCCCGCCGCTCACGACGCTCGCGGTCGACAAGGAGGCGCTCGGCCGCCGCGGCGTCGAGCTGCTGCTCGCGGAAGCGCCCGAGCGCACCGAGATTTCCCTGCCCGTCGAGCTGATCGTACGGGCCAGCAGCCAGCCCGCCGGCTCCCCGGCACTCGATACCGCCACGGCCACCGAATCATCATGAACATGCCCCCGGTCCAACCCTGCACGGCCGCGCCGGCCGCCCACACGCAAGCCGCGCCGTTCGTCGCGAGTTTCCGCGATCCGTCGTTCCTGCTGTCGCACGTCGAGGACACGCTGCGTTTCTACGCGACGAACGCGTTCGACCCGACGGGCGGCTTCTACCACTACTTCCGCGACGACGGCAGCATCTACAACCGCACGTCGCGCCACCTCGTCAGCAGTTGCCGGTTCGTCTTCAACTACGCGATGGCGTACCGGCATTTCGGCGATCCGCGCCACCTGGAATATGCGCGCCATGGGCTGCGGTTCCTACGCGACGCGCACTGGGACGACGCACTGCAGGGCTACGACTGGGAACTCGACTGGCGCGACGGCGCGAAGCGCGCGACGCTCGACGGCACGCGCCACTGCTACGGGCTCGCGTTCGTGCTGCTCGCGGCCGCGCACGCGACGATGGCCGGCCTCGACGAGGCCCGCCCGCTGATCGCGGCCACCTTCGAGCTCGCCGAGCACCGTTTCTGGGACGCGGCCGCGGGCCTCTATGCGGACGACGCGACGCCGAACTGGATCGTGTCGTCGTACCGCGGCCAGAATGCGAACATGCACATGACGGAGGCGCTGCTCGCGGCGTACGAGGCGACCGGCCACCTCACGTACCTCGATCGCGCGGAAAAGCTCGCGTCCCACATCACGCAGCGCCAGGCCGCGCTGTCGGGCGGGCTCGTGTGGGAGCACTACCATGCGGACTGGTCGGTCGACTGGGATTACAACAAGGAAGACAGCTCGAACATCTTCCGCCCGTGGGGCTTCCAGCCCGGGCACCAGACCGAATGGGCGAAGCTGCTGCTGATCCTCGAGCGGCACCGCCCGCTCGACTGGCTCGTGCCGCGCGCGGCCGAGCTGTTCGACGCGGCGCTCACGCACGCGTGGGACGCCGATCACGGCGGCCTGTGCTACGGCTTCGGCCCCGACTTCACGATCTGCGACCACAACAAGTATTTCTGGGTGCAGGCGGAAACCTTCGCGGCCGCCGCGATGCTCGGCGCGCGCACCGGCAGCGAGCGCTTCTGGGACTGGTACGACGAGATCTGGCGCTACAGCTGGGCCCACTTCGTCGATCACCGCTACGGCGCGTGGTACCGCATCCTCACCTGCGACAACCGCAAGTACAGCGACGAGAAGAGCCCGGCCGGCAAGACCGACTATCACACGATGGGCGCGTGCTACGACGTGCTCGCGACCCTCGCGCGTGCGCAGCGCAGCGAGCCGACGCAATGAGCGGCGGCACGTTTCCGGCTTTCGTGTCGGCGGGCGACATCCTGACCGACATGGTGCGCGCGGGCGACGCGCAATGGACCTCGGTGCCGGGCGGCGCCGGCTGGAACGTCGCGCGCGCGGTTGCGCGGCTCGGCGTGCCGAGCGCGCTCGCGGGCTCGATCGGAGAAGACTGCTTCTCCGACGTGCTGTGGCGCACGAGCGAAGCGGCCGGGCTCGACCTGCGCTTCCTGCAGCGCGTCGCGCGGCCGCCGCTGCTCGCGATCGTCCACGAGACGCGCCCGCCCGCGTACTTCTTCATCGGCGAAGCGAGCGCCGACCTCGCGTTCGATCCGGCGCGGCTGCCGGCCGGCTGGACCGATCACGTGAAATGGGCGCACTTCGGCTGCATCAGCCTCGTGCGCGAACCGCTCGCCGGCACGCTGGCCGCGCTCGCGGCCGACCTGCACGCGCGCGGCGTGAAGATCAGCTTCGACCCGAACGTCCGCAACCTGATGACGGCCGCATTCCGGCCGACGCTCGAGAAGATGGCCGCGCTCGCCGACCTGATCAAGGTGTCCGACGAGGATCTGCGGCACCTGTTCGGCGGCGACGGCCCCGACGCGGTTGGCGCGGTGCGCGCGCTGAACCCGCGCGCGGCGGTGCTCGTCACGCGCGGCGCGCAGGCGGCGACGCTCTACGCGGACGGCGACGTGCATGAAGCGAGCCCGCCGCGCGTCGAGGTGGCCGACACCGTCGGCGCGGGCGACGCGTCGATCGGCGGCATGCTGTTCAGCCTGATGGCCGCGCCGCAGCGAACCTGGCGCGAGCACCTCGTGTTCGCGCTGGCGGCGGGCGCCGCGGCCTGCCGGCATACGGGCGCGCACGCGCCGACGCTCGACGAGGTCGTCGCACTGATCGAACGATGACGGGAGGATGGCGGCCGGATCCCGTTCGGTCACCGATAAGCCGCGCTGTACATGCTGCGCCGCAGTGCTACGATGAAGTGTCCTTTTGCGGGAGAGCACCATGGACACCAACACGTTCACGAAGGGCATCTACACGGCCAAGGCGCATACCCAGCATGCGGGCAACGGGCAGTTCCAGGGTTACGTGATCCTCGCGCGGGACGACGGGGACGACACCGAGAACACGCGCTACGACGTCCACTCGACGAGCCCCAGCGAGGAGGAAGCATTCGACGAGGCGAAGGCGCTCGCGCACCGGATCCTCGGCGAAATCGAGCTGTAGCGCGCCGCCGCTCTTTTCGGCGCGGCTCAGAGCAGCCGCGCCGCCATCGACAGCAGCATCGTCAGCACCAGCGTCGACATGAACGGGAACGGGTAGCGCCGCCCGCCGAGCGTCAGCGTGACGTCGCCCGGCATCCGCCCGATGCCGAGCTTGCCGAGCCACGGCCAGCAGCGCGTCAGGATCATCACCGCGACGAACGACGTCATCAGCCAGCGCAGCATGGCGGCTCCCGTCAGAGTGCGTGCGAGCGGTCGCCGCGCGCGAACGCGTCGAGCGTGCCGTCGATGCCGCGCGAGAACGCGATCACCTTGAACAGCTCGCCCATCTCGGCTTCGGAAATCAGCTTCTGCACCGCGTTCGCGGCCGGCAGGAACGCGTGGATGTCCGACGGATCGATCGCCGACAACGCGTCGGTGATGCCCGCGTTCAGCAGGAAGCGCGCCTGCGACGTGTAGCCGAGCAAATCGGCGCCGGTCGCGACGGCCGCGTCGTAGATGCCGGTGAATTCGACGTGCGCGGTGATGTCCTGCAGCCCCGGGTACAGGAACGGATCGTCGTGCGCATGGTGACGGTAGTGGCACATCAGCGTGCCGCGGTCGCGCTGCGGGTGGTAGTACTCGTGCGCGGGAAAGCCGTAGTCGACCAGCAGCACCGCGCCGCGCCCGAGCATCGTGCAGACGGTGCGCGTGAACGCCAGCGCGGCCTCGTGCGTCTCGGTCACGTAACCGTCCGCCGCATCGTCAAGGCCCGCGAGCACCGGCGGCAGGCCGGCCGGTGCGGCCGGACGGTCCTCGAACACGAACGCCTGCCGCGCGTCGAGCGCAACACCGCGCTCGTGCCATGCGCCGCCCGCCTTCGCGAACAGGCGCACCGGCATCGCATCGAGCACCTCGTTGCCGACCATGACGCCGTCGAACCGCTCGGGCAGCGCGTCGAGCCAGCGCACCTTGGCGGCGAGCGCCGGGGCGGCGGCCGTGATCGTGTCGCGCTGCCGCTCGCGCAGCTCGCCCGAGAGATCGACGATCAGGTAGGCGTCGAGTTCGACGCCCAGCGCGTCGAGCGCCGCGAGCAGCCCGGCCGCGAGCTTGCCCGTGCCGGCGCCGAATTCCATCACGCTGCGCGTGCCGCTCGCCGCGAGCGCTTCCGCGACCGGCTGCGCGAGCGTCTGCGCGAACAGCGGCGACAGCTCGGGCGCGGTGACGAAGTCGCTGCCGTCGTCGGCGCGGCGCCCGAACTTGCGCGCGCCGCCGCTGTAATAACCGAGGCCGGGCGCATACAGCGCCCGCTCCATGAAGCGGTCGAACGGCAGCCAGCCGCCGGCCGCCGCGATCTCGTCGCGCAGTTGCGCGGCGAGGGTTTCGGACTGCGCGAGCGCGTCAGGGCCGGGAGCAGGTAAACTAGCGGGTTCGTGAGCTTTCGGGTTCATCCCGGCATTGTAAATGACCGTTTCAGCCGATACGTCGACCCAGCGCGTGGCGCTCATCACGGGTGCCCTGGGCAGCGCAGCCGACGCCGCGTCGATCGGTCGTGCGCTCGCGACCGGATTCGCCCGGCGCGGCTGGGACGTCGCGCTGCAGCGCAGCCACGGCGCGCCGCATGCGGCAGCCGACGCACTCGTCGCCGAAGTCGCGGCGCTCGGCCGCCGCGCGGTCGTGCTCGACGCCGATCTGGCCCTGGAAGCCGACGCCGCCGGACTCGTCGCCGCGTGCGGCGCGGCGCTCGGCCGGCCCGCGTGCGCGGTGTTCGTGAGTGCCAGCGCCGGCGCCGACGACGCGCACACGGTGGACGGCGCGTCGCTCGCCGGCGCCCTCGCCCGCAACGTGACGGCGCCGCTCGCGCTGGCCCGCGCGCTCGCCGAGGCGACGCCCGACGCCGCGCGCGAGCACGAGGCGCTGCGCGCCTGCGCGATCCACGTGCTGGATCAGGCCCTGTTTCACCCGGCACCGGCGCAGATGTCGCACGCGCTGATGCAGGCCGCGCTGAATCGCGCGACGTCGGCGCTCGCACTGGCGCTCGCGCCGAAGGTGCGGGTCGCGGCGCTCGTGCGCGGCCACGCGCCGCACGCGGACGACATCGCGGCGGCCGCCTGCTATCTCGCGAGCGCGCCGGGCGTCACCGGCGCGACGCTGACCGTCGACGGCGGCGAGCACCTCGTGCCGCCCGCCGCCGGCCCGAATGAATGAACTGCGCGGAAACGCGCGGCCTGAGCGCCGCCGCCCGCGCCGCTTTGCGTGCGCGCACGCCAATTTGACTGGGACGACCATGTTTTCCGCTCTCCTGCACCCCCGCCTCGCGGACTGCCGCAGGCTCTACCTGCGCGACTACGAAGTGCACATCAACATCGGTGCCTTCGAACACGAGAAGCGCGGCGAGCAGCGCGTCGTCATCAATATCGACCTGTTCGTGCCGCTCGCGCTGTCCACCCCCGTCGACGACCGGCTGCATGAAATCGTCGACTACGATCTGATGAAGCAGAGCGTCACGCAATGCCTGGCGCGCGGCCACATCCACCTGCAGGAAACGCTGTGCGACGCGATCGCCGCGCGCCTGCTGGCGCACGATGCCGTGCGCGCGGTACGCGTCCGTACCGAGAAACCGGACGCTTATCCGGACTGCGACGCCGTCGGCGTCGAAGTCTTCCGCATCAAGGACGAGAAGCGAGCATGAACGCCCCCCACATGAATGACACGGCGGCCGATGCCGCCACCCTCGACACGCCCGCCGCCCCGGCCGGCCGCCCGGCGCTGACGCGCCGCGAGCAGAAGGACGCGTACGAGAACAACAAGCTGTTCAAGCGGATCGTGCGCCAGGTCGGCCAGGCGATCGGCGACTTCAACATGATCGAGCAAGGCGACAAGGTGATGGTGTGCCTGTCGGGCGGCAAGGACAGCTATGCGATGCTCGACGTGCTGCTGCGCCTGCGCGAACGCGCGCCGATCGATTTCGACATCGTCGCGGTGAACCTCGACCAGAAGCAGCCGGGCTTCCCGGAGCACGTGCTGCCGGAATACCTGAAGCAGGTCGGCGTGCCGTTCCACATCGAGAACCAGGACACCTACAGCATCGTCAAGCGGCTCGTGCCCGAAGGCAAGACGACCTGCTCGCTGTGCTCGCGGCTGCGCCGCGGGATCCTGTACCGCGTGGCCGGCGAACTCGGCGCAACCAAGATCGCGCTCGGCCACCACCGCGACGACATCGTGCAGACGCTGCTGCTCAACATGTTCTACGGCGGCAAGCTGAAGGGGATGCCGCCGAAGCTTCAGTCGGACGACGGCAAGAACATCGTGATCCGCCCGCTCGCGTACGTGAAGGAAACCGATCTGGAGAAATATGCGGAGCTGCGCGAATTCCCGATCATCCCGTGCAACCTGTGCGGCAGCCAGCCGAACCTGAAGCGCGCGGAAATGAAGGCGCTGATCCGCGAATGGGACAAGCGCTTCCCGGGTCGCGTCGAGAACATGTTCAACGCGCTCGCGAAGGTCGTGCCGTCGCACCTGATGGACACGACGCTGTACCCGTTCCAGTCGCTGCGCGCGACGGGCGAGGCCGATCCGCAGGGCGACATCGCGTTCGACGAGGAACCGTGCGCGTCGGGCGACGACAGCGCGGCACCGGGCGGCGCCCAACCGATCTCGATCGTCCAGTTCGACGACCTGTAAGCAGGGCCGGAACACCCGCCGGAACGGGGCCGCAAGGCCGCTTTCCGGGGCTGTCGCCCCGCCGCGACAGCCCCGGGACGGCGGAGGCCGCATGCTAAAATGGTCGGCTTCGAACTCCTCTGACAAGCTGACGCCATGAATATCGTGATTTTGGCGGCAGGCACCGGCAAGCGCATGCGTTCCGCGCTGCCGAAAGTGCTTCATCCCCTGGCCGGCAGGCCGCTCCTCTCCCACGTCATCGACACCGCGCGCACGCTGCAGCCGTCCCGGCTCGTCGTCGTCGTCGGTCATGGCGCCGAGCAGGTGCAGGCGGCCGTCGCCGCACCCGACGTCCAGTTCGCGGTGCAGGCCGAACAGCTCGGCACCGGCCACGCGGTGCGCCAGGCGCTGCCGCTCCTCGATCCCGCGCAACCGACGCTCGTGCTGTACGGCGACGTGCCGCTCACGCGCGCGTCGACCTTGCAGCGCCTCGTCGATGCCGCGCGCGAGGGTCGCTACGGGATTCTGACGGTCACGCTCGACGATCCGACCGGCTACGGCCGCATCGTGCGCGACGCGGCCGGCTTCGTCACGCGCATCGTCGAACAGAAGGACGCATCGCCCGAACAGCTGAAGATCGCCGAGATCAACACCGGCATCATCGTCACGCCCACGGCCCAGCTGTCGATGTGGCTCGGCGCGCTGAAGAACGAGAACGCGCAGGGCGAGTACTACCTGACCGACGTCGTCGAACTCGCGATCGAGGCCGGTTTCGAGGTCGTCACCGCGCAGCCCGACGAGGAATGGGAAACGCTCGGCGTGAACAGCAAGGCGCAGCTCGCCGAACTCGAGCGGATCCACCAGCGCACCATCGCCGACGCGCTGCTCGTCGCGGGCGTCACGCTCGCCGATCCGGCGCGCGTCGACGTGCGCGGCACGCTGCGCTGCGGCCGCGACGTGTCGATCGACGTGAACTGCGTGTTCGAAGGCAACGTGACGCTCGCCGACAACGTGACGATCGGCGCGAACTGCGTGATCCGCAACGCATCGGTCGGCGCGGGCACGCGCATCGACGCATTCACGCACATCGACGGCGCCGAGCTCGGCGCGCACACCGTGATCGGCCCGTACGCGCGGCTGCGCCCCGGCGCGCAACTCGCGGACGAAGCGCACGTCGGCAACTTCGTCGAGGTGAAGAATGCGGTGATCGGCCACGGCTCGAAAGCGAACCACCTCACGTACATCGGCGACGCCGACATCGGCGCGCGCGTGAACATCGGCGCGGGCACGATCACCTGCAACTACGACGGCGCGAACAAGTTCCGCACCGTGATCGAGGACGACGTGTTCGTCGGCTCCGATACGCAGCTCGTCGCGCCCGTGCGCGTCGGCCGCGGCGTGACGATCGCCGCCGGCACGACGATCTGGAAGGACGTGGCCGACGGCCTGCTCGCGTTGAACGAGAAGACCCAGACCGCGAAGAGCGGCTACGTCCGCCCGGTCAAGAAGAAAAGTTAACATCACGCGGGTGCCGGACGGCGCCCGCTTCCCTATGGAAGGTAGATTTCATGTGCGGCATTGTCGGCGCAGTTGCGCAGCGTAATATCGTTCCGGTGCTGATCGAAGGTTTGCGGCGCCTCGAATACCGTGGCTACGACTCGTGCGGCGTCGCCGTGCTCGAGCCGGACGCACCGAAGCGCGCGCGCAGCGTCGCACGCGTCGCCGATCTCGACGCGCAGGTGCGCGAGTCAAACCTCGAAGGCACCACCGGCGTCGCGCACACCCGCTGGGCGACGCATGGCGCGCCCGTCACGCACAACGCGCACCCGATCTTCTCGTCGAACGCGCTCGCGCTCGTCCACAACGGCATCATCGAGAACTTCGAATCGCTGCGTGAAGCGCTGCGCGCGAAGGGCTACGAATTCGTGTCGCAGACCGACACCGAAGTGATCGCCCACCTCGTGCACAGCCTGTATCGCGGCAACCTGTTCGACGCGGTGCGCGAGGCGGTGGGCCAGCTGCACGGCGCGTATGCGATCGCCGTGATCCACAAGGACCAGCCGCACACCGTCGTCGGCGCACGCCAGGGTTCGCCGCTCGTGGTCGGCCACGGCGACGGCGAGAACTTCCTCGCGTCCGACGCGCTCGCCCTCGCGGGCAGCACCGACCACTTCACGTTCCTCGAGGAAGGCGACGTGTGCGAGCTGTCGCTCGACGGCGTGAAGATCGTCGACCGCAACGGCGCCACCGCGCAGCGCGAGATCCGCGTGGTCAGCGCCTACGGCGGCGCGGTCGAACTCGGACCGTATCGCCACTTCATGCAGAAGGAAATCTTCGAGCAGCCGCGCGCGATCAGCGATACCGTGCCGCAGACGGACGCGTTCGACGCGACGCTGTTCGGCGACGCCGCGCCCGCCGCGTTCGCGGACATCGACAGCCTGCTGATCCTCGCGTGCGGCACGAGCTACTACTCGGGCCTGACCGCGAAGTACTGGCTCGAATCGATCGCGAAGATCCCGACCCAGGTCGAGATCGCGAGCGAATACCGCTACCGCGAATCGGTGCCGAACCCGCGCCAGCTCGTGCTGGTGATCTCGCAGTCGGGCGAGACGGCCGACACGCTCGCCGCGCTCAAGCATGCGCAGTCGCTCGGCCACACGCATACGCTCGCCGTCTGCAATGTCGCGACGAGCGCGATGGTGCGCCTCACCGAAATGCAGTTCCTGACGCACGCGGGCACCGAGATCGGCGTCGCGTCGACGAAGGCGTTCACGACGCAGCTCGTCGCGCTGTTCGTGCTGGCGGCCACGCTCGGCAAGCTGCGCGGGCACGTCGATGCCGCGCAGGAAGCCGAATTCCTGAAGCAGCTGCGCCACCTGCCGGCCGCGCTGAACAGCGTGCTCGCGCTGGAGCCGCAGATCATCGCGTGGTCGGAGGAATTCGCGCGCAAGGAAAACGCGCTGTTCCTCGGCCGCGGGCTGCACTACCCGATCGCGCTCGAAGGCGCGCTGAAGCTGAAGGAAATCTCGTACATCCACGCCGAAGCCTATCCGGCCGGCGAACTGAAGCACGGGCCGCTCGCGCTCGTCACGGAAGCGATGCCGGTCGTCACGGTCGCGCCGAACGACACGCTGCTCGAGAAGCTGAAGTCGAACATGCAGGAAGTGCGTGCGCGCGGCGGCGAGCTGTACGTGTTCGCCGATGCCGACACGCAGATCGTCAACGACGACGGCCTGCACGTGATCCGGATGCCGGAGCACTACGGGCAACTGTCGCCGATCCTGCACGTCGTGCCGCTGCAATTGCTCGCGTATCACACCGCGTGCGCACGCGGCACCGACGTCGACAAGCCGCGGAACCTCGCGAAGTCGGTGACGGTGGAGTAAGGCAGGGCACCGGTCGGCGCACCAGCGACGTGTGCGCCGCCGAGACAGACGGAGAGACAATGGTAAGACTGATTGGATGCGGTGTGCTGGCGCTGACGTTCGCGTCGACGGGCTGGGCCGCCGAGCATTACGTCGAGGTCTGGAACCCGCCCGAGGCGCGGAAGCCGGCAGCCCATGCGCCGGAAGCCCGTACGCCGGAAGCCCGTACGCCGGAAGCCCGTACGCCGGATTCCCGTAACCCGGCCACGCACACGGGCGCCGACGCGCGCGCCGGCAAGAGCGCGGAGAAGCACGCGAACGTCACTCCGAAAGC
Source organism: Burkholderia sp. AU15512 (assembly GCF_002223325.1). NCBI lineage: Bacteria > Pseudomonadati > Pseudomonadota > Betaproteobacteria > Burkholderiales > Burkholderiaceae > Burkholderia > Burkholderia sp. AU15512. The sequence continues at coordinate 825,663 of NZ_NKEX01000004.1, forward strand.
CGCGGCGAAGCCGCACAAGCGCCGCGTCGCGCAGGCCGTGAAAGCCGATTCGCATCGTCCGCCCGCGGCCGGGGCGCCGGCCGCTCCGCGCCCCGTTGCGCAGCCCGCACCGGGACGGCTGACGGTGATGCAGCCGGCTGCGCCCGATGCGCCGCACGCACTGAATTACTCCAACATCCCGCGTCAATACACGCCGGACGGCAACGTGCTGCAGGTCGGCACGCACGGCCGCTCCGCGGAGGTGACTCGATAATGGAAGCGCAAACCTACCACGGCTACCAGATCTGGGGCCACGCGATCCTGCAGCAGGACGAGATCCTGCAACCCGAGCGCTTCGCGGCGAGCGGCACGATCACGCAGAACAACAAGCTGGTCGAGGCGTCCGGCGTGCTCGGCGTGTTCGACACCGAGGACGACGCGCGCGACGCGGGGCTCGAATGGGCTCGCGCCTGGATCGACAGCCACCGCTGAGCCGGCGCGGCGTGCGCAACCGGCACGCTGCCGCCGACGCCGCGCATCGGCCGGCCGCACACCGTACATGAAAAAGGGGCGTCATGGACGCCCCTTTCCTATTCGAACCCGAACAATTCAGGCTGCAGGCCGTGGCGGCCGCATGGCCGTCTGCGGCCGGCCGACGAGCCGTGCCAGCCCGACGATCGTGGCCAGTGTCGCGAGGTACGCGACGATCTGGATGCCCGCCGGGCGCGCGGTATAGCCGATCAGCGTATGCAGCGCTTTGCCGACGAGGCTCGAATCCTTGAGCAGCCACGACGTATCCCAGATCACGTCGCCCCACGACGGCACGAGGCCCGCCGAGAGCAGGAAGCCGACGCACTGGCTGGCCATCCCCGCCGCGAGCAGCACGATCAGCCAGTTGGTGACGGAGAACAGGCGCTTCAGCGGAATCTGCAGCAGGCCCGCATACATCCCGTAGCCGAGCCCGGCGCCGCCCAGCACGCCGAGCAGCCCGCCGACGATCATCTGCGGCGTCTGCCCCGGGTCGCCCGCCGCGATGCCGTACAGGAACAGCACGGCCTCGGAGCCTTCGCGCAGCACCGCGACGCCGACCACGATCGCCAGCCCCGTCAGCGGCTTGCTGCCGTCCGCGACGGCGCGCCCGACCTCGGTCATCTGCATCGCCATCTCGCGGCCGTGCCGGCTCATCCAGATACTGTGCCACGCGAGCATCAGCGTCGCGACGAACATCACGCCCGCGTTGAAGACCTCCTGCCCCATGCCGGACGCCCACTGCGAAATCACGTCGGCGAACGCGGCGATCAGGCCCGCGCCGATCACGCCGCCCACCAGCCCGCCGCCGACCCACCAGCCGCGCCGCGGCACGCCCTTGGTGGCGGCCATCACGATCGACACCACCAGCGCGGCCTCGAGCACTTCACGAAAGACGATCAGGGCAGTAGACAACATGGCGATAGGGGCTTATTTGACGGTCAGGTGCGTCTTCGACTGCGCTTCGTGATACTCGTCGTGGAATTCGTACGTGCCGGCCTTCAGCGGCCCGACCATGATTTCCACCGACTTGCCTGCAGGCACGACCTTCTCCGCCTTGAAGTCGTCGCTCTCGAATTCGGCGGGCGTCGCGTCGAGGTTCTTCACGACGAACTTCACCTTCTTGCCGGCCGGGATCGTCACGCCATCGGGCGAAAACTTGTGGTCCTTCAGGGTCAGGTTGACGACATCGTCGGCCGCGAATGCGGACGTGGCCGATGCGCCCAGCAGGGCCAGCGCGAAGCCGAAAGCAAAACGGTTCATGACGGTAACGAATTGAAATATCGAAGGGAACCGATACTAAGATCGATTCGCATTTTCAACTCGCGTACCCTTACTGGCGTCATGGTGATCACGCTTCACGGATCGCCGTCGCGCAAGGCCCGACAAGGCATCCGCCCCGCGGCACCCGGAACGCGCCGCCGTCAATCGGGATAAATTCCGAATGACGTCGACGGCGCAATCGCAATTCATCAGACTTCACGTTTACAACAGCCTGTCGCTGCAGCAAGGCTGCGACACGGATTTCCGGCAACCCGCGTACGCTTGACCTTCCCACCGTGGCAAGCTTCATGCTGTCGATGCTTGTCAATCGTCAACTCAGGAGAACACGATGGAATTCGAAGTCCAGGACATGACCTGCGGCGGCTGCGCCAACGCCATCACGCGCGCGGTGACGGCCGCCGATCCCGCCGCGAAGCTCGACATCGACGTCGCGGCGAAGATCGTCAAGGTCGAATCGGCGCAAGGCGCCGAGCGCGTGCAGTCGATCATCGAAGCCGCCGGCTTCCACCCCGCGCTGCGCGCCGCATAACGCCCGCGCGCCGCGACCCGCGGGCACATCGCCGAGCGGCGCTGCGCCCGCGCCCGATTGCGCGTCAGCGCAGCCGGATCAGCGTCGACTTCAGCTCGGTGTATTTCTCGAGCGCATGCAGCGACTTGTCGCGGCCGTTGCCCGACTGCTTGTAGCCGCCGAACGGGAAGTTCATGTCGCCGCCCTCGTCGTAGCAGTTCACCCAGACGGTGCCCGCACGCAGCCGGCGCGACACGTCGTGCGCGGTCGTCAGGTTCGACGTCCACACGGCCGCCGCCAGCCCGTATTCGGTGTCGTTCGCGATTCGCACCGCTTCGTCGACGTCGTCGAACACGATCACCGACAGCACGGGCCCGAAGATCTCCTCGCGCGCGATCTTCGCGTCGGGCTTCACCTCGAACACCGTCGGCTCCACGTAGAAGCCGCCCGTTTCCGCCTTCACGCGCGCACCACCCGTGACGAGCCGGCCTTCGCTGCGCCCGGCCTCGATATAGCCGAGCACGCGCTCGAGCTGGATGCCGTCGACGATCGCGCCCATCGACACCGCCGGATCGAGCGGATTGCCGGGCACGTACGCGCGCGCCGCCGCGACGAGCTTCTCGATGAATGTGTCCTTGATGTCGCGATGCACGAGGAGGCGCGAGCCTGCCGTGCACATCTCGCCCATGTTGTAGAAGATCGCACCGGCAGCCGCCTGTGCCGCGCGGTCGAGATCGGGACAATCGGGCAGCACGATGTTCGGCGACTTGCCGCCGAGTTCGAGCCACGCGCGCTTCAGGTTCGACTGCGCGGCGTACTGCATGATCAGTTTGCCGACCGCCGTCGAGCCCGTGAACGCGATGCAGTCGACGTCGCGATGCAGCGCGAGCAGCTTGCCCGGCTCGCCCGCGCCCGGCACGACGTTGAACACGCCGGCCGGAATGCCGGCCTCATACGCGAGCTGCGCGACACGGATCGCGGTCAGCGGCGATTTCTCCGACGGTTTCAGCACGACGCTGTTGCCGGCCGCGAGCGCCGGGCCGAATTTCCACGCGGCCATCAGGATCGGGAAGTTCCACGGCACGACGGCGGCCACCACGCCGACCGGCTCGCGCGTGACGAGACCGACGAGATGATGATCGGCCGGCGCGACTTCGCCGCCCACCTTGTCGATCGCCTCCGCAAACCATTCGACGCAGTATGCGGCGCCCGGCACGTCGACCGTCGTCGTGTCGCCGATCGGCTTGCCGGCGTCGAGCGTTTCGAGCAGCGACAGCTCGTCGAGATGCTCGCGCATCAGCGCGGCCCAGCGCAGCAGCACGGCCTTGCGCGCACGCGGGTTCAGCCCGGCCCACACGCCCGCGTCGAACGCGCGGCGCGCGGCGGCCACAGCCGCGTTCACGTCGGCTTCGCCGCAATCGGCTACCTTCGCCAGCACGCGGCCGTCGATCGGGCTCACGCAGTCGAACGTCTTGCCGCCGTGCGCGTCGCGCGACGCGCCGTCGATGAATGCGCGCCCTTCGATCTCGAGCGACGCCGCCTTGTCCTGCCAGTCAGCCAAAGTCAACTTGTTCATCAGGATGCCTCAGTTTTTTGGCATTCGCGATGCGACACGCCGCTGCGCGTGACGCGCAGCCGGCCGGCAGCGAATGCAGTGACGCGCGGGGGAAGGTCAGAAGGTCGCCGGCGAATTGGCCGAGACGACCTCGCAGATCAGGTCCGCGCTGGGATTGCGAAAACGGTGCGGCAAACGGCTTTCGAAGTAGTAGCCGTCTCCGGGGTCGAGCAGCCACGTCGCGCCGTCGACGGTCAGCTCGAGCCGGCCCGACACGACGACACCGCCCTCGTGCCCCGCGTGCACGAGCATCTCGGGCCCCGTATCGGCCTGCGGCTGGTAGATCTCGCGCAGGATGCACATGTTGCGATCCTTCATGCTCGCGCCGACCAGATGAAACGCGAGCGTGTCGTTGCCGAGGTTCGGCATCTCGTCGCGACGCGACACGACCGAGCGCGATTCGACGAGCTCGAACGTGAAGAACTCCGCGAGACTCATCGGGATGCATTCGAGCAGCTTCTTCAACGAGCCGACCGACGGGCTCACACGGCCCTGTTCGATCAGCGAGATCGTGCCGTTGGTCACGCCGGCTCGCTTCGCGAGTTCGCGCTGCGACAGGCCCTGCTTGTTGCGCACGAAACGCAGGCGCTCGGCGACTTCGGTGGACATCGATTCGGTTTCGGACACGATAAGTGCGATGACAAAGTGAAACGACGCGGTGGACAGCCGTTGAATATTCTAATCACTTTATGCCGCGCATCAGCGGGGAAAACCCTGAAAGGCGTTCGAAATAATGAACGCCGTGCCGATTATTCCTTTTACGAATCTTTTGTTCGCACTGCTCGGGAAAGCCCTGATGCAACACCGTTAAAAAACATTTGACGCCGTTTTTGGCTCGTATATGCTGGCTCTCACGTTAGCGTCATCAAGCATTCATCGGCAGCAAAAAACGTTATTGCAACGCAAAAATTGATGCCCATCAATGTAAATAACGCGTAACCGGCGCCTTGATTATTTTAAACGCCCCGCGCGTCGAAACGGTCAGGTGTTCAATACTTTCAACAACCCAGTCGAGTGTAATCGTGAGAGTCCGTGGCCCTCTGGTGAGGTGGGATCGAGGCGATGTGCGAAGTTTGCGCAGCGCGGCGTCCGCTTCCGACGACGGCAGTTGCGGCTGGCATAGTCCTCGCCTGCTTCACCTGTCGATCTACACCATCCTGTCCCGTCGTTCCGTTCGGCGTCACAACGCCGTTTCCGCACGCGCATTCGTCGCCGTCGATACCGACGAAGTGGCGTCGCTGCTGCCGTAGCGCCTCTCCTTTCTTTACGTCGTTCGTTTCATCTGCCGATTCGCCAACCGCATCGTCCGTGCGGTGACGGAACGCGTTCGCGCATGCATTGCCGCGTCGCGTGTCGCAATGAAACGAACGACGGCCTGATCGTCGCGCGCAGCGCGGATCGCCACGCCATCCCGTTGCGCCCATTCACCAGCGGCCTTGCGTCTCACGCAAGGCTGCGGGGCTGTTGCACGCCGGCGTTTCGCCACATCCGGCAAGCAAGACGCAACAACCCTCCGGATAACTGATTGACGTCATGGATAGAAGGAAACCTCTCGTCGGCATCACCGCCGACCACACGCAAATCGGCGCGCATGCGTCGCATACGGTCGGCGACAAATACGTCGCCGCGATCGTCGACGGCGCGCAAGCGTTCGCGATGGTGCTGCCCGCGCTCGGCGAGCGCCAGTCGGTCGACGACGTACTCGACACGGTCGACGGCCTGCTGTTTACCGGCAGCTACTCGAACGTCGAGCCGCATCGGTACGGCGGCGAACCGAGCGCGCCGGGCACGAAGCACGACCCGGCCCGCGACGCGACCACGCTGCCGCTGCTGCGCGCGGCGATCGCCGCGGGCGTGCCCGTGCTGGCCGTCTGCCGCGGCTTCCAGGAGCTGAACGTCGTCTGCGGCGGCACGCTGCACCAGCGCGTGCACGAAGTGCCGGGCCTCGCCGATCACCGCGAGGACGACGACGCGCCGATGGAGACGCAGTACGGCCCCGCGCACGTCGTGCGCCTGACGCCCGGCGGCACGCTGCACGCGCTCGCCGGCGGCCGCGACGAGGTACACGTGAATTCGCTGCACAAGCAGGGCATCGCCCAGCTCGGCTCCGGCCTCGCCGTCGAAGCCGTCGCGCCGGACGGGCTGATCGAAGCCGTGAGCGTCGTCGATGCGCCGGCTTTCGCCCTCGCCGTGCAGTGGCATCCGGAATGGCGCCATGCGCAGGACCCGCTGTCGAGCGCGATCTTCCGCGCCTTCGGCGATGCCTGCCGCGCCCGCCGCGCTGCCCGCACGCGCGCCATGGCCGCCGCCGCGCTCGCCTGAGCGCGCCGACCCAACCAACGAGAACAGACATGCAAGACATCGAAGACTTTCTGAAGCAGCACCGGATCACTGAAGTCGAAGCGATCATCCCCGACATGGCCGGCATCGCGCGCGGCAAGATCACGCCGCGCAACAAGTTCACGTCCGGCGAATCGATGCGCCTGCCGCAAGCCGTGATGGTGCAGACCGTCACCGGCGAATATCCGGAAGACGGCTCGCTGACCGGCGTGACCGACCCCGACATGGTGTGCGTGCCCGACACGTCGACGATCCGCCTGATTCCGTGGGCCGTCGACCCGACCGCGCAGGTGATCCACGACTGCGTGCACTTCGACGGCTCGCCGGTCGAGATCTCGCCGCGCTACGTGCTGCGCCGCGTGCTCGACCTGTACAAGGCGAAGGGCTGGAAGCCCGTCGTCGCGCCGGAACTCGAGTTCTACCTGGTCGACATGAACAAGGACCCCGACCTGCCGCTGCGCCCGCCGGTCGGCCGCACGGGCCGCCCCGAAACGGGTCGCCAGTCGTATTCGATCGAGGCCGTGAACGAGTTCGACCCGCTGTTCGAGGACATCTACGAGTACTGCGAAGCGCAGAACCTCGACATCGACACGCTGATCCACGAAGTCGGCGCCGCGCAGATGGAGATCAACTTCATGCACGGCGACGCGCTGTCGCTGGCCGACCAGGTGTTCCTGTTCAAGCGCACGGTGCGCGAGGCCGCGCTGCGTCACAACATGTACGCGACGTTCATGGCCAAGCCGATGGAAGACGAACCGGGCTCGGCGATGCACGTGCATCAGAGCATCGTCGACGAGGAAACCGGCCAGAACCTGTTCACGTCGCCGGAAACCGGCGGCGCGACGTCGATGTTCTACAACTACCTCGCCGGGCTGCAGAAGTACACGCCGGCGCTGATGCCGATCTTCGCGCCGTACATCAACTCGTACCGCCGCCTGTCGCGCTTCATGGCCGCGCCGATCAACGTGCAGTGGGGCTACGACAACCGCACGGTCGGCTTCCGCATTCCGCACTCGGGCCCGTCGGCACGCCGTATCGAGAACCGCATCCCGGGCGTCGACTGCAATCCGTACCTCGCGCTCGCCGCGACGCTCGCGGCCGGCTATCTCGGCATGACGCAGCGCCTGGAGCCGACCGAGCCGCTCGTCAGCGACGGCTACGAGCTGCCGTACCAGCTGCCGCGCAACCTCGAGGAAGGGTTGACGCTGATGGCGGCCTGCGAGCCGCTCGGCGAGATCCTCGGCCACAAGTTCCTGAAGGCGTATTTCGCGCTGAAGGAAACCGAATACGAAGCGTTCTTCCGCGTGATCAGCTCGTGGGAACGCCGCCATCTGCTGCTGCACGTCTGAGCGTGCACCCGACCGAATACGGAATCACGGAGGAAACATGACGTATCGCAACGAATCAGCCTGGGTCCAGCCGGCCGCACCGAGCGCCACGGCCGCCGCACCGCGCGCGACGCAGGCGCGCACCACCGCCGAATACCGTGCGCTCGACGCCGCGCACCACATCCACCCGTTCTCCGACATGGGCGCGCTGAACCGCGCCGGCAGCCGCGTGATCGTGAAGGCCGACGGCGTCTACCTGTGGGACTCGGACGGCAACAAGGTGATCGACGGGATGGCCGGCCTCTGGTGCGTGAACGTCGGCTACGGCCGCAAGGAACTCGCCGACGCCGCGTATCGCCAGATCCAGGAACTGCCGTTCTACAACACGTTCTTCAAGACCACGCATCCGCCGGTGATCGAGCTCTCCGCGATGCTCGCGGAAGTCACGCCGGCCGGCTTCAACCACTTCTTCTATTGCAACAGCGGTTCGGAAGGCAACGACACCGTGCTGCGCCTCGTGCACCAGTACTGGCGCGTGCAGGGTCAGCCGCAGAAGAAGTATGTGATCTCGCGTAAGAACGGCTATCACGGCTCGACGATCGCCGGCGGCACGCTCGGCGGGATGGGCTACATGCACGAGCAGATGCCGTCGAAGGTCGAGCACATCGTGCACATCGACCAGCCGTATTTCTTCGGCGAAGCAGCGGCCGGCGAAACGCCGGAAGCATTCGGCCTGGCGCGCGCGCAGCAGCTCGAAGCGAAGATCCTCGAACTCGGCGCGGAGAACGTCGCGGCGTTCATCGGCGAGCCGTTCCAGGGCGCGGGCGGCGTGATCTTCCCGCCGTCGACGTACTGGCCGGAAATCCAGCGGATCTGCCGCAAGTACGACATCCTGCTGGTGGCCGACGAAGTGATCGGCGGCTTCGGCCGCACCGGCGAATGGTTCGCACACCAACACTTCGGTTTCGAACCCGATCTCATCACGATGGCCAAGGGCCTCACGTCGGGCTACGTGCCGATGGGGGCCGTCGGCATTCACGAACGCGTGGCGCGGCCGATCATCGACAACGGCGAATTCAACCACGGCCTCACGTACTCGGGCCATCCGGTCGCGGCGGCCGTCGCGGTCGCGAACCTGAAGCTGCTGCGCGACGAAGGGATCGTCGAGCGCGTGAAGAACGACACGGGCCCGTACTTCCAGGCGCTGATGCGCGAAACATTCGCGCGTCACCCGATCGTCGGCGAAGTGCATGGCCACGGCCTCGTCGCGAGCCTGCAGCTCGCCGAGGCGCCGGCCGAACGCCGCCGCTTCGCGAACGGCGGCGACGTCGGCACGATCTGCCGCGACTTCTGCTTCAACGGCAACCTGATCATGCGCGCGACCGGCGACCGGATGCTGCTGTCGCCGCCGCTCGTGATCTCGCGTCCGGAAATCGATGAACTCGTATCGAAGGCGAAAAAAGCAGTCGATGCAACCGCCCAGCAACTGGGTATTTCGTAACGGTTTTTGCCTACAGGCGTGCGGCGGGCGCCGCACGCCGCCATAACCCAAGGGAATTCCACCATGCGTGCCTGCTTTCTTCGCCAAGCCTGTTCCGTTGCCGCCCTTGCCGCCGCGGCCGCGTTCACGTCGGTCGCCAGCCCGACGGCACACGCGGCCGACGAGCTGAACGTCTACAACTGGTCCGACTACATCGCACCCGACACGATCCCGAACTTCCAGAAGCAGACGGGCATCCACGTCAAGTACGACAACTACGACAGCGACGACACGCTTCAGGCGAAGCTGCTGGCCGGCAGTTCGGGCTACGACATCGTCGTGCCGACGTCGAACTACATGGCCAAGCAGATCCAGGCCGGCGTGTACCAGAAGCTCGACAAGTCGAAGCTGCCGAACCTCGCGAACCTCGACCCGCTGCTGATGAAGATGATCTCGGATGCCGATCCGGGCAACCAGTACGGCGTGCCCTGGGCCTACGGCACGGACGGCATCGGTTACAACGCGCAGGCGGTGAAGAAGGCGCTCGGCGACAAGGCGCCGGTCGACAGCTGGGCGCTGGTGTTCGACCCGGCCAACATGGAAAAGCTGAAGAGCTGCGGCGTGTCGTTCCTCGACCAGGCCGTCGACGTGTTCGCCGCCACGCTGCAATACATGGGCAAGGACCCGAACAGCAAGAATCCCGGCGACTACCAGGCTGCGTTCGAAGTCCTGAAGAAAGTCCGCCCGTACATCACCCAGTTCAACTCGTCCGGCTACATCAACGACCTCGCGAACAACGACGTGTGCGTCGTGCTCGGCTGGTCGGGCGACGTCGGCATCGCGCATCGCCGCTCGGCCGAAGCGAAGCGTTCGTACGACATCAAGTTCTCGAACCCGAAGGAAGGCGGCCTGCTGTGGTTCGACGTGATGGTGATCCCGAAGGATGCGCCGCACCCCGAGAGCGCGCTGAAGTGGATCAACTACGTGTCCGATCCGAAGGTCAACGCGGCGATCACCAACACGGTGTTCTACCCGACCGCGAACAAGGCCGCGCACCAGTTCGTCACGCCGGCCGTCGCACAGGACCCGACCGTCTACCCGCCTGAAGACGTACTGAAGAAGATGGTGCTGATGAAGCCGATGCCGGCCGACATCCTGCGCCTCGAGAACCGCCTGTGGGCCCAATTGAAGACCGGCCACTGATCGACCTGAATTCCGGCGGCGCAGGCGGCGCTTCAAGCCTGCCCGCCTGAGATCCGCGGACCTCCGTCCGCCCGCGCGCGCCGCGCGCACTGTTCCATCCGGCACGAGCCGTCGCCCGTGAGTCGCGTTTTGCGCCTCGCGCGGGGGCGCTCACGCCTGCAATCCGTGAAGAACGAATGGTGAATCCCATGCAATCGATACCCTCTTCCGCTGCCGCACGACAGACCCAACCGGCCCCCGCGGCCCGTACGCAAAACGACGCCTTCGTGCGCATCGAAAACGTCGTGAAGAAATTCGGCGACAGCACCGCCGTCGACAACGTGAACCTGACGATCGCGAAGAACGAGCTGTTCGCGCTGCTCGGCAGCTCGGGCTGCGGCAAGTCGACGTTGCTGCGCATGCTCGCCGGGCTCGAGACGGCCACCTCCGGCAAGATCTTCGTCGACGGCGAGGACCTCGCGTCGCTGCCGCCGTACCGTCGCCCGGTGAACATGATGTTCCAGTCGTACGCGCTGTTCCCGCACATGACGGTCGAATCGAACGTCGCGTTCGGCCTGAAGCAGGAAGGCACGCCGAAGCACGAGATCAAGGAGCGCGTGGCCGATGCGCTCGCGCTCGTGCAGATGAGCAAGTACGCGCAGCGCAAGCCGCACCAGCTCTCCGGCGGCCAGCAGCAACGCGTCGCGCTGGCCCGCTCGCTGGTCAAGCGCCCGAAGCTGTTGCTGCTCGACGAGCCGATGTCCGCGCTCGACAAGAAGATCCGCCAGAAGACCCAGCTCGAACTCGTGAACATCATCGAGAAGGTCGACGTGACCTGCGTGATGGTCACGCACGACCAGGAAGAGGCGATGACGATGGCCAGCCGCCTCGCGGTGATGAGCGAAGGCAAGATCGTGCAGATCGGCGCGCCGGGCGAAGTGTACGAGTTTCCGAACAGCCGCTTCTCGGCCGAATTCATCGGCTCGACCAACCTGTTCGAAGGGCGCGTGGTCGAGGACGAGCCCGATCACATCTTCGTTGAAAGCGACGACCTCGAAGCCCGCATGTACGTGAGCCACGGCATCACCGGCCCGCTCGGGATGCCGGTCGGCATCTCGGTGCGCCCGGAACGCATTCACGTGTCGCGCGAGAAGCCGGGCTCGAAACACAACTGGGCGCGCGGCGTCGTGACCGACATCGCGTACATGGGCAGCTACTCGCTGTACCACGTGCGCCTGCCGAGCGGCAAGACGGTGGTGTCGAACCTGTCGAGCTCGCACCTGATGAACGACAACGCACCGGCGTGGAACGACGACGTGTTCGTGTCGTGGTCGCCGGCCAGCGGCGTCGTGCTGACGCAGTGAGGACGCCACGATGAGAACCTCCGCCTCCAATCCGTCCGCGCCGGTGCCGACCGGCGCCGCGAGCACTGGTGCCGCCCGCGCCCGCCCGGGCCGCCTTGCCGCGCTGTCGCGCTTCCTGCCGTCGGGCCGCAGCGTCGCGATCGGCGTGCCGTTCGTGTGGCTGGCCGTGTTCTTCGCGCTGCCGTTCGTGCTGGTGCTGAAGATCAGCTTCGCCGACCAGGTGATGGGCATTCCGCCGTACACGTCGCTCGTCGAGATCAAGGACGGCATCGTGCACTTCGCGCTGCAGCTGTCGCACTACGCGTTCCTGCTGCAGGACGACCTGTATATCGCGACCTACCTCAGCTCGCTGAAGATGGCCGCTGTCTCGACGGTGCTGTGCCTGCTGATCGGTTACCCGATGGCGTACTACATCGCGCGCTCGGAACCGAACCGCCGCAACGTGCTGATGATGGCCGTGATGCTGCCGTTCTGGACGTCGTTCCTGATCCGCGTGTACGCATGGATCGGCATCCTGAAGGACGACGGCCTCCTGAACCACACGCTGATCGCGCTCGGCATCATCCACACGCCGCTGCGGCTCTATCACAGCGACGCGGGCGTCTACATCGGGATGGTCTATTCGTACCTGCCGTTCATGGTGATGCCGCTGTACGCGCACCTCGTGAAGATGGACCTCACGTTGCTCGAAGCCGCGTACGACCTCGGCGCCAAGCCGTGGGTCGCGTTCACGCGCATCACGCTGCCGCTGTCGAAGAACGGGATCATCGCCGGCAGCCTGCTGGTGTTCATCCCGGCGGTGGGCGAGTACGTGATTCCGGAGCTGCTCGGCGGCGCCGACACGCTGATGATCGGCCGCGTGATGTGGGATGAATTCTTCAACAACATGGACTGGCCGATGGCGTCCGCGGTGACGGTCGCGATGGTGTTGCTGCTGCTGGTGCCGATGGCGCTGTTCCAGTACTACCAGGTCAAGGAACTGGAGGACGCGAAATGATCAAGCCGAGCAAACCGCTGTCGACGGGCGTCCTCGCCTTCGGCTTCCTGTTCCTGTACATCCCGATCATCAGCCTGGTCGTGTACTCGTTCAACGAGTCGAAGCTGGTGACGGTGTGGTCGGGCTTCTCGCTGAAGTGGTACTCGGCGCTGCTGGACGACGACGAGCTGCTGAGCGCCGCGTGGCTGTCGCTGAAGATCGGCTTGCTGACGGCCACCGCATCGGTCGTGATCGGCACGTGGGCGGGCTTCGTGCTCGCGCGCTTCGGCCGCTTCAAGGGCTTCACGCTCTATACGGGGATGATCAACGCGCCGCTGGTGATCCCGGAAGTGATCCAGGGCATCTCGCTGCTGTTGCTGTTCGTTGCGCTGGAGCAGATGTTCGGCTGGCCGAAGGGGCGCGGGATGGTGACGATCTGGATCGGTCACGTGATGCTGTGCGTGTCGTACGTGGCGATCATCGTGCAGTCGCGCGTGAAGGAGATGAACAAGTCGCTGGAAGAGGCCGCGCTGGATCTCGGCGCGACGCCGCTGAAGGTGTTCTTCGTGGTGACGCTGCCGCTGATCTCGCAGGCGCTGCTGTCGGGTTGGCTGCTGTCGTTCACGCTGTCGATCGACGACCTGGTGCTGTCGGCGTTCCTGTCCGGGCCGGGCTCGACGACGCTGCCGCTGGTGGTGTTCTCGCGCGTGCGGCTGGGGCTGAACCCGGAGATGAACGCGCTGGCGACGCTGTTCATCACGGCGGTGACGATCGGCGTGATCGTCGTGAACCGGATGATGATCGCGCGCGAACGGCGCCGTATCGCCGACATGAAGGCGGCGTTCGCGGTGGCGTGACGCCCCGCTTCCGGCTTCAAAGATAACAAGCACTGCAGACAAGCAACCCGCGCTGCCCCAGGGGGGGCGCGCGATTCGATTCCGATTTGACAGGCGCACGACAAGGAGAATCCGCAATGAAGAAGAAACTGATCTGCCTGCTGGTGGCCGGCGCGTTACCGGGCATCGCGCTGGCCGACTCGACATCCGCCGAGATCAAGGCGCTGCAGGCGCAGGTCGCGGCGCTGCAGAAACAGATGAAGGCGATGCAGGCGCAACTGTCGGCGAAGGGCGGCCCCGCGACCGCGCAGGCCGGCACGAAGGCAGGGGCCGGCGCCGCGCCGGCCGCCGTGGCCATCGACCCGGGCTCGCCGGACTACGGCAAGGCGCAGGCGACGCTGACCAACGACGAGGTCGGCGAAATGAAGCAGCAGATCGCGAACCAGCAGCTGAAGGTCGACTCGCTGACGGACGCGGCCAACACGGGCCCGCTCGCAGGCCTGTCGGTCACCGGCTACATCGATCCGACCTACATCTACAACCGCGCGGCCGGCACGTCGTCGTTCCTGTTCGCGAACCACGAGAACGCGTACAACTACTTCAACAGCACGTTCGGCGATCTCTACCTCGACATCAAGAAGACGTTCGGCGTCGGCCCGATGGCGCCGTCGGCGGAAATCACGCTGATGCCGAACCGCGGCAACGGCATCACGCTGCTGCAGAATTCGCGTGGCTCGATCACCGACAACCTGCTGAACACCGCGGTCATCAACGTGCCGATCACCGCCGAAACGACGCTGGTCGCCGGCCTGATCCCGAGCTTCGGCGGCTACGAGGTGCAGCAGTCGAACCAGATGCTCACGCTCACGCACAACCTGCTGTACGATTTCTCGGATCCGGGCAGCTACGTCGGGATCGGCGCGAACTACACGAAGGGCAACTGGGCGTGGAAGTTCTTCCTCGGCAACGAGCAGTACCGCACGTACGGTTCGGTCACGACGACGGGCACCAACGCGCTCGGCGATCCGATCACCACCAGCAACAAGGTGCCGACCTTCACCGCACGCGCGGACTACACGTGGTCGAGCGCGCTCGATCTCGGCGGTTCGTTCAACATCGGCCGCCAGACGCTCGCGAGCGCGATCGATTCGAACGGTGTCGTCCACTACGGCCCGGGCGGAGCGGCACCGAGCGGCTACGGTTCGTTCTTCTTCGGTGAACTCGACGCAACCTACACGCTCGCCGATATTCAGTACAACGCGGAAGTCGACTACGGCCGTCAGCAGCATGCGGCGTTCAACGGCGGCCTCGCGCAGTGGTACGGCCTGTCGCTGCTCGCGCACCGCAAGTTCAACGCGCCGGTGGTCGGCCGCATGGGCGTGACGCTGCGCTACGACCTGCTCGCGAACTCGAAGAACGGCGGCGGTGGCGGCGGTATCGCGCTGAACGGCAACGGGATGGACCCGAGCAACGGATTCGGCGTCGATGCGGACTGCCTCGCGCAGTCGAAGGCCGGCGGCGGCCTGGGCTTCGAGTGCAAGGGCGCGGTGCGCCAGGATGTCGCGCTCGACCTGCTGTTCTATCCGACCCAGCAGATCACCGTGAAGGTCGAATACCGCCACGACTGGGCGAACAACAAGGTGTTCCTGCGCAACGACGGGTCGTACGGCAAGTCCAACGACCTGCTCGCGACGCAGTTCATCTATTCGTTCTGACGCAGCCCGCGCGGGACGCCGTGCCGCACGCACGGCGTCCCGCGCCGTTTTTACCGGCCGGATGACGGTGCGCGACGCGCCGCCGCCGGCTGCAACGAAGGAGCCGGATTCATGACGCAGTCTTTCACCCGCCGCGCCGATGCGCTCGCGCGCGACTCGTACTACGAAGCGACGGCCGTGCGCCCCGCCGTGGACGACCCCGTGCTCGACGGGACGATCGACGTCGACGTCTGCGTGATCGGCGCCGGCTTCGCGGGCCTGTCGACGGCGCTCGACTGCCGCGCGCGCGGGCTGTCCGTCGCGGTGATCGACGCGCACCGGCCCGGCTGGGGTGCATCGGGCCGCAACGGCGGCCAGGCGATCACCGGCTTCGCGAAGGACGAGGAGATCGAGCGGCAGCTCGGCGCCGACGGCGCGCGCGCCGCGTGGTCGCTGTCGCTCGACGGTGTCGCGCTGATCGCCGAGCGGATCGCGCGCTACGGGATCGACTGCGACTTCACGCGCGGCTACCTGACGGTCGCGACGAAACCGCGCCGCATCGACGACCTGCACGCATGGATGGACGCCGCAACACAGCGCTGGGGCCATCCGTCGCTGTCGTGGCTCGACACCGGCGAGATTCGTGCGCGCATCGCGTCGACGCGCTATCTCGCGGGCGTCTACGATCCGCTGTCGGGCCACCTGCATCCGCTCAAGTACTGCCTCGGCCTGGCCGATGCCGCGCGCCGCGAAGGCGTCGCGCTGTACGCGCATACGCCCGCGCTCGACGTCGTGCGCGGCGAGCGGCCCGTCGTGCGCACGCCGTCGGGCGACGTGCGCTGCCGCTTCGTCGTGTCGTGCTGCAACGCCGGCCCCGGCGGCGTGCTGCCGGCCGCGACGGCCGCGCGCATCGCACCGATCGCGTCGTACATCATCGCGACCGAGCCGCTCGGCCACGCGCGCGCCGACGCACTGATCGCGCAGCGCGAAGCCGTGTGCGACAACAACTTCTTCCTCGACTATTTCCGGCTGTCGGCCGACCACCGGATGCTGTTCGGCGGCCGCGCGAATTCGGCCGGCGCGTCGCCCGCCACGCTCGCCGAAACGATCCGGCGCCGCATGGTCGGCGTGTTCCCGCAGCTCGGCGACGTGCGCGTCGACCATGCGTGGGGCGGCTTCGTCGACGTCACGCGCAACCGCGCGCCGGATTTCGGCGCGCTCGATCCGAACTTCTTCTACGTCCAGGGCTTCAGCGGCCACGGCGTCGCGCTCACCGGCATCGCCGGGCGCGCGGTCGCCGGCGCGATCGCCGGCGACACGCGTGCGTTCGACCTGTTCGCGCGCATGCGTCACCGGCGCTTCCCCGGCGGCGACGCGTGGCGGCAACCCGCACTCGAGCTCGGGATGCTGTACCACCGCGTGCGCGAGCTATTCTGAGTCAAACTCCTCCGTTATCCTGACCATGCAGACATTCGCCAACCAGCCGCACGTCGCGTCCTACTACGCGGCGACCGCCAACGATACGACCCGCCACGCGCCGCTCGCCGGCACGATCGATGCCGACGTGTGCGTGATCGGCGCGGGCCTCACGGGCCTGTCCGCCGCGCTCAACCTCGCCGAGCACGGCCATTCGGTAGCCGTGCTCGAAGCGTCGCGGGTCGGATGGGCGGCGAGCGGCCGCAACGGCGGCCAGCTGATCGGCGGGTTCGCGTGCGACATCGACACGTTCGGGCAATTCATGCCGGAAGGCGACGTGAAGCGCATCTGGGACATGGGGCTCGAAACGCTGTCGCTCGTAAAGTCGCGCATCGCGCAGCACGACATCGACTGCGCGCTGGTGCCCGGCTATCTCACCGCCGCGAACACCGAGCGCGACGCCGACGGCCTGAAGCGCTGGCGCGACGAAGCCGCGAAGCGCTTCGGCTACGACCGCTTCCACTTCGTCGAAGCCGACGAACTCGGCGACTACGTGCAGTCCGAGCGCTATTGCGGCGGCCTGTACGACCCGGACAGCGGCCACCTCCATCCGCTGAACTACACGCTCGGCCTCGCCCGCGCGGCGACCGACGCGGGCGTGCGGATCCACGAGGACAGCTGCGTGACGCGCGTGCGCGACGTCGCGGGCAGGCATGTCGTCGAGACGAGCGGCGGCAACGTGCGCGCGCGCTTCGTCGTGCTCGCGTGCAATACCTTCGTCGGCACGCTCGCGCCCGCGCTGTCGAAGAAGATCATGCCGGTCGGCACCTACGTGATCGCGACCGAGCCGCTCGGCGACGCGCGCGCCGCCGCGCTGATGCCCGCGCGCGCGGCGATCTGCGACAGCCGCTTCGTGCTCGACTATTTCCGGCCGGCGCCCGACACGCGGCTCGTGTGGGGCGGCAAGGTCAGCTATTCGACGCGGGAGCCGCGCGATCTCGCGGCGGCGATGCGGGCGGACATGCTGAAGACGTTCCCGCAGTTGGCGGACGTGAAGGTCGACTACGCGTGGGGCGGCTTCGTCGACATCACGATGAACCGCGCGCCGCACTTCGGCCGCATCGCGCCGACGATGTATTTCGCGCAGGGGTTCTCGGGGCACGGCGTGAACACGACCGCGCTCGCGGGCAAGCTGATCGCCGAGGCGATCAACGGACAGGCGAGCCGCTTCGACCTGTTCGACAAGATCCGCCATCGCGACTTCCCCGGCGGCGAGGCATTGCGCACGCCGGCGCTGGTGCTCGCGATGAGCTGGTACCGGCTGCTCGACGCGTTCGGCGTGCATTGACCGAATCACATCAACGAGAAACGGCCGCGTCGAAGCGCAGCCGTTCCGTTGTCGCCGTGCGCCGACGCGCCCCCGCTAATCCGCCACCTTCTGCCGCATCGTCACGAACTCCTCGGCCGCGGTCGGGTGAATGCCGATCGTGTCGTCGAACTGCGCCTTCGTCGCACCCGCGCGAATCGCGATCGCGATGCCCTGGATGATCTCGCCCGCATCGCGGCCGACCATGTGCGCGCCGACCACGCGCTGGCTGTCGCGCGCGACGACCAGCTTCATCAGCGTGCGCTCGTCGCGGCCCGACAGCGTATGGCGCAGCGCCTTGAACGACGTGCGGTAGATATCGACGTCGCCGTCGTACAGGTCGCGCGCGGTCGACTCGGTGAGCCCGACCGTCGCGACCTCGGGCTGGCTGAACACCGCCGACGGCACCCATTCGTGATCGGCCGCGACGCGCGCCCCGCCGAACAGCGTGCGGGCGAGCAACCCGCCGTCGCGCGTCGCGACCGGCGTGAGCTGCGGCCGCGACGTGACGTCGCCGATCGCGTGGATCGACGGCACCGACGTCGCCGAATACGCATCGACGGCGATCGCGCCACGCGCGTCGAGCATTACGCCCGCTTCCTCGAGCCCGAGGCCGTCGACGTTCGGCACGCGGCCGGTCGCATACAACACCTGGTCGTACGGCCCGTGCCGCGCAGCGCCGACGCGCACGCTCAACGTGCCGTCGTCCGCGCGCTCGATCGACTCGATCACCGAGCGTGCATGGATCGTGACGCCCTGTTTCGTCATCTCGTCGGTCAGGAACTGGCGCACGTCGTCGTCGAAGCCGCGCAGGATCTTCTCGCCGCGATAGAACAGGTCGACGTGGCTGCCGAAGCCGTTGAAGATGCCCGCGAACTCGACCGCGATATAGCCGCCGCCGACCACCGCGATGCGCCTGGGGCACGCGGCAAGCGACAGCGCCTCGCGCGACGTGATCGCATGCTCGATGCCGGGCCGCGCCGGCATCGACGGGCGCGAGCCGGTCGCGATCGCGATGTGGCGCGCGCGGATCGTGCGTTCGCCGATCGCGACCGTATGCGCATCGACGAGCGTCGCGCGCCCCACGTGCATCTCGACGCCCGATTGCCGCAGCAGGTTGATGTAGATGTCGCTGAGCCGGTTGATCTCGCGATCCTTCGCGGCGATCAGCGCCGGCCAGTCGAGCGTGCCGGCGCCGAAGCGCCAGCCGAAGCCCTTCGCGTCCTCGACTTCATGCGGGTAGTGCGATGCGTAGACGAGCAGCTTCTTCGGAATGCAGCCGCGCAGCACGCAGGTGCCGCCGATCTGCTCTTCTTCCGCTATGCCGACACGCGCGCCGTATGACGCGGACATGCGTGCGAGCCGCACGCCGCCCGAGCCGGCGCCGATGACGAACAGGTCGTAGTCGAAATCCATCGCATTCCCTCATCGCAGTTCGGATGACGGCACGATAGCAAGAATCCGGGATGCTTGCGGCGCACGGTGCAGTCCGGCGCGCGCCCCATAAAAAACGGCGAGAGACGTTGCCTCTCGCCGGTCAAACCAGCTGCCGGGTGTGTCATGCGTCACCGATCGACCGCATGCCCGACCTGCCGGCTGCGCGGCACCGGTCCGCCCGGGCGCGCGAAGGGCGCGCCCACGGACGGACCAGCCGCCATGCTCATGCCTGCGACGTGTCGCTGCCGTCCGTCGCCTGCGTGTCGTCTGCAGCCTGTTCGGGCTGGTCTTCCTTTTTCTTCTCGAGCATGCCTTCGATCGCTTCCGCACCCTTGAAGCCGGCGACGGCGGCGGCCGCCTTGGTCAGCAGGCCCGCATCCGGATCCAGCTTTTCCGCGCCTTCGACAGCCGCGACCGCGCCAGCGATTTCACCCACGGTGTTCAGGATACCCATCGTCATCCCCTTTCAAGAAAATCGTGAGCGCATCGTCCCACGAAAAAAACCGGCGGACCGCGATTGTCATCACCGGATACACAAGTTACGCACCAGGCCGGCCGCACTCGCCGAGCGCAACCGGAACGACGCACGCGCGCGCCAGGCGGCACGCAACGGGCGATGCACGCAGCGTAGCGGAAAGCCTGCGCGCGCACTGTAAAAGTATGTTCTGGATTGCCGACGAAACCCTTACGGCGCGGGGGTCTCGTGATGAAGCATTCGCCGAATAGTCGTGCGCGCGTATGAAGCTCGCATGACGAAAAAAAGAGGCGCCTCGCGGCGCCCCTTCGATGCAGGCCGGACCACTGCCGGCCGATGCGTTCCGACGTTCGTCAGAAGATATTGCGCAGGCCGATCGCGATGCCGGTCTGGTTGCTGCGACCCGGCAGCTCGACGTTCGCCGCGCCGTTCGTCTTGTTGAAGTCGACGGTGCCGTAGACTTCCGTGCGCTTGCTGAGCGCGTACTCGGCGATGCCGACGATCGCGTAGCGGTTGCCGCTCGCGAGCGTGCCATTGGTGGTCATCGCGTTGCGCATGTGGTCGTAGTAGAACGCGCCCGTCAGCGTCAGCGGCGCGCTGACCTGCCAGCTCACGCCCGCGAACGGGCCGTCGTCGATCCGGCCGGTGCCCTTCGCGACCGGAATCGTCTGCTGTGCGAGCAGGCTGTCGACGAAGCCCGTGTCGTCCTTCGAGCGCAGGTAGCCCGCGTAGATCTTCGCCTTGCTGAACGCATACACGACGTTCGCGTGGTAGATCGTCTGCTTGCGCGCCGAGTTGTCGCTGTTCTGCTGCGCGCCGGCCGCGATGCTGAGCGGGCCCATCACGTACGACAGCGACACGCCCCACGCATTGCCCTTGCCGAGCGAACCCGGGATCTGGCCCGAGAAGCCGCCCGCGCCGGTCGATTCGTAGTTGGTGCCGGTCGAGTACATCGCCTTCGCGGTCAGGCCGTCGAACTTGCCCGTGTACTTGATCTGGTTGTCCGCATACAGGCCGCCGCCGAGTGCGACCGGCAGCCATGCGTTTTCGAGGTAGTTGCCGACCGTCAGCGGATCGTAGGTATCCGACAGCAGGTCGAACAGCGGCGTCTTCTGGCGGCCGAGGGTCACCGTGCCGTACGGGCTCTGCAGGCCGACGTACGCTGCGCGGTTGAACAGGCGGCCGCTGTCGGCGAACGCGCCGTTCTGCAGGTTCACGCCGCTCTCGAGGTTGAACACGGCCTTCAGGCCGCCGCCGAGGTCTTCCGTGCCGTAGATGCCGAAGCGGCTGTTCGTGATCGCGCCGTTGGTCATCGACAGCAGGCCGTCGTTCTTGGCGTTGGCGTTGGTCAGGTAACGGATGCTGGCGTCGGCGACGCCCCAGAGCGTGACCGAGCTTTGTGCGGCCGCGTACTGGCTGGCAAATGCGAGCGCGGCGCCCCCTGCGATGGCTGCGAGTCGGGTGGTCTGCTTCATGAGCTTTCCCTTTTGTAGGTGTCTCCATTCATGGCCGGCCGCGTGCGCAACCGGGTGGCGATCGCTCACGTTCTTGGCGCGCGCGATGTGGGCTGAATCATATGACGAGTGCAATCGCTGAAAGAAATTGAAACGTGCGGTAACGGCGGAACTGTCGCCCGCGCACAACGTTGCGCGCGGCAACGCGCGTCCGGCGGGCAGCGGGCAGCATCGGGCGCCGCACGGCAGCGGCCGCTCGCGCGGCTGACGGTGCGTCGGGTCTGTAAGGGTCGCGCGGCAGTGCCGCGGAACGGGCGGACGCAAGGGTGCCCCCGGAGCGCACGCACCGGTGCGCCCGCGGGATGCGCGGTCACGCCGCGGCCGGCCCGCCGTCGGCCGAGTGCCGGCGCCACGCGCGCCGCACGATCTCCGCGAACGCGCCGACGAGCAGCAGCACGGCGCCCCACAGCGCGACCTCCGGCGCGAGCCGCGTGACGAGGCCGCCGACCACCGCGCCGGCCAGGAAGCAGAAGCTGATCGTCGCGAGCAGCGCCGAGTCGTGCAGCGCCCCCGCGTCGTAGCGCGGGATCAGCCCGACGAACAGCTTCTGCGCGGCGCGCCGCAGGTTGCCGGTGGTCATCACCGACGTGTACGACAGTTCCTCGAGATGGGTGAACGACAGCGTCTGCAGCGTCGCGACGAACGAAATGCCCGGAATCAGCCACGCGCTCGACGCGCCGACGAGGCCGCTCGCGGCGACGCCGAGAAAAGCGATCTCGACGAGC
Organism: Burkholderia sp. AU15512; assembly: GCF_002223325.1. Classification (NCBI taxonomy): domain Bacteria; kingdom Pseudomonadati; phylum Pseudomonadota; class Betaproteobacteria; order Burkholderiales; family Burkholderiaceae; genus Burkholderia; species Burkholderia sp. AU15512. Next base: position 847,710 of record NZ_NKEX01000004.1, read on the forward strand.
AGGCTCGCGAACGCCGTGTGCTTCATCCAGCCGCGCTGCGCGGCAAGCCCGAGCAGGTGCGCGACGAACACCGCGAGCGTGAAGCCGACGAGCGGCGGCACGTGATGCAGCGCGGCGGCCCAATCGCCGGCCGACAGGTTGATGCCGAGCAGCGCGACGTTGCCGGTCATCGTGTTCGCGAACACGTGGCCGTGGCCGACATACGTGTACGCGTCGAGGTAGCCGCCGGACAGCGTCAGCAACGCGGCGACAGTGAGATTGCGGCTGGCGCCGTCGAGATCCATCGAGCCTCCCGTGAAGATTCGCGCCAGTATGGCGCACGGGCGGTCAAAGTGCGCCGGTCATTGCCCGATGCCCGTGAGCCCGATCAGCGCGCCGCCCGCGAGCAGCCACAGCGGATGAATGCGCGTGCGCCACGCGAGCACCGCGCACGCGGCCGTGATGCCCCACTGGATCGCGGTGCGGTTCGACGCCTCGGAGATCAGAACCGCGCTCGCCGCGACGAGCCCGGCGGTGACCGGCATCATCCCCTGCTGCACGTAGCGGCGCCACGGCCGGTCGCGAAAGCGCTCCCACGCGTGCAGCGCGAGCACGGTGACGATCGACGACGGCCCGAACTTCGCGAGCGACGCGACCAGCAGCCCGCTCCAGCCGGCCACGTGCCAGCCCACCAGCGACACGATCATCATGTTCGGCCCGGGCGCCGCCTGGGCCAGCGCGAACAGCGCGGTGAACTCGTGCGCGCTCATCCAGTGATGGACGTCGACGACCTGCCGCTGCATCTCCGGCAGGATCGTGTTGCCGCCGCCGAACGCAAGCAGCGACAACTGGCTGAAGATCGTCGCGATGGCGATCAGCGTGTCGGTCATGGCCGGCCTCCTCGCTGCGCGTCGCGCGCCGCGGCCGGCGCCGGCTGCGGCGTGCCCGCGTCGCGGCGGCGCGACGCGAACCACACGCTGACGGGCGTCAGCACGAGCATCGTGGTCAGCAACGGGATGCGCAGCACCGCGATCGCGACGAACGCGAGCGCCGCGATGCCGGCCGCCGCGCGCGCATGCCGCAGCGGCTTCAAGACCTTCACGGCCATCGCGACGAGCAGCCCGGCCGCCGCCGCCGCGAGCCCCGCAAAGAGATGCTGCACGCGCGGATCGTTCTGCGTCTTCGCGTACAGCACGCCGAGCGCGACGACGACGAGCGTCGGGCCCGCGATCAACCCGAGAATGCCGGCGAACGCGCCGGCGACGCCGCGAAAGCGCATGCCGACGGCCACCGACAGGTTGATCACGTTGCCGCCCGGCAGGAACTGGCACAGCCCGAGCAGATCGGTGAATTCGTCGGCGGAGAGCCACTTGCGCTCTTCGACGATGGTGCGCCGCGCGAACGGCAGCGCGCCGCCGAACGACATGAGGCCAAGCGACAGGAAACCGGTGAACAGCTCGGCGAGGCCGACGCCGCGGGGTGAGGCGGCCGGCGGAGGGGCGGCCGGCGGAGAAGCGGATTGCATGGGGTTCCTTATCAAACGGTGACCCGAGGTTACCGCCGTTCGGCATGCCGGCAAAACGATTTTATCGGCACGCCCTTGTGATCTAGAATCACAAGCATGGCACGCGATCTCCCACCCTTTTCCGCGCTTCGGGCCTTTGAAGCCGCGGCACGACATGAAAGCTTCAGCGCCGCCGGCGACGAGCTGCATGTGACTCACGGTGCCATCAGCCGGCAGATCGCCGGGTTCGAGGCCTGGCTCGGCAAGCCGGTGTTCCACCGCTACGGCAAGCGCGTGAAGCTCACCGACGAAGGCCGCCGCTACCTCGACACCGTGCGCGCGGCATTCGACAGCATCGCGCGCGCGACCGAGCAGTTGCGCAACACGGGCGCGGCACGCGTGCTGCGCATCAATGCGCTGCCGACCTTCGCGATGAAATGGCTGCTGCCGCGCCTGTCCCGGTTCCAGCGTGACGTGCCGAACGTCGAGCTGAAGCTGTCGACGTCGAATGCGCCGCTCGATACGCTCGACGGCTTCGATGTCGCGATCCGGCGCGGCCCCGGCCACTGGCCGAACTGCACGAGCGGCCACTTCCTCGACGAAAGCGTGATTCCCGTCTGCAGCCCCGCACTGCTCAAGCGCGCGCCGATCGCGCGTGCGGACGATCTCGCGCGCCATGTGCTGCTGCATTCGGATACGCGGCCGGAAGGCTGGCGCGACTGGTTCGCGGCGGCCGGCGTGGCGATGAAGGGGCGCAAGCGGCAGTCGTTCGACCACTTCTACCTGGCGCTGCAGGCGGCCGTCGACGGCCTGGGCGTCGCGCTCGGCCCGTTGCCGCTGATCGACGATGAGCTCGCGAGCGGCCGGCTGGTGATGCCGCTGGAGGGGCCGCGCATCGCGACGCGCAGCTACTGGTGGATCGCGCCGCGCGCACCGGCGGACGATCCGCTCGTCGCGCAGTTCTGCGCGTGGCTGCAGACGCAGTCGAACGTCGGCGCGTAGCGCGTCGACGGTCGACGCACAAGATGACGCGGGCGGCGGCACACCGCCCGCCGAACGCTCAGACCACCGGGCCCGGTTCTTTTTCCTTGCGCAGGATCGCGTACAGGATGATCGCGCCGAACGTCGCGGTGCCGATCCCGCCGAGCCCGAAGCCGCCGATCTTCAGCGAGAAGTCGCCGGCGCCGAGCACCAGCGTGACGGCCGCGACGATCAGGTTGCGGTTGTCGGAGAAGTCGACCTTGTTGACGACCCAGATCCGCGCGCCCGTCACCGCGATCAGCCCGAACACGACGATCGACACGCCGCCGAGCACCGGGCCCGGAATCGTCTGGATCACCGCGCCGAACTTCGGCGAGAAGCCGAGCACGATCGCGATCACTGCGGCGAGCGCGAACACGAGCGTCGAGTAGATCCGCGTGACGGCCATCACGCCGATGTTCTCCGCGTAGGTCGTCACGCCCGTGCCGCCGACGCTGCCCGACACGATCGTCGCGAGCCCGTCGCCGATGAATGCACGGCCCACGTAGCGATCGAGGCTCGCGCCCGTCATCGCGCTGACGGCCTTGATGTGGCCGAGGTTTTCCGCGACCAGGATCACCGCGATCGGCGCGAGCATCAGCATCGCGTGCGGATCGAACACCGGCGCGCGAAAGCTCGGCACCCCGAACCAGGCCGCCTGCCCGACGATCGAGAAATCGATCGGCTTGCCGAGCCCCATCCCGTTGGTCGCGACCGCGTAGATCGCGTAGGCGATCACCAGCCCGACGAGGATCAGCAGGCGCTGCACCATGCCGCGCGAGAACACCGCGACGCCGCCGACGCACAGCACGGTCACGAGCGCCATCACCGATTCGAAGGTCGACCCGGACACGCCCTTGACCGCGATCGGCGCGAGGTTCAGCCCGATCACCGCGACCACCGCGCCGGTCACGACGGGCGGCATCAGCGTCTCGATCCAGCGCGTGCCGATCGCCTGCACCAGCAGGCCGAGCGCGACGTACACGACGCCGCACGCGACGATCCCGCCGAGCGCGACCGGGATGTTCGGGTTCGGGCCGCTGCCGCCGTAGCCGGTCACCGCGATCACCAGGCCGATGAACGCGAAGCTCGAGCCGAGGTAGCTCGGCACGCGGCCGCCGACCAGCACGAAGAACAGCAGCGTGCCGACGCCCGACATGAAGATGCACAGGTTCGGGTCGAAGCCCATCAGCAGCGGCGCGAGCACGGTCGAGCCGAACATCGCGACGACGTGCTGCACGCCCATCGCGACCATCTGCGGCCACGCGAGGCGCTCGTCGGGGCCGACCACGCGCGAGGCCGTGCCGGTCGGTTGCACCCGCCAGCGCGGGAAGTAGGAATCGGACATGGGGAAAAGGGCTCCTGTCGGTCGCCGGCTGCGGAGGATGCGCCGGTCTGGAATCTGGCGCGAGTTTACGGAGCGGAAATGGGGCTGGCAAGCGGCGGACGCGCACGCGGCAGCCGAACGGCAGCCCTGCAGATTCGAACTCGTCCAATTCACGGCCGGGGTCGCCCGCCCTAGAGTATCTGGACTGCCTCGCTGTGAGCGTGGCGGCACGGATCCATCGAGTTCAAACAGTAGCTCAACACGAGAAAGCCTGCATCACAGCGTGCAGCCCGCTTGTTCCGGAACAGCGGAGAGCGGACGCATCCGAATGCCAATAAAAACTGGAGAGACGGGAACGCCTGACCGCCGGTAATCCAGAGCGTGCGTGAACGGCAAAGGGCGCGCGCGCCACGAGAGGAGCAAACCCATGAAGGTTCTCATCATCGAGCCGTGCTTCTTCGGCCTCGGTTACATTCAGGCGGCCCGTGCGCTAGGCCTGGAATGCTGGGCGGTAACCAGCGACGCGACGCATCCGGATCAGTACAACTATCGCGATCAGGTGCGTGGTGTGCTGGTGTGCCCGGTAAACGACGCGCACGCCGTCAAGCACGCGCTGGACGAAGCAGACCTGCTGCCGACCATCGCAGCCGTGGTCGCCGGCAATCAGTTCGTCACCGTGACAGCCGCGAAACTGGTCGCCTTGCTGGGACTGCGCGGCGTCCCCGCGCTCGCGGCCGAATGCGGCGTCCACAAGGATCTCGCAAGGCACGCGTATCGGCAGGCGGGGGCGCCGTCGCTCGACTACGCACTGGTCGCGACCCTGGACGACGCGCAAGCCGCGGCAGCCCGAATCGGTTACCCGCTCGTGATCAAGCCGACCAGCAGCGCGTCGAGCAAGGGGGTCACGCTGCTGCAAGACGAGAGCGCGCTCGAACCTGCATATCGGCAGTTGCAGCAAACGGACTTCGGCATGTTCGGCCTGGCACGCCGTACGGAGTACCTGCTCGAGGCGTTCGCGGACGGTCGCGAGTTCAGCGTCGAGCTGGCGCTAGTCGACGGAACCGTTCGGTTTGCCGGCGTAACGGAGAAATGGGTGACGTCACCGCCGTCTTTTGTCGAGATCGGTCACGTATTCCCCGCGCGCCTGCCCGCGCGGCAACGCCAGGCACTGCTCGACGCGGCCCGCTCCGCGACGCAGGCGCTCGGCCTGGATACCGGCGTATTTCACATCGAGTTGCGCTGGACTTCGACTGGCCCGCGCATTATCGAGACCAACCCGCGCCCCGGCGGCGATCACATCACAACGCACCTGGTCCCGCTCGCAACCGGCATCGATCTGTTCAAGCTCCACCTGCGAGCGCTGCTGGGTGATGCCGAAACAACGCCCCCCGCTCGAAACGCGGCGGCGGCCGTGGGGTTCGTCGTTGCCCCGCGCGAAGGCGTGCTGGAAGCGCTCGACGGTTGGGACGACGTCACTCGGCGCGACTACGTCGTCCATTGCGGGCTGGAAAAGAAACCGGGGGACCGCATTCGTCCACCCGAAAGCTCCGCTGACCGGATCGCATTCGTTATCGTGACCGGTGACACGGCCGATATCGCGGCCGACCGGGTACAGGCGGTGCTGGGCGATGTCGTCGTCAGGATCGCGCGATGAATCGACCGCTGCTTACGCTGCTCGCCTTTCACGCGCTCGACAAGCTCCTGTTCTTCTCGATTGCGCCGAACAAACCCATTTCCGCCTGGCAGGCAGGCTGGCTGGATGATTCGGGGCTCGCGCTGTTCTTCGTGATCCAGATCTTCTGCTACCGGCTCTTCCCTTTACTGGGTGGATTCCTCGCGGACCGGTATTCGAAACGCTCGACGCTCGCCTTCGGCTCGCTGCTACAGGCGCTCGGACTGGCGGCACTGTGTCAGGCCACCTCGTCGCAAGCGCTGTTCTTCGCGGGCGGACTGGTCGGAATCGGTGGAGGGCTCCTGAATCCGGTCATTTATTCGATGCTGAGCCAGGTATCAGGCCCGGCCGGCAGCCGCGCTTTTTCCACGCACTATTTGTTGATCAACGTCGGGGCGCTGGCCGGCCCGCTTGTCCTGTGGCCTGCCTTCGGCAACGCATGCCTGTGGCTCCTGCTTCCGGCTGGCGTCGCACTGGTGACCGTACTCGCTTCCTCGGCAGGATCACGCGCGATGCCGGCACAGCATCGATCCGCGTCCTGGTTCGCACCCCTGCACGACCCGATCTTCCTGAGGGTGTTCATCCTGTTCAGCGCGATCTGGGCGTGCTACACGATGATCTTTTCCAGCGCCCCCCTGATTGCAGCCGAACTCGAGTTGCGCACGCAAGGCAACGTCTGGCTGGGCGTGAATTCGGCCACGGTCCTGCTCGCTTACCTGTGGACGCTGCGCCGCCCGGAAAGGACCGGTATCTCCTGGTCCAGTGTGACGGCAGGACTCGCGCTGACCACCGTCGGCGTCGCGCTGGTGGGAACCGCACCCGCCGGCTGGATCGTCGGCGTGGGCATTGTCGTGTTGAGCATCGGCGAACTTCTGTCGATCCCGGTGCTCTACCACCTGGTTTCCGAACACGCTCCCGCGCATGCGCGCAGCCGCTACTTTGGCTCCATCTGGGTCGCGGGCGCGTTCGGGGAGGCCGGCGCGCAAGCGCTGCTTTGGGCGTGTCCGCAGCCGCGCGCCGTCTGCATCGTGGCGGCCGCGATGCTGGCGATCGCCACCGTGACGACAACGCGCAAGGTCAAGGTCCGTGCGGCCGAAATCAACGCCACTGAAAGTTGCGAGCTGTCGACGTCCCAGCGCGCGACCTGATACAGCAGCCGCCCGAGCAGACACTCGACCGGGCGGCGACCGACGCCGGCCGCGACGCAAGCGGGCGCTCACATCGCAGCCGGCGCGGCTGACATCAGGGGTTGATGTACTGGAACAGCGACAGGTTCTGCAACTGCGCATACGCCTTCTGCGAGCCCGTCAGCGCGTTCTGCACCTGCAGGAACTGGCTGATCGTCGTCACCATGTTGGTGCTCGTCAGGTCGGACAGGTTGCTGGTGACCTGCAGCGACGCGGTCTGGTTGACGGCCTGCATCGCCTTGACTTCCTGCTCGCGGCCACCGACCGATGCCTGGATCGTCGTGACGTTGCGCATCGTGTTGCCCAGCTTGGTCGAGCCGGTCATCAGCGCGTTCTTCAGCGCCGCGCCCGCCACCGCGTTGCCCGTCACGGGCGTCTTCAGCGCCGCGATCATCGCGTCGAGCGTCGAGAACACGTCCGAGCCGCCGCTCGCCTGAGGCGCCGGCGCAACGGCAAACGTGTCGCCGGCGGCCGGCGTGCCCGACACCGCCACCGTCATTCCGCCGCCGAGCGAGATCGCCGAGCCCGACGAATAGGCCTGTGCCGGCGTGGTGGTGGGCGGGGTGACCGAGTTGTCGGTCACGGTGTAGGTCGGCGCGGCGGCCGTGCCGCCAAATTTGATCGAGAACTGATGGCCGTTCGTCGCGATCGACGGGTTCGTCACTGTGACCGCGCCGATCGTGCCGGTGCCCGTGTTGCCCGCGCCGGCCGACGGCACCGGCGAGCTGCCGATCGCCGGCACCGACATGAAGACGGCCGCGCCCGTGTCGCCCTGCGACACGGTGCTCGAATCGGCGATCTGCACCTGGCGCGTACCGGTGTCGCCGACATAGACGACGCTGCCGCTCGCCGTCGTCGAAAACGGCGCCGCCGAATTTTTCGTGCCGGCGAACAGGTAGTTGCCCGCGCCGTCGTTGGTGTTCGCGAGCGTCATCAACTGGTCGCGGTAACCCTGCAGCTGCGTGGCGAGCGCCGAGCGGTCGCTGTCGGACATCGAACCGTCGCCGGCGCGCACGAGCAGCGACTGCGTGTTCGTCAGCACGGTGCTCACGTTCTGCAGCGTCTGGTCCTCGGCCTGCAGCGACGCGAGCGCCGCGCTCTGGTTGGTCGCGTACTGCGACAGCGTCGCCGACGTCATCGACAGCTGCACGGCCTGCGCCGCGCCGGCAGGATTGTCCGCCGCGGTCTGCAGGCTCACACCGCTCGAGATCTGCTGATACAGCTGCGCAAGCTGGGCCTGCTGATCGTTCATTTGTGAAACGTTCAGCTGGAAGAACTGGGCGCTGGAAATCCGCATCGCTTCTATCCCTCGAATCCGGTCAATTGAACAGGCCGAGCACGGTCTGGAACAGCGTCGCCGCCGTCTGGATCACCTTCGCGTTCGCCTGGTAGAACTGTTGGTACTGCATCAGGTTGGCCGCTTCCTCGTTCGTGCTCACGCCCGACACCGACTGCTGCGCCTGGGTGATCTGGCCGATCAGCCCGGTCTGCGCGGCGCTCGACGATTTCAGCTGGGTCGTCGTGTTGCCGATCCCGTTCACGTAGCTCGCATACGCGCCCGTGAGCGTCGTCGTGCCGTTGCCGAACGCCTTCGCGTTGACCAGCTTCGACAGCGCGAGCGCGTTGGAGCCGTCGCTGGTGCCGCCCGCATACGGCCCGATCGTGAACGAGTCGCCGGTCGCCGGGGCGCCGGACAGCGTGACGCTCACGCCGTTGAGCGCGCCCGCGGCCGTTCCCGACATCGTCATCGTCGCGCCGGCCGCCGGGTCGTACGGGACGGTGTCCGTCGGGTTGTTGATCGTGACCGACGTCGGCGGCGTGGTGCCGATCGTCACCGTGGTGCCGACCGGGAAACCCGTCAGCGTCTTCGCCGTCGCGTCATAGGTCAGCTTGGTCGTCGGCACTTGATAGCCCGCGGTGACGCCGCCCAGCGTGATCTTGCCCGTGCCGGTGTTGGTGCTCGCCGCCGACGTGACCGCCGGCGAGGCTGCCGCGATCGCCAACGCGCTCGTCGTGGCGAGGCCGAAGCCGTTCAGCGCGCCGCGCGTCGGCAGCACGGTGAACTTGTCACCGGCACTCATCGAGCCCGACGGGATCGAGAAATTCAGGCCGCCGAGCGAAACCGGCATCGGCCCCGCCTTCTGGTCGACCACCGCGCCGCTCGCGCGGTCGGTCAGCGTGTAGTTCGCGCCGTCGAAGGACAGCGTGTAGTCGCTCGTCGTCGGCTGCGACGCGTTCGCGAACGACACGGACAGCGACGCGTTGCCGGTATTGCCCTGGTTCGCGTACACGGTCGGCGACGGCGTCGCGAACAGGTTGCCGCCCTTGTTGCCCGACAGGTCGATGCCGAGCGCGTTCTGCGCGTTGACCTGCGCGGCGAAGCTGGTCGCGATCGCGCCGAGCTGGGCCTGGGCGGGGTCGAGCGTCTGGCTGCGGAACGCAAGCAGGCCGCCGAGCGTGCCGCCCGACAGCGACGAATCGGGCAACGGCTGGTTCGGCCCCTGCGGCTTCGCGCCGGCGATCCCCTGCGACACGACGGTCAGTTCGCTCGGATCCGACGGCGACGTGACGGCCGCCAGCTGGTAGCTCTTGTCGGCGACGACGAGCGGTTGGCCACCCGACATGAACACGCTGTAACCGCTGTCGTTGCGCACGACCTGGATACCGGCGAGGCCCGACAGGTTCGACACCGCGAGGTCGCGCTGATCCAGCAGCTGGTTCGGCGGCTGCCCCTGGCTGCTCGCAGCCGCGATCTGCTGGTTCAGCTGCGCGATCTGCGCGGTGTACGTGTTGATCTGCGACACGGTGCTGGTGAGCTGCGTGTTCACGCTCTGGCGCAGCGCGTCGTACTGCTGGCCGGCCGCGTTGAGCTGGTTGGCCAGCGTCTGCGCGTTGCTGATCGCGGTCTGCCGCACCGACGGGTCGGACGCGTTGTTCGCGACGTTCTGCAGCCCGGTGAAGTAGTTCGTGATCCCGGTCGAGACCCCCGCCGTCGGGCTGCCGATGTAGTTGTTCAGCTGCGCGACGAGCGTGTACCACGTCGACAGCGCGCCGCCCTGCGTCTGCGCGGTGTTCAGCTGGTCGCTCAGGTACTGGCTGTACTGCCGCTGCACGGTGACGGTGTTCACGCCTTGCGGCATGTAACCGCTGCCCGAGTATTGGCTGCTCGCTTCCGCATACACGGGCCGCTGGACCGAATAGCCGGGCGTCGCCGCGTTGCTGATGTTGTTGCTGGTCGTCGTGAGGCCCCAGAGCGCGGCATTCAGGCCGCTGACGCCGAGGTTCATGAGTGTGTTGGACATGCGCGATCCTGATGAGCCGGCCGCGCGTCGCGGCCGCCGGGTTGCGTGACTCCCGGTATAACGGCCGCCGATCGAAAAAATTGAGGAAAAAATGCACGCGCGACGCGCACGTGCGCGTCGCCGGTTCGGGCGTGCGGCCGAGGGTGCCGCAAACGCCGTGCGGGCTGCCCCGGGCGGGGCCGGCCGCCGCTAGCGCGTCAGGCCCGCGCGAGCGAGCGGCGCTTCATCTCGAGCTGCGTGATCAGCCGCTGCAGCGTGTTCTCCGCGCTGCCCGGCAGCGACATGTAGCGGAAGCCGAGCTGGTAGCGCCGCGACCCGTTCGGCATCTGCGTCGAACGCTGCGACACGAGCTGCAGGTCGAGCGACAGCTTGCCGTGGCCGGTCAGCTCGAGCTCGACGTCGGGCAGCAGCGTGCCGACCTCGAGCGCCTCGACGCGTTCGTCGGCCGTGCGCAGCCCCACGCCGCCGAGCGACAGGTTATGCACCTCGAACAGGAAGCTTTCGCCGTCCGGCAGCTTGCCGCGGCACAGGAACGGATCGACGATCGGCGCATCGACGCGGAAATATTCGCGGCGCTGGATGCACATCAGCACGTCGGGGAAATCGGCGACGAACGCGGGCAGCCCCTCGTAGCGCGTCTCGCGCGGCGTGCCCGTGGAGAATTCGACGCGCACGCCCTCCGGCGCGGCCGCGAACGTGCAGTGCGACGCGCCGAGGATGCTGGCGTTCTGCTCCGCCAGCGCACCCCAGTCGAACGTAAACGTCCGCGCGCCGACATCCACCTCGAGCAGGCGCGTGACGAGCTGGCCGCCCGGGTACTGGACGGTCAGGAAATCGCCGCGATTGACGAGGTTGCGCAGCTGCACGCCGATTTCCAGCGGATTGCGGCGGGCATAGTCGGGCCCGGAGTGGCCTGCATCCAGGCTGGGGTCCGTCGACGTTTCGATATTCATGGCTAGCCGGTCATTCTTGTCATGGGCGCCCGGGCAACCGGTGCGCAATAAAACCGGGCCAGAACGGGGGCCCGGTCGCAGGTCTCTCACACTTAGCGGCAGTGCTGACCGAAAGTTTAGATCGAATTGGGGATTTTTTTCGCGCAAACGTTGAAACCGCGCGCGGCGGGCTGCCGGGCGCGGTCCAGAGGGAGCAACAGGCGGGCGCCGACGGGGGCCGTCAGCCGATCTGCTGCATGATCGAGATCAGCTTTTTCGCGTAGTTCGGGTCGGTCGCGTAGCCGGCCTTCTGCATCCCGTGCGCGAAGCCTTCGACGCTGCGGCTCGCGCTCAGCACGCCCGAGTAGCGCGGGTTGTTCTTCAGCAGGTTCGCGTAATCGGTCATCGCGTGCTCGTACGAATCGTACGCGCGGAATTTCGCGACCACGCGGCGCGGCGTGCCGTTCACGTATTCCGTGGTCAGCGCCGACACCGTGCGGCCAGTCCAGCCCTTGGTCGCCTTGATGCCGAACACGTTGTAGCTCGTCGAGCCGTCGGTCGCGCGGATCTCGCGCTTGCCCCAGCCCGATTCGAGCGCGGCCTGGCCGACGATGAAGCGCGCCGGGATGCCGGTCGACGCGCTGGCCGCCTGCGCGGGGCCCGCGAGCCGGTCGACGAACGCGTCGGCGTCCTGCACGCCGCTCGCGCCCTTCAGCGGCGGCGTCAGCGCGCTGCCGGCCGAATAGCCGCGCGTGCCGGCAAGCCCGCCGTTGTTGGCCGAGTTCGCGTAGGCCTTCGCCATCGCGTTCATCGCGGCGAGGCCACCTTCGTTGCCGGACGCGCCGAAGCCGGCCGCGCCCAGCCCGGCCGCGCCGACGTCGGCCGCCGAATCGCTGCCCGCGCCCTGTCCCGCATTGCGCAGCAGCTGCTTCATCAGCGCGTCGGCCACGCCGATCCCGCGCGTCGACATCTGCTGCGCGAGCTGCTGGTCGAGCATCGACGTGTACATCTTCGACGTATGCGAATCGAACAGCCCGCCGTCGGGCGACGCGTCGCGCATGCTCTTGAGCATCATCTGCGTGAACATCGCGTCGAACTGGCCGGCGACCGCCTTCGCGCCGGCCCGCGGCGATTGCTTCGCCTGCTCGCGCAGGGCGTCGAAACCCTGCACGTCGAGCGCAAAGCGCTGCGTGAGGTCGTTCGCGTTCGGGAGACTGGCTGCCATTTAGATAATCTCCAGGTCGGCGCGCAGCGCGCCGGCGGCCTTCATCGCCTGCAGGATCGACATCAGGTCCGCGGGCGTCGCGCCGAGCGTGTTCAGCGCCTTCACGACGTCGGCGAGATTCGCGCCAGCCGTCACCATTTTCAGCGCGCCGTTGTCCTGCTTCAGCTGGATCTGCGACTGCTGCGCCACCACCGTCTGACCGTTCGAGAACGGCCCCGGCTGCGACACGACCGGCTGCGTGTTGACGACGACCGACAGGTTGCCGTGCGCAACCGCGCAGCTCTGCAGCGTGACCATCTGGTTCATCACGATCGAGCCGGTGCGCGCGTTCAGGATCACCTTCGCCGCGGCCTTGTCCGGGCTGACGTCGAGGTTCTGCAGCCGCGCCATGAACGCGACCTGCTGCGCCGAATCGGCCGGCGCGGCGAGCTGGATCGTGCGGCCGTCGAGCGCCGTCGCGGTGCCCGGGCCGAAGCTCGAGTTGACCGCGGACACGATCCGCTGCGCGGTGCCGTAGTCCATGTCGTTCAGTTGCAGCTGCAGCACGCCGTTCATCTGCGCAATCGCGTTCGGCACCGAACGCTCGACGATCGCGCCGCCGACGATCCGGCCGGCCGCGAGCTGGTTCACCTGCACGCGGCTGCCGTTCGCGCTGGCGCCGGCGCCGCCGACCGCCATGTTGCCCTGCGCGAGCGCGTAGACCTGGCCGTCCGCGCCTTTCAGCGGCGTCAGCAGCAGCGTGCCGCCGCGCAGGCTCTTCGCGTTGCCGAGCGACGACACGGTGACGTCGAGCGCCTCGCCCGGCCGCGCGAACGGCGGCAGCGTGGCGGTCACCATCACGGCCGCGACGTTCTTCAACTGCATGTTGCTCAGTTGCGACGCGCCGCCGTTGGCCGACCCGTTGTTGATCGAGATGCCGAGGTTCGCGAGCATGTTCGCGAGCGTCTGCGTGGTGAACGGCGTCTGCATCGTCTGGTCGCCCGTGCCGTCGAGGCCGACGACGAGGCCATAGCCGATCAGCGGGTTGTCGCGCACGCCCTGGATCTGCGCGAGATCCTTCAGGCGTTCCGCGTGCGCGGGCGCCGCGCCGAAACCACACGCCGCGGCCACGGCCACGAACGCGACGGCGAGCCGCGCGGCGGCGTGCACGCGGGCAGACAGGCGGTCGAGAAGCGTCTTCTGCATCGTCATCACCACGGCGCGATGTTGAGGAAGAAGCGCTGCAGCCAGCCCATCGTCTCGGCTTCGTTGATGTAGCCCTTCGCCGAGTATTCGATCTTCGCGTCGGCGACCTGCGTCGAGTAGACCGAGTTCGCGCCCGAGATCGTGTTCGGGTTGACGACCCCCGAGAAGCGCACGAATTCGTTGCCCTGGTTGATCAGCATCTGCTTCTCGCCGCTGACCACGAGGTTGCCGTTCGGCAGCACGTTGGTGACGGTCACCGTGATCGTGCCGTTGAACGTGTTCGCCGCGCTGGCGCCGCCGGTCGCCGCGAACTTGTTGTTGCCGGCCGCCGACAGGTTCGCCTTCGCGAACAGCCCGCCGAGGAAGCCGGCCGTCGGCACGTTGAAGTCGGTGTTGCCCTGCCGGTTCGTGTTCGCGCCCGACGACTTGGTCGCGTTGATGTTCTCCGCGATCATGATCGTCAGGATGTCGCCGACGTTGCGCGGACGCTGATCCTCGAAGAGCGGCCGCCCCGCGTAGCCGGGGTTGTAGATCGAGCCGGGCGCCTGCATCGACATCGGCGTCGGCGGCTGCGCCGTCATCGGCTGCTGGATGATCGGATCGCGCGGAATTTGCGCGCAACCGGCGGCGAACGCCGCCACCGCGACCGCGCATGCGGCGCGGACGGTGGCTGACGGGAGGAGGCGAACCTGCTTCATGGCGACGGCGGGTGTTCCGGTTAGCTCTTCATCTGCGTGACGGTCTGCAGCATCTGGTCGGACGTCGTCACGGCCTTGCTGTTGATCTCGTAGGCACGCTGCGTCTGGATCATGTTGACGAGCTCCTGCACGACGTTCACGTTCGACGCTTCGACGTAGTTCTGGTTGAGCGTGCCCGCGCCGTTCAGCCCCGGTTGCGACACGTTCGGCGCGCCCGACGACGTCGTCTCGGAGAACAGGTTCTCGCCGCGCGCCTCGAGGCCGGCCGGGTTGATGAAGGTCGCGACCTGCAGCGAGCCGATCTGCACCGAATTGGTCGAGCCCGCCTGCGTGACCGTCACGACGCCGTCCTTGCCGATGGTCAGCGACGTCGCGTTCTGCGGGATCGTGATCGCCGGCAGGACCTGGTAGCCGCTCGACGTGACGAGCTGGCCCTGCGCGTTGGTCTGGAACGCGCCGTCGCGCGTGTACGCGTTCGTGCCGTCCGGCATCAGCACCTGGAAGAAGCCCGCGCCGTTGATCGCGACGTCCTTCGCGTTGCCGGTCTGCGTGAGGCCGCCCTGCGTGTACCGGCGCTCGGTCGCGACCTGCTGCACGCCGGTGCCGAGCTGCAGGCCCGACGGCAGTTCCGTCTGCTGCGTCGAGTTCGCGCCCGGCTGGCGGATGGTCTGGTACAGCAGATCCTCGAACACCGCGCGCGACGCCTTGAAGCCGTTCGTGCTGGTGTTCGCGAGGTTGTTCGAAATCACGTCCATCTGCGCTTGCTGCGCATTCATGCCGGTGGCGGCGATGTAGAGCGAACGGTTCATTTATCAGGTCTCCTGCGTAGGGTGGCGCGGGCGCTCAGCTGAAATTGAGCAGCTGGTTCGCCGTCTGCTCGTTCTGGTCGGCCGTCTGGATCAGCTTCGACTGCAGCTGGAACGCGCGCGCGTTGTCGATCATCGCGACCATCGCGGTCACCGGGTTCACGTTGCTGCCTTCGAGCGAATTCGGCGTGACGACCACGTTCGGGTCGGCGTCGGCCGGATTGCCGTCGGCGGTGCGGAACAGCCCGTCGTTGCCGCGCGTGAGCGTGGCCGGGTCGGGATTCACGAGCTTCATCTGGTCGACGATCGCGACCGCCGTCGGCGGGTCGCCCGGCATCAGCGCGGAAATCGTGCCGTCCTTGCCGATCGTCACTTCCGCGTTCGGCGGCACCGATATCGGGCCGCCGTTGCCGACCACCGGCAGATTGCTCGCGTTGACGAGCTGGCCGTTCTCGTCGACGTGCAGGTTGCCGGCGCGCGTGTACGCCTCGCTGCCGTCGGCCGCCTGCACCGCCAGCCAGCCCGCGCCCTGCACGGCGACGTCGAGCGGGTTGCCGGTGCGCGTGATCGGACCCGGCGTGTAGTCGGCGCCGGGCGTCGACGCGAGCACGTAGGTGCGCGTCGTCGTCGGGTCGCTCGTGCTGCCGTCGCCGAAATTCATCGGCACCGCGCGATACGTCGCGAGCTGCGCGCGAAAGCCCGTCGTCGACGCGTTCGCGAGGTTGTTCGCGACCACCGCCTGCTGGTCGAGCGACTGCGACGCACCCGTCATCGCCGTGTAGATCAGTCGGTCCATGGCTGCCCGTTATCCGCGCTTACAGGTTGATGATCGTCTGGTCGACGGCCTGCTGCGTCTTGATCGTCTGCGCGTTCGCCTGGTAGTTGCGCTGCGCGGTGATCAGGTTGACGAGCTGCGACGTGAGGTCGACGTTCGAGTTTTCCAGCGCGCTGCCCTGCAGCTTGCCGTGGTTCGTGCTGCCCGGTGCCGAGATCTGCGGCACGCCCGACGCGGAGCTTTCCGCGTACTGGTTGCCGCCGAGGCTCACCAGCCCGTTCGGGTTGTTGAAGTTCGCGAGCGCGATCTGGCCGAGCACGGCGGTCTGGCCGTTCGAGTAGTTGCCGGTCAGCTTGCCGTCGGTGCCGATCGTGTAGGTCGTCAGCGTGCCGCTCGCGTAGCCGTCCTGCGCGAGGTTGTTCACCCCGTTCTTGCCGCCGTACTGCGTCGTGCCGGTCAGGTCGAGCGTGAGGCTCTGAGGCGTCGCCGAGCCGTCGGTGTTCGGCACCGTGAACTGGAACTGGCCGACCGACGTGGTCGGCGTGGGCGGCGTGCCCGTGGTCGTGCTCTTGATCGCGCCCGACGCGTCGAACGTGACCGTGCCGAGATCCGTCGTGGCGCCGCCCTGCACGCCCGCGTACGCTTCCCACGTGCCGGCCGCGGACTTCACGAAGTACATGTTGACCGCCTGCGAACCGCCGAGCGAGTCGTACACCTGGATCGACGTCGAGTAGTTGTAGGTCGTGTTGTCGGTCGCGCTGAACGGCGTCTTGGCCGGCACCGCGTCCTGCGAATTCAGGTTGAACTGCGCGCCGATCTTGGTCGTCGCGGTCGGCGCGATGTTGGTCGTCGGCGCCTGCAGCGGCACGGTCTGCGCGGTGTTGATCACGCCGCCCCCGTTGGCCGCATAGCCCATCAGGTTACGGCCTTGCGAGTCGACGATGAAGCCGTTCTTGTCGCGCTGGAACGTGCCGTCGCGCGAGTAGGTCGTCACGCCGTTGTTCGACATCTGGAAGAAGCCGTTGCCGTTGATCGCGACGTCGAGCGACGAGCTCGTCGTGTTGATCGTGCCCTGGCCGAAGTTCTGCTGCACCGCGTTCAGCGACGTGCCGATACCGATCTGCGTGTTGGTCGACGTCGCGACCGAGTTCGCATACATGTCGGCGAACTGCGCGGTGCTCGACTTGAAGCCGACCGTGTTCGCGTTCGCGATGTTGTTGCCGATCACGTCGAGCGCGTTCGATGCACCCGCGAGGCCGCTCAGACCCTGTTGATAACCCATTTCGGTCTCCGTTTCGAGATTGCTCGATCAGTATCAGTTGGAGGTGGTGCCGCTGCCCGATGGCGGCGACGCGGTAGTGTTCGGGAAAATCGACGCAACCTGGGTCAGCCCCACGGTCGTGCCGTTCGACAGCACGAGACCCGCCGTGCCGTCCGCCTGCTTGATCACGCTCTGCACGGTCGACGCCGCGAGCGTCGTGGCCGGCTGCGGCGTGCCGTTGCTGTCGGTGTACGACGCGCTGACGGTGTACTTGCCGTCCGGCAGGGCGTTGCCCGCCGCGTCGGTCGGCGTCCAGTTGAACGGCACCGTGCCGGCCGACTGCGCGCCCGCGTTGATCGTGTTCACCACGGTGCCCGCCGCGTTCTTCACGGTGATCGTCAGGTTCGACACCGAATTCGCGAGCGACACGCCGAACGGCGACGCCGCGCCGCTCTTCACCGCGACCGCGTTGCCCGGCGCGAGCACGTTCGTGCCGATCAGCAGCGCGGCCTGCGTCTGCTGGCCGGCCGTGAGCTGCGAGGACAGCGACGTGAGCGACGTGTTCAGCTGCGCGATGCCGCTCACCGTGTTGATCTGCGCGAGCTGCGACGTCATCTGCGAGCTGTCGACCGGGCTGGTCGGATCCTGGTTCTGCAGCTGCGTGACGAGCAGCTTCAGGAACGTCGCCTGCAGGTCGCTCGCCGACGTGCCGTTGGTCGACACTTTGTTGGTGTTCATCGTGTCGGTCGGCAGGTTCGACACGTTGGTGCCGTTGCTGCCGATCGTCGTGCTGGAGGAAGTCATCCTGGGTGGCCTTCTGTCGGGTCGGTAAGGTCGGTCGGCGCGGCTTACGAGCCGATCGTCAGCGTCTTGAGCATCAGCGTCTTCGCGGTGTTCAGCGTCTCGACGTTGGCCTGGTACGAGCGCGAGGCCGAGATCATGTTCACCATCTCCTGCACCGGATCGACGTTCGGCATCTGCACGTAGCCGTTCGAATCGGCGGCCGGGTTCGACGGGTCGTAGGTCGACTTCATCGGCGACGGGTCGTCCATCACCTTCGTCACGCGCACGCCGCCCACGCCCTGGCCGGACGCGGTGCGCGCGCCGCCGATCGGGTCGGTCGCGAACACGACCTGCTTGGCCTTGTACGGCTTGCCGTCGGGGCCGGTCGCGCTGTCGGCGTTCGCGAGGTTCGACGCGGTGACGTTCAGGCGCTGCGACTGCGCGGACAGCGCCGAGCCGGCGACGCCGAAGATGTTCATCAACGAGGGCATGGAAGCTCCTTTTGCTCGGATTCGGCGGCGGTGCGCGCCGTCACTGGTTCGACGTGATCGCGGCGATCATCGCCTTGATCTGCTGGGTCATCACGGTCATCCCGGTCTGATAGTGCAGCGCGTTGTTCGCGAACTGCACGCGCTCGACGTCGAGATCGACCGTGTTGCCGTCGAGCGCCGGCTGCAGCGGCATCCGGTACTGCGCACGGCCGTAGTCGTCCGACGGGCCGCCCGTCGGGATCAGCTTCGCGGTGCCGGCCATGTGACCCGCCGCCGTCGACACCATCGACATCCCGTTCGTCACGCCGGCCGGCTGCGCCATCGGCAGTTGCGCCGCGTTGCTCGGCGCGAGGCCGCCGCCCGCCTGCTTCAGCGAGCGCGCGAGCGTCGACGCGAAATCGACGTCGCGGGCCTGGTAGCCGGGCGTGTCGGAGTTCGCGATGTTCGACGACAGCAGTTCCTGCCGGTAGGCGCGCACGTCCAGCGCCTGTCGGCCGAACGCGAATTCCGCATCGAGTTTGTCCAGCATGTGTGCGTCTCTCCGTATGAAGCGCTGCACGCCCCTCGCGCCGGATGGCGACTCGAGAGGCTTTTTTCCATGACAGCGATGGTAGGCGCCGGACGCAACCGGCAATCGGGCGAATAACGCGGCAAAGGCCCCCTCTATTCATCGTTTGCGCGACCGCCCCGCTCCCTAGAATGCGAAGCGGAGCAACGGATCGGGGATACGGCGATGACTGGCAGCGCACTTCGCGGAAGGAACGGGCGGCTCACGCACGTCCGGCGTGCGCTTGCGCTCGCCGCGGCGCTGTGGATCGCCGCCCCGGCCGCGCACGCGGACGACGCGATGATCGTGATTCCGGGGCGCGGCGAGACGGCCGAAACCGCGCTCGCGCACGCCAATGCGGCGAGCGGCGGGAATGCGGCGACGGCGCCGGGTTCGGGCCTGGCGCCGGACACGGGTCGTGCCGCGAGCGGCGCGGGTGCAGGTGCCGCCGCCGGCGCGTCCGGCGCCGGCTACGCGGCGCAACCGGCTGGCACGATGGTCGTGACGACCGTCCCGGCGCCTGCGCCAGCCCCGGTGCCGCGCCCTGTCTACGCAGCCGCCCGCATGAACGCCGGAACCGGATATGGCGCGCCGCGCGCCGCCGATCCGAACGCGATCGCGACGGTCGTCGCCGGCACGGCCGAACCCGCATCGAATCCCGTACGGCCGGCCCCGCAGCCGGCCATGGCCGCGCGCCTGGCGGCGGCCCGCGCCGCGTCCGCCGCGCCGGCGCCGCGCGCCGTCCCGGTTTCCGCGAACCCGGCCCCTGCCGCCAATGCCGCCACCGCGGCCCAGCCCGCGACGCCGCCCGGCCAGCAGGATCCCGAGTCGATCCGCCGCACGGCCCTCGCGTTCCTGCAGCAGCAGGTCGCGGGCCTGCCCGGCAAGACCACCACGACGGTCACGACCGCGTTTCCGCGCGGGCTCGCCGCGTGCACGACGCTCGAGCCGTTCATGCCGACCGGCGCGCGCCTGTGGGGCCGCACGACGGTCGGCGTGCGCTGCGCGGGTGAGCGGCCGTGGACCGTCTACCTGCAGGCGAAAGTCACCGTGCAGGCCACCTACTACGTCGCCGCGCGCCAGATCGCGCCCGGCGAGCCGCTTTCCGCGGCCGACCTGGTCGCCCGCGACGGCGACCTGACCGTGCTGCCGCTCGCGGTGATCACCGATCCGGCGCAGGCGATCGGCGCGACCGCGCTCGCGCGCATCTCGGCCGGGCTGCCGCTGCGGCAGGACCTGCTGAAGAGCGCGGCGTCGGTGTCGGCCGGCCAGACGGTGCGGGTGGTCGCGGCCGGGCCCGGTTTCACGATTTCGGCCGAGGGCAGCGCGCTGGCGAATGCGGCGCCCGGCCAGTCGGTACGGGTGCGGATGGCGGCGGGCCAGATTGTCACGGCGATCGTCAAGGACGCCGGCACCGTGGAAATTCCGCTATAGGGACGGATCTCGCGGCAAGAATGTAAAGAATTGTTTATTCGGGGCATTTCGGGCTCGCGATGCTAAAGTTCGGGCCGACCCGGCCGTTATCTGGGTCAAACCGAACAGGAAACCCATCGTGAAGATCGATTCCACTCCGAACCCGAGCCCCCTGGCGCCGACCGGCAACGGCGCGACCCGTGCGCAATCCGGCACGGCCTCGTCTTCGTCCGCGCAGGCGGCCGATGCGGGGTCGACCGGCGGCGACCGGAGCGTGAACCTGTCGGGTCTGTCCGGCCAGTTGCGCTCGGTATCCGCGTCCGGCAACGGCGATATCGACACGGGCCTGGTCCAGTCGATCAAGGACGCGCTGAACAACGGCACGCTGACGATCGACGCGAACAAGATCGCCGACGGCGTATTGAATACCGCCCGAGAGCTGCTGCAGCAGCAGCGCCCGGGCAACTGAAGCGGGCCTCGCGAGGCCCGCCCCCCCGGTTTGCCGGCGCTCCCCGCGCCGGCGCGACGAGCACGACGCGATGAGAGAAGAGCTGCTGGCCACGGTCAATGACGAACATGCGACGGTCGAGGCGTTCGCGTCCCTGCTCGCGTACGAGGAAAAGGCGCTGACGATGGCGCAGCCGCTCGAGATGCTGCCCGGGATCGTCGAGAAGAAAAGCGAGCTGATCGACCGGCTCGCGCAGCTCGAACGCACGCGCGACACGCAGCTTTCCGCACTCGGCTTTCCGGCCGGCAAGAAGGGCATGGACCAGGCCGCCGAGCGCGATGCCCGCCTCGCCGGCCGCTGGCAGTTGCTGCAGCAGTCCGCCGAACGCGCGCGCCAGGCCAACGCGAACAACGGGATGCTGATCCGGATCCGGATGGACTACAACGAGCGCGCGCTCGCGGTACTGCGCTCGGCGCCCGCACCGGCCGGCATCTACGGCGCCGACGGCCGCGTGTCGGCTCTCACGCGCTGAAGCACTGACTGACTGATCGGCGGCAGCGCCGCCACCACCGTACTTTCCCCGCCGTTCGCGGCACGTCACGTTTCGACAGACCGGGCCCGAGCCCGGCACCCACGGTCCCTTCCGATACACGGTCGCGCAGCCGCGAGCCGTCCCGTCACAACAATCAGAAGAGGGCCGCATGCCAACTTTCCGCATTCCGTTTTCATCCCGCGTCGCCGCCGTGTCCGCTGTCGCCACGCTGGGCGCCGCCTTGACGCTCCCCGCCGCGCAGGCCGCCGGCCCCGCGCCGCTGCCCACGCCGACGGGCGACATGTCGCTGTCGCCGGCCGGCCCCGACATCGTGCCGCCGGCCGCCTCGAGTCCGCCCGGCGCCACGCCGCGCGCGTCCCGCCGCGGCTCCGACACCTACACGTACCTGCGCTGCTGGTACCGGCTCGACGCGGACCCGCTGAAGCCGGCCGCGACCTACGAATGGGCGCGCAACCCGGCCGGCGGCGACTGGTATCGCGTGTCCGGCTACTGGTGGGCGGACGGCATCACGCAGTGGAAGAACATGTTCTACAGCACGACGCCGCAGGACACGCTCGCCGACGTGTGCCGCAAGACGCTGGCCGCGAAAGGCATCAAGACCGACCTCGTGCAGGCGGTCGCGGCGAACAACGCGCTGTCGTTCAATTACACGGTGTGGACCATCGACGCCGCGCAGCAGGACGCGCGCGTCAACAAGCTGATCGTGTTCGGCGACAGCCTGTCCGACACGCAGAACGTGTTCAACGCGAGCCAGTGGAAGCTGCCGAACGGCACGAGCTGGAATGCGGGGCGCTTCAGCAACGGCCCGGTGTGGGCCGAATATCTCGCCAATACGCTGCGGCTGCCGTTCTACAACTGGGCAATCGGCGGCGCGGCGACCGACCAGTACCTCGTCGTGCCGGGCCTCGTGCAGCAGATCGACTCGTGGCGCGAATACATGGATCGCGCGCCGGACTACCGGCCCGCCAACACGCTGTTCGCGGTGTTCGCGGGCGGCAACGACCTGGTGAACTACGGGCGCTCGCCCGAGCAGGCGGCGAATGCGGTGCGCGACAGCCTCGAGCGGCTTGCCGCGGCCGGCGCGACGCGGATCATGCTCGTCACGCTGCCGGACGTGTCGCGCGCGCCGGTGTTCGCGACCCGCAGCGACACCGCGAGCGTCGCCGCGCAGGTGAAGGACTACAACCAGCGCCTCGCGGACGCGGCCGCCGCGCTGCGTGCCCGCTACGGCGCGACGCTGCGGCTCGAGGTATTCGACGCGTATGCGCTGTTCGACGACCTGCTGAGCCACCCGGCCCGGTACGGCTTCGACGATGCGAAGCGTTCATGCCTCGACATCCCGAAACCGTCGTCGCTCACCTACCTGAGCGCGCAGACGCCGCGTGCGGACTGCCGCGATCCGGCGCGCTTCGTGTTCTGGGACACGCTGCACCCGACCACGCGCACGCACGCGTGGCTCGCCGAGCGGATCGCGCCGTTCGTGCGGGCACGCCTGCTGAACTGAGCGGCGCGCCCGGCCGTGCCTACAGCAGCGGACACGCGGTGACCTGCGTGCCGCGCTCCACGCACAGCCGCTCGTAGTCGCGCAGGTACGCGCGCTCGTCGTCGTCCAGCAGGTCGAGATCGATCAGGTCCCAGTCGTAGCCGACCGTCACGATGTTCTCGAACGTGACGGTGTCCGGCTGCGCGTCGTCCCGGTGGATGATCACGATGTTCTCGATCCGCACGCCGCCCTTGCCCGGCACGTAGATGCCCGGCTCGACCGAGATCACCGCATTCGGCACGAGCCCGTACTGCGCGCCCGGCGCGAACCGCACGCCGCCCTCGTGCACGTGAATCCCGACGCCGTGCCCGGTGCCGTGGCCGAAGTCGTGGCCGTGGTCGCGGCACACCTGCCGCACGAGCGCATCGACGTCGCCGCCCTTCGCGGTGCTCGGGAAGCGTGCGACGAGCCCCTTGATGCAGGCCTTCAGCGCGACCGTGTAGATCTCGCGCTGCCACGGCTGCGCGACCGTTTCCGGCCGGGTCCGGCGCAGCACCACACGGGTGCAGTCCGTCGCGAAGCCGGCTTCGTAATACGCGCCGCTGTCGAGCAACACGAGTTCGCCCTCCGTCAGCTCGACGTCGGCGCTCGCCGCCGTGTAATGCGCGAACGCGCTGTTCGCGCCGTTCGCCGCGATCGACGGAAACGTCAGCGCCACCGCCGAGCGTGCGCCGTACGCGTCGTTGATCGTGCGCGCCAGATCGTATTCGGTGTGGCGCGCGCCCGGCTCGCCGGCCTTCGCCCAGCGCATCGTCTCGGCGATCGCCGCGGAGCTGCGCGCGAACGCATCGCGGAACCGGTCGAGCACCGCCGGCGTCTTGCTGGCCCGCATCGCCTCGACCGGGTTGAAGTCGGCCTGCCGCGCGTGCGGCCACACCCGCTTCACCGCGTCGACGAGCGCGCAGTTCACCGATTCGAAGCCGTAGCACACGTGCTCGACGTCGAACTGCGCGAGAAAGCGCTCGAGCGCCGCGACATCGCGCCGGATCACGTGCAGCGCCGGATACGACGCGAGCGTGACCTCGCAGCGCTCGCAACCTTCCGGCAGGAACAACGCCACCTGGCCGCCGACCGCGAACAGGAAGCCGAGGTGCGAAGACGCATTCGGGATGTGATAGCCGCGGCTGTTCAGCAGATAGGCGAGATCGTCCGACGCGCAGGTAAAGAACGCGGTCTTGCCGTCCGGCGCGCCGGTATGCGCGGCGAGCTGGCGGTTCAGCGTGTCGAGGTTCTGCGCGACGCTCAGGCCGGTCGCCGATTCCGGCACTTCGAAGATCGGCCGCTCGACGACCCAGCCCGGCAGCGCGATCGCGCGATCGATCTCCCGGTCGACGAGGCTCGTCCAGTCGAGCGTCGCGGCCTGCGTCCGTTCGAACAGTCGATCGCGCTGCGCGACGCTGATCCGCCGCGCGTCGTAGCCGACCCGCGCAAGCCGGCTGCCGTGCGCGACCAGCCAGTCGGCCATTGCCTGCCAGATCGTCACGTTCATCCCGAGCTTCTCGATGCGCACGCGCGCCGGATCGCACTGCTGCTCGGCCTGCAGGTGATAGCGGCCATCGACGAACAGCACGAACGGGGGCAGATCGAGCGCCTGCGCGGTCGCCGCGCTCAGGAAGATCCCGCAGCCGGCCGAGCCGTCGAAACCCGACACCGCATAGCGCGGATTGTTGGCGAGCGGCAGGTACTCGGTCACGTATTCGTCCTGCGACGTGACCAGCACCGCGTCGAGCCGCGCCGCATCGAGCAGGCGCGACAGGCCCGCCTGCGTGTCGACGACGGATGCGTCGTACGGGGGGAGGCCGGAGAAGCTGTATTTCAGTCGATCGATCATCGGAAGCCCGTTATGCATTGTTGTCGGCGGCCGGCGGTGACGCGGCGGTGACGCGGCGGGGTGCAGGCCCGAGGCGGGCCTGAGCGGCACGGCGCCGCTGCAGGTGGACGTCCGGCCCGGCGCGGCACGGCGCCGGACCGCCGTGCCATTCCGGCAGCAGTCCTTGAAAAAATTTTCGTCCCACTTAACTTTTTTTGATACGCGCGACAGAATCTAGAGCACGCCGAAATTGAGGTCAAGCTAAAATTTTCGTAGGGCTAAAATCGGCGCGGCGCCTGCGCATCCCGGCACAACGCCACATGAATTCGCCCGGCGACACGGCGCGGTACAATGCGCCGGCATCGCCGTCCCGACGGCCGTGCTTCGTGCGAGGCGCGGAAATCACCGTCCGGCGACTGCACCGCCCGTCCGCTCGCCTCCCGACTCGTTGTCACGAAAGAGATTCATGGATTCAGACATCATGCGTATCGGCCAGCGCATTCGCCGCCTGCGCCGGGAAGCGAAGAAGACGCTGCTGGAAGTCGCGACCGAGGCGAAACTGTCGGTCGGGTTCCTGTCCCAGGTCGAGCGCCACCTCACGGGCATCTCGCTGTCGTCGCTCGTCAACGTCGCGAAGGCACTCGGCGTGCCGCTCGGCGCGCTGATCGACCAGCCGCGCCAGGCCCAGCCCGATTCGTACGAGGGCCGCCGCAAGCCGTACGCGCTCGACGCCAGGTCGCAGTGGTACGAACGCCTCTCCACCACGTTCGACGGCAGCCAGATCAATGCGCTCAAGGTGCAGATGATGGAAGGCTACCGCTCGGAATGGGTCGCGCACGGCGGCGACGAATTCGTGTACGTGCTGGCCGGCCGGATCTGCTACACGGTCGGCAAGAAGGATTACCCGCTGTCGCCCGGCGACTCGCTGCACTTCGACGCGCGCAAGCGGCATCGGGTCGCCAACGTGGGCGACGGGCCGGCCGAGGTGATCGCGGTCGGCACGCTGCCGCTGTTCGACGACCGTGGCGCCGGGTTCGTGTCGGCGACGATGGACGTCGGGAAAGCGGCGCCCGCCGCACGCGCGACGCCGGGCGAGCCGCGCGGGAGCCGCCGCGGGCCGGCGCCCAAGCGGGCGGAGCGCGAGCGCGACGCCGGCGCGGCGGGAAAGGACAAGAAGACCGCGGCCAAGCCGCGCGCATCGGCCGGCAAACGCCCGGCGGCCGCGAAGCCAGCGCGCAAGAAGAAGTCGTAACGGTTGCCGGGAAGCAGACGCAAGGCGCGCGCCCTTCCCGCCGGCCCTATTCGCCGGGCCTATTCGCCGATCTCGAGCGCCTGCGCGACGGCCTCGATCCGTGCGCGATGCACGGCGTCCTTGATCTTCTCCGTATCGTTGCCGATGCCGCGCGCGATTGCGCCGGCATCGACGCTGCGCGCGGCCGCGAGCGCAACGCGCAGCCGCTCGGCCTGCGGATACGGCTGCGCGTCGAGCCCGAGCCGCCCGCGCGCATCCGATTCGCACGCCTGCAGCATCTCGGCGAAACGCGCCGGCTTGCGCAGCGCGTCGCTGCGCTCGAACAGCCGCACCAGCGCGGCCGCGCCCATCTCCATCACGCGATGCAGGTTGCCGTGCTCGCGCGCGACGACCAGCGCGAGATCGCGGCATTCGTTCGGCACGCGCAGCCGCTCGCACAGCGGCTTGAGCAGGTCGACGCTGCGCCCCTCGTGGCCGACGTGGCGCGGCAGCACGTCGGCGGGCGTCGTCGCCTTGCCGAGATCATGCGTGAGCGCCGCGAAGCGCACCGGCAGCGAATAACCCTGCTTCGCCGCATAGTCGACGACCATCATCACGTGCACACCCGTGTCGACTTCCGGGTGGTAGTCGGCGCGCTGCGGCACGCCCCACAACGCATCGACCTCGGGCAGGATGCGCGCGAGCGCGCCGCACTCGCGCAGCACCGCGAACATCCGCGACGGCTTCGCCTCCATCAGCCCGCGCGCGATTTCCTGCCACACGCGTTCGGGCACGAGCGCGTCGACCTCGCCCGCGTCGACCATCCGTCGCATCAGCGCGAGCGTTTCGTCCGCGACCGTGAAATCCGCGAACCGCGCGGCGAAGCGCGCGATGCGCAGGATCCGCACCGGATCCTCGACGAACGCGTCGCTCACATGCCGGAACACGCGCGCGCGCAGGTCGGCCTGCCCGTCGAACGGATCGATCACCGGCCCGACCAGGTCGCCCTCCGGGCTCACCTCGCGCGCCATCGCGTTGATCGTCAGGTCGCGCCGCGCGAGATCCTCGTCGAGCGTCACGTCCGGCGCGTAATGGAACTGGAAGCCGTGATAGCCGGCCGCCGTCTTGCGCTCGGTGCGCGCGAGCGCGTACTCCTCCTGCGTGCGCGGATGCAGGAATACCGGGAAATCCTTGCCGACCGGCCGGAACCCCTGCGCGGCCATCTGCTCGGGGGTCGCGCCCACCACCACGTAGTCGCGGTCCTGCACGGGCACGCCGAGCAGTTCGTCGCGGATGGCGCCGCCTACTGCGTAGATGTTCATGGCTGCGGCTCGTATTCGGCGATCACGTTCGTTTCGCGGCGCGCGGCATCGATCCAGCGCTGGACGGCCGGCAGCGCCGTCACGCGCGCCGCATAGCCGGCCGCTTCCGGCGACAGGCCCGGCGCGTACGTGTTGAAGCGCATCACGACGGGCGCGTACATCGCATCGGCAATGCCGAATTCGCCGAACAGGAACGGGCCGCCCGACGCCTCGAGACACGCGCTCCACAGCGCATCGATGCGCGCGACATCGGCGAGCGCGTCGGGCGTCGCGCCGCGCCCCGGCATCGACGCGCGCACGTTCATGCCCATCTGCGTGCGCAGCGCCGCGAAGCCCGAATGCATCTCGGCCGCGACGCAGCGCGCATGCGCGCGCTCGAGCGGATCGGCCGGCCACATCGGAAACTGCGGATAGCGTTCGGCGAGCGTCTCGGCGATCGCGAGCGAATCCCAGATCGCGACGCCGTGGTCGTCGATCAGGCACGGCACCTTGCCGGACGGCGAATACTCGCGGATGCGCGCGGCCGTGTCATCGTGGCGCAGCTCGATCGCGATCTCGTCGAACGGGATGCCGAAATGCGCGAGCAGCAGCCACGGGCGCATCGACCACGACGAGTAGTTCTTGTCTCCAATGACGAGTTTCATGACGGTGTTCCGGAAAACGAGAAGGGGAAAAGGAGGACGCTGCCGGCCTAGCGGCGCGAGCGGAACCAGTCGAACCGGGAGCGCTGCGCGGCCTGGCCGAGATACGCGGGCGCGATGCTTTCGAGACTCGCGGGCGAGATCCCGAGCTCCGGCGCGAGCGGCCCCGACAGCACGTTCGGCACCGACATCGTCGCGAGATTGTCGCGCGTGAGCACCGGCTCGCCGGGCAGGCATTCGAACACGCTCGCCTGCAGCCGCGCGAGCGCGTCGGGCAGCCGCACGATGCGTGCCTGGCGGCCGACCAGCGTGCCGCAATAGCGCACCAGCTGCTCGAGCGTATAGACGGTCGGGCCGCCGAGTTCGTAGGTCTTGCCGTGTGCGGCCGCGAGATCGAGCGTGTTGACGAACGCGCGCACGACATCGCCGACGAACACCGGCTGGAAGCGCGCGTCGGGCATCGCGAGCGGCAGCACGGGCACCGAGCGCTGCAGGTTCGCGAAGGTGTTGAGGAACGCATCGCCGGGGCCGAACACGACCGACGGGCGGAAGATCGTCAGCGCGAGCGAATCGGTCGCCGCGATCGCATGCAGCGCGGCCTCGCCATCGCCCTTCGAGCGCTGGTACATGCTCGGGCCGTGCGAATCGGCGCCGAGCGCGCTCATGTGCAGCACGCGCTGCACGCCCACCTCGGTGCAGGCGGTCGCGAGCGCGGCCGGCAGCGCGACGTGCGCGCGCTCGAAGCCGGGCCCGTACGGCGTGCCGCGGCCGCCGTGCAGCACGCCGACCAGGTTGATCGCCGCGTGCGCACCGGCGACGAAGCGCGCGAGCGTGCGCGTGTCGAGCGCGTCGAGCTCGACGATTTCGACCGGCAGCATCTGCAGATGGCGCGCGTGGTCGCGCCGGCGCGTGCCGATCCGTACCTGCTTGCCGGATTCGATCAGCGCATTGACGAGCCGGCTGCCGATGAAGCCGGTGCCGCCCAGCAGCGCAACGGTCTGGCGATCCATGTCGTGAGCCTCAAAAGAACACTGCCGCGTCTCGCGCGGCAGTGTGAAGATTGCGTATCAGGGCGAGATCATGCCTAGACGTTTCTTCAACGACTGCGGTTTGCCCTCGAAGAGCGCCGCGTAATAGACGGTGTTCGACAGCACGTTCTTCACGTAGTCGCGCGTCTCGTTGAACGGAATCGTTTCTGCGAAGATCGCGCCTTCGATCGGCTGCGTCAACACCTGGCGCCACTGGCGCGGCCGGCCCGGGCCCGCGTTGTAGCCGGCCGTGGCGAGCACCGGCGAGCTGTCGAAGTTGTTGTAGATGTCCGCCAGATACCAGGTGCCGAGCTGGATGTTGGTATCGATGTCGTGCATCTGCGCGCGCGAGATCGTGCCCATGCCGAGCTTCTTCGCGACCATCTGCGCGGTGGCCGGCATCAGCTGCATCAGACCGCCCGCGCCCACCGACGAACGTGCGCTGATGATGAAGCGCGATTCCTGGCGGATCAGCCCGTACGCCCATTCGATGTCGAGGCCCGTCGATTGCGCATAGCGCTCGACGATGTTGCGGTACGGCGACGGGTAGCGCAGCGTGAAGTCGTGCTCGGCCTTCGTGCGGTCGGCCGTGTTGACCGTGCGGTCGAGCAGCTCGACGCGCTTGCCGTATTCGGCCGCGGCCAGCAGCTGGCGATCGGTCATCCCGCGCAGCGGCCAGTTCCATTCGCGGTTGCCTTCGAGGCGCAGGTTCAGCGCGTAGAAACGCTGGGCAAGCGCGAAGCCCGGAATCTTGCTCATCGCGTCGATCTCGGCGTCGCTCACCTTCGTGCGCGGCGGGATCGTCGTGCGCTGGCCGAGCTCTTCGCCGGCGAGCTGCCCGTAGAAGTTGAACTGGCCCGCGACCTGCTCGAATTCCTGGTTCGCCTGCAGCGTGTCGCCGCTTTGCTTGAGCGCGCGCGCATGCCAGTAGATCCAGGCCGGATCGTTGCGCAGCGACGGCGGCATCTGCTCGATCGACCAGCGCACCATCGGCCAGTTGCCGGCGAGCAGCGCGGCGCGCGTGCGCCATTCGTAGCCCGGGTTCGACAGCGGCGCATTCGTCGATTTCGCGTACCAGACCGACGCGAGCGGCGAGCGCTTGATCGCGCCCTGGTAGCCGATCGCGCCCCACGCGATCGCCTGCTCCTGCTTGGTCAGCGACGGCGCGACCGTGGTCAGCATCCCGGCTGCCGCGTCCGGATCGTTGCGCGCCATGCGGCTGAGCGCGATCAGTGCGAGCTGGTGCGAGGTTGCATCGGGGCCGACGCCGCGCGCGAGGTACAGCGGCGGCGCGCTCGTCGCCTGGTCGAAGCCGACCGGGCGCGGGCCGAGCGCATCGACGATCTTGCCGCCGAGCGTCGTGTAATTCTGCTCGTACGCGAGGCGCGCCTGCTGCCACACGTCGTCGCTCGTGAACTGCTGGTTGACCGTGAGCGCGGTGATCAGGTCGACGCACGCGTCGCCGTAGTTCTTCGGCTCGACGAGCAGCGCACGCGCCGCTTCGGCGACGTTCTCGCCGCGCGCCGCGCGCGATTCGAGCGCATAGCACTTGACCTGCGTGTCGTCGTCGAGCACGAAGCGCTTGTATTGCTCGTCGAAGTTGCGCCAGTCGTGGCGCGCGCCGAGCACGAGCAGGTAGTCGTTGCGCAGGCGGTCGGCGATCGCCTGGCCGTCGTAGCGCTGCAGGAACGACTGCACGGGCGCGTCCGGCGCGTCCACGCGCGCGCGGCCCGTCGAATCGAACAGCTGCGGCTTGATCTGGAAATACTCGACGTAGGACGGCACCGGATAGTTCGGGATCATCGACGCGAGCTGCGCGGCTTTCGCGGCGTCGTTGCGACGCGCGGCTTCACGAAGCTGCACGAAGGTCTGGTCGTCCCCGGCGACCGTATCGTCGTTCGGTGCGGCGCACGCAGCCGTACCGGCGACGAGCGCGGCGGCCGAAAGTGTGAGCGCGACCGCGCGATATACTCGGAAAAGGCTGTTCGACATCGTTTTGAATGGAGCACGAAGTGAGCGAAAGCATAGCACGCAACCCTGTGCCGAACCCGAAGGTTGCGCTACGCAAAACGCTGTCCGGCGCGCGTCGCGACGCCGCGTCGCAACCCGCCGCGAACGCCGCGCTCGACGCGCGGCTGCGCACGCTGCTCGACCGGCTCGCGCCGCGCACGGTCGGGTTCTACTGGCCGCTGCCGGGTGAGTTCGATGCGCGCGAGGCCGTGCTCGCGTGGTGCGCGGCCGGCGCCGGCAGGCGGGCTGCACTGCCCGTGATCGACGAACGGCACACGCCGCTCGAGTTCCATGCGTGGGACGCGCACACGCCGATGCGCGAAGGTCATCACCGGATTCCGGAACCGGCGTCGGGAATCGTCGTCGTGCCCGACCTGTTGCTGATTCCCTGTGTGGGATTCGATCTGCAGCGCTACCGGCTCGGCTACGGCGGCGGCTACTACGACCGCACGCTCGCCGCGTGGCCGGGCAGCGCGCTGCCCGTGACGGTCGGCATCGCATACGAAGCGTGCCGCGTCGATGCGCTGCCGGCCGAAGCGCACGATCTCGCGCTGCACTGGATCGTGACCGACGGCGCGCTGTACCCGGCCGCCTGATGAGGCGGCGGGCGGTGCCGCATCCGGCGTCGCACGCCCGTCAGCGCACCGCCGCGCGCCAGCCGCGGCGCAACCGTTTACAGCGACGCCGCCGCGCGCGCGGCCGTGTCGTACAGGCCCGATGCGTTGCGCAGCAACTGCGCCGCGTCGCCGATCTGCTCGTTGGTGAGCCCGCTGTCCTTCAGCGTCTCGATCAGGCAGTGCTCGCGCACCTCGCGGTACTTCAGGCACAGGTCGCGGCCCGCGTCGGTCGCGAAGAAGAACACTTCCTTGCCGTTCTTCTCGCTCTTCACATAGCCGCGGGCGATCAGTTTTTTCAGCGCATAGGTCGCGACGTGCGTATCCTCGATATTGAGCACGAAGCAGATGTCGGCGAGCTTCTTCTTGCGTTCGCGATGGCTGACGTGATGCAGCAGCGACACCTCGACCGCCGTCATGTCCTTCGCGCCGGCCGCCGACATGCAGCGCACCATCCACCGATTGAAAGCATTGCCTGCCATGATGAGGCCGTATTCGAGCTCCGACAGCTCCGCGCTCGAATCGGAAACGAGGTGTTCGGATGACACGATCTTGGTCGCAGGACGCTTCATGGAAAGGCGGAGCAAGCCGGATGACAGGGTGTGCCGAGTGTACGCCAGAAGCCCCGACATACGGGCTAGGCGAAAACGCTTATTGGGAAGTTGTCGATATTTTATTGACAATGTGCGCTAACATTGCCGTCCGAACCGTGCCAGTCCGATGACGCAACCCCGCTTTTATCCGCTCGGCGATGCCGCCCTCGTCTGCGAGGTGCCGCCGCCCGCCACGCTCGATTGCCAGCGCCGCGTCTGGGCCGTTGCCGAGGCCGTGCGCGCGTGGCCCGACGTGATCGACGTCGTGCCCGGCATGAACAACCTGACGATCGTATTCGACGCGCTCGCCACGACGGCCGAGTCGCTCACGCCCGCGCTGCGCGACGCGTGGGAGACGGCCGACGTCGAGCACGCGGACGGCCGCGAGGTCGAGATCCCGGTCGAATACGGCGGCGCCGCCGGCCCCGATCTGCCGGCCGTCGCCGCGCATACCGGCCTGTCGGCCGACGAAGTCGTCGCGCGCCACGCGGCCGGCGCCTACGTCGTGTTCTTCGTCGGCTTCCAGCCGGGCTTCGCGTATCTCGGCGGGCTCGACGCCGCGCTGCACATGCCGCGCCGCGCGGCGCCGCGCCTCGAGGTGCCGGCCGGCTCGGTCGGCATCGGCGGCGCGCAGACGGGCATCTACCCGGCCACGTCGCCCGGCGGCTGGCAACTGATCGGCCGTACGTCGCACGTGCTGTTCGACCCGGCGCGGCCGCAGCCGACGCTGCTGCTGCCCGGCGACCGCGTGCGCTTCACCATTGCCGGAGTCGACGCACGATGACCCAGAGCACCGTACCGGGCACCATCGAAGTGGTGCGGGCCGGCCCGCTGTCCACCGTGCAGGATCTCGGGCGCCGCGGCGCGCGCCATCTCGGCGTCGCGCAGGGCGGCGCGCTCGACGGCCTCGCGCTCGAAGTCGGCAACCGGCTGGTCGGCAACCGCCCCGATGCGGCGGCCGTCGAGATCACGATCGGCCCGGCCGCTTTCCGCTTCACGCGCGCGACCCGCATCGCGATCACCGGCACCGAGTTCGGTGCGACGCTCGACGGCCAGCGCGTATATTCATGGTGGAGCCTGCCGGTCGAGGCCGGGCAGACGCTCGTGCTGCCCGCCGCGAAACGCGGGATGCGCGGCTACCTGTGCATCGCCGGCGGCATCGACGTGCTGCCGATGCTCGGCTCGCGCAGCACCGATCTCGCGTCGCGCTTCGGCGGCCTCGGCGGCCGCGCGCTGCGCGACGGCGATCGCCTTCCGGTCGGCGTGCTTCCGGCCGGGATGGGTTGCCTCGCGGCCGACGCGCCCGAATTCGGCGTCAAGGCGCCGGCGTGGTGCGCGTTCGTGCGCGTCGACGAGCCGCCGCGCCGTCACCGCCCCGCGCATGCGCCGTGGGCGATGCCGGTGCGCGTGCTGCCGGGCCCCGACTACGCGTCGTTCGCCGCCGATTCGCAGCAGGCGTTCTGGGATGAGGAATGGCTGGTCACGGCGAACAGCAACCGCATGGGCTACCGGCTGGCCGGTGTCGAACTCGTGCGCGAGCGGCCGGCCGAGCTGCTGTCGCACGCGGTGCTGCCCGGCACGATCCAGGTGCCGCCGAACGGCCAGCCGATCGTGCTGATGCACGACGCGCAGACCACCGGCGGCTACCCGAAGATCGGCACGGTGATCCGTGCGGACCTGTGGAAACTCGCGCAGGCGCGGCTCAACCTGCCGATCCGCTTCGTGCGCACGACACCCGACGCCGCGCGCGCCGCGCTGGCCGCGGAACGTGCGTATCTGCGGCAGATCGACGTGGCGATCGACCTGCGCGAGGAAGCGCGCCGCCGCGCCGAGTCGCGTGCGGCGTGACAATGGCGGTAGCGGTACCGAAGGCAGTCGTCGTAGAGAAAACGGGCCACGCAATCAGTGGACGAGGAACATCATGCAAATCGATCTGAATGCCGATCTCGGCGAAGGATGCGGTTCGGACGAGGCGCTGCTCGACCTCGTGACGTCCGCGAACATCGCATGCGGGTGGCATGCGGGCGGTGCGAACGCGATGCGCGACTGCGTACGCTGGGCCGTGCAGAAAGGCGTGGCGATCGGCGCGCACCCGAGCTTTCACGATCCGGAGAATTTCGGCCGCAAGGAAATGCAGCTGCCGGCCAGCGACATCTACGCGGGCGTGCTGTACCAGCTCGGCGCGCTGTCGGCGATCGCGCAGGCCGAGGGCGGGCGCATCGCGCACGTGAAACCGCACGGCGCGCTGTACAACCAGGCCGCGCGCGACCCGCTGATCGCCGATGCGGTGGTGTCCGCGATCCGCGATTTCGACCCGTCGCTCGCGGTGTTCGGGCTCGCGAACAGCGTGTTCGTCGCGGCCGCGCGGCACGCGGGGCTCGCTGCGGTGGAGGAAGTGTTCGCCGATCGGGGCTATCGCGCCGATGGCTCGCTCGTGCCGCGCAACCAGCCCGGCGCGCTGATCGACGACGAGGACACGATGATCGCGCGCACGCTGGACATGGTGCGCAGCCGGCAGGTGCGGGCGATCGGCGGCGAATGGGTGATGCTCAATGCGCAGACCGTCTGCCTGCACGGCGACGGGCCGCACGCGCTGGTCTTCGCGAAACGGATTCGCGCCGCGCTCGAGGCGGTGGGTGTCGACGTGGTCGCGCCCGGCATGCTGCAGGCCGACGAACGCGCCTGATCCGGCCGATCGCGCCGGCGGACGCACGATCCGTCGCACCAAAGAAAAAAGCGCCCTCGTGGCGCTTTTCCGTTGGCACAATCGCTGCGGCTTCGCCGTCTGTCGATTCGCCCCCCGAAACCGTCTTGCGACGGTGACCGGAAAACTATTCCGGATTAAAAAACGTCCGCCGCCGCCCGATTACTGCCTTTCCCCGGTGGGACGACGGAACGTCGCTTATCCCGCAAGTCGGCCTGCATGCCTGGTTGTTGTCCGACGATGATTGGCCCCGCCGTACATGCAGACACTTCCGCGGCCGGCACGTGCACCACGTGCCGGCAACGCGCTAACCCCGCGCTTTATTTTCTGCTACCCCGTAGAACTTTTTCTATTCTTTTCATTTTTTCAACTTGTGGATCGAAGAATAGATATTGGCAGATCGGGATGTCAATCGTTTGAAACGCTATTTTCTGATGATTCGAGGGTTTTCCTTATCGAATCGCGTGCCCAACCAGGCGTTTGAGCCGCTCGCGCGGCGTCGATCAAACAGGGGAGGATCGGTTCGGGCGCGGTGACGGCGATCAGTTCGCGTCGACGCTGTAACCTTGTTGACGCAACAATTCGAGTACGCCGCGTGGGCCGCCCAAGTGCAGCGCGCCGATTGCGACGAACAGCGGCCGGTTCGGGGCGGCGATTGCCGTCATCCGTGCAACGAAGCGCCGGTTGCGCTCGTACACGATCTTGTTGTCGATCGCGTCCGACAACGCCTTCGAACGCGCGAGCCGTTCGCTCTTCGCAACCGCCCATGCCGAGATCGCGTCGGCGTCGCCAATTCGCCACAGTCGGTGCAGCGCCTTGATGTCGTCGGCGTTCTGCGCGGGCGTCTGCACCATGTCCTGCGCGAGCATCTCGCGCTGCTCGGCGAGCGTCAGCCCGGTGAACGCGCGCATCTGTTCGGCGAGCGTCTCGAGCCCGATCACGCGGCCGCCCTTCTTCTTCAGGAACACGTTCTGCAGCTGCGCCTCGGTGCCGTATTCCGTCTGCAGGCCGGCCGACAGCGAATCGTAGGTCTCGACGACGAGCGCCGCGAGCCACGGCCGCATCTTGCGGATCTCGACGAGCGCCGCCGGGTTGCCGCGCAGGCGCGCCGCGAGCCGCTGCCACAGCGGCTCGGGCAGCAGGCGCTGCAGGCACGGGTAGCGGCAGACGCCGTACTTCGACACGTCGTCCTGCGATTCGAGCAGATCGTCGGGCGACAGTTCGAGCGCCAGGGTGGGCGACGCGGCGAGCGCCGCGAGGATGCGCGGCCGGAACGGCTGCGCGCTCGGGTAGTCGGACGGGTCGCCGGTGTGCAGCGTGCCGAGCACGTAGAGCGTGACCTTGCCCTTGGTTGCGACGTAGAACGGCATGCGGGCGGGCTGCACGCGCACGGAGCCGCTTGAAACCGTGCCGTTCGACACGGCAGGCGCGTGGAAGCCCGGCAGGCTCATGCCGGGCGGCGGGACTTGCGACGGATGGATCGGTGAAGTGGCCGGCGCGCGCCCTTCGGCGCGCGCGGATTCGACGGGAACCACGAGGCTGGCCGCCACGCACGCGCCGGCCAGCGCCGCGCCCGTGACGGTACGCACGCTCCAGCGCCGCGCGTAGCGGTACGCGCGCATCACGCGCGCGCTGCTTGCCCCCGCACGGCGCACGCCGGACGCGCGCGCCGCCAACACCTCAGGCATTCTCCTCCCCGACTTCCTCGGCCCGATGGCAGGCCACGCGCCGGCCGTCGACCTCGCGCAGCTGCGGCTCCTCCACCCGGCAGCGCTCGACCGCATACGGGCAGCGCTGATGGAACGCGCAGCCCGACGGCGGATTGAGCGGCGACGGCAGTTCGCCCTGCAGCTTGATCTGCACGCGGCGGTCTTCCTCGAAGATCGCCGGCGTCGCCGACATCAGCGCGCGCGTGTACGGATGGCGCGGCCGTGCGTAGATCGTCGCCTTGTCGCCCAGCTCCGCGACGCTGCCGAAGTACATCACCATCACGTCGTCCGCGACGTGCTCGACCACCGACAGGTTGTGCGAGATGAACACGTAGCTCGTCTTGAACTGCTCCTGCAGATCCATGAACAGGTTCAGGATCTGCGCCTGGATCGACACGTCGAGCGCGGACACCGGCTCGTCGGCCACGACGATGCGCGGATCGAGGATCATCGCGCGCGCGATCGCGACCCGCTGGCGCTGGCCGCCCGAGAACATGTGCGGATAACGCTTCGCGTGCTCGGGCCGCAAGCCGACCGTGCGCATGATCTGCGCGATGCGCTGCGCGCGTTCGGCGGCGGTCAGGTTCGCGTTGATCTCGAGCGGCTCGGAAAGCGTCTGCTCGACGGTCTTGCGCGGATTCAGCGACGCGAACGGGTTCTGGAACACCATCTGCACGCGGCGGCGCAGGTCGGCCACCGTCTCGCGGCTGGCGCCGGCCACGTTCTTGCCGTCGATCGTCAGGCTGCCCGAGGTGGGCGTCTCGATCATCGTCAGCTGGCGGGCGAGCGTCGACTTCCCGCAGCCCGATTCGCCGACGACGGCGAGCGTCTTGCCGCGCTTCAGCGAGAACGACACGCCGTTCAGTGCCTTCACCGTGCCCTGCCCGAACATCCCGCGCTTCACCGAATAGTGTTTCGCGAGGCCGTCGGCCACCAGCACGGCTTCCTCGTCGTGCGACACGCGAGGCGTTTGATTGACTGCATTCATCGTGCACCTCCCGTCAGGTCGAGGTTGGAAACATTGAGCGGCTTGATGCAGCGTGCGCGCATCGCATCGTTGGCCGGCACCAGCGTGTCAAGCGCCGGCCGCGCCTTGCGGCAATCGTCGACGACGTACTTGCAGCGCGGCGCGAACAGGCACCCGGACGGGCGATCATCGCGGCCCGGCACCATGCCGGGCAATGCGGCAAGGCGACGCGCCCCCTGATTGTGCTCGGGAATCGCCGCGAGCAGCGCTTCGGTGTACGGATGATGCGGCGCGCGGAAGATGTCGGGCACGCGGTTGGTCTCGATCACCTCGCCCGCGTACATCACCGCCACGCGCTGCGCGACTTCCGACACCACGGCCAGGTCGTGCGAGATCAGCACGAGCGCCATCCCGCGCTCCTTCTGCAGCTTCACGAGCAGGTCCATGATCTGCGCCTGGATCGTCACGTCGAGCGCGGTGGTCGGCTCGTCGGCGATCAGCAGCTTCGGGTTGCACGCCACCGCCATCGCGATCATCACGCGCTGGTTCATCCCGCCCGACATCTGGTGCGGGAACGACGCAATGCGGTTCTTCGCATCGGGAATGCCGACCTGGTCGAGCAGCTCGAGCGCGCGCCGGTGCAGCGCGTCGCCGCGCAAGCCCTCGTGCAGCTTCAGCACTTCCTTGATCTGGTAGCCGACCGTATAGCTCGGGTTCAGGCTCGTCAGCGCGTCCTGGAACACCATCGCGATGTCCTTGCCGACGATCTTGCGGCGCGCCTTCGGCGACGCCTTCAGCAGGTCGACGCCGTTGAACGTGACTTCGTCCGCCGTCACCTTGCCCGGCGCGTCGATCAGGCCCATCAGCGCCATCATCGTCACGCTCTTGCCCGAGCCCGATTCGCCGACGACGCCCACCACCTCGCCCGGCGCGATCGACAGGTTGATCCGGTCGACGGCGGGCAGGCCGTTGAAATTCACCGCGAGATTGCGGATGGTCAGAAGATCTTGGCTCATGTTCACGCCATCCGTTTCAGTTTGGGATCGAGCGCGTCGCGCAGCCCGTCGCCGAGCAGGTTGATCGCGAGCACCGAAATCAGGATCGACAGGCCCGGCATCGTCACGATCCACCACGCATTGTCGATGTAGTCGCGCGCGGAGGCCAGCATCGCGCCCCATTCGGCGGTCGGCGGTTGCACGCCGAGGCCGAGGAAGCCGAGCGCGGCCGCGTCGAGGATGGCCGACGAGAAGCCGAGCGTCGCCTGGACGATCAGTGGCGCCGTACAGTTCGGCAGCACCTGCGAGAACATCAGGCGCAGCGTGCCGGCACCGGCCACGCGCGACGCCGTCACGTACTCCTTCTGCAGCTCGCCGAGCGCCGATGCGCGCGTGAGGCGCACGTAGGCCGGCAGCGCGACGATCGCGATCGCGAACATCGTGTTGGTGAGGCCCGGGCCGATGATCGCGACGACCGCGACCGCGAGCAGCAGCGACGGCAGCGCGAGCAGCACGTCCATGATGCGCATCACGGGCGTGTCGGCCCACTTCTGGAAGAACGCGGCGACGAGCCCGAGCACGATGCCGGGGATCAGCGCGAGCACGACCGACACGAAGCCGATCCAGAACGACATCCGCGCGCCGTACATCAGGCGCGAAAGAATGTCGCGGCCCGCTTCGTCGGTGCCGAGGATGAATTTCCAGTTGCCGCCTTCAAGCCATGCGGGCGGGATCTTCACGAAGTCGCGGTATTGCTCGACCGGGCTGTGCGGCGCGAGCAGCGGCGCGAGCAGCGCGACCAGGATCAGCACGATCACGACGATGCCGGCGCCGACGGCGCCCCGGTTGCGCGAGAAGTTGGCCCAGAACTCGCGCAGCGCGAGCGCACGGCCGCCGGCCGGCGCGGATTCGGTCGGCAGGGTGTTTTGCAGATTGCTCATGGGATTACCTCGTGTGGCGGATGCGCGGATTCAGCACGCCGTACAGCAGGTCGACGACCAGGTTCACGACGATCACGAGCGTCGCGATCAGCAGGATGCCGCCCTGGACGACCGGATAGTCGCGGCGGCCGATCGCATCGATCAGCCACTTGCCGACACCGGGCCACGAAAAGAGCGTCTCGGTCAGCACGGCGCCCGCAAGCAGCGTGCCGATCTGCAGGCCGATCACGGTGACGACCGGGATCAGCGCATTGCGCAGCGCATGCACGACGACCACGCGCGCGGGCGACAGCCCCTTCGCGCGGGCGGTGCGGATGTAATCCTCGCGCAGCACTTCGAGCATCGACGAGCGCGTCATCCGCGCGATCACCGCGAGCGGGATCGTGCCGAGCACGATCGCGGGCAGAATCAGGTGGCTGACCGCCGACTTGAACGCGCCTTCATCCGGCGCGAGCAGCGCGTCGATCAGCATGAAGCCCGTCGGGTGCGGGAAATCGTATTCGACGGCGATGCGCCCCGACACGGGCGTCCAGCCGAGATATGACGAAAACACCATGATGAGGATCAGCCCCCACCAGAAGATCGGCATCGAATAGCCGGTGAGCGCGGTGCCCATCACGCCATGGTCGACGACCGAGCCGCGCCGCAATGCGGCGATCACGCCGGCCGGCAGCCCGACCGCGAGCGCGAACACGAGCGCGCACAGCGACAGCTCGACGGTCGCCGGGAAGCGCGCGAAGAACTCACCCGCGACGCTCGTGTTGGTGATGATCGACGTGCCGAGGTCGCCATGCAGCGCCCGGCCGATGTAGTGGATGTACTGCATGGGCAGCGGCTGGTCGAGCCCGAGGCGTTTCATCGCCTCCGCATGCATCGCGGGATCGACGCCGCGCTCGCCCATCATCACTTCGATGGGGTCGCCCGGTATCAGGTGAATCAGCGCAAACGCCAGGATGGTGATGCCGATGAAAGTCGGGATCACCATCCCCACGCGGCGCAACACGAATGTGAACATGATGCGTCTCGTATTTTCTTGTGGGAAATGTGCGACCGGCGACGGGAAGCTTTTGGCCTCCCGCCGCCGGATGAATTAGCCGGTCTCGGTCTTCGTAGACAGCTTACGCCGGGCGCGTTACTTCACGCTCACACCGTCGAAGCGGGCATAGCCGAGCGGCTCGATACGCATGTCGACCACGGTCTTGCGCACCGGCTGGTAGACCGTCGAGTTCGCGATCGGCGAGAACGGCAGCTGTTGCGCGAAGATCTGCTGAGCCTGCATGTAGAGCTTGGTCCGCGCGTCCTGGCCCGTCGTCGTGCGGCCCTTCTGGACCAGCTCGTCGAACGGCTTGTAGCACCAGTGCGAGAAGTTGTTGCCCTTGATCGCTTCGCAGCCGAGCAGCGTGCCGAGCCAGTTGTCCGGATCGCCGTTGTCGCCCGTCCAGCCGATCAGCATCGTGTCCTGCTCACCCGAGTGCGCGCGCTTGATGTACTCGCCCCACTCGTACGTGACGATCTTCGCCTTCACGCCGATCTTCGCCCAGTCGGCCTGGATCATCTCGGCCATCAGACGGGCGTTCGGGTTGTACGCGCGCTGCACCGGCATCGCCCACAGCGTGATCTCGAAACCGTTGGGGAAGCCGGCCTTCGCGAGCAGCGCCTTCGCCTTCGCGGTGTCGTTCGGCGCCATCTTCAGGTTCTTGTCGTACGACCATTGGGTCGGCGGCATCGGCGCGTTGGCGGCCTGGCCTGCGCCCTGATAGACGGACTCGAGGATCGCCTTCTTGTTGATCGCCATGTCGAGCGCCTGACGCACCTCGAGCTTGTCGACCGGCTTGTGCTCGACGTTGTACGCGAGATAGCCGAGGTTGAAGCCTGCCTGCGACGGCATGTCGACGTTCGAATCGGCCTTCAGCGTCGCGATGTCGGCCGGACGCGGATAGCTCATCACCTGGCATTCGTTGCGCTTGATCTTCTGCACGCGCACGCCCGGATCCGGCGTGATCGAGAAGATCAGCTTCGAGATCTTCACTTCGCCCTTCTTCCAGTAATCAGGATTGCCGTCGAATCGGATCGTCGCGTCCTTCGTGTAGCTGCGGAAGATGAACGGGCCCGTACCGACCGGCTTCTGGTTGATGTCGGCGGCCTTGCCTGCCTTCATCAGCTGGTCGCCGTATTCGGCCGACAGGATCGACGCGAATTCCATCGCCATGTTCTGGATGAACGGCGCATTCGGTTCGGCGAGCGTGAACTTCACGGTGTACGGATCGACCTTCTCGACCTTCGTGATCAGCTTGTCGAGGCCCATGTCGGTGAAATACGGGAACGACACCGGGTACGCCTTGCGGAACGCCTGGTTCGGGTCGAGCATGCGCTGGAACGAGAACAGCACGTCGTCCGCGTTGAATTCACGCGTCGGCTTGAAGAAGTCGGTCGTGTGGAACTTCACGCCGTGGCGCAGGTGGAACGTGTACACCTTGCCGTCCGGCGACACGTCCCACTTCTCGGCGAGGCCCGGCTCGACCTTCGTGCCGCCGCGCTCGAATTCGACGAGGCGGTTGTAGACGGTGAACGTGGCGGCGGTGAAATCGACGCCGGTCGTAAATTGCGCGGAATCGAAACCCGCCGGGCTGCCTTCTGAGCAGTAGACGAGCGTTTTGTTCGGAATCTGTGCGAATGCAGAGCCCGCGACGCCGAGCGATGCCGCTGCCACGCCTGCAATGGCGGTAACACGCAGGGTGTGCAACAGACGGTTGTATTCCATGTTTCCTCCAGGTCTCCAGATCGGAACCGGCCCGCCAGGGGCCGGCGTACGCGGATATTACTTGAGCTAACGATGTGGCAACAAGCTGGAGAAAAAACTCTTCTAGATGTCCCGCCGGGTTTTTGCCGATGTTTAGTGGGAGTAAAAAATGCGACAACGCGCGCGAGCGCCCATTTCGTTCATTTCGCGCAAGTTTCGTTCGACGACTAAACA
Organism: Burkholderia sp. AU15512; assembly: GCF_002223325.1. Taxonomy (NCBI): domain Bacteria; kingdom Pseudomonadati; phylum Pseudomonadota; class Betaproteobacteria; order Burkholderiales; family Burkholderiaceae; genus Burkholderia; species Burkholderia sp. AU15512. The sequence goes on from NZ_NKEX01000004.1 coordinate 889,900, forward strand.
ATTCGGGCGCGACCGCGAAGGATCGACCCACCGCTTTCCCGTGTTCTGCAGCACATCATTGCGTTTTGCGAAACGATCGGGTGATCGTCGTCAAATCGTCATGTTGTCGCGTCGCCGCGTCGTCACGCCGGCGCGTCGAGGTCGGCACTGCGCGCGGGCACGAACGCGACCGCGACGATCGACAGCGCGATCCCGGCCATCACGTAGTAGGTCGGCGCGAGCGGCGTGCCCGTGACCTTGATCAGCCACGTGACGATGAACTGCCCGAAGCCGCCGAACAGCATCACCGCGACGTTGTACGCGATCGACAGCCCGGTCGAGCGCACGTTGGCCGGGAACAGCTCGGCGATCATCGCGCCGAACGGACCGTAGTAGCCCGCGAGCGTGACCGACAGCACGGCCTGCACCGCGATCAGCCGCGCGATGCTCGGCGCCGCGTCGAGCCACGCGAACAGCGGATACATCAGCACGAGCGTGAGCGCGAGCGACCACAGCGACAGCCCTTTTCGGCCGATACGATCCGACCACGCGCCCGCGATCGGCGACAGCACCATCAGCAGCAGGTTGCCGACGATCACCGCATAGAACGATTCCGCGTACGGCAGCTTCAGCTGCTTCACCGCGAAGGTCGGCAGATAGCTGATCAGCACGTAGATCGTCACCGTCAGCGCGATCACCGAGCCGAGCCCGCACAGCACCTCGCGCGGGTAGCGCGTGAACACTTCGCCGAGCGTCACGCGGCGCGCGCTTTGCTGCGCATGCAGGAACGCCTCGGAATCGGCGAGATGGCGGCGGATGTAGAAACCGATCGGGCCGATCACGAGCCCGAGGATGAACGGCACGCGCCAGCCCCAGCTGCGCAGCGCTTCGTGCGACAGCCCGCGCGTGACGGCCGCGCCGACGAGCGCGCCGATCAGCAGCGCGGCCGCCTGGCTCGCCATCTGCCAGCTGCCGTAGAAGCCGCGTTTCGAGAACGGCGCGGCCTCGATCAGCAGCGCCGTCGCGCTGCCGAATTCGCCGCCCGCGGAGAAGCCCTGCAGCAGACGGCCGAGCACGATCAGGAGCGGGCCCCCGATGCCGATCGCCGCATACGGCGGCGCGACCGCGAGCAGGAAGATGCCGGCCGTCATCAGGAGGATCACGAGCGACAGCGCGGCCTTGCGGCCCGCGCGATCCGCGTACAGCCCGAACACGATGCCGCCGATCGGACGCATGAAGAACGCGACGCCGAACGTCGCGGTGGTCAGCAGCAGCGACGAGTATTCGCTGGAGGTCGGGAAGAACAGCTCGGCGATCACGACCGTCATGAAGCCGAACACCGTGAAGTCGTACCACTCGAGCGCATTGCCGATCACGGCGGCCGCGACCGCACGCCGGTTCAGTGCACGCTCGGGCCGGCTCGTTTTCGTTGAATTCGCAATCGTCGCCATGCGTGCCTCGTCCTCGTCGGTTCGCCGTGTCGGGCTGCGCGGCGCGTGGAGTGCCCGCGGCGCGCCGGTGTGCAGCGAGTGTAGAAAGCGACGGAACCGTTTTCAAGCAATAAAAAACGCCCGCCATCTTTCGACGGCGGGCGTTGTGCGGTTTTCGCCACAATGCGGCATCGCACGATGCCGCACGGGCCTCAACCCATCTTCGAGAAGGCGCTGCACCAGCCCTTCGCCGACACCTGCTTGCCGGGGAAGGCGCCGCACGGGCCCGAGGCCGAGCCCTTCTTGCCCTGGTACAGCATGCAGGCCGCGCAATCCTGGCCTGCCGCGTATTTCGGGTACTTCGTCTTGTCGACCTTCGTCGCATCGGCCTTGTAGCCGAGTGCCGTCGCGGTCGGGTCGCTTTCCGCGAGCATCGGCGCATCGGCCAGCGCTTCACGCGACAGCGCCAGCGCGGACACGGCACCAATGCTCGTAATCAGGAAACTCCGACGGGATGTTTTCATGGGGGACTCGCTCCAACGTTATCGGTTTGAAAGCTGTTCTGGCGACAGCCGTTCGACAGAATAACGCTCATGCGAATAAATGTGCGTGCCGAAATTCCAGAGATAAGGGATTTCACACAGGCGCCACACACGCCGATACGCACCCGCCACCCACCCGTCACACCGTCACACACGCGCCGCGTCAGCGGTAAGCCGTCATGTCGCCCACCCGCTGCGCGAGCGCGAGCGACGCGGTGAGCCCTGGCGACTCGATGCCGAACAGGTTCACGAGCCCGCGCACGCCATGCTGCGCGGCGCCCTGCACGATGAAGTCCGCCGGCGGCTCGCCGGGGCCCGCGAGCTTGGGCCGGATGCCCGCATACGCCGGCTGCAGCGCGCCATCCGGCAGGCCCGGCCAGAACGCGCGGATCGACGCGTAGCACGCGGTCGCGCGCGCCGGATCGACTTCATAGCGCAGCGCATCGATCCATTCGACGTCGGGGCCGAAGCGCGCCTGCCCGCCGAGGTCGAGCGTCAGGTGCACGCCGAGCCCCGCGCGGTCGGGCATCGGGTAGATCAGGTGGGAAAACGGTGCGCGCCCCGACAGGCTGAAGTAGTTGCCGCGCGCGAGATAGAGCGGCGGCACCCAGCGCGGGTCGAGGCCGCGCGTGCGGCGCGCCAGCGCCTGCGCGCCGAGGCCCGCGCTGTTGATCACGCAGGCGGCCTCGATCTCGGTCGGCGCGTCGCCGCCCGTGCGCACGACGAAGCGCCCGCCGCGCAGCACGTCGATCGATTCGACCGGGGATTTCAGCGCGCACACGGCGCCTCCGCGCTCCGCGTCGCCGAGCAGCGCGAGCATCAGCTGGTGGCTGTCGACGATGCCGGTGGACGGCGAGAACACCGCCTCGACGCATTCGAGCGCGGGCTCGAGCGTCTGCGCCTCGGCGCGCGTGAGCGGCATCAGGTCGAGCACGCCGTTTTCGGTCGCGCGTGCGGCGATCGCCCTCAACTGCTTCACCTGCGCGGCGCTCGTGGCGACGAGCAGCTTGCCGGCGCGCCGGTGCGGCACATGATGGGTCTCGCAGAATTCATACAGCAGGTCACGCCCGTGCACGCACGACGTCGCCTTCAGCGACCCGCGCGGATAGTAGAGCCCCGCGTGGATCACTTCGCTGTTGCGCGAACTCGTACCGGTGCCGATCGCATCGGCGCCCTCGAGCACGAGCGTTTCACGCCCGCGCGCGGCCAGTTCGCGCGCAATCGCCAGACCGACGACGCCCGCGCCGATCACGACACAATCCATCTGCTCCATGACGTTTCGCGCCGCTAGCGCGTCGAGGGGAGAGAAGGGAATTGTACGTCCCGGTTCATCCGCTTGCCGAAGGTCGTGCAGCGTCTCGCGACGCCGCCGTGCATGACGCGCCGCGCACGGCGCGACGCGCGGCACTGCGCGGCGCGCACGCCGCCAGGGCCGGGGCCGTGCGCGCGCCGCGCGTTCAGAAGCCGATCGGCCGGCGCTTCGCCGCGCCTTCGTCGGCCCGGATGTCGCGCGGCCCGATCGCGTCGCGCCCGTCGAGCCGTGCGGCGCCGAACGCGTGCAGCAGCGCGCGGCGCATCGTGCGCGGCGGGGTCGCGGCCAGCACGTCGAGCGCGTCGTCGCCGAGGGTGTCCGGGAAGCGCCGCCCCCACGCGTGCGACGTGCGGATCTCGTCGTAGATCGTCTGCGCGATCCGGCGCGCGCCGGCCGCATCGGGCGGCTCGATCTCGTACACGTTCATCCGGTTGAGCAGCGGCTCCGGAATCGCGTGCGCCTCGTTCGCGGTCGCGATCCAGATCACGTTGCCCGCATCGATCGGCACTTCCGCGAATTCGTCGATGAATGCGCGCGCGGTGTCGTGCTCGAGCAACGCATACAGCGCGCCAAGCGGATCGTATTGCGCATCGCTGCCGGCCTTGTCGATCTCGTCGACCGCGATCACCGGGTTCGCGTAGCTGCCGTTCACCAGTGCATCGAACACCTTGCCGGGCTTCGCGTTCTTCCATTGCGACGACGCACCCGACAGGATCCAGCCGGCCGTCAGCGAACTCATCGGCACGTAGTGGTACGCGGTGCCGAGGAGTTGCGCGAGCGCCTTCGCGAAGTGCGTCTTGCCGATGCCCGGGGGCCCGAGCAGCAGGATCGGCATCAGTTCGAGCCGGTCCTCCGTTTCGAGGCACAGCGCGACCTGCTTGCGCACGTCTTCGAGCGGCTCGGCGAAATTGGGCAATGCCTCGCCGAGCGCGTCGAACGACGGCATCCGGTTCGGCTTCACGCAGAAGCGCAGATTGCCCGTCTTGAGCATCCTCTCGTAGGTGGCGCGCAGTGCGTCGCTCGCGCTCTCGTTCAGGTCGCTCAGCGCCGTCTCGACCTGCTCGAGGTCGTACACCGTGCTGAAGGATGCCACCGCCAGTTCCTGTTTCACCATCGCCGTCGTCATACCAACCTCGCTGCCGCGTGCCGTCACATGACCATCAGACCCTTACGATTTCAGTGTAGCGATCCCGCATCCCCGCGCAAGCAAGCAGCCGCGCGAGTCTGCTGCTAACACCCGCGCGCACTGCACGCCGGCGCGCCGCGGCGTATGATCGTCGGTTCACCCACCCGCCGCACCGGCCTGGCCGACCGCGCCCGCACGGCGCGTCGGACTCCGTCCCGAAGGTATGCCGATGTCCGTCCCCACTGCTGTCCCGCGCGTCGATGCCGATGCGATCGACGCCGTCGACGCGGCGCTCACGTCGCGCCGTGCGGTCCGCGCGTTCCTGCCGACGCCGGTGCCGCGCGACACGCTCGAGGCGATCCTCGAAGCCGCGAGCCGCGCGCCGTCGGGCACCAACATCCAGCCGTGGCGCGTGTACGTCGCGACGGGCGCCACGCGCGATGCGCTCGCCACAGCGCTCACCGCGGCCCACGACGATCCCGCGCGCGACGAGAAGTACGTCGCCGAGTACGACTACTACCCGCGCGAGTGGGTGTCGCCGTATATCGACCGGCGCCGCAAGGTCGGCTGGGACCTGTACGGGCTGTTGAACATCGGCCGCGACGAGAAGGCGCGCATGCATGCGCAGCACGCCCGCAACTTCCGCTTCTTCGATGCGCCGGTCGCGCTGTTCTTCACGCTTGACCGCGTGATGACCTACGGTGCCTGGCTCGACTGCGGGATGTTCCTGCAGGGCGTGATGACGGCCGCGCGCGCACGCGGGCTCGATACCTGCCCGCAGGCCGCGTTCGTGCCGTTTCACCGGATCATTACCGAACACCTCGGCATTCCCGCCAACGAACAGCTGGTGTGCGGGATGTCGCTCGGCCATGCGGATCCCGACGCGATCGAGAACCGCCTCGTCACCGAGCGCGCGCCCGTTGCCGAGTTCACGCGCTTTTTCGCTTGAAAACGCATGACGCGGCCTTACCTTTCGAACAGGAACGCATCGTGCGGCGAACCTGCGGCGACGCGTCCCGTCACATCGCGACCGAAATCGATCGGGCGTAAGATGTGCGTCCGTTCCCCGCTATTCCGCGTTTCCGGAGACGTTTCATGCTGAAACACGGCCTGGCCGTCCTGCTCGCGAGCGTCGCGCTCGCCGCCCATGCGCAGAGCCCCGCACCGGCCTCCGTCGCATGGGAGATCCAGGTGGTACGCGACGGTCAGACCATCGACACGTTCCAGCAGCGCACCACCGTGGGTCAGACCCGTACCGATACCCATCGCTATCCGTCCGCCGTGCCGGTCGGCTGCGGCAATGCCGCGCGCGTCGTGCCGACCGAGCGTTCGCGCACGGTGACGGTCGCGCCGCTCACCGTCGATGCCGGCGCGAACACGGTGTCGCTCGCGCTCGACGTGCAGGAAACGATCGACGACGAAGGCGCGAAGCCGGCCGATCCGTGCGTGCCCGCGTCGCCGCGGCAAATCGTCGCGAGTCACCCCGGCCTGACGGTCGGCGCCGATGCGTGGACCGACTGGACGCTCGTCGAGCAACATCCGCACCTCGTGTACCGCGTGCGTGCGCACGTCGCGAAGGATTGAGCGTCATGTCCGCCGACGCCCTGTCCCTGCCGTTCGCCGAACCGCACGCCGCACCCGACGAAATCACCGCGGTGAGCTGGAACCTGCACAAGGGCCGCTCGCCGCTCGGCTTCACCGCGTGGAACGCGATGCGCAACTGGATGCAGTCGACGCACGCCGACGTGTATTTCCTGCAGGAAGCGATGGCGCGCCGCATGCCGCGCCCCGTGCTCGCGCCCGGCTTCGGCGCACCGATGGACGACTCGGTCGACGACATCTGGCACTGCCAGGCCACCGAGATCGCACATGCGCTCGACTGGCAGATCGCGCTCGGGCCGAACGTGTTCAAGCCGTCGTGGCGGCACGGCAACGCCATCCTGTCACCGCATCCGCTCGACCTCGGCGGCCGCTGGGACATCTCCGCGCACCGTTTCGAGCGGCGCGGGTTGCTGGTCGCGCGCGCGACGCTCGCGGGCGCCCGGCCGGTCACGCTGCTGTGCGCGCACCTCGCGCTCACGCGCGCGGCACGGTTGCGCCAGATGCACTGGATCGCGCACTGGATCGTGCGCAACGCAGGCGACGGCCCGCTGATGCTCGCCGGCGACTTCAACGACTGGCGCAACGATTCGGTCGCGCTGTTCGGCGAGATCGGGTTGTCCGAGGTCGCGACGCTGCTCGGCGAATCGGGCCGCACGTTCCCCGCGTTCTCGCCGGCGCTCGCGCTCGACAAGATGTTCGTGCGCGGGCTGACGCCGCTCGAATGGCGCGCGCCGTCCGGCGAAGCCGCGTGGCTGTCGGACCACCTGCCGTACATCGCGCGCCTGCGCCTCGATCCGCAATAGCGCTCCGACCTCGGCCCGCTCACGGCCGGATTGCGCGGCGCGCGCTACATTAACGCCTTGCCCATTCCGCTCCGCCCCGCCGCCGGGCCGCGCCGCCATGACCTACCTGCCGATCCTGCTGCAAATCGCCGTCGTCTATCTCGTCGCGGCGATCACGCCCGGCCCGAATTTCTTCATGATTTCGCAACTGTCGCTCGCGGGCCGGCGCAGCCTCGGTGCCGCGTCGGCGCTCGGCGTCGGCACCGCGTCGATCGCCTGGGCGACGCTCGCGATGCTCGGCCTCGCGGCCGTGCTGCACCAGGTCGAATGGCTGTACGAGGCGATCCGGATCGGCGGCGCCGCCTACCTCGTGTATTTCGGCTTCAAGCTGCTGCGCGCGGGCGTGCGCCGCGATACGGCACCGGCCGACGCACCCGACGAACGCGCGCCGCTGGCCGCGCCGCACGCGCGCGACTACCTGCGTGCGTATCGCAGCGGCCTGTTCACGTGCCTGACGAACCCGAAATCGTGCGCGTTCTGGACCAGCGTGTTCGCGGCGATGCTGCCCGCGCACGTGCCGCTGTGGTTCAACGGCGCGGTGCTGGTGACGATCGGCGTGCTGTCGGCCGGCTGGTATTCGTGCGTCGCGTACCTGTTCGCGAGCCCGCGCGCGCAGCGCGGCTACCGGCGCGTGCGGCGCCCGCTCGACGCGCTGTGCGGCGTGGCGCTCGTCGGCCTCGGCGCGAAACTCGCGGCCGAGCGCTGAAAAACTGAAAGGCGATTGAAATAATTCGTTGCGCCAAATCCGCGCGGCCACGGGGGTCAAGCCCGCGATCCGCGTCAACAGGGTAAAATAACGAGTTCCTCAATCGTCTGTCATCGAGAAGGCGCGTGTCCGACGCGCCGGCCGGCCGATCCGTGATCGGGCCGTCGCACTCGGTTTTTTTGCCCGTTTTTGGGCCCGTTACTCGCGTTCGCTACGCGCGTCCGTTTTCAAAGCCATGAGCAAATACGACACCGCCACCGTCCAATCCGTCCATCACTGGACCGACACGCTGTTCAGCTTCACCTGCACCCGTGAGGCGAGCCTGCGCTTCAACAACGGCGAATTCACGATGGTCGGCCTCGAGGTCGACGGCAAGCCCCTCGCGCGCGCCTACTCGATCGTCAGCCCGAACTACGAAGAGCATCTCGAATTCTTCAGCATCAAGGTGCAGAACGGCCCGCTGACGTCGCGCCTGCAGCACCTGAAGGTGGGCGACACGGTGCTGATCGGCAAGAAGCCGACGGGCACGCTGGTCGCCGACAACCTGCTGCCGGGCAAGACGCTGTGGATGCTGTCGACGGGCACGGGCCTCGCGCCGTTCATGTCGATCATCCGCGATCCGGACATCTACGACCGCTTCGACAAGGTGATCCTGACGCACACGTGCCGCCTGAAGGGCGAGCTCGCGTACATGGACTACATCAAGCACGACCTGCCGGGCCACGAGTACCTGGGCGACATCATCAAGGAAAAGCTCGTCTACTACCCGACGGTCACGCGCGAAGCGTTCGACAACGAAGGCCGGATCACCGACCTGATCGCGACGGGCAAGCTGTTCACGGATCTCGACGTCCCGCCGTTCTCGCCGGAAAACGACCGCGTGATGCTGTGCGGCAGCACCGCGATGCTGAAGGACACGACCGAGCTGCTGAAGCAGGCCGGCCTCGTCGAAGGCAAGAACAGCGCACCGGGCCACTACGTGATCGAGCGCGCGTTCGTCGACTGATCGATCCCCAAATTTGCGCATCATCAAAAACCGGAGCAAAAGCTCCGGTTTTTTTTCGTCCCTACTTGGCGAATTCGTAACAAATTGGGATCATCCCATCTCAAATAGTTACATTTGGATACGTCATCGTCCGGTGCTCGGGTGTCAGTGTTTTTCCTACAACACCTTCATTCCGATTATTCACATTTACCCTTAAATGTCCGCCTGACATGACCTTTTCAGAAATTTTGAGATATTATTCGCCGCGCGTGGTTGCCGTTCGGATGAGAGTGGAAGGGTCGGATGCAAGTGTTACAAGACGTAACTTTTGTTACCTCGGCAGGGGGCGATTCTCTGGCGGCGACCGTCATCGAAACGGCAGCCGATCCACGCAGCCAGCCGGTGTCTGAACCGCTTTCTGACAGCAGGGAGAGTCATGGATACGTCGCTTAACGCGCCTTTGGGCGCCCACGCCCCGTTCCCGTCGCAACAGCGCGTGCCGGGCTGCGTCGCGACTCCGCCCATTGCCGACGCCGCGCCGAAACGTGGCGCCTCCGCCGCGCGGATCGCAGCGCTGTCTGCCCAGTTGCTCGCCGCCGACGAAGCGGCCCGCCGCCATCTGGCCGGCGAGCTGCACGACGGGCTCGGTGCCGAACTCACCGCTGCGCGTTTCGCGCTCGCAAACGTTCAAACGTGGCTGCCGGCCGATGCGCCGGAGGGTTGCCTGCGCGCGCTGGCGCTGGCGCAGCAGGCGCTCGACGCCGCGACCGACGCGAATCGCCGGCTGATCGACGAGCGCGGCACGCCGGCGCTCGACGCGGGCCTGGTCGGCGCGCTGTCGTCGTGGGCCGACACTCATGCGGCCCGCACGGGCCTGCGCACCAGCTTCGTCTGTGCGGCCGACGCGCGCCTGACGCAGCTCGCCGGCGCCGGCGCGCTCGCGGTGTTCCGCGTCGCGCAGGAAGCGTTGTCGAACGTCGCGAAGCACGCACGCGCGACGTCGGTCGACGTGCGCATCGCCACCGACGGCACGCACCTGTCACTGATTGTCTCCGACGATGGGACCGGTTTCTCGCGTAGCCGCCGCAACGGCTACGGCCTGGCCGGCATGCGCGCCCGCTGCGAGGCGTTCGGCGGCAGCTTCGAGACGGCCACGCCGGCCACCGGCCACGGCACGCGCGTCACCGCGCGCTTCGCTTGGGATTCGCTGCTCGCGGTGCCTGTCGCGGCCCGCCGCGCGTCGCTTTCGTGAGGTAGCCATGAGCCTGAACATCCTGCTCGTGGACGATCACGCGATCGTCCGGCAAGGGATCCGCCAGTTGCTGATCGACCGTGGCGTCGCGCGCGACGTCACCGAGGCCGAAACCGGCGGCGACGCGATGGCCGCCGTCGACAAGCAGGAATTCGACGTGATCCTGCTCGACATCTCGCTGCCGGACACGAACGGCATCGAGGTGCTCAAGCGCCTCAAGCGCAAGCTGTCGCGCACGCCGGTGCTGATGTTCTCGATGTATCGCGAGGATCAGTACGCGGTGCGCGCGCTGAAGGCCGGCGCGGCCGGCTACCTGTCGAAGACGGTCAACGCCGCGCAGATGATCGGCGCGATCCAGCAGGTCGCGGCCGGCCGCAAGTACGTGAGCCCCGCGATGGCCGAGGCGCTCGCCGAATACGTGTCGTTCGAGAACGAACCGCTGCCGCACGAGAAACTGTCCGACCGCGAATACCAGACGCTCTGCATGCTCGCATCGGGCAAGCGGCTCACCGACATCGCGAACACGCTGTCGCTGTCCGTGAAGACGGTGAGCGTGTACCGCTCGCGGCTGCTCGAGAAGATGCGGCTGTCGAACAACGCGGAGCTCACGTTCTACGTGATGAGCAACCGGCTCGTCGACATGGCGCCCACGGCCGGCGCCTGATTCCCCCACGTTTCACCCGATTGGTCCGGGCCAGCGACGCGGCACCTGCCGCGTCGCCGCCCGCTGTCGCCCGCCTGAAGCGCAAGCGCTTGTTTTATCGGACGATTTTGTGACACAGCGCTGCGCTGCAGCGGGTCTTGCGCGCCAAATCGGCTAAAATTACGGGTTTTCACTCAGTCAGCGCTACCGCGCCCGCGCGCGCTGGCGATTCATCCGCAATGTCTCTCTTCCGCAAGAAAAACGTCGATCGCATGATCGCCGGCGCGCATGCCGCCGGGCTCAAGAAAGCGCTCGGCGCGATCGACCTCACCTTCCTCGGCATCGGCGCGATCATCGGCACCGGCATCTTCGTGCTGACCGGTACCGGCGCCGTGCAGGCCGGCCCCGCCCTGATGCTGTCGTTCGTGATCGCCGCGATCGCGTGCGGCCTCGCCGCGCTGTCGTACGCGGAATTCGCGTCCACCATTCCCGTCGCCGGCTCGATCTACACGTATTCGTACGCCACGCTCGGCGAGCTCGTCGCGTGGATCATCGGCTGGGACCTGATGCTCGAATACGGCCTCGCGTCGTCGGCCGTGTCGGTCGGCTGGTCGGGCTACCTGCAGTCGCTGCTGCAGGGCTTCGGGCTCACGCTGCCCACCGTGCTGACGGCCGCGCCGGGTGCGGTGCCGGGCGTCGTCACGTGGTTCAACCTGCCCGCGTTCCTCGTGATGATCGTGATCACGACGCTGCTGTCGATCGGCATCCGCGAGTCGACCCGCATCAACAACATCATGGTGTTCATCAAGGTGTCGGTCGTGCTGCTCGTGATCGCGGTCGGCGTGTTCCACGTGACGCCCGCGAACTGGAAGCCGTTCATGCCGCACGGCTGGAACGGCGTGTTCGGCGCGGCGGCCGTGATGTTCTTCGCGTTCATCGGCTTCGACGCGGTGTCGTCGGCGGCCGAGGAAGTGAAGAACCCGAAACGCGACCTGCCGATCGGCATCATCGCGTCGCTCGCGGTGTGCGCGGTGCTGTACGTGACGGTCGCCGCGGTCGCGACCGGCATCGTGCCGTCGGCCCAGTACGCGAACATCTCGCACCCGATCTCGTACGCGCTGCAGAAGGCCGGCGAGACGTGGGTGGCAGGCTTCATCGATCTCGGCGCCGTGCTCGGCATGCTGACCGTGATCCTCGTGATGAGCTACGGCCAGACACGCGTGATCTTCGCGATGTCGCGCGACGGGCTGCTGCCGGCCGCGCTGTCGCGCGTGCACCCGCGCTACGCGACGCCGTTCCTGACGACCTGGCTCGTCGGCCTGTTCTTCGGGCTGATCGCCGCGCTCGTGCCGCTCAACGTGCTCGCCGAGCTGATCAACATCGGCACGCTCGCCGCGTTCTCGATGGTGTCGATCGCCGTGCTCGTGCTGCGCCGCACGCACCCCGAGCTGCCGCGTGCGTTCCGCTGCCCCGGCGTGCCGGTGGTGCCGATCCTCGCGGTCGCGTCGTGCCTGTTCCTGATGCTGAACCTGCAGCCCGTCACGTGGGCCGCGTTCGGCATCTGGCTCGTGATCGGCCTCGTGATCTACTTCCTGTATTCGCGCCACCACTCGAAGCTCGCGCACGGTCGCCACGACGCGCACTGAGCGACGTATCGGCGCGCGCAGGCCGCGCGTCGCGACGAACACCACGCGGGCCCATCACTGGTGCCCCGCGCGTTCCCGAACCGGCCGCGGCGCCGCTCCCCCGATCGACCGCTGTCCGATCGTCGCAATATCTTGCCCGATTCTCCGGATTTGCCCGCACGAGCCAGCGCGCCGCCTGCACGTGCGCGCCGCGCGGTTCATAATCGCGCCATCGAACGGCGGCCCGCATCGGCGGTGTCGCCCGGCAACAGGAAGAAGATGATGGAAAGCGTCGATCTCGATGTATTGAAATCCAGCGCGCGATGGCTCGAAGAAGGGCGCCGCGTGCTGCTCGTGACGGTCGTGAAGACGTGGGGCTCGTCGCCCCGCCCCGAAGGCGCGATGCTCGCGGTGCGCGAGGACGGGCTCGTGGTCGGCTCCGTGTCCGGCGGGTGTATCGAGGACGACCTGATCACCCGGGTGCACGCAAGCGGGATCGCGGCCGACGCGCGCCCGGAAGCGCTCAAGTACGGCGTGACGGCCGAGGAAGCGCACCGTTTCGGGCTGCCGTGCGGCGGCACGATCCAGCTCGTGCTCGAGCCGCTCACGCGCGACAGCGGGATTGCCGCGCTGTGCGCGGAAGTCGAGGCCGGCCGCCTCGTCACGCGCACGATGACGCTCGCGACCGGCCGCGCATCGCTGTCGCCGGCGCAGGCAGCCGACGGGCTCGCGTTCGACGGCGAGCGGCTCGTGACGATCCACGGGCCGCGCTACCGGATGCTCGTGATCGGCGCCGGCCAGTTGTCGCGCTATCTGTGCCAGATCGCGGTCGGGCTCGACTACCAGGTGACGGTGTGCGATCCGCGCGAGGAATACACGGATGCGTGGGACGTGCCGGGTACGCGCGTCGTGCACACGATGCCCGACGATACGGTGCTCGACATGAACCTCGATGCGCGTTCGGCGGTGATCGCGCTCACGCACGACCCGAAGCTCGACGATCTCGCGCTGATGGAGGCGCTGAAGACGCCCGCGTTCTACGTGGGCGCGCTCGGCTCGCGGCGCAACAATGCGGCACGGCGCGAGCGGCTGCGCGAATTCGACCTGAACGAAGCGGAACTGGCCCGGCTGCACGGGCCGGCCGGCATCTACATCGGCAGCCGGACGCCGCCGGAAATCGCGATCTCGATCCTCGCCGAGATTACCGCCGCGAAGAACAACGTGTCGCTGCCGACGATCCTGCAGGTCGAGGGCGCGAAGGCCGCGCGCGAGATCGCGGCGAACAGCGGCGCGGCCTGCGGCCTCTGATCGCTGGCGACGCCGGCGCGCGGTCGCGCCAGGCAGGCGTCCGCGACGGGCGAAGCGGACGGAAGCGAACGAAATCGACGAAAGCGCACGCGCCGGCGCCAGGCCGGCGCGTGCCGCCGATCAGGTCAGGCCGGCGGCCAGCGCCGCGGCGACCGAACCGACCACCAGCACGACGCCGACCGTGCGGCGCTTGTTCAGCTCGGTCCACAGCAGCACGCCGGTCAGCGACAGCAGGATCAGCGAGCCCGCGATCGTGTCCATCAGCAGCACCCAGCCGAGATTCATCCCGACGCCGCGATGCAGGTTGTTCAGCGTCGTCAGGAACGTGTTGCCGGTGCGTTTCACCGCGACGTAGCCGTTGCCGACCCAGTATTCGGCCTGCACGTTCTGGTGCGGGCCGAACAGGCCCATCTGCCAGTGCTCCGGCTGCATCACGCGCTTGTCGCCCCATGCGACGGGCTGCGCCGGCTCCTTGCGCATGCGGCCCGGCTTGCCGTCGAAATGCAGTTCGTGCTGCAGCCACTTCGTCATCGCGGCGGGCGTCTTCGGCGCCGGATCCGGCAGCGCGATCTGCATCTCCTCGACCTGCGGCTCGCCGGTCGAAATCTTCAGCGGCGGCGCGCGGTGGTTGAGCAGCACGCCCGTCACGCCGAACAGCAGCCCGAGCACCGCGCCCCACAGCCCGACCCAGCCATGCACCTTGCGCAACCACTTGATGAAGGTCGCGCGGCGCGAACGCTGGCGGCGCGCGGCCAGTTCGTCGTCGCTCAGCGGGCGGGCCGCCGGGTGCAGCACGGTGACGCCGGCGCGGGAAGTCCCCGTCTTGGACGGATTGATCGTTTCGGGCGCGTTCACGCGAGTGATTCCATTCGTTCAAAACAACGGGCGGCGCGCAAAGCGTGCGCGCCGCCCGGGCAGTATGAAAATGAGAATGGATATCATTACACAAATCTATTGCATGCTCAATCCGCCCGGATACGGAGCGGCAAGCTCGTCGAGCGAGGAAATGCGGGCGAAGCGCGAGCGTTGCAGCACGATGCCGATCGATAGGCGAAAAATACCGACAGAATGACCTTGCAAGGTCAAGGCGGCATTTCGTAAGAAATCGCGCGGCGCAGCGCCGTTCAGCGCAACGGCGGCAGCGGAAAGCGCGATGCGGCGGCGTCCGGCGCGGGTTCGGTACGGTCGAGCGAGTACAGCCACGCGAGCAGATCCGCGACCGCCTGGTAGAGCTGCGGCGGAATCCGGTCGTCGAGATCGACCTGCATCAGCAGCGACACCATCTCCGGCGCCGTATGCACGTATAGCCCGGCATCATGCGCGCGCGCAACGATCATCTCGGCGAGCGCGCCGTAGCCCTTTGCGACCACGCGCGGCGCGGCATCGCCGCCCTGCGGATCGTAGACGAGCGCGGCCGCGCGCTTGCGGGACGTCATGCTCATGACAGCACCTCGTCGTCGGTATCCGGCGCACGCGTCGCCGGGCCGCTGGCCAGGATCGACGTCGACGCCGAACCGCGTGCATACGCGGCGGCCGCCGCCTGGGCCGCAAACAGGTCGAAGCCGTCCGGGCCGTCGTCGACCGCGCGGATCGACAGCCCGCCCACCTTGAGCCCCGACACTTCGAGCCGTTGCCGCAGCGCCGCCTCGTGCCGCGTGAGCCGGTCGGCACCCGTCTGGTTCGCCCGCAGCCGCGCGACGAGCTGCGTGCCGTTCAGCACCAGCTCCGCGTCGACCGTGCCGAGCGACGGCAACGTCAGCGTGAGGCGCGTGCGCCACGCGATGCCGTCTCCCGTGTCGCCGTCGCCGTGCGGCGCACGGTTGCCAGGATCGTCGGGCTCGATCGTCCAGTCGAGCCGCGCGCCGGGCCACGCCTCGCCCGCCCAGCGGAACTGGTCGGTCGCGAGCGCGTCGAGCTGCTGCCTGACGAGCGGCACGGCGGCCGGATGCACGGTCGCGAGCGTCTGCGCCTGAGAATCGGACGACGCGGTGGCCAGCTCGGCCCGCGCGGGCGTCCAGCGCGCATCGGGCCGGTCGCCGAGCAGATCGGCCGTATCGTGCGGCAGCGGCGCCCCTTGCCGCGCGCCTGCCGGCAACGCCTGTGCGGGATCCCGCGCCGGCGCACCGCCCTGGGCCGGCGCGCCCGGCTGCGCGGCGGCGCGCGCGGGCGCAGGCACTGGCGGGCGCTGCGCGAGCAGCTCGTCGAGCGGATCGGTCGAGCCATGCTGGGCGGCATCCGGATCGGCCGGCGCGAGCGCGGCCGCGAGGCGCGCCTGCGGCTCGCGCATCAGCGCCGCGAGCGGACGCTGGCCGGCCAGCCACTGCGCGAGATGAGATTCGTAGAAAAGGCCGCTTTCGCTCACGGCCTGCGCGAGCGCCGCGCGCAGCGCCGCGACCGGCAACGTCGCAGCCGCGTCGCGCACCGCCGCAGCCGACGACGCAGCGGCTGAAGCCGGCGTGGAGGCCGCAGCCGGATCGGCGGCGGCTGGCGCGCGGGCCGGCGCAGCCGTATCGGTCAGCAGCACGGTGGGGTCGGCCAGCAGCGGCGCGCGCCCGACAACGGCCGGGGTCGCGTCGCCGCCCGCGCGCGAGATCGCGTCGAGCACGCGCCCGACATCGGACAGGGCGGTCTGGGTGGAAGCCGGCGGCGCGGCAGGCGGACTGCCGGCCGAAGGCGTGGACGACGCGCCGTTGCCCGGCGTGCCGACCTGCGAGGTCGCGCCGCCGCTGGCGGGTGCCGACACGGTGCCGGTCAGCAGGCTGTCGAGGCGGCTCGCCAGCAGGGCCGCCGCAACGGAGTCGATACCGGTCATGATCGGAGCCTGCTTATCTCAGCCACATCGTTGCGAATCCGGGCACGGCACGCCGGTGCCGTCCGCGGGAACTGCGCGCGTGCGCCAGCGGACGCGTGCGCCCCACGCCCGTTTCCCCGGAAACGGGCCCTACCCGCGCGCGCGGTAGAGATCGGTCAATACCTTGGTCGAGCGCCGCGCCTCGAACAGCGCGGACAGCCGCGCGAGGTCCGGGCTCGCGAGATCGCGAATCGCGGCGTCGTCGGCCAGGATGCGGCGGATCAGGTCGAGCTTGCGGCCGAGATCCGATTCGTCGAGCACGACGCCCGGATCGGCCTCCTTCAATCCGTCGACCAGCTGCATGAATTCGGCCTGCAACTCCGGCAACGCGCTCCAGTCGGCGCTGCGGGCAGCGCCCAGCATTCGGCCCGACACGGCGGCGAGCGCCTCGTAACGTTCGAAGTATTCGGCCTTGCGATTCATCGTGATGCTTCCACTGCCTGTTGTGCGGCCATCCGCGCGACTTCCGGGGCGATCCCCGTCCATGCTTCCTCGAGCGTCGCGAGCAGCCCGTCGACTTCGACCAGCATCGTGTCGCTCGCCTGCGCATTGGCTTCGAGCAGACGCCGGGTGATATACGCATACAGCGCGTCCAGCCGCGCCGCGATCTCGCCGCCCGCATCGAGGTTCAGCGACGCCTTCAGCCCGCTGTCGACGATCCGGATCGCCTTGCCGATCGCTTCGCCGCGCGCGGACACATTGCCTTGCTGCAAATGCATGCGCGCCAGCGCAACCGCCTGCCGCGCACCCTGGTACAGCATCGCGATCAACCGGTGCGGGGAAGCGCCCATCACCCCGGTCTCGACGCCGACACGCGCGTATGCACTGGCTCCAGCGTGTCCTGGGGAAAACATGCGCTTCTCCTTGTTGTGCCTTGGCTATACGGGAACCGCCGCCGTGCATCGCACGACGCGGCCTTCACCGGAGTTATCGGAAGGGATTTGGAAAGCTTTAGGCAAGCGGCGCGTGCCGCCTGGCGCAGCAAGGCCGGCCCGCAGCTCAGGCCGGATGGCCGTCCACGGATCGCTTTCCCTGAATAGCCGCCGTGTCAAACCGCCATCTGCATGATGTCGTTGTAAGCGCTCACTAGCTTGTTGCGGACCTGGAGCCCGAACTGGAAGCCGATGTTGGCTTTCTGCATGTCGACCATCACGTCGTTCAGCGACACGTTCGGCGCGCCGACCTCGAACGCCTGCGCCTCGCCGAGCGCGTGCTGCTGGTCGCCGCTGATCTTGTCGAGCGACGCCTTCATCGCGCTGGCGAACGTGCTGGCTGTCGCCGCGCCCGAGCCGGCCAGTGCCGCCGTCGGGCTCGCGACGCCGCCCGACGCCTGCGCGGCCATCGACTGCATCTGTTGCAACACCGAACCGATTCCGCTGACGTTCGCAGTCATGCTGTCCCCAAAACTGAGAGAGAGACCCGGACGCACCGGGAGATCCGCCGGCGCCGCACCACGCGCGCCATGCCGGATTCCGAAAAAGAATAGCAGCGCACCGCGCGTCAAAGCCGCGAAAGTACGGGGGAAACCCCGCTCTTTTCGGTCGATCGGAGTGCGGCCCGGGTCACGATAATCGCATCGTGTCATTGTCCGCCCGCTCGTCCGAGCGAGCTCAGTCGTCCCGCTCCGGAGAAACTCGACGCATGGATTCGCAGGCCAACTCGCTGATCAACCCAGACGCCCGCGCGGGCCTCGCCAGCCCGGCGCCCGGCGCCGCCGCGGCCGCCGCGTTGCCAGGCGTGGGTGGCGCAGGCGCGGACTTCGGGCTTGGCGGCTTCGCGGAACGCATCCCCGGCATCTCGCGGATGAAGGGCAACCCGAAGCTGCCGTTCCTGATCGCCGTCGCATTCGCGGTCGCCGTCATCACCGCGCTCGTGCTGTGGAGCCGCGCGCCCGACTACCGCGTGCTGTACAGCAACCTATCGGATCGCGACGGCGGTGCGATCATTGCCGCGCTCCAGCAGGCAAACGTTCCCTACAAGTTCGCCGATGCCGGCGGCGCGATCCTCGTGCCGTCGAACCAGGTGCATGAAACGCGCCTGAAGCTCGCCGCGATGGGGCTGCCGAAGGGCGGCTCGGTCGGCTTCGAGCTGATGGACAACCAGAAATTCGGCATCAGCCAGTTCGCCGAGCAGATCAACTACCAGCGCGCGCTCGAAGGCGAGCTGCAGCGCACCATCGAATCGATCAACGCGGTGCGCGGCGCGCGCGTCCATCTCGCGATCCCGAAGCCGTCGGTGTTCGTGCGCGACAAGGAAGCGCCGAGCGCGTCGGTATTCATCGACCTCTACCCGGGCCGCGTGCTCGACGAGGGCCAGGTCCAGGCGATCACGCGGATGGTGTCGTCCGGCGTGCCCGACATGCCCGCGAAGAACGTGACGATCGTCGACCAGGACGGCAACCTGCTGACCCAGACCGCCTCGGCATCGGGCCTCGACGCGAGCCAGCTCAAGTACGTGCAGCAGGTCGAGCACAACACGCAGAAGCGCATCGACGCAATCCTCGCGCCGATCTTCGGCGCGGGCAACGCGCGCTCGCAGGTCAGCGCGGACCTCGATTTCTCGAAGCTCGAGCAGACGTCGGAAAGCTACGGCCCGAACGGCAATCCGCAGCAATCCGCGATCCGCAGCCAGCAGACCAGCAGCTCGACCGAACTCGCGCAGGGCGGCGCGTCGGGCGTGCCGGGCGCGCTGTCGAACACGCCGCCGCAGCCGGCTTCCGCACCGATCGTCGCCGGCAACGGCGCGAACGCGCCGCAGACGACGCCGGTGAGCGACCGCAAGGACCAGACGACCAACTACGAAGTCGACAAGACGATCCGCCACCTCGAACAGCCGATGGGCAGCGTGAAGCGGCTGTCGGTCGCGGTCGTCGTCAACTACCAGCCGGTCGCCGATGCGAAGGGCCACGTGACGATGCAGCCGCTGCCGCCCGCGAAGCTCGCGCAGGTCGAACAGCTCGTGAAGGATGCGATGGGCTACGACGCGAAGCGCGGCGACTCGGTGAACGTCGTGAACAGCGCGTTCTCGACCGCGAGCGACCCGTACGCCGACCTGCCGTGGTGGCGCCAGCCGGACATGATCGCGATGGCGAAGGAAGCGGCGAAGTGGCTCGGCATCGCGGCAGCCGCGGCGGCGCTCTACTTCATGTTCGTGCGCCCGGCGATGCGCCGTGCGTTCCCGCCGCCCGAGCCGGCCGCGCCGGCGCTCGCCGCGCCGGAAGATCCGGTCGCGCTCGACGGCCTGCCGGCGCCGGAGAAGGCCGAGGAACCCGATTCGCTGCTGCTCGGGTTCGAGAGCGAGAAGAACCGTTACGAACGCAACCTCGACTACGCGCGCACGATCGCCCGCCAGGATCCGAAGATCGTCGCCACCGTCGTGAAGAACTGGGTGTCCGATGAACGCTGAAGGCTTGACCAAGAGCGCGCTCCTGCTGATGTCGATCGGCGAGGAAGAGGCCGCGCAGGTATTCAAGTTCCTCGCGCCGCGCGAGGTCCAGAAGATCGGCGCCGCGATGGCCGCGCTGAAGAACGTCACGCGCGAGCAGGTCGAGGACGTGCTGCACGAATTCGCGAAGGAAGCGGAGCAACACACCGCGCTGTCGCTCGATTCGAGCGACTACATCCGCTCGGTGCTGACCAAGGCGCTCGGCGAGGACAAGGCCGGCGTGCTGATCGACCGCATCCTGCAGGGCAGCGACACGAGCGGCATCGAGGGCCTGAAGTGGATGGACTCGGCCGCCGTGGCCGAACTGATCAAGAACGAGCATCCGCAGATCATCGCGACGATCCTCGTGCACCTCGACCGCGACCAGGCATCGGAAATCGCGTCGTGCTTCACCGAGCGGCTGCGTAACGACGTGATCCTGCGGATCGCGACGCTCGACGGCATCCAGCCGGCCGCGCTACGCGAACTCGACGACGTGCTGACGGGCCTGCTGTCCGGCAGCGACAACCTGAAGCGCAGCCCGATGGGCGGCATCCGCACCGCGGCCGAGATCCTGAACTTCATGACGAGCGTGCATGAGGAAGGCGTGCTCGAAAGCGTGCGCCAGTACGACGCCGAACTCGCGCAGAAGATCATCGACCAGATGTTCGTGTTCGAGAACCTGCTCGACCTCGAGGATCGCGCGATCCAGATGGTCCTCAAGGAAGTCGAGTCGGAAACGCTGATCATCGCACTGAAGGGCGCGCCGCCGGCATTGCGCCAGAAGTTCCTCGCGAACATGTCGCAGCGCGCGGCCGAACTGCTCGCCGAGGATCTCGACGCGCGCGGCCCGGTGCGCGTGTCCGACGTCGAAACGCAGCAGCGCCGCATCCTGCAGATCGTGCGCAACCTGGCCGAGAGCGGCGCGATCGCGATCGGCGGCAAGGCGGAAGACGCGTATGTCTGATTCGGCGAGCGATCGCGCGGGCACCCTCACCGCCTACCAGCGGTGGGAGATGGCGTCGTTCGACCCGCCGCCGCCCCCGCCGCCGCCCGACGACGCGGCAGCGGCCGCCGCCGCGCTCGCCGAGGAACTGCAGCGCGTGCGCGACGCCGCGCACGCCGAAGGCCATGCGGCCGGCCACGTCGAAGGCCAGGCGCTCGGCTACCAGGCCGGTTTCGAGCAGGGCCGCGAACAGGGTTTCGAAGCCGGCCAGGCCGACGCGCGTGAACAGGCCGCGCAGCTCGCGGCGCTCGCCGCGTCGTTCCGCGAGGCCGTGTCGACCGTCGAGCACGATCTGGCCGCCGACATCGCGCAGCTCGCGCTCGACATCGCGCAGCAGGTCGTGCGCCAGCACGTGAAGCACGATCCGGCCGCGCTGGTGGCCGCCGTGCGCGACGTGCTCGCGGCCGAACCCGCGCTGTCCGGCGCGCCGCATCTCGCGGTGAATCCGGCCGACCTGCCCGTCGTCGAAGCCTATCTGCAGGACGATCTCGATGCGCTCGGCTGGAACGTGCGCACCGACGCGTCGATCGAGCGCGGCGGCTGCCGCGCGCACGCCGCGACCGGCGAGGTCGACGCGACGCTGCCCACGCGCTGGCAGCGCGTCGCCGCCGCGATCGGCAAGGTGAGCACGTGGTGACGCGGCCGCCCGAGGCGCTCGCGCACGACGGCATGACACCGCTGGAGCGCGAACTCGCGCTCGCGTCGTTCGGCCCGGACGCGCACAACGCCGCGCTGGACACCGCACCCACCACCCCGCATGCCACCGCTGCAGCGGCCGATACGGCCGACGCCACGCCGCGCGCACCGCACAACCCGCATCTCGCGCACTGGCGCACCCATTTGAACGGGCTCGCCGCGCGCAGCCAGCGCGCGCTGCCGCTGCGGCCCTGCGGGCGCCTGACGCGCGCGGCTGGCCTCGTGCTGGAAGCGATCGGGCTGCGCCTGTCGGTCGGCGCCGAATGCACGATCGAACTGCCGCCCGGCAGCACGCTGCCGCACGCGGAAGCCGAAGTCGTCGGCTTCGCCGGCGATCGCCTGTTCCTGATGCCGACCACCGACGTCGCGGGCGTGCTGCCCGGCGCACGCGTGTGGCCGCGCGAAAGCGCGCCCGTCGCCGATCCGCTCGCGGGCGCGAAGCGGCTGCCGGTCGGCTGGGAAATGCTCGGGCGCGTCGTCGACGCATCGGGCCGCCCGCTCGACGGCCTCGGCCCGCTCGCGTCGAAGGTCGACGCGCCGCTGTCGGCGCCGTCGATCAACCCGCTCGAGCGCGAACCGATCCACCACGTGCTCGACGTCGGCGTGCGCGCGATCAACGCGCTGCTCACCGTCGGCCGCGGGCAGCGGATGGGCCTGTTCGCAGGCTCCGGCGTCGGCAAGTCGGTACTGCTCGGCACGATGGCGCGCTATACGAGCGCGGAAGTGATCGTGATCGGGCTGATCGGCGAACGCGGCCGCGAAGTGAAGGAATTCATCGAACAGATCCTCGGCGAGGACGGGCTCGCGCGCTCGGTCGTCGTCGCGGCGCCGGCCGACGTGTCGCCGCTGCTGCGGATGCAGGGCGCGGCCTACGCGACGTCGCTCGCCGAGTATTTCCGCGACCAGGGCAAGCACGTGCTGCTGCTGATGGATTCGCTCACGCGCTATGCGATGGCGCAGCGCGAGATCGCGCTGGCGATCGGCGAGCCGCCCGCGACGAAGGGCTACCCGCCGTCGGTGTTCGCGAAGCTGCCCGCGCTCGTCGAGCGCACCGGCAACGGGCCGGAGGGCGGCGGCTCGATCACCGCGTTCTACACGGTGCTGACCGAAGGCGACGACCAGCAGGACCCGATCGCCGATTCGGCTCGCGCGATCCTCGACGGCCACGTCGTGCTATCGCGCGCGCTCGCCGAGGCCGGCCACTATCCGGCGATCGACATCGAGGCGTCGATCAGCCGCGCGATGACCGCGCTGATCGACGAAACGCACCTCGACCATGTCCGGCAGTTCAAGCAGATGCTGTCGCGCTACCAGCGCAATCGCGACCTGATCGCCGTCGGCGCGTACGCGCCCGGCCGCGACGCGCAGCTCGACCGCGCGATCGCGCTCTATCCGCGCATCGAGGCGTTCCTGCAGCAGGGCTTTCGCGAATGCGCGCCGTTCGCGTCGAGCCTCGCCGGGCTCGATGCACTGTTCGACGCTTACGGAGGCTGATCCCGATGGCACACGGCTTTCCCCTTCAGTTGCTGCTCGACCGCGCGCAGGAAGATCTCGACTCCGCGACGAAGCAGCTCGGCACCGCGCAGCGCGACCGCACCGCGGCCGCCGAGCAGCTCGACGCACTGCTGCGCTATCGCGACGAATACCACGCGCGCTTCTCGCAATCCGCGCAGCACGGGATGCCGGCCGGCAACTGGCGCAATTTCCAGGCGTTCATCGATACGCTCGACGCCGCGATCGCGCAGCAGCGCAACGTGCTGGCCGCGGCCGAAATCCGTATCGACGAAGCCCGCCCGAACTGGCAAAACAAGAAGCGCACCGTCGGCTCGTTCGAAATCCTGCAGGCGCGCGGCGTCGCGCAGGAAGCGAAGCGGGACGCCCGGCGCGAACAGCGCGACGCCGACGAACACGCCGCGAAGATCCTGCGCATGCGGGCCGACGCGGCCCGTTCGTCGTAACCGACCACCGCATTCGAACGAGAGAACCGACATGCCTCCCCTGCCCCTGCTCGGCGCGCTGCTCGACACCGCCGGCACCGCACTCAAGGCCGCCCGCGGCGCGGGTGCGTCCAGCGCCGCCGGCACCGATGCCGCGACCGCGACGACCGCCGTGCCGTTCGCGCAGACGCTGAAGCAAAGCGTCGCCACGCGTCGCGATGCGTCGAATGCCGGCGTGCCGGACGCGTCGACACAACAGGCTTCGTCGAAACCGGCCGCCGGCACGAAGCCGTCCGCCGCCGCAGACGACGACACGACCGACGATACGACCACGAACGCCGCCACCAACCCCGACGCCGCCGCGCTCGCGGCGGCTGCGGCCGTGCAGGCGCAACTGCAGGCGCGCACGGACAACGCGATGCCGGCCGACGCGGCTGCCGCCGCGGCCGCTGCGCAAAAGACGGCCGTGTCCGGCCAACCCGATGCCACGGCCACGCTGATGGATCACGCGGCCAAGGACGTTACCGCGGCCACCCAGGCCGCACCGGCGACGAGCCGCGACGTGCTGCAGGAGGCCCTCGCCAAGCTGACGGGCGGCGCGGGCGCGATCGCGATGCCCGCAGCCGGTACGACGGCGTCCGCACCCACCGCGACCGCGGCGACCGCATCGACCGGCACCGCCGCGCCGCTGACACCGAAGGTGCCGACCTTCGACCGCACGCTCGCCGACGCGAAGGGCGCGCTCGCCACCCAGCAAACGCCGGTGCAAGCCACCGCGCAGGCGCTGCAGGCCAACGCGAACGCGCAGTCGGGCGAGCAGCACGCGCTCGCGGCAGCCAGCGACGCGGCGGACCCGGCCGCCAGCGCGACGCTCGCGGCCGGCGCCACCGCGGCGGCCGCGGCCCAGGCGAACCTGCAGCTGTCACCGGCCGCGGGGGCAATCGCCGCCGCGAACGCGCACGTGCTCGCGCCGCACATCAGCACGCCGGACTGGACGGACGCGCTGAGCCAGAAGGTCGTGTTCCTGTCGAATGCGCACCAGCAGAGCGCCGAACTGACGCTCAATCCGGCCGATCTCGGGCCGCTGCAGGTCGTGCTGCGCGTCGCGGACAACAACGCGCATGCGCTGTTCGTGTCGCAGCACGCGCAGGTGCGCGAAGCGGTCGAAGCCGCGCTGCCGAAGCTGCGCGAGGCCATGGAAGCGGGCGGGCTCGGGCTCGGCAGCGCGACCGTCAGCGACGGCGGCTTCGCCTCGCAGCAGCAAAGCCAGCAGCAGACCTTCGCCGGCGGCCAGTCGTCGCGGCGCGGGAGCGGCGGATCGTCAGCCGGCGATGCACCGGTCGGCGCTGCGCAATCCGCACCGGCCGCCGCGAGCGTGAGCCGCGCCGGCCTCGTCGATACGTTTGCCTGAGCATGGCCGCCGCCGTGCGCGCGCCGCTCAGCGGCCGTGCACCGCCGCGGCTGCCTCGCCGCGCGGCACTGCGCCCTTGCGCGTGGCGACGATGAAATCCGCCGCGCGTTCGCCGATCATCACCGACGGCGCATTCGTATTCCCGCCGACCAGCGTCGGCATCACCGACGCATCCACCACACGCAACCCTTCGACGCCGCGCACGCGCAGTTGCGGATCGACGACTGCACGCGCGTCCGAACCCATCCGGCAGGTGCCGACCGGGTGGTAGATCGTGTCGGCATGCTCGACGATCGTCTTGCGCAGTTCCGCTTCGCTCTGGTCGGCCCGCGTGTACAGCTCGCGCCCGCCCTGCGACGCGAGCGGCGCCTGCGCCAGGATCTTGCGCATCGCCTGCGTGCCGCGCACGAGCAGGTCGAGATCGCGCGTATCGCTGAAGAAGCGCGGATCGATCAGCGGCGCGTCGCGCGCATCGCCGCTCGCGAGCGCCACCGTGCCGCGGCTGAACGGCCGCAGCGCGCACACGTGCAGCGAATAGCCGAAACCCCAGTGCATCTTGCGGTTGTGGTCGTCCACGAGCGCCGTGCAGAAATGCAGCTGCAGGTCGGGACGCTCGAGCGACGGGTCGCTCTTGATGAAGCCGCCGGCCTCCGCGACGTTGCTCGTCATCATCCCGGTGCGGCTCGAGAAATAGCGCGCGAGCGCGGGTGTCATCTTCGCGATCCCGCGCAGGCACACGCCGACCAGTTCCGATGAATTCACGCGCGTATTGATGATGAAATCAATATGGTCGATCAGGTTCGTGCCGACGTCCGGCGCATCCTGCACGACCGCGATCCCGTGCCGGCGCAGCTGCTCCGCCGGGCCGATCCCCGAGCACATCAGCAGTTGCGGCGAATTGAACGCGCCGGCCGACAGGATCACTTCCGCGCGCGCGTCGAGCGTCTCGACGCGCCCGTTGCGCGCGACCGCGACGCCGGCCGCACGCTTGCCGTCGAACGTGACGCGCAGCACCGTCGCATCGGTGATCACATGCAGGTTCGGCCGGTCGTGGCCGTAGATATACGCGCGGGCGACGCTGCAGCGCGAGCCGTCGCGGTGCGTGACCTGGTAGAAGCCGACGCCTTCCTGCGTCGCGCCGTTGAAGTCGTCGTTCAGCGGATAGCCGGCCGCATGCGCGGCCTGGATGAATCGTTCGGAGAACGGATTGCGAAAGCGCAGATCCGACACCGTGAGCGGGCCGTCCGCGCCGTGCCACGCATCGGCACCGCGTTCGTTGCCTTCCGCGCGGCGGAAATACGGCAGCACGTCCTGCCAGCCCCAGCCGGTCGCGCCGAGCTGCGCCCATTCGTCGTAGTCGCCCGGATGGCCGCGCGTGTAGATCATCGCGTTGATCGCGCTCGAGCCGCCCATCCCGCGCCCGCGCGGCTGGTAGCCGCGCCGCCCGCCGAGGCCCGGCTGCGGCACCGTCTCGTAGCCGTAGTTCGTGCCGAGCTTGAACGGCACCAGCGCCGCGATGCCGACGGGCATGTTGACGAGCAGGTTGCGCTCCGTATGCGAGCCGGCCTCGATCAGCGCGATCGTCGCATCGGGGCAGGCATCGGCGAGACGGCCTGCCAGGCTCGACCCGCCCGAACCGCCGCCGACGATGATGTAGTCGTATTGCATGTCACGTCTCCGTCGTGTCATGGAAGGCCGCCAAGCGACCGCGTCCCCTCTTGTAATGTTCGGGCATTGTAGGAATGGCCGTCGCGCGCGCGGCGCGCCGATTCAAGAGCGATTCCTCTAAACGCTCGCGTGAACTAAATTTAAGATGTATCGATTCGCTTGGCGCGACGCGCCGGCCACGAGAAGCCGATCCGTTGCGAAACGGGAGTGACGACGATGCAGCGCCAGGTTCTGCAGGCCGCGTGCCGACCGGGTGATCCGGATGCGATGCGCGCAGCCCGCATTTCATTTCAAACGGCTGCCCGCGCGGGGATGCTTAACGTCATGCGCGTGGTCGATCGAAATCGAACGGCACGTGTCGTCGCCGACCGTTTGGATGAGTGCTGGCCGCAGCGGCACGATGCGCCGCGGCATGATTTGACGGACCTGTCGCGCTGCCCCGCTTCGGTGCGCCGGCAGGTAGTCGCGCCTCAGCATCGCGTGCCCGGCAACGGTCGCGTCGCACTACCTGCACATGCGCATCGACACGGTTTCCGGATGCACACACCGTCGCGCGGATGCGACGCCCGCTGCACGCTTCAACCGGTTTTCGAGCACACGTCGCATCCGGCCCCGTGCCGCGCGACCCGCACCACCCCGATCCGCGTCGCCGCGCTCGCCGAGCGTGCGCGTGCGGCGTGACGGCCGGCCGACCCGCCTGGCCCAACTGGAGGAGACGACATGAAGAACGACCTGCCCGAACTGGCCCCGCAAGCCCAGCCGTCGGTGGATGCGCTGACGGCGCTGCTGCGCGACCAGCGCGCAGCCTACCTGCGCGCGCCGTATCCGGCATGGGAAACGCGCGTGCAGCACCTGCGCGCGCTGCGCACGATGCTGATCGACCATGCGGATGCCCTCGCCGAAGCGATCAGCGCCGATTTCGGTCATCGCGCGAAACAGGAAGTGCTGCTGTCGGAAATCTGGATGGCGAAGGAAGAGATCGACGACGCGCTCAAGCACGGCAAGCGCTGGATGAAGCCGATCCGCAAGCCGATGAACAAGTGGCTGCGCCCGGCGCGCGCGAAGGTGATTCCGCAGCCGCTCGGCGTGGTCGGCATCGTCGTGCCGTGGAACTACCCGGTGCTGCTCGCGGCCGGCCCGCTGATCTGCGCGCTCGCGGCCGGCAACCGCGCGATCATCAAAATGTCCGAACTGACGCCGCGCACGTCGGCGCTGTTCGAGCAGCTCATTGCCAAGACCTTCACGCGCGACCACGTCGCGGTCGTGAACGGCGATGCGGAAGTGGGCGCCGCGTTCAGCGGGCTGCCGTTCGATCACCTGCTGTTCACCGGCTCGACGCACGTCGGCCGCCACGTGATGCGCGCGGCCGCCGACAACCTCACGCCCGTCACGCTCGAACTCGGCGGCAAGTCGCCGGCGATCGTCGGCCCGAACGCGCGCTTCGATGCAGCGGTCGACGCGATCGTCGCGGGCAAGACGCTGAACGCGGGCCAGACCTGCATCGCGCCCGACTACGTGCTGCTGCCGCGCGGCATGGAAGCCGCGTTCATCGAGCGCGCGCGCGCCCGGTTCGCGAAGATGTATCCCGACCTGTCCGCCAACGGCGACTACACGACGATCGTGTCGCCGCGCCACTACGCGCGGCTGCAGCAGCTCGCGAGCGACGCGCAGGCAGCCGGCGCGCAACTGCATCCGCTGTCCGACGCGCGATCCGATCCCGCCTCGCGCCGCTTCGTGCCGTGCGCGGTCACGCAGGTGCCGGCCGCGTCGCAACTGATGCAGGAGGAAATCTTCGGGCCACTGCTGCCGCTCGTGCCGTACGAACGGCTCGACGAAGCGATCGCCTACGTGAATGCACGCCCGCGTCCGCTCGCGCTCTACCTGTTCGACGAGGACGGCGGCACGATCGACCGCGTGATGCGCGAAACGATCTCGGGCGGCGTCACGGTCAACGAAACGCTGATGCACATCGCATGCGGCAGTTTGCCGTTCGGTGGGGTCGGGGCGAGCGGCATGGGCGCCTATCACGGCTACGACGGCTTCGTGACGTTCTCGAAGATGAAGCCGGTGCTCACGCAGGCGCGCCTGAACGCGCGCAACCTGCTCGCGCCGCCGTACGGCAAGCGCTTCGCCGCACTGATCAAGCTGATGCTGAAGTTCTAGGCGAAACGGAAAACGGGCCGCGCGCAGCGCGCCGCGGCCCGCGCAGGCGTGCCGCGCGGCGAGGGTGCCGCGCGCGCCGTCACACGGGCCAGAGCGGCCCTTCCTGCATCGCGCCGATCTGCTCGCGCAACTCGAGCACGCGCGCTTCCCAGTAACGATGCGTGTTGAACCACGGGAATGCGGCCGGAAACGCGGGATCGTCCCAGCGCCGCGCGAGCCATGCGGCGTAGTGGATCAGCCGCAGCGTGCGCAGCGCTTCGACGAGATGCAGCTCGCGCGGCTCGAATTCGCAGAAGTCCTCATAGCCGGCCAGCAGGTCCGCCAGCGCACGCGATGCGCCTTCGCGATCGCCCGGCAGCAGCAGCCACAGATCCTGGATCGCGGGCGCCATCCGGCTGTCGTCGAAGTCGACGAAGTGCGGGCCGGCATCGGTCCACAGCACGTTGCTCGGATGACAGTCGCCGTGCGTGCGCAGCAAGCGGATCTCGCCCGCCCGCTCGAACGCGGCCTCGACGCCTTCGAGCGCGAGGTTCACGGCCGTCTCGTATGCGGGCCGCACATCGTCCGGAATGAAATCGTGCGCGAGCAGGTAGTCGCGCGGCTCATAGCCGAACGTCCTGATGTCGAGCACGGGACGCGCGACATACGGCTGCGTCGCGCCGACCGCATGGATCCGGCCGATGAAGCGGCCGAGCCATTCGAGCGTGTCGCTGCGATCGAGATCGGGCGCGCGACCGCCGCGCCGCTCGAAGATCGAGAAGCGGAAGCCGTCGAACGCGTGCAGCGTGCGGCCGTCGAAGGTGCGGGCGGGCACCGCCGGAATCTCGCGCGCGGCGAGTTCGGCGACGAACGCGTGCTCTTCGAGGATCGCTTCGTCCGACCAGCGCGCCGGACGGTAGAACTTCGCGACGACCGGCGGGCCGTCTTCGATACCGACCTGATAGACGCGGTTTTCGTAGCTGTTGAGCGCGAGCAGGCGCCCGTCGGTGCGCAGGCCGGCCGGTATCAGCACGCTGTCGAGCGCGTCGAGCACGCACTCGGGCGTGAGTCCGGCAAACGGCGGGCCGGCGGGAGAAGCGGGAGCGGAAGTGACGTCTTTCATGCCCCGCATTGTGCCGTCAGCCGGACTGAAAGACGAGCGCCCGTTAGTGAAGCGCCGCGCCGGCCGGCAGTACGGATTCGCCGGTGTCGATCAGGTCCTCGAGAAAGAACGGCTCGGTGTTGAGTTCCTTGGACTCGCCCGGTACGCCCGCGTACCAGGTCACCATGGCCATGTCGCCCAGGACGCGCTGGACGATGCCGCGCGCGCCCTTCGGCACCGCGATATGGGTAGTGCAGACAATCGACCCGACATGCATGATGGTTCCCCACTCTTGAATCTTGAAACCCGGCCCGCTGGGGGCCGGCAAATGCACGATCCGCGCGCTCTCGTCGGAGCGTTGCGCGTAATCCCATTGTTCACGGTTTATCGAAGCACGAAAAGAAGAAGAAGCAGGCGAAGTGCCGCGAATTCGTCGAATGTCTCCAATCAACCACTGCGCCGGGGTAGACGCTTGCCCGCCCGGTTACCCCCATCATACCCTGTCGAATGTGACTGGCCGCCGAATCCCCGGCATCACCGCGGCGCGTACGTGACGGACGCCCCACATGCACCGTGAATCCGGTATCGGGTCACCAGGCAATTTCGCGCGACTGCGATTGCCGAATCGCGCGACGCCGTCATCGCCTTCCCCCTGCT
This sequence comes from Burkholderia sp. AU15512, assembly GCF_002223325.1. NCBI lineage: Bacteria > Pseudomonadati > Pseudomonadota > Betaproteobacteria > Burkholderiales > Burkholderiaceae > Burkholderia > Burkholderia sp. AU15512. Next base: position 920,145 of record NZ_NKEX01000004.1, read on the forward strand.
TCGAACGCAGCCCGCACAGCAACGGTTGCCCACGCATCGCCCTCCGACCTTCGCCGTGCGATGCGCCACCGACTTGTGTTGCATCCGATGCAGGCCTTGCGTTACCTTTGATGCTCATTCGCGTTCAAGCGCATTCCGACACGATGCATCCGCTCACGTCCGTCCTCGCACAATCCCGGCCGCAGTTCGACTCGCGGCCGCAGGCGTGCGCGCATCCGTCGGTCCTTCCTCCTCCTGTCGCCCCGCCGCTCGTCGGCGCCGCGCCGCCCCCTCCGGCGGCACGCGTCGGCTGACCAGCCGGCTTTTCGTTTCGTCTTCCATTCGCCCGCAGGCTCGCATTCGTGCGTCGTGACGCACGGCGTGCTGCTGCGCGCGCGGATGGAACATTCCGATCCGTTCGACAGGTGATTCACATGGTTTCGTTCAAACGCGCGCTCGCCGCGCATGGCGCGACGTCGCTCTTCGTGCTGCTGTGGAGCAGCGGCGCGATCTTCGCTGAACTCGGGCTGCGTCACGCGTCCGCGTTCGTCTTTCTCACCGCACGTTTCGCACTGGCATCGCTCGTGCTGCTCGGGCTGGCCCTCCTGCGCAAGCGCTGGCTGCCGCCGCGCGGCGAACGGCGCATGGCCGCGCTGACCGGCTTGCTGATGATGGGCGGCTATTCGATCTTCTACCTGCTCGCGCTCGAACGCGGGATCGCGCCGGGCGTGCTCGCGACGATCCTCGGCGTACAGCCGATCCTCACGCTCGCGATCGTCGAGCGGCGCTGGCAGCCCGTGCGCATCGCGGGGCTCGCGCTGTCGCTGGCCGGTCTCGCGCTCGTCGTGTTCCGCGGCACAGGAGACGGCGGCCTGTCACTCGCGGGCATCGCGTGCGCGCTCACCGCGCTCGTCGCGCTGACTGCCGGCTCGCTGCTGCAAAAGCGCGTACGTGCGGCGCCCGCCGACGTGCTGCCGCTGCAGAATGCGATCGGCCTCGCGCTGTGCGTGGCGATCGTGCCGTTCCGGCCGGTGTCGTTCGACCTGAGCTGGGCCTTCGTGATCCCGCTGCTGTGGCTCGGCATCGTGATTTCGGTGATCGCGCAACTGCTGTTCTACCGGTTGATGCAGCGCGGCGATCTCGTCAACGTGACGAGCCTGTTCTATCTCGTGCCCGTCGTCACCACGCTGATGGATGCCGCGTGGCTCGGCAACCGGCCCGAGCCGCTCGCGCTCGCCGGCATGGGCGCGATCATCGCGGGGCTCGCGCTCGTGTTCCGCGCGCCGGCCGCCCGCGTGCAACCCGACCGCGCATGAGCGGGCGTGCCGCCGCGCCCGCGGGGGCGGCGGCACGCACCGGAACATACGACGAATCCGCAAAAATCGAAAGGCGCGAGAAAGATGCGCGCAAGGCGTTCGTCGAACTTGCGGGAAAAATGCGCGATTCGCGGGGCTTTCCGCTGATTTTTAATGGTTCGGATAGCGAAAAGCGCTGCCGGTTGCCTATACTCGAATTGACCGCCCCGCTCGCAATCGGGCCGGACCAAGACTAGAAACACCCGGCATGGGGCCGGAGCAAGCGCGCATGCGCCCGCTCCGGTCGACCTTGGAGACACGCATGACGACCTACTTCACGATCGGCGACTTCATCCTGTTGATTCCGATGGCGCTGGCCGGAGCGCTATTTCTCGGCGCGGTGCCGTGCGCGACCGAATTCCGCCACAACCTGCTGCGCGTGCTGGGCGTCATTCTCGGCGTCGGCGTCGCGGTATTGCTCGTCGAAGGCCTGCCTGCGCTGATCTAGCGGCGCACCACCCGTGCGTGACGTGCATCGCTGCACTGCAGCGATGCGATGGGCTGCGCACAAGCCATTGATGCGGCACGCGATGTTTCGCATGCCGTATCGACTGCCGGTCAGATCGCCTGATCGGTGGACGGCTTTTCCCACAGATTGATGCCGCCTTCCGTCGCGTAACGATCGATCTCCGCGAGCTCTTCCGCCGAGAATTCGAGGTTCTTCAGTGCGCCGACGTTTTCACGCACCTGCTCCGCGCGGCTGGCGCCGATCAACGCGGACGTCACGCGGCCGTTGCGCAACACCCAGGCGAGCGCCATCTGCGCGAGGCTCTGCCCGCGCCGTTCGGCGATCGCGTTGAGCTTGCGCACATGGTCGAGGTTGTCCGCGCTCAGGTGATCCTGCTTCAGCGAGCCGCCGCCCGGCTTGTTCACGCGCGCGTCGGCCGGCACGCCGTTCAGGTACTTCGACGTGAGCAGCCCCTGCGCGAGCGGCGTGAACGCGATGCTGCCCGTGCCGATCTCGTCGAGCGTGCCGAGCAGTTCGGTTTCGACCCAGCGATTCAGCAGGTTGTACGACGGCTGGTGGATCAGCAGCGGCACCTTGTACTGCGCGAGCAGCTCGGCCATCTCGCGCGTCTTCGCCGCCGAGTACGACGAAATGCCGATGTAGAGCGCCTTGCCCTGCTGCACGGCGGATGCGAGCGCGCCCGCCGTTTCCTCGAGCGGCGTGTGCGCGTCGAAGCGGTGCGAATAGAAGATGTCGACGTAGTCGAGCCCCATCCGCTGCAGGCTCTGGTCGAGGCTCGCGAGCACGTACTTGCGCGACCCGCCGCCGCTGCCGTACGGCCCCGGCCACATGTCCCAGCCGGCCTTGGTCGAGATCAGCAGCTCGTCGCGATACGGCCGGAAATCTTCCTTCAGCAGCCGACCGAAGTTGGTCTCCGCGCTGCCGTACGGCGGCCCGTAGTTGTTCGCGAGATCGAAGTGGTTGATGCCGAGGTCGAACGCGGTGCGCAGAATGTCGCGCTGCGTCGAGATCGGCGTCGTGTCGCCGAAGTTGTGCCACAGGCCGAGCGACAGCGCGGGCAGTTTGAGCCCGGATTTGCCGCAGGTGCGGTATTGCATGTCTGCATAACGTTCGGAAGCTGCTTCGTAGGCCATGAGTCGGTTCCGTCAGGACATCGGGAGAAGGGACGCGCGCCGGCCGCGCGTGCGGCGCGGCGGCGGCGAAGGAGTCATACGACGACTATGGTAGCGAAAGCGGCCGGAACGCGCTCGACGGCGCGACGATGGACGCGGCCGCGGCCGTCGCCTACACTGCGGCGTCTCGAATCACCGTTTCTGCGAGGTTGGTATGTCCCGGGTCATCTCGGTTGCGCTGCTCGTCGGCGGCGTCGTGCTGCTGTATTTCGGCGGCCAGTCGTTCCATTCGATCAACGACAACGTGTCGCGCTTCTTCACCGGTTCGCCCGCGACGAAGACGATCCTGCTGATCGTGGGCGGTGCCGTCGCATCGTTCATCGGCCTGATCGGCCTCGCGATGCCGGGCGGCAAGCGCTGAGCGCCCCGCGCGATGCACGCACGGCCCGCGTCATGCGCTCGGGCCGCGCTCCAAACGAAACGGGCGGCCAGGCCGCCCGTTGTTCCATGCACCCGCGATGCGCGGCATCGCGTCATCGCCGCGGCCTTGAAGGCCGCCCGCTGCGCGCCTAGAACGGCACTTCCGATTTCGATGCCGAGCGCGTGCCGGGCACCGGCCGGTTGCTCGCGCCGTGATACGTGTACACGAGCGAGAACTTCACCTGTTCGGAACGGTTCTGCCCGGCCGAATGCAGCGTGTTGCTGTGGAAGAACACGACGTCGCCGGTCTGCAGCGACGGGCACGTGGCCGCATCGATCATCTTCCGGTTTTCCGGCAGGTCGCTGCGGAAGAACTTCGCATCGTCGAACGCTTCGGGCCCGAATTCGGCCGTATGCGACCCCGGTACGAGCCACAGTGCGCCGTTCTCGTTCGTTTCCGGCCCGAGCGCGAGCCACACCGACACCATGTCCGGACGCTCGAACGACCAGTAGCGGAAATCGCGATGCCAGCCGGTCAGGCTGCCGTACGCGGGATGCTTGGTCATCATGCAGTTGTGATGCGCGCGCGACAGCACCGGTTCTTCGCCGAAATACTCGCGCATCCACGCGCCGATTTCGGGTGCGATCGCGCGCTCGGCGAAGGCCGGATCACGCGAATACGCGTCGAGCAGCCGCCGCACCGTATGCCCGCCCGGCGCATGCTTGGACTCGGGCGCGCCCGGATAGCGCAGGTCCGCCTCGAACTCGATCGGCTCGGCCGCCTCCCGCAACTGGCGCTCCGCGACCTGCCTGAGCGCCGCGCACTGCTCGTCGCTGACGAGGCCACGCGCGACGACGAAGCCGCGCTCGCGCAATTCCGCGACTTGCGCGCGGATCGATTCCGACTGCAATGGAGACGACATGGGATGCCAGACGCTTATTGTGTGAATGTGACGATTGTAAATCGGCGCCGGATGCCGCGAACAGCACCATTGTCGTGCGCAGGGGCATGCCAATCGCGAATTTGATCCGGCTCAAGGGAACTGTGCGGCGCGGCGCCGGCCTCAGCGACAGGCGGTATGCGGCACACGCGTTATGGCACAAGGGTTTATCGCGACTTTTGCCCGTCATGAATCCCCTGTAGCCTGTCGCGGCCTGTCAATTCTGGCGGGCGCGGCGCGCAACGGGTTTCGGTAAGATCCGTTGCGCAATCCGAGGCCGTTCATACCAGTGCGCTCCCAAAGGCGCCATCCATACAAGCGAAGCATCGTTCACATGCCATTCCGTCTGACTTCCCGTCTCAGCCGCGCTGCGAAGCGCGTCGTGCCGCCCGCTCCTGCCCGCTCGCTGCGCCATCACCGCGCACGCACGCAGGCGCTGGCCGAGCGTACGCCCGCACATAGCCGGCTGGACGGTATCCGTGCGTGGTTCCACGCATTTTTCTCGATGATGAGCACGCAGGCGTTCTCGCGCCGTGCCGGCCTGCGCTCGCTGCTGCAGAAGCCGTCGTCGCTGCGCGCGCTCGCGCTGCGCCGCACGCTCGGCCCGCAGCGCCGCGTCAACCGCCCGCGCCGCCTCGCGGCCAGCAACGGCTGGTTCGGGTTTGGCGCGCGCTGAGCGCACGCCGGCGGGCACCGCCGCGCGACGATCGCCGTCGCGCCGTTACCCGATCGCTGCGGCGATCGGACGCATAAAAAAACCCCGGCTAGCCGGGGTTTTTCATTTGAGGCGAACGACGCTCACGCGACGCGTGCCGTCGGCTCGACGCCGGCCGCTTCGGCCAGGGCGAGCGCCTTGTCGGTCGCTTCCCACGAGAACTCCGGCTCTTCACGGCCGAAGTGGCCGTAAGCAGCGGTCTTCTCGTAGATCGGGCGCAGCAGGTCGAGCATCTTGATGATGCCCTTCGGACGCAGGTCGAAATGCTCGCGCACGAGCTTCGTGATCACCGCATCCGACACGCGGCCCGTGCCGAACGTGTTGACCATCACCGAGGTCGGCTCGGCCACGCCGATCGCGTACGACACCTGGATCAGCGCGCGCGACGCGAGGCCGGCGGCGACGATGTTCTTCGCGACGTAGCGGCCTGCGTATGCAGCCGAACGGTCGACCTTCGACGGATCCTTGCCCGAGAACGCGCCGCCGCCGTGCGGTGCGGCACCGCCGTAGGTATCGACGATGATCTTGCGGCCGGTCAGGCCGCAGTCGCCCTGCGGGCCACCGATCACGAATCGGCCGGTCGGGTTCACCAGGAACTTGATGTCGCCCTTGATCAGGTCGGCCGGCAGCGTCGGCTTGATGATTTCCTCGATCACGGCTTCGCGCAGCGCCGGCAGCTCGATGTCCGGTGCGTGCTGCGTCGACAGCACGACGGTGTCGATCGAATCGGGCTTGCCGTCGACGTAGCGGACCGTCACCTGCGACTTCGCGTCCGGGCGCAGCCATTGCAGGCGGCCGTCGCGGCGCAGGCTGGCCTGGCGCTCGACGAGGCGGTGCGACAGGTAGATCGGCAGCGGCATCAGTTCCGGCGTTTCATCGCACGCGTAACCGAACATCAGACCTTGGTCGCCCGCGCCCTGGTCGAGGTTGTCGTCGTGTGCACGATCGACGCCCTGGGCGATGTCCGGCGACTGCTTGTCGTACGCGACGAGCACCGCGCAACCCTTGTAGTCGATGCCGTAGTCGGTGTTGTCGTAGCCGATGCGCTTGATCGTGTCGCGCGCGATCTGGATGTAGTCGATGTTGGCCGTCGTGGTGATTTCACCGGCCAGCACGACGAGACCCGTGTTGCACAGCGTTTCCGCCGCGACGCGGGAATATTTGTCCTGCTCGAGGATGGCATCGAGGATCGCGTCCGAGATCTGGTCCGCGACTTTGTCCGGATGGCCTTCAGAAACGGATTCGGACGTGAAGAAATAATCGTTTGCCACTTTTTCAGGCTCCTGTGTGGTTACGGTTGGTTTCACGTAGCCAGCTTCGTTGGGCCTGAAGCGGCGACGCTTTAGCGGATTACCAGGACCGGGCAGCGTGTGTGACGCCAACCGGCTTCGCCCCGCAAGTTGTCAGTTAACTCGGCGAAGCCCGTATTATAGCGGCTTTCCTGAATTGTCACAGAGCGCCGCCCGTGCTGCATCTTCCGCTGTCTCACCACCCTGTTCGCAAAGCGCCGGCCAGCCGGTCCCACGGAGGTTTCGCATGCTAGGTCGTCTAGCCACGCACCTCGCCATTGGCTTGCTGAAACTGCTCGCCCTGTTGCCGTACGGCCTGACCGCACGGTTCGGCGATGGTCTCGGCTGGCTGCTCTACAAGATCCCCAGCCGGCGAAAGCGCATCGTACACACCAATCTGAAACTCTGCTTCCCTGACTGGAGCGACGAACGCCGCGAGGAAATTGCCGGGCAGCATTTCCGCCATGCGATCCGCAGCTACGTCGAACGCAGCGTGCAGTGGTTCGGCTCGGAGAAAAAGCTCGCGAAGCTGATCCAGGTCGACAGCGCGGTCGACCTCGACGATCCGGACCTGCCGCCGACGCTGTTCCTCGGCCTGCATTTCGTCGGCATCGAGGCCGGCTCGATCTGGCTGAATCGTTCGCTGCATCGCCGCTGCGGGTCGCTCTACCAGCCGTTCTCGAACGCGGTGCTCGAGGCAGAGGCGAAGAAGGCGCGCGGGCGTTTCGACGCCGAGATGGTCGGCCGCGCGGACAGCGCGCGCGTCGTGCTGCGCTGGCTGCGCGACCGCAAGCCGGTGATGCTCGGCGCCGACATGGACTACGGGCTGCGCAATTCGACGTTCGTGCCGTTCTTCGGCGTGCCCGCCTGCACGCTGACGGCGGTCGGCCGGCTCGCGAAGACGGGCCGCGCGCAGGTCGTGCCGTTCATCGGCGAGGTGCTGCCGAACTACAAGGGCTACCGTCTGAAGGTATTCAAGCCGTGGGATCACTACCCGACCGGCGACGACGATCTCGACGCGCGGCGGATGAACGCATTCCTCGAGGAACAGATTCCGCTGCTGCCCGAGCAATACTATTGGGTCCACAAGCGCTTCAAGACGCGCCCGAACGGCGAGCCGAGCCTGTACTGAGCCATGCTCATGAGAGCGCGGTCACGTGCGTGCCCGCGCTCTCGCCACCTTGGGCACGCCTTTCGCGCGCGCCTGCCACAAGTCGTAAGCGGATTGCTGGGCGAGCCACAGATCCGCGCGACCGCCGTTTTCCTCGCCAAGCCACGCCTCGATGCGCAACGCCATTTCCGGCGAGATCCCCGCATGACCATGCAGAATGCGCGACAACGCCGCACGCGTGACGCCGAGTTGCGCCGCGGCCTCGGTGACGGTCAGGCCGAATGCCGGCAACACGTCGTCGCGCAGCGATTCGCCTGGATGCGGCGGATTGAAGATGCGAGTCATCGCTTGAATCACCTCAGTGGTAGTCCTGGTAATCGACCGGAACAGCGTCGGCACCCTCGAAGCTGAACGTCAGACGCCAGTTGCTGCTCGCGCTCACCGCGAAACGGCCGTCCAGTCCCCGGGCAAGGCCGTGAAACCGCCAGCCCGGCACGTTCATGTCGAGCGGCCGGCTCGCGACGTCGAGACGTGCAAGCTGGCGCCGTAACCTTGGCGCATGGTCGGGCCGGATGCCCGCCTTGTTCCCGTTCGTGAAACACGCTTCCAGCCCCTTGTGCTGCCACGACTTGATCATGGATCTCCCAGATTCGAGTCACGATGTCGACAGCATGGCCCATGCGTATAGCCACACTATACGAATCGCTTGATTGCGTTGTCAATTTGACCTGTACGAAAGTACGCGTCCGCGCCATCCCGTGTTTTCGCCGAACCCTGCTGGCACCACGACAGGCCCGTCACACCGCATCAATCTGCCCGCCTGTCGCACACGCGACCAGTCGACCGATCGGCAGATGTACCCCATTTCGCCCCCACCCGCCTCCGCCCGCGCAGGACGCCCCCTGTCGGCTGCATGTATCATTTGCGGTTGAGATCAGCACGACGAACGAGGCCGCCCGGCATGGCGCGGCGTCACGCGCGCCGCGCTGACCGCCTTGTTCGCCATGGAAATCCGGACCCAGTGAAACTCTCGTTCACCAAGATGCACGGCGCGGGCAACGACTTCGTCGTGCTCGACGGTTATTCGCGCGCATTGCCGCCGCTCACCGAAGCGCAGGTGCGTGCGCTCGCCAACCGCCACTTCGGCATCGGCGCCGACCAGCTGCTGCTCGTCGAGAAACCGACCGTCGACGGCGTCGATTTCAAGTACCGGATCTTCAATTGCGACGGCGGCGAGGTCGAACACTGCGGCAACGGCGCGCGCTGCTTCGTGAAATTCGTCAGCGACCGCGGCCTGACCGACAAGCGCAGCGTGCGCGTGCAGGTGATGAAGGGCCTGATCACGCTGACGATGCAGGACAACGGCGAAGTCGTCGTCGACATGGGTGCGCCCGTGTTCACGCCGGCGCAGGTGCCGTTCGACGCAGCGGGCCTCGACGGCCGGACCGAGGGTCGCGACACGCTGTGGCCGCTCGACGTCGGCGGTGCGACGCGCTGGATCTCGACGGTGACGATGGGCAACCCGCACGCGGTGCAGGTCGTCGACGACACCGAGGCGTATCCGGTGCTCGAGGAAGGCCCGCTGATCGAGCACCACGCGCGCTTCCCGGAGCGCGTGAACGCCGGCTTCATGCAGATCGTGTCGCGCAGCGAAGTAAAGCTGCGCGTGTACGAACGCGCGGCGGGCGAGACGCTCGCGTGCGGCACCGGCGCGTGCGCGGCGGTCGCGGCCGGTATCCGGCGCGGCCTGCTCGATTCGCCGGTGACCGTGCACACGCACGGCGGCACGCTGACGATCAGCTGGGACGGCGCGCGCGACGAAGCCGCCGCGCTGATGATGGCCGGCCCCGCCACGACCGTGTTCGAAGGCGAGATCGACCTGAACGTCTGACCCTGCAACGTCCTTGATAACTGAACGCCCCAGCCACATGAACGATCGCGAAGTCGCCGACTACCTGCTCGCCAACCCCGAATTCTTCGCGCAGCACGCCGAATTGCTCGCGACGATCCGCCTCGCGAACCCGCACGGCAAGGCCGCGATCTCGCTGCAGGAGCGGCAGATGGAGATGCTGCGCGACAAGAACAAGCATCTCGAGCGCCGGCTCGCCGAGCTCGTGCGCTACGGCCACGAGAACGACAGCCTGTCCGCGAAGTTCAGCCGCTGGACGGCACGCGTGATCGCGGAACGCGATCCGTATGCGCTGCCGCGCACGATCGCCGACGGCATCGCCGAAGTCTTCGACGTGCCGCAGACGGCGCTGCGCGTGTGGGATGTCGCCGACACCTACTCGCAGGCCGACTTCGCGCGCCAGGTCGGCGAGGAAGTGCGCCTGTTCACGAACGGGCTGTCGACGCCGTACTGCGGTGCGAACACGGGCTTCGAGGCCGCGCAGTGGCTCGCGCCCGCGATCGCCGCCCCGGCCGCGCATGCGGCGGAAAGCGCGGAAGCCGCGTCTTCCGCCGGCGACGGCTCGGCCGCGTCGGTCGCGCTGCTCGCGCTGCGTGCGCCGCTCGCGGGCAACGATGCGCCCGCGTTCGGCCTGCTCGTGCTCGGCTCGCCCGACCCGCGCCGCTTCCACGACGGGATGGCCACCGACTTCCTCGCGCAGATCGCGACGCTCGCGAGCGCCGCGCTCACGCGCCTGCTGCCGCACTGATCCTGCCGCACGCGATGACAGACGATCCGATCGCCGCCTACCTGTCGAACCTGAAGCACGTCAGGCAGCTGTCGGAACACACGCTGCGCGGCTACACGCACGAACTCGACGAGCTGAAGAGGCTCGCGAACGGCCGGCCGCTCGAAGCGCTGACGGCCGCCGACATGCGCGGCGCGGTCGCGCGCGCACATTCGGGCGGGCTGTCCGCCCGGTCGATCTCGCACCGGCTGTCCGCGTGGCGCGCGTTCTACCGCTGGCTCGCGCAGCGCGTCGAGATGCCCGCGAACCCGGTCGCCGCGGTGCGCGCGCCGAAACGCGCGAAGACCTTGCCGAAGGCGCTGTCGGTCGACGATGCTTCCGTATTGATGGACGCGCCGCTTGCCAACACGACCGAAGGCATTCGCGATCACGCGATTCTCGAGCTGTTCTATTCGTCGGGGCTGCGCCTCGCCGAGTTGATCGGGCTCGACGTGATGTACACGCAGGCCGACGGCTACCGCTCGACCGGCTGGCTCGACCTCGCCGAAGCCGAAGTCACCGTGCGCGGCAAGGGCAACAAGGAGCGCAAGGTGCCGGTCGGCCGCAAGGCGATCGATGCGCTGAACGCGTGGCTCGCGGTACGCGGCGAATTCGTGAAGCACGATCCGCATCCGCTGTTCGTGTCCGTGCGCGGCAACCGGATGTCGCCGGGCGTCGTGCGCGAGCGCGTGAAGCGCGCGGCGCTCACCGCGGGCATCCCCGCCAACGTCCATCCGCACGTGCTGCGCCACTCGTTCGCGACGCACGTGCTGCAGTCGAGCGGCGACCTGCGCGCGGTGCAGGAGCTGCTCGGCCACGCGAGCGTCTCCGCGACGCAGGTCTATACATCGCTCGACTTCCAGCATCTCGCGAAGATTTACGACAGTGCGCACCCGCGCGCGAAGAAGCGCGACTGACGCGCGTCCCGTGTTACCCGCCGCGCGCGGCGACCGGCCACGGTCGGCGTCGCGCACGGCCCATTTCGATCTCATCATGCAAACCGTCACCCTCAAGCCGTCCAAGGAAAAATCGCTGCTGCGCCGCCATCCGTGGATCTACGCCAATGCGATCGACCGCGTCGACGGCAAGCCCGCGCCCGGCGCGACCGTGATCGTGCGCGCGCACGACGGCCGCTTCCTCGCGCGCGGCGCGTACAGCCCGCAATCGCAGATCCGCGTGCGCGTGTGGAGCTTCGACGAGAACGAGCCGATCGACCACGCGTTCTTCAAGCGCCGCGTGCAGCGCGCGGTCGCGCACCGCACGACGATGGTGTCGGGCACGGGCGCGGTGCGGCTCGTGTTCGGCGAAGCCGACGGGCTGCCGGGGCTGATCGTCGACTACTACGTCGCGGACACCGCCGAAGCCGGCGCCGCCCCGCGCGGCCAGCTCGTCTGCCAGTTCATGGCCGCGGGCGTCGAGGCGTGGAAGGACGCGATCGTGAAGGCGCTCGTCGGCGCCACGGACTGCCCGAACGTCTACGAGCGCTCGGACGTGTCGATCCGCGACAAGGAAGGGCTCGAACAGACGACCGGCGTGCTGGCCGGCGATGCGCCGCCCGCGACACTGATCTCGAACGAAAACGGCGTGCGTTATCACGTCGACGTGCCGAACGGCCACAAGACGGGCTTCTACGTCGACCAGCGCGACAACCGCGCGCTGGTGGCGCAGTACGCGGCCGGTCGCGACGTGCTGAACTGCTTCTGCTACACGGGCGGCTTCTCGCTCGCGGCGCTCAAGGGCGGCGCGAAGCGCGTCGTGTCGATCGACTCGTCGGGCGATGCGCTCGCGCTCGCGCAGCAGAACGTCGTCGCCAACGGCTTCGACGCCGAACGCGCGACCTGGCTCGACGCCGACGCATTCAAGACGCTGCGGCGCCTCGTCGATGAAGGCGAGCGTTTCGACCTGATCGTGCTCGATCCGCCGAAGTTCGCGCCGACGCGCGACAGCGTCGATCGCGCGGCGCGCGCGTACAAGGACATCAACCTGAGCGGCTTCAAGCTGCTGCGTCCGGGCGGCCTGCTGTTCACGTACTCGTGCTCCGGCGCGATCGACATGGACCTGTTCCAGAAGATCGTCGCGGGCGCGGCCGCCGACGCGAAGGTGGACGCGCGCATCCTGAAACGCCTCGGCGCGGGCGTCGATCACCCGCTGCTCGCGGCCTTCCCGGAAGGTGAATATCTGAAGGGCCTGCTGTTGCAAATCGTCTGATCGCCCCGATCTACGCGCGTAACCGTTCGCCGGCCGCGCCCTGGCGCCCGGCGGATCCGCGCTCCCGCCTGTCGTTCGGACGACGGGCGAGGGCTTGACAGGTATGTTTCAATGGATGGTTGTGCGCCCCGGCTGGCAAAGCCCCGGGCGCGATGCACATCCTGGTTTTGACCCCGATTCACGAACCACAGGCGATTGACATGGCCACTCCCGTCACCATCCTCACCGGCTTCCTCGGCAGCGGCAAGACGACGCTGCTCAAGCGCATCCTGAACGAACAGCACGGCATGAAGATCGCCGTGATCGAGAACGAGTTCGGCGAAGAGAACATCGACAACGAAATCCTCATCCAGGATTCGAACGAGCAGATCATCCAGATGAGCAACGGCTGCATCTGCTGCACGATCCGCGGCGACCTCGCACGCACGCTCGGCGAGCTCGCCGCGAAGAAGCGCGAAGGCAAGCTCGACTTCGACCGCATCGTGATCGAAACGACCGGCCTCGCGAATCCGGGCCCGGTCGCGCAAACCTTCTTCATCGACAGCGAAATCGCCGACGATTTCCTGCTCGACGCGGTCATCACGCTGGTCGACGCGAAGCATGCGAACGCGCAGCTCGACGAGCACGAAGTCGTGCAGCGCCAGGTCGGCTTCGCCGATCGCCTGTTCATCACGAAGTCGGACCTGGTCGACGACCAGACGGTGGCCGGCCTCAAGCACCGCCTGATGCACATGAACCCGAAGGCCGCGATCAAGGTCGTGAACTTCGGCGAAGCGGACATCAAGGAAATCTTCGACCTGCGCGGCTTCAACCTGAACGCGAAGCTCGAGATCGACCCCGACTTCCTCGCCGAGGACGATCACGCGCATCACCACCACGATCACGACCATGATCACGATCACGCCAGTTGCGACCACGATCACGGTCAATGCGCGCACGATCACGACCATGGCCACCACCATCACCACCACGCGCACCACGACGACAAGATCAAGTCGTTCGTGTACCGCAACGACCGCCCGTTCGACCCGAACAAGCTGGAAGACTTCCTCGGCGGCATCCTGCAGATCTACGGCGAGCGGATGCTGCGCTACAAGGGCGTGCTGTACATGAAGGGCGTCGATCGCAAGGTCGTGTTCCAGGGCGTGCATCAGATGATGGGCAGCGACCTCGCGTCGAAGTGGCTGCCGGTCGAGAAGAAGACGAACAAGATGGTGTTCATCGGCGTCGATCTGCCGCAGGACCTGATCACCGACGGCCTCGACGCCTGCCTCGCCTGACGCGCGCGGGCAACCCGCCGCACATGCCGCCGCGAGGCCGCCGCGCAGGCGGCTGCGGCGGCCGGGAGGCGCCCTTTTTGGGCAGGGTTTCGCCGTCATCGCTTTTTCGCGATTTGCGCGTTATATTTTCTAGATATTGGCGCAGCCGACGGGGATCGACCCGATACGGCGCCCGCTTGCGATTCAGTTACAATACGAGCCCGCTGGAGTACGGCAACAAACAGGCCCGGTTCTTGCTGAACCAGTTTTCCGGGCATCGCAACCGCGCCGGATCGCCAATCCGCCTCCCGGCCGCGGCCGATGCGATGTGCCGCGCAGCACACCGGTTCGCAGCGCGCGCAACTCCGCGCCAGGCCTATCCTGGTATTTGAGAACCGGTTTTCCAGAGGCTTTCGGCCCCGCGGCGGCAAATCGCAAATGATTGCAAGCGCGGTTGCGGGTAATCCCAAAGTGCAGGCAATATCTATCGATTTGCCGCACATTGAAGAAGCAAGCAGATGACGAAGAAACTCTTGACCGAAGCCGAAATCCTGAAGATGAGCGACAAGGATTACATGAATGAGGATCAGCTCGCCTTCTTCAAAAATCGGCTCGAACAGTTGCAGGCGGACATCCTCAAGAATGCAGGCCAGACGACCGAGAACCTGCGCGAGACGGTGATCGTGCCCGACCCCGCCGATCGCGCGACGATCGAGGAAGAGCACGCGCTCGAACTGCGTACGCGCGATCGCGAACGCAAGCTCCTCAAGAAGGTTCAGCAGTCGCTCGCCCGCATCGATTCCGGCGATTACGGCTGGTGCGAGGAAACCGGCGAGCCGATCGGCATTCCGCGCCTGCTCGCGCGTCCGACCGCCACGCTGTCGCTCGAGGCGCAAGAGCGCCGCGAGTTGCGCCAGAAGCTGTTCGGCGACTGATCGAGCGGCGTTCCGCTCAGACACGCTGCTTCCCGAAAGCGCGCGGCCTGCCGCGCGCTTTTTGTTTTTCCGGCACCGGTTCCCCGCCAGCCGCCGATTTGCCCCACCCGCCTCTTGATATCCCGGCGCCCGCCCTAAAATGAAACGGACGCGCGCCGGGCCGCTTCCCGGCGCACTGCGAGTTACGCGGCGGCGCCTCGCGCCCCCGACTCTTCCCCGTTTTTCTCAAGGAACGCAGATGGAGCAATTTCACGGCACGACCATCGTTTCGGTCCGGCGCGGCGACAAGGTCGCGCTCGGCGGCGACGGCCAGGTAACCCTCGGCAACATCGTCATGAAGGGTGGCGCGCGGAAAGTGCGGCGGATCTACAACAACCAGGTGCTGGTCGGATTCGCGGGCGGCACCGCCGATGCGTTCTCGCTGCTCGACCGCTTCGAGGCGAAGCTCGAGAAGCACCAGGGCAACCTGACCCGTGCGGCCGTCGAGCTCGCGAAAGACTGGCGCACCGACCGGATGCTGCGCCGCCTCGAGGCGATGCTGATCACGGCCGACGCCACCACCACGCTCGTCATCACCGGCAACGGCGACGTGCTCGACCCCGAGGAAGGCATCTGCGCGATCGGCTCGGGTGGTGCGTATGCGCAGGCGGCAGCCCGCGCGCTCGCGGAGAACACCGAGCTGTCGCCGCGCGAGATCGTCGAGAAGTCGCTCGAGATCGCCGGCGACATGTGCATCTACACGAACCACAACCGCATCATCGAAACGATCGAGTAAGGACCGCACCATGAGCACCATGACCCCTGCCGAGATCGTCTCGGAACTCGACAAGCACATCATCGGCCAGGCGAAGGCGAAGAAGGCCGTCGCGGTCGCGCTGCGCAACCGCTGGCGCCGCCAGCAGGTCGCCGACCCGCTGCGCCAGGAAATCACGCCGAAGAACATCCTGATGATCGGGCCGACGGGTGTCGGCAAGACCGAAATCGCACGCCGCCTCGCGAAGCTCGCCGACGCGCCGTTCATCAAGATCGAAGCGACCAAGTTCACCGAAGTCGGCTACGTCGGCCGCGACGTCGACAGCATCGTGCGCGACCTGATCGAGATCTCGGTCAAGCAGACGCGTGAAACCGAGATGCGCAAGGTGCGCAGCAAGGCGACCGACCAGGCGGAAGACCGCATCCTCGACATCCTGCTGCCGCAACCGCGCGCAGTGGGCTTCGGCGGCAACGCCGAGCACGCGAACGACGACAACAACGTGACGCGTCAGACGTTCCGCAAGCGCCTGCGCGAAGGCCAGCTCGACGACAAGGAAGTCGAGCTCGACCTCGAGCAGCCGTCGGCCGGCATGGACATCATGGCGCCGCCGGGGATGGAAGAGATGACCGAGCAGATCCGCTCGATGTTCTCGAACCTCGGCAGCGGCAAGAAGCAGCGCCGCAAGGTGAAGATCAAGGAAGCGCTGAAGCTGCTGACCGACGAGGAAGCGGCGAAGATGCTCAACGACGAGGAAGTGAAGACGAAGGCCGTGCAGAACGTCGAGCAGAACGGCATCGTGTTCCTCGACGAGATCGACAAGATCACGTCGCGCAACAACGAAGGCAGCGGCGGTGAAGTGTCGCGCCAGGGCGTGCAGCGCGACCTGCTGCCGCTCGTCGAAGGCACGACGGTCAACACGAAGTACGGGATGGTGAAGACCGATCACATCCTGTTCATCGCGAGCGGCGCGTTCCACCTCGCGAAGCCTAGCGACCTGATTCCGGAACTGCAGGGCCGCTTCCCGATCCGCGTCGAGCTCGACTCGCTGTCGGTGAACGATTTCGAAGCGATCCTCATCGCGACCGACGCAAGCCTCGTCAAGCAGTACCAGGCGCTGCTCGCGACCGAAGACGTACAGCTCGAATTCGCCGACGACGGCATCCGCCGCCTCGCGGAGATTGCCTATTCGGTCAACGAGAAGACCGAGAACATCGGTGCGCGCCGGCTGTACACGGTGATCGAGAAGCTGCTCGAGGAAGTGTCGTTCTCGGCCGGCAACCACGCCGGCGAGCGCGTGACGATCGACGCGAAGTATGTCGACCGCGCACTCGGCGAAGTGTCGCAGGACGAAGACCTGTCGCGCTACGTGCTGTAACGCGCGCGGCGTCGGACGAAAAACGGGCGGCCCCTGACGGGGTCGCCCGTTTTTTTATCGCCATGCGATACGGCGCACGGACTGCCCCCGGAGCGAGGCTGATGGCAAGCGTTTCGGTGCGTCCCTATAATCTGGACTCCTCTGACTACGAACGGACGCATTCGTCACCGCCTCCGAATGACCATCTATCCGTCCATCGCCGGCCGAATCGTGCCGGCCCTGCTCACGCTCACGCGCGCCGACATCCTGTCGCTCATGCGCCGGATCAGGCGGGAGTCGCTGCGGCGCTACAACGTCGCGTTCGTACTCGCATGGCTCGGTACGCTGGCGGGTATCGCGCTCGCCAGCGTGGCGTTCAGCGTCGGCATCCAGTCCATCGCGACCGGCGTATCGGCAAAGCCGTGGCCACTGGCCGTTCCGCTCGTGATCGGCGGGTTCGCGCCGTTTCTCGCGAACCTCATCTACTCGACGCTCATCGCGCGCCTGCTGAAACGCGAGATCGTCGCCTGCCTGTCGCGGGCCTCGCGCTCGCCCGTCTGACGCGTCCCGCTTACTGCCGCACCGGCTTCTTCGCGAGCTTGCGCTGCAGCGTGCGGCGGTGCATGTTCAGCGCACGCGCGGTCGCCGAAATATTGTTGTTGTTCTCGGCCAGCACGCGCTGGATGTGCTCCCATTCGAGCCGGTCGACCGACAGCACGACCGGATTCTCCAACGCTTCGTCGGCCTGCACTTCGGTCGCGTTGGTCTGCAGCGCGGCCAGGATCGACTCGACGTTCGCGGGCTTCGCGAGATAGTTGTCGGCGCCTTCCTTCACCGCCTGCACGGCGGTCGCGATGCTCGCGTAGCCCGTCAGCACCAGGATCCGCGCGTCGGGCTGCAGGTCGCACAGCGGTGCGATCAGGCTCAGGCCCGAATCCTCGCCGAGATGCAGGTCGACGGTGATGAACTGGAACTTGCCGCCCGCGGCGAGCCGCAGCGCCGCCTCCTTGTCGTGCGCCTGCTGGACCGCGTAACCGCGCCGCTCGAGGCCGCGCGCGAGCGTGCCCGCGAACACCTCGTTGTCGTCGATCACCAGGAAATTGTTCTCGCTCATGTGGTTTCTCCGTCTACGTGTTGGTTGAGGCGGCCGATGCCGCGACGCGCACGACCGGCAGCCGCAGCACGGCCCGCGTGCCGCGCGCGGCGGTCGTACCGGCCGGGCGGCTGTCCGGCGGCGTGCCGCTTGTCCGTTCGGCGACGCGCTGGCCCGCGCGCGGTGCCGATCCCGCCGCGGCGTGACCATTCGCCGCACTGCCGGCCCGTCCGTTGCCGCCCGCCGCGCGCGGCACGACATCGGACAGTTCGATCTCGCCGCCGAGCCGCGCGGCCGCGCTGAACGCGAGATACAGGCCGACCCCGTGCCCGCCCTGCGTGCTGTCGACCGGCATCGCGCCGAGCGATTCGCGCAGTGAGGCCGGAATGCCGGGCCCGTCGTCGCATACCTCGAATTCGATCTCGTCGGCCGTGCCGGCGTGCGCGACCTTCGCGGCCAACGTCACGCGCCGCGGGCTCGCGCGCGCGGCGTTGTCGAGCAGGATCGTCAGGATCTGGCCGGCCGCGACCGTGTCGTCGAGCGCGACGCCCGCCGGGCGCGCGCCGAGCAATTCGAACTGCACGTGCGGATGCCGCAGGCGCCAGTGCTCGACGAACGTGTCGAGCCAGTCGTCCACCGGCTGGCGGCTCGCGGGCGCGCTCGCGCGGCTGCGCAGGCGCGCGAGCGCCGACGTGCAGAGCGTCATCTGTTCCTCGAGCACCTTCAGGTCGGCCTCGTAGCGGGCCAGCCCCGGATCGTCGCGGGCCGCGTCGCGCAGCTCTTCGGCGAGCATCGCGATCGTCGACAGCGGCGTGCCCATTTCGTGCGCGACGGTGGCGGCCTGCACGCCGAGCGCGACCGCCCGCTCGTCGCGCAGCAGGTGCTGTTGCGCCTCGCCGAGCGCCGCGTCGCGCTGGCGCAGCGCATTCGACATGCGCGCGACGAACCACGCGATCAGCCCGACGCTGACCATGAAGTTCGCCCACATCCCGGTACGGTAGTAGTCGAACAGGTTCGCGGGATTGTCCATGTTGAGCGGCACCGAGTCGAAGCCGAGCGCCGCGTAGCACGCGACCGCGAACGCCGCGAGCCAGATCATCAGGTGCCACGGCAGCACGGCCGCCGCGATCGCGAGCGAAGGCAGGTACAGCGACACGAACGGATTGGTCGTGCCGCCCGACAGGAACAGCAGCGCTGACAGCGCGCCGAGGTCGACCCACAATTGGCCGAGCAGCTCGAAATTGGTCTCGGGCCGCGCACGCAGCACGCGCACCCAGGTCAGCGCGTTGAAAACGATTTCGAGCGCAATGACCATCAGCATCGCCGGCAACGGCAGATGCACGCCGAAATAGGTCTGCACGACGCCGATCGTCACGAGCTGGCCGATGATCGCGAGATTGCGGAGCCAGAACAGGTGACTGAGGTTGACGCGCCCGGTGGTGGTGATTCGTTGCATCCGAGCAGTTTACCCGTTTAGCGGGCGGCGCCTCTAGCGGGGCCGGATCGGAGCGCATTGAACGGGACGCCCCGTGAGCGGCCGATGCCGTCAGCCGGCCGCGCCGGCCATCCGCTGCGCGATCTCGTTGGCCAGGCACTCGGGGCAGCGGCAGCGGGCGCCGGCCGCGGGCGGCGTACCGCCGGGCAAGACCGGCATCGACGCGCACCAGCACTCGAACGGCTGCGTGCGGGCGCCGCAGTCGAAGCTGCGCCCGCAGTGCGGGCACCGTGCACGGCGCGGGGCGGAACGGGCGTCGACGGCAAGATCGGTCATGGCTGAGCGCTCGAGCGGGCGGGAAGCCGCCCTACGCGACAAGCATAGCGCGGCGAACGGATTTTGCACGCCGGCCGTTCGGCCGAGGGCCATCGCGAACGCTCGCGAACCGCCCCTCCGCCGACGCCCGCGCAGCGCTGCCCGTCGCGCGGCGCACATCGCGCCGCGCCATAGCCGGCGGGCCGCCGCGCGCGGTGCCCGGGCCGCGCCACCGGTGTTCCGGCCCGTCCAAAAACCCGATGCTGCGCTGCGCCACTCCTGTACAATTCGCCGTGTTTCAACCGTTCCCAGCCAGAGCCGCCGCCATGTCCGAGCCCATCGACCTCTCGCAGATCGCCCCCACGCTGAAAGCAGAAATCCTCGCCGAGGCACTGCCGTACATTCGCCGTTATCACGGCAAGACCGTGGTCATCAAATACGGCGGCAACGCGATGACGGAAGAGCGGCTCAAGCAAGGCTTCGCGCGCGACGTGATCCTGCTGAAACTGGTCGGCATCAATCCGGTGATCGTCCACGGCGGCGGTCCGCAGATCGATCACGCACTGAAGAAGATCGGCAAGGCCGGCACCTTCATCCAGGGCATGCGCGTCACCGACGAAGAGACGATGGAAGTCGTCGAATGGGTGCTGGGCGGCGAAGTGCAGCAGGACATCGTGATGCTGATCAACCACTTCGGCGGCCACGCGGTGGGCCTGACGGGCAAGGACGGCGGCCTGATCCATGCGCGCAAGCTGCTGATGCCGGACCGCGACAACCCGGGCCAGTACATCGACATCGGCCAGGTCGGCGAAGTCGAGGCGATCAACCCGGCCGTCGTGAAGGCGCTGCAGGACGACGCGTTCATCCCGGTGATCTCGCCGATCGGCTTCGGTGAAGATGGCCTCTCCTACAACATCAACGCCGACCTCGTCGCGGGCAAGCTCGCCACGGTGCTGAACGCCGAGAAGCTGCTGATGATGACCAACATCCCGGGCGTGATGGACAAGGACGGCAACCTGCTGACCGACCTGTCCGCACGCGAGATCGATGCGCTGTTCGAAGACGGCACGATCTCCGGTGGCATGCTGCCGAAGATCTCGTCGGCGCTCGACGCCGCGAAGAGCGGCGTGAAGTCGGTGCACATCGTCGACGGCCGGATCGAGCACTCGGTACTGCTGGAAATCCTGACCGAGCAGCCGTTCGGCACGATGATCCGCTCGCATTGAGCAAGCGCAGCAAGACCGCCACACCCGACTTGCCGGCCCCGCTGCGGCGCCGGCGCGTGTCGCGCAGCCGGCCCCGCGCCGGCGCGCCGGTGTGGCTGTTCGATCTCGACAACACCCTTCACCACGCATCGCACGCGATCTTTCCCGAGATCAACCGCGCGATGACGCAGTACATCATCGACGCGCTGCAGGTCGAGCGCGCCGAAGCCGACCGCCTGCGCACCGGCTACACCGAGCGCTACGGCGCCGCGCTCCTCGGCCTCACGCGCCATCATCCGATCGACCCGCACGACTTCCTGCGCGTCGTCCACACGTTTTCCGACCTGCCGGCGATGGTGCGCGCCGAGCGCGGCCTCGCGCGCATCGTCGCCGCGCTGCCGGGCCGCAAGCTGATCCTGACCAACGCGCCGGAGAACTATGCGCGCGCGGTGCTGCGCGAGCTGCGCATCGAGCGGCTGTTCGAGCGCGTGATCGCGATCGAGCACATGCGCGACCGGCGCACGTGGCGCGCGAAGCCCGATCACACGATGCTGCGCCGGACGCTGCGTGCCGCGAACGCACGCATGGCCGACACGATCCTCGTCGAGGATACGCGCGGCCACCTGAAGCGCTACAAGCGTCTCGGCATCGGCACGGTATGGATCACGGGGCACCTGCCGGACCATCTGCCGGTTACCGGACGCCCCCACTATGTCGACCAGCGCATTCGTTCGTTAAAATCGCTGCGACTGGGCACACGATCGGGGCGACAAAAATGCAGCCGACTTACCCGCAGGACCAAGCCGTAAAGGAAGACCAGGCCACACCCACCCGCGCGCGCCCGAAACCGGGCGAGCGCCGCGTGATGATCCTGCAGACACTCGCGACGATGCTCGAGGCGCCCAAGCCCGAGAAGATCACGACCGCCGCGCTCGCGGCCCGGCTCGACGTGTCGGAAGCCGCGCTGTACCGGCATTTCACCAGCAAGGCGAAGATGTACGAAGGGCTGATCGAGTTCATCGAGCAGGCCCTCTTCGGGCTCGTCAACCAGATCGTCGCGAAAGAGCCGAACGGCGTGCAACAGGCACGCACGATCGCACTGACGATGCTCAATTTCGCCGCGAAGAACCCCGGCATGACACGCGTGCTGACCGGCGAGGCGCTGGTCGGCGAGGACGAGCGGCTCACCGAGCGCGTGAACCAGCTGCTCGACCGCATCGAGGCGACCGTCAAGCAATGCCTGCGCGTCGCGCGCACCGAGGCGAACACGCCGCAGGACGGCGCGCTGCCGTTCGTGCTGCCGGCCGACTACGATCCGGCTGCCCGCGCGAGCCTGCTCGTCAGCTACGTGATCGGCCGATGGCACCGCTTCGCGAAGGGCGGGTTCCAGAAACCGCCGGGCGAGCAGGCCGACGCGCATCTGCGGCTGATCCTGCAGTGAGATGACGCGGGCGCGGCGGCCCCGCCTCCGCGCCCGAATCCGCGCGCCGCGATTTCCGCTATACTTTGCCGACTGTCGCCCCTCGGGCGGCAGCCAGACACGCGCCGATTTGCTGACTCGATTGCGGGCGCGCGAACCAGCCAGGGCCTCGATTCGTCCTCGTCCCGGCGGTTCACTACAAATGCGGCTAAAGAGGTCGTCAGCCGCGCATCTCCGACTCCGCGCATCGCCGACACCATTTAGCTGCCCAGTCATAAGGCGGAACGAATGGAATCGATCGGCATCGTCGCTCCACAGACCATGCACTTCGCCGAACCGCTGCGCTTGCAAAGCGGCAGCGTGCTCGGCAACTATCAGCTCGTCGTCGAGACGTACGGCGAACTCAACGCCGCGCGCTCGAACGCGGTGCTCGTCTGCCACGCGCTCAACGCGTCGCACCACGTCGCCGGCGTCTACGCGGACGATCCGCGCAGCACCGGCTGGTGGGACAACATGGTCGGCCCGGGCAAGCCGCTCGACACCAACCGCTTCTTCGTGATCGGCGTGAACAACCTCGGCTCGTGCTTCGGCTCGACCGGCCCGATGAGCGTCGACCCGTCCACCGGCAAGCCGTACGGCGCAAGCTTTCCGGTCGTCACCGTCGAGGACTGGGTGCACGCGCAGGCGCGCGTCGCGGATGCCTTCGGCATCGAGCGCTTCGCCGCGGTGATGGGCGGCAGCCTCGGCGGGATGCAGGCGCTCGCGTGGAGCCTGATGTATCCGGAGCGCGTCGCGCACTGCATCGACATCGCGTCGACGCCGAAGCTGTCCGCGCAGAACATCGCGTTCAACGAGGTCGCGCGCTCGGCGATCCTGTCCGATCCCGATTTCCACGGCGGCGACTACTACGCGCATGGCGTGAAGCCGAAGCGCGGCCTGCGCGTCGCGCGGATGATCGGCCACATCACGTACCTGTCCGACGACGACATGGCCGAGAAATTCGGCCGTGCGCTGCGCCGCGCCGACGGCGCGCTCGACGCGTACAACTTCAGCTTCGACGTCGAGTTCGAGGTCGAGTCGTACCTGCGCTACCAGGGAGACAAGTTCGCCGACTACTTCGACGCGAACACCTACCTGCTGATCACGCGCGCCCTCGACTACTTCGATCCGGCGAAGGCGTTCGACGGCAACCTGACGGCCGCGCTCGCGCACACGCAGGCGAAATACCTGATCGCGAGCTTCTCGACCGACTGGCGTTTCGCGCCGGCCCGCTCGCGCGAGATCGTGAAGGCGCTGCTCGACAACAAACGCACGGTCAGCTACGCGGAAATCGATGCGCCGCACGGCCACGACGCGTTCCTGCTCGACGACGCGCGCTATCACAACCTGATCCGCGCGTATTACGAACGAATCGCCAACGAGGTGGGCGCATGAACCAGCAAGCGCTGAATTCCCTGTCCGCGCGCGCGGACTTCCGCACGATCGCGCGCTGGGTCGAACCGCGCTCGACGGTGCTCGACCTCGGTTGCGGCGACGGCTCGCTGCTCGCGCTGCTGATGGAAGAACTGGACGTGACCGGCTACGGGATCGAGCTGAACGACGCGGGCGTGCTCGCGAGCGCGAAGAACGGCATCAACGTGATCCAGCAGAACCTGGAAGACGGCCTGCGCCTGTTCGAGGACCACAGCTTCGACATCGCGATCCTGTCGCAGACGTTGCAGACGATCCACCAGACGGCCGCGATCCTGCGCGAAACCGCGCGGGTCGGGCGCGAATGCATCGTATCGTTCCCGAATTTCGGCTACTGGCCGCACCGGCTGTCGGTGCTCAACGGCCGGATGCCGGTGTCGAAGTCGCTGCCTTACCAGTGGCACAACACGCCGAACGTCCGGGTGCTGACGATCGAGGATTTCGAGGCGCTCGCGCCCGAAGTCGGCGTGACGATCCTCGACCGCGTGGTGCTGCACGAAGGCCAACCGATTCGATGGGGAGCGAACTGGCGTGGTAGTCTTGCTGTCTACCGCGTCAAGCGCAGCTGAGCCGGGGAGCCGTTGACGGACGCCGTCGGCGCGCCCGCACGCACGTGCGGCCGCGCCGCTGCACGACCCGCGCCGCCGCCTGCGCTGCCGCCGCAATCAGTCAACGCTATCCAGTTCCAGTCCATGTCGAAAACGCCACACGAGGCGCCCGCACTCACCGCTCACGAGGATCACCCCGGCTGGCGCGCCTACCTGAACACGCACATGCTGATCTGCGTGTTCCTCGGTTTCACGTCGGGTCTGCCCCTCTTCACGCTCGTCTACCTCGTGCAGGCCTGGCTGCGCTCCGAGGGCGTGAACCTGAAGGAAATCGGCCTGTTCGCGCTGATCCAGTTCCCGTACACGTGGAAGTTCCTGTGGGCGCCGCTGATGGACCGCTACGTCCCGCGCCTGCCCGGCTGGCGGCCGGGCCGCCGGCGCGGCTGGCTGCTGCTCACGCAGCTGCTGGTCGCGGGCGCGATCGCCGCGCTCGGCTTCGTGTCGCCGCGCGACTCGATCTGGACGGTCGCCGCGCTCACCACGCTCGTCGCGTTCTTCGGCGCAAGCGCCGACATCGTGATCGATGCGTACCGCCGCGAATTGCTGCGCGACACCGAGCAGGGCCTCGGCAACGCGATCCACGTGAATGCGTACAAGCTCGCCGCGCTGATTCCCGGCTCGCTGGCGCTGATCCTGTCCGACCACCTGCCGTGGGACGTCGTGTTCGCGCTCACCGGCGCGTTCATGCTGCCTGGCATCCTGATGACGCTCGTGGTGCGCGAGCCCGAAGTGATCGGCGCGCCGCCGCGCAACCTGCGCGACGCGATCGTGCTGCCGTTCCGCGAATTCATCCAGCGCGACGGCTGGGCCGGCGCGCTGCTCGTCATCGCGTTCATCTTCCTGTTCAAGATCGGCGACACGATGGCCACCACGCTGTCGACGTCGTTCTTCCTCGACATCGGCTTCTCGCGCACCGAGATCGGCATCGTCGCGAAGACCACCGCGCTCGTCGCGAGCGTCGCCGGCGGCATCATCGGCGGCGTCTGGCTCGTGAAGATCGGCATCGGCCGCGGGCTGTGGATCTTCGGCGCGCTGCAGATGGTGTCGACGCTCGGCTTCGCGTGGCTCGCGCAGCTCGGCCCCGGCTCGCCCGTGCTCGCGGTGCTCTACGACTTCACCGTATCGACGAGCCATGCGATCGCGTCGGTGCTGTCGGTGTTCGGCATTGCGGTCACCCCGCAATTCAGCCCGATGACGGTCGCGCTCGCGCTCGTCTACGGCGTCGAAACCTTCACCACCGGCCTGACGATGGCCGCGTTCGTCGCGTACATCGCGAGCACGACCGACCCGCGCTATACGGCCACGCAGTTCGCGCTGTTCACGAGTCTCGCGTCGGTGCCGCGCACGCTCGCGTCGGCCGCGAGCGGCTTCATCGTCGCGAAGATCGGCTGGTTCGACTACTTCATCGTGTGCACCGCGCTCGCGATTCCCGGCATGCTGCTGCTGTTCAAGATCGCGCCGTGGAACGGGACCGCCCGCAATGGCGAGGCCAGCCGTGCGCAGTAACGGCCTGCACCGCCTCGCGCGCGTTGCGGCTTCGTTGAGCGTCGGCGCCGCGGCGCTCGCCGCGGGGTTCGCCCATGCGACCGACACCGCCGCAGGCTCCGCGCCGGCCGCTGCTTCACCGTCGGCGAATTCAACGCCCGCCGCCCCTGCTCAGCCGCCCACCGCCGAACCCGCGCAGCCGACCGGCGCCGCCGCATCGACGAAGGCGTATGCGCAGACATCGCAGCAGGTCCGCTACGGCGACGCCATTGCCTTCCGCACGCTGATCCCGTCGCCGCTGCTCGAGCAGCTCACCGCGAACGAATACGCGCAGATCGTGCAGGCGGCCGCCGACAGCAACCGCCTGCTGCCGGCGAACCAGCCGCGCGTGAAGCGCCTGCGCGCGATCGTCGCGAAGCTCGCGCCGTATTCGGTGAAATGGAACGACCGCGTGAAGAGCTGGGCGTGGGACGTCAACGTGATCCGCTCGCGCGACATTCGCCTGACCTGCCTGCCGGGCGGCAAGGTGCTCGTGTACGGCGGCCTGCTCGACCGCGTCCGCCTGAACGACGACGAGCTCGGCGTACTGCTCGCGCACGGCATCGCGCATGCGCTGCGCGAACACGCGCGCAGCAACTTCAGCGCGACCTCGCAGACGTCGCTGCGCGCGGCTGCGCTGCCGCCACTGTTCGGCGTCGGCGAGCCGCTGCCGCAGGCGCTGAACCTCGGCGAGCGCCTGCAATCGCTCCACTACGACCCGACCGACGAGACCGAAGCCGACGTGATCGGCGGCGACATCGCCGCCCGTGCGGGCTTCGATCCGCGCGCGGCGATCACGTTGTGGGACAAGCTCGCGGTCGCGACACGCGGCAACAAGGCGACGGGCTTCATCTATACGCACCCGTACAGCACCGCCCGCCGTCAGGACCTGCTGAACCGCCTGCCGGATCTCATGCCGCTGTACGCGAAGGCCGTGGGCAAGCGCGTCGACACACTGCCCGACTACGCGGGCATCAGCGCGCAGCGGCGCAAGGTCGTGCGGCGCTGAGCGACCCGCGCGGCCGCTCGCGACGCCGCCCTACCCATCCACCTCCGCCGCGACCGGCCGCGCGCCGCTTTCGCGCATCCAGCGCACCTCGTCACCCGGGCTGCGG
This sequence comes from Burkholderia sp. AU15512, assembly GCF_002223325.1. NCBI lineage: Bacteria > Pseudomonadati > Pseudomonadota > Betaproteobacteria > Burkholderiales > Burkholderiaceae > Burkholderia > Burkholderia sp. AU15512. The sequence goes on from NZ_NKEX01000004.1 coordinate 946,906, forward strand.
CCGAACAGCCGTTTGAACTCGCGGCTGAACTGCGACGCGCTCGCATAGCCGACACGCGAGGCCGCCGCACCGGCGCCGACGCCGTCCTGCACCATCATCAGCCGCGCCTGGTGCAGCCGCGCGGCCTTCACGTACTGCATCGGCGACGTCGCCGTCACGTGCTTGAACTGCGCGTGGAACACCGCGAGGCTCATGCCCGCCTCGCGCGCGAGCGTCTCGACGTCGAGATCGGCCTTCAGGTCCGCATGGATGCGCCGCAGCGCCTTCGCGATGCGGCCGAAGTGATGCTGCTGGACGAGCGCCGCGCGGATCGCGTCGCCCTGCTCGCCCGTCAGCACCCGATACGCGATCTCGCGCATGATCGCGGGGCCCAGCACGCGCGTGTCGTGCGGCGACGCGAGCGCTTCGAGCAGTCGCAGCACGGCATCCGCCAGCGGCGCGTCGAGCGGCGTCGAATCCACGCCGAGCGGCTCGCTGACGGGCGCACCGAGCGTCTCGTCGAGCAGGATCGCGAGCTCGGCGATCACCGCGAGATCGACGCGGATCGAGATCGCGAGAAACGGCTCGTCCTGGCTCGCGAAGGTCTCGCATTCGAACGGCAGCGGCACCGACAGCACGAGATACTGCTGCGCGTCGTACACGAACGAACGCTCGCCGAGATAGCCGAGCTTGCGCCCCTGGCACACGACGACGATGCTCGGCTCGTACAACACGGGCATGCGCGGCGCCGGACGGCTCACGCGGATGAAGCGCACGCCGTCGAGTGCCGCGAGCGTGTCGCCCTCGTTCGGCGCGAGGCGCGTATGCAGCTCGACCATGCGGCGCTGCACACGATCGCCCGTGTCGGTGAAAAGGGGCTCGAAGCTCATCTGCGTGGTCCTGTCCGGCAAGAGAATCTGGCTCGCAATGTAGCACCTTGAACGTGTTTTGACGGCTGTTTGCATGCAGTTCGAGAGGAATAGGCAAATCTTCCAGACCTTCGGGTATTTCACTGCGGCGCCGCGCTCCTTACGATGACGTCCTGCCTCGCCGCATCGCCACATGATGCGACGGCAGTCTGTTTCGCCGGATGCTTTCCGGACAAGGAGCCCATCGCATGAGCACTACCTATGCCTACGCGGCGACCGATTCGCGCTCGCCGCTCGCCCCGTTCGAATTCCAGCGTCGCGCGCTGCGCGACCTCGACGTCCAGATCGACGTCCTCTACTGCGGCGTCTGCCACTCGGACCTGCACCAGGCCCGCAACGAATGGCGCAACACGATCTATCCGGTCGTGCCGGGCCATGAAATCGTCGGCCGCGTGACCGCGACCGGCCCGGATGTGACGCGCTTCAAGGTCGGCGAGCTGGTCGGCGTCGGCTGCCTCGTCGATTCGTGCCGCACCTGCGCGAGCTGCGAAGAAGGCCTCGAGCAATATTGCGAAAACGGCTTCGTCGGCACCTACAACGGCCAGGATCGCGTGACGGGCGACATCACGTTCGGCGGCTATTCGACGCAGCTCGTCGTCGACGAGGCGTTCGTGCTGCGCGTGCCCGAGACGCTCGACCCGGCCGGCGCCGCGCCGCTGCTGTGCGCGGGGATCACGACCTACTCGCCGCTGCGGCAGTGGAACGTCGGCGCCGGCAAGAAGGTCGGTATCGTCGGGCTCGGCGGCCTCGGCCACATGGGCGTGAAGCTGGCGCGCGCGATGGGGGCGCACGTCGTGCTGTTCACCACGTCGCCGTCGAAGATCGAGGACGGCAAGCGGCTCGGCGCGCACGAAGTCGTGATCTCGAAGGACGAGGCGCAGATGAACGCGCACCTGAACAGCTTCGACTTCATCCTGAACACGGTCGCCGCGCAGCATGACCTGAACCCGTTCCTGCACCTGCTGAAGCGCGACGGCACGATGACGCTGGTCGGCGCGCCGGAGCACGACCATCCGTCGCCGCAGGTGTTCAACCTGATCTTCAAGCGCCGCCGCCTCGCCGGCTCGCTGATCGGCGGGATCGCGGAAACGCAGGAGATGCTCGACTTCTGCGCGGAGCACGGGATCACGTCGGATATCGAAACGATTCCGATGCAGCAGATCAATGCGGCCTACGAGCGGATGCTGAAGAGCGACGTGAAGTACCGGTTCGTGATCGACATGGCGTCGCTCAAGCAGTAAGCGCCGAAGGCGACACGCACGATCGCCGCTCCAAACGAAACGGGCCGCATGTTCGACATGCGGCCCGTTTTCGCCTCCGGCTGCTGCGCGCGCGGCGCAGCGCGGAACGTCACTCGCGGAACATCACTTCTTGTAGTCGTAGTCCACCGTCAGCGGCGCATGGTCGCTGAACTTGATGTCCTTGAAGATCGACGTGCTTTTCGCGGTGCCGGCGATACCCGGCGTCGCGATCTGGTAATCGATCCGCCACCCGACGTTCTTCGCATACGCCTGGCCGCGGTTGCTCCACCACGTGTACTGCTCCGGGCGCTGATCGAGCGTGCGGAACACGTCGACATAGCCGACATCGTCGAACAGCTTCGTGAGCCACTCGCGCTCTTCCGGCAGGCAGCCCGAATTCTTCTGGTTGCTCTTCCAGTTCTTGATGTCGATTTCCTTGTGGACGATGTTCACGTCGCCGCACAGGATCACCTCGCGCTTCTTCTTCAGCGCGGCGAGGTGCGGCATGAACTCGTCCATGAAGCGGTACTTCGCCTGCTGGCGCTCTTCGCCGCTCGAGCCGGACGGCACGTACACCGACACGACCGACAGCTTGCCGTAGCGCGCCTCGACATAGCGCCCTTCGGCATCGAATTCGCTGCTGCCGAAGCCGATGATCACGTCATCGGGCTCGCGGCGGCTGTACACGCCCGCGCCGCTGTAGCCCTTCTTCTCGGCGTGGTGGAAATAGCTCTTGAAGCCGTGCGGTTCGACGAATTCACTGGGCAGGTCGTCGGCCGAGACCTTGATTTCCTGTACGCACACGCAATCGGCGTTCTGTTCGCCGAGCCACTCGAAGAAGCCCTTCTTCGCGGCGGAGCGGATGCCGTTCAGGTTGGCGGTAATCACTCGCATCATGTCGGATTCCGTTCAGTTCGATGTTTTTCAGGGGGGCAGCTTAGCGGATCTTCACGCCTTCGAGTTCGGGCTTCGGCGGCGGGAATTCCAGCTTCATGTCGGTCATCGTGCGCAGCAGCAGCTCGGCGATCATCACGTTGCGGTGCGTCTTCGAGTTCGCCGGGATCACGTACCACGGCGCATGCTCGGCGGACGTCGCGGCGAGCGCGTCGCGGTAGGCGGACTGGTACGCGTCCCAGTGCTTGCGCGCGTCGAGATCGGAGATGTCGAACTTCCAGTGCTTGGTCGGATCGTCGATACGCGCCTGCAGCCGCGCGCGCTGCTCGTCTTTCGAGATGTGCAGGAAGCACTTGATGATCGTCGTGCCGTTCTCGACCAGCATCGTCTCGAAATCGCGGATCTGCCGGTAGCGGCGCTCGCATTCCTTCGTGTCGATCAGGTCGAGCACGCGCGGCACGAGCACGTCTTCGTAGTGGCTGCGGTTGAAGATCGCGAGCTCGCCCGCGGCCGGCACCTGCGCATGCACGCGCCACAGGAAGTCGTGCGCGGCCTCGATCGGCGTGGGCGCCTTGAACGGCACGACGCGCAGGCCGAGCGGATCGACCTCGCGGAACACCGCGCGCACGGTGCCGTCCTTGCCGCTGGTATCCATCCCCTGCAGCACGAGCAGCACGCGCTTCTTCTGCTGCGTGTGCAGGCGCTCCTGCTGCACGTCGAGCTCGGTCGACACGGCCGACAGCCGTGCGCGGTCGTCGTCCTTCGAACCGGACGAGAACGGCTTCGCGGCCGGGTCGAACGCATCGAGCTTGAATGCTGCGGCTTCCTTCTCGCGCGTGCAGTACGGCACGCGGAAATCGTCGAGCGACGGTTGTTTCGCCATTCGTTCCTCCGTTGGACGCTGTGGTGCATACGATAACGCATCCACCAAACGCAACGGGCCGCCCCGATCCGGTTCGGGGCGGCCCGTCGTCATGCGCGGGTCAGGCGCGCGGTCATGCTCAGCCGAGCTTCTTCTTCAGCAGTTCGTTGACCTGCTGCGGATTGGCCTTGCCCTTCGTCGCCTTCATTGCCTGGCCGATCAGCGCGTTGAACGCCTTTTCCTTGCCCGCGCGGAATTCCTCGACCGACTTCGCGTTCGCCGCGAGCACTTCGTCGATGATCGCTTCCAGCGCGCCGGTGTCGGAGATCTGCTTCAGCCCCTTCGCGTCGATGATGCGGTCGGCCGCCCCTTCGTCGTCGGCCTTCTCGTCCCAGATCGTCGCGAAGATTTCCTTCGCGATCTTGTTCGAGATCGTGCCGTCGGCGATGCGCTGCAGCACGAGTGCGAGCTGCGCGGCCGAGACCGGAATCGCGTCGATTTCGATGCCGTCGCGGTTCAGCTGCGACGAAACGTCGCCCATCAGCCAGTTCGCGGCAATCTTCGCATTCGCGGTGCCGGCCTTCGCGACCACGGCCTCGAAGTACGCGGCCATCGCCTTGCTCGACGTCAGCACGCCTGCGTCGTACGCGGACACGCCGTATTCGTCGGCGAAACGCTGCTGCATCGCGGCCGGCAGCTCGGGCATCCCGGACTGCACGCGCTCGATCCAGTCCTGGCCGATCACGAGCGGCATCAGGTCGGGGTCGGGGAAGTAGCGGTAGTCGTGCGCGTCTTCCTTGCTGCGCATCGAACGCGTCTCGCGCTTGTCCGGATCGTAGAGGCGCGTTTCCTGCACGACTTCGCCGCCGTCCTCGATCAGCTCGATCTGGCGACGCACTTCGTAGTTGATCGCTTCCTCGAGGAACCGGAACGAGTTCAGGTTCTTGATTTCCGCACGCGTGCCGAACTTCTCCTGGCCGACCGGGCGCACCGACACGTTCGCGTCGCAGCGGAACGAGCCTTCCTGCATGTTGCCGTCGCAGATACCGAGCCACACGACGAGCCCGTGCAGCGCCTTCGCGTAGGCCACGGCCTCGGCCGCGCTGCGCATTTCCGGCTCGGTGACGATCTCGAGCAGCGGCGTGCCCGCGCGGTTCAGGTCGATCCCGGTCATCCCGGCGAAGTCTTCGTGCAGCGACTTGCCTGCGTCTTCCTCGAGGTGCGCGCGGGTCAGGTTGACGGTCTTCTCATACGCTTCCTTGCCGGCCTTCTCGTTGGCGGGCACCTGAATCGTGATCCGGCCGCCCTGCACGACCGGAATCTCGTACTGGCTGATCTGATAGCCCTTCGGCAGATCGGGGTAGAAATAATTCTTGCGCGCGAAGATGCTGCGCGGCGCGATGGTCGAGCCGATCGCGAGGCCAAAGCGGATCGCGCGTTCGACCGCGCCGCGGTTCAGCACCGGCAGCACGCCCGGCAGCGCCAGGTCGACCGGGCAGGCCTGCGTGTTCGGCTCGGCGCCGAACTGCGTCGATGCGCCCGAGAAAATCTTCGAGACGGTCGACAGTTGCGCGTGCGTCTCGAGACCGATGACGACTTCCCATTGAGTAGCCATATGCTTACACCCCTGCCGGAACTTGCTTGTGCCAGTCGGTCGCGCGCTGGAACGCGTCGGCGACCTGCAGCATCCGGGCTTCGTTGAAATAGTTGCCGATGATCTGCAGGCCGACCGGGCGCTTCGCATTCGCGCCCGCGCCGAAGCCGCACGGCACGCTCATGCCGGGCAGGCCGGCGAGGCTCACCGACAGCGTGTAGATATCCGCGAGATACATCTGCACCGGATCGTCGCCCTTCGAGCCGAGATCCCATGCGACCGTCGGCGACGCCGGGCCCATGATCACGTCGCAGGACTTGAACGCTTCCTGGAAATCGTTCGCGATGATGCGGCGAATCTTCTGCGCCTGCAGGTAGTACGCGTCGTAGTAGCCGTGCGACAGCACGTACGTGCCGACCAGGATCCGGCGCTTCACTTCAGGCCCGAAGCCTTCCGCGCGCGACTTCTTGTACATGTCGAGCAGGTCGCCGTACTGCGCGGCGCGGTGGCCGAAGCGCACGCCGTCGAAACGCGACAGGTTCGACGACGCTTCCGCCGGCGCGATCACGTAGTACACGGGGATCGACAGTTCCGTCTTCGGCAGCGACACGGGCACGAGCGTCGCGCCGAGCGCTTCATATTGCTTCAGTGCTGCGTCGATCGCCGCGCGCACGTCGTCGGCGAGGCCGTCGCCGAAATACTCGTTCGGCAGGCCGATGCGCAGGCCCGCGAGCGGCTTGCCCGCGTCGTTGCCGGCGGCCCACGGCTGGCCGAGGTGGCGCGTGAAATCCTCGTCGTCGCGCTCGAGGCTCGTCGAGTCGCGCTCGTCGAAGCCGGCCATTCCGTTCAGCAGCAGCGCGCAGTCGGACGCGCTCTGCGCCATCGGGCCGCCCTGGTCGAGCGACGACGCGAACGCGATCATCCCGTAGCGCGACACGCGGCCGTAGGTCGGCTTGATGCCCGTCACGCCCGCGAACGACGCGGGCTGGCGGATCGAGCCGCCGGTGTCGGTGCCGGTCGCGGCCGGCGCGAGGCGCGCGGCCACCGCGGCCGAGCTGCCGCCCGAGCTGCCGCCCGGCACCGCGTTCGTGTCCCACGGGTTCTTCACCGCGCCGAACGCCGAATTCTCGTTGGACGAGCCCATCGCGAACTCGTCCATGTTGGTCTTGCCGAGCGTGACCATGCCGGCCGCCTGCAGGCGGGCGACGACGGTCGCGTCGAAGGGGCTCTCGTAATTCGCGAGCATCTTCGAGCCGGCGGTCGAGCGCCAGCCGCGCGTGACGAAGACATCCTTGTGCGCGATCGGCAGGCCGGTGAGCGCGCCGCCCGCGCCGCGCGCGAGCTCGGCATCGGCGGCTTTCGCCTGCGCGAGGGTGAGATCGGCGTCGACGTGGACGAACGCGTTCAGGTCGCGCGCGGCTTCGATCCGTTTCAGGTAGAGCTGCGCGAGCTCGACGGCCGAGCATTCCTTGGCGGCAAGCGCGGCGCGCAGTTCGGTCAGGCTTTTTGCGTGCATTGAGTGGTTTTCCTGGGAATTCTGGGTGGCGCGCGGCGCAGCAGCGGCGGCGCGCTTGTCATCGAATGCTTACTCGATCACCTTCGGCACGAGATAGAGGCCGTCCTGGACGGCCGGCGCCGGACGCTGGTTGTCGTCGCGATTGACGACTTCCGTCACGGCGTCGTCGCGCAGGCGCTGCGCGACTGCCTGGATCTGTTCGATCGGGTGGGCGAGCGGCGCGATGCCGGCGGTGTCGACCGCCTGCATCTGCTCGACGAGGCCGAAGAGTTCATTGAGCTGGCCGAGCATGTGCTCGGCGTCGGCGTCGGCCATTTCGAGTCGCGCCAGGTGCGCGATGCGTTTCACATCGGTCAGGGTCAGGGCCATGCGATCACCGGAAAAACAAGGCTGCGCAGCGCATCGAAAGCAGCGCTGCGGCGGGGGGTTGGAGGGTGCGATCCCACCCTCAAAAATCGGGGCCGAAGCGGCAAAAATACCGCCCGTTTCGATTCAAATACCGTGAAATTATAAGGTATCATTACGCGTTCGACCCAAACCCGGCAGCCTTTTCCCGCACCGTTTCGCCCCGCTTCGGCAGGCCGTGCGTGCATCGTGCGATCCCCGGTAGACATCACTCGCAGCTTCGTGCGCCGCGGCGGCCGCTTCCGCCACGCTTCCCGAGGCTGTTATTTTTTCCGCTGCCGCCCTCAGCGCTCGCTATGCAGGGCCGGCCCAGAGCGAAACAGGATTCTGAATGTTCGGTTTTTTGCGCAGCTACTTCTCCAACGATCTCGCGATCGACCTCGGCACCGCAAACACCCTGATCTACATGCGCGGCAAGGGCATCGTGCTCGATGAGCCCTCCGTCGTGTCGATCCGCCAGGAAGGCGGCCCCAACGGCAAGAAGACCATCCAGGCAGTCGGCAAGGAAGCCAAGCAGATGCTCGGCAAGGTGCCGGGCAACATCGAGGCGATCCGCCCGATGAAGGACGGCGTGATCGCCGACTTCACCGTCACCGAGCAGATGATCAAGCAGTTCATCAAGACGGCCCACGAGTCGCGCATGTTCTCGCCGTCGCCGCGCATCATCATCTGCGTGCCGTGCGGCTCGACCCAGGTCGAGCGCCGCGCGATCAAGGAAGCCGCGCACGGCGCCGGCGCCTCGCAGGTCTACCTGATCGAAGAGCCGATGGCCGCTGCGATCGGCGCGGGCCTGCCGGTGTCGGAAGCCACCGGCTCGATGGTCGTCGACATCGGCGGCGGCACGACGGAAGTCGGCGTGATCTCGCTCGGCGGCATCGTGTACAAGGGTTCGGTGCGCGTCGGCGGCGACAAGTTCGACGAGGCGATCGTCAACTACATCCGCCGCAACTACGGGATGCTGATCGGCGAACAGACCGCCGAGGCGATCAAGAAGGAAATCGGCTCCGCGTTCCCGGGCTCCGAAGTCAAGGAAATGGAAGTGAAGGGCCGCAACCTGTCGGAAGGCATTCCGCGCAGCTTCACGATCTCCAGCAACGAAATCCTCGAAGCGCTGACCGATCCGCTGAACCAGATCGTATCGTCGGTGAAGATCGCGCTCGAACAGACGCCGCCGGAACTCGGCGCCGACATCGCCGAACGCGGGATGATGCTGACGGGCGGCGGCGCACTGCTGCGCGACCTCGATCGCCTGCTCGCGGAAGAAACCGGCCTGCCGGTGCTCGTCGCGGAAGATCCGCTCACCTGCGTCGTACGCGGTTCGGGCATGGCGCTCGAGCGCATGGACAAGCTGGGCAGCATCTTCTCGTACGAGTGATCGTCCAGGCAGTTCCCTGACATGACGCAACCGCGGCGTGGCCGGCTCGCTCGTTTAGAACGAACCGCCGCGCCGTTTGCGCGTCTGAGCATCATTTAACCGATCATTCGCGCCCGGCGCCGACCATGGAATACAGTCCGCCGCCCCTCTTCAAGCAAGGTCCGCCCGCGCTCGCGCGGCTCATCTTCTTCGTTGCCCTCGCCATCGCGCTCCTCGTCTCGGACGCGCGCTTCAGCACGCTCGAAATCGTCCGCGGCGTGCTCGGCACCGTGCTCTATCCGCTGCAGCGCGCCGCGCTCGTCCCGCGCGACCTGTTCATGGGCGCGGCCGACATCGCCGTCACCGGCGCATCGCTGCGCCACGAGAACGACGACCTCCGCAAGCGCAACCTGCAGCTGTCCACGCAAGCCAACCAGGCCGCCGTGCTCACGCAGGAGAACGCGCACCTGCGCGCGGTGCTCGAACTGCGCCAGCACATCGCGACGCAATCGACGCCGGCCGAGATCCAGTACGACACGAGCGATCCGTTCACGCAGAAGATCGTGATCGGCCAGGGTTCGCAGCAGGGCATCCAGAACGGCGCGCCCGTCGTGAGCGAAAACGGCGTGGTCGGCCAGGTCACGCGCGTGTTCCCGCTGCAGTCCGAAGTCACGCTGGTCACCGACCGCGATCTCGCGATTCCCGTGCAGGTGCTGCGCACCGGCCTGCGCAGCGTGATCTACGGCACGCCGAAGGGCGATTCGCTCGATTTGCGCTTCGTGCCGACCAGCGCGGATCTCGTCGTCGGCGACGAGCTCGTCACGAGCGGCCTCGACGGCGTCTATCCGCCCGGCCTGCCGGTCGCGAAGGTCGTGCGCGTCGACAAGCTCGCCGATACGGCGTTCGCGCGCGTGACCTGCGCGCCGATCGCCGCCGTGCGCGGCGCGCGCCAAATGCTCGTGCTGCATTACCAGAACGACATCCCGCCGCGCCCGGCCGAGCCCGATCCGGCCGCCGACAAGAACACGAAGGGCAAGAAAGGCGCGAAAGCCGCCGCGAAGGGCGAGAAGAGCGAAAAGGCCGACAAGGCTGACGCGAACGCGAAGCCGGCCGCCGCGGCCCAGCCCGGCGCGAAGCCTGCGGCGCCGGCCAAGCCCGCCGCCACGCCCGCGAAGCCCGGCGCCGGGCAATCAGGAGCCCAGCGATGAATCGCCCGCAATACATCCTGCAGCCGGTCAATCCGTACTTCATCGTCTTCAGCCTCGCCGCCGCGTTCCTGCTGAACCTGATGCCGTGGGGCCGCCTGCCCGGCGTGCCCGACTTCGTCGCGCTCGTGCTGCTGTTCTGGAACATCCACCAGCCGCGCAAGGTCGGGATGGGCGTCGCGTTCGCGCTCGGCATCCTGATGGACGTGCATGACGCGGGGCTGCTCGGCGAGCATGCGCTCGCCTATACGCTGCTGTCGTACGGCGCGATCACGATCCACCGCCGCGTGCTGTGGATGCCGATCGGCGTGCAGGTGCTGTACGTCACGCCGCTCTTGGTCGTCGCGCAGCTCGTGCCGTTCCTGATCCGCCTCGTGATGGGCGCCGCGTTCCCGGGCTGGCGCTACCTGGTCGACGGCTTCGTCGAAGCCGCGCTGTGGCCGATCGCGAGCCACCTGCTGCTGATGCCGCAACGCCGCCCGGTCGATCCGGACGATACGCGCCCCATCTGAGCCAGGGGCCTGCCTTGAATACCCGCCGCCTCCACGCCCGCCGCGCGCCGCGTTCCGGGGCGGCACCTCGCCCGCGCCCGCTCGGCGTGCGCGTGCCAGATAGACCCTAGCCGCATGACCGAATTCAACGACACCCAACAGCAGCTCTCGAAGTTCCGCCTGCGCGTCGCGGCGGCGGGCGTGTTCGTGTTCGTCTGCTTCGGGCTGCTCGCGAGCCGCTTCTTCTACCTGCAGTTGATGCAGCACGGCAAATACGCGCTGCAGGCCGAGGAAAACCGCATCTCCGTCGCGCCGATCGTGCCGAACCGCGGGATCATCACCGACCGCAACGGCGTGATCCTCGCGAAGAACTATTCGGCGTACACGCTCGAGATCACGCCGTCGAAGCTCGACGACACGCTCGACAACACGATCGACAAGCTGTCCGAGATCATCCCGATCGACGCGCGCGACCGCCGCCGCTTCAAGAAGCTGCAGGAAGACTCGAAGAACTTCGAGAGCCTGCCGATCCGCACCCGCCTCACCGACGCCGAAGTCGCGCGCTTCACCGCGCAGCGCTTCCGCTTCCCCGGCGTCGACGTGCGCGCACGGCTGTTCCGGCAATATCCGCTCGGCACGACGGCCGCGCACGTGATCGGCTACATCGGCCGGATCTCGAAGCGCGACCAGGATCGCATCGACGCGATGAGCGACGACAACGACAGCGATCAGGAAAACTACGATCCGCGCCGCGACGCGAACAACTACAAGGGCACCGACTACATCGGCAAGATCGGCGTCGAGCAGAGCTACGAGACCGAGCTGCACGGGCTGACGGGCTTCGAGGAAGTCGAGGTGACGGCCGGCGGCCGGCCGGTGCGCACGCTGTCGCGCACGCAGGCGACGCCCGGCAACAACCTCGTGCTGTCGCTCGACATCGGGCTGCAGCAGGTGGCCGAGCAGGCGTTCGCCGGCAAGCGCGGCGCGCTGGTCGCGATCGAGCCGAAGACGGGCGACGTGCTCGCGTTCGTGTCGTCGCCGAGCTTCGACCCGAACTCGTTCGTCGACGGCATCGACCAGCAGACCTGGGACGAACTGAACAACTCGACCGACAAGCCGCTCCTGAATCGCCCGCTGCACGGCACCTACCCGCCCGGCTCGACGTACAAGCCGTTCATGGCGCTCGCCGGCCTGACGCTCGGCAAGCGCACGCCGGGCTGGGGCTTCCAGGATCCCGGCTACTTCACGTTCGGCGGCCACACGTTCCGCAACGACGTGCGTTCGGGCCAGGGCTGGGTCGACATGAACAAGGCGATCATGGTGTCGAACGACACCTACTTCTACATGCTCGCGCGCGATCTCGGCGTGAACTCGATCGCGAACTTCATGAAGCCGTTCGGCTTCGGCCAGATCACCGGGATCGACATCCAGGGCGAGGCGCGCGGGATCCTGCCGTCGACCGACTGGAAGAAGAAGGCGTTCAAGAAGGCCGCGCAGCAGAAGTGGTTCGACGGCGAGACGATCAGCCTCGGGATCGGCCAGGGCTACAACTCGTTCACGATCCTGCAGCTCGCGCACGCGACCGCGACGCTCGCGAACAACGGCGTCGTGATGAAGCCTCACCTCGTGAAGGAAGTCGAGGATCCGATCACGCGCGGGCGCCGCCTGACCGTGCCGAAGGAAAGCGAAACGATCCCGCTCAAGCAGGCCGACATCGACGTCGTGAAGCGCGGGATGGAGAACGTGATCGAGAACCCGTCCGGCACCGCGTACAAGGTGTTCCGCGGCGCGCCGTACCTCGCCGCCGGCAAGACCGGTACCGCGCAGGTGTTCTCGCTGCAAGGCTCCAACTACAAGGGCCACCTGCTCGCCGAGCACCTGCGCGACCACGCGCTGTTCATCGCGTACGCGCCGGTCGACCATCCGCAGATCGCCGTCGCGCTGGTTGTCGAGAACGGCGGCTGGGGTGCGCAGGCCGCCGGCCCGATCGCGCGCCGCGTGCTCGACTTCTTCCTCGTCGACCGCCAGAACCCGCAGAACGAGGCCGCGGCCGTGGCTGCCGCGGCGTCGGCGACCGAACCCATCAATGCGCCGGTGATCGGCGACGCGAACAAGCCGGCTGCCGTCGCGGCCGGCTTCACCGCGCTGCCGCAGCCGGTCGTGCCGAGCGCGGCCAGCGCGGCGGAAGCGGCATCGGCCGCGGCCGCCTCCGAAGCAGCGGCTGCCGCCAGCGCCAGCGCTGCCCCGCCGGCCAACGCCAGTGCCGCTGCGCCGCGGGCCGCAAGCCTGCCGCCGATCCGGCGCCCGCACCGGCCACGCCGGCCCGCCAGCGATGCGCAGCCGCTCGTCGCCACGCCGCGCGACGACAATCACCGTGCAACGGCCCCCGCGAAGGCGGCGGACGCCGGCACCGCTCATTAACGGAGAAAGGCATGCAATTCGACAAGCGCGCCTGGCTCGACAAGATCAAGCAGATGTTCGCGGGCTTCGACCGCCCGCTCGCCCTCATCGTGTTCCTGCTGCTGTGCGTCGGCATCGTCACGCTGTACAGCGCGGCGATCGACATGCCGGGCCGCGTCGAGGACCAGTTGCGCAACATCCTGCTGACGTTCGTGCTGATGTGGGTGATCGCCAACATCCCGCCCACGACGCTGATGCGCTTCGCGGTCCCGCTCTACACGTTCGGGGTCGCGCTATTGATTGCGGTCGCGCTGTTCGGGATGACCAAGAAGGGCGCGAAGCGCTGGCTGAATGTCGGCGTCGTGATCCAGCCGTCGGAAATCCTCAAGATCGCGACACCGCTGATGCTCGCGTGGTACTACCAGCGCCGTGAGGGCGGGCTGCGCTGGTACGACTTCATCGTCGCGTTCGGGATCCTGCTGGTACCGGTCGGGCTGATCGCGAAGCAGCCCGACCTCGGCACGGGCCTGCTCGTGTTCGCGGCCGGTTTCTTCGTGATCTATCTCGCCGGCCTGTCGTTCAAGCTGATCGTGCCGGTGCTCGTCGCGGGCGTGATCGCGGTCGGCTCGATCGCCGTGTTCGAAGAGCGCATCTGCCAGCCCGAAGTGCAGTGGCCGCTGATGCACGATTACCAGAAGCACCGCGTGTGTACGCTGCTCGACCCGACTTCCGATCCGCTTGGCAAGGGCTTCCACACGATCCAGGCCGTGATCGCGATCGGCTCGGGCGGCGTGCTCGGCAAGGGCTACCTGAAAGGCACGCAGGCGCACCTCGAATTCATTCCGGAGAAGCACACCGACTTCATCTTCGCGGTGTTCTCCGAGGAATGGGGGCTCGTCGGCGGGCTCGTGCTGCTGACGCTGTACATGGCGCTGATCGCGCGCGGCCTCTATATCGCCGCGCAGGGCGCGACGCTGTTCGGCCGCCTGCTCGCGGGCTCGCTCACGCTCGCGTTCTTCGTCTATGCGTTCGTCAACATCGGGATGGTGAGCGGCGTGCTGCCGGTCGTCGGCGTGCCGCTGCCATTCATGAGTTATGGCGGCACCGCGCTCACGACGCTCGGCATCGCGATCGGGATGATCATGAGCGTCGGGCGGCAGCGGCGGTTGATGAAGAGCTGACCGCGCGGCACGCACCGCATCAGGAAAAACGGCGCCTCGGCGCCGTTTTTTTCCACTGTGCATGGCGAACACGGCGGCCCTTCGCAGCGCCGCTCCCGCTCACGGCGGCGGCGCGTGCGCCCCGCCCGGCTCCGCGCCGGCGCCCGATGCCGGCCCCTGCGCCTTCAGCCGCGCACTCAGCTCCTTGAATTTCAGCCCGGCCGTCTCGTCGCCCTGCGCGGCCGCCGCCGCGTAATACGCCCGCGCGATGTTGAGGTTCTGCGCGACACCGTCGCCGCCGCGCTCGTAGAACGATGCGGTCACGTACTGCGCGGTCGGCTCGCCCGCGTCGGCGGCCTGCTTGTACCACGTGAACGCCTGCCGGTTGTCGCGCGGCGTTCCGCGCCCGTCGAGGAACTGGTTCGCGAGCGACAGCTCGGCCTGCACGTGCCCCTGCTTCGCCGCTCGCAGGAACCAGCGGTGCGCTTCGGCCGGATCGCGTGCGACGAACTCGCCGTCGTCGAACATCCGGCCGTATACGTACTGCGCATGCGACATGTTCGCGTCGGCCGCGCGCTTCAGCCAGCGCAGCCCTTCGTCGACGTTCGCGGTCACGCCTTCGCCCGTCAGCAGCATCATCGCGTAGTTGAATTGCGCGAGACGGTCGCCGCGCTCGGCCGCGTCGTGGAACTGCACCAGCGCCGCACGAAAGTCGCCGGCGTTATAGTCGGCGACCGCCGACTGCGTCTCGTGCGACGGATCGGGCTTCGCTTGCGGCGCGCCCTGCGCGGCGGCCGCGATCCACACGATCCACAGGCCGAACACCGCGCCGACCTGCCGGCGCCTCCCTAACCCACCCTGCGCGCGCCCACGGCACGCGCCATCGCCACCGCTCATGACCGCACCTCCTGCAGCGCCTGCCGCGTGGCGCGCAACAACCAGCTGACGTCGGCCGACACCGTGATCATCCGGTAGCCGGCCTCGCGATACTGGCGCGCGGCAGCCGTATCGCCCGCGAAGATCCCCACCGCGACGCCCGCCTGCCGGCCGGCCGCGAGCACGCGCGCCATCGCGGTTTCGACGTCCGGGTGACGGATGTCGCCAAGGTGCCCGAGGCTCGCCGCAAGATCGGCCGGGCCGACGAACAGGCAATCGATGCCGGGCAGCGCCGCAATCCGCTCGACTTCGTCGACGCCGCGCGCCGATTCGATCTGCACGATCACCGCGACCTGCGCATTCGCCGTCTGCACGTAGTCGCGACGCATGCCGAACGCCGCCGCGCGCACCATGCCGGCGACGCCGCGCAGCCCGTCCGGCGAATCGGGCGACGGATAGCGCGTGAGCCGCACCGCGTGCGCGGCGTCGTCGAGCGTCTCGATGCAGGGAAACATCAGCGTGCGTGCGCCCGCATCGAGCGCGCGCTTCACGAGCCACGGCTCACGCGCCGGCACGCGCACGACGGGCTCGCTCGGCAGATGGGCGGCGGCGATCGCACGCAGCTGCGATGCAACATCGCGGCTGTCGTTCGGCGCGTGCTCCATGTCGATGCAGAGCCAGTCGTAGCCGGCATGCGCGAGCGCTTCCGCGGCCGAGTCGCTGCCGAGCGACAGCCACAGGCCGTACAGCGGCTCGTCGCCGTCGCGCAGGCGTTGTTTGAGGGAATTGGTGAGCGTGCTCATCGATACGGCCTCCTGGACGGAACGGCAATCGAACGGGACAAGCAACGGGCAAAGCGGAGCGCGACACACCGGGCAGCGAAGCACGGCAGCGCCAGGACCGGGCCCTGGAACGTTGGTCGGCCATGGGCGGCCGATCTGACAGCGCCGGCTGAACGACCGCGCACGGCAGCGTTTTTCGGCGCCACGCAACGATCATAGCGCGGCGTTACGCGAAATGTGGGAACGGACGGGGAGCGAGGCGGGACGGGGCTGCGGGGTGCGGCGTCAGGCAGCCCGCGCCGGCTGGCGGGGCGGCCGGGAAGGCGGGATCAGCGGCCGGGCTGGCGCTCGACGTCGGCCCAGCAGTTCGGCGTTTCGTACAGGCGCACGCGCTCGAGCCGCAGGTTCACGCCGTAGTGCGCGTCGTACACGTTCGCGAGGATGTCGAACGCGATCGCCGCGAGGTTCTCGACGGTCGGAATCCGGTCGATCACGACCGTCTTGTGGTCGGCCATCTGCTCGAGGAACGAGCGCACGACGTCGTCGCGCGCATAGACCAGGAACGCGTGGTCCCACTTGCCGACCAGGTGCTCCATCGCGAGCGCCTTCACGTCGGCGAAATCCATCACCATGCCGCGGTCGGGCGCCCCCTCGGTATCGACGAGATCGCCGCGCAGCGTGACTTCGAGCACATAGCGATGGCCATGCAGGTTCCGGCACTGGCTGCGGTGGTCGGGAATGCGGTGGCCCGCGTCGAATTCGAGTTTTCGGGTAATCAGCACGATGTCAAAAGCCGGGGCTCAGGGAATGTTCAGATATTTATGGGTCTGCATGGACAGCCGCCACTGCGGATGACGCTTGCACCAGTCGATCGCGAGCTTCGTATTGAGGTCGCGCGACGGGCCGTCCATCGGCTGGACGAGGTAATACTCGAAGTCGAGCTTCGCGTAGTCGGCCAGCCGCTGGTTGTCCTGCGGGATCACGACCTTCAGCTCGTTGCCCTTCGTGACGACGAGCGGCGCGTCGGCCTTCGGGCTCACGCAGATCCAGTCGATCGATTCGAGCACCGGCAGCGAGCCGTTGGTCTCGATCGCGATCTCGAAGCCGGCCGCGTGCAGCGCGTCGACGAGCGGCTGGTCGAGCTGCAGCATCGGCTCGCCGCCCGTGCAGACGACGAAGCGGTGCGCCTCGCCCTCCGGCCACAAGCCGGCGATCGTCGCAACGAGCGCTTCGGCATCCTTGAACTTGCCGCCGTTCTCGCCGTCGGTGCCGACGAAGTCGGTATCGCAGAAGCGGCACACGGCCTCCGCACGATCCTCTTCGCGGCCCGACCACAGGTTGCAGCCGGCGAACCGGCAAAACACGGCCGGCCGGCCCGCGTTCGCGCCCTCGCCCTGCAACGTGTAGAAAATTTCCTTGACCGCGTAAGTCATCGTCCTTCGTCCGGCTCGCGCCGCTCGTTGTCGATCAGAATCCGTTAATCACCAGGCGCTGCCGTGGCCGCTGCATCACAGCGGCGCTTCGGTCACCCGCTCGCCCTTCAGGTAGGCCTCGTAGCCGCGCTTGCGCAGCTTGCAGGCCGGGCATTCGCCACAGCCGAAGCCCCAGTCGTGCAGTTCCGCGCGCTCGCCCACGTAGCACGTGTGCGTCTCGACGCGGATCAGTTCGACGAGCGCTTCGCCGCCGAGCTGTTCGGCGAGCTGCCAGGTTTGCGCCTTGTCGAGCCACATCAGCGGCGTCTCGAGCACGACGCGCGTATCCATCCCGAGGTTCAGCGCGACCTGCAGCGCCTTCATCGTGTCGTCGCGGCAGTCGGGATAGCCCGAGAAATCCGTCTCGCACATCCCGCCGACCAGCACACGCAGCCCGCGGCGATAGGCGATCGCCGCGGCGATCGTCATGAACATCAGGTTGCGGCCCGGCACGAACGTGTTCGGCAGGCCGTTCGCCGCCGTCTCGATCTCGATCGTGCGCGTCATCGCGGTATCGCTGATCGCACCGAGCACCGACAGGTCGATCATGTGATCGTCGCCAAGCCGGCCCGACCAGGCGGGAAAGTCACGCTTCAGCGCTTCGCGCACGCCTTCGCGACATTCGAGCTCGACGCGGTGGCGCTGGCCGTAATCGAAGCCGAGCGTCTCGACCGTCTGATAGCGTTCGAGGGCCCATGCCACGCACGTGGCCGAGTCCTGCCCGCCGGAAAACAACACGAGCGCGCCGTCTTTAGCGTCTGTCCGAATCACCGTGATACTCCGTGAATGTGTAGGCTCGCGTCGCGCTGCGCCCCGGGGCCGGCTGCCGCCGGGCGGCCCGACGCGTGCCGGCCTGGGCCGGCTCGACCAGTATAGGCAGCGCAATTGGCCGCGAACGCGGCGGAGCGCTTATACCGCCCATCGCGCGGCATCGTTGCCGCGCGCCACGGCGGCGCCACGCTGGCAGCCTGCCGTGCGCATGAAGCGATGCGCTAAGTTATTGAGCGGACAAGGATTTTATCATGCCCTCATGAACACTGCCGGGCACATCATCCCACGCCACTGGTCACGCAAACCCCACCACAAACGAAAAACCCCAAGAATCTTCCGATTCTTGGGGTTTTAATTCTGGTGGCCTGGGTCGGAATCGAACCAACGACACGCGGATTTTCAATCCGCTGCTCTACCAACTGAGCTACCGGGCCAACGAAGAAGAGAAAGTATATCCACCCTTCGTTACTTGATCAAGTACTTTCACGAAATATTTTATACGGCGCCTTCGGACGGCTTCTTGCCGAGCTCGACACCGAGCTGCTTGAGCTTGCGATACAGGTGCGTGCGCTCGAGGCCCGTCTTCTCCGCGACGCGCGTCATGCTGCCGTTTTCGCGCGCGAGGTGATATTCGAAGTACGCGCGCTCGAACGCATCGCGCGCTTCGCGCAACGGGATGTCGAACGGGATCGCGGCCGTCTGGCCCGCGAGGCCGAGTGCCGAAGCCATGTCGTCGCCGAGCGTCGGCAGCGCAGCCGCGGACGCAACGGCCGCGGGCCCCGCCGCCTGCCCCGCACCGGCCTTCGCCGCCGCGTTCGCGGACACCGGCGCCGCACCGCGTGCGAGACCGTGCTCGACGGACTTCAGCAGCTTCTGCAGCGCGATGGGTTTCTCGAGGAAATCGAGCGCGCCGATCTTCGTCGCCTCGACGGCCGTATCGATCGTCGCGTGCCCGGACATCATGATCACGGGCATCGTCAGCAGCCCCTGCGCCGCCCACTCCTTGAGCAACGTCACGCCGTCGGTATCGGGCATCCAGATATCGAGCAGCACGAGATCGGGCGCCTGATTCAACCGGTATTCCCGCGCGGCCTGCGCGTTCTCCGCCGCCTCGACGACGTGTCCTTCATCGCTGAGGATCTCCGAGAGCAATTCCCGGATGCCCATTTCATCATCTACCACCAGGATGGTTGCCATTTACGCTGCCTTTGTCTGCTCACTTGCTTTTGTCTTGGCGGGGGCCGTCCCGTCCTGCACGCCCGATTCGGCGCCTGGCGCATCACTCGCCATCTGCAGGAACAGGATCGACACCTGCGCACCCTCGACGGTCTCGCCGTGCATGCGATTGCGCAAATCGATCCGCGCACCGTGCTCATCGACGATCTTCTTGACCGTGGCCAACCCCAGACCCGTGCCCTTCGCCTTCGTCGTCACATAAGGCTCGAACGCGCGAGTCAGGATGCGCGCCGGAAAACCGGGCCCGTTGTCGGACACGGTAAGACGTACCGCGACGCGCGTTTTGCCCTCGGCGTCGGGATCGCCATATTCTACTGTCTTGGTTTCGATCAACACACGCGGATGCGCCGACTCCGCGACCGAATCCTGCGCATTCTGCAGCAGGTTGTGAATCACCTGGCGCAGTTGCGTCGCATCACCGCGTATCACCGGCAGCGACGGCGCGAGCTCGGCGACGATCGCGCTCTTGCCTTCGCCCACCCCGTACAGCCCGAGCACCTCGCTCGCCAGTTCGTTCAACTGCAGGTTCGAGAGCACCGCGGGCGGCGTGCGCGCGTACTCGCGGAAATCGTCGACCATTCGCTTCATCGCGGCGACCTGATTGACGATCATCGTCGCGCCGCGCTTGAGCACATCGGCATCGGGCGGGGCGAGCTTGTCGGACAGCTTCATCTGCAGCCGCTCCGCCGACAGCTGAATCGGCGTCAGCGGATTCTTGATCTCGTGCGCGAGCCGGCGCGCGACCTCGCCCCACGCGACCGAACGCTGCGCGGAAATCACGTCGGAGATGTCGTCGAACACGACGACGTAACCGGACGTCTGCGGATCGTCGGCCTGCCCCTCGACCGTCGACACGAGGCGCGTGCCGCGCACGAGCAACGTCAGCGGATCGGCTTCGCCCGGCACCTCGATCGCGAACTGCTGCTGCCAGTGGCCGCGATCGCCGCTGCCGCCGTCGGACGCCGCCTCGCGATCGGCGAACGCCTTGCGCACCATCGCGCCGAACCCGGCGGCCACGCCGATCCGGTCGAGCGTCGTGCCGATCAGCGCGTTGAACGGCTGCCGGAAAATCCGCTCGGCGCCGCGATTGGCCGTCGTCAGCCGGAACTGCCGGTCGAGCACGAACACGCCGGCCGTCAGGTTAGCGAGGATGCTCTCGAGATACGTCTTCGAATGCTCGAGCGCGACGCGGTTTTTCTCGACCGCGAGCCGCGCCTCGGACAACTGACGCGTCATCGCATTGAACGACTGCGTGAGGAAGCCCAGCTCGTCGCGCGTCTTGATCTCGCGCTTCGGCGTGTAGTCGCCTTCGGTGACCTCCTTCGTGCCCTGCGCGAGCAGGAACAGCGGCCGCGCGAGCTGCTGGCCGAGCGCGAGCGCGAGCATCATCGCGATGAAGGTCGCGAGGAACAGCGCCAGCGTCAGCGTGCCGATATACATCTTGCGCAGCCCCGTGCGGCCGAGCGACTTTTCCTGGTACTCGCGATACGCGCGCTGCACGGCGTCCGCGTTGTGGGCAAGCGTCGGCGGCACCGGCTGCGTGAGCTGCAGGAAGCGTTCCGCCGGCTGCAGCAACGACGTCGATGCATCGGGAATCGGCCGCACGACGCGCAACCGCAGCGCGCCCTTCGCGCCGTGCGCGCGCGGGTCGCCGTCGACTTCACCCTCGATCGCCGCGTACGCGCCGTGTTCGCGCGCCTGGTTCAGCATCAGCGGCGTCGGCAGGTCGTCCGGAATCAGTGCCGCGAAATTGCCCGACGCCTGCGCGACGATATGCAGGTCGGGTGCCGCACCCGAGCCGCCGCGGCTCGGCTCGACGATCGTCGCGTCCTGCACGCCGAACTGGTCGCGCAACCGCAGCAGCGTGAGCGTCGTGCCGTTGGTGTTCACATCGACGCTCGCGAGCTGGTCGGACATCAGCCGCGCCTTCGTCTGCAGATCGGACAGCGAAGCATCGAGCATCCCGCGGCCGAGGTTCAGGCCGGCCGTCAGCGCCGTCTCGACGTTCACGTCGAACCACGACTCGATACTGCGCGACACGAACTGGTACGACACGATGTAGATGATCCCGCCCGGCACCACGCCGACGAGCGCGAAGAACACCGCGAGCTTCGCGAGCAGCCGCGTGCCGAACTTGCCCTTCCTCAGGCGCACGACGATCATCCCGATCAGCCCGAGCACCACGAGCAGGAACACGAGCGCGACGACGATGTTCGTCGCGTACAGCCACGAGTAGTAGCGGTCGAAGAATTCGGTGTTCGCGCTCGCGGCCGCGAGCAGCACGAGCAGCAGCAGCGCGGTGAGCGCGACGGTCGAGACGATCACGCGAATGAGGAGGCTCTTCCCGCTGGCCGCGCGGCGCACTTTATTTAGCACGTTCGGTCACCGTGAAGTTGAAGCGCTTCCAGTCGGACCCGAGCGTCCAGTCGCGGTTGTTCACGGCATCGACCTGGAACGGCTTCGGCATCAGCGCCGTATCGAGCTGCATCCGCACCGATGCCGTGTAGGTTTCACCGGCGCGCACCTGGTTGCGGTCGATCACATGCCACGACGTGATGTGACGGACCACCGCGAGCGCATCCTTCAGCGACGGGAAACCGAGCTGCAGGCCGCCCGTCGACACGCGATATTCGCGCGTGAGCGGCTGGAACGACAGGCGGATCGTCTGCGTCACCGCCACCGGCTGCTCGTCGAACCAGTACCAGCGCGCCCGGCTCAACTCGAAGTCGGTCGTGAAATAAAGCGGAATGCCCTTGTTGACGGCATCCTCGAGGTTCGGGTTCAGCTCGAAATCGAAGCGTGCGTCGAGCGCCCAGCCGCTTCCGTCGGACTGGAGCGACGCGCGCTGCACGGCGATCGACTCGGCATGCGCCGGCCGGACGACAGCCAGGCACAGCGTCAACGCGACCATCAGGACCGCCGCGAGCCGAAGTGGAAAAAGGTGTTTGATCGTCACCGTTTCTGAAACCGCGCGTAGAAAAATCCGTCGTGATCGGTGTTCTGGTCGAGTGCGCCGGCGGCCGCCCCTCCCTGCACTCCGCCCGGCAGCAGTTGGCCGGGGGCGTCCAATCGTACCGCATCTTCACAGGCCGCTTCAAACCAGCGGGCCTGCCATTCCCCTTCCTCGGGGAAGACCGAACAGGTCACGTAAAGCAGTTCACCGCCCGCCTTCACGAGCGGCCACAACGCCGCCAGGATGCGGCGCTGTTCCGCGACGAGCGCCGGGATGTCGGCCTCGCGGCGCAGCCAGCGAATGTCGGGGTGCCGACGCACGATGCCGGACGCCGAGCACGGCACGTCGGCGAGGATGCGGTCGAACGGGCGCCCGTCGTACCAGGCGTCGGGGGCACCCGCATCGCCGACACGCACGTCCGCTTCGAGCGACAGCCGCACGAGGTTCTCGCCGATCCGTGCCGCGCGCGCGGCGTCGCTTTCCAGCGCGACGACTTCCGCATCGGCCAGCTCGAGAATATGGCCGGTCTTGCCGCCGGGCGCCGCGCATGCGTCGAGCACGCGCATGCCGTCGCGCGCACCGAGCCATTCGGCTGCGAGCTGCGCGCCGGCGTCCTGCACCGACACGACGCCGTCGGCAAACCCCGGAATGCGATCGACCGGCAGCGCCGATGCAAGCCGCACCGCATGCCGGCCGATCGCGGTCGCCTCGATCCCGTTCTCGCGCAGCGTATCGAGATACGCGTCGACGCTCGCGCGGCGCGCGTTCACGCGCAGCGTCAGCGGCCCTTGCCGCTCGCCGGCCGCGAGGATCGCCTGCCATGCGTCGGGCCACGCGCGCTTCACCGAAGCGACCCACCACGCGCGGTAGTTCCAGCGCGCGACGACGTCGTCCTGCAGCGCCGCGACGAGCGCGTCGCGCTCGCGCAGGAAACGGCGCAGCACCGCGTTGACCATCCCCTTCGCGAACGCGCATTCGCGGCGGGCGCCGATCACGGTCACGGCCTGATCGACCACCGTGAACGCCGGATACGCGGCCTCTTCCGCCGGGTCGAGCAGCAGCGCGAACGCACCGGCGAGCACCGCGTGCACGTAGGCGGGCGGCGCCTTGCTGATGAGCCGGCCGATCAACCAGTCCGCGCTACCGAGGCGGCGCATCGTCCGGTAAGCGACGTCCTGCGTCGCCCCGCGCGCGAGCGCCTGCGCACCGGACGGCATCTGCGCGAATACCGCCGACAGCGCCGCCGGCAGCGCGGTGCCGCGCCGCACCGCATCGACCGCCTGCGCGGCCGCATCGAGCGCGAAGCCGAGCGAATCGGGCGCGAGATGCAGCGCGGACAGGCGCGCCGGGCGGCCGGAAGAAGACGGAGCGGTAGAACGGGTTCGTGTCATCGGAGCAAATTCGGCAAACAAACGCGGCCAGCGGGCACAGCAAGCCAATGCGGCAAACGGCGGGATCGCGGCGCCCGTGGGCCCTGCCATCCCAAACCGGGCATTGTAGCGTGCGATGCGGCAGGCCCTTTGGCCCCTTTACGGCACGCGCAAATGAAACACCCCGCAGCGCGGAGCGTGCGGGGTGGTGTGACGGCTCCCGCGCGGCAACTGCCGCACGGTGTGCCGTGGCTTAGTCGAAGCGGCCGGTACGCGCCATCTCCATCAGGCGCGCGATGCGCTCCTCGGTGGCCGGGTGCGTCGAGAACAGATTCTGCAGGCCGCCACCGTGCAGCGGGTTCATGATCATCATCTGCGCGGTGGCCGGATGCTGCTCTGCCGCCTGGAACGGGATGCCCGCCGCATAGCGATGGATCTTGTCGAGCGCGGTCGCGAGCGATTGCGGATCGCCGGAAATCTGCGCGCCGCCGCGGTCGGCCTCGAACTCGCGTGCCCGCGAAATCGCCATCTGGATCAGCGCGCCTGCGATCGGTGCGAGCAGCGCGACCGCGATACCCGCGATCGGGTTGGCCGGCCGGCCATTCTCGTCACGCCCGCCGAAGAACATCGCGAAGTTCGCGATGGCTGAAATCGCGCCCGCCATCGTCGCGGTGATCGTCGAGATCAGGATGTCGCGGTGCTTCACGTGCGCGAGCTCGTGCGCCATCACGCCGCGCATCTCGCGCTCCGACAGCACGCGCAGGATGCCCGTCGTCGCGGCGACTGCCGCGTGCTCGGGGTTGCGGCCCGTTGCGAACGCGTTCGGCGCGTCCTCGTTGATCAGGTAGACGCGCGGCATCGGCAGGTTCGCGCGCGTGGCCAGTTCGCGCACCATCCGGTAGAACTGCGGCGCCGTGTTCTCGTCGACTTCCTGCGCGTTGTACATGCGCAGCACCATCTTGTCCGAGAACCAGTAAGAGAAGAAATTCATGCCGAGCGCGAACAGCAGCGCGATCGTCATGCCCCGCGAGCCGCCGATCATCCCGCCGATCACGATGAACAGGGCCGTGATCGCGGCCATCAGCATCGCCGTTTTGACCCAATTGAACATACCCACTCCTTATCCGTCAGGGGACACGCCGCGCATCAAAAGGGCGCGGCGGAAAATTGTAAGCGTTTTGTTAGATAAGGTCTTGCCGGAAAAATTCAATCTCACCGTTGCGATGTTGCAAGACGAAGACCGAGGCCGACGAAAGCGCTGCCGACCGTGCGGTCAAGCCACTTCTTGACGCCCGGCTTGCCGGAGAAGCGCGCCGTGACACTGCCCGCGACCCACGCGACGAGGCTGGTCCACACCGTGCTCATCACGACGAACACGCCGCCGAGGGTCAGGAACGCCCATGCCTTGTGCGGGCTGTCGGCCGACACGAACTGCGGGAAGAACGATACGAAGAACAGCACGACCTTCGGGTTCAGCACGTTGGTCCAGAAGCCCTGCATGAACAGCTGGCGCAGCGGCTTCGCGGCTTGCGTGGCCGCCGTGCCCGACGGCTCGGCCGCCTGCTTCGCGATGATCATCCGCACGCCCAGGTAGATCAGGTAGGCGGCGCCGACCAGCTTGATCACCGTGAATGCGGCAGCCGACGCCGCGAGCAGCGCGGTCAGGCCGAATGCGCAGGCGAGCGCGTGAACGCAGCAGCCGGCCGAAATGCCCAGCGCCGACATCAGCCCCGCGCCGCGGCCCTGCGCGACGCTGCGGCCGACGATATAGGCCGTATCGGGGCCGGGCGTGACGTTCAGCAGGAAGACTGCCAGCACGAAGAAGCCGAAATGGGTGATGCCGAACATGAAAACCTCGAAACCGGGGAGCGCAGGGAAATTCTACGCGCGCCTGCCGCGCCGCGCGACTCGACCATCCGGCCGATTGCGCACGCCCGGCAGGCCGTGTCGAATGGCGGTCAGGCCGCGTCAGGCAACGTCGGTCAGCGCGAAACGCTGGCCCGCGGCGAGCGGCGAGCCGGCCAGGAATTCGCGCGCGGGCAGCCGCTTGCCGCCCGGCTTCTGCAACTGCGTGACGCG
Source organism: Burkholderia sp. AU15512 (assembly GCF_002223325.1). NCBI lineage: Bacteria > Pseudomonadati > Pseudomonadota > Betaproteobacteria > Burkholderiales > Burkholderiaceae > Burkholderia > Burkholderia sp. AU15512. The sequence goes on from NZ_NKEX01000004.1 coordinate 972,475, forward strand.
CAGCGCACCACTGCCGCACGCGACGACCACGCCTTCCGGCGCGGCTTCGACGATCGTGCCGGGCGCCGCGTCGCCGCGCGCCGCCACCGGCTCGGCTGCCCACAGCTTGATCGCCGCGCCGTCGAGCGTCGCGACGCCGCCCGGGAACGGATCGAACGCACGCACCTGGCGCGCAAGCACGTCGGCCGGCTTGCGCCAGTCGAGTGCCGCTTCGTGCTTGCCGATCTTTTCCGCATAGGTCACGCCGTCGGCCGGTTGCGGCGTCGCCGGCAGCACGCCGCCGCGCTCGAGCTGCACGAGCGCGTCGACGATCAGTCGCGCGCCTTCGGCGGCGAGCCGGTCGTGCAGCGTCGCGGTGGTCTCGTCGGGCGCGATCGCGATGCGCGCTTCCTCGATCATCGCGCCGGTGTCGAGGCCGATGTCCATCTGCATCAGCGTGACGCCCGTCTCGGCGTCGCCGGCCTCGATCGCGCGGTGGATCGGCGCGGCGCCGCGCCAGCGCGGCAGCAGCGACGCGTGAATGTTGATGCAGCCGCCGCGCGGAATGTCGAGCACTTCCTGCGGCAGCAGCAGGCCGTATGCGGCAACCACCATCACGTCATGCGGCGTCGAGCGCAGCAGCTCGATCGCGTCGGCCGCCTCGGCCGGGTACTTGCCCGCCCGGCGCAGCGACGGCGGTTGCGCGACGGGCATCCCGTGCTCGACGGCGTAGCGCTTCACCGCGCTCGCCTGCAGTTTCATCCCGCGCCCGGCGGGGCGATCGGGCTGGGTGAGCACGAGCGGCACCGGAAAACCGGCCTCGTGGATCGCGGCGAGGGCAGCCGCGGCGAATTCCGGCGTGCCGGCAAAAACTACGCGCAACGTATGGGTCATGACAGCGTTCGGGGTCGGGCTGGGCGAACGCGCGTTACATCGCGCGTTCGAGTTTCTTCATCTTCGTCTTGATGCGCGTCTGCTTGAGCGGCGACAGGTATTCGACGAACACGCGGCCCATCAGGTGATCCATCTCGTGCTGGACGCACACGGCCAGCAGGCCCTCGCAATCGAGTTCGAAGGTCTCGCCCTGCTCGTTGAGCGCACGCACGCGCACATGATCGGGACGCTCGACTTCGTCGTAGATGCCGGGCACCGACAGGCAGCCCTCTTCATAGATCTGCTTTGCATCGCTCGACCACACGATCTCCGGGTTGATGAACGCGCGCAGCTCGTTCTTCTCCTCGGAGACGTCGATCACGATCACGCGCTCGTGCACGTCGACCTGCGTGGCGGCAAGGCCAATGCCCGGCGCCGCATACATGGTCTCGGCCATGTCGGCGACGAGCTTGCGGATCCGGTCGTCGACCTTGTCGACGGGCTTCGCGACCTTGTGCAGCCGCTTGTCGGGGTAATGAAGAATATTGAGTAAAGCCATGGCGTTCGGTATTCGGTGGAGCGGCGTGCCGCATCGGCCATCCGGCCGGCTGGCGCTGCCGCCGGGATGCAATGAAGATGAGGCGGACGCGCGGCGAATCAATGCCGCGGATCACGCCTCCTGCAATTGGCCGGGCGCCTGCGCGCGCGGCCCTGTCGAGTATTTCGGATGATGAAAATTTTATCATGGCGCCACGCGGTCCGCTGGCCGCCGCATTCGAGGGGCGCCTCATGTCGCCGCACGCGCTGACCACCTCCGCCGTGCGCGCATGGCTGCAGCTCGCGCATGCGCCCGGCCTCGCCCCCGCCGCACTGCAGGCATTGCTCGATGCGTTCGGCTCGCCGGACGCGCTGCTGCGTGCGCCCGATCACGCCATCACCGCCGTGACCAGCGCCGCCGCCGCCCTGGCCGTGCGCGCAAGCGAGCGCGGCGATCTCGACGCGCGCACCGACGCAGCGCTCGCGTGGCTCGACGCGCCAGGCAATGCGCTCGTCACGCTCAACGATCCGGCCTACCCGCCGCGGCTGCGCGACCTGCACGATCCGCCACTGCTGCTATATGTAAAGGGCCGGCTCGACCTGCTGCATGCGCGCAGTCTCGCCGTGGTCGGCAGTCGTCACGCCACGCCGCAGGGGCTCGCCGACGCAACGCACTTCGCACGCGAACTGTCCGACGCCGGGCTGCCGATCGTGTCGGGCCTCGCGCTCGGAATCGACGCCGCCGCACATCGTGGCGGGCTCGACGGCCGGTCGGGCACGGTCGCGGTGATCGCGACCGGCGCCGATCTCGTCTACCCGGCGCGGCACCGCGCACTCGCCCACGAGATCGCCGCGCACGGCGCGATCGTGTCGGAATGGCCGCTCGGCACGCCGGCCCGCGCCGCCCACTTCCCGCAGCGCAACCGGCTGATCGCCGCGCTCGCGGTCGGCGCGCTCGTCGTCGAGGCCGCGCCGCGCTCCGGCTCGCTGATCACCGCGCGGCTCGCGAACGAACTGGGGCGCGATGTGTTCGCGATGCCGGGCTCGATCCATGCGCCGCTCGCGCAGGGCTGCCACGCATTGATCCGCGACGGCGCGAAGCTCACGGCGGCGCCGCTCGATGTACTCGAGGAATACGGGCTGGGAGAATCGAAAGCCGGCACGGCGGGCGGTGCGGCGTGTTCCGGGCATCCGTGCAGGGGTACCGGCGACCTTCGCGAAACCGAAACCGCCACTCGGCGTGCCGCTGCCGGTGTGATCCAACATGGCGATGCCGTTCCGGCCACCGCGTCCGCCCGAGACGACGCACCGGCGCCGGCGCCACCGCTGCCCGCCCCCCCCGCCGAGCAGGCCGTCCTTGCCGCATTGGGATACGGCCCCGTCACCTACGAATGGCTCGCCGAGCACAGCGGCCTGCCTGACGACGTGCTGCACCGCGCGCTGCTGGCGCTGGAACTGGTCGGCCGCGTCGCCAGCCTCCCCGGCGGACGCTTCGCGCGGCTTGACGCAGCGCGCACCCCGCCCGTGGACGGCGTGCTACATTCCCCCGCATAGGGGCGGCCAGGCCGCCGACGATACTCAAGGAAACCCATGCCCGCGCTGAATCTCGACACCGATGCGGATCGGATCGCCGAGCGCCTCGCCGATCCCGGCACGTTGCTCGTCGCCTGCCTGTGCGCCGAGTGGTGCGGCACGTGCCGCGACTACCGGACGGCCTTCGACCAGCTCGCCGACGCGCATCCGGACGCCTGCTTCGCCTGGATCGACATCGAAACGCATGCCGACCAGCTCGACGATCTCGACGTCGAGAACTTCCCGACCATCCTGATCGAAGATACCCACACCGCCCGCTTCTTCGGCACGGTGCTGCCGCATGCGGCGATCGTCGAGCGGATGCTGTCCGACCTAAGCGCAGTACCCGGTGCGCCGCACGCACCGAAATTGCGCAATATCCTGGCCGTCGAAGCCTGACTTCGCGAGGCGGCCCGGTGGTTTAGCGCACATTTGCGCGCCCCGTCGCGCCGGGCGCTTGCCGCCGCTGCGGCCCCCCTCTATGATGGGCCGCTTTTTGCACGCCGAGCCGCCATTGCTGCGGCGTGTGCTATAAAGCGGTCGTAAAAGGGACCCACAACCGGCGAACCCGGTCTACCAACACACACCTGTCATGTCCAAAGCACTGATCATTGCGGAAAAGCCTTCTGTCGCGAACGACATCGCACGCGCTTTGGGCGGCTTTACCAAGCATGACGAGTATTACGAAAGCGACGATTTCGTCCTTTCGTCCGCTGTCGGCCACCTGCTGGAAATCGCCGCCCCGGAAGAGTACGAGGTCAAGCGCGGGAAATGGAGCTTCGCGCATCTGCCCGTCATCCCCCCGCATTTCGACCTGAACCCGATCGCAAAAAGCGAGTCGCGCCTCAAGGTGCTCACCAAGCTGTTGAAGCGCAAGGACGTCGACCGCCTGATCAACGCATGTGACGCGGGGCGCGAGGGCGAGCTGATTTTCCGCCTGATCGCGCAGCACGCGAAGGCGAAACAGCCGGTCCAGCGCCTGTGGCTGCAGTCGATGACCCCGCAGGCGATCCGCGACGGCTTCGCAAACCTGCGCAGCGACGCCGACATGCTGCCGCTCGCCGACGCCGCACGCTGCCGCTCGGAAGCCGACTGGCTCGTCGGGATCAACGGCACCCGCGCGATGACCGCGTTCAACAGCAAGGGCGGCGGCTTCTTCCTGACGACAGTTGGCCGCGTTCAGACGCCAACGTTGTCGATCGTCGTCGAACGCGAAGAGAAAATCCGCCGTTTCGTCCCGCGCGACTACTGGGAAGTGAAGGCCGAATTCGCGTGCGCGGGCGGCTTCTACGAAGGCAAGTGGTACGACCCGAAATTCAAGCGCGACGAATTCGATCCGGAGAAGCGCGACTCCCGCCTGTGGAGCCTGCCGGCTGCCGAGACGATCGTCGCCGCGTGTCGCGACCAGGTCGGCACGGTCTCCGAGGAATCGAAGCCGTCGACGCAGCTGTCGCCGCTGCTGTTCGACCTGACGAGCCTGCAGCGTGAAGCGAACAGCCGCTTCGGCTTCTCCGCGAAGAACACGCTCGGCCTCGCGCAGGCGCTGTATGAAAAGCACAAGGTGCTGACCTACCCGCGTACCGACGCGCGCGCGCTGCCGGAAGACTACCTGTCGACGGTCGAGTCCACGCTCGAGATGCTCAAGGAGAGCAACAACTACCTGCCGCATGCGAAGCAGGTGCTCGACAAGGGCTGGGTGAAGCCGAACAAGCGGATCTTCGACAACTCGAAGATCAGCGACCACTTTGCAATTATCCCGACGCTGCAGGCGCCGAAGTCGCTGTCCGAGCCGGAGCAGAAGCTGTACGACATGGTCGTGAAGCGCTTCCTCGCCGTGTTCTTCCCGGCCGCCGAATTCCGCGTTACGACGCGGATCACCGAAGTCGCCGGCCATCACTTCAAGACTGAAGGCAAGGTGCTCGTCGAGCCGGGCTGGCTGCAGGTGTACGGCCGCGACGCCGAAGGCGCGGATGCGAACCTCGTGCCGGTGCAGAAGGACGAGAAGGTGAAGACGGACGAAATCGCCGCCGTCGCGCTCGTCACGAAGCCGCCCGCACGCTACTCGGAAGCGACGCTGCTGTCCGCGATGGAAGGCGCGGGCAAGCTCGTCGAGGACGACGAACTGCGCGAGGCGATGGCCGCGAAGGGCCTCGGCACGCCGGCCACGCGCGCGGCGATCATTGAAGGCCTGCTCGGCGAGAAGTACCTCGTGCGCGAAGGCCGCGAACTGATCCCGACCGCGAAGGCATTCCAGCTGATGACGCTGCTGCGCGGGCTCGGTGTGAAGGAACTCACCGCGCCCGAGCTCACCGGCGAATGGGAATACAAGCTGTCGCAGATGGAGCGCGGCAACCTCGGGCGCGAAGCGTTCATGCAGGAAATCGCCCGCATGACGCAGCAGATCGTGAAGCGCGCGAAGGAATACGATTCGGACACGATCCCCGGCGATTACGCGACGCTCGAGACGCCGTGCCCGAACTGCGGCGGCCAGGTGAAGGAAAACTACCGCCGCTTCGCGTGCACGAAGTGCGAGTTCTCGATCTCGAAGATCCCGGGCAGCCGGCAGTTCGAGATCGCGGAAGTCGAGGAGCTGCTGCGCGAGAAGACGATCGGCCCGCTGTCCGGCTTCCGCAGCAAGATGGGCCGCCCGTTCTCGGCGATCCTCAAGCTGTCCTTCGACGACGAGACGAAGAACTACAAGCTCGAGTTCGATTTCGGCCAGGACACCGGCGGTGAGGAAGGCGAAGCGCCCGACTTTTCCGCACAGGAGCCGGTCGGCGCGTGCCCGAAGTGCAAGGGCCGCGTGTTCGAGCACGGGATGAGCTACGTGTGCGAGCACTCGGTGGCTAACCCGAAGACCTGCGACTTCCGCTCGGGCAAGGTGATCCTGCAGCAGGAAATCACGCGCGAGCAGATGGGCAAGCTGCTGGCCGACGGCCGCACGGATCTGCTGCCGAACTTCAAGTCGTCGCGCACGGGCCGCAACTTCAAGGCCTTCCTCGTGAAGCAGCCGGACGGCAAGATCGGCTTCGAGTTCGAGAAGAAGGAGCCGAAGGCCGCTGCCGCGAAGAAGACGGCAAAATCGGCGACGAAGGATGCCGAAACCGTGACGGAAGGCGCCGAAGAGAAACCGGCACCGGCGCGCAAGACCGCCGCCCGCAAAACGACGGCGCGCAAGACGGGCTCTTAACGGCCTGGCGGCCGGGCTCCCCCGGCCATGCCGAACTCGGGCAGGCAGCCATAAAAAAACGCGGATCGATTGCTCGATCCGCGTTTTTCTTTGTGCCGGCGGCAACCGCTACCAAGCCGCCAGGCCGTCGCGCCGTTACAGCGGCGACGGCGCCGCAACGCGCGTGCGCGGCGAACGCGGCAGGCGCGGCGACAGGTTCGGGTCGGCCGCTTCCGGCTGCTCGGCACGCGTCTCGACACCGATCGGCGCGAGCGCCGAACTCTGCGCGGCCCACTGCTCGCCCATCGTCGCGTCGGTCGAGTGGCTGAAATGTTCGACGAGGTGGTCGATGAACGTGCGCACCTTCGCGGGCAGATGGCGCCGGCTCGGGTAAGCGATGTTGATCTCGACCTGCGGCAGCCGGAAATCCGGCAGCAGCCGCACGAGCGCGCCGCGCGCGATATCGCCGCCGATCAGGTAGCTCGGCAGGATCGCGACCCCCATCCCGAGCAGCGCGAACTGGCGCAGCATCGCGGTGTTGTTCGCGACGATCACGTTGGTCGGGCGCACGCGCACTTCGCCGTCCGGCCCCGTGAACACACGCTCGTCACCCCAGTATTCGGTCGGCAGGCTGAGGCTCGGGTGCTCGGCGAGATGCTCCGGATGGGTCGGCACGCCGTGCTTCTCCAGATAGCTCGGCGTCGCGCACACGGTCATGCAGCCGGTGGTCAGGCGCCGCGTGACGATGCTCGCGCTGCGCATCTGGCGCGTGACGACGATGCCGACGTCGAAGCCTTCCTCGACGAGATCGACCTGCCGGTCGACCAGCGTGAGATCCGGCACCACTTTCGGGAAATTCTCCGTGTACGACTGCAACACGGGCGCGAGGTTGTGCAGGCCGAACACGACCGGCGCAACGATGCGCAACGTTCCGACCGGCTCGTGATTGCGCGCAACGACCATCTGCTCGACGTCCTCGAGCTCATCGAGGATCTGGCGAGCACGCTCCAGATAGACCTGGCCCGACTCCGTCAGGGAAAGGCTGCGCGTGGTGCGGTTCAGCAAACGCGTGCCGAGCCGGCCTTCCAGATCGGCGACGTGACGCGTCGCGACCGCGTTGGAGATATCCATTGCACTCGCGGCCCGCGCAAAACTGCCGAGATCTGCAACCTTGACGAACACGCGCATCGACTGCAAATGATCCATAAACGACTCCTGCCGCTGTTACAACTTCAAAAAGATGAAGCAAATGCGTAATTCTCCTACGACAGCGGAAATGATGCAGAGTTGCTCAACAAGGCCCCGGTTGACGATAAAAATAGTCAAAAATCCTCGCCTTCTGCGGATAGATGATCCAATTATTCTGATTAAAGCAACAATTGGGTGAACCTCGTCGAGTAAGTGGCCGAATCAGGAAGGACGTATTTGATGCGACACAACAGCGCACCCTTCCACCCGTCGCGCAAGCGGCGCCGGGTCAGGCCGCCGCCAATTGCGGCGGAGCGTAACAACCTGTTAAAAAGACACCATGAAGGCGGCCGACGTAGCATCATGTCGGCCCCGGCCGGGCGGGACGGGTGCGCGACGTGCGCCGCCGCCACCGCCGCTTTCAACGCGCGACACCCGCTCACCATGAAAATTGCCATCCTCGACGACTACCAGGACGCCGTCCGCAAGCTGAACTGCTTCGAGATGCTTGCCGACCACGACGTGAAGGTCTTCAACAATACGGTGCGCGGATTGGGACAACTCGCCAGCCGTCTGGCGGAAGTCGAGGCGCTCGTGCTGATTCGCGAACGGACCCCGATTTCGTCGCAACTGCTCGCCAAGCTGCCGAACCTGCGCATGATCAGCCAGACCGGCCGCATTTCGAGCCACATCGATCTCGACGCGTGTACCGACCGCGGCATCGCCGTGCTCGAAGGCACGGGCTCGCCGATTGCCCCCGCCGAACTGACCTGGGCGCTCGTGATGGCCGCCCAGCGCCGCATTCCGCAATACGTCGCGAACCTGAAGCAAGGCGCGTGGCAACAGTCGGGCCTGAAGACGTCGGCAATGCCGCCGAACTTCGGCCTCGGCCAGGTGCTGCGCGGCCAGACGCTCGGCATCTGGGGCTACGGCAAGATCGGCCGGCTCGTCGCCGGCTACGGCAAGGCGTTCGGGATGAACGTGCTGATCTGGGGCCGCGAGCATTCGCTCGAGGCCGCGCGCGCCGACGGCTATACGGCCGCCGAAAGCCGCGAAGCGCTGTTCGAGCAGAGCGACGTGCTGTCGCTGCACCTGCGCATGCATGACGACACGCGCGGGATCGTGAAGCAGGAAGACCTGATGCGGATGAAGCCGACGTCGCTGCTCGTCAACACGAGCCGCGCCGAACTGCTCGAGGAAAATGCATTGGTCAACGCGCTGTCGCACAACCGTCCGGGAATGGTCGCGATCGACGTGTTCGAGAGCGAGCCGATCCTGCAGGGCTACAGCCTGCTGCGGATGGAAAACGTGATCTGCACGCCGCACATCGGCTACGTCGAGCGCGAAAGCTACGAGCTCTACTTCAGCGCGGCATTCCGGAACATCCTGGCGTTCGACCAGGGCGACATGTCGAGCGTCGTCAACCCGGAAGCCCTGACGCCGCGCCGCGTGCGCTGAGCGCTGCGGGCCGCGCCTGCCGCGCGGCTCCGCTTCCTGCTTCCCGTCTTCAGGCGGCCACGCGGCCGCCTGTCATCGCGCCGACGCGCGTGAGGAAATGCTCGCCGTCGCGCCGCCCGAGGTCGTACGCATGCCGCATCTGCGACGGGCTCGTGTAATCCCAACTCGAAATCGGCACCTTGCTCGACGGCTGCACGTACAGCCGCCGCTGCTCGCCGTGCGCGACCGTGAACATCTGCGGGCGCGGGTACAGCCGCGTGACGAGCACCAGCACGTCGCCGGGCGTCGGGTCGAGCGCGTCGACCGGCACGTTGTCGACCATCCCGCCGTCGAGCACGGGCCGGCCGCTGCGGCGCAGCACCGGCGTGAACGGTGGCGTGCAGGACGACTGCAGGATCAGGTCGGCGAGATCGTCGACGCGCGTGCAGGCCTGCGCGCGCACGAATTCCGGCCGAAAGCCGAGCGAGCGCCCGAGCGTCGGGTGCAGCGTCTTGCGCACGTACTTCTCGATGTTGTACGCGACGAGGCCAGCGGCCACCGCGCTGCGCGCGCCGAGCCAGCGCGGCACGTGCGACACGCCGATGCGGATCTCCGGCGCCGCGGCCAGCTTCGCGAACGGCTCGCCGTAGATGTCGAGCAGCGCCTGACGGTAAATCCGGTAATGCGGAAACACGGGCTCGCGCCCGAACAGGTTGCCCCAGTACGCGTTCTTCCGGTTGTGGCGCAGCGCCTCTTCGTAATAGCGCATCACCCAGGCGGCGTCGCGCGTATACAGCATGCACGCGGTCGCCGCGCCGGCCGAGATGCCGGTGATCACGCGCGGGCGCAGGCCGAGCGCCGGCTGGGCGACGTCCCAGAAGCCGGCCTGCCACCAGCAGCGATTGCCGCCGCCCGCAAAGACGATCTGGTCGAACATCGCGCCGCTCAGCTGACGAGCGCGTAGGTCGACGTCGCGTGAACGGCCATCTTGCCGTCCTCGTCGAACAGCTCGACTTCGCCGAATACGAGATTGCGGCCCATCCGCAGCACGCGCGCGGTGACGAGCACGTCGCCCTTGCGCACGGGCCGCATGAAGTTCGTGTTCAGCGATACGGTGGTCATCGGCCGGAACTCGCCGAGCGCGACCGAGATCGCGACCACCATCGCGGTGTCGGCGGCCGCCGTGAACACCTGGCCGCAGATGATGCCGCCCGAATGGCGGAATTCGCCGGAAAACGGCAGGCGCAGCGTGACGCTGTCGTCGCCGATCGACACGGGGACCAGACCGAGCGAGCGGACCCAGGGGGCCAGCAAGCGATCCAGCAATTCGCGGACTGCGTTTTCGTCCATCTTCGAAAGCCCAGAAAGCGTTGCGCGACCGTCGCGCAACACGTGTGGCGTCATCATACCGGGAGCGCGGAAACTGCGATCGCTCGTGATCGGGCCGGCACCTGCCGTAGCGGTGACGAAATATTTTCAGGAAATTTGCAGAAAGGGCTTGCAAGACCTCAAATACCCATGCATAATCTTTCTTCTGTTGGGGGCGTTAGCTCAGTTGGTAGAGCAGCGGACTCTTAATCCGTAGGTCGAGTGTTCGAGTCACTCACGCCCCACCAGGAATTCCGAAGCCCGGTTAGCGAAAGCTAACCGGGCTTTTTCCTTTTCCGCCGTCGCACGCGCAGCGCGCGCCCTGTCGCAGTACGCCACCACACGCCCGCTCCGCATCGTTTCCGCTAGAATCGTCCGACAAATATCACACGACCGGCGCAGGCACTGCCGTTTGCCCGCCGGCACTGAGAGAACATGGGACGTCAGACATGGAAGCATGTAACCGAGACGCGACCATTCAGAGGGCCTGGTTGCGCCGATATCGGCGAGTCCGTCGGGACACGCCGTTCCCAAGATCACACCGGCATCCGCAGTGCGACGCACGAACCGGATCCGGCCATGCCGGGTAAGGACGCGCTCGTCGCGCTGGCGCTCGGCGTCGTACTGCTCGTACTGGCAGGCGTAATCGCCGTCACGGCCGGCCAGGCGACCGGCCACCTCGTGCGCACGCCGGGCACGGTCGTCCGTATCGTGCAGGACAGCGACGCGATGCGCGCGTACCGGCCGATCGTCGCGTATCTCGCGAACGACGGCCAGCGCCGCGAGGTCGCCGGCAATACCGCGTCGACCATCCCCGCCTACGACATCGGCGAGAACGTCGACGTCCTGCTCGATCCCGTCCATCCCGAGCGCCCCGCGCTGATCGACGACTTCGCGCAACGCTGGTTTCCGGCGGCGGTGGCGGCGCTGCTCGCCGTCGCGTCGTTCGCGATCGGCGCCCTGCTGATCGCCGGCAAGCGCCACCGCATGCAATCCGATGCGCCGCCCACCCGCGCCGAGCGCAAGCAGGCGCGACGCCGCTGGGATATCGCGATCGTGCTGATTCCGATCACGATCGGCACGGGCTTCATTGCGGGTGCCGGTGCGGCCGGCCTGCGTCAGTGGCAGATCGCCCACCACTACGCGCGCTCGACCGGCCACGTCGTCGAGATCGCAAAAAATGCACGGTCAGCCCGCTCGCGCACGTCGCTGTATTCGGCGATCGTCGCCTTCACGACCGACAGCGGACGCCAGATCACGTTCGCCCAGGGCGCGGCGGCGTCGCATCCGGGCCTGCAGGAAGGCGAAGCGGTCAACGTGCTGTACGACCCCGTCACCCCCGAGCGCGCGGTCGTCGACCGCTTCTGGGATCGCTGGGGCCTCACGGCCATCCTGCTCGCAATCGGGGCGCCGTTCCTCGCGGCCGGGCTGTTCGTCGCCGCGACGCTGTGGCCGGACCATCGGTCGCACGAAGTCGCCCCATGACGCTCGCGCGCCGGCCGCGCATCGCCTGCCACGACAACCGGTACGGCGCGCGCGTCACCGCTCCCTGAACGCCTCCACCTTCGCGCGGTTCCCGCACGTGCGCATGTCGCACCAGCGGCGCCCGACGCCACGGCCGCGATCGACGAAGAACCACGTGCACCGGCCGCACTGCCTCACCCGTGCGAAATCGTCGCTGCGCAGCAGTTGCTCGAAGCCGAGTGCGGCCGCGTCGACCCAGCGCGACGCGGCGCGCGCGTCGGGCCGCCACGCGAACCGGCCGTCGACCGCATCGAACGCGCTGCGCCCGATCGCCTCGCGAATCGCGACGGCGAGCCGGTCCGCCGCGCGCGCGCCGGCCGTGCCGCCGCCTCCGGCCGTCAGGTGCGAGATCGCCGTGTAGGCATCCTCGCGAAAGCGATGCAGCGCCGCCAGCGCGTCCGCGTCGTCCTGCCGCGCATGACGCAGCAGCAGCGCCAGATCGGCCGGCGCCAGCAGCCCCGATCGCTCCGCCCACGCATGCACGGCCGGCCAGTCGACGAGCTTGTCCGCGTCGCGCGTCTTGCCCGTATCGGCCACCGTGTTGAGGAAATCGAGCGCCGGATGGCCGCCGACGAAATCGCCTGAACCCCATGCGTGCGCGGCCCGCGCGGGCTCGTGTCGAGTAACCATTTATTTTCACCTATCGGTTTCACATCCAGGCAATCCGGAGTAACCTGTTAACAACCAAAACAGGTTAGCACGGAGATGCCGATGCTCGAACTCGCCAATCGCTTCATTTTCGAAGGCCACCGGATTGCCTGGGGAACGATCGGCGAAGGCCCGCCGCTCGTGCTCGTGCACGGCACGCCGTTTTCGTCGCAGGTGTGGCGCCGGATCGCACCGTGGCTCGCGCGGCGTCATCGCGTGTTCTTCTACGACCTGCTCGGTTACGGTCAGTCCGACATGCCGGACGCGGACGTGTCGCTCGGCCGCCAGAACCGGCTGTTCGGCGCGCTGCTCGACGAGTGGAACATCTCACGCCCCCGCGTACTTGCTCACGACTACGGCGGCGCAACCGTGCTGCGCGCGCACTTCCTCGACGGCGTCGCCTACGCGGATCTCACGCTCGTGAATCCGGTCGCAATCGCACCGCAGGGTTCGCCGTTCGTGCGTCATGTCGCGCAGCACGAAGCCGCATTCACCGGACTGCCTGCGTATGCGCATCACGCGCTCGTGTCGGCGTATCTCGGCAATGCCGTCGCGCGGCCGCTGAGCGACGACGCGCTGTCGATCTACCGCGCACCGTGGCTCACGCCCGACGGTCAGGCCGCCTTCTATCGCCAGATCGCGCAGATGCGCCAGCGCTACATCGAGGAAGCCGAGGCGCGTTACGCGCCGCCGGACTTTCCGGTGCGTATCGTGTGGGGCGAGGACGACGCGTGGATTCCGCTCGAACAGGGGCAGGCGCTCGCCGATCGCATCGCGAACGGCCGGCTGATCAGGGTGCCGCGCGCGGGCCACCTGGTGCAGGAAGATGCGCCGGAGGCGATCGTCGCGGCGGTGCTCGACGCATCCGGGCAAGATTGACGCCCGCTGTCGCGCATGTCGCATGTCGCGTGCTGCGTCAGAACACCGGCACGCCCTGCGCGAGCGTCGAGATGAACTTCGCGGTGCGCGGATCGCGCGGGTCGCCGAACAGGTCGCGCGACGCACCGGCTTCGACGATACGGCCTTCCGCGAGAAACACCGCGTCGTGTGCAATCGACGCGGCCAGGCGCAGGTCGTGCGTCGCCATCAGCATCGTCGTGCCTTCCCGTGCGAGCTGGCGCAGCACCTCGACCACTTCGACGGACAGTTCCGGATCGAGCGCCGACGTCGGCTCGTCGCACAACAGCACCTGCGGCGACGGTGCGAGCGCACGCGCGATCGCGACGCGTTGCTGCTGGCCGCCCGACAGCGTGCCGGGCCACGCGTCGGCCTTGTCCGCGATGCCGACCTTCTCGAGCAGCGCGAGCGCGCGTTCGCGGGCTCGCTCGCGCGGCCAGCGCTGCACGGTGACGAGCCCTTCCATCACGTTCTGCACGACACTCAGGTGCGGAAACAGCTGGAAGTTCTGGAACACCATGCCGGTCTGGCGGCGCACCGCGAACACGGCGTCGCGCGCCGGCCGCTGCGCCGGCGAAAAGTCGATGCGGGCGTCGCCGACCGTCAGCGTGCCCGCCTCGGGCACCTCGAGCAGGTTCACGCAACGCAGCAGCGTGCTCTTGCCGCTGCCGGACGGCCCGATCAGCGCCGTCACGCTGCCGGGCTGCAATGCGAGGTCGATTCCCTGCAGCACACGATGCGTGCCGAACGACTTGTCGATGCGTTCGAGCCTGATCATCGCAGTTCCGCCTGGAACAGCGCATGACGGCCGAAGCGGATTTCGAGGCGACGCTGCAGCGTGGACAGCACCGAACTGAGCAGCAGATAGACCAGCGCGGCTTCCGTATAGAGAATCATCGGCTCGTAGGTCACGGCCGCGATCCGCTGCGCGGCCTGGAAGATCTCCGGCACGGTCAGCACGGCCGCGAGCGACGTGTCCTTCACGAGCGAAATGAATGAATTCGACAGCGCCGGCAGCGCAACGCGCGCGGCCTGCGGCAGGATCGCGCGGCGCAGCGCCTGCGGGCGCGTCATCGCCATCGAGTACGCGGCTTCCCACTGCCCCTTCGGAATCGATTCGATCACGCCGCGGATCACCTCGGCGTTGTACGCGCCGACGTTCAGCGAGAAGCCGATCACCGCGGCCGTCAGCGGATCGAGCACGATGCCGACGCTCGGCAAACCGTAGAAGATCACGAACAGCTGCACGAGCAGCGGCGAACCGCGAAACAGCCAGATGTAGAAACGCACGGCGGCCTGCGCCCAGCGCGGCCCGAACAGCCGCGTGAGCGCCGCGCCGAAGGCGAGCAACAGGCCGATCGCGAACGACGCGAGCGTGAGCGGTACCGTGAACACGAGCCCCGCGACGAGCAGGGGCCGCAGCGATTCCGCCATCAGGTGAAGCCAGGCCGGCATCGTTCAGCCTCGCGTCACGGTTGCGACACGTCGCGGCCGAAATACTTCTGCGAGATCTTCGCGTAGGTGCCGTCGGCCTTGATGTCCGCGAGCGCCTTGTCGATCGCGGCCACCAGCGCGGGGCTGCCCTTGCGCAGCAGCACGCCCGATGCGTCGCTCGCGCCGCCCGTGTCGGTCGCCGCGATCTTCAGTTTCGCGTCCGGCTTGTGCTTGCGGAAATCGAGGTACGACAGCGAATCGTTGATCGTCGCATCGACGCGCCCCGAGCTCAGCAGGTCGATCGATTCGTTGAAGCCCTGCACGGGCACGACGTCCGCGCCGTGCGCGGCCGCGAGCTTGCCGAAATTGCTGGTCAGCGTGTTCGCGGATTTCTTGCCCTTGAGGTCGTCGAACGAGCGGATCGTCGTGTTGTCGGCGCGCACGATCAGCACCGCGCGCGACGTGATGTACGGCGTCGAGAAATCGTATTTCGCCTTGCGCGCGTCGGTGATCGACACTTCGTTGACGACCGCGTCGTAGCGGTTCACGTCGAGGCCGGCGATCAGCCCGTCCCACTTGCCTTCGACGAACTGCGGCTTCACGCCGAGGCGCTGCGCGATCGCGGTCGCGATGTCGACGTCGAAGCCCGTCAGCTTGCCGGTTTCGTCGTGGTACGTGAACGGCGCGTACGTGCCTTCGGTCCCGACCCGGAACACGCCGGACGACTTGATCTGCGACAGGTCGTCGGCGGCGAGTGCGCTCGTGACCGAAATGGCCTGCAGCATGGCGACGACCAGGATGGAGCGAAGGAATTTCATGGTGCGGACCCCGAATGATTGGAGGGAATGATCCCGCGGCACACGCATGCCGTTCGAGAGGTCCGCGAATTCTACCGACGCGTCGATGCGCGGCAAAAACGCAAATCGGCTATCGATATGAGCCGATAGAATAACGCGCGCACCGGCCGCGAAACCGGTGCGCGCGGCTTACACGTCACTTACCACGGCAGCGAATACGTCTTCGTATTCGTGAAGCTCTTCATCGCTTCCTGCACGCCTTCCTTGTAACCGAGCCCCGAATCCTTCACGCCGCCGAACGGCGTCAGCTCGAGCCGGTAGCCCGGCACCTCGCGCACATTCACGCTGCCGACTTCCAGCTCGGTGATGAAGCGCGTGATGTGGTCGAAGCGGTTCGTGCAGACCGACGACGACAGCGCATAGTCGGTGCTGTTCGACATCCGGATCGCGTCGTCGATGTCGCGAAAGCGCATGATCGGTGACACGGGGCCGAAGGTTTCGTACTTCACGAGCGGCATGTCGGGTGTCACGCGATCGATCACCGTCGGCGAATACAGCGCGCCGCTGCGGACGTTGCCGACCAGCAGCCGCGCACCGCGTGCGATCGCGTCATTCACCTGCTGCTCGCAGAACTTCGCGGCCGCTTCGTCGATCACCGTGCCCATGTCCACCGACGGATCGGACGGATTGCCGTACGACCACGCCTTCGTTTTCTCGACCACCAGTTCCGTGAAGCGATCGGCCACCGACTCGTGCACGAGCATCCGCTTGATCGCCGTGCAGCGCTGCCCCGAGTTTTTATACGAACCCGACACCGCGAGCGTGCTCGCTTCGTCGAGATCGGCGTCTTCCATCACGATGATCGGATCGTTGCCGCCGAGTTCCAGCACCGCGCGCCGGTAGCCCATCCGCGACGCAATCGACTTGCCGATCGATACGCCGCCCGTGAACGTGATGAGATCGATCGCCGGGTTCGTGATCAGCTCGTCGGCAATCTCCTTCGGGTCGCCGGTGAGCACTTGCAGCATCTGCGGCGGCAGGCCCGCTTCGTACAGGATGTCCGCGAACAGGTAGCACGACAGCGGCACCTTCTCCGACGGCTTCACGACGATCCGGTTGTTGGTGGCCACCGACGGCACGATCTTGTGCGCGACCTGATTCATCGGGTGATTGAACGGCGTGATCGCCGAGATCACGCCGAGCAGCGGGTCGCGCTGCGTGTACACGCGGCGCTTCTTGCCGTGCGGTGTCAGGTCGCACGAGAAGATCTGCCCGTCGTCCTTCAGCACTTCCCCGGCACCGAACGTCAGCACGTCGGCCACGCGGCCGGCTTCGTACGTCGAATCCTTGATGCACAAGCCGGCCTCGGCCGTGATCAGCGCCGCGATCTCGGCAGTGCGCGAGCGCACGATGTCGGCCGCGCGGCGCAGGATCGCCGCGCGATCGTGGCGCGTCAGCGTCGGCCGGTAGGCACGTGCGGCGGCAAACGCGCGCCGCACGTCGTCCAGCGTCGCCTTCGGCACGGTGCCGACCAGCGCGCCGTCGTACGGGTTGCGCACTTCGATTACCGCGTCCCGATGAATCCGTTCCCCATCGATTCGCAGTGCTTCGCGACGAATCTCGCGGACGTCCGTCGATGCTGCAATGGCGTTCATGAGTGTGTCCCCTTACGGATGCGTGCGCATCACTGCAGATGGTTGAGCGCGATGTCGATGATGTCGAAGTTGCGCAGCCGCGCGCGGCCCGAGACGTCGCCGGCGACCGGCTTGCTGAAGATCAGCGGCACGATCTGCTCCGAGATCCCGCCGTGCGAGCGCAGCGGCACGTCGAGACCCGACAGGTCGTGCTTGATGCGGCGCGTGCCGAGCACGACGTCCTGCTTCGAGATCACGATCAGGTCGCCCATCCGCGCCGGCGGCAGCTCGAAGCGCGCGCAACCCTCGGCGCCCGTGAGCACGACCTCGATGCCGTCGACCGCGGCGAGCCGTGCGCGCAGCGCTTCGGCGTCGGCCGTCGCCGGCACGTAGACGGTCGCGAACGAGCCGAGCGCGCCGTGGTGCACGACGTACGGATCGGTGATCGGCAGGATCACGCGCGCCGCATCCTCGCCGAGCCACTCGTCGAACAGCTCCTGCAGGTAGATCACGTTCGGCTCGCCGGTTTCGTCGTCGTGCTTCGCATTCATTCCGTGGTCGGCCGTGATCGCGACGATCGCGCCGAGCGCGTCGAGACGCTGCAGGTAGGTGTCCATCATTGCGTAGAACGCGTTCGCGCCTTCCGTGCCGGGCGCGCACTTGTGCTGCACGTAGTCGGTGGTCGACAGGTACATCAGGTCGATCGGGCGCGTCTCGAGCAGGCGCACGCCGGCCGCGAACACGAATTCCGAGAGATCCGCGCTGTACACGCTCGGCACCGGCTTGCCGACCAGCTCGAGCACGTTGTCGATGCCGTTTTCCTCGATGCTCGCCTCATCGGCCTTTTCCGACGAGAAGCAGATGCCCTTCAGCCCCTTGCCGAGCAGGCGGCGCAGCTTGTCCTTCGCAGTGACGACCGCGACTTTCGCACCCTGCTCCGCGAAGGTCGCGAGCACCGTCGGTGCGACCAGGTACTTCGGATCGTTCATCAGCACTTCGGCGCCGGTGTCGCGATCGTAGAAGTAGTTGCCGCTTATCCCATGCACCGCCGGCGGCACGCCTGTCACGATCGACAGGTTGTTCGGGTTCGTGAAGCTCGGCACCACGCACTCGCCCTTGAGCGCCGTGCCCGGCTTCAGCAGCGTGCGCAGGAACGGCGCGACGCCGGCCTCGGCCGCTTCTTCCAGATATTCGTATGCGCAGCCATCGACGCAGACGACCACCACGGGCCGGCTCATCCAGTTGTAGCGGCGGCCGTTCACTTCCACGGATACAGGCGTTTCATTCATGACGTTCATTCCTTTCAGGTCGAAGGGGTGAGCCGTCGGCGCCCGCGCCGCGCCGAAGGGAGGTGTTTTCCATGCTTGACATTAAAATTGATGATTTGTAGATTGTCAACAACATGCAGAGAACAGAAAGCAAAACAACGGTGCAGCAAGAGGGCTGGTCTCCACTCATCCGCCGCGTGCCGCGGCGCCACAGTCAAGGGGTCTGAAGATGAACGAAGTGCCGGTAAACAAGCGTTTGAACGCATGGGCGGCGGGCGCGGCCCGCTTCGCGCTGGCCGCAGCGGTCGCGCTCGGCGCGGTGCAGGCGGCGCACGCGAAGACGTCGCTGCTCGTCTACACCGCGCTGGAAGACGAGGCGATGAAGCCCTACAAGGACGCGTTCGAGAAAGCGAACCCCGATATCGAGATCCGCTGGGTGCGCGACTCGACCGGCTCGGTCACCGCGAAGCTGCTCGCGGAGAAGAACAACCCGCGCGCGGACGTCGTGCTCGGCCTCGCCGCGTCGAGCCTCACGCTGCTCGACCTGCAGGGCATGCTGATGCCCTACACGCCGAAGGACTTCGACCAGCTCACGCGCAAGTACAGCGACGCAAACACGCCGCCGCACTGGGTCGGCATGGACGTATGGGGCGCGACGATCTGCTACAACCGCGTCGCCGCGCAGGCGAAGGGGATTCCGAAGCCGACGTCGTGGGAAGACCTGACGAAGCCCGTCTATAAAGGCGCGATCGTGATGCCGAGCCCGGTTTCGTCCGGCACCGGCTACCTCGACGTGACCGCGTGGCTGCAGACCTTCGGCGACGACAAAGGCTGGAAATTCATGGACGCGCTCGACAAGAACGTCGCGCAGTACGTGCACTCGGGCTCGAAGCCGTGCACGCTCGCCGGCACCGGCGAATTCCCGATCGGCATCTCGTTCGAGTTCCGCGGCCACGAACTGCAGTCGCAGGGCGCGCCGATCGATCTCGTGTTCCCGAAGGAAGGGCTCGGCTGGGACATGGAAGGCACCGCGATCATGAAGACGACGAAGCAGCCCGACGCCGCGAAGAAGCTCGCCGACTTCATGGCGAGCAAGGAGGCGAACCAGATCACCGCGCGCTGGTGGGCGATCGTCGCGTACCCGGGAGTCGCGCGCAAGCTCGCCGGCATCCCCGACAACTACTCGGACCTGCTCGTGAAGAACGACTTCGTATGGTCGGCGAAGAACCGCCAGTCGATTCTCGATACATGGCAGAAGCGCTACGGCGCGAAAGCGCAGCAGTAACGTCGCGACCCGCCGCGGGGCCGCGCCGCGCGCCGCCCCGCGCCACCCTTTCCATCGTCGAATCCGGCCCCCGGGCCGCCCCAGCATGGAGGCGCGCATGGCACCTTATCTGAGCGTAGAACGCATCGAGAAGCGGTACAACGACACGCAGGTTCTCACCGACATCAACCTGAGCGTGATGAAGGGCGAAATGATCTGCTTCCTGGGGCCGTCCGGCTGCGGGAAGACCACGCTGCTGCGGATCATCGCGGGGCTCGAGACGCAGAACGCCGGCCACATCATGCAGGACGGCCGCGACATCTCGCGGCTGCCGCCGCAACTGCGCGACTACGGGATCGTGTTCCAGTCGTACGCGCTGTTCCCGAACCTCACCGTGTACGACAACGTCGCGTACGGGCTCGTGAACCGCAAGATGAAGCGCGACGCGATCCACGAGCGCGTGCATACGCTGCTCGCGCTGGTCGGCCTGCCCGACAGCCATCGCAAGCATCCGGGCCAGCTGTCCGGCGGCCAGCAGCAGCGCATCGCGCTGGCACGCGCGCTCGCCACCTCCCCCGGCCTGCTGCTGCTCGACGAGCCGCTGTCGGCACTCGACGCGCGGGTGCGCGTGCGGCTGCGCCAGGAGATCCGCGCGCTGCAGCAGCGGCTCGGCGTGACGACGATCATGGTCACGCACGATCAGGAAGAAGCGCTGTCGATGGCCGACCGCATCGTCGTGATGAACCACGGCGTGATCGAGCAGATCGGCACGCCGCTCGAAATCTACCGGCAGCCGGCGTCGCCGTTCGTCGCGGACTTCATCGGCCGCGTCAACACGATTCCCGCCGAAGTCGCGCAGGACGGCACGCTGCGCGCGGGCGCGGTCGGCCTCGACTGTCGCCATGGCACGGCACGCCCGGCGCAAGGCGCGGCGGTGTCGGTCTACGTGCGGCCCGAGGACCTGCGCATCCGCGTGCCGGGCGAGACGGCCGACAACGTGCTGGCCGGCCGCGTCGAGAAGCTCGAATTCCTCGGCGCGTTCTGCCGCGTGAGCTTCCGGATCGACGGGCTCGACGGCCAGGAGATCGTCGCCGATCTGTCGTATCACGATGTCGACCGCACCGGCGTGCAGGCCGGCGCGCGCATCGACCTCGCGCTCGATCGCGAGCATGTCCGCGTGTTCCCGAGCGCGAAGGAGCGACTGCAATGAGCACCGTCCTGACCGAGCGCCGCCGCAGCGCCTCCGCCCCCGCCGACGTGCGGCAGATCACGCACTGGCACGACCGCATCGCGCAGCTCGCGCTCGTCGCGATGGCCGCGCTGATGTCGATGTTCCTGCTGCTGCCGCTCGCGCTCGTCGTGCAGAAATGCTTCGTCGATGCGGACGGACGCTTCGTCGGCGCGCACAACTTCGTCGCGTATCTCGAGGACAGCGGCGTGCTGCGCTCGATGCTGCATTCGCTGACGGTCGGCGCCCTCGTCACGTCGATCGTCGTGCCGATGGCGTTCACGTTCGCTTACGCACTGACCCGCTCGTGCATGCCGCTGAAGAACGCGGCGCGCACGATCGCGCTGCTGCCGCTGCTCGCGCCGACGCTGCTGTCCGCGGTGTCGTTCATCTACTGGTTCGGCAACGCGGGGCTGCTCAAGCCGCTGCTGCACGGCCATTCGATCTACGGGCTGCCGGGCATCGTGCTGAGCATGGTGTATGCGTCGTTCCCGCACGTGCTGATGATCCTCGTCACCGCGCTGTCGCTGGCCGACGGCCGGCTCTACGAGGCCGCCGACGCGATGGGCACGAGCCGCATCCGCAAGTTCTTCACGATCACGCTGCCGGGTGCGAAGTACGGCTTGATCAGCGCGACGATGGTGGCGTTCACGATGTGCATCAACGACTTCGGCGTGCCGGTCGTGATCGGCGGTTCGTACAACGTGCTGTCGACCGACATCTACAAGCTGATCATCGGCCTGCAGGATTTCAACCGCAGCGCGGTCGTGAGCCTGATGCTGCTGTGCCCGGCGCTCGTCGCGTTCGGCGTCGACTTCTTCATCCGTCGCCGCCAGCAGTCGCAGCTCGGCGCGCGCTCGACGCCGTACCAGCCGAAGTCGTCGCGCGGCTTCGACGCCGCGATGCTCGCATACTGCGGCATCGTGTGCGCGTTCTTCATCGCGGTGGTCGGCATCTCGGTGTTCGCGTCGTTCGTGAAGTTCTGGCCGTACCAAATGACGCTCGGGCTGCAGCACTACGAGATGGGGCTGATCGGCGCCGGCATCTTCGACGCGTACAAGAACAGCCTGCGGATGGCCGCGACCGTGGCGCTCGGCGGCACGATCGTCGTGTTCGGCGGCGCCTACCTGATCGAGAAGACACGCGGCGCGCGCTGGCTGCGCGGCTTCATCGCGCTGTGCGCGATCCTGCCGATGGGCGTGCCGGGGCTCGTGCTCGGCATCAGCTACATCTTCCTGTTCAACGCGCCCGGCAATCCGCTGAACGGGCTGTACGGGTCGCTGTGGCTGCTCGCGATCGTCACGGTGGTGCACTACTACGCGTCGAGCCACCTGACCGCCGTCACCGCGCTCCGGCAGATCGACAGCGAGTTCGAGGCCGTGTCCGCGTCGCTGAAGGTGCCGTTCTACAAGACCTTCGTGCGCGTGACCGTACCCGTGTGCCTGCCGGCGATCCTGCTGATCGCCCGCTACCTGTTCGTCAACGGGATGACGACGGTCTCGGCCGTCGCGTTCCTCTACTCGCCCGACACGCAGCCCGCATCGGTCGCGATCCTGAACCTCGACGACGCGGGCCAGATGGGCCCGGCCGCCGCGATGGCCACGCTCGTGCTCGCAACCTCGTCGTTCGCGTGCGTGCTGTTCGCATGCATCTCGCATCGACTGTTGCGCCGTACGCAGGCCTGGCGCAATCCGCATCGCCGTTGATTCTTTGACCGTATTCACGTGACGTCCCGACTTCATCAAGGAGACACCATGACGCTCGCCGCCCAGCCCATCCTGCTCACCCCTGGCCCCCTGACGACCTCCGACACCACGCGCGACGCAATGCTGCGCGACTGGGGATCGTGGGACAGCGACTTCAACGCGATCACCGCGCGCTTGCGCGAACGCCTGCTGCAGATCGTGCACGGCGAAGGCACGCACGAATGCGTGCCGCTGCAAGGCAGCGGCACGTTCTCGGTCGAAGCGGCCCTCGGCACGCTCGTGCCGCGTGACGGCCACGTGCTCGTGCCGAACAACGGCGCGTACTGCCAGCGCATCGCGAAGATCTGCCGCGTGCTCGGCCGCCAGCTGACGACGATCGACTACAGCGAGGATCGCCGCGTCGATCCGGCCGACGTCGAGCGCGCGCTCGCCGAAGATCCGACCATCACGCACGTCGCGCTCGTGCACTGCGAAACGGGCGCCGGCGTGCTGAACCCGCTGCACGACATCGCGCAGGTCGTCGCGAAGCACGGCCGCGCGCTGATCGTCGACGCGATGAGCTCGTTCGGCGCGATCGACATCGATGCACGCACGACGCCGTTCGACGCGGTGATCGCCGCATCCGGCAAATGCCTCGAAGGCGTGCCGGGGCTCGGCTTCGTGATCGCGAAGCGCAGTGCGCTCGAACGCTGCGAAGGCAACAGCCACTCGCTCGCGATGGACCTGTACGACCAGTGGGTCTACATGCAGCGCACGACGCAGTGGCGCTTCACGCCGCCGACGCACGTGGTCGCGGCACTCGACGCCGCCGTCGCGCAATACGTCGACGAAGGCGGGCTCGCGGCACGCGGCGGCCGCTACCAGCGCAACTATCGCGCGCTGATCGACGGGATGCTCGCGCTCGGCTTCCGGCCGTTCCTCGATCCGGCGATCCAGGCGCCGATCATCGTCACGTTCCACGCGCCGGACGATCCGAACTACGATTTCAAGCGGTTCTACCAGGAGGTCAAGCAGCGCGGCTACATCCTGTATCCGGGCAAGCTGACCGAGGTCGAGACGTTCCGGGTCGGCTGCATCGGCCACTTCGGCGAAGCCGGCATTCCGGGCGCCGTCGCCGCGATCGCCGACACGCTGAAGGCGATGGGCGTGCGTCGCGTGTCGGCGGAAGCGGCAGCGTGACGTGACGTGATGTAACCCGCCGCATGCACGTTCGCATGCGGCGGCCGTCATTTTTTCGGGCCGCGCGCGGCGCGCCCCTTTTCGACGAACCCTCCCATGCGACCCTTCTGGATCGAACAAGCGCTGTTCAACGACGGCGATCTCGCCCCCGCGCTGCAAGGTGCGACGCAGGCCGACGTGTGCATCGTCGGCGGCGGCTTCACCGGGCTCTGGACCGCGATCCAGGCAAAGCAGCAGAACCCCGCGCTCGACATCGCGATCGTCGAGGCCGACCTGTGCGGCGCCGGCGCGAGCGGCCGCAACGGCGGCTGCCTGCTCACGTGGTCCGCGAAGTTCCTGACGCTGCGGCGGCTGTTCGGCGAAGCCGAGGCGATCCGGCTCGTGAAGGCCTCCGAAGCGGCCGTGCAGCACATCGCCGATTTCTGCCGCGCGCACGCCATCGATGCCGAGCTGCGGCTCGACGGCACGCTGTACACCGCGACGTCGCGTGCGCAGGTCGGCACGCTCGCGCCGGTGCTCGACGCGCTCGCCGCGTGCGGCATCCACAGCTACGAACCGCTGCCGCCTGCCGAAGTCGCGCGCCGCTCGGGGTCCGCCCGCAATCTCGACGGCGTCTACTCGCCGATCGCCGCGACCGTGCATCCCGGCAAGCTCGTGCGCGGGCTGCGCCGCGTCGCGCTCGCGATGGGCATCCGGATCTACGAGCGCACGCCGATGCTCGACTTCACGCCCGGGCAGCCGGCCGTCGTGCGCACGCCGTCCGGCACCGTGCGCGCGGGCAAGCTCGTGTTCGCGATCAACGCGTGGATGGCGAGCCGCTTCCCGCAGTTCGAACGGACGATCGCGGTCGTGTCGAGCGACATGGTCATCACCGAGAAATGCCCCGAGCTGCTCGAAAAGACCGGGCTCGTGGACGGCGTGTCGGTGCTCGATTCGCGGATCTTCGTCTACTACTACCGCACCACCGCCGACGGGCGGCTGATGCTCGGCAAGGGCGGCAACACGTTCTCGTGGCGCAGCCGCATCGCACCCGTGTTCGACCGGCGCTCGCCGTACGAGGCGCAACTCACGCAGAGCCTGCGCGAGTTCTTTCCGTCGCTCGCGGGCGTGCCGGTCACCGCGTGCTGGAACGGGCCGTCGGATCGCTCCGTCACCGGCTTCCCGTTCTTCGGCCGCCTCGACGACGCGCCGAACGTGTTCTACGGCTTCGGCTACTCGGGCAACGGCGTGGGGCCGACCTACATGGGCGGGCAGATCCTGTCGTCGCTCGTGCTCGGCCTCGACAACGCATGGACGCGCAGCCCGATCGTGCGCGGCCCGCTGGGTCATTTCCCGCCGGAGCCGATCCGCTATGTCGGCGCGCACGTCGTGCGCAATGCGATCCGGCGCAAGGAGCGCGCGGAGGACGAGAGCCGGCCGCCGGCAGTTGTCGACAGGTGGCTCGCGAAATTCGCGAGCGCGGCCGGGAAGGCCGACAAGGAGTGACGATGCGTTGACTTGCGGGACTTGAATGACCCGAAGCTGCAATGAAAAAGGGACGCTGCGAAGCGTCCCTTTGCTGTCGTGCGGCAACCATTTCGCGGCAACCCCCGCAGGCGTTGCCGCGCACTTACGCGCGCACGGGCTTCTCCCGCGCCGACTTGCCCGTCGAGGGCAGCCCCTGCTCATGCGTGCGGCGCATGCGCTCGAGACCGTGCGACAAGTGCTCGCGCACGAGCGCCACGGCCTGCTCCTCGTCGCCGCCCGCGAGCGCCTGCACGATCTTGTCGTGCTCGGCCGCGGACACGGCGATCGCGTCCTCCTCGGCCTCGATCGCGGCCTGGCGCAGCAGGCCGAGCTGGCGCACGAGCCGGCGGTAGGTATCGGTGAGGTGCGTATTGCCCACGCCGACGACCATCGCGTCGTGGAACTGCACGTTCAGCTCGGTATAGCGCGTGACGTCGTGCGTCTTCGCGGCATCCTTCATCGACTGGATGATGCCCTTCAGCACCTTCAGCGTGTCGGGCGAGATGCGCTTCGCGAGCGCGCGCGCGACCGACTCGTCGAGCATCGCGCGCACTTCGTAGATCTCCTCGGCTTCGCGCAGCGGCACGACGCGCACCGTCACGCCGCGGTTCTTCTCGTTGCGCAGCAGGCCGGCCTGTTCGAGCGCGCGGAATGCTTCGCGCACGGGACCGCGCGACACGTTCAGCTTGGTCGCGATCTCGACTTCGTTGAGCTTCTCGCCAGGAGCGTATTCGCCGGAGACGATCGCGCGCTCGAGCATGTCCTGGACGATCATCGCGAGCGACTGGCTTTGCAGGAGTTCGATGGCGCTGAGCGCGTTCGGGGCTGTCATGGTCGGGCAGGCAGCAGGGCTGCGGTAGAAAACGAGGGCGCCATATCGGCGAATGATCCTTGTATACCCTCAGCCCGACACATTGTCAACAGTTTTCAGTTTCCAAAAACCAATTCCGCCTGCCGGAATGCCTCCGAAGCGCGACCGGCAGGCAGCGCTCGCGCGGCGGGCCGACTTCGCCCGCCTTGCGTGACACTTGTCGGCCGTCAGGCCGTCGGGTGCTTCACCGGCCCCGGATCGCTTTGGCTCGGCCGGCCCGTCTCGACGTGGCCCGCGAAGCGGCGCACGACCTTGTCGTCGCCACCGCGCAGCGTCGTCGCGGTGAGCGTCAGATCGTACCAGCCGTGGCTCGACGACAGCTCGAAGTGATCCTCGATGCGCTCGCCCGGCTCCAGCGTGTAGGTCCGCGCATGCTTGTGGCTATACGCGTTGTCGACCGTCACGCGGCACGTCGCGCGCCCGCTGTTGCGCAGTTGCAGGTACACGTGCCGGTTGCGCACGTCGTAGCCGATCCGCGCTTCGGGGTTCGCGTGGCGGCCGTCCGCCGCGAGCCGCGTGTTGCCCTGGAACTCGCACAGATAGCCGTTCGGGCCATACGCCGCGAGATGGTAGTCGCCGCGCGCGGCCGACGTGTTCCACGTGTCGACGAAGCGGTCGTGCGCGGACACCGCATAGCGGCGCGGGGGCGTCGTCGGGTTGCGGCGGTCGTACACGTAGAACGCGGCGCCTGCGTCACCGGTGTTCGCGAAGTCGAGCGACACGCTGTCGTCGTGCCCGCTCACGCGGCTGTGCACGAACAGCTCGTACGGCAGTGCACGTGCCGGACGCGTGCCGGGCTCCTGCGTCGGCATCGACTGCTGCGCGGGCACCTGGTACGCCTGGCCGGCCGTCGCGATGTGCTGCGGCACCGTGAAGCTGACCGTGCGCGTGTCGGGGCGCGCGGAGAAGTCGAAGGCCGACGTCAGGTCGCCGCAGATCGACCGGCGCCATGCGCTGATGTTCGGCTCCTTCACGCCGAAGCGCGCTTCGAGGAAACGCAGTACCGACGTATGGTCGAACGTCTCCGAGCACACCCAGCCGCCCTTCGTCCACGGCGAGATGATGATCAGCGGCACGCGCGGCCCGAGGCCGATCGGCTGGATGCCGCCCGGGTCGGCGCCCGGCACGAGCGGGCTCATTTCGCCCGGGTACTTGTTCAGGTCGAGCAACTCGTCGCCGAGATTCGACAGCAGGTTCGACGACACGATGCCCTGGCCGCCCACGCCGCTCGTGACCGGCGGCACCGGCGGCACGACGTGGTCGAACAGCCCGTCGTTCTCGTCGTAGTTCAGGATGAACACCGTCTTCGCCCACACTTCCGGGTTCGACGTGAGCGCCTCGAGCACCATGTTGATGTAGAACGCGCCGTCCGTCGGCGATGCCTGCGGGTGCTCGCTGTACTTGTACGGCGATACGATCCACGACACCTGCGGCAGCCGGTTCGCCTGCACGTCGGCCTTCAGCTCGGCGAGCGTGTGGTCCGACGCGCCCTTGTCGACCAGCGGGCCGCTCGCGCCTTCCTTCACCTGGAAGCGCTTGAAGAACATCAGCGAGTTGTCGGTGTAGTTGTCGGTCGGGTCGCCCGGGATACCCGTGCCGCCCTGGTACACCTTCCAGCTGATCTTCGCGTTCTCGAGGCGTTCCGCGTAGGTCGTCCACGTGTAGCCGTTCACATCGTCGCGCTCGCCGATGCCCGGGCCGTTCGGCGGGTTGCCGTAGATGTTGCGCGGGTCGACCGTGCCGGTCCACAGGTAGATGCGGTTCGGCGCGGTGTCGGCATGCGCGGAGCAGAAGTACGAATCGCAGATCGTGAACGCGTCGGCCAATGCGTAGTGGTACGTGAGATCCTGGCGCTTCAGGTAGCCCATCGTCAGCACGTCCTGCTTCTGGTTCACCCACTGGTCCCACTGGCCGTTGTTCCAGGACAGGTGGCCGCTGCTCCAGCCGTGGTTGGTGCCCGGCTGGAATTCGGTCGTCTGCTTCGGATCGAGGTAGAACGGCAGCACGTACGGCGCCGACGGATCGAGGCCGCGCGAATGGTAGTTCTTCGTGAACACCGAAGCCGGCGGCTGCTGCCACACCGGCGCACCGCTCGGCAGCAGGTGCGGGCGCGGGTCGTTGAAGCCGCGCACGCCGCGCAGCCCGCCGAAATAATGGTCGAACGAACGGTTTTCCTGCATGAAGATCACGACGTGTTCGACGTCGCGGATCGTGCCCGTGCGATAGGCGGCCGGCATCGCCAGCGCATTGCGGATCGCGGGCGGGAAGCCCGCGTAGGCGGCCATCGCGCCGGCCGACTGCGCGGCGAGGCGCAGGAAATCGCGTCGATTGTTCGAGGACATGAAGAGAACCCTGTTGTCGGTAGGAGTGGGGCGCCGGTCGAGCGGGGCCGGCGGTGGTGCGTTGCCGTTATTACCCCGCATCGGCGTGTCCCGGCCGTGACCGGTTACCGCAGGTTTCTTTGGGTTACCCCCAGGAATTTTTTCGAAGCGGCGCACGACGCGTCTTTCATCCGGCCGACATACGCGTGCGCTACGCTGACGCGCGATACAGAGGGGAGAAGCCGAGTCGTGTTCGATCAGCTGAAGGCGTTCCACGCGACCGTCCGGCAGGGCAGCATCACGCGCGCCGCGCGCCACCTGGGCGTGAGCCAGCCGACGATCGCCGCACAGATCCGGCAGGTCGAGCAGGTGTACGGCGTCGAGCTGTTCTACCGCAGCGGCCGCAAGCTCGAGGTCACCGAGACGGGCATCGAGCTGCTGCCGCTCGTCGAAAAGATGATCGCGCTCGAGGCGCAGGCCGACATCATGCTGCGCAACGTCGGCGGCCTGTTCGAAGGCCACCTGCGGATCGGCGCGACGGGGCCGTACTACATCATGGACGCGGTCGGCCGCTTCTCGAACGCGCATCCGTCGATCGCGCTCACGTGCCGGATCGGCAACTCCGAGGAGATCCTGCAGGCGCTGCAGGAATTCCGCATCGATCTCGCCGTCTCGTCGCAGCGCAACGATGCCGACGGCCTCGAACGCAAGGTGATCTCGACCGACCCGCTCGTGCTCGTCGTGCATCGCAATCATCCGCTCGCGCGCTTCGACGCGATCGATCCGGCGCAACTCGCCGACGTGCGGCTGCTGATTCGCGAGGAAGGCTCGGTCACACGCCGCTGCACGGAGACGATTCTCGACGCGGCCGGTGTCGCGGCCGTCTCGGTGGCCGAGATCGGCAGCCGCGAAGCGATCCGCGAGGCGATCCTGCACGGCGTGGGCGGCAGCCTGTTTCCGCTCGGCGAGGCCGAACGTCATCCGGATTTGCGCGTGATCGCGCTGCGCGGCGTCGACACGACGATCGACGAATACGTGTACTACCTGAAGGCGCGCCGCCAGAGCCCGGCGATCGACGCGTTCCTCGCGTGCATCCTGCCCGCCGGTGACGACGCGGCCGGAACGGATGAAGCAGGACGAACGGCGCGGCGGGCGAACGCACGCTGAACTGCCGCGCGTTCGCCGGTTCCGCACACTACTGGCGCTTTTCTCGCGCCTTCCCTCGCTTTTTCCTCGTGCCTTCCTTCTGTCGTCGCGCTCACCTCACTTCGGCAGCGCCGGAATCATCCACGTCAGCACGTGCTGCTGCATGAACACCAGCACACCGAGCAACAGCGTGAGAATCACGCTGTGCCAGAAGGTGCGCGCGAACACGACACCTTCCTGTCCTTTCAGGTCCGTCGTCGATACACCCGTCGCGATGTTCTGCGGCGAGATCATCTTGCCCATTACGCCGCCCGACGAGTTGGTCGCGGCCATCAGCACCGGATCGAGGCCGAGCTGCCGCGCGGCGACCACCTGCAGGTTGCCGAACAGCGCATTGCCCGACGTGTCGCTGCCGGACAGGAACACGGCGATCCAGCCGAGCGACGCGGACACCAGCGGGAACAGCGCGCCGGTCGACGCGACGCCGGTGCCGAGCGTGTAGCTGATCCCCGAGTAGTTCAGCAGGTACGCGAGCCCGACGATCATCATCACCGTGACGATCGCGATCCACGTCTGCCGCCAGGTCTTGACCACGCAATCGAAGAAATCGCCCACGCCGGTGCGCGTCAGCGCGGCCGTGATGATCGCCGAGAGCAGGATCGCGGTGCCCGTGCCGAGCGGCTGGAAGTCCCAGATCGCCGCATACGGCTTGTGATACAGCGACACGAACACCGCGTTGTGCAGGCCCGGCCACTTGATCTTCACGTCGCCGACCGCCGCGACGTTCGCGTGCACCCACACGATCACGACCACCGACACGACGAGCCACGGCAGCCAGCCGCCGAAGCCCGCACGCGCGGCGCCGGCCGTTGCCGGCACGCTGCGCGCGAGCGCGTATTGCGGATCGGGCTGCGGCTTCCACACCTGCAGGAAGCCGATCGTGACGATCAGCGACGTGAGCGACGACAGCACGTCGGTGAGCTGGTAGCCGAGGAAATTCGACGTGACGAACTGCGCGATCGCGAAGCTGCCGCCCGACACGAGCAGCGCGGGCCACAGCTTCGAGATCGAGCGCAGCCCGCCATACGCGCCGACCACGTAGAACGGCAGCAGCAGCGCGAAGAACGGCAACTGGCGGCCGACCATCTGCGCGAGCGTCGCGGGCGGCAGCGACGTGACCGCGCCGAGCACGGTGATCGGCACGCCGAGCGCGCCGAACGCAACCGGCGCCGTGTTGAACAGCAGCGTGTAGGTGAGCGCTTCGAGCGCGGGGAAGCCGAGCGCGATCAGGAGGGCGCTCGTGATCGCGACCGGCGTGCCGAATCCCGAGATCCCTTCGAGCAGGCAGCCGAACGAGAACGCGACGACGAGCAGCACGAGGCGGCGATCGTCGGGCAGGTTGTCGAGCATCCACTGCCGGAACTGGTCGAAGCGGCCCGACTTCACCGCGATGTTGTACAGCAGCAGCGCGTTGAAGACGATCCACATCACCGGCACGACCGCGAGCGCCATGCCCGCGCCGACCGCGTCGAACGCGAGCCCGGCCGGCATGCCCCATGCGCCGATCGCGACCGCGAGGCCCGCGACGAGTCCGGCGAGCGACGCCTGCCACGCGGGGCGGCGCAGCACGCCGAGTGCGATCAGCGCGACCGCGATCGGGATCGCGGCGACGAGGAAGGACAGCAGCAGAGAGTTGGCGACCGGCGTCAGCGGCTGTGCGAAGACGATGCCGGGCGGTAGGGCGTCGGTGGGGTTCATCGTGTCTCCAGATGTCGACCCGAGTTGGCGCTTTAGCGCTTACTCGGGTCCCATGCCTTGCGCTGACGACCCGAGCTGGCAACGGGATGCCCCGGGTTCGGTACAAGGCGATGTCCTGCGGTCACGACAACGATCAGGCGCTTGCGCACGCAACGACGTTGCACGGCCAACCGATCAGTCGCTTAAAAGAGGTTAGGAGGCGCGCGGCGCTTCTACAAGGAGGACAAGCCCGATCCGTGCCGACCCGATACGCCTGCGCCGCCGCCCGCTGACCGGGAGCAGGCAGCCTGCTGTCGTATTCGACAGAAAGCCCGCCACGAGCGGCTCTCCCGCGCAATGTTGCACATGCGGCAAAGGTGCCTGACTGCGGCCGGGATGTTTCGTTTGGCGTCCGAAGCCTAGACTGGTCGCATCGATTCCGCCCGCGCCGGCCATGGCAGGCGCGGCACCGGAACCTCACGGAGTGAACACGATGAAGACGATGAAACGGGCGGCGTGCGCCTGTGTGCTGATCGGCGCGGCCGTCGCCGCTCACGCGCAGGCCGCGTCGACGCTGACGCGTGCCGAGGTTCGCCAGGAACTGGTGGAACTGCAGGCCGCCGGCTACCGGACGAGCCTCGCGAGCAGTCCCGACTTTCCGGACCACATGCAGGCGATCATGCGCCGCGCCGCGCAGGCGCGCGGCGAGGACACCGGCTACGGCAGCGCAGGCGGGGCAAACGTGGCATCGGGCAAGCCGGCGCTGCCGCACGCGATCGACCGCGGCACGTACGCGCATCACTGACGGCAGATTCAACCGGATCGAGCGCACCACGGTGCGCGCTGACCGGCGACGGAGAGACGCATCGCGCACCGCGCCGACCGGCGCGATGCACGTGCGCAGACATCACACGCTGAAGCGGTTCAGCGTGTAGGCGCGGTAGGCCGCGACGAACGCGTCGAACGATCCGGCCTCCTTCGCTTCGAGCTCGGCCTGCTCGGCCAGCGATTTCGCGGCGAGCGCCTGCTCGGTGCGCAGCGTCTCCGCCGACGGCGGATTCGCGCGGAAATGCGCGGCATGCGCTTCGCTCTGCGCCAGCGCGAACCCGAGGAACGACTGGCCGCGCTCGCGCATCGTGCGCAGCACGCGCGCGGACGGCGTGCGCTCCGGATCGGCGAGCTTCTCGCGTTGCGCGGCGATTGCGCGCACATGCTCGTCGCCGCCGCGGATCTCGTCGAGACGGCGCCCGACGGTTTCGATATCGGCCATCAGGTCGTCCGCCCATGCCTGCAGCGTGACCGGCTGGCCGTCGCGCTGCAGCGTGAGCCCCGGCTTGCGTCCTTCCATCGTCACGCTGCCGAAGTTCGCGTTTGCTTCCTTGTACGCGGGGCAGTCGAGCGCCGGGCTCTCGTCGAGCGCGCACGCGAGCAGGAAGGCATCGATGAAGCGCGCGGTTTCCAGTGCGATGCCGGTCGGCTCGAACGGATCGATGTCGAGACAGCGCACCTCGATGTACTGCACGCCGCGCGACGCGAGCGCATGCAGCGGCCGCTCGCCCGAATACGTGACGCGCTTCGGCCGGATCGTCGAGTAGAACTCGTTCTCGATCTGCAGCACGTTCGTGTTGATCTGGATCCACTCGCCGTCGCGATGCGTGCCGATCGCCTCATACGCCGGATACGGCTCGCTCACGGCTTTCGACAGCGCGTCGAGATAGCCGGGCAGCGTGTTGTAGTCGACGTGCAGCGCGGCCTGGGCGGTCGTGTTCGAGTAGCCGAGATCGCTCATCCGCAGGCTCGTCGCATGCGGCAGGTACAGCGTATCGGCATCGAACGCGTCGAGCCTGTGCGGCTTGCCGCGCAGGAACTTCGTGTCGAGCGCGGGCGACGCGCCGAACAGGTACATCAGCAGCCAGTTGCGGCGGCGGAAGTTGCGGATCTGCGCGAGATAGCGCTCCGACTGGTAATCGACGAGCGTGGCCGTCGAACCTTCTTCCGCGTGCAGGCGCCGCCACACTTCCTCGTGCAGCGAGTAGTTGTAGTGGATGCCGGCAATGCACTGCATCGTGCGGCCGTAGCGATACGCGAGGCCGCGCCGGTACACCGTCTTCAGGCGGCCGATGTTCGACGTACCGTAGTTGGCGATCGGGATCTGGTCGTCGGCCGGCAGCAGGCCGGGCATCGAGTCGTTCCACAGGATCTCGTCGCCGAGCGACGCATAGACGTAGCGATGCAGATCGTCGAGGCGTTCGAGCGTGATCGCGGCGTCGCCTTCCGCGGGCGTGATCAGCTCGATCAGCGCTTCGGAGTAGTCGGTCGTCAGCGACGGGTGCGTGAGCGCCGAACCGAGCGCGCGCGGATGCGGCGTGAATGCGATCATCCCGTCGCGCGTCACGCGCAGGCTTTCCTTTTCGATGCCGCGCAGGCCGTCGGGCAGATGCTGCCGCGTCGGGCCCGAGCTCAGCGCGTCGAGGCGATTCAGCAGCAGTTCGGACTGGCGGTGAGTCATGGTGTTCGACATGGAGACGCAAGTGCGTGACGGCCGCGCGCAGAACGCCGCGCGCGGCCGGCTGGATTGTTGGTCGCTTCGTTGGTAGCGGGCACTTTAACATCTCGCCGAAACACGCGCTTGAGGTGGCGCCGGGCACGGTGCGCGGGCCGGAGCGGGCCGCCGGACGGGCCGGTCGCGGCGGTCGCCACCTCTGCGACCGGTTCCATGCGGCGCCAACGGGCACGCCGGTTACGCGAATTCGTCTGACGGAACGTGATGCGCGAACGGGTGGCGGCAGGTGCAACCCTGCCGCTGAACCGATCGCGGAAAGCGCGGTAAGTGGGCATCGCGCGCCCCACATCCGGCCGACGACGGATGCGCGGAATTGCCGTGACGGCCGGTGTCCGGTGTCCGGTGTCCGGTGTCCGGTGTCCGGTGTCCGGTGTCCGGTGTCCGGTGTCCGGTGTCCGGTGTCCGGCGGTCAGCCTACGCAGGTCGGCATGACCTGCGCAACGGGTTGCATCGCGGCCTCGCCAGGTCGCACCCGGCCGCAGGCCACCGCGATCACCCGCCGCGCGCGCCGCCCGCCCGGTCGGCCACCTCATTCCACAAGTGCAGCGCCGCGTACGCGCGCCACGGCCGCCAGCCTTCGGTGCGGTGCTTCTGGGTCGCGAGCCGGTCGAGCGCCGGATCGCGTGCGGCGATCGACTGCATCAGCACGAGATCGGAGGCCGGCCAGGCGTCCGGATCGCGCCATGCGCGCATCGCGATGTATTCGACGGTCCACGGGCCGATGCCGGGCAGATCGAGCCACGCACTGCGCAGCGTCGCGAGATCGGCGTGCTCGCGATCGACCGGCACGTCGCCAGCCGCCACCGCGCGCGCCACGCCCGTCAGTGCCGCCACCCGCTTGCCCGGCATCCCGATCTTGTCGAGATCGCAGGCGCCCAGCGCATCGGGCGTCGGGAAACGCCACGCGGGCATGCCGTCGTCCTCCTGAACCACACGCTCGCCGGCCCGTTCGACGAGCCGGCCGACGATCGTCGTCGCGGCCTTCACGCTCACCTGCTGGCCGACGATCGCCCGCACGGCCAGCTCGAATCCCGACCACGCGCCCGGCACTCGCAGCCCTGGCGCGGCCTCGACGAGCGGAGCGAACCATGGATCGCGCGCGAGCCCGCTGCCGATGGCGGCCGGATCGGCGCCGAGGTCGAACATCGTCGCGACGCGCATGGCGAACGCATCATCGACATGACGTGCGACCGCGCCTTCTACCGTCGCGACCAGGCAGTGCTTGCGCGGATGTTTCGCGACCGTGAGCCGGCCGGCATCGCCGTGCAGGTCGACGATGCGGCGATACACGCCGTCCGCCACCTGCTCGACACCCGGAATCGCGCGCCCGCTGAAAAAGCGCAGCACGCGCGCCCAGTCGTAAGGCGCATTGAAGCGCAGCTCCATTTGCGCGGACGGCGGCACATGGCCGCCGTTCACGATGGAAGTGATGGTTGTTTTTGCGATGCTCAAACTGCGCTGCCCTCCGCAACGGATTCGGTTTGATCGTCGTGCACATGACGCGCTTCGGAAGCGAGCAGCGTCGCCTTGCGGCGCACGCCCCAACGATACCCGGAAAGCGCGCCACCCTTCTGTACGACCCGGTGGCACGGGATCGCGAGCGCGACCGGATTCGACGCACACGCGGACGCGACGGCGCGCACCGCGCGCGGCGCACCCAGCGCCTCGGCAATCTCCGAGTAGCTGCGCGTTTCGCCGTACGGAATATGCGTCAGCGCCTCCCACACGCGCTGCTGGAATGCGGTCGGCGCGATGTCGAGCGGCAGGTCGAACGCGTGCCGTGTGCCATCCAGATACGCGCGGATTTGCGCGACGAACGGCTCAAGCCGTGTCGACGCTTCGACCAGTTCGGCACGCGCGAACGCATCCTTCAACTCGCCGACGAGCGCGGCCGGCTCGTCGCCGAACGCGATCCGGCAGATGCCCAGCCCGGTCGCGGCGACGAGCACGGTGCCGAGCGACGTCGATGCGGTCGCATAGTCGATCCGCAGCCCCGCGCCCTGCCGGCGAAACGCCGACGGCGCCATCCCGAGCTCGCGCGGCACCGACGCATAGAGCCGCGACGGCGAGTTGAAGCCCGCGTCGACGCCCGCCTGCGTGACCGGCTGCCCGCTTTGCAGCGCCTGCCGCAGCGCGGCGCCGCGCTGCGCGGCCTGGTACTGCCGCGGCGACACGCCGACCACGCGCTTGAAGAGCCGCTGAAGGTGAAACGGGCTCACGTGCACGGCGTCGCTCAGTTGCTGCAGCGTGAGCCGTTCGGCCTGCGCGTCGAGCACCGCGCACGCGCGGTTGACGATCTCGAGCTCGCGCGGCAGCCCTTCCGGCTGGCAGCGCTTGCAGGGCCGGAAGCCAGCCGCACGCGCGGCGGCCGTATCGGCGTAGAAGGACACATTTTCGCGACGCGGCAGCCGCGACGCGCAGGTCGGGCGGCAGAACACGCCGGTCGTGCTTACGGCGTAGAAGAACGCGCCGTCCGCATGCGGATCGCGCTCGGTGACGGCGCCCCAGCGGGCATCATCGGTCGGATAGGCGGTTTTCATCTGAACCTCGCACTCTCTAGTGTAGATGGTGCCTACTCTAGACATCGGCACGTGCCGTCGCGCCCTGAATCTTGCTCTGTGATTCGGGCCCGATAATCGGGGGCGAATCGACTGAAAATAAACCCGACAAACCGCGCGCGCCGGCTGTTCCGGCGCGGTTTTCGTCATTGTCCCGTCACCATTTTGCTGCAGTGCGGATGCGACAAATCGCCGTCCTGACGTTTTTTTGCATTCGGAATATTGCGTCGCACCATCGCCGTGTGTATAGTTGGAACTGTCTCCTCCATGTCTCCTCCTGATATGGATTAAGCCCGTTCCGCTCTGCGTGAACGGGCTTTTTTTCGTCCGCCGATTGTGCCGCGTTCCGGCCGGCGGCGCAGGCGCGATGCGTCTACACTCGATGCTCGTGGACTGCGAAGGAGAGCCTTGCCCATGAAACCGACCATCCGCGCGATCGATCACATCGTGCTGCGCGTGACCGACATGGCCACGATGACGCGCTTTTACTGCGACGCCGTCGGCTGCCATGTGGAGAAGGAACAGCCCGATCTGGGCCTCGTGCAACTGCGCGCCGGCGACGCGCTGATCGACCTGCTGTCGGTCGGCGGCCCGATCGACCGTCCCGACAGCGGCCCGCCCGGCACGGGACGCAATCTCGATCACCTGTGCCTGCGCGTCGAGCCGTTCGATCCCGACGCGTTGGCCGCCCATTTCGCCACGCATGGCGCGCGGCCGGGCGCGCCCGCGGAGCGCTACGGCGCCGGCGGCTACGGGCCGTCGATCTACCTGTTCGACCCGGAAGGCAACATGCTCGAATTCAAGGGGCCGCCGGCCGCGATCGGCTGAACGCGGCCGGCACGCGGGCCGTCACGCGTCCGCGCGCGCCTTCAGCACCGTCCACTCGACCGCCACCGGATCGTGGTCGGCGCTCGAGATCCACGCGGCGCCGTCCTGCACCGTGCATTGCAGGCGCATCGTGCGCTCCGCGAGTTTCCCGAGCGCGGCCGCGACACCGTCGTTCAGCGACAGCACCTGCACGTTGCGCAGCCGCTCGACCTTGCTGCGCACGCCCTGCCACCAGATATCCGACGTCTTGCCGCCATATGCGATCACCGTGACCTGCCCGGCGCGGCCGGCCGCCTTCGAGATGCGCCGCTCGTCGGGCTGGCCGGCTTCGATCCAGACGTCGATCGCGCCGGTCAGGTCCTTCTGCCACAGGTCGGGCTCGTCGACGTCCGACAGCCCCTTGCAGAATTCGAGCCGCTCGTGCGCGAACAGCGCGAACGCGACGATGCGCACCATCATCCGGTCGTCGGTTTCGGACGGATGGCGCGCCACCGTCAGCGCGTGATCGGCGTAGTAATGCCGATCCATGTCGGCGATTTGCAGTTCGGCTTTGTAGATCGTGGATTTCAGCGCCATGCGGAGTCGGCCCGGGCGGGCATTCGGTTCGGTCGGGCCGTGATGATACCGAATGCGGGCCGTCCGGCGCGTGTCATGCACTACCCACAGCGCAACGGCCCGGCATGGGCCGGGCCGTGTTCGGTTCGCGCCGCCGGCTCATCTGGCCGGCGCGCTCGCGCGTCGTGTGACGGCGCGATGAATGAGCGGTTACTGCTTGACGAAGCGCGAATCGGTCCAGAGACCCTGCTGGTCGCTGTTGTCGGCGCTGACGAACTGCACGTCGCCCTGGTCGACCGACACCACGCGGAAGCGCTGGCCTTCCGGCACCGACAGGCACCGGTAATCGTCGAAGTATTGCTGCTTCGCCTGCGACTTGCCGTCACGCTCGTGACTCAGTACGGAGTCCAGATTGTCTTTCGACAGGCAGCCCCATGCGTTCTTCGTCAACTGGATTTCCTGCTTCGGCTTGACGGCCGAATCGCCGCCGGCTTGGGCAATCGACACCGCGCAAAATGCGCCGACGAGGGCAAAAAGGATACCGGTACGTTTCATCATGTTCTGTCTCCAGGCTTGCGGGCACCAGGCTTGGGTTAGCTATGTGTTTAAAGGTGATCGTGAACCCGCGTTTTTCACTTTAGAAGACCGGCAAGCGATAGCAAGCACATTTGTTGTGCGACCGCAATAGCGGCGGATTGTCGCACCCCGTGCGCAGCCTGTTTTTCTCACCCTGCGTAAACACGACGACGCGCACCGCCCGACGAACAGGCTCGCGCCGCCGGGCGGAAAGCGTTACTCAGCAAGACTTTCATCAAAGTTACAATGCGGCGATTGAACGGTTTGGATAATCCATTTCGCTATCCGGATCATTTTGATGCGCCGCACATAAAGTCATCCGAAACGATTCGACTTTACCGCAACGCGGAATCGCATTTACCTGATACAAGAAAAATGCCAGGTATAAGCGCATCCGTATTTATCCGTACTTCGCCGCATGGTTTCAGCGCCCGCGAAAGCCCCGCCGCAAGCGCATTTGGCCAGCGTGTTTACCCTGCCTTATTCTGGGTAGCTTGCTGGCGTTCGAAATAATCGCGCTGAAAAATGCACATGCGATAAGCGTTGTGATACGCGCCGTTTCCGAAAAATTCTTCCTTCAATTCGGCCTCGTGCTGGAATCCGCATTTCTCATACACGTGAATCGCCGCCGCATTCGACGTATCGACGATCAGGTACAGCTTGCGCATGTTCAGCACCTTGAACGCGTACTCGATCGCAAGACGCGTCGCCTGGCCCGCATAGCCGCGCCCCTGGCGTTGCGGCGCGATGATGATCTGGAATTCGCCGCGGCGATGGATGTAGTCGAGCTCGATCAGCTCGACGAGGCCGACCAGTTCGTCTTGCGCATCGACCGCGACGAAACGGCGCTCGCGCTGGTCGTGCACGTGGCGGTCGTACAGTTGTGACAGTTCCGAGAAGGTTTCGTACGGCTCCTCGAACCAGTAGCGCATGATCTTTGCGTCGTTGTTCAGCTCGTGGACGAAGCGCAGGTCCTGGCGTTCCAGGGGCCGCAGCGCGAGCGTGTTGGTATCGTTCTGGAGTTGCATGTTCATGTCCTTTTTGATGCCGGCGCACGTGCGGCAAGGCCGCATCCGGGCCTGTTTCGCACTGTAAGAAATTGAACGCGGGCGAAGTTCAGAGCCTAGAATGGGAGCAAGGGTTCCTGCCACCGCAAGGAGGCTATCGTGTTCGAGCAAGTCATACTCGGAATATTCCTCGTGCTGCCGCTCGTGATCGTCGCGGCGCTGTTTTCCGACGAACTTTGGCAGGAACATCGGCGCCAGCATCCGCGCGACGAAAACGCACCGCACATCGACTGGAAGCATCCGTGGCGCCGCGTGCGACGCGGGCATTGAGTCGATTGCCGTTCATCCGCGGGGCGTGCCGGCCCGGCCGCCCTGGCATGTGAACGCGTGACGTGCCCTGTTAAGCCCCCGAATTTCGCCTCGATCCGATTCCCACTTGATCCGCTCACTCCGCGAGACGCCGCCGTGAACGACCAGCCCGCCCAACCTCCGCACGACATTCCCAGCGAAACGATCGACCTGCAGATCGCCGACGTGCTGGCGGCCGTCCACTACCCGGCCAACAAGGATGCGATCGTCGATGCCGCGCGCGACGCCGGCGCCAGCAACGAAGTGCTGTCGATGCTCGACGGCCTGCCCGAGCAGGACTACGCGGACGTGAATGCCGTCACCCAGTGGGTCGCCGGCAACTTCGGTCCCGGCCTCGGGGTTTGAGCGCGCACCCATAACGCGATAGGATCAGGCCGCACCGGTCGCGCAGCGGCCGGTTGCCTGTCGCCCGGCGCAAGACCGGGTGTTTCCGCCTACGTGCCCGGGGAACTCCATGGAAGGCATCCTGATCCAGCACACGACACGCCGTCAGCTCTGGTTCGGCGCCCTGACGGCGCTCGTCATCGTGCTCGCGCTCGGGATCGCCGCGCCGCACGCGAACGTCGAGCTGCCGGCCGTCGAGCCGTTCATGCCGATGTGCGCGCTCACCGTGTTCACCACCGCGAGCATCGCGGCGTTCTTTCTCGGCGCGCAGTTCACCGTGACGCGCCAGCCGGTGCTCGGCGCGCTCGGCGGCGCCTACGCGTTTACCGCGCTCGCCGTCGCATTGCAGCTGCTCACCTTTCCCGGCGTGTTCGCGCCACACGGGCTGTTCGGCGCGCAACCGCAAAGCGCCGCGTGGATGTGGATCTTCTGGCATGCCGGCTTCCCCGGTTTCGTGATGGTCGCGCTGCTCGCGCGCGAGCGGCTGGCGCGCGCCCCGATCGGCGCGCAGCAGACACGCTGGTGGACGGTCGTGCTGATCGGCGGGCCGGCGGTCGTCGCCGGGCTGCTGTGCCTGTTCGCGCTGAACGTGTCGCTGCCGCCCGCGTTTCATCCGCCGGGCGACGCGGCCGTGCTGCCCGTCAACGCCGTCGCGCTGATCGTGTGGCTGCTCAATGCGCTGGCGCTCGTGGCCGTGCTGGCCACCGGCCGGCTGCGTACGACGCTCGACCTGTGGCTCGCGATCGCGGTGCTCGCGTGCCTCACCGACACGACGCTGAACCTGATGAGCACCCATCGCTTCACGGTTGGCTGGTACCTCGCGCGCGTGTTCAGCATGTTCACGCCGGGCGTGCTCGTGTGCGTGCTCGCGTGGGAAGTGACGATGCTGTACCAGCGGCTGTTCGAGGCACACGCGACACTGATCCGTTCGTCCGCACGCGACGGCCTGACGGGCGCATTCAACCGCATGCACTTCAACGATCATTTCCACATGCTGTTTCTGCAGGCACGACGGCAAGGCGAACCGCTGTCGCTGCTGATGGTCGACGTCGATCGCTTCAAGGCGTACAACGACGCGTTCGGCCACGTGAAGGGCGACGCGTGCCTGATCGCGGTCGCGAATGCGCTGGCCGGCGCGGTGCGGCGGCCAGCGGACATGGTCGCGCGTTACGGCGGCGAGGAGTTCGCGATCGTGCTGCCGAACACGGGGGCGCGCGGTGCGCGGCTGGTCGCCGAGGAAGCGCGCGAAGCGGTGCTGCGGCTCGATCTCGCGATGCCGGCAGCCCCCGCCGGACGCGTGAGCGTGAGCGTCGGCTGCGCGACCGTGTCGCCCGACGATCTGTCGACGCCCGATGCATTGATCGAAGCCGCCGATGCCGCGCTGTATCGTGCGAAGGATACGGGGCGAAACAGGGTCGTCACCGCCTGAAAACGTCTGCGGTTTCAGGGATTCTTCGGAGATTTGTTACGGTCATTGTGACCGGAATAATCCGCCGTTACGGATTGCGGATCAGGGAAACGATCGCTTACAGCCGGTGTTGCAGGCGCTCGCTATGCTGGGTTTCATATTGAACCCATGCAGGTGAACGCGATGAAGAAGACCCTTTTGCTGATTGCCGGCGTCGCCGTGCTGTTGAGCGGCTGTATCGTGGTGCCTGATGGTGGCGGGTATTACGGTGGTGGCGGCTACTACCACCATCATCATCGGGACTGGGATTGATGCAAGTGAAGGTCCGGATGGGGTTACGATTTCGGACGTTCAATTCCGAACAATTGCTCGATCACCGCTTCCAGGCCGTCGAGAGACCTAAATTCCGACTGTGATAGCGAACGCTGCCCGTCTCGAACCGCCTTCAGCCCAAGTGCATTGGCCCGCGTATGCCGCACGACACCACGGTCCTCAATGTCGGGGAGCGGCTCGCCTGGAGGCCCGCCGAACCAGCGATACTCGATGGCCTTGAGATCGTGATCGACAACGATCCAGAGAACACAACCACTCGGGCATTTTCCCAGCTTCAGGTTGATGTTGACCCGGGACCGAGCACCGTCATAAAGCGATACCTTGAGCTGAATATGCCGCAGGACACTCGCGCTGCTCATGACAAGGTCGTAGCCGCTCGTATCGAACTCCGCGCGCAATACCTCGATGTCCATGACGTCTCGCAGCCAAAGCAGACGCATGACTTCCGCGATGAAGGCATGCTCGACAATGCGCTCCCTCAGCACCGAATAGGTTGCGTGCTTGGCTCGAACTTCTTGGTCGTCGCTTCCGCTCTCCGACACTCCGCCCTCTTTTCTGGTTTGTTGGTTTTTCCGCAGGACAAGTTGGCACCGAAAAGCTTTGCGGGTTCACAACCTTGTTGAAAGTGGTATGCCAGGGCTTGTCCAACCCGCGCCCACGGAAATACAGCGATTGAGAGAGAAAGTCGGCTAACTTGAGCGCCAGCTCACTTCCCAATACAAAACCTGCTAAAAATCACCCCCAGCAGATCATCAGAAGTGAACTCCCCGGTAATCGCATTGAGCTGCTCCTGCGCGAGCCGCAGTTCTTCGGCAAACAGATCGAGCGACTGCGCCCTCTGCTCCGCATGATCCGCCGCCTGCGCGAGATGCTCCTGCGCGGCCCGCAGCGCGATCAAATGCCGCTCGCGCGCAAGATAAACGCCCTCGGCCCCCGCCTGCCACCCTGCAATCCGCAGCAACTCCGCGCGCAGCATGTCGATCCCGTCGCCGCGCTTCGCCGACAGATGCACCTCGGTCAGATCGCCTTCCGCCGCCGGATGCTCGACGCACGCCGGCACACCGGTCAAATCCGTCTTGTTCAGCACGCGCACCACCGGCACGCCACCCGGGAACCGCGCGGCGATCACTTCGTCATCCGCCGTCATCCCGGTGCGCGAATCCAGCAGATGCAGCACGACATCCGCCCGCTCGATCTCGCTCCACGTGCGCGCGATGCCGATCCGCTCGACCTCGTCCTCGGTCTCGCGCAACCCGGCCGTGTCGATGATGTGCAGCGGGATCCCTTCGACCTGGATCGTCTGCGCGACCTTGTCGCGCGTCGTGCCCGCGATCGGCGTGACGATCGCCAGCTCCGCACCGGCCAGCGCATTCAGCAAGGACGACTTGCCGACGTTCGGCTGCCCCGCCAGCACGACCGACAATCCTTCACGCAGCAACGCCCCCTGCCGCGCGTCGCCCAGCACGTGCGCGAGCTGCGCGCGGATCTTCGCGAGCTTGCCGCGCGCGTCGGCCGCTTCCAGGAAATCGATCTCTTCTTCCGGAAAATCGAGCGTCGCCTCGACCAGCATCCGCAGCGTGATCACGTCGTCGACGAGCGCATGGATCTGCCGCGAGAACGCGCCGTCGAGCGAACGCCCGGCCGAACGCGCGGCGGCTTCGGTGCTCGCCTCGATCAGGTCGGCGACGGCCTCGGCCTGCGCGAGGTCGAGCTTGTCATTCAGGAACGCGCGCCGCGTGAATTCGCCGGGCTCCGCGAGCCGCAGCCCGAAACCGCGCCCCGCATCGAGGCAACGCTGTAGCAGCAACTGCATCACGATCGGCCCGCCGTGCCCCTGCAGCTCGAGCACGTGCTCGCCGGTGTACGAATGCGGCGCCGGGAAGTACAGCGCGATCCCGCGGTCGAGCGGCGCGCCGTGCTCGTCGAGGAACGGCACGTAGCTCGCGTGGCGCGGGGCGAGCTTCTGCCCGCACAACGCGTCGATCAGCGGCAACGCGGCCGCCTCGCCGCCGCGCCCGAACGACACGCGGACGACCCCGATGCCACCCCGGCCGGCAGCAGTGGCAATGGCGACGATCGGATCGGAATCGGTAGCGAGCATGGGAATCGAATGAATGGGATGAATCGGGTGATCAGTGAATATGGTGCGCCCGCGCAACACTTCGGGCGTCGGAACGCCGGCATTGTAGCGTGCCGGCACACACGTCACCGGCCGCCGCGCAGGATTCGGACACGCTCGAATTTATCCCGCCGGGGATAAGCCGGGTATCAGCCCGGCGCCATGTCGCAGCCACCGTTTCGGACGAGTATGCCTGCTGGAGCGGCCTAACGCTGCGGCCCTCAATTCCACCACCCACCCCGATCAAGACCGGGATTCATCTGAAC
Organism: Burkholderia sp. AU15512; assembly: GCF_002223325.1. Lineage (NCBI taxonomy): Bacteria > Pseudomonadati > Pseudomonadota > Betaproteobacteria > Burkholderiales > Burkholderiaceae > Burkholderia > Burkholderia sp. AU15512. Next base: position 1,016,724 of record NZ_NKEX01000004.1, read on the forward strand.
GAGCTATGTTTATCCTGAATGGTTGTCTGGGACACGACGGTGGAATTGCACAATCTCCCCCATGCCGACATCCGAAGAAAAAGCCGCGTTCTCGGAACGCCTGAAATTCGCCCTGCGGCGCAGCCCGGAGAAGGTCACCGGTGCGACGGAGCTGGCGAACCGATTCAATCTGCGCCACCGCGGAGCGCAGCCCGTTTCGCCGCAAACCGCGCACAAATGGCTGACGGGCCGCACGATCCCGACGTCGGACAAACTCGTCACGCTCGCCGAATGGCTGCGCGTCGAAGTCCACTGGCTGCATTACGGCCCGTCGCCGAGCGTGATCGAACACCCGACGCCGCAACCGCTGCCGCGCGACGAGCGCTATCCGCCGACGCCCGAGACGATCGAACTCGCGTCGAAGATCGAAGCGTTGTCGCCGCATCATCGCTACCTCGTGCAGGAACTGGTCGAGCAGTTCTACGGCGACTCGGGCGAAGCGAAGAAGGGCTGAACCCGCGCACCGTACCCGCAAAAAGCAAAAAGCCGCATGGGCGAACCATGCGGCTTTTTTTCGTGCATCGCGGGGCGAACGCGCCGCCCCGCGTGTGCAACGGGCGTCAGGCCGGTTTCTTCTTGGCCCCGCCGAGCTTGCGCGTGATGTAGTACTGCTGTGCGATCGACAGCACGTTGTTCACGACGTAGTACAGCACGAGGCCGGCCGGGAAGAAGAAGAACATCACCGAGAATGCGATCGGCATGAACTTCATCATCTTTGCCTGGACCGGGTCCGGCGGCGTCGGGTTCAGGCTCGTCTGCACGTACATCGAGACAGCCATCAGCACCGGCAGGATGAAGAACGGATCGCGCTGCGACAGGTCGTGAATCCACAGCACCCACGGCGCACCGCGCATTTCGACCGACGCGAGCAGCACCCAGTACAGCGAGATGAACACCGGGATCTGGATCACGACCGGCAGGCAGCCGCCGAACGGATTGACCTTCTCGGTCTTGTACAGCTCCATCAGCGCGGCGTTCATCTTCTGCGGATCGCTCTTGAAGCGTTCGCGCAGCGCCTGCATGCGCGGCGTGATCTCCTTCATGCGCGCCATCGACTTGTAGCTCGCCGCCGACAGCGGGAAGAACACGGCCTTGATCAGGATCGTCAGCAGCACGATCGACCAGCCCCAGTTGCCGATGTAGCCGTGGATCTTCTCGAGCAGCCAGAACAGCGGCTTCGCGATGATCGTCACCCAGCCGTAGTCCTTCACGAGTTCCAGGCCCGGCGCGATGCCTTCGAGCATGCGCTCTTCTTCCGGACCGGCGAACAGGCGGGCCTGCACGTCGGCCGACTGGCCCGGCGCGATCGCGGCGACCGGCTGCTTCACGCCGACGCGGTACAGCGTCGGATCGATCTTCTCAGCGTAGATGTCGCGCTTCACGCCCTGCTGCGGAATCCAGGCCGACGCGAAGTAGTGCTGCACCATCGCAACCCAGCCGTTGTCGGCGGAGGTCACGTAGTCGGCCTTGTTCTTGTCGAGGTCGCTGAAGTTGATCTTCTGGAAGTGCTTCGCGTCCGTGTAGACCGCCGGCCCAAGGAACGTGTGCGAGAACATCGGCGTTTCGACGGCCGTGTTGTCGCGCACCAGTTCCATGTAGACCGTCGGCTTGACCGGTGCCGTGCCGACGTTGTCGATCTTGGTGTCGACGCCGATCACGTAGCTGCCGCGCGTGAACGTGTAGGTCTTCACGACTTTCACGCCACCCTTCACCGGCGACTCGAACGACAGCTTCAGCGCGTTCTGGTCACCCGTCAGCGACGTCGTACCCGGGTTCAGCTGCGTGTAGACGTCGTTGTGGTTCGGGAAATCGCCGCCGAGCAGGCCCGAGCGTGCGAGATACGTGTGGCCGGCCGTGTGGTCGAACAGCGTGATGTACAGGTCGGGCTGCTTGCCGTCGCCCTGCTTCTTCAGCGTAAGCTTCGCGAGCGTGCCGCCGCGCGTGTCGATTTCGCCGTCATACACGTCGGTCGAGAACTTCACGAGCTGCGCCTGGGCGGCCGGTGCCGTCGTCGACGGTGCGGCGCCGGCCGCGGCGGCAGGCACTTCACCTGCGGTCGTCGTCGTCGCGCCCGTGCCCGATGCACCGCCGGCAGCGGCCGCGGGGGCCGTCTGCGTGGCACTCGGGAAGAACATCGACGGGCGTCCATGGTCCCGCTGCCAGTTGTCGTACAGCATGACAGCTGACATGAAGAAGATCACCCATAGGACGGTGCGTTTGATATCCATGCGTTGTCTCAGAGTCGATGGGACCGCGCGTCGGCTTCGCCGCGAGCGCGAGTGTCGGAGTTGGGCGGCGGGACGAGGTCGATGCCGCCCGCGGAAAACGGATGGCATCGGCACACGCGCCTGACGGCGAGATACGTGCCGCGCGCGGCGCCATGATACTGGATTGCCTCGCGCGCGTAATCCGAACAGGAAGGATAAAAACGGCAACGGTTGCCGAGCATCGGGCTCACGGCAACCTTGTAGAAGCGCAGCAAGGCGATCAATACCGTTTCCATACCTTGGGCGACGCCGTTCGGCGCCGCGTCAAAACCGGCCGGGCAGGCGCGAACGCCGCACCGGGCACGGATGCGTCACTCGGACGCGGGCTTCGACGCACGGCGGGCGATCTCCCGGACTGCCCTGTCGAGCAGTTCGCGAATCTCGGCCGCACACATCGCCGCGAGCGGGGCGGAAGCCGCGCTCGGCAGCGCTTTCTTGTCGAAGCGCGTGTGCTGCCGCAGCAGCAGGTCGTAACCGGCGAATTCGGCCCGGCGCAGGCGAAACTGATCGCGCGCCAGCCGCTTCACGAGGTTACGTGTTACTGCACGCGGCGCATACTTCTTGCCGACGACGAGCCCCAGACGCGCGGGCTGACCGGTCGGCTTGCCGTAAATCACGAAGTGCGCGGAGCGCCGCCAGGGGCGCAAACGAAAAACGGATGAAAATTCATCCGTTTTCAGAAGTCGCGCAGCTTTCGGGAAGGCGGCTTTCGTCTGTGACGGATTCGCACCCGGCTCGACGGCACCTTCCGCAGGACTGCGGACGGCGGACACAGCGCGCAACCTGCCTTAGATGGCGAGGCGCTTGCGGCCCTTCGCGCGGCGAGCGTTGATGACCTTGCGGCCACCTGCCGTCTTCATGCGGACACGGAAGCCATGGGTGCGCTTGCGGCGCGTCACGGACGGTTGGTAAGTACGTTTCATGATGTTCTCACTTGTTCGAGAATGTCGAAATTCAGGGGACCGCGTGCCCTTAACCGGAGGCATTCGGGCGAACGCAATCGCCGGGAATACAGGATTGGTTTTCGCGGAACCCGCTATTTAAACCGTTTTTCCGTTGACGGTCAATACTTTAGGAGTCGATCGCCTGTGCCCGCCCCGAGCGATCCGGCCCCGCGCCCCACACAACCGGCCTGTGGATAACTCGCTCTGTGGCCGCGTTTGGCGGTAGAATCTCGCCTTATCTCCAAGAATCCCGCACGCCGCTTCGGCTCGCGCCTGCCCCTCCAACACTGTGACGCAGGCGTCCGAGGCACGCTCGCACGACCGCTTCGGGCCTTGTTGCGCTACCGCGACAAGGGCGCCGGCGAGCCGCGCTGTGCACGCAAAAAACGACAGTTACTTGATGAACGATTTCTGGCAACACTGTTCCGCACTGCTGGAGCGCGAGCTGACGCCCCAGCAGTACGTGACGTGGATCAAACCCTTGGCCCCGGTGGCCTTCGATGCGTCGGCGAACACGCTGTCCATCGCCGCGCCGAACCGCTTCAAGCTGGACTGGGTCAAGAGCCAGTTTTCGGGGCGGATCAGCGATCTGGCCCGCGAATTCTGGAACACGCCGATCGAAGTCCAGTTCGTCCTCGATCCCAAGGCAGGCATGCGCAGCGCCGCCGCCGGCGCAGCACCGGCCGCCCCGCGCGCGCCGCTGGCCCCGACCGGCCCCGCCGCGACGGTGGCTGCGATCGCCGCCAACCTGACCGCGCATGCCGCCGCTGCGCCCGCCGCGCCGGCCGACGTGCCGATGACGCCGTCGGCAGCCGCCGCGCACCACCTGAACGCCGACGACGCCGACATCGACCTGCCGAGCCTGCCCGCGCACGAAGCGGCTGCTGGCCGCCGCACGTGGCGCCCGGGCCCGGGTGCCGCGCCCGCCGCCGGCGGTGAAGCCGATTCGATGTACGAACGCTCGAAGCTGAACCCCGTGCTCACGTTCGACAACTTCGTGACCGGCAAGGCGAACCAGCTCGCACGCGCCGCCGCGATCCAGGTCGCGGACAACCCGGGCATCTCGTACAACCCGCTGTTCCTGTACGGCGGCGTCGGCCTCGGCAAGACCCACCTGATCCATGCGATCGGCAACCAGCTGCTGCTCGACAAGGCCGGCGCGCGGATCCGCTACATCCACGCCGAGCAATACGTGTCGGACGTGGTGAAGGCGTACCAGCGCAAGGCGTTCGACGACTTCAAGCGCTACTACCACTCGCTCGACCTGCTGCTGATCGACGATATTCAGTTCTTCTCCGGCAAGTCGCGCACGCAAGAGGAATTCTTCTACGCGTTCGAGGCGCTGGTCGCGAACAAGGCGCAGGTGATCATCACCAGCGACACGTATCCGAAGGAAATCTCGGGCATCGACGATCGCCTGATTTCGCGCTTCGACTCGGGCCTCACCGTCGCGATCGAGCCGCCCGAGCTGGAAATGCGCGTCGCGATCCTGATGCGCAAGGCGCAGTCGGAAGGCGTGAACCTGTCGGAAGACGTCGCGTTCTTCGTCGCGAAGCATCTGCGCTCGAACGTGCGCGAACTCGAAGGCGCGCTGCGCAAGATCCTCGCGTATTCGAAGTTCCACGGCCGCGAGATCTCGATCGAGCTGACCAAGGAAGCGCTGAAGGATCTGCTGACCGTGCAGAACCGGCAGATTTCGGTCGAGAACATCCAGAAGACCGTCGCCGACTTCTACAACATCAAGGTCGCGGACATGTACTCGAAGAAGCGTCCCGCGAACATCGCGCGGCCGCGGCAGATCGCGATGTATCTCGCGAAGGAACTCACGCAGAAGAGCCTGCCGGAAATCGGCGAGCTGTTCGGCGGGCGCGATCACACCACCGTGCTGCACGCGGTGCGCAAGATCGCCGACGAACGCAGCAAGGACGCGCAGCTCAACCACGAGCTGCACGTGCTGGAACAGACGCTGAAGGGCTGAGCGCGCGGCGCGCTTGATAATTCGGCCTCCGCCCCAATTTAAGGGGGGCTGTTCGGTTTTGAGGCACAATACTGGTTTGACCGCCCCGGTGGTGGCGGGCCAAGAGCCCGGCCGGCGGGGCGCTGCGAGGCTGCTGCGCTGCAGGCCGTTACTCAACGAAGGAACTCTATGCAACTGGTCAAGACCGAACGAGACACCCTCCTCAGGCCGCTGCAAACGGTCAGCGGCATCGTCGAACGCCGCCATACGTTGCCGATCCTCGCCAACCTGCTGATCACCAAGAACGGCTCGGACGTTTCGTTCCTGTCGACCGACCTGGAGCTGCAGATCACCACGCGCGCGGATTTCGGCGTCGGCGGCGACCAGGTCGCGACCACCGTCGCGGCGCGCAAGCTGCTCGACATCCTGCGCGCGATGCCTGACGGCCAGGTCACGCTGTCGCTCGCCGACAAGCGCCTCACCGTTCAATCCGGCAAGAGCCGTTTCGCACTCCAGACGCTGGCGGCCGACGAGTTCCCGACCGTCGCGCAGGCGAAGGATTTCGGCGCAACCCTGACCGTCCCGCAGAAGTCGTTCCGCCAGCTGCTCGGCATGGTGCACTTCGCGATGGCGCAGCAGGACATCCGCTACTACCTGAACGGCATGCTGCTCGTCGTCGACGGCGACCAGCTGATGGCCGTGGCCACCGACGGCCACCGCCTCGCGTTCTCGTCGATGAAGCTCGAAGGCGGCACGTTCGGCCGCCAGGAAGTCATCGTGCCGCGCAAGACGATTCTCGAGCTGCAACGCCTGCTCGAAGACATCGACGACACCGTCACCATCGACATCGCGCAAACCCAGGCCAAGTTCACGTTCGGCCAGGTCGAGCTCGTGTCGAAACTCGTCGAGGGCAAGTTCCCCGACTTCCAGCGCGTGATCCCGAAGGCGCACAAGAACACGTTCGAGATCGGCCGTGAAGAGCTGCAGCGTTCGCTGCAACGCGCGGCGATCCTGACCTCGGACAAGTTCAAGGGCGTGCGCTGCATCATCGCGCCGGGCCAGCTGAAGATCATGTCGACCAACGCCGATCAGGAAGAGGCGCAGGAAGAACTGGAAATCGCCTATCAGGGCGATACCGTCGACATCGGCTTCAACGTCACGTATCTGCTCGACGTGCTCGCGAACCTGAAGGTCGACACCGTGCAGGTGAGCCTCGGCGACGCCAGCTCGAGCGCGCTGATTACCGTGCCCGAGAACGACGAGTTCAAGTATGTCGTGATGCCGATGCGCATCTGACGCGCGCGACATCACGACACACACCAGGGGGCGGCAAGCCCCTTTGGCGTTTTTATGGCGAACCGACAACCCGTCCCTTTGGTGCCCTAACGGCGCCTAAGACGGGCCAGGAAAACTGGAGCGGCCCGGCGTTTTCGCAAGGAAACGCACCGCGCCGCCGCTTGAGTGGCCTCGCAGAACCGGAAGATATCCATGAGTGAACAGCACAATTCGCAACCCGATAACAGCAGCTACGGCGCCTCGTCGATCCAGATCCTCGAAGGGCTGGAAGCGGTGCGCAAGCGCCCCGGGATGTACATCGGCGACACGTCGGACGGCACCGGTCTGCATCACCTCGTGTTCGAGGTGCTCGACAACTCGATCGACGAAGCGTTGGCCGGGTACTGCAACGACATCCACGTGACGATTCACGCCGACAACTCGATTTCCGTGACCGACAACGGCCGCGGGATTCCGACCGACGTGAAGATGAACGACAAGCACGAGCCGAAGCGTAGCGCCGCCGAAATCGTGATGACCGAGCTGCATGCCGGCGGCAAGTTCGACCAGAACAGCTACAAGGTGTCCGGTGGCCTGCACGGCGTGGGCGTGTCGTGCGTGAACGCGCTGTCGAGCTGGCTGCGCCTCACGGTGCGCCGTGACGGCAAGAAGCGATTCATGGAGTTCCATCGCGGCGTCGCGCAGGATCGCGTGCTCGAGGTGGTGGACGGCGTGGAAGTGTCGCCGATGCTCGTGACCGGCGACACCGAGAACCGCGGCACCGAAGTGCACTTCATGGCCGATCCGACGATTTTCGGTACGGTCGAGTATCACTACGACATCCTCGCGAAGCGGATGCGTGAGCTTTCGTTCCTGAACAACGGTGTGCGGATTCGCCTCACCGATCTGCGTTCGGGCAAGGAAGACGATTTCGCGTTCGCCGGCGGTGTGAAGGGCTTCGTCGAGTACATCAACAAGACGAAGACCAACCTGCACCCGACCGTGTTCTTCGCCAACGGCGAGAAGGATGGCGTGGGCGTCGAAGTCGCGATGCAGTGGAACGACAGCTACAACGAAAACGTGCTGTGCTTCACGAACAACATCCCGCAGCGCGACGGCGGCACGCACTTGACCGGCCTGCGCGCCGCGATGACGCGCGTCATCAACAAGTACATCACCGACAACGAAATCGCGAAGAAGGCGAAGGTCGAGACGACCGGCGACGACATGCGCGAAGGGCTGTCGTGCGTGCTTTCCGTGAAGGTGCCGGAGCCGAAGTTCAGCTCGCAGACGAAGGACAAGCTGGTTTCTTCCGAGGTTCGTGCGCCGGTTGAGGAAGTTGTGGCGAAGGCGCTGGAAGAGTTCCTTTTGGAAACGCCGATCGACGCGAAGATCATCTGCGGGAAGATCGTTGAGGCGGCTCGTGCGCGTGATGCTGCGCGGAAGGCTCGCGAGATGACGCGCCGCAAAGGCGTGCTCGACGGCGTCGGCCTGCCTGGCAAGCTCGCGGACTGCCAGGAGAAAGACCCGGCGAAGTGCGAAATCTATATCGTCGAGGGCGACTCGGCAGGTGGCTCGGCCAAGCAAGGGCGTGACCGGAAGTTCCAGGCGATCCTGCCGCTGCGCGGCAAGGTGCTGAACGTCGAGAAGGCGCGCTACGACAAGCTGCTGTCGTCGGAACAAATCGTCACGCTCGTGACCGCGCTGGGCTGCGGGATCGGCAAGGAAGACTACAACCTCGACAAGCTCCGCTATCACCGCATCATCATCATGACCGACGCGGACGTCGACGGTGCGCACATCCGGACGCTGCTGCTCACGTTCCTCTATCGCCAGATGCCGGACATGATCGAGCGCGGGTACGTGTATATCGCGCAGCCGCCGCTTTACAAGATCAAGGCGGGCAAGGACGAGCGGTATCTGAAGGATGACGTGGAGCTCAACGCGCACATGCTGCGGTTGGCGCTGCAAGGGTCGGAGCTGGTGCCGGGTGAGAATGCGGCGGCGATTTCGGGTGATGCGCTTGGCGAGCTGGCGCGGTCGTATCTGCTGTCGCAGAGCGTGATCGAGCGGTTGAGCCGGTTGTATGACCCGGCCGCGCTGGAAGCGGTTATGGACGGGGTGGTGATCGACCTTTCCAATGAGGCTTCGACTGAGGCTTCGGCTAAGGCGCTGCACGCTGCTTTGCATGATGAAGCGCTGAAGAACGAAGTGCGTGTGGTGCCTTCGTATGACCCGGTTCGCGAACAGCGGGCGCTGCATGTCGAGCGGACGCATCACGGCAACGTGCGGGTCTCGGTCATCGACCAGGAATTCCAGCACACGGCGGATTATCAGCAGCTCGTGACCACCGCGAATACGTTCAAAGGGCTTATTGGGGAAGGTGCGGTCATCAAGCGCGGTGAGCGCAGCATGGCCGTGGCGGACTTCAAGAGCGCGATGAAGTGGTTGCTGGCGGATGCTGAACGCAACGTCTCCAAACAACGCTATAAGGGGCTCGGCGAGATGAACCCCGAGCAGCTGTGGGAAACGACGATGGATCCGGCCGTGCGGCGTCTGCTGCGTGTGCAGATCGAAGACGCGATCGCTGCGGACGGGATCTTTACTACCCTCATGGGGGATGATGTGGAGCCGCGGCGGGCGTTTATTGAGAGCAATGCGTTGCGGGCGGGGAATATTGACGTTTGAGGTCAACGTAGCTGGAGCCATAACCTGGGATTTTGGGTAGCATCCTGTGAGACATTTCTTGATGGATGCACTGCGATAGTGCACATTGACTGTGGGTAACTAACGCGACAGCAACAAAGACGGCTACCTCATTGAGGTAGCCGTTTTTTCAGTCTCAGCAACAATAATCAGGCAACATTTCGGCCCGACTCATGCGGCGTTCGCTGCTCAGCAGTTTTCGCCTATGAGTTCATGATTTAGCAAGGTAAGCGCCTCTAATCCGCACATGACCATTTTGGAAACGAACGAGAAGCTGGCCGAGACCTATAGTGAAGCTCGCTACTTCTTGAGTCTGGACCAAGCCGCACGCGCAGAATCTGACTGGTTCAAGAGCTTTCTGACCTATCCAAGCGTGCGGAGCTTTTTCAAGCAATCTGTCTTCGGCAAGGGGGCAGTGCTAAAGGTAACCGCAGTCACCCAGATTGCACTCGCGTACATCGCCTGTGTCGAAGGCGAGCCTTCCGATTTCCCCCCCACCACCGCAGAAGTTCGTCGGTTGATGAAGAAAGCAGCCGCTTTTGAAGCCGAGCTTGCAGCCGAAAGTTCGTCCTGGCTGCCCCCTGACATAGAGAAAAGCTTCCGCAGCCCGATGAAGAACCTCCGGAACGCAGCATTAACGGTCGAACGTCGGTCTGCAGGTCGGCCACCAATTAGTGAGCGCCGCACCTTCGTGCTGCACCTTGCTCGCGCGCTGTACAAAATGTGTGGCGACTTTCCAGGTAAATTCATTGCCACGGTCGCGGCTCGCGTATGGGAAGACACCGAGGACCGAACTGTCCGGAAAATTCTGTCCGATGAAGAGCGAGACGCCATCAAGCAGCACGCGAAAGATCACCGCCGCCAAGTTGCTGAAAGCGAAAACGCTGCGCACTTGCTGCTGAACCGCGCGAGCATCCCACCGAAGGCTTCCCCTCAGCCACAAGAGCCGCAAACAATCAGCGAGATATTTGAAGCGATGCTGGCGCTCGCGAAGCGCATGCCGGATGAAACCGCAGCAATCATGGCCGTCGACGCGGTGTATATGCTTCGTCGTGAAATCGGAATAGAGTCGGACCTCCCACCAGAATGAGGCGGCCGAAATAGACGTCAAATTTTGCAGAATATCGGCCGGATGATTTGCCAGCCAAATTGTGGGGCATTTCGGTAGCAGAGTTTCGAGGTTGGAGGCGAATAATACGCCTTGCATCAACCACTACTACTTCCAATGCACAATTTCTTGTCCTTCAACCGCATCATCGACAACTGGCCAGATAACACCACCACGCATCAACGCGCGCGCCTGCTTGAGGCGATGAGGGTACGCGGAGGGGTAACGACGCTGGAGGCTATGCGGTTTCTCGACATCGTCGACCCTCGAGCGCGGATTGTTGAACTGCGTAAGGAGGGATACCGTATCAACACCTCCTGGGTGCACCAACCGTCCGAGTGTGGGCGGCAGCACGCTGTTGGGTTGTATACCCTCACGGGCAACGTGGAGGGCATCGCAATCACCAGGGCCTCGAAGACACCTCGTGACGAGTCCAGCCCGCAGATGAGGCTCGCGCTTTGACCGTGCAACGCGCACTGGCGGAACTCGCGAGTGCGCAACATTCACCGCTGAGCGGCTGCTTAGCCTACGCCCTGTCCGCAGCGAAAGCGCCGAATACATCACGTCTCCGCAGCGCAAAGCCCATGTCTGGTCGTTCATAAAAAGCCGGCATCAAAGGAACCACGGCTGGGACCTCCTTTAGCAGCCAGGGGTAAAATCGCGTCACTTCTGAGCCGTTATCGAGGTCGGCCACGCGTTCCAGTCGGCGCCCGATAACTTAACTCAACAACTTAAACCCGCGCATACATGGCCTCAAAGACGAATCATCAGGCGCTATCCTCATTTATCTGGTCGGTCGCGGACCTGCTGCGCGGCGACTATAAGCAGTCTGAGTACGGTCGGGTCATCCTTCCGTTTACGGTTCTGCGCCGCCTCGACTGCGTCCTTGAATCTACCAAGACTGCGGTCCTCGTAGAGTTTGATGCCAAAACGAAAGCCGGTCTGAATCCCGACCCGTTCCTCGTCCGCAAGGCCGGCCAGTCGTTCTATAACACGTCACCGCTCAACCTGATCAAGCTGCTGGGCGACCAGGACCATATCCGGCAGAACCTGTACGCGTACATCCAGGCGTTCTCGCCTGCTGCGCGCGACATCTTCGAACGCTTCGACTTCTACGCGCAGGTCGAACGTCTCGCCAAGGCCAACCTGCTCTACTTGGTGACTGAAAAGTTCGCGAACATCGACCTGCACCCGGGCGTGGTGGATAACGGCCAGATGGGGCTTGTCTTCGAAGAACTGATTCGCAAATTTGCTGAAATCTCGAACGAGACCGCCGGGGAGCACTTCACCCCGCGCGAGGTCATCCGGTTGATGGTCAACCTGCTGTTCATCGAGGACGACGACGTGCTGACGCCCGGCAGCGCCGTGGTTCGGACCATCTACGACCCGACAGCCGGCACTGGCGGCATGCTGTCGGTCGCGGGCGAGCACTTGCTGGAGCACAACCCAGCCGCGCGTCTGACCATGTTCGGGCAGGAACTGAACGACGAGTCGTACGCCATTTGCAAGGCCGACATGCTGATCAAGGGCCAAGACGTCGCGAACATCGTCGCGGGCAACACGCTGTCGGACGACGGTCATGGTGGGCGCAAGTTCGACTACATGCTGTCCAATCCGCCGTTCGGCGTCGAGTGGAAGAAAGTCGAGAAGGCTGTGCGCACCGAGCATGAACAGAAGGGCTTTGACGGACGCTTTGGCCCTGGCCTGCCGCGTGTCTCCGATGGCTCGATGCTGTTCCTGCTGCATCTCATCAGCAAGATGCGTCCGGCGCAGAATGGTGGCAGCCGCTTCGGCATCGTGCTGAACGGCTCCCCGCTGTTCACGGGCGGCGCCGGCAGCGGCGAGAGCGAAATCCGCCGCTACGTGCTGGAGAACGATCTGGTCGAGGCCATCGTTGGTTTGCCGACCGACATGTTCTACAACACGGGCATTGCCACCTACGTGTGGATTCTGTCGAACCGGAAGCCCGAGGTGCGCAAGGGATTCGTCCAACTCATCGATGCGTCGAGCTTCTGGCAGAAGATGCGCAAGAGCCTCGGCAGCAAGCGCAAGGAGATGTCGGACGAGCACATCGCAACTGTCACGCAGCTGTTCGGCGACTTTGTCGAGTCTGAACTGACAACCGTGTTTGATGCGGCGGGCGTAGAGATCGGCAAATGGGTCGTACCGTCTGGCAGCAATGTGCCGGACGTGCCGTCAAATGGCAAGGTGAAGTCAGTGCCGGTTTCGCGGATTTTCAGGAACGAGGAATTCGGTTACACGACGATTACCGTCGAGCGTCCGCTGCGTGACGAGCAGGGCCAGGTGGTGCTGGGCGTCAAGGGCAAACAGAAAGGCAAGCCTCAGGTGGATAGTGCACTACGCGATACTGAGAACGTGCCACTCGCCGAGGATATCAGTGCTTATTTCGAGCGTGAGGTCCTGCCGCACGCGCCGGACGCCTGGATAGATGAGGAGAAGAGCAAGGTCGGGTATGAGATTCCGTTCAATAGGCACTTCTATGTGTTCGAGCCGCCGCGTGACCTGCACACGATTGACGAGGAACTGAAGGCGATCTCGGCCAATATTATGAAGATGCTCGAGGAGTTGGCGGAATGAGCTTGCCGACGTATCCAGAATACAAGGACAGTCAGTTGTCTTGGCTCGGTAAAGTTCCGACGCATTGGGACGTCGGTCGGTTGAAGCTATCGGTATCCCTTGCAACCGACAAGACAGACCGCCGTTGGAACCCTATCGCTTTAGAAAACATCGAGAGCTGGTCGGGTAAGTTTGTCCCAACGGAAACCAAGTTTGTCGGCGAAGGTGTTGCGTTTGAGCCCGGTGATATCCTTTTCGGCAAGCTACGTCCATACCTCGCAAAAGCATATTTGGCAGATTGTTCTGGTGAGGCGGTCGGAGATTTCCACGTCCTTCGGCCCAGCGAGAGATTGGTTCCTCGCTTCCTACAGTACCAGGTGCTGAGCCAAGAATTCATTGCAATGGTCGATGGCTCTACGTTCGGCTCAAAAATGCCGCGGGTGAACTGGGAGTTCTTGTCAAACATGATATTGGCTATACCGCCGAGTGACGAGCAACGCACCATTGCCGGGTTCCTCGATCGCGAGACTAGGAAGATTGATGCGCTGATTGCCGAGCAGGAAAAGCTCCTGGTCCTACTGGCTGAGAAGCGTCAGGCCACCATCTCGCATGCCGTTACCCGCGGCCTCAATTCCGACGCGCCGATGAAGGATTCGGGTGTGGCATGGCTGGGAAACGTGCCAGTACATTGGAGAGTGGTTCCTTTGAAGCGACTCCTGGCCGATGTGAAAGCAGGACCGTTCGGCTCGGCGCTGACGAAGGAAATGTACGTCTCCAGTGGCTATCGCGTTTACGGTCAAGAGCAGGTAATACCCGCAGATTTTTCGATTGGCGATTACTACATTGACGATAGCAAGTACGCAGAGCTTCAGCAATATTCGGTTAAAGCTGGGGACATCCTCATCAGTTGCGTGGGAACCTTCGGAAAGATAGCGATCGTTCCTGAAAATGTTGAGCGTGGAATCATCAATCCGCGCTTGATACGCGTAAGAGTCGGAGCGAGTTTGTCTGGTCGCTATCTGGAAGCCGTGCTTCGCAGTTCCGTTGTCTTCGAGCAGTTCTCGATGGTTAGTCGAGGCGGAACCATGGACGTCATTAACATCGGTACATTGAATGCGGTAACGCTGGCTGTTCCGCCAATGTGCGAGCAAGAAGACTTGCTGGCGTTTCTCGACGAAGAAACTTCCAAGCTCGACCAGCTTAAATCGGAAGCCGGACGTGCCATCGACCTGCTTAAAGAGCGCCGCAGCGCCCTGATTTCCGCCGCCGTCACCGGCAAAATCGACGTGCGTAACGCGGTACAGCAGGAGTTGGCCGCATGAGCGATATTCAGTTGTTCCGCCTGTTAAACGGTGCCGCGAGTGAGCTTCCGGGCCAGGCCACCAAACTCGAGAAGCATCTGCAGAGCCTCATCGAAACGAACATGCCGACGTTTCTCGGCGTGCGCTTCCTCGCCAGCGAATACGTAACAGGCAAGACCCACAAAGGCCGCATTGATTCGCTGGGCCTGGACGAGAATGGTTGCCCTGTCATCATCGAGTACAAGCGTCACAGCAACGAAAATGTCATCAACCAAGGGCTGTTCTACCTAGACTGGCTGCTGGACCACCAGGCGGAATTCCGCTGGTTGGTGATGGAAAAACTTGGCAACGACGAGGCAGAGCGCATCGAGTGGATCGGCACGCGTCTGCTATGTATCGCAGCCGATTTCACGCGCTATGACCAGCACGCCGTCCAGCAGATTCAGCGCAATATCGAGCTGATTCGCTACAAGCTGTTTGGTGACGATCTGCTGCTGCTCGAACTGGTGAACGCCCAGAGCGCTCCAGATGCCACCACGGCCAAGCCCGCGCCGGTCGACGTGCCTGCCGTACCCGATAAACCAAAGGCAACAGGTAAGGACAAGACGCTGGACGAACAGCTTGCCCTTGCGTCCACCGAGATTCGCGAGCTGTACACGCAAACAACCAGCTATCTAGCGACTTTGGGGGAGGATGTGCAGGAGAAACGACTAAAGCTCTACTCCGCCTTCCGACGCCTGAAGAACTTTGCCTGCGTCATTGCCTATCCAAATCGCCTGCTTGTCACGCTTAAGCTCGACCCGGCATTGGTTGAGCTTGAAGAAGGATTCAGTCGAAACGTCAGTGGGATTGGTCATTGGGGCACCGGCGACGTCGAATTGACACTGAGGAACCAGGCTGACCTAGAACGCGCCAAGCCGCTGCTGGAGCGCAGCTACACCGAGGGTTAAACCGCAAACGCCGCCCTCCTCAACCAAGAACAACATCGAACGCATCTGGGGTCATCCATGAGCAACCTCCACCAGGAGCATCACTTCGAAGCCGAAATATGCCAGTCCCTGGCAGCCGATGGCTGGCTCTATGCCGAAGGCGATGCGGCTTACTACGACCGCGTCAACGCGCTTTTCCTGCCCGACCTTCTCACATGGATTGAAGCGACGCAGCCCGACACCTGGCAGCGCCTGACCAAAACGCATGGCCCGGCACTCAGCGAGCGTCTGGCCGAACGGGTGCGCAAGAGCCTGAACGAGCGCGGCACCCTGGATGTCTTGCGCCGTGGCGTGGAGATGCTGGGCCTTAAGGAGCCCCTCTCCCTGGTGCAGTTCAAGCCGGCGCTGGCCATCAACCCGGTCATCCAGCAGCACTACACCGCCAACCGGCTACGTGTCGTGCGCCAGGTGCGGCATTCGCCGAACCACCCCACCGACGCGATTGACCTGGTCCTGTTCGTGAACGGCGTCCCGGTCGCGACCGCCGAGCTGAAGTCGGACTTCACGCAGGGCGTGCAGGACGCCGTCGACCAGTACCGCTTCGACCGCCACCCTCTGCCTAAGGGCGGGCAACTCGAACCGCTGCTCAATTTTCCCGGCAGCGCGCTCGTGCACTTCGCGGTTAGCCAGACCGAGGTCATGATGACCACCCGGCTCGCCGGCCCGGCAACCCAGTTCCTGCCGTTCAACCGTGGCAACAACGGCGCGGCAGGCAACGCACCAGACTCTAACGGTTTCGCCACCGCCTATCTGTGGGAAGATGTCTGGGCACGCGATAGCTGGCTCGACATCCTGCATCGCTACCTGATTGGTAAACGGGACGACAAGAAGCAGCTGACATCCGTCATCTTCCCTCGCTACCACCAGCTCGACGCAACCCGCAAGCTGGTGGCGGACGTCCTGACTCAGGGGCCAGGTCAGCGGTACCTGATTCAGCATTCGGCAGGCTCCGGCAAGACCAATTCGATTGCTTGGTCCGCGCACTTCCTTGCCGACCTGCATGATGCCGAGCACCGCAAACTGTTCGACAGCGTGTTGGTCGTGTCCGACCGCACGGTGCTTGACGCGCAGTTACAGGAAGCCATCTTCGACTTCGAGCGCACCACTGGCGTCGTCGCCACTATCACGAACGAGCACGGCAGCAAGAGCGGCCAACTGGGTCAAGCGCTCAAGGACGGCAAGAAAATCATCGTCTGTACCATCCAGACGTTCCCGTTCGCGTTGCAAGCAGTCCACGAGCTGGCGGCGACTGAAGGCAAGCGCTTCGCGGTCATCGCCGACGAAGCGCACAGTTCGCAGACCGGCGAGGCAGCGACCAAGCTCAAGCAGTTGCTGTCGGCCGAGGAGTGGGCGGACCTACAGGACGGCGGCGAAATCGACACCGAGGCGCTGCTGGCGGCCCAGATGGAGGCGCGCACCGGCGCGAAGGGGCTGAGCTATGTGGCCTTCACAGCGACGCCCAAGCAGAAAACGCTGGAGCTGTTCGGCCGTCCGGGTCCGGATGGACTGCCGCAGCCGTTCCACGTGTACTCGATGCGCCAGGCCATCGAGGAAGGCTTCATTCTCGATGTGCTAAAGAACTACACGACCTACAAGCTCGCGTTCAAGCTGGCGCACGACGGCCAGGAATACGACGAGAAGGCGGTCGAACGCAGTGCAGCGATGAAAGGCATCATGCAGTGGGTGCGGCTGCATCCGTACAACATCGCGCAGAAGGTGCAAATCGTCGTCGAACACTACCGCGAGAATGTGCAGCCGCTGCTCGACGGCAAGGCAAAGGCAATGGTGGTCGTCGCGAGCCGTAAGGAGGCCGTGCGCTGGCAGAAGGCGATTCGCGCATACATCGAGCAGCGCAACTATCCGCTGGGCGTGCTCGTCGCGTTCTCCGGCGAAATTGACGACCCCGACAGCTATCCGTCACCGGTCACCGAGACCAGCCGGGAACTAAATCCCGGCCTCAAGGGGCGCGACATCCGCGACACGTTTGCCGAGCCCGACTATCACCTGCTACTGGTCGCCAACAAGTTCCAGACCGGCTTCGACCAGCCGCTGCTGTGCGGGATGTACGTCGACAAGATGCTCGGTGGCATACAAGCGGTGCAGACGTTGTCACGCCTCAACCGCGCCCATCCGGGCAAGGACACCACCTATATTCTCGATTTCGTTAACGAGGCTGGCGAAATTCTGAAGGCGTTCAAGACGTATTACGAAACGGCAGAACTGGAGGCTACTACCGACCCGCACCACGTGTACGACCTGCGTGCCAAGCTCGATGCTGCAGGCTATTACGACGACTTCGAGGTCGACCGCGTAACCAGGGTCGAGCTGGACCCGAAGGGCACCCAGGCGCAATTGCAAGCCGCTATCGCGCCGGTAGCTGACCGGCTGCTCAGGCGCTACAAGGCGGCACAGCAGGACCGGGCCGCCGCCGAATTGCAGCACGACGAGAAGGCGGTCCAGGCTGCCAAGGACACACTCGACGCACTGGTGCTTTTCAAGAACGACATGGGGGCGTTCATGCGTCTCTATGCGTTCCTGTCGCAGATTTTTGACTACGGCAATACCGACATCGAAAAGCGCTTCCTGTTTTACAAGCTGCTCATCCCGCTGCTGGAATTCGGCCGCGAACGGGACACCGTCGACCTGTCCAAGGTCACGCTGACGCACCACAGCCTGAGAAACACCGGCCGCCAACCGCTGATTCTCGGCCACGGCGAGACGCCGAAGCTGACGTCGATGGATGCGGTTGGCAGCGGCGCAGTCCAGGACAAGGAAAAGGCGTTCCTCGACGAAATCATCCAGAAGGTCAACGGCCTGTTTGAGGGCGAGCTGACCGACGACGACCAGCTCGTGTACGTGAACGGCGTGCTCAAGGGCAAACTGCTGGAAAACGCGCTGCTGGTGCAGCAAGCCGCCAGCAACAGCAAGGAGCAATTCGCCAACTCCCCCGACCTGACGGCAGCACTGATGCACGCCATCATCGACGCATTCGATGCGCACACCACAATGAGCAAGCAGGCGCTCGATTCGGAGCAGGTCCGGGACGGGCTGAAGGACATCTTGCTGGGGCCGGCCCAACTCTACGAAGCGCTACGTGCTCGCTCAGGCGCCTCACCACGACCGCCTGCGTAGGTGTCGGATCCGGCTGGCTTCCGTTGAGCCTCGGAATTTCTCACGGGCTTTGAGGATTCTCAAAGCTCGTGAGAATGCTTGAGGCAGCCCCCTGCCACGAAGGCACCCAGCGGGTGCCCTAAGCGTCGCCGCCAAGCCTCTCATATTTGAGCCAGCCTTCCTGGAACCTATGTTCGACCACGCGCCGCTCAGTATGGCGCAAGTTGGAGCCAGGAGGAAAGGCAAGACACACGGGAACACGAACAAGCGCGAAAGCAGCCGGGTGGGTCAGATTTCCTTCGGTGAAGCGCCTGAAACTAGGTCAGTTTTCTGTCCGCGTTGACACGTTAGCGTCGATTAAATTCCGGCCAGTTCAGGGCAAAATCTGGATGATGCCAGTGCTGGCGCACCTTTCATCACCTGTATCGAATTTGATTGACTTAGCAATCTAAGTCAGCATCGGATATCGCTTTATCTTCAAAAAACACTTTGCACAATTTCTCAAAATTCACTGGAAATTGCCGGTTGACATGTCAGCCAAATTTTTATAGAAATAATAGACTGAAATTTCTCCGACATACTGGATTTACCACGCCACATCCGATTATCAACCGCGCTGAAAAATTGGTGCATCAATTTCAACTATAGCAACAATATGACCACATCAGCTCAACATTTTACAGATTTAATTCTCCCGGGATTGGCGACCACAGTAGCTGCTTGGCTGATCCCACACCTTCAGGTACGGTGGAAGGAAAGAATTAAATCAAAGCGATTAGAACAATCAAAGCTAGATCAACTAGCATCATTTCTATCCACGGACATCTCCAAGCGAAGCCGTCTCGTTGTAGAGCAGCAATTTCGAGCCATTTTTGGATCCCTTTATGAATATCGAGAAATACTATTCATACTTAATTCTCGCTCGCCATTGACCGTTTTATCCATGATGAAGACAGTTCGGCATCTGATTGATTTTAACGAAAATTCAAATAGATTTATATTCAGGGATTCTTACAATACGGAACGAAAAAGAAAAACAAAGCAATTGATGTTTTTCGCGACATATGCAATCTCTGTTTACGCAGCCTTCGGTCCTTGGTATCTTTTTTCGCATCAAAATTTATCGTGGCCGACTGCGGGATTTTTACTGATCCCCACAATTTTCTTTGGTTTTCTTGCCCTGCTAACCCTCGATCTCTCAACTGATATCTCGGCTACGAAGCGCTTTATGTCAGCGGCGGAACCCGCGGTTAAGTAGTTATCTTCGTGCGCTGCTATACCCTTCGGCTAGCTCCCTTAACGAACATCCATCTACTAAACTGAACCTGCATTGACCCTAGCCCACAAAACTGTCCCATTTGGAAGTGGAAAATTCCGGCATGACGTTGTCATCAAGACCAGGAGGTCATGCCGTGAAGAAGAGCAAGTTCACCGAAGAGCAGATCGCATACGCGTTAAAGCAAGCCGAGCTGGGCACGCCGGTCGCAGAGGTCTGCCGCAAGATGGGAATCAGCGACGCGACGTTTTACAACTGGCGGACAAAGTACGGCGGGCTATCGCCTTCGGAGCTGCGCCGGTTGAAGCAGCTTGAGGAAGAGAATGCGAAGCTCAAGCGGCTCGTGGCGGACCTGAGCCTGGACAAGGCCATGCTGCAGGACGTGCTGTCAAAAAAGCTCTGAAGCCTTCCCGGCGCCGTGATCTGCTCACGGACTTGATGCAGCGTTTCGGCGCAAGCCAGCGGCAGACCTGCGCGTTGTTGCAACTGTCCCGCACGGTTTACCGTTACGAGTCGGTCGCGCGGGATCAAAGCGCGCTGGAGATGCGCATCAAGGAGATCCCCGAAGTGCGGGTGCATTATGGTGCGCCCCGCGTGTACGTGATGCTTCGCCGGGAAGGCTGGCAAGACAACCATAAACGCGTCGAGCGCGTGTATCGGGAACTGGGGCTTTCATTGCGCCACAAACGACCTCGACGGAACAAGTCGGCTCGGCGCCGACAGCCAAAGCAGTCAGTGAGCGCAATCAACGAAATCTGGAGTATGGACTTCGTCGCTGATGCGCTGTTTGATGGTCGGCGCTTGCGTACGCTCACGATCGTGGACAACTACACGCGGGAATGCTTGGCGATTGAAGTCGACGGCTCATTGCGTGGCGAACACGTTGTCGCCGCGCTGACCCGGCTTGCGCAGCATCGCCCGCTTCCACGCTATATCAAGGCAGACAATGGCAGCGAGTTCATTTCGAAGGCGCTCGACAAATGGGCGTACGAGAACGGCGTGGAGATTGACTTCTCGCGTCCTGGCAAGCCAACCGACAACGCGAAGAACGAATCCTTCAACGGACGTTTCCGGGAGGAATGCCTCAATGCACATTGGTGCTTGTCGCTGGAGGACGCCAGACGCAAAATCGAAGTCTGGCGCGAATACTATAACGAGGCGCGCCCTCACTCTGCGCTGCAGTGGATGACACCGGCGGAATTCGCCCGCCAGTGCACCGATCGGGCCGATTCGGCCCGCCCCGAAGAGCCGGAATTTTCCAGCTAAGACTGGGACGGAAATTGGGCCAGCCTCAGCGAGCATCAATGCATGCAGCACGACATGCAGCCATGCCGTCCACTCCGCGCGCCCAGGCATTTCTGCCGCGCGAATGCAAAAACCCCCGCCTTTCGGGCGGGGGTTCTTGGCTTAGGGAGCCTGACGATTACCTACTTTCACACGGGAATCCGCACTATCATCGGCGTAGAGTCGTTTCACGGTCCTGTTCGGGATGGGAAGGGGTGGGACCGACTCGCTATGGTCATCAGGCAAAGAGGGTTGTTGCGCTGGCTTCGCAGCACAACCAATCTTGGAAGAAGCAGTAATTTTGAGTTGTGTGTATCACACACGAGAATCCAACCAGTCCTGGCTCACACGAATGGAGCCGAAACAGACTTGTTATAGGATCAAGCCTTACGGGCAATTAGTATCAGTTAGCTGAACGCATTACTGCGCTTACACACCTGACCTATCAACGTCCTGGTCTCGAACGACCCTTCAAGGGGATCTAGT